>NZ_CP119967.1:2032500-3232500 GCF_029543085.1 Pseudomonas sp. A34-9 | reverse complement strand
TCATGCTTTGTTTTATCCGCATGTCCGACAACGTTTCACGGAACATTTTGCTGCTGTAATGACAGCCCTGATCCGAATGGAACATTAAGTTTTCAGGCCGTCCTCGCGACTCGAAAGCCACCTTCAAGGCTTGACAGGTTAGTGCTGAATCCGGGCTTCGGGACATCGCCCAGCCGACGATGCGTCGGGCATGCAGATCAAGTACCGCAGCCAGATAAACCCAGTAAGTACCCGCCCAGATGTAAGTCACGTCGCCACACCACACTTGATTGGGCGCCTCGACGTTGAATTTACGCTCCAAATGGTTAGGGGCGTATTGAGCCTCCGCGCCGCTGGGTTTGTAACGATGCCTGCGCCGTTGCTGGCTCTTTAATCCAATTTCGCGCATCAGGCTACGAGCCATGTAGCGACCTACAGACTCCTTTTCGTTACGCAACGCCTCTGACAGGCCTCGCGCGCCCATCGAACCGCGACTTTGCTGATGCAGTTCAACAGCCTTGATCTTGAGGCGATCGCGTTCAACATCAACTTTTGTGCCCTGTTTCAACCGGTCGTAAAAACTGCTGCGGTTGATTCCAAACACACCACACAACTCGGTTCTTGGATATTGCTCGCTTAACTCCTCGACCAGCCTTATCGATCGAGGGAATCCGACATCAAGAGAGCTGTAGCCTTTTTTAAGATTTCTTTCTCACGCTCAATCCGTCGGATTTTTGCTTCCAGTTCCTGAATGCGTTGTTGATCGGGTGTCATGGCCTTGGATCTTTCGGGCGTCTTGCCGTTGCGCTCCTGGCGCAACTGCTCAACCCAGCGGCGCAGAGCGGTCGGGCCCACCCCCATCGCTTCGCAGGCCTCACTTACTGAATAATCTTTATCCAGTACCAAGCAAGCCGCGTCCCGTTTGAAATCTGTCGAAAAGTACCGTCTAGTCAAAATTACACCTCGTCGTTGGGCGTAGATTACGCCCTTCAGGGGTGTCCAGAATCATTAAGCCAGATCAGGTGAGGGGGATCGATCTAATGTGCACCGCAGCCATCCAGACGAATAAAAAAGCCCGACTACACAAGCCGGGCTTTTCCATACCTGCCGTCACCCGCCCGGATTGGTCACCTGAATAAACACTGCATAACTCCCCAGTAACACCCAGAACGTCGCAAAGATCCAAGGCGTGCGCAGCGAAAACAGCAGCGACTTGCGATAGCCCTTGTGGCTCGACTCCATCTCGCTGAACAGCGGCGATTCGTCGTACGCCAGGCCCATCAACGGCTCGCTGTGCAGCAAATGGCTCTGCTTGAAATGCCAATGATCGATGATGTCGTACGCCGCACGAATCCCCGGCCAGGCGTTCAGCGAGCTAAGCAACCCGAGCAGCGCCAGAAACGGTGGCACCACCAGCGTGAACAACTTGCCCCACTCTGGGTTGAGGTTGGCCATGCAGGACGCAAAGGCGATCACCAGAAACGATTGCGCCGCCAGATAGGCATCGGTGCGGTTGGCGAGGATGCTGGTTTCGTACTGGATCTCCCGGCGATAGAAATCCAGCCGTTCCTTGGGTGAGCCGAACATTTTCGCGTCATGTTCGGTCAGGCTTTCTTCAGCGGTGGGCTCAGTCAGTATGCGAGGCAAAAGATGCACGCTCCGGGGTGGGGAAAGCCTTTAGAAGCCCCCGTTGCCGCGCAAGTTCAGCCGGATTGACCGGCGCCTCAGTTCATCGATTGCGCAATGATCGCCACCAGATTCATTTGCGTGAACGGCTTGGGCAGACGTGGCAGTTGTGCGGCAAAGCCTTCCAGGCGTTCGGCGTAACCGGTGGCGAGGATGATCGGCAGATCCGGTTTGAGCAGGCGCACCGCGTGGGCCAGTTGCGCGCCAGTCATCTGCGGCATGGCCATGTCGGTGATCATCAGGTCGACGACTTCACCCTGATCGAACAGCGCCAGCGCCTGTGCACCGGACGTCGCACCGATCACCCGATGGCCAAGGTCTTCGAGGAGCAGGCTGGTGCTGGTCAACACCAGCGAATCGTCGTCCACCACCAGCACGCTGAGTCTTGGCACCACCACCGGCGCGGCGGGCAGAGGCAGCGGCTTGTTGACCATGCCCTCGACGGCCACCGGAATCCACAGTTCAGCCGTGGTGCCATGGGCCTTTTCGCTCTTGAGAATGAAGCGGCCCCCGAGTTGTTCGATAAAACCGTGGACCATCGACAAGCCCAACCCGGTGCCCTTGCCCAGGCCTTTGGTGGTGAAAAACGGATCTCTGGCCGAGGCCAGGGTATGCGCATCCATGCCCTCCCCGCTGTCGATCACGCTGAGGCAGATATAACGCCCTGCTGGCAGATCCGAATGACTGAGTTCAAGCACCACTTGCGGTTCAGCGCAGATGATCACCGTACCGCCGTCGGGCATGGCGTCGCGGGCGTTGGTCGCCAGGTTGAGCAAGGCCAGTTCCAGCTGATTGGTGTCCGCCAGCACCGGCTCCAGATCTGCGGGGAACCGCGTATCGATACGGATGCCCGGCCCGAGGGAGCTGCGCAGCAAACCCGTGATGCCCTGAACCAGTTGCGCGATATCGACCGACTCGGTCTTCAATTCCTGACGGCGGGCGAACGCCAGCATGCGCTGGGTCAGTGACACGCCGCGCAGTGCGCCCTGGGTGGCGTTTTCCAGCAGGCGGCTGACTTTCGCATCGTCACCGAGGCGTTTTTGCACGATTTCCAGATTACCGAGAATCACCGTCAGCAGATTATTGAAGTCATGGGCGATGCCGCCGCTGAGCTGACCGATGGCCTGCATCTTCTGCGCCTGGAACAGCGCTTCACGGGTCTTCTCCAGGGCTAGCTGCGCCTGGTGGGCTTCGGTGATGTCACGGGTAATCTTGGCAAAGCCGAGCAAGGTGCCGGTATCGCCTCGAATCGCATCGACCACCACATGGGCCAGAAACCGCGTGCCGTCCTTGCGCATGCGCCAGCTCTTGTTTTCAAAGCGGCCCACGCGGGTGGCGATTTCCAGCGCCCGTTGCGGCTCGCCGAGTTCACGGTCTTCAGGGGTATAGAAAATCGAAAAGTGCTGCCCGATGATTTCTTCCGGCAGATAACCCTTGATCCGCTGGGCGCCCTGGTTCCAGTTGCTGACCCGGCCTTCGGGGCTGAGCATGTAGATCGCGTAATCGGTAACGCCCTGCACCAACAGACGGAACTGCTGCTCGCTTTGCTTGAGGGTTTCTTCGGCCATTTTGCGGTCGGTCAGGTCGCGGGTGATCTTGGCGTAACCGAGCAACTTGCCGTTGGGATCAATGATCGGATCGATCACCACGTGCGACCAGAAATTGGTGCCGTCCTTGCGCACCCGCCAGCCCTCGCCTTCGAAGCGCCCTTCGCGGATCGCGGTATCGAGCGCGCGTTGCGGCAGACCGGCGGCGCGATCCTCGGCGGTATAGAACCGCGAAAAATGTTCACCGAGGATTTCCGCTTCCTCATAACCCTTGAAGCGTTTGGCGCCGGAGTTCCAACTGGTGATGATGCCGTCGGGATCGATCATGTAGATCGCATAGTCGACCACCGCATCGATCAGCAGACGAAAACGCATCTCTTCGATCGCCGCGGTCTTGTTTTTCTCGCTCATCACACTCACCAGCCATTGTCATGAGCAGAAGTATGCGGTAATCCGGCGAATTGGGAAGCGGCCGTCTCATGATTGATTGCCCACCAGCGCGGCAGCAGTTGTTTGATCCGGCTCTCGGCAAAGCGATCATCAATCAGCATCACCACGCCGCGATCCTCGCGGGTACGGATGACTCGCCCGGCGGCCTGCACCACTTTCTGCACGCCGGGGTACAGATAGGTGTAGTCGTAACCGGCACCGAAGATGGCCGCCATGCGGTATTTGAGTTGTTCGTTGACCGGATTGAACTGCGCCAGCCCCAGTGTGGCAATGAACGCGCCGATCAGGCGCGCACCGGGCAAATCGATGCCTTCGCCGAACGCACCGCCGAGGACGGCAAAGCCGATGCCCTGGCTGTGTACGGTGAACTGATCGAGAAAAGCCTGCCGCGCCCCTTCGAGCATCCCCCGCGATTGCTGCCAGAGGGTGATGTGCGGATAGCGCTCAGCCAGCAAAGACGCCACTTGTTGCAGGTAATCGAAGCTGCTGAAAAACGCGAGATAGTTGCCAGGGCGCTCGCTGAACTGCCGCGCGATCAGCTCGACGATCGGTTCCAGTGAGGCCTGCCTATGGTTGAAGCGCGTCGAGATGCGGCTGACGATCTGCACCTGTAACTGCTCGGCGCAAAACGGCGACTCGACGTCGATCCACACGGTGTCGGCGGGCGTGCCGAGCAAATCGGCGTAATAGTGACGCGGACTTAGGGTCGCGGAAAACAGCACGCTGCTGCGCGCCGCTTTCAGGCGCGGGCCGATGAATGCGGCCGGCACCACATTGCGCAGACACAACTGCGACAGCGGCTTTTTACGGTCGAGATCACGCTTGCTGATGTCGAACAGGTAATGCGCGTCGTACAGCTCGGCCACCCGGCCGAATTGCAGCAGCTCAAAATAAAAGTTCTGCAAGGCGCTGTCGAGCCCCTGCGGGTGGTCATTGAGGTAATCGCCAATGGCCGCGCAACACAACGAGATCGCTTGCAGGAGTTTTTCCGGCGCCTTGTCGTACGCCTGATACGCCGCCAATTGCGGCGCGTGCAGCGCATTCCATTCACGGTTGATCCGTTGCAGGACGTTTTTCAGCGCCGGGGGCGCGGTTTTGCGCACGCTGCCCAGGGTGAATTGATCAAGACTGGCGCTGTACATCTGCCGGCCGCGCTCGACGAGGTTGTGCGCCTCGTCCGCCAGCACCGCGACTTTCCATTGGTTGAGCTGGGCAAGCCCGAACAACAGAGCGCTGAAGTCGAAGTAATAGTTGTAGTCGGCGATCACCACGTCCACCCAACGCGCCATCTCCTGGCTGAGGTAATACGGGCACACCGCGTGCTGCGCGGCGACCTCGCGCATGGCCGCCTGATCGAGCAAGCGGATTCGACTGGCTGCCTCACGCGCGGCTGGCAGGCGATCATAAAAGCCTTGCGCCAGCGGACAGGATTCACCGTGGCAGGCTTTGTCCGGGTGTTCGCAGGCCTTGTCCCGGGCGACCATTTCCAGCACCCGCAAGGGCAAGGCTGGCGACTGCTCGAACAACACCTGGCTGGCATCCAGCGCCAGCTTGCGTCCCGGTGTCTTGGCGGTGAGGAAGAACACCTTGTCCAGTTGCTGCGGCGCCAGCGCTTTGAGCATCGGGAACAGCGTGCCAAGGGTTTTGCCGATGCCGGTCGGCGCCTGGGCCATCAGACAGCGCCCGGTGCTGACGGCCTTGAACACCGACTCGGCCAGATGCCGCTGACCGGGACGAAAATCGGCATGGGGAAACGCCAATTGTTGTGCGGCGAGATTGCGCGCCTCACGGTGGGCCATTTCCTGCTCAGCCCATTGCAGGAACAGCGTGCATTGCTGCTCGAAAAAGGCCTTGAGTGTGTTGGCGCTGAAGGCTTCGACCAGACAGGTCTCTTTCTCGCTGACGATATCGAAATACACCAGCGCCAGATTGATCTGTTCAAGTTCGAGTTTGCGGCACATCAACCAGCCGTAGATCTTCGCCTGTGCCCAGTGCAACTGGCGGTGATTTGCCGGTTGTTTGCTCAAATCGCCACGGTAGGTTTTAACTTCTTCCAGGCAGGTTTGCGCCGGGTCGTAGCCGTCCGCCCTGCCCTTGACCTTCAATTGCCGGAACTCGCCTTCCAGCGCGACTTCACTTTGATACTTTTCGCTGCGCCGTGAGGCCACGGTGCGGTGGCCGGCGATGCCTTCCAGCGCCGTGGGTGACGGTGTGAAGCGCAGGTCGAGGTCGCCGGTCTTGGCGGTGAACTCGCACAGTGCGCGCACGGCAATGCTATAGCTCAAGCGCTTTGCTCCGCCCATTGCACGTAACACACGGCCACCGGCATCTGGTGTTGGTGGCAGAACTCCAGCCAGCGCAGTTGGTTGTCCTGCAGGCGATCGCCGGGGCCTTTGACCTCGATCATCCGGTAGGTTTTGTGCTGCGGCCAGAACTGGATCAGGTCAGGCATGCCGGCGCGGTTGGCCTTGATGTCGAGCAGCAAACGGTTGAACCAGTGCTTGAGGTGTTCGGCCGGCAGACAGGCCAACGCCTGTTCGAGCAATTGTTCATTCACCGCGCCCCAGAACACGAACGGCGACTGGATGCCCCATTTGTCGACGAATCGCTGGCGAATGGTCGCAGCATAGCGACCGTCGTCGAGTTCGCTCAGGCACGCCTGAAACAGCTCGGCGCGGCGTTGCTGAAAGTCTTCGTTGAGCAGGTCCACCGGGCCACGCTGGAAAGGGTGAAAGAACGCGCCGGGCAATGGCGCGAAAATCGCCGGCCAGCACAACAGGCCGAACAGCGAGTTGATCAGGCTGTTCTCCACGTAATGCACCGGGCCATCGTCATCGTGCAGATGCGCCTGCACGTAAAACTCCACGGACAACGCGGGATCGCTGCGGGGCAATTGCAGGTCCAGACGCTTGACCGGTCTGGCCGCTGCACGTTTGAGCGGCGGGCCGCCGAGTTTGCGCCGTACTCTTGGCAGAATCCGCTGTAGGCCCTGTTGCTCGGCGGCGCTTTCCGGTGCCTGTTCTGCCAGCGTGGCAAGTTCCAGCGCCAACGGGTATTCGCCGCTGCGCTCCAGCACGCGAATCATGCGCAACCGGGCGCCGGGATAGGTGCAGTCGCGGTAAATGCTCAGGGCCAGGGCAAACTCACCGAGGCGTTCGCAATACTGGCCGATCTGGAACAGTACCTTGCCGCGCCGACGTTGCAGCCACGGGTTGTCGAAGTGCAGCGAATTGACTTGCGCGACGATGGTTTGCAGCGGCTCGCCGGCTTCGAAGCGTAATTGGCAATCGTGCAGGAACAGGCAGGCGTCGACGTCTTCGCGGCTGCGCAGGCCTCGCGAGTCTGCGCAGAACTCGACTTTTTCATAGGTGAAGATGCCAAGGTCGGCGAGAACGAATTCCGACCAGTCCTGATAGAGGTTGCCGAAGAACATCAGACGCAAGCGGTCGCACAGGTCCATGATGGTCAGGCTGAACAATCGATCATCGAGCATTGGCGCCCAGTCGCGCAGGCTGCGCGGTTCGTTGAACTGCTCGAGCAGCAGCGGCAGCCAGTCATCCTTGCGCCCCTTGGGCTGTTCGATGGCGGCGCCGAAGGCTTGCACAAGCTCGGCTTTGAGCAACACGTCGAACAACTCGGCGAGGGTCAGCGGCGCGTGTTCATCGATCCAGCCATGGTCCAGCAAGGGTTGCGCGGCCTCGGCGATGTCACCGATTTCAGCGTAATTGAGTTTGCCTGCACGAAAGTGCACGCCCTTGCGCATGACCATCCGCACCAGCAAACCCTGCGACGCACGGGGCAAGGCCTTGAAGTCGCGGATGAACGCGTGCTCCGTTTCGCTCATCACGTCGGCATAGCGAAGCTCAAGCCAATCAAGCACTTGCCGGAAGTTGTTGAGGTAATAGAACGGGTCGTCGAGGGGATTGGCAGTCACGGAAATTCTGGGCCATGGCAAACGAGTACTGGTTATGCGTACAGATACCAGCTGTGCCCTGCCCGGCGCAAACGGAAAATGATCAATGGCATTTTTTTGCCGGGCCATCGAACTTTTCCCCCGGGGATGGCACCAACCGCGTTAGAGGGCCGACAATGCTCGGCATCACATCGAATGAGGATTTAGAGGTGGGTATGAAAATCAAATCACTGGGCATCCCTTTCGCCGTCGTTGCCGCGCTGGCACTGGCCGGTTGCTCGACCCCGACAGTGGTGACTCTGCAGAACGGCACGCAGTATCTGACCAAGGACATGCCGAAGACCAAAACCAAGGACGGTTTCTATGAGTTCGAAGATATTTCCGGGGCCAAGGTGAAGGTCCGCGCTGATGAAGTAGCGACCGTGCGCGAAGAAGACTAGGTTTCGCTCGTTCCCACGCTCTGCGTGGGAACGATCAGTATCAGGGCAGTTTCGTGCTATTCGAAGGCCGGCAGGCCCGGAAGGCTGCCGTCGCAGGGCATGTACGTGCCGCCCCGCTTGACCACTTCACCCTGCAAGCGCCGGCAGCGTTCCAGATCCTGTTGCGCCATGCGATCAATGCTCAGATTGCCGGTGATTTGCGGCTGTTTACCGTCACCCAGGCGCAGGGTCACGAACGGTTGTTCGGGCTGAATCTGAAAGCGGCTCTTTTCTTCAACCGGTTCGACCGCGTCGGTTTTCGGCGGGCTCGGCAATTGATCGGTGGTGATGCCGTAACGGCTCAGAATCGAGCTTTGAGGCAGATCGGCACAAGCATTGGCCGAACACAGCGCCAGTGCGACGAACCCGACATACCCCTTGAAACCTTTCACGTTTGAATCTCCTGTACTCAATGGCGGCTAGCAATAGAACGTGTGCGCACGTGCTGGCTTTAGGCCGCATTTCCTGTTTTCGCAGGGGTTTGAGTCAGAGAGTGGTTGCCGAGTCACTTTTGATACCGCGTTATCGTTCTTCGCGAGCAAGCTCGCTCCCACAGTGGATCTGTGTCGTTCACAAATCCCTGTGGGAGCGAGCTTGCTCGCGAAAGGGCCCTTACCGGCACCCCATCAACCTCAGGCGATCACAATACCGTCAGCACTCAGAGTGTTCAGCGATACCCCGACCAACGTCACCGAATCGTTGCCAAACGTCAGCACCGTATCCTGGCCGACAGTGGCGGCATGGGCACGGAAGTCTTCCGCCGGCAACACACCCTGCACACCGAGAAACACCAGTTTGTCGTTGGCGGTAAACCCGACCACCCGGTCCTGCCCGAACGCACCATTGAACAGGAACGTGTCCGCCCCGCCCCCCGACTCCATCAGGTCGTTACCGGCGCCGCCGACAAACACGTCATTACCCGAGCCGCCGATCAGGTGATCGTTGCCATCCAGCCCGAACAACCAGTCGCCACCGGCATGCGCCTTCAGCGTGTCAGCGCTGTTGGTGCCTTTGACACTGGACTCGTACGCCGTGACGTTGTTGCCGACCTTCAAGCCGCTGGCCGTGACGCTGTGGGTCACATCATCCTTGAACAGGCCCCAGAGAAACCCCGGTTCTTTGCTAATGATGCTGCCGATGTCGCGGGTAATGCTGATCCCGCCGTTGGCATCGCGCACGTACAGATTGCCGGCGCCGTCGTTGGCGAAGTCGAAGTTCTTCACCGCGCTTTGCAGGTCGAGGGTGTTGCTGCCCTGCCCGCCCAGGATGACGTTGTAGCCGCCGCTGTCGCGGAAAGTGTCATTGCCGGCGCGACCTTCCAGATAGTCGTTGCCGTTGCCGCCCTGGATCAGGTCGTTGGCGTCGCTGCCGATGATGAACGTGCTGCCCTTGTGGGTTTCAGCGTTGCGGTTGAGGTCCTGCACCCAAGTGTTAGCCCGCGCCGGGTCGGACAGGTTGGCGACAATTATCGTCGAGTCGCGGCTGGTGAGGTCGTAGAATTTTGAGTCGATGACCCGGTTCATGCCGTCGCCATACGCGGTCGGCAGGTGCGAGATCCACGTGGGAATATTAAGGATCGAGTACGGCAGCAGATTCCACGCGGTCGAGGCGTAGTGATCGTTGAAGCTGACGATATTGTCGGTGGCCGATACCTTGGGCGCATCGTGCACGCCGACGGAGGCGCCGGTGAAGGCCGAGCCGTCGAGGGCGCGGAACACCGGGTCGTTTTCGTAGCCGACGTTGAGCACTTTGTCGGTACCGCTTTGGGTTGGCGAGGCGTAGGCGATGTAGTTGGAATCGGCAAAGAAGCCACCCCACTTGCCGCCACTCAGATCCGCCATGCTGTTGACCGCCAGGCCGCCGAGGCTGTGGCCGCTGACCAGCACGTCCTTGCCGCTGAGGCCGTTGGCCCTGGCAAACGCCACCACATCATTGAGCAGATTGCCGAAGGCTTCACCGACGTAATTCTTCGCGTAGTCCTTGGGACCGAAGGCGGCGAGCAGGTCGTTGATCACGTCGCCGATGGAGTCGAGGATCAGGTTTTCCCGCGGACCGCTGGTGCCGCGAAAGGCAATGCCCAGTTCCGTGAGATGGCCCTGGGCGTCGTACTTGCCGAGGATTTCCACTTGCGCGGTGGTGTAACCGGCCTTCTCGCCGAAGAAGGTGCCGCGGGCATCGGTCTTGCCGTCGTAGCCCAATTGCGCGGCGGTGATGGGCGTCCATCCGGCCTTTTTTACCGCGTCGAGGGCGAGTTTTTCCGAGTCGGGGTTCCACGCAATACCGGGGATCACCCCTTGCGAATCGGTGCCGCCGAGCAGCGCCGTGACCAGCGTGGCGGGCAGGCCGAGGCCGAAACCGTTGTGCTGATACCCCGTGGCGAAACCGTTGTCGAGGTTGTGGTAGGAATACAGCGTGATCGCCATGGCATCGCTGAACAACGCCTTGGAATCGGCTGTGCCGAAGTTCTTGTAGTCATACACACCCATTGCCATTGCCTCTCTCTTGTTGGAATTGTTAGAGATAGCTCACAGCCAGGGCGCCCCACGGGGACGCCCCGGAGCATTTCAGTACTACTTGCACATCACCCTTTGTAGGAGCTGTCGAGTGAAACGAGGCTGCGATCTTTTGACCTTAAAAAACAAAATCAAAAGATCGCAGCCTTCGGCAGCTCCTACAGGGGGAGTCGTTGCTTAGGCGAACACGAACGCCGAGTCCGACAGGTTAGCCACTCCCACCCCGATCAGGGTCACGGCATAGTCGCCAATCTTCAGCACGGTGTCGTTGCCGGTCTGCGACGCGTGCTGCCTGTAGTCGTAGCCCTGCCCCGCGCCTTCGACGCCCATGAACACCAGTTTGTCGCTGCCCTGATAACCGTTGATGGCATCGAAACCGAACGCGCCGCTGAACAGGAACGTGTTGTTACCACCCACGGCGGTCATCACATCATTGCCGGCGCCACCGACGAAGGTCACATGGCCCTTGTCGCTGATCAGCTTGTCGTCGCCACCGAGGCCGAACAACCAGTCACCGTCAGCCGTGGCGTGCAGCGCATTGCCGTAGCCATCGCCGTTGAGCGAATGGTTGTACTGGGTCAGCTCATTGCCATTGGTCAAGCCCTTGGCCGTAACGCCCCAGGTGATTTCCTTGCTGCCCCACCACGAACCCGACTCCTTGCTCACCAAGGCGCCGATGTCGCGGGTCATGCTGATACCGCCGTAGGCATCGCGCACATACAGCGTGCCGTCACCGTCGTTGGCGAAGCTGAAGTTTTGCAGCGGTTTCTGCAGTTCGAAGGTGTTGTGGCCCTGGCCACCGAGCAGAATGTTGTAGCCGCCGTCATCACGGAAACGGTCATCGCCGCCCAGACCTTCAAGGAAGTCGTTGCCCGCGCCACCCTTGAGCCAGTCGTTGCTCTGAGTGCCGATAATGAACGTGCTGCCGGTGTGCGGCTCGCCGCTACGGCCCAGATCCTCGACCCAGGTCTTGCCTCGAGAAGCCTCTTCCAGGTTGGAAACAATGATCGTCGAGTCTTTATGCGTCAGGTTATAGAACGTCGAGTCGATGACCCGATTCAGGCCATCGGCATACCCCAGCGAGCTGTGGGCCGACCAGTTCAGTGGGTTGATGATGCTGAACGGCACCAGGTTCTGCGCGGTGGAGGCGTAGTTATCGTTGAAGTTGACGATGTTGTCGGTCGTCGAATCGTGGGGCTTGTCGTGCTTGCCCATTGAGGCTGTGCTGAACGTGGTGCCGTCGAGCACACGGAACACCGGGTCATTCTCGAAGCCGATGTTCAGCACGTTATTGCCGGTGCTGCTCTGGGTTGGCGAGGCGAAGGTGATGTAGTTGGCGTCCTTGAAAAAGCCGCCCCAGTTGCTTGCGCTCAGCTCGGCGACGCTGTTGACCCCGAGCCCGCCGAGGCTGTGGCCACTGAGCAGGACGTCCTTGGCGGCGATGCCGTTGGCAATGGCGAATGCCGCGACAGCCTTGAGCAAATTGTCGAAGGCGTTTTTCGCGTAGTTGCTCGCGTAATCCGACGGCCCGATGGCGGCCAGCAGGTTGTTTTTCAGGTCGCCGAAGGTGTCGCTGTAACCCAGCCCGCCAGTGCCACGAAAGGCCACGCCGATGCCGATCAGTTTGCCGGCGGCGTCGTATTTGCCGAGTACTTCGGCCTCAGCGCTGGTGAAACCATCCTTCTCGCCGAAGAACGTGCCCTGCGGCCCGACCTTGCCCTGATAACCCAGCGCGGTGGCCGTGAGCGGCGCCCAAGCGGTGGCCGGCAGAGGCTTGCCGGTCGGCGTGTAGGCATACAGCGTCAGTGCGATGGCGTCGCTGTACAACGCTTTGCCATCGGCATTTTTATAATCGAACAGTCCCATGTTGTGCTCTCTCTTCCATCAAATGTCTGGCAGCTCCTTGCAGAGCTGCCAGCGCGCCTTAGAACTGCCAGTACTCTTTAGAACTGCCAGTCGAGGGTCAGACCCACACCGTGGTCTTTCTCGTTGTTACCGATCAGCCCGTTGTAATCCAGGTTCACTCGCACATCGCGATTGAGCGCCAGACCCGCACGCACACCGACCACCGCGGCGTCGCGATCCATCGACACACTCTGCACGGTGAACGCGCTGTTGCCGTTGGCAAAGGCCAGATGGCTGTCAGCATCGACACTGCTCAGGTTGTGCTGCCAGCCGAGGCTCGCGCCCAGCTCCAGTTGATGCTGATCCGACAAGACGAAACTGCGTTTGGCGCGCACGCCGAGGGTCGACAGCACCACATCGCGATTGTCCTCACCGCCCTTCAGCGCTGCCGCGTCACCTTTTTCGCTGAAGCTCTCGGTGTTCAGGTGCACATAGGACAGATTGGCGAACGGCTCCAGATTCATCGGTTGCAGGCCCAGATCATAAGCGGCCTCGGTGAACACTTGAGTGGTTGCGGCATCGTGCTTGGTCTTTTGTTTACCGCTCACGTCCCCGAACTGCAGGTCACGTTTGACGTCGACACGGTGCCAGCTATAGGCGCCGCCGACGGTCAGACGCAGCGCATCGATCTGATGCCCCAGGTACGCACCCAAGTGGTAGCTGTCGACCGACGCCGACGAATGCGTGCCGCTGCCCATGCTCAACGAGCTGTCGCTGTAACCGGTCACGAAACCCAGACGGGTATCTTCAGCGATCAAGCCATCGACACCGGCCAGCAAGCCTCCGATAGAGCTGTTGGAGTCGGCATTGTCATGCCCGCCATCGCTCTTGCCCCACGAACCCAGCACCTTGACCCAGGCGTTGCTGCGATCGTCAGTCGGTGCGCCGGCGTTGAACAGGTCACGCTCACGCAGACGCTCGCCCACGGCTTCGCGCAGGTAACGGCTGTCGTTGATCAGCATCGTGCCAATGGCCGGATGGATTTCGCCGGACAGTTGCTGGAAGGCTTGCTGCGCCGACGCCGCATTCGGCGACAGCAACAGCGTTTCGAACAGCGCATTGCCCGCGCCCAGACGTTCAGCCGCCGCACCGACGGCACGCTGGTTTGGCGTCAGACCGACGCTGGCGAACGAGGCGTCGTTACGCCCGACCGCCAACTGGATGCCATCGGCCGAGTACGCCAGCGTGCCGCCGAGAAAGGCGTAATCCGGCAACACCTGACCGAAGCGCCCTTCAATGCCGCCCGCCGCCTGTAGGATGTTGTAGCGCGTGCCGAGCAGGCTCTGCACCTCGTTGGTGGTCAGCAGTGTCGGGCTGTTTTCCAGTGACATGCTCACCGTGGCGCCTTCAATGACCGCTTTGCCAGTGGCGATGATCTGATCGCTGCTGGTTGGCGACAGTTCTACGGCGTAGGTCGAACCCGGCGCGAACGTCACGTCCCCGGCCACGTTCAGGGTGCCGATGGAGTTACCCGGCGCCACCGTACCGCCGCTTTTCACCGACAGCGCGCCAATGTGGCCGTTACCGCCGAGAATGCCGCCGTCATTGACGGTGACCGCAGAGGCCAGCGAACCATTGATGGCCAGACGCCCCTGATTGACCAGGGTCGGACCGCTGTAACTGTTGTTGCCGGTCAGCACCAGCGTACCGAGGCCTTGCTTGGTCAGACCGCCGTGGCCGGAAATGTCGTTGCGCCAGGTGTCGAGGCCGCAGGTGATGTCGGTGCACACGCGCTCGGTCGGTTTGCCTTGATCGATGATCGCGCCGATGCCCGGCAGATCCGCGACAAACTGGCCGGAGCCATACGCGCCGTCGATGCGGAATTCGGCCGGGATGTCCTGCTCGGTGACGA
The DNA here is from genome assembly GCF_029543085.1 of Pseudomonas sp. A34-9. NCBI lineage: Bacteria > Pseudomonadati > Pseudomonadota > Gammaproteobacteria > Pseudomonadales > Pseudomonadaceae > Pseudomonas > Pseudomonas sp. A34-9. The sequence continues at coordinate 3,218,176 of NZ_CP119967.1, read as the reverse complement.
ACATCGAAGGGCCGTCGATGCCCTTGCGCAGGTTGATCATGCCCCAGCCGTACAAGGCGTCGATGCCCGGCGCGCCGAGGTCGGTGGCCGTAGTACGCAAGACCGTGGCGACTTGATCACCGCTCATGTACGGGAAGCGTTCCATCAACACCGCCATGGAACCGGCCACGTGTGGCGCGGCCATTGAGGTGCCGTTGTAATTTTTGTAGCCGGTGGTCAGGTTGTCGGCGTTGGTGCCTTCGATGATCGAACTGAAGATCTTCGTGCCCGGCGCCGAGACGCAGAAACTCGCGGTGTAGCCACAACGCGAAGAGAACGTACTCATGATGTACGGGTTGGCGCTGGCCAGGTCCGGGTTCTTCTGCAACGCGGCGACGGTGATCCAGTTCGGCGCGATGTCGGGAACGAAATAGCCGAGGCCGGCGATGGCGTCCGGGTTGTTCAGGTTGTAGTCGTTGCCGGCGGCGAAGATCGTCACGATGCCGCTGCGCGCGGCGGCAATCGCGCCATCGTAGGCACCGCCGGGTTTGGTGCCGAGCAGTGTGCGGATCTCGTTGAACTGCAACTGCGCGTCATTGACGGTGAAATGCGGGTACGCCGGATCGCGGCCGCCGAGGTCGAAACGGTCAGTGATACCGATGCCCCAACTGTTGTTGATGATCCGCGCGCCGCTGGCGATCAGGGCGTCCCAACCGGCCTTGTAGACCGCGCCGTCGTTGCCACGAACGATGCCGTCTTCCGGGCCCGGGTCGCCGTTGTCGGCGCTGATGATCTGCGCACCGAACGCCACGCCGTGCATCGGCCCGCCGTCGCGGCTGCCGGCGGCGATGCCGCCGACGTGGGTGCCGTGGGCGCCGAGTTTGCCGTCGGAACCGACCGAGGGCGAACCGTCATAGCGGAACGCATCGCCGGCTTTGACCGGGATGTACGGGTCGGTGTATTCGCGGATCCCGCTGGTGACCAAAGTGACGACTTTATTGCTGCCGGAAAACTCCGGGTGCGCGGCATACACCGGCTGGTCAAAGATCCCCAGTTTCACGCCTTTGCCGGTGTACCCGGCGGCGTAGGCGTAATCGGCACCGATCGCGCCCAGGCCCCAATCGGCCTGAAACTCGGCACTGCGCCAACTCGATGGATCGCCCGTGCGACCGTTCTCCACGTAGGGCGCCGCATGAACTGTGCCGATCGCACAGAGCACGGCGAGCGTGAGGGTTTTCAGGGCAAAGCGGCCACCCGTTTGCGCGGGGGTATTGTTGTTATTCATCCAGCGACCTTCCTTAGTGATGTTGCGAAAAAATCCTGATCGTTCCCACCCAGAGCAATGATCGTTCCCACGCTCCGCGTGGGAATGCAGCCCGTGACGCTCCGCGTCACTGGACGCAGAGCGTCCCTGGAGGCATTCCCACGCAGAGCGTGGGAACGATCAGGTTGTAGCGATTAAAACTGCCAGTTCAGACTCAGGCCAACGCCATGCAGCTTTTCGCGACTGGCCAGTTGTCCGTTGTAATCAAGGTTGACCCGGACATCCCGGCTCAGCGCGAGGCTGGCCTGCACGCCAACCAGCGCGGCATCACGCACCATTGCGGAACTCTCCACCGCGTACGGCGTGCCGCCGCTGGCAAAGCGCAGATGCTGCTCGGAATCGATATCGCTGAGGCTGTGCTGCCAGCCGAGGTGGCCGCTCACGTCGAGTGATTGTTGCGTCGAAAGACTGAAGGTCTTGATCGCCCGCACGCCGAGGGTGCTCAGCACCGCGTCACGCTGATCGCCCGAGCTTTTCAGGGCCGCCGCGTCGCCCTTCTCGGTCAAACCTTCCGTGTCCAGATGCACGTAGGCAAGGTTGGCGAACGGTTCCAGCGCCAGCGGTTGCAGGTGCAAGCGGTAAGCCGCCTCGCCGAACACTTGCGTGGTCGCCGCGTCGACCTTGGCTTTCTGTTTGCCACTGACGTTGCCGTATTGCAGATCGCGCTTCACATCGGCGCGATGCCAGCTATAGGCCGCACCGGTGCTCAAGCGCCACGCGCCGATTTCACGACCGGCGTACGCGCCCAGGTGATAGCTGTCGACCTTGGCCGAGGAATGCGTACCCGAACCCATGCTCAATGAGCTGTCGCTGTAACCGCTGACCAGACCGATACGGGTCTGCTCGTCCAGTGCGCCGTCAACGCCGGCCAGCAGGCCGCCAATCGAGGTGCTGTAGCCGGCCGTGTCGTGGCTCGAATCGGTCGTGCCCCACGCGCCGAGGGCTTTGATCCAGCCATTGCTTTGCGTCGCGTTTGTATCGTGCAGACGCTCACCCACCGCGTCGCGCAACTGGCGGCTGTCATTGATCAGCATCGAACTCAACGCCGGGTAGATTTCGCCACTCAACTGCTGGAACGCTTGTTGCGCCGAAGCGGCTGTTGGCGAGAGCAACAGGCTTTCATACACCGCGTTGCCGGCGCCCAGACCGTCGACGGCAACGGCCACCGAGCGCTGGTTGGGCGTTTGCCCGACGCTGGCGAAGGTTGTCGCGTTACGTTCGATATCGAGTTGAATGCCGTTGGCGGCGTAATCGAGGCTGCCGCCGATAAACAGGTAATTCGGTAGCACGGCACCAAACTGGCCCTGAACGCCACCGGCCGCCTGCAGGATGTCGTACTGGCGACCGAGCAGGCTTTGCGCTTCGCTGGTGCTGAGCAGCGTCGGGCTGTTTTCCAGCGACAGACTGACGGTGGCGCCGCTGATGTTGGCGCTGCCGCCGGCAACAATGCGGTCGCTGCGGGTTGGCGACAGTTCAACGGCGTAAGTTGAACCTGGCGCGAAGGTCACATCACCGGCCACGTTCAAAGTGCCGATCGAGTTGCCCGGCGCCACGCGAGCGCCGCTGTTGGCGGTCAACGCGCCGATCCGACCGGAACCACCGAGGGTGCCGCTGTCGTTCACCGTCACGCTTGAGGTCAGGGAGCCATTGACCGTGAGCAAGCCACCATTGACCGTGGTCGCACCGCGATACGTGTTGTCGCCAGTGAGCATCAAGTGCCCGCCGCCAGACTTGATCAGGCTGCCCTGATACACACGATTCGCCGCGGCTGCATCGCGAGCGCTGCCGACTGCGTAGTCGGTCTGATCCTGTTGGCTCGCGCCAGGCGCAACACCGTTCTGCCAGCCCTTGTCTTGCAGGGTTTGCTGCCAGGCACTGTGCTCGGCGAGGTCTTCACTCTGGCGCTGAATCAGCGCCTTGTCAGAGATGTCATTGCTCCAGACATCGCGCTGCCCGGCGCCCAGACTGGCGTCGAACGCACCGAGCAACTGCCCCGGCCCGCGCATCGCCCGATTCAGATTGGCCACGCCCCAACCGACCCGTTCGGTCGGCGCATCGGTAACCGAACCATCCAGTTGCGTCGCGGTGGTCAGTAGCACTTCGAGCGCCTGCTGATTGTTCATGTACGGGTAGCGTTCCATCACCAGCGCCAGCGCGCCGGTCGCATGCGGCGCAGACATCGAGGTGCCGGACTTGATTGCGTAACCGCCACCGGGAACCGTGCTGTCGATCTTCGCCCCCGGCGTGGTGATGCACCAGTATTTGGCGAGGCCGCACTGGTTGTACTTCTGCTGATTGCTTTGATCGAGGCCCGACACCGCCAGCCAGTGGCCTTCCAGATCAGGCTGAAAATAGGGCAACGCGGAACGCACGCTGGCATTCGGATAACCGCTGTTGCCGGCGCTGAACACGTTGATCACGCCGCGCCGGGAAACATCGGCTGCCGCGTCGAGCCACGTGCCTTTGTTCCAGTGCTGGGCGTACGCGGCGTGCAGATCGGCCAGGGTGCGGTAGCTGACATCCGGCGGCTGGCTGCCCCAACTGTTGTTGATCGCGCGCACGCCGGCATCGGCGAGCGCGTCATACACCGCTTTGAAATAGCGCGGATCGGGGTTGGGGCCAAACAGGAAACTGTCGTTCTTGTTGGTGTTGCCGACGTAGATCTGCGCGTTATACGCCACGCCGTGCGTGCCGGCGCCATCGCGCGAGGCACCCATGGTGCCGACCACGTGGGTGCCGTGCGAGTCGTTGTTGGGATTGAGGGTGCCATTGACGTCGAACAGTGAGCCGTCGATGTAGCTGCCGCTGGCCGTGACCGGGTGATAACGATCGCTGGCGAATTCCGGGTGGGCGGCATCGAAACCGGAATCGAGCGCGCCGATTTTCACGCCTTGGCCGGTGATGCCGGCGGCGTAGGCTTGCTCGGCCTGCATGCGGCTCAAACCCCAGTCGCGGAGGAATTCGGCGCTGCGCCAACTGGCAGGATCACCGGGTTGGCCGGTTTCGAGGTATTGGGCCTGCGCCTGGGTTGTAGAAATCACAAGCAGCAGGGTGCCGACCGAAATCGGCTTGATGCGTACGTCCATGTTCACCACTCACTTTTATTGTTTTATGCAGGTTCTTCTGCGGTGTTGCCTGTTCCCCTCACCCCAGCCCTCTCCCCGAGGAGAGGGAGCCGACCGAGGTGTCTTGCGTTATTCATCGACCTGAAAAACCGCGTCGATCATCCCCTCACCCCAGCCCTCTCCCTCAGGAGAGAGAGCTGACCGAGGTGTCTTGCGTTATTCATCGACCTGAAAAACCGCGTCGATCATCCCCTCACCCCAGCCCTCTCCCCGAGGAGAGGGAGCTGACCGGGGTGTCTTGCGTTATTTATCGAACTGAAAAATCTCAGTCGATCTTGGATTCGGTACCGCTCGTTCAGGTCGGTGTACTTCTGCAATATCCCCGGATCAGTCCCCTCTCCCTCCGGGAGAGGGTTAGGGTGAGGGGGCGGTCTAAAGGCATGCACATCAACGATGAGCAACACCAAACGCCTCATCCACCCGCGCCAGATCCTGCTCGTTCAAGGTCCCGGCGTAGTAATGCAACTTGGTCCAGGCCATCAAATAGTCGTACCGCGCCTGCGCCAGATCGCGGCGGGTGGTGAACAGTTGCTGCTCGGCGTTCAACGCATCGAGGTTGGTCCGTTCGCCACCCAGAATGCTCTGCTTTGTCGACACCACCAGCGCTTCCGCCGAGCTCAGCGCTTTCTGATAAGCGCGCAGTTTGCTCACCCCGGACAGGCAGGCACTGAACTGCCGCCGCAGTTCAATCAGCGTCTCACGCGTCTTGCCGTCCAGTTCGTATTCCGCCTGTTCCATGGTGCGGCTGGCCTGACGTGTCGACGCCGAAACACCGCCACCGGCATACAACGGCACGCTAACCTCAAAACCAATGGTGTTGGTTTCGTAGCGCTGGTTGTAGGTGTTGCCGCTTTCCGATTCGTTCTGGCGCATCGAGGCGTAGGCATTGATTTTCGGCAGATGCCCGGCGCGATTGCGTTCCACTTCATAACGCGCAACTTCCACGGCCTGGCGCTGCGAGGCCAGATTGGGGTTATTGCTCACCGCCATTTCGTGCCAGGTGTCGTAATTGGCAGGCATCAGCGCGAAGGTCTGGAAGTTCTGATCGAGCGGCGCCAGATCGCCAATGTCCACCGCTGGCGTGCCCACCAGAGCGCCGAGTTCACGCAGCGCCGCATCTTGCTCGTTACGCGCCTCGATCTCCTCGGCGGTCGCCAGTTCATAGCGCGACTCAGCCTCGAGAATGTCGGTACGCGTGCCCTCGCCTTGCTTGAACATGTGCTCGTTCTGCTGGAACTGCTGCTCGTAGGCCTTCTTCTTCGCCTGCGCGATGTCGATCTGGTCCTGCGCGAACAGCGCCTTGGTGTAGTTATCCAGCACGCGAACCAACAGTTCCTGGCTCTTGCCACGAAAGTTTTCATCGGCAAACAGCGACTGCGCGACACCCTTGCGATACGCGGCATACGCCTCGTAGTCGAGCAGTGGCTGTTGCAGGGTCAGGGCCGAACCGTAACTGCTGTAGTTGCGATCATCGGTACGGTTACGCGCGCGCTCATCCAGAGAAGTGGCTTTCGACGTGTTGCGGCCCTTGTTGTAGGTGTAACCGATGCGCGGCAGCAGGCCGGCGCGGCCAATGGCGCGGTTTTCCAGGCCCGCATCACGCTCCTTGATCGCCCCGAGGAATACCGGGTCATTGCGCAACGCCTGTTCGTAGATCTCGAACGGCCCCATGGCCGCCACTGCTGAGTGACTCGCGAGCAGCAGCATTGCCGCCGCAAGCATGGAAAGCTTATTCATACAGCCGAACATCCTTATTCCTCGGTCAACGCGGAGCCGGCCCGGTCGAGCAGCGGTTTGAACAGATAGTTGAGGAGTGAACGTTCGCCGGTGCGCACGAACATTTCTGCCGGCATGCCGGGCTTGATCACCAGACCGTTGAGTTTCTCCATGGCCTGATCGCTGACGCTGCTGCGCAGGACGTAATATGGCACGCCGGTTTTCTCATCGACCATCTGGTCGGCGGAAATCAGGCTGACTTCACCCGGTACACGCGGGGTTTTGCTCTGGTTGAACGCGGTAAACAGAATGTCCACCGGCAAATGCGCGCCGACCTTGTCGATCAGGTTGATCGGCAAGTGCCCTTCCACTTCCAGCGTGGTGCCTTGCGGGACGATCTCCAGCAACGTTTCACCCTGACGCACCACGGCACCTTCGGTGTGCACGCCGAGGTTGACCGCGACGCCGTCGGCGGTGGCGATGATTTCGCTGTGCTGCAGGTCGAAACCGGCGGAAGTCAGTTGCTCCGACAGGGTCACGCTTTTCAGCTGCGCGTCGGCCAGTTGCGTGCGGACTTCCTTCTGGTATTCCTCGGCGTGCTGTTGCAGCTTCAGCCGCGACTCGAGGATGCCCTGCTCGACCCGGCCGCTTTCACCGGTGTTTTCCGCCAGTTGCTGCTGCACTTGCGACAGTTGACGCTGGTATTCCATCAAGCGGTTGCGCGGGATGTAGCCGTTGTCGGCGAGCGGTTGCAGATTGCTCAACTGCTGTTGCAGCGAGTCGGCCTGAGCATTGAGATCGGTACGGGCGCGGCGCATGCCGGCCAGTTGCGCGGTGGCGCCTTCGATGCTTGCACGCAGTCCGGCCTGCTCGCGGTAGTACGCCTCGCGGCGGCTGCTGAACAGTTGCCGCTGACCTTCCAGTACCAGTGCCAGACGTGGATCCGGGTCATTGCTCAACTCGGCCGGAAAGGTCACTTGCTTGAGGTTGTCGCGCTCGGCTTGCCAGCGCGCGAGGCTGGCCCAGGCCATGCGGTATTGCGCTTGCAGCGACTGGACGTCGGCGGCGACTTGCGTTTGATCGAGGCGGAACAGCGGCTGGCCCTGCTTCACGATTTCGCCTTCGCGCACCAGAATCCGGCTGACCACGCCGCTGCTCATCGACTGCACGGCTTTGCGCTTGCCCGAGACCACGACCGTGCCTTGCACCGGAATGCCTTGATCCAGCGGCGCCAGTGCCGCCCAGGTGAAGAAACTGCCGGCGCCGACGATCGCCAGAATCCAGCCCATGCGCGCGAAGAACTTTGCATCGCGTTCCGGGCGCTCAGTGATGTAGGCGTGTTCCATGCTCGCTTCGTTTTCCGTGTTCATGCTTGCGCTGCTCATACACCCGAATTCCTTGTCGAGGGCTGATACTGGCGACTCATGCTGAGCCCGCCCGGTGCCTGTGCAGCTTTCTCCCGTTGTTGCTCTTGCTGGCCGGAAAGTGCCTTGAGCACGTCCTGGCTTGGACCAAACGCCTGCAAACGACCGTCATTGAGGACCAATAGCTTGTCAGCCTGCGCCAACACCGAAGAACGGTGCGTCACCAGCACCACCGTGGTGCCTTGGGCTTTGAGCGCTGCGATGGCGCTGGCCAATGCCGCTTCGCCAACGGTGTCGAGGTTGGAGTTCGGCTCATCCAGCACCACCAGACTTGGCGTGCCATACATTGAACGCGCCAGTGCCACGCGCTGTTTCTGGCCGCCGGACAAGCCGCTGCCGTCCTCGCCCAGTTGCGTGTCGTAGCCTTGCGGCAGACGCAGGATCATTTCGTGCACGCCAGCCTGTTGCGCCGCGGCGACGACTTTCTGCGGATCGGCCTCGCTGAAACGGGCAATGTTCTCGGCGATGCTGCCGCTGAACAGTTCGATGTCTTGCGGCAGATAGCCGATGTAGGGGCCGAGCTGGTCGCGATTCCAGCGATGAATGTCCGCGCCATCGAGGCGCACGGTGCCGCCGAGGGTTGGCCAGACACCCACCAGTACGCGGGCCAGCGTCGATTTGCCGGAGCCGGAAGCGCCGAGCACGCCCAGTACCTCGCCGGCATTCAGATTGAAATTGACCATGTGCAGGGTTGCCGCGCGTTGCCCCGGTGGGCCGGCGCTGACCTGTTCGAAAGTGATCTGGCCTTTCGGCGGCGGCAGCGCCATGGCGTCGTCGCTGGGCGGGAACGCTTGCAGCAGCGCATCGAGACGACGGTAAGCCAGCTTCGCCCCGCTCCACTGCTTCCACACGGCAATCAACTGATCGATCGGGCTCAGGACACGCCCCATCAAAATCGAACCGGCGATCATCATCCCGGCGGTCATATCACCCTTGATCACCAGCAATGCGCCCAGGCCCAAGACCAACGATTGCAGGCACAGGCGCAGGGTTTTACTCACAGAGCTGATCACCGCACCGGTGTCGCTGGCCTGATTCTGCAGGCCGAGGAAGCGCGAGTGCACCTGGAACCAGCGCTTGCGCAGGGAGCCGAGCATGCCCATCGCCTGAATGGTTTCGGCATTGTGTAGATGACTGGTGGCCAACTGACTGGACTTCTGCGAATAACCGGCGGCTTCGCCCAGCGGTTTTTTGGTCATGTATTCGTTGAGGCAGGCCAGCCCGATCAGCAACAGTGCGCCGGCGGTGGCGAGCACGCCGAGCCAGACGTTGAACAGGTAAATCACAAACAGGTAGACCGGAAACCACGGCGCATCGAAAAACGCGAACAGCGCAGGCCCGGTAACGAATTGGCGAATGTGCGTGAGGTCGCCCAGCGACTGCCCGGCGTTGCCCTCGCCCTTGAACAGGTTGCGTTCGAACGCCGCCTGGTAAACACGCAGGTTGAAGCGGCGCTCCAACTGACTGCCGATGCGGATCACGATAAAGCTGCGGATCACTTCCAGCATGCCGATGAAGGCAAAGAAGCCGACCACCATCAACGACAGCATCGCCAGGGTCGTTTCGTTCTGCGACGACAGCACCCGGTCATAGACCTGGAGCATATAGATGGAGGGCACCAGCATCAGCACGTTAATCAGCGCGGTAAAGCAGCCGACGCTGATCAGGATACTTTTATAGTCACCCAATGCCTTGAATAAGGGAGCGGTGGCTGGGGCCTTCGCCATCTTCATTGATTATTCCTGGAAAAATATTTCCCGCCACTCATTGACGAGATTCGAATTAATGATCCGCGCAACATCGGAACTTGCTTTTTCGTCTACCGCTTACACTTTCATAACAACTTGCGCGATTAACTGCGGTGCAGTTGCCATCCAGCGTTTCTTATAACCATCGCGTGGCGCTTTATATTAAAACTTTGTCGCCGTTTGAATAATCAAGGCTGTTGCGCTGCGCGCTCAAGCGTAATCACCAGACCCGACTTCAAAGTCGCCAGATAAAGCCCGTCACGTTGTCGGCTGAAGAACTGGATTCTTGAGCCTTCCTTGCCGGTAATCGAGAGGCCGTCCGGATCGGGAAACCAGCCGATCGGGGTTTGTTCAATCCATGCACCGAGACAGTCGGCACCTTCACCCAGGGTTTTGTTCGCCTGCAATTCGACGAGGCAAGTATTCGAGGGTTTGTCCTGCTGCTGTTGCGCTTGTGGGTCATCACCTCGGGTGGACAGCGTCGCTTGCCACTGCCCGGCAAAAACGGAGGGTTCTTCAAGTCTGAGGCTGCTTGCCATAGTGGTTTCTCCTGAAATCATCATGAGCGCCGCCGAAAGCCACGCCGCCTTGTAGGTAAAAGCTTTACTGATCATGGGAATATTCGCTCCGACATGTAGCCTTACTTACCGACCAACACGATGCAAGCAAAGAAAGCGGCGCATCACACGCCGCTTTCCATTGCTACATCACGCCACGATGTCGCTGGTCGCTGCCTGGCCAACGGTGCTGACCTGGAAGTCCGCCACGCCGTGCCCGGAGAAGTCCACCGAGAGCAGACTGTTGCCGCCCGACGACGTCAGGACCGCGTCACCGGCAGCACCGGTGAAGCTGCTGACGAAGTGCAGGCCGGCGCCGTTGGTGATGCCGGTCAGATCGATTTTGTCCAGACCGCTGACAAAATCGAGGATCTGATCGATCGCACCTGGCTTGGAGTCAGAGCTGGCCGCGAACACGAAGGTGTCCGAACCCGCACCGCCCCACAGTTTGTCGGCACCGCCAGCGCCGTAGAGGATGTCGTTGCCGGCACCGCCCTTGAGCTCGTTGGCCACGCTGTTGCCGATCAGCAGATCGTTACCCGAACCGCCAATGGCGTTTTCGATGATCGCGCCTTTGGCAATGGACACGTTGCCCACCAGGCCGCCAACGTCGGAGAACGAGGCTTCATTGAGGTTGATCTTCTGGTTCTGGGTGAAACCCGAGAAGTCCAGAGTGTCCTTGCCGCCCGCGTCCCACACCGAGAACACCACTTTGTCACTCGACGACGAAGCGCTGAGGAAATCGCGGCCAGTGTTGGAGTTGAAGCCGTAGGTGGTGTCACCGGTACGGGTGGTGGTGTTGGCACCGTAGAGTTTCTGGATGGCCGCGATATCGTCCATCAGCGGACCGGACGAATACGCTTCGACACCGCCCTTGCTGAAGTTCTGGTTGGTATTGCTTTCGCTCCAGTAGCTCATGACGCTGTAGCCGCGGGTGTCCTGGCCGTAGGTCGCGTCATTGTAGGTCGGGTTGCCATTACCGGCGTTGTAGTCGCCAGGGTGAGCAAGGCCCAGGGTGTGGCCGATTTCGTGGGTCAGGGTCTGACGACCGTAGTTGTTCAGATCCGGCGTCTTGTTCGGCGTGTAACTGGTGTTGGTCAGGTACCACGAGGTGCCGTCATAGCCGGCGCCAGTCCCTGGCAGATAAGCGAATGCCGCTGCACCGTCGACACCACCGCTGTAGTTAGCGAAGGTCATGTGAGCGTCACCGCCCGTGGCTTTCTCGGTGAAGGTCACGTTGGCTACATCCGCCCAGGATTGCATGGCGAGCTTGGCCTGGGCTTGTTGTTGCGCATTGAACTGACTGAACCCGGTGATCCCGTGCTTGTTCATCGTGCTGGACGATGCCGAAGTCAGGAAGGTATAGGTGAGTTCGATCTTGCCGCTGCCGTCCTTGTCCTGGTAGGCAGCACCGTCGCGCAGCAACTGGGTTGCGGCCTGATCGACGGAGTAAGAGGGCTTGCCATTGACCGTGAGGTTGCCGCCACGATCGTATTGGTGGCTGAAGCTATTGATCTGGTTCCAGGCTGAGCTGGTTGCAGCCAGAGGTTGCGGCGCCGCAGACAACAGAAAAGCCTGTTCGGCGGTATCAATAGCATTAGCTTTTACTTTCGACATAAACACACTTCCTTGTTTAGCAATGGAACAGTTTTTGTCCGATAGGCGTCTCGCTGGCGAGAGCGTCCTATCACTCGCCCAATGAAGGCGTAAGAAACCTGACACAATTTGAAATCTGTCGTAAAGGATTTTTTTGAGATCAAATCGGGCTGTTTCGGAAAACTGCCGTAAACAAAGCGTGCGGGGAAGAAAGAATGTTTTAGTTGCGCGGCTTCTGCCTAATTGTCTGACGATTTCCTATTTAAATATTAAATATGGGTAAGTTGTTTTTTGTTAGGCGCGTCTCACTTTGCTGCACTTTATTAGTGCGATGCCAGTGTATTGATATCAACCAAAATGGTCGCCAAAACTGTAGGAGCTGACGAGTGAAACGAGGCTGCGATCTTTTGACTTTGCCTTATAAAAGCAAGATCAAAAGATCGCAGCCTGCGGCAGCTCCTACAGAGGGGAAGCGAGTCAGCTACCGGTGCGAATCTTGTTCCACACCCGCGTCCGGATCCGGTCAATGTTCAACGGCATCGCCTCCAGCGCGAACAGCTTGCCCATCATCTCCGGACTCGGATACACCTTGGTGTCGTTCTTGATCGCCGGGTCGATCAGGCTGTCGGCCTGTTCATTGCCATTGGCGTAATGCACGTAGTTGCTGATGCCGGCCATCACGTCCGGGCGCAGCAGGTAGTTCATGAACGCGTAACCGGCCTTCTCGTCCGGCGCATCGGCGGGCATGGCGACCATGTCGAACCAGATGGCTGCGCCTTCCTTGGGAATCGCATAACCGATGTCGACGCCGTTTTTCGCTTCCTTGGCGCGGTTCTCGGCTTGCAGGATGTCACCGGAGAAACCGACCGCCACGCAGATGTCGCCGTTGGCCAGGTCGCTGGTGTATTTCGACGAGTGGAAATAGCTGACGTAGGGCCGCACTTTCATCAGCAGCGCTTCGGCCTTTTTGTAATCCTCGGGATTTTTGCTGTGGTGCGGCAGGCCCAGGTAATTGAGCGCCGCCGGCAGCAATTCGGGGCCGTTGTCGAGGATCGCCACGCCGCACTTCTGCAGCTTTTCCATGTATTCGGGCTTGAAGATCAGGTCCCAGGAATCCACCGGCGCGTCATCGCCCAGCACCGCTTTGACCTTGGCGATGTTGTAGCCGATGCCGGTGCTGCCCCACAGGTACGGGAAGCCGTGTTCGTTATTCGGGTCGTTGGTTTGCAGGGCTTTGAGCAGTACCGGATTGAGGTTTTTCCAGTTCGGCAACTGGCTCTTGTCGAGTTTTTTCAGCGCCCCACCCTGAATCTGCCGGGCCATGAAGTGGTTGGACGGGAACACCACATCGTAACCGGATTTACCGGTCATCAACTTGCCGTCAAGGGTTTCATTGCTGTCGTAGACGTCATAGGTGACGCCCACGCCCGTCTCTTTCTCGAAATTCTTGGTGGTGTCCGGCGCGATGTAGTCAGACCAGTTGTAAACCTTGACCGTTTCCGCTGCCTGAGCAAGGGAAACGGCGAACATCAGCGGTGCCAGAGCGAGGGTCTTGCGGATCATGGATCGATTCCTGTGTGGGTTTTCTTTTTTGTTGGCAGGCAATCAAAGGATCAAACAATCAGAAAATCAGCACGTAGCTCTTGCGCACGGTTTCCTGGATATCCCAGATACCGAGCGTGTTGGCTGGCAACATCAGTGCGTCGCCACCTTGTATGTGCAGGGTTTCGCCGCCACCGTCAGGGGTGAACGTGCAGCGCCCGGAAATGAAATGGCAGAACTCCTGCGCGGTGATCTGCCGACGCCAGCGCCCGGGCGTGCATTCCCAGACGCCGGTTTCGACGCCGTCATCGCGCTCGACGCTGGTGGTCGAGGCGATCGCCACCGGTTCGCCGAGGGGCACGGCGACCGGGCTGGACTCGTCGAGTGGCAGGGTTGCGGTGTTCTTGAACTGGGTAATGCTCATGGTCTGACCTGTCTTTGGGCTTTCTTGAAGTAAATCGACGTTCAATGCATGAAACCTTCCATGAAACCCGCAACTTGGCTGGCGAGCTTGCGCCGCCATGGCGCGGTCGCCGGGTTGGCCAGGGTCTGGTCTTCGTGGACGAAGCTTTTGATGATCGCGTTGTAGCCGAGCCAGCGGCACGGCTCCGGCTCCCAGGCGCGCAGGGCATGAATGCCGCCGTCCGGCAGCACCCACGGCTGCCGGGTCAGTTCGGTGTCGCGCTCGAGAATCAGATCGGCCAAGGTGCGCCCGCCGAGATTGCTCGCGCCGACGCCCTCCCCGCCATAACCGCCGGACAGCGCGATGCCGTTGGCGCGATCACAGAGCATGTGCGGTTTGAAGTGGCGGGACATGCCAAGGTTGCCACCCCAGGCGTGGGTGATCTGCACGTTTTTCAGTTGCGGGAACAGTTCGCCGAACAGATAGCGGCGCAGCTCGACCTCATCGCGGGTCAGATCGAAGTTGTGCCGCAACTTGCCGGCAAACTGATAACCGCCGCGTGCGCCGAAGATCAGACGATTGTCGGCACTGCGCTGGCCATAAGTGACCTGCCGGCTGAATTCGCTGAACGCCTGGCCACGATTGAGGCCGATCTCATCCCAGGTCGCGGCGGACAAGGGTTCAGTGGCGACGATCAGGCTCTGCACCGGCAATTGATAGCGGCCCAGCGGCGGCAAGGTCACCGAATAACCTTCGACGGCCGGCACGATCCAGCGACTGCGCACGCTGGCTTTCGCCGTGCGCAAACTGCCCGACTGCCAATGGGTGACCGGACTGTTTTCGTAGATTTTCACGCCCATGTTCTGCACCGTGCGCGCGAGGCCCCGCACCAGTTTCGCCGGATGGATGGTCGCCACGTGCGGCGCGTAAATCCCGCCGTACGGCTTGGCCACGCGGATCTGCTGCGCCAGTTGCTCGGGACTGAGCCAGCGGTAATCGTCGTCGGTCAGGCCCTGGGCGTGCAGTTTGGCCAGATAGTCACGCAGCGTGGCTTCCTGCTCTGGATAGCGGGCGGCGCAGTACAGCACCCCGCCCTTGCGGTAATCGCAGTCAATGCCTTCGCGTTCGAGAACAATTTCCACTTCATCGGGAATGCTGTGCAGCAGATCGAATGAGGCGCGGCGTTGTTCCGGCGACAGCCCGGCCAGCAAGCGATCCTCGCCAAGCAGGTTGCCCATCAGCCAGCCGCCATTGCGACCGGACGCGCCAAAACCGGCGGTCTGCGCTTCGACAATCGCAATGTCGAGCCCCGGCGCGAGTTTTTTCAGGTAGTACGCCGTCCACAGGCCCGTGTAACCGGCGCCGATGATCGCCACGTCGACGTCCAGATCTCGCTCAAGCTCGGGCCGCGCGGTCAGCGGCTCATCGAGTTGATCCATCCACAAACTGATAGTGCGCCACGCCGGCATGCAAGACTCCGCCACTGAAAACTTCGATGGCGTCGATCCTAGTGGCTGTGCTCAGTTGATGTCTTGCGCGCGTGCCCGCAAAGAAATTTGTTTGGCGTAAGCCTTGGGCGACTGGCCGGTGTGTTGACGGAAACAGCTGTAAAACGCCGACAACGAATTGAAACCGGCAGCGAAAGCCAGTTCATCAATGCGTACGGGTGGCGCCGCGTTGTCGAGCGCGCGCAGCAGATGTTGCAGGCGTGCCTGGTTGACGTAGCGATAGAAGCTTTGCCCAAGCACCTGATTGAGCAGATAGGAAATCTGGTTGCGGCTGTAGCCACACTCCTTCGCCACTCGCTGCAAATCGAGTTCGGGGTCGAGGTACGGCTGCTGGTTTTCGAAATACTGCTGCAGGTCTTCAGCCATAAAACTTAACTGGCGTGGGGACAGGCCCAGGCGACTGACCGCCGGGCGCTGACTTGAAGAGCTTGTGCCGAGAGTTTGCGTGCGCACCAGCGAGGCGTATTCGTTGACGCGCCAGATCAGCCCGTCCCTGACCGTGATCGCCTCGCTGGAACGAAACGACACCAGCCCGTCACCGCCGCGCAAGGTGACTTCGTATTGAATGAACGCGGTGTTGCCGTCGACGCGAATGCGATCGCAATGCTCAAGCAATTCGTCGGATTCGCGCGGCATGCTGACGCGCACGTACTCGCGCAATTCATCAAGGCCGAGCACGCGGTTCTGGAAGAAGTCGTTGTACTGGATGTCCGGGTGATACAGCGCCATGACGCTGTCGAGGTCACGGTGCTTCCAGCTCAGGTGATAGCGCATGACCGTGGCCGCCGTGGCCTGGGTCTGTTCTGGGCCGTCGTCGTCGGCGTGCATAAGGGGCTCGGCGCAAAAGAACCGAGCTTGCCCAAGTTCGGCGCAGGCTTCAATGACTAAACCATAGTGGCCATTTGGCGACGATTGCGTACGCCGTGACTTACATCAAAAAATGCGAAGCAATCGCAAAAAGAACTGAAAAATCTCACAGGAATTTCACATCGGGATGCTACTTTTAATGTCAGTCACCGGTTGAGCCAATGAAGGCTCTTCCCACCTAACATGAGCAAACGGAAGCGCTCGATGAAGAAGGCGGGCAACACATGAATAAAGGGTCAAGCAAAGTCACGTTCCCCAATGCCTGCCAGCTGATGCGCTGGCATTTTCATCCCATGGGTTTCGAGGCGACGATGGACGCGCCGGGCAGCATGATCGCCCGTCTGTTCGATCGCGCCAGTGGCGAAACCATGATCGCCATCGCTGGCATCCCGTGTGCGACGGTGATGAATGCAGCGGATGTAGAGCGAATCATCGAGGCTGTGGAGGACGAGCTGGAAGCATTCATACCTCCGGAGTCTCTCAAGAGTTACGCATAAGCTTATGATTTAAAACAAAAAAGCCCACAGCGATGTGGGCTTTTTTGTGCTCATGCGCTGTGTTTGGCGCTGCGGTGATCAACGAAGAACGGCTTGTCCTTGGCCACCCGGTCGGACGCCCTGGGCATGTTCACCGCTTGCGCTTCCTGCGGTTCAACGTACCAGTAGCAATGGCTGACCGCGCGGGTGATGCCGACATACGCCAGCCGCAGGATTTCGTCTTTTTGCGCGGTGTCGTAGGGCTCGCTGTCGCCCGGCTTGCCCAGTCCCGCCATGCGATAGACCTGATTCTTATAGGGCGAACTGGTCAGGTGCTGGCAATCGCCGAGCAGAAACACCGCGTCGGCCTGCAAGCCTTTGGCACTGTGGTAGGTCAGTTGCTTCAGCCGGCGCGCTTCGTACGGCAAGCTCGAATCGACATTAACTACTGACTGAATATGCTGCTCTATCAATGACTTATCGCTACTTTTTCGATACAGCATCAAGATTGAATGACCCTGACGATAATGTTCGGCGAGGCGTTGGCCCAATGCCTGATCATCGCGCTCCAGCACGTTGACCGGTTGCAGCGGCTTGGCTGCGCCGCTGGCCTTGGCCTTCTTGCCGGGGATCGCCGGGGCGGCACGAACGATGTGCTCGGCCGCGTCGATAATGTGCTGATGACTGCGGTAGTTGTCGCTGAGCATCACCCGCGTAGTGGCAGGCGACGGGAATTCCTTGTCGAACGCCATGAAGTAACTCGGCGAACTGCCACGCCAGCCGTAAATCGACTGCCAGTCATCGCCAACACACAACAGCGACGAGCGTTGCGCGCCCCGTCCGACGTGCATGGCCGGGCCACGACTGCGAATCTCCATCAGGCTGGCACGGATCCACGAAACGATCTGTGGTGAAACATCCTGAAACTCATCGATCATCAGGTGCGACAGCGGCCTGAGCAGTTCATCGCTCAACAGCTTGAGGTTTTCCGGTGAGTGCTCGCTGAACAACGCGAACATGCGGTTGTAGGTCATGATCGGCGGTTTCTGATCGAGCAGATGATCTTCAAAGGCCCGCCAGAACAGGCTCAGCGCCTCAAAGAAAAACCGGTCCGGGTCGTCTTTGGCAAAACTCATGCGAGCGACCGCGTCAGGCACGTCCAGGCCGAGGTTTTCGATGAAACCGGCCGCCGCGACAAAACAGTCGAGCAACGGCGCGGAAGCCAACTCGCCCTTGACCTTGTATTCGAAGCCCGGCCCGGCGCTGGCATCGCCTTCCAGCGTTGCCAGAACGCGTCTCGACGACTCGTAGCTATCCAGCCAAATCAAAGGCTTACGACAGAAAGCTTGAAACAGGGTGCGCTTGACTGCCCACTCCGCACGCACGCTGAGCTTGGCGTTTGGCCGGCTGACCTGCGGGTTTTCCCGTGGATCAAAACCGAGCACCACCCAGGCATCCAGACTGGGAATGTAACCATGACAATGAAATTTTGCGCCGTTGATATCGAAACTCTGCCGGTTCGGCTCAATCCCCTTGATCGGCCAGGCGCCGGCACGGAACCACAAATCTTCGATGGCATCGCACAGCTCTTCGTCGCGCCGGGAGGCCAGTTCCGTCACGGCAACGCGTTTTTGCACGTCCGGGTGATCACGTTCCAGCTCCTTGAGCTGTAAACCGGCGCGCGACAGTGGCTGAATCAACTGGCGGAAACGCTCGTCCTCTTTGAACAAGCGGTGATAGCAGGCGTTGAGTTGCTGGCGTTGTGCATCGTTGATGCGCAGGTCGAACGGATTGCTGTCGGCCTCCTCGTCGGCACCTTGCGGTCGATGGCTGAGGTTTTCAAAGGCCTGCAAACGTTCGAAACCCGGCAAGCTGCGCACCATCGGCAGAATGCGCGAATGGAAGGTGCGCACCAGTTCGCGCGCCTGGCGCAGATTCAGCGCCAGACCCCAGAGCGCGAACAGCTCGATCAGTTTGTTGATGAAATCCTTGCGCGACTCGCGGGTGAAGGTCACCACGGTCATCGAATCCAGCTCAAAGCCCAGATAGTGCTTGAGCAACAGGATGCGCAACACCAGCGTGGTGGACTTGCCCGCGCCAGCGCCGGCGACCACTGACGTCGACGGTGTTTCGCTGAAAATCATCTTCCATTGCGCGCTACTGGGTTGAGCATGCTCAGGCAGCAAACGGGCGACATCGGCCTTCATGCGCTTCTTCAGCTCGGCACTCAGCGGCGGACGCCAATCGTCGAACAGATGATTATCGATGCTGGGCGGACGATGTTCAGTGCTGCGGCTATCACGGATCAACAGCACCTGACGGCCTTCTTCCAGCCCCTCAAGCTTGCCTTCCTTAAAACCATATTCGACACCAGCGGTGTGGCCGCTACGAAAGCCATCGGCCTGACCGTGCAACCACGAAGCACGGTGCTGCGCACGCAAACGGGTCAAACCATGGCCGAAGAAGCGTGCTGCCAGGCGTTTGAACCAAGGCATCTCGGCCAAGGGGCGAAGTTCGGGAGGAAGATCGGGGGTGTGTTGCGCCACGCTGACGGGCTCCAGTGTGTGAGGCTGTTGCAGCTATGGTGGCTGTATTTGCCGCTCAGTTCTAGCGAAATGCTTACAGCTCATTGGTTTAGGCGATGAACTGAAGGTGAGATGAGACGCTTGCGGGCTATTTTCATATCAACGGATTCGATGCTAATGCCGCATTTTTTACGCTTTTTATCGATAGTTAACTGATAGATGATCCACGTCATAAACCACCGGTCTCGCATCGGGTGCAACCATCACACCCCGTTGACGAGCCTTTTGAGGAGACGATCATGCTTGAACTCAGACCTTTCAGCTCGCTGGGCGGCGCCCATCACGGCTGGCTGGACGCTCATCACCACTTTTCGTTCGCCGAGTACTACGATCCGCAGCGCATGAGCTGGGGCAACCTGCGGGTGTGGAACGATGATGTGATCGCAGCGGGCACCGGGTTCCCGCAGCACCCGCATCGCGACATGGAAATCATCACCTACGTCCGTGAAGGTGCGATTACTCACCAGGACAACCTCGGCAACAAGGGCCGCACCGAGGCTGGCGACGTACAAGTGATGAGCGCCGGCACCGGCATCGCTCACAGCGAATACAACCTGGAAACCAAAGACACCAAGATCTTCCAGATCTGGATTCTGCCGACGGAAACTGGCGCGCCACCCTCGTGGGGTGCGAAACCGTTCCCGAAAGGTCAGCGTGAAGGTTTTGTTACGTTGGCCAGCGGCAAGGACGGCGATGACCAGAGCCTGCGGATTCGCGCTGATGCGCGATTGGTCGCGGCCAACCTCAAGGCGGGTGAAACTGCCGAATATCATCTGGATGAAGGCCGTCGCGCGTATCTGGTACCGAGCACCGGCGTGATTGAAGTCAACGGCTTGCGCGCACAAGCTCGGGACGGTGTGGCGGTAGCGCATGAGCGCGTGCTGAGCGTCACGGCCATTGAGGACAGCGAAATCGTTCTGGTGGATCTGGCCTGATTCGCAAACCCTCTGAGGGTGCTTGCAGGGGCAAAGCACGCGGCGATAGCGATACATATATATCGCACGCTTGATGCGTTTCTGCGCAATGATCTGTCCTGCGCCTGGAAGGAGTCAGGCGCATTTCCGATCAACCCTGCAAGGAAGCAACATGTTCAAGAAAATCGTTTTGAAAAATGCAGTTCTGGCTGTACTCATGACCGTTGGCATCGCAGCGTTTGAGGCTTCGGCTTCCGAGGGCGAGACGGGTCGATGCAACGATAACTTTGCATTCGATACCCTGGCGCCGATCATGGTGACGCCCGCTTTACTCGAAGAGTTGCGCGTAATGTCTGGGGCGGCATACGTTCGTCACGAACAGGACGGGTACGTCTACACGGCGGATCATCGCCATGATCGTCTTAAAGTCACCAGCGACATAGACAACCGTTTCAGCCATTTCAAGTGCGGTTGACTGATTTGCCAGTCAACACTCCCGATTTGCGGGACTGAGGACGCAAAAAAAGGGGCGACCATTTGGTCGCCCCTTTTTTTAATAAAGCGCAGCACTTATTGCTTCACTTGCTGGAAATAGCACCGTCCACCAACGTCTGCGCTTCAACGACCAATTGCTTGAGGTGGTCGTCACTGATGAAGCTTTCGGCGTAGATCTTGTAGATGTCTTCGGTGCCCGACGGACGCGCGGCGAACCAGCCGTTTTCAGTCATCACTTTCAGACCGCCAATCGCCTGATCGTTGCCCGGTGCATGGCTGAGAATGCTCTGGATTTTCTCGCCGGCCAGTTCCGTCGAGGTGACCTGCGCAGGCGCCAACTTGCTCAGCAACGCTTTCTGCTCCGGATTGGCCTTGGCATCGACGCGCACCGAGAACGGTTCGCCCAGCTCATCGGTCAATGCCTTGTAGGCCTGGCTCGGGTCGCGACCGGTGCGTGCGGTCATTTCAGCGGCGAGCAACGCCGGGATCAGACCATCCTTATCGGTGCTCCACACGCCACCGTCCTTGCGCAGGAAGGATGCGCCCGCGCTTTCTTCGCCGCCGAAGCCCAGCGAGCCGTCGAACAGGCCGTCGGCGAACCATTTGAAACCGACCGGAACTTCGTACAGACGACGCCCCAAGCGCTTGGCCACGCGATCGATCAGACCGCTGCTGACCACGGTTTTACCCACGCCGGCGTCCGCACGCCACTGCGGGCGGTTCTGGAACAGGTAATCGATCGAAACGGCGAGATAATTGTTCGGCGCGAGCAAACCACCGGACGGCGTCACGATGCCGTGACGGTCGTGATCGGGGTCGCAGGCAAAAGCGACGTCGAAACGCTCTTTCAAGCCGATCAACCCTTGCATCGCGTGGCTGGACGACGGATCCATACGAATCTGGCCATCCCAGTCGACGGTCATGAAACGGAACGTCGCGTCGACTTCCTTGTTGACCACTTGCAGATCGAGGCGGTAATGCTCGGCAATCGCCGACCAGTAGCGCACCCCTGCTCCGCCCAGCGGATCAACGCCCAGTCGCAGTTTGGCGTCACGAATGGCGTCGAAGTCGATCACGTTGATCAGGTCGGCTACGTAGGTATTCAGGTAATCGTGGCGATGCGTCGTGCTGGCCTTTAGCGCCTGCTCGTAACTGATGCGTTTCACACCGGCGAGTTTGGCGGCCAGCAGTTCATTGGCCTTGGCTTCGATCCATTTGGTGATATGGGTGTCGGCCGGCCCGCCGTTGGTTGGGTTGTATTTGTAACCACCGCTTTGTGGCGGGTTGTGCGACGGCGTGATGACGATGCCGTCCGCCAGGCCCGAGGTGCGGCCACGGTTGTAGCAGAGAATGGCGTGGGAAATGGCCGGCGTCGGCGTGTATTCATCACCTTCGGCGATCATCACGGTCACACCGTTGGCGGCCAGAACTTCCAGCGCGCTGGCTCCGGCCGGAGTCGACAGTGCGTGGGTGTCGATGCCGACAAACAACGGCCCGGTGATGCCCTGGGCTTCGCGGTACAGGCAGATCGCCTGGCTGATGGCCAGAACGTGCCACTCGTTGAAACTCAAGTCGAACGAGCTGCCCCGGTGCCCGGATGTACCGAACGCCACACGCTGAGTGGAAATCGAGGCGTCGGGCTGTCCGGTGTAGTAAGCCGTTACCAGTCGCGGGATATCGACCAACAATTCTGCCGGTGCCGGTTTGCCCGCAAAAGGACTGAGTGTCATGCAAAACCTCTGAAATAGAGTGGTTCAGGAATAGAGCGCAGTTTACTGGCAGTTTGACCGCAGTGCGATGGGATCTATCCGGGACACTCCCGATGTTTTTTAACGTTATTCACCGGGTGCCAGGCGCAAGGCGTCACCGAGCAGGCCGACCACGCGGGTCAGGTCATGCTCGCCGTGGCTCAGCGGGCTCAACCGCACATGCTGCGCATGCAGGCCTTGCAAGCTGAACAGCTCGCCCGGCGCAATAATGATCTGCTGCCTCAACAGGCGCTGGAACACTTGCGCCATGTTGACCGGCCGCAAAGAACGCACCCACACGGTCGCGCCACCTTGTGGTTCGACAACCTGCAACGCATCGCCGAGACGTTCGCGCAATAGCTCAATCAATTGCGTGCGACGCTCCTTGAGCATTCGTCGCAGTATCAACAAATGCTGATCCAGCCGACCACCCGCCACCAGCCTGGCAACGGCCTTCTGACGGATCGGCGACAAGCGAAACGCGCGCAACAGAAAATGCCGCTGCAACTCGTTGCGCCACTGCCGTGAGAGCAATATGCCGAAAGGTGCCTCGGCACCGATGAACTTCTCGAACGTGGAAAACACCAGCAGACGATCGGGGTCCAGCCAGTCGCGCAATCGTTGGGCGTCCCCTCCTTCGTGGAGTTCGCTGTAACAATCGTTTTCCAGCACCCAAGTGCCATGGCGCCCGAGCAAATGCGCGACGGCCTGTTGGTTGCTCAGCGGTATCAGGCTACCCCGTGGCATGCTCAACGCCGAAGACAACAGGATCAAACGCACCGACTCACTCTTGAGCACCGACTCCAGCCGCTGCAGATCAATCACGCCACCGGCAAACGGCAGTTCGATAACACGCACCTCGCAGGCTTCCAGCAGACGCAGGATCACCCAGTCACAGGGCGATTCGACGACCACGGTGGCGCGACGCAACTCGAGCACGGAAATCAGAATGTCCAGGACACCGCGCAGATCAGCGCCGATGTAGACGTCATCCGCACGCCAGTAATTGGCGGTCGACGAGGTATAACGCGCGGCCATTACCGTGCGCAGTTCAAGCTCTCCGCAAGGTTGCAGGAGCGCTTGCGGCTGGCGCGGATATTGACGCAGCAGTTCCCGCTCCAGCATCAGTAATGGACTGTCCAGCGGTTGCAGAGAGGCCGGCTCATCGGCGCTCAGCACACACATGCCCGGGCGCCTGGCATTGACGTAAACGGTTTCCAGCAAATCACTGCCACTGTCGGGTGAGTCCGACACGTGCAGCGCTTGCGCGTAGTATCCGGATTTGGCGATTGAATAGACCCTGCCTTCCTTTTCCAACAGCGAATAGGCGTACTGGACCGTCGAGATCGACACATTGAGCCGATCCGCCAATTGTCGCAGTGATGGCAAGCGCACCGCCGAGCCACTGCCCGCCTCGTCTATCAGCAGCGTGAGGTATCGATATACCGCCTGATAAACAAAGTCATTCTGCCTCGCCGCTTTCACAAGCTCGCATCCGTTGGCATGGCGTTATCTCCCTGCACGAGGCTCACGTTCATCCCTCCGCTGATCGATCATCTGTCGGTTCAACGACCGGGTCCTGCGAGGCTTTTGCACCGGCAGCAGGCATATGCACAGGCCCCATTGCATACAGGCGCACAATCAGCTTGACCGGAAGCCCACTGACATCCGTCATCCATTTCATGACCTGTTCCGGCGCATGCAGGCCCTGCATCGCCCGGTGCAGATCCGGCAGCGCCACCAGCATGCCGGGGTGACAATTGCGCAAAAACCGCTCGAGGCCGTCGCCAGCATTGATGAATGGTGAAAACAGCAGGCACGTCAGCTGGGTTTCATTCAGTTCAAAATTGGCCAGCAGAGCGCTTTCTGCCTTCTTGCGCAGATACTCGGGCTCCTGCAGATTGCCGAAACTCGCCAACAACTGTTCGCAGACAGGTTCGGGAACCTGTTTTTGCCGCATGGATATCAGGCTGTTTTTCAGGTAATCGCTGACGCCAGCCTCGTAGGTCCGCCCCTCGATGAAGTGCGCCTGCAAGCCCCGCAGATGCGCGGCTACCAGAGGTTCGACATGTTCGTTATCACCTTGATAAAGCGTCAGGTCATCAGCCTGGAAACCGAGAAAATCACTCAACAAGGGCCAGCGTTCTTCGAGCTTGCCGACAATCATGTCGTTGATACTGATGAAACTGGTGCGCCGACAGGCCTCGAATTGACCCTCGGGACGCCAGGCTACCCGCTCGTCTTCGGGATAAAACTCGCGGTAATAATCGCCACCCAGTCCATCGAGAAGCGGGAACAGCATGTCAAAGCCGAGAGAACTCACCTGCGGCCCGGCAATCGCGGCTTTCTGCGCGGCGCGCGCCAATCCCTCAAGGAAGTGACCCTGACGGCGCACGGATTCACTGCCGACCATCGCATCGACGCCATTGTTCCAGCGGGCAACCTGACCGTAGAACTCGGCAGTGGCCAGATAAGCGTCATCCCACAGTTCGAGCGTTTCGTTCCAGGTTCGACGATGCCCGATCAGCAGCAGATTGATGCGGTTGGCTTCACGCCCCGCCTCGCCAATGGGTGCCTGATGGTCAAACGGCAGGACCTCGCGGTGATCCACCATAACCAGTTCGACTCGTGGATCGTCATACAGAAACAGCGCGCTGTAGCTGCGATGCATGTTTTGCAGGGACGCCTGGCTGCTGCCGTTCCAACGCAGGTTGGCGACCCGCAACTGAAAGGTCGCGGGGGATCGGCCAGCGATGGTCAGTTGTGCAGCCCGTAAAAGGGCCAGCGTATAACAACTGTCGCGCGACCCTGACTGGTTCACCAGAACCTTGAAATGACCGATGTTCTCCATACCGCCGGCGGCGACTTCCAGTCGCTGGATCAGCAACTGCAACGCCGTGCGTTCCGCGCGAGAGAAGAAACTCAGCAAACGTTGCAATACTTGCTGGTAGACATAGTTCATTGCCTGATCATGGATCGTGCTCATCGGTATTTACCCGGTATCGAAAGTTTCATGCCGCGCGGACTGAAAATCAGTCTGGCGACAATTCATCAATAAGTAATAGACGTTCGAATGCTAACACTTACAAGTTTGTAGTTATTTGAAACACTTGAGCTGTAAAAACCCATTCAGCGACCGACCAGCAGCCTCAAGCCACTGTAATTGCAGGAATATTTTTTTCTGGACGCTGTCCTAGGAAACTTCCCACAATGTCCCACGGCAAGTGAGTACAAGAAAAAGAGAAGCAGTTTCCGAATAGCCCTACAACAATTAAACAAAAGTTGGCTTGATCAATCGATTTATTCGTTTGATATCGCGCAGGACAAATTGAATGCACACCCATGGCTCATTCCTTGAGATGAAAGTAATCATTCAATTATCAGGGCTTACATTGTGATTAGAAGATACAGATCGAGAGCAAAAACCAGTTCAGTTGCTGAACGGTCCCCGTGTGCTGCACCAGAGAGCTCTGTTTTTCAGGAGGGAGGTAAACGCACAAGAGTCCGTGGGGCCACGGACTCTGATGGCAAGGCTTACGCCGGTTCGACTTGCAGGGCAACCTGTTCGCGGCATGGGCATTCGTCCATGTAGCGATGCGCTTCGACGAATTCGTTGAACGGGAATACACGCGTCTTGAGCGGCAGCAACACACGATCAGCGGTCAACTGGTTGATGTCACGCAAGGCACGTTGTAATGCGACGTGGTCCTGAGTGATGCCCAGTTCTGGCTTGCCGGTGAAGTTGCCGATGCAGTGCACGAAAAACTGAATGTTCTTCTGGAACGCTGCACAGGCCGGAAACGGCGTCTGGTTGCCGCCCTGCAACCCGTAAAGTACCAGGCTGCCACGCGGTGCCAGCACATCACCAAGCAGCGACATCTGTGGGCCGCCGAGACCGTCGAACACCACGTCGACACCACGGTTGTCGGTGATCTTGTTGATTCGCATCAACAGATCTTCCTCTTCAGTGACGATGACCTTTTCAGCGCCGAGGGACAGCAGATACTCGCGCTCTTCGGCTTCTTTGGTCGCGGCGATCACCCGCACGCCCATCGCCTTGCCCAACTGGACAAACGAAGGACCGGCGCAATGGCTGGCGTCCGTGACCAGAGCGAATTGCCCCGGCTTGACCCGCGCCAGATCGGCGTAGGCAAAGTAGGCAATCAGCAACGGCGTGTAATGCACGCTGGCTTCGATTGGGCTTAGCACGTCCGGATAACGGGTCAGTGCGGTACGCGGCAGCACAATCGACTCGCCGTAGACCGGATAATCGTTTGGGCTCTCAGCCGGGAAACTCGCGACCTTGTCACCGACGGACAGATCCTCGACGTTGGCACCCACGGCCGTGACCACACCGGCCATTTCATGGCCAAGGCCCGATGGCAGACGTGCCTGGGACGACGCCAGGTTCTGACGCCAAAGGGTGTCGTACCAGCTGATGCCGATTGCCTCGACACGCACCTGCACTTCGCCAGGACCTGGCTGCGCGGCCGCATGCTCTTCGCATTTGAGCACCTCGGCCGGACCAAACTTGTGAAAACGGATCGTGCGGGACATCGCAAACCTCGTCAAAGTAACCTCTAATGCCATGAACTCTATCTGGGCTTTTGACCCAAGACCATCAGTGGCTATTAATAGTCGACATGCCTGTCATTGATTCCGCAGCAGGGGCGGCATTGGCAAAATCCATGAAAAACTGCTGCCACCGTCTCAGTTAAGCTGAATTTTCCGGTGCAGAGTACCAGCCTTTCCCCGTAAGATTCATGCCGGCCATTGTTCTCATATGGCCGCTCTCGTCAAGCTTGATGACTCTGCCAGGACTCCAGATGAATCGTAATGACCTGCGTCGTGTCGACCTGAACCTGTTGATCGTATTCGAAACATTGATGCACGAGCGCAGTGTGACCCGGGCGGCAGAAAAGCTGTTTCTTGGGCAGCCGGCGATCAGTGCGGCGCTCTCGCGCCTGCGCAGCCTGTTCGATGACCCGCTATTTGTACGCACCGGGCGCAGCATGGAGCCGTCCGCCCGCGCGGTGGAAATCTTCGCCCTGCTGTCCCCGGCCCTCGATTCGATTTCGACCGCCGTCAGCCGTGCAGCCGAATTCGACCCGGCGACCAGCACATCGGTATTTCGGATCGGTTTGTCCGACGACGTCGAATTCGCCCTGCTGCCGATGCTGCTCAAACGCCTGCGCGCCGAATCCCCGGGGATCGTGCTGGTGGTGCGCCGCGTCAATTACATCCTGATGCCCGGGTTGCTGGCCTCCGGCGAAATCTCCATAGGCGTCAGCTACACCACCGACCTGCCGGCCAACGCCAAACGCAAAGTGTTGCGTCGCAGCCAGCCGAAACTGTTGCGCGCTGATACCGTGCCGGGCCCGTTGAGCCTGGATGACTATTGCGCGCGTCCGCATGCGCTGGTGTCGTTTGCCGGCGATCTCAGTGGTTTCATCGATGAAGAATTGGAGAAACTGGGGCGCAAACGGCATGTGGTGTTGGCCGTGCCGCAGTTCAACGGGTTGAGTACATTGTTGGCCGGTACTGACATCGTCGCGACCGTGCCGGATTACACGGCGGATGCGCTGACAGCGGCTGGCGGCGTTCGTGCGGAAGATCCGCCGTTGCCGACGCGCACGTTTGAGCTGCACATGGCCTGGCGTGGGTCGCAGGACAATGATCCGGGTGAGCGTTGGTTGCGGTCGCGGATTCAGATGTTTTTTGGCGATCCGGATAGCCTCTGAGTCCGCGCTGGCAATCCTGAACAGGGTTGAACGCAACAATGACTTGCGGCATTCTTCGCGACGAAATTTCCAAGGACGGTAAGATTTTATGCATGCCTCATGTATGCAGGCCCTTGTGCCCCTCGCCTCTTCAACCGCCACCGGTGTGATTGAAGGCGAGCACTCGCATCCGTCCGGGTGTCCACGGGGTCAATGTCTCGCGGACCTTGCCCCACAGCTTTGCAAGCCCCGGTCACCACGACTGCTTAAGGCTGCCATTCTCTGGCCCGCCGCGTTGAACGCACATTCAAACGCCGCTACCCGGCCGTCACTGCACGACATCACTCAACGAATAGCCATCGTGCCCTGCGCGCTGGCTATTCATCACAGCTGCCCGATCTGACCTCTTGAAACGGAACTTCCCATGAGCGGAAAACCTGCTGCGCGCCTCTCGGACCCTACTAGTTGCCCTCTTCCGGGACATGGCACCAATCCAATTGCCAGTGGCTCACCCAACGTAAACTTTGACGGGCTTGCTGCCGCCAGGATGACCGACAAGTCCGCTTGCGGCAGTCCAATCACGGGGGGCGTCAGCTCGACCGTCTTCATCAACGGTTTGAACGCTGCGACGATAGACAGCACGGGCGGACACGGCAATGTCGTGGTGGGTGGCTCCGGAACAGTCATCATCGGCGACACATTCGTCTCGGCACCTTTCAGCGGCCTGCTGCCGATGCCGGTGCACTTCAGCGACAGGATCAAGCTGATCGACGAAAGCACCGGTGAACCCATGCCTAATCATGGCTATGCCATTCAACGCGCTGACGGCAGTTTCGAGTACGGAACCAGTGATTCGCTGGGGTTCACGCACGTTGTGAGTTCACACGTGGCAGAAACCTTCAAACTATTTCTGGAAGATTGAAAACATGCCGGCAGAGCAAATCCAGCTTCCCAATGGTAATACCGCGAGTCTCGCCGTCACGCCGACGTTAACACTCGTAAAGGATCAATCGGTAAAGACGGCCCCCGTTCCAGCGAAGAAGGCGATCGTTTTTTTCATTGGTGGGGCTGCCGACCAAGAGAAATACTATTTCCAGGGCGCGTTCCACAATATCGATGACGCACAAAAACTGCTCGACGCCAAAATAGCCGGCAACGCCAAGCTGAAGGCGAAATACACGGGGATCCCTAAAAGCTATAAGGATGCAAGGGGTTCCGGCGATATCCAGACTCACTTCATCGACAACATTCCCAGCAAATCCTGCCCGGTTTACATCGTCGGCCACAGCCTCGGCGGATGGAACGGGGCACATCTGTCACAGATCCTTTCCGAAGCCGGTTACACCATCAAATATCTGGTGACACTCGATCCAGTGGGTGAAGGGTTCTTCGTATGGCTGGGTTCCGACATCTATTTCTCTGAACCAACGCCGGTCGCTGAAACATGGATCAACATCCGGGCCAACGCCAGTACACCTGACCAATCTGACGGTGTCGCTGACTTCGGCGAGCGTTGGATGATCGAGGCCGGTCCGACCATCAATAAAACCATTGATAGGCACCATGCTTCTGCTGACTGGATGTTTATAGAGCCTGTGCAAGGGACGAAGTCCGCCTGCGACCTCATTTTTGACTCAATCAACGGTATCTTCGGCCAATGAACAGCTTCCGCGCGGTCATTTACCTGAGCGTTGCTCTCTGCACTGGCTGCGTAAAAACGGCCAGCATTCCACCTGCCGACCTCACGTTATCATCGTTTGAGCTCGGCCCCGCGAATCTGTTCACG
This sequence comes from Pseudomonas sp. A34-9, assembly GCF_029543085.1. Lineage (NCBI taxonomy): Bacteria > Pseudomonadati > Pseudomonadota > Gammaproteobacteria > Pseudomonadales > Pseudomonadaceae > Pseudomonas > Pseudomonas sp. A34-9. Next base: position 3,188,663 of record NZ_CP119967.1, on the reverse strand, counting down.
GCGCAATTCAGCTCCACCGTGGATTTGCAGAATGCTTTCAATGATTACGAAAACGCCAACCAGCTCAGCCCTACCCTGATCTGCTCTCTGAATCGAGACACGGAATTCTCATCCGAGCATTCAATCGCGGTAAAAGCCGAAGGGCGAGTGAACGCAAGCAGTCAAGCCAAGCCCAATTACACGTTTTCCTCCGATCTAATCTTTTACTACACCAATCCGGATGGAACGCAACGCGACTTGAATGACTACGACGCCATCAAACCGTTGCTGACGTCGCAAGCCTCAATCCCGTGCAAAGTTCGCATAACCGCCTACGGGTACGAGGCCTATTACACGAACACGTTATTGATCCCCTCCAGGATCATGATTGAACAGATCTTCCGATAGCCGCCCTTTGCTGAACCTGGCGCAGGTATTTGCAGAAGCGCTGGTCGTCAGTTAATCGCCCCCATAAAAAGCCCGGGAACCGTCCCCGGGCTTTTTCATTTGTGCGCCTCTTTTGCATTTTTGTGCGACACATCCCCTTTCAGGACTCCCGCAAGGCTCTAGCACGGTGTTAGTTTGTAAATGTATGTGTCTCAGCGTTGAGACACGCCTATCTCACTGCCCTGCAAAGGAATGCCCTTCCTAATGAATTTCCCTTTCAAACAACTGGCTGCCACCACGTTGATGCTGGCCGGTCTATCCGTATTTACTGCGCCCGCGCAAGCCAATATCACCCCGCAACAGAGCGCTGAAATCCTCAAGTCTTTCAGTGCCGACAAGGTTACAGATTTCCGCCAGTTCCTTGGCAATCTGGGCAAGAGTGATCTGGCCAAGACCGCCGACATCGGCCCGGCGATTGGCGCTTACCTTGATAACAAGACGCTGACCGCTGATCAGCAGAACGAAATCTATCGTCTGCTGGGTATCTACACGCGAGCGAAATACAGCGCTGCCGCCACCGAAACCCTGCGCGAACTGGTGGAGATTCCGACCTATCGCAAGGACGGTGTCGATCAGCATGACAACCCGGAATTCATCAAGATCGCGGCGAAGATCCAGAGCCTTGCCGAATCGTTCAACCTGAAATTCCGCAACATCGATAATCGCGTCTACGAGATTTCCCTCGATGGCAGTGGCGATGAAGTGGTTGGCATTCATGCGCATGCCGACGTGGTGCCGGTGACACCGGAAAACTGGGTGCTCAAGGATGGCACCCGCCTCGACCCGTTCAAGATCACCCTGATCGGCGACCGCATGTACGGTCGCGGCACCGAGGATGACAAGAACGGCATCGTGGTCACGCTCTATGCCATGAAAGTCATCAAGGAAGAAAAGCTGCCGCTGGTGCGCAACTTCAAGCTGTTGGTCGACACCACTGAAGAAACCACGGGCGATGCGATTCCGTACTACTTCGAACGCAATCCGACACCGAACTACAACCTGGCGCTGGATGGTGGCTACCCGGTAGTAATTGCCGAGAAAGGCTACGGCACCGTGATGGCCAACTTTGCCAAGCGCAAAGGTGAAGGCAAAGGTGCGGAAATCATTTCGATGACCGGTGGCCTGGCGACCAACCAGATTCCTTCGGCGTCGGTTGCCACACTTGTGACCGATAAACCTGCCGAACTGGCCGCCAGCCTGCAAAAAGCTGGCGACGAGTTTGCCAAACGCAATGGCGGCGATTTCCAGGTGAGCGCCAAGGTCGACGGCAAGGACGTCAAACTGACGGTGACCGGTGTGTCCGCGCACTCCTCCGAACCTGAGTCCGGGATTAACCCGGTCGCGCGGATGCTGGTCTTTATCAATAGTCTTGATGGCAAGGTCGCGCTCAAGCACAACCACATCACCGATGCCGCGCGCTACGCCGCCGACAACTGGGGTCTGGATTACCTTGGCAATAAGCTCGGTGTCGGTTTCTCGGATGCCTTCATGGGTCCGCTGACGACGTCGCTGACCTACGTCGGCATGGATGAAAAAGCCTTCAAGCTTGCAGTCAACCTGCGCGTGCCGAAGGGCAAGTCGCCAGAAAAACTCAAGGCTGAAATCGCTGAGAAACTGGCTGCCTGGAGCAAGAAGAGCCACGTAGCCGTTGCCTTCGACTATTCGATCGCCGAACCGATGTACCGCAATCCTGAGGGCGAATGGGTCAAGGCGCTGTTGGCAGTGTCGACTGAAAACCTCGGCATGAAACACGAGTTCGGCACCTCCGCCGGCGCCACCTCGGTGCATGAATTGCCCAACGGCGTGCAATTCGGTCTGGCCATGCCGAACGTGAAGTACACCGGTCACACCGATGGCGAGTTCAAGACTGTGGAGCAATTCCAGCTGGATCTGCAGATCGTGACTGAAATGATCGGACGCATCGGCCAGTTGCCGAAACTCTGATCGCACTGTCGAACCCGCCGCCATGGCGGGTTCGACATTTTTAATCCCCGCATAATCTCCGCCGCGCAGCCTCGTCCCTGACTTTTGCACACCGGGCAACACAGAATTGCTCTCGGAGAGATTGATAGCCACCTAACGAAAGGTGCATGCTAGAGGGCTCGTTCGGGTCTTATATCATTCCGAATGATAGTTACCTTTGCTTCATTCGATTCGTGCCATCACACCCCGCCAAGCATCATCCGCCCATCTTCAATACATTGGCGGATGCATCCATGGAACAGTCATTCAAACATTTGCGCTTCCCGTTGGCCCTGTTGGCCGTACTGGTGATGAGCGCCTGCGGCAAGACTCCGGAGACTGCCGCCACCCTGCCCGCTGCGAAAGTCAGCGTGGCCAAGGTGCTGGAACAACCGGTCAACGAGTGGGACGAATTCACCGGGCGCCTCGAAGCGCCGGAAACCGTTGAAATCCGTCCACGGGTCTCCGGCCAGATCGACGACGTCGCTTTCACTGAAGGCGCACTGGTCAAGAAAGGCGATCTGCTGTTCCAGATCGACCCGCGTCCGTTCCAGGCTGAAGTTCGCCGCCTCGAAGCCCTGGTAGCCCAATCCCGCGCCAACGCCACCCGCAGTGAAAACGAAGCCGGCCGGGGTGAACGTCTGCGCGCCAGCAACGCCATTTCCGCCGAATTGGCCGATTCGCGCACCAGCGCCGCACAGGAAGCCCGCGCCGCCGTCGGTGCCCTGCAAGCACAACTGGATCTGGCCAAGCTGAACCTCAGCTTCACCCGCGTCACCGCGCCGATCAGTGGCCGCGTCAGCCGTGCCGAAATCACCGCCGGCAACCTGGTGACCGCCGACACCACGCCACTGACCAGCGTGGTTTCCACCGACCGCGTCTACGCCTACTTCGACGCCGACGAGCGTGTGTTCCTCAAATACACCCAGCTCGCCCGCAACGGTCAACGCGGCGCCACGACCCCGGTGTACATGGGCCTGTCCAACGAAGACGGCAACCCGCACCTCGGTCAGATGAACTTCGTCGACAACCAGGTCAACCCGAAAACCGGCACCATCCGTGGTCGCGCGGTGTTCGACAACAGCGATGGCACCTACACCCCGGGCCTGTACGCACGCCTGAAGCTGGTCGGCAGCGGCACCTACAACGCCATGCTGATCAACGATGAAGCGGTCGGCACTGACCTGGGCAAGAAATTCGTGCTGGTAATGGATGCGGACAACAAAACCGCGTACCGCGCCGTCGAACTCGGTCCGAAAATCGAAGGCCTGCGCATCGTCCGTACCGGCCTGAACAAGGACGACACGATCATCGTCAAGGGTCTGCAACGGGTTCGTCCTGGTTCACCGGTTACCCCGGAAGTGGTGCCGATGGCCAGCGAACAGACCATCGCGGCACTCGCTCAACAACGTCAAGCGCTGGAAGCCAGCAACCTGCCCAAAGTCGCCCCTGCCAAAGGTGCGTCCGGTGCGGTTGTGAAGCTGGCTGCTACGACCCCACGCGGTTAAGGGACGACAACTCCGATGAATTTTTCCCAATTCTTCATTTCACGGCCGATCTTCGCAGCGGTGCTCTCGCTGTTGATCCTGATCGCCGGTGCGATCTCGCTGTTCCAGCTACCGATCAGCGAATACCCGGAAGTCGTGCCACCCACCGTGGTGGTACGTGCCAACTTCCCGGGCGCTAACCCTAAAGTCATCGGTGAAACCGTGGCGGCTCCGCTGGAGCAGGCCATCACCGGCGTCGAGAACATGCTGTACATGTCCTCGCAGTCGACCGCCGACGGCAAGATCACCCTGACCATCACCTTCGCCCTGGGCACTGACCTGGACAACGCGCAGGTGCAGGTGCAAAACCGGGTGACCCGTACCGAGCCGAAACTTCCCGAGGAAGTGACGCGCATCGGTATCACCGTCGACAAGGCCTCGCCCGACCTGACCATGGTTGTGCACTTGACCTCGCCGGACAAGCGCTACGACATGCTCTACCTGTCCAACTACGCGATCCTCAACATCAAGGATGAGCTCGCTCGTCTGGGCGGTGTCGGTGACGTGCAGTTGTTCGGTATGGGCGACTACTCGTTGCGTGTCTGGCTCGACCCGAACAAGACCGCTTCGCGCAACCTGACCGCGACCGATGTCGTCACCGCGATCCGTGAGCAGAACCGTCAGGTGGCTGCCGGGCAACTGGGTGCGCCGCCTGCCCCGAATGCCCAGAGCTTCCAGCTGTCGGTCAACACTCAGGGCCGTCTGGTCTCCGAGGAAGAGTTCGAGAACATCATCATTCGCGCAGGCGACAACGGTGAAATCACTCGCCTCAAGGACATCGCTCGGGTTGAACTGGGATCCAGCCAATACGCCCTGCGTTCGTTGCTGAACAACCAGCCTGCTGTAGCGATCCCGATCTTCCAGCGTCCGGGTTCCAACGCCATCGACATCTCGAACGAAGTTCGCGGCAAGATGGAAGAGCTGAAGAAAGGCTTCCCGCAAGGCATGGACTACAGCATCGTCTATGACCCGACGATCTTCGTGCGTGGCTCGATCGAGGCGGTGGTTCACACCCTCTTCGAAGCGCTGATCCTCGTGGTTTTGGTGGTGATCCTGTTCCTGCAAACCTGGCGCGCTTCGATCATTCCGTTGGTGGCGGTGCCGGTATCGTTGATCGGTACGTTTGCGGTGATGCACCTGTTCGGTTTCTCGCTCAACGCGCTGTCGCTGTTCGGTCTGGTGTTGGCCATCGGTATCGTGGTGGACGACGCCATCGTGGTGGTGGAAAACGTCGAACGGAACATTGAACTCGGACTCACACCGGTCGAAGCAACCAAACGGGCGATGCGTGAAGTCACCGGCCCGATCATCGCAACGGCCCTGGTGCTGTGTGCAGTGTTCATCCCGGCAGCTTTCATCTCTGGCCTCACCGGGCAGTTCTACAAGCAGTTCGCACTGACCATCGCTATTTCGACGGTGATCTCTGCGTTCAACTCGCTGACCCTGTCGCCCGCACTGGCCGCTGTATTGCTCAAAAGCCATGACGCGCCGAAAGACCGCTTCTCCAAGGTGCTCGACAAGATTTTCGGTGGCTGGCTGTTCCGTCCGTTCAACCGCTTCTTCGACCGCGCCAGCCATGGCTACGTCGGCACGGTGGGCCGGGTTATCCGCAGCAGCGGCATCGCCCTTCTGCTCTACGCCGGTCTGATGGTGCTGACCTTCTTCGGTTTCTCCAACACCCCGACCGGCTTCGTACCTGGCCAGGACAAGCAATACCTCGTAGCTTTCGCGCAACTGCCGGACGCCGCGAGCCTGGATCGCACTGAAGACGTGATCAAACGCATGTCCGACCTGGCGCTGAAACAGCCAGGCGTGGAAAGCGCCGTTGCGTTCCCGGGCCTGTCGATCAACGGCTTCACCAACAGCCCGAACGCCGGCATCGTCTTCGTGACCCTGAAACCGTTCGACGAACGTAAAGACCCGAGCATGTCCGCCGGTGCAATTGCCGGTGCCTTGAACGGCCAGTACGCGAACATTCAAGAGGCGTACATGGCGATCTTCCCGCCACCGCCGGTACAAGGTCTGGGCACCATTGGTGGTTTCCGCCTGCAAATCGAAGACCGGGGCAACCTGGGCTACGACGAGCTGTACAAAGAAACCATGAACATCATCAACAAAAGCCACAGCGTGCCGGAACTGGCCGGGCTGTTCACCAGCTACACCGTGAACGTTCCACAGGTCGATGCCGCCATCGACCGTGAAAAAGCCAAGACCCACGGGGTGGCCGTCAGCGACATCTTCGACACCCTGCAGATCTACCTGGGCTCGCTGTATGCCAACGACTTCAACCGTTTCGGGCGCACCTATCAGGTCAACGTTCAGGCTGAACAACAGTTCCGTCTCGAATCCGACCAGATCGGCCAGCTGAAAGTACGCAACAACAAAGGCGAAATGATCCCGCTGGCGACCTTCATCAAGGTCAGCGACACCTCGGGCCCGGATCGCGTGATGCACTACAACGGCTTCATCACCGCAGAAATCAACGGTGCGGCAGCTCCCGGTTACAGCTCCGGCCAGGCCGAGAAAGCCATCGAGAAACTGCTGAAAGATGAACTGCCAAACGGCATGACCTACGAGTGGACCGACCTGACCTACCAGCAGATTTTGTCCGGCAACACCGCGTTGTTCGTGTTCCCTCTCTGCGTATTGCTGGCGTTCCTGGTGCTCGCCGCTCAATACGAAAGCTGGAGCCTGCCATTGGCGGTAATCCTGATCGTACCGATGACGCTGCTGTCAGCTATCACCGGCGTGATCATCTCGGGGGGTGACAACAACATCTTCACCCAGATCGGTTTGATCGTACTGGTGGGACTTGCCTGTAAGAACGCGATTCTGATCGTCGAGTTTGCCAAGGACAAACAGGAAGAAGGCCTCAACCCGCTCGCTGCGGTACTGGAAGCCTGCCGTCTGCGTTTGCGGCCGATCCTGATGACCTCCTTCGCGTTCATCATGGGTGTGGTGCCACTGGTGTTCTCCAGCGGTGCCGGTGCCGAGATGCGTCATGCCATGGGTGTGGCAGTGTTCTCCGGGATGCTCGGGGTGACCTTCTTCGGTCTGTTGCTGACACCCGTGTTCTACGTACTGATCCGTAACTTTGTCGAACGCGGCGAGCAGCGCAAAGCGGCCAAGGCGCTCACTCTTCAAAAGCCACTGGAGGCGCACCAATGAGTCTGAAAGTCTTCCTGCCGAGCCTGTTGGTGCTGGCCCTGAGTGCCTGCGCCGTCGGCCCTGACTACAAGACCCCGACGACGGAGGCGGCGAACATCACGTCCGCCACCGACGGCGCCGCCGGCCAGAAGAACTTCGACCGTTCGAAATTCGAAGGCATCTGGTGGCAGCAGTTCGACGATCCGACCCTCAACCAGTTGGTGACGCAATCGCTGCAAGGCAACCGTGAACTGCGCGTAGCATTCGCTCGCTGGAAAGCCGCCCGGGCGATCCGCGACGACGTCAGCAACGATGCGATGCCGACCATCACCAGCCGCGCCAGCAGTGATCTGGCCAAGGGGCAAATCCCCGGCCAGACCACCAAACGGGTCAACAGTGAGCGCTACGACCTGGGGCTGGACATGGCCTGGGAGCTGGACTTGTTCGGCCGTATCCAGCGCAATCTGGAATCGGCCGACGCCGAGCAGCAAGCGGTTGAGGCTGATCTCTACCAACTGCAAGTCACCATGATTGCCGAACTGGTCGATGCTTACGGTCAACTGCGTGGTGCGCAACTGCGCGAAAAGATCGCCGTGGCCAACCTGAACAACCAGCAGGAGTCGCGCAAGATCACCATCAGCCTGCGTGATGCCGGCGTTGGCGATCAACTCGACGTCGAACGGGCCGATGCGCGTCTGGCCTCGGTCGAAGCCAGCGTGCCGCAATTGCAGGCAGAACAGGTTCGGCAGAAAAACCGTATCGCCACCCTGCTGGGCGAGCGTCCGGACAAACTGACTGTCGATCTGAGCCCGAAAGACTTGCCGGCGATTGCCAAGGCCTTGCCGATCGGTGATCCGGGCGAACTGCTGCAGCGTCGTCCGGACATTCTCAGCGCTGAACGCAAACTGGCTTCGGCCACGGCGCGTATCGGCGTGGCGAAAGCCGATCTGTTCCCTCGGGTCAGCCTTAGCGGCTTCCTCGGCTGGACGGCCGGGCGTGGTTCGCAGATCGGTTCCTCGGCGGCCAACGCCTGGGCACTCGGCCCGAGCATCACCTGGGCGGCGTTCGACCTTGGCAGCGTGCGCGCCCGTTTGCGTGGCGCCGATGCTGATGCCGAAGGCGCACTGGCGACTTACGAGCAACAAGTACTGCTGGCACTGGAAGAGTCGGAAAACGCTTTCAGCGATTACGGCAAGCGTCAGCAACGCCTGATCTCGCTGATTCGCCAAAGTGAATCGAGCCGCAAGGCTGCCGACCTGGCTGAAATCCGCTATCGCGAAGGGACAACTGATTTCCTCGTGCTCCTCGACGCTCAACGTGAACGGTTGAATGCCGAAGACAGTCAGGCCCAGGCTGAAGTCGATCTGTATCGCGGCATAGTCGCGATCTACAAGGCCCTTGGCGGCGGCTGGCAACCGGAGACTGTCGCCAGCAAGTAATCGATTGTTAAAGAGCTCCTTTGGTTGGCCGCAACCAACCAAATTTTTTGCCCCGCGTATCATTCGGTCGCGGGGCTTTTTTATGCCTGGTCACATCACCCGAACGCCACTGTTCCCTCTGTAGGAGCTGCCGCAGGCTGCGATCTTTTGATCTGCTCTTTTAAAGGCAAAAGCAAAAGATCGCAGCCTGCGGCAGCTCCTACCGGGATCAGTTTTCCAGAACTGTGACGGTGGCTGTGGTGCCGGCACGCAAGCGGTTTTTGCCGGCATAGTCGCCATCAATGTCGATCCGCACCGGCACTCGCTGTGCCAGTTTTACCCACGTGTAACTCGGGTTGATGTTGGCCAGTAACCGACTTCCCGGGGCGTTTTCCCGGTCGGCGATGGCGAAGGCAATGCTCTGCACTGTGCCACCAAAGGTCTCCCCACTCATTAATTGCACGCGTACCCGAGCGCCCTCTGTAATTCGCGGCAATTTGGTTTCTTCGAAATAACCACTGATGTAGAACGAATCACTGTCGACCAGCGCCAACAACGCGCCACCGGCCACCGCATAATCGCCCTCACGGGTCAGCAGGTTGGTGACATAGCCGCTCACCGGGGACTCGACGCGGGTGCGCTGCAAGTCCAGTTCGGCCTGAGTCATCGCGGCAATCGCCAACTGCACGTTGGCTTCGGCAAGGCCGAGATTGGCCTGATTACGTAAAAGATCCGCCTGGGCCACCGCCACATCGGTACTGGATTTCTCCCACTCTTCCCCGGAAATCGCGAAACCCTGCTTGAGCGTACGCCGCCTGCGCTCTTCGCTTTGCCGCTGCTTGAGCAAGGCTTCACTGGCAACGATGGCCGCTTGCGACTGGCCCAGTGTTGCCTTGGCCACTTCCACTGAACGTCGCGAATGCTCCACCGCCAACCTATAGCGCGCCGGGTCGATCTCCATCAACAGTTGCCCCTTGTCGACATGCTGGTTGTCCTGCACGGCCAGACTGACAATGCGCCCCGAGACATCCGCCGACAACGTCACCACATCGGCTCTGACCCGGGCATCGCGAGTCCATGGTGCGCGGGTGTAATGCTCCCAGGCGAACCAGCCAAGCACGATCGCCAGTAGCACCACTGCCAATGTGATCAATCGCGTGAATAACACTTTCAAGGCATCAGCCTCCCATCAGCAGAATCAGCGTGGCACAGACGCAGGCATACAAGGCGCCTTCGAACAGCGCTTCATGCCAGACCAGACGCAGCACACCCAGACGCCGCAACCCCCAGTCGAGCAGCATGAATATCGGTATGGCCAACAATAGCGCCTGGGCAATGGGCGGCAGATAGACACCGCCAATCTCGAAATCAATGGACAAGGGCCGCTTCTCCTTCCGGGACGGAATGCTGGATGGCGTCACCGTGGCGCTGCAGGAACGACACGACGATCAACAGGGCCACGCGCATGCGAAACAGCGACCACACATGCTCATGACTGGCGACGTGCAGTTCATCCAGTTCGTCGCCCAGTGTGTGCAGTGTGATCAGCAGTGGCGCCAACTGCACATCCTGACGCCCGGCGACAAAACGCCCGGTTTTGTGCACTACCGAAGCCAGACGCTGATTGAAGGAGTCTGTCAGCAGCGCATTGTTGTGGGCCTGCTGACGCATCTGATGCATCGCCACACCCAGCGCAACACACGCCAGGCTGATTTCGTACAGTTGCTGCATCGCGCGGCCATTCACCGCCGGCAGCAGGCCGAGCATGCTGGTCAGGCGATCCACCATGCGGCTTTCGAAGGCGAACTGTTGTTCATCGGTCGCCGCGGTTTTGCTCAGTGCATACACCTGCTCGCGCGCTTCGTTATACAAACGGCGAAGGCGCCATGCCGGGCGAAACGGGAAAATCCACGCATATACGATCAGGGCGAGCATGGCCGCACTGACGTAGGCACCGGCGAATTCGAACCATTGAATCGCCGTGTTCTGCCCGGTACCGACATTCTGCGGACCGAGCATCAGGAAACTCGACAACCCCAGCCCCATGCCGATGCCCGCCGTCGCCGGGCTGGCCAGACCAATTGCGATCACATACAGCAGCGGCGCCAGCAGTAATGCCAACAGCTCGAAATCACTGACCGCCGGCACCAGCATGAATTGATAGAACGCCGAGACCACCAGCGCCAGCCCCAAGCCTCGTGCATAACTCTGCGCGGCTATCAGTGGACGTGGAAAAGTAGCCATCAGCGAGCAGAGGATTCCCACCAGAATCATCCCGCCCCGCGCACCGTCCCCCGCGGTTTCGATCCAGATCAACCCGGCCACCAGCAACGCAGTGAAAGCGCGGATCGCGTTCATCGACGCCAGGGTGAAATCCAGATGCAGCGGGCTGACCTGACCGCGATAGAGGCAACTGGCCTCGCGCCCTTCCTGGATGGCATCGCTCAATTCGAGGATCTGCTCGAGTTGCTGCAACAGCCGCGCTTGCTCCCAGCGCAACGCCCAGGCCAGTGAACGCAATGTGGCGCTCATGTCTTCGGTCAGTTGTTCAGCCTGATAAGCGAGAGCCTCGAACTGTTGCTGCAGCGTGATAAACCGGTGACGTGTGGGCTCGGGCAGCGATCGACCCTGCTCCGCCAACTGATCGAGAAGCGCCAGTTCGTCCGCACGCAGTCGCTGGATGTCCAGCGGCAGATCACCCTCCCAACGCTCGGTGAGGAGTTCTCGCTGATGGCGCAGCGCGGTCAATCGCGAGGTCAACAGCATCAGTTGATTGCCCAGCAGCAGCACCAGGTGGTTGGCGCTGCGTAATCGTGGCGCATCGAAATACAAATGCCGGCGCAGGCCTTCGAGGGCACTGATCTCACCGAGCAATTGCATTTGCCGGCGCTGGAAATCGGCCTCGCTTTCTTCCGTGCGAAGCACCGCCGCTGCGTGACTGGCGGCCAGTTTGATGACTTGATCGACTTTGGCGAAATAACCCTTGGCCACAGCTTGCGGGCGCGCTGTCAGCAGGCTGACGACACACACGCACGCCACGGCCAGCAAGGTTTCAGTGACACGCGTAACGGCCAATAGAAACGTGCCGTCCTGGTCGGGAATTGCCAATAGCGCCACGACCACAGCGGTGTAACCACTAAGCACAAACGCTTGCGAGCTGGTGTAGCGCAGCAACGTGCCGCCGGCCGTGCACAACGCCAGCCACAGGGCCAGAGTGGTAATGAATGGCAGCGGGGCCTGGGGAAAGATCGCCATGATCACTACCGCCACCGCAGCCCCGAGTGTCGTGCCGATCACCTGGCCGAAACTGCGCGCCAGCGCCATCCCGGCCAACGGCTGGCTGACGATGACCACCGCCATGATCGACCATTTCGGCTGATCGAGATCGAACAAGAACGCCAGATACAGCGTCAGCAACCCCGCCACAATGGTTCGCAGGGCAAACAGCAGAGCGGGTTGACCGGGGTGGATCACGGCCTTGAAGTAATTGAACAGGGCTGGCATGGGCACACTCATTGAAGCGACTTCTGCAAGCGTAGACACTGCATCGAAAGCCTGACGGGTAACTGAGTCGACGCAGCTTGTAGGGCGATTCGCATGCACAGGGTTTGACTCGTGGCCCGAGCTGACCGAAGCTTGCCGCTCTGCTCAAGTACGTCTGTTCCGGAAACCTGCATGCCTCAGTCTCGCCGCTACCTGCTTATCAGCCTGGGCCTTGTGCTTGTCATCCTCGTGGCCTGGTTATCTGTGCGCAGTACCGCCCCGGTCATACCCGATGCGATCAAACACGGCTACAGCGAAGCGCTGAATGCCGCCCGCACCGGCGAGCCGGGCGCGGCGCGTCAGCTGTATCAGCAACTGGGCCGTCCGGACATCTCGATCAAGCGCCGCGTGTGGCTGCATGGTGAACTGCCTAATTACCCGAGCCCGCAGGCATTGAAACTGGCTGACACTGACCTACAGAACGAAGCCCCCGAAGTGCGGTTGGCGGCGATCAAAAGTGTGGTGGGACTCGTGCCGGGCGGGCAACGCAGCCTGTTGCTTGGCCCCCTGCTTGAGGATGAGGAGCACACCGTACGCTTTGCTGCGATCAATGCCCTGCTGGGCTTGACGCCGGATGAACTGGGTCTGTATTTCGCGCCTCTGCAACAAGCAATAGACGGCTGGGAACAAACGCTCAAGGCACAACCGGAAAGCGCCGCCAACTACGCGCAACTCGCCCGGCTGCATCTTCACAACGCCGAACTCAAGGAGGCGCAGGTCGCGCTCGACAATACCCTGCGCCTGGAACCGGGCAATCTGCAGGCATTGGTGATGCAGATCGATGTCCTCGATCGCCAGGGCCAGACCGACGCCGCCCGGCAACTGCTGGGCCAGCAACTCAAGGCACAACCTGATTCTGCCTATTTGCAACATGCCCTGGGTCTCTGGTTGCTGCACCACGATCAACGGGAGTACGCCCTGCTCGGCTTGTCCAAGGCCGTCGAACTTGAGCCAGACAACAAGGACTATCGCTACGACCTCGCTACCACCCTGCACAGCGCCGAGGAACTGGAAGCGGCACAAAAGCAATTGCAGGAAATCGTCCAGCGCCACCCCGCTGACCGCAAAGCGCGGGTCTTGTTGATCAACTACTGGAAAGAAAGCGGTCAACTGCAGAATGTGCAAATCCTGTTGGCACAGCTGGAGCAGCTCAATCCGGATGATCCGGCATTGCAGCAGGGCCTCTGACCCACTTTCGACAGCTTGTTCGACACATCTCGCAAGTAATTTCGGAACTGCCATCACGGCAAAGGGTCAAGTTAATCAGGCCGTCCGATTCTCCCGGCGGCCTCGCTTCCCCCTAGTCATGAGAGGGCATTTTTTGTCTACATCTAACGAGTTGATCAGTGCGAAAGCCGCTACCGGCATTGTAGGTCTGGACGACATCCTGGCCGGTGGCTTGTCTCGCGGTCATGTTTTCTTGCTGGAGGGTGAACCCGGTACCGGCAAAACCACGGTCGCTTTGCATTTTCTCCTGGCCGGCGCGAAAGCCGGCGAACGCTCGTTGTACATCACGCTCTCGGAAACCGAGCGTGAATTAAGGCAAGGGGCGCTGTCCCATGGCTGGACGCTGGATGACAACATCAAGATCTTTGAGCTGACGCCACCGGAAAGCCTGCTCAATGCCGAGCACCAGCAGAGCCTGCTGTACTCCTCCGACCTGGAACTGGGCGAAGCCACCAAGCAGATTTTCGAAGCAGTCGAACGCTTCAAGCCCACCCGCGTGGTCCTCGACAGCCTGTCGGAAATCCGCTTGCTGGCGCAGAGTTCCTTGCGCTATCGCCGGCAGATTCTGGCCATCAAGCATTACTTTGTGCGCTACAACGCCACCGTACTTCTGCTTGACGACCTGACCACCGAGTCCCTCGACAAGACCGTGCACAGTGTGGCGCACGGGGTCATTCGCCTTGAAGAGCTGACGCCCAACTACGGCGCCGAGCGTCGACGCGTGCGGGTGGTCAAATACCGCGGCCAGAAGTATCGCGGCGGCTTCCATGATTTCACCATCATGGGCGATGGCGTGCATGTATTCCCACGGCTGGTGGCGGCTGAACATCGTGGCGAGTATGCGCGATTGCAACTGTCCAGCAGCATCCCGGAAATGGACGCGCTGCTCGGCGGCGGCATCGAGACCGGTTCCAGTACGCTGATTCTCGGCCCTGCCGGTACCGGTAAATCGTTGATCTCGATGATCTTCGCCGCCGCTGCCGTACTACGCGGGGAAAAGGCTGCGCTGTTTATCTTCGATGAAGAACTGGGCCTGTTGTTCGAGCGCATGAGAAACATCGGCATCGATCTCAAGGCACTGCAAGCCACCGGCAATCTGTTGATCGAACAGGTCGACGCCGCCGAGCTGTCGCCGGGCGAGTTCTCCCATCGCGTGCGGCGTTGCGTCGATGAAGGTCAAATCAAAACCGTGGTCATCGACAGCATCAACGGCTATCAGGCGGCGATGCCGGAAGAAAACGCGCTGGTGCTGCACATGCACGAGTTGTTGCTGTACCTCAACCGCAAAGGCGCGGCGACATTCATGACGGTCGCTCAGCATGGTCTGGTCGGCGACATGCAAGCGCCGGTCGACATTACTTATCTGGCGGACACGGTGATTCTGTTGCGCTACTTCGAAGCACTGGGCAAAGTCCGCCGCGCGATCTCGATCATCAAGAAACGCACCGGCAGCCACGAATCGACCATTCGTGAATACCGAATTTCCAACCAAGGCATGACCATCGGTGAACCGCTGGAAGCCTTTCAGGGCGTATTGCGAGGCGTCCCCACCTACCTCGGCGCGAGTAATCCATTGTTGCAGGAAGAGATCTTGTGACGGTTCAGGTGGCGCTGGCCGAACGGGCGCTGATTCTGGCGCCCGTGGGTCGCGACAGCCAGATTGCGCTGATGATCCTCAACGAGGCCGGCTACGACGGGCTCATCACGCCCGGGCTGGGCTCGCTGTGCACGGAGCTTGAACGGGGTGCCGGTCTGGTGCTGGTCGCCGCCGAAGCCTTGCGCGGGCCGGAGCTGGAGGCGCTGTTCCTGTACCTGGAGCAGCAACCGGCGTGGTCGGATCTGCCGATTGTGCTGTTGACCCATCATGGCGGTCAGGAACAGGGCCCCTCCTCGCGCCTGAGCGATCTGTTGGGCAACGTGACGTTCCTGGAGCGACCGTTTCATCCTGCGACGCTGGTCAGTCTGGTTTCCGCCGCATTGCGCGGTCGACGACGACAGTACGAGGCCCGCGACCGGCTGGTTGACCTCAGTGAAAGCGAACGGCGTCTGCAATCGACGCTGGAAACCCTTGAGCAACAGGTCGAAGAGCGCACCGCGCAACTGCGGCACAATGAAGAAGCCCTGCGCCAGTCGCAGAAAATGGAAGCGGTCGGCCAACTCACTGGCGGTATCGCCCACGACTTCAACAACATGCTGACCGGCATCATCGGCAGTCTTGAGTTATTGCGTCGGCGCCTGGCCCGTGGACGTCTGGACGATCTCGACAGCCTGATCGATCTGGGCGTGACTTCGGCCAACCGTGCCGCCAGTCTGACCCACCGCCTGCTGGCGTTTTCGCGCCGGCAATCGCTCGATTCAAAAGCCGTGCAGATGAACACCCTGGTGCTGTCCATGGGTGAACTGCTGCAACGCAGCCTCAACGAAAGCATTCAACTGGAGATGCGCCTCAACGACAAGCTGTGGGTTGCAGAGGCGGACCCCAATCAACTGGAAAGTGCCCTGCTCAACCTGGTCATTAATGCCCGCGACGCCATGCCCGACGGCGGCAAACTCGTGGTCGAGACCAGCAATCAGGTGCTCAATCGCGAGTTCACCGAGGCCTACAGCAACCTTGAACCCGGTGATTACGTGATGCTCAGTGTCACCGACAACGGCTGCGGCATGCCGCAAAGTGTCATCAACCGTGCGTTCGATCCTTTTTTCACGACTAAACCGATTGGTCAGGGCACCGGGCTGGGCCTGTCGATGATCTACGGGTTCAGCAAGCAGTCACGCGGGCATGTCTCGATCGACAGCGAGATCGATGAGGGCACCACGGTCAGACTCTACCTGCCACGCTTTCGCGGCGAAGAACTGTCCAGTCCAGACTCCGCCATTCAACAAGCCCCGGATGCGCTGGATGGCGAAACCGTGCTGATCGTCGAAGACGACCCGGCCGTGCGCGTGCTGGTTTGTGCGGTGCTTGGGGAATTGGGTTATGCCTTCGTCGAAGCCTGGGATGCCGACAGCGCCGTGCCGATTCTGAATTCGACGCAGCGTATCGATCTGCTGATCAGCGATGTCGGCCTGCCAGGCATGAACGGCCGGCAACTGGCGGAAGTCGGCCGGCAATATCGTCCGGGGCTGAAGGTTCTGTTTATCACCGGATACGCCGAGCACGCCGCAGTGCGTGGCGGGTTCCTCGATTCAGGGATGCAGATGATCACCAAACCGTTCACTTTCGACCTGCTGACCGCCAAGGTGCGGGAGATGATCAAAAGCTGAAACTGCTGAAACTGTAGGAGCTGCCGCAGGCTGCGATCTTTTGATCTTGTTTTACATCAAAAGATCGTCCGATCGCGGCCCGAGCCTGCGGCAGCTCCTACACGGATATCAGGCGAGCAATTCCTGAATCTTTTCCTGCAACACATCCAGGTCGAATGGTTTTTCCAGGATCGGCGCCTTACGTGTGATCGGGCTGCCGGTTTCACGGATTTCCTGCGGATAACCGCTGATGAAAATCACCTTCAGGTCCGGGCGCAATTTGACGGCCGGTTCAGCGATCTGCACGCCGGAGATACCGCCCGGCAAGCGAAAATCGGTGATCAATACGTCCAGATGCGGCTTGCTCGCCAGAATCTCGAACGCCTGCTCGCCACTTTCGGCCTGCAACACGCGATACCCCTGCCCTGACAAGTAATCCGTCAGGACCATCAAGATAACCGGTTCGTCCTCGACGACGAGTACTACATCTTGTGCATCTACGCTCATGGGAAGCCTTTGTTCGGTCAATAGCTGCTGATACGACCGTACGGTCAATCAGAGGTTGCGTCGGATGTGCCGTTTTCCTGAATTGGCAGACAAACGCGAAACTGGGCGCCTTCGTTGATTTCACTCTCGACGACGATTGAGCCGCCATGGGCGGCGACGATCTGCTCGGAAATGAACAGACCCAGCCCGAGCCCGGCCACTACCGTCTTGGCGGAAACCCGTTCGAACTGTTGGAAAATACGTCTCTGATTCTCTTTGCTGATGCCGATGCCCCGGTCCTGCACCTCGACCCGCGCCTCATCACCTTCACGGTATACACGCACCTGAATCGGGCTGCGGCCACCGTAGCGCAGGGCGTTGGTCAGCAAGTTGGTGACCACCTGCTCGATGCGGAACTCATCCCAATTGCCTTCGACCGGCGCTGGCGCGGTAAACGACACTTCGGTTTCTGCGGCTTCGATCTGTTGCGCGAAGTTTTGCAGCAGGTTGCTCACCAGTTGTACCAGGTCGAAACGACTCGGGCGGATCGACAACTTGCCGGTGCGAATGCGCGACACGTCGAGCATGTCTTCGATCAGGCGGATCAGGCTTTTGATCTGCCGCTCATCGCGGTCGACCATGGCGTGCATCTTGTCGAGGGTGAACGCCGCCGCGTTGTCACGGGCCAGGTGCATCTTGCGCAGCTGGGTTTCAAGGATCAGGCCATTGAGCGGCGTGCGCACTTCATGGGCGACGATGGACATGAAGTCATCGCGCATCCGCACTGCCTGCTCCAGTTCCAGCTGGGTGCTTTGCAGTTGTTGCAACAGCGCTTCCTGCTCGCGGCGAGCCTGCTCCAGCGCTTCGAGCTGTTGCTTCAGCGCCTTGCTCTGGCGGTACAGATCGACGAAGACGTTGACCTTGCTCTTCACCGCGTGGATATCCAGCGGCTTGTGCAGAAAGTCCACCGCCCCGCTCTCGTAACCCTTGAACGCGTAGTTGAGTTCACGGCCGGCGGCGCTGACGAAAATGATCGGGATGTTCTTGGTTTTCTCGGTGCCGCGCATCAACTCAGCGAGTTCGAAGCCGTTCATGCCCGGCATCTGCACATCGAGGATGGCCATGGCGAACTCGTGTTGCAGCAGCAACGACAGCGCCTCGTCCGCCGACAACGCTTTGTAGACAGTACGGTCTTCACGCTTGATCAGCGCTTCGAGCGCCAGCAGGTTCTCCGGCAGATCGTCGACGATCAGCAGTTTGGCTTGGATATTACTCAGCATGCGATTCGTTCCAGCTCGACAAGCAGACGGCCGATGCCGTGAATGGGTAGGACATGATCCGGCTGCTGAAGCTTCAACGCAGCCAGAGGCATGGTGGCGACTTGCGCCTCTTCGGGGTCCTGAACGATGGTGAAACCCCCGCGACGTTTGACCTGCGCCAGGCCGCGCGCACCATCGTGATTGGCGCCGGTCAGCAGTACAGCGGCCAGTGATGAACCGTAAGCGTCGGCGGCCGATTCAAACAGGTAATCGATCGAGGGACGGGAATAATGCACGCGCTCCTCCAGACTCAGCGACAGGCTGCGGTCCTGCTCCACCGACAGGTGATAACCCGGTGTGGCGAAATACACGTTGCCGGGGACAATTTCCTGCTTGTCGGCCGCCTCGTGCACCGGCATATCCACACGTCGGGCGAAAACCTCGGCCAATTGACTGCGGCGCTCTTCGGGCAGATGCAGGACAACAATGATCGGCAACGCATAGCCCCGGCGCAGCGGCACGAGCAGGCTCAGCAGCGCCTCAACGCCACCGGCGGAAGCACCGACCACAATCGCCTCGACACGAGGTAAATCCACGGCCTCGTTCATGTTTTGCGGTAGATCCGTTCTTGTTTCACCAGCGGTTCGAACTGGTTGGCATAACTGGAAAAATCCAGCGTCTCTTTACTGCCGAGCACCAGAAAGCCGCGATGGCAAAGCGATTCATGGAACAAGCCAAACGCCCGATCCTGCAGCTTCTTGTTGAAATAGATCAACACGTTGCGGCAGGAGATCAATTGGGTTTCGGAGAACACACTGTCGGTCGCCAGACTGTGGTCGGCGAAGGTCACGTTTTCGCACAGGCTCTTGTCGAAAATCGCGTAACCGTACGCTGCCGTGTAGTACTCGGCAAACGATCGCTGACCACCGGCCTGCTGATAGTTGGCCGTGTACGCGCGAACATTTTCCATGGAGAAAATCCCCTGCTTGGCCTTGTCCAGCGAGCGCGGGTTGATGTCAGTGGCATAAATGATCGTGCGATCAAGCAAGCCCTCTTCGCGCAGCAGAATCGCCATCGAATAGACCTCCTCGCCCGTGCTGCACCCGGCGATCCAGATCTTGATCGACGGATAGGTGCGCAGCAACGGCACCACTTCTTTGCGAATGGCGAGGAAGTGCGACGGATCGCGGAACATCTCGCTGACCGGAATCGTCAGCAGCTGCAGCAACTGCATGAACGCCGTCGGATCGTGCAGGACTTTTTCCTGCAACGCCGAAATGGTCGCGCATTCGAACTGGCTCAGCGCGTGCTGCACCCGGCGCTTGATTGAAGCGCCGGAGTAATCGCGAAAATCGTAGCTGTACTTGAGGTAAATCGCCTCAATCAACAAGCGCAGTTCGATTTCACTGTTTCGTTCGGCTGGCGTACTACGTTCCACTAAATGCGTTCCATCTTCGGTAACCACACGCGAATCAGCGAGAACAGGCGATCCAGGTCGATGGGCTTGGCCAGGTAATCATTGGCGCCCGCCTGCAGGCAGCGCTCCTGATCGTCCTTCATGGCCTTGGCCGTCACCGCGATGATCGGCAGCTTGCGCCAGCGCGGATCCTTGCGGATTTCAATGGTGGCTTCGAAACCGTCCATTTCCGGCATCATCACGTCCATCAACACCAGATCGATGTCCTCGACTTCATTGAGTCTTTCAATCGCCTCACGACCGTTACGGCCGATCACCACGACTGCACCTTTGGTCTCCAGGGCGCTGGTGAGGGCGAAAATGTTGCGCACATCGTCGTCCACCAGCAGCACCTTGCGACCCTCGAAGACCTTGTCGCGGCTGCGCGCGGTCTTGAGCATCTTCTGCCGTTCATGGGACAACTGCGATTCGACTTTGTGCAGAAAGAGTGTGACCTCATCCAGCAAGCGCTCAGGCGAGCGTGCGCCCTTGATGATGATCGAGCGCGAATACTTGCGCAGTTCGGCTTCTTCATCGCGGGTCAGGTTGCGCCCGGTGTAGACAATGACCGGCGGGAACGAGCAAATATCCTCGGTGGACATGCGCTTGAGCAGATCATTGCCGAGCATGTCCGGCAATTTCAGGTCGATGACCATGCAGTCATAAATCGTTGTGCGCAACAGCTCCAGAGCGTCCTGCGCAAGGCCGACGGCGGTAATTTCGATGTCTTCGTCGCCGATCAGCCGGGCAATGCTTTCGCGCTGTAGATCATCATCTTCAACCAACAGCACGCGTTTGACCTTTTGCGTCAGCTTGGCTTCGAGACGGGCGAACACATCCTTGAGTTCTTCGCGGGTGGTCGGTTTGACCGCATAACCGATCGCGCCCATGTGCATGGCCGCTTCGACACGGTCTTCCACGGAGATCACATGCACCGGGATGTGGCGGGTTTCGGCGTGTTCTTTCAGACGTTGCAGCACGGTCAGGCCAGAGTGATCCGGCAGGCGCATATCCAACAGGATGGCATCCGGCACAAACTCTTTCGCCAAGTCATACCCCTCGTCTGCGCCATGGGCCACCAGGCACTGATAGCCAAGCTCATGCGCCAGGTCGTAGAGGATGTGCGCAAAGTTCGGCTCGTCTTCCACCACCAGAATGCAGCGCGTGGCGAACGGTGCCTTGTCGCGGTCATCGGCGAAGCGCGGAATGTGCACCGGCGCCAACGGCGAAACCGCAACGGCGGGCACGATACTCGGTGTTACGGACTGAGTCGGTGGGGTGAAGGTCAACGGCGCGGACGAGACTTCACTGGATTCGTCGTACTGCTGCGGTAGCACCAGCGTGAACACACTGCCCTGCCCCGGCGTGCTGCTGACGCTGATCGAACCGCCGAGCAAGGTCGCCAGATCTCGCGAAATCGACAGGCCCAGACCGGTGCCGCCGTATTTGCGGTTGGTGGTGCCGTCGGCCTGGCGGAACGCTTCGAAAATGCTTTCCTGCTGATCGGCGGCAATGCCGATACCCGAATCGCGCACGATAAACGCAATCCGATCATCCGGCTGGCCAGCGATCGTCAGACTGACGGTGCCCTTCTCGGTGAACTTCACGGCGTTGGACAGCAGGTTCTTGATCACCTGCTCCAGACGCTGACGGTCGGTGAACAGCATGGCCGGCGTGCCGGGTTGCAAATCGACACTGAAGGTCAGCTGTTTGTCTGCCGCCAACGGCTCGAACACATTGCGCAGGCCTTCGGCCAGACGCGCGACACTGGTGTTCTCAGGGATGACTTCAAGCTTGCCCGCCTCGACCTTGGAGATATCCAGAATGTCGTTGATCAGGTTGAGCAGATCATTGCCAGCGGAATAGATCGACTCGGCAAACTTGACCTGTTCGGCGCTGAGGTTGTCCTGCGGGTTCTCTGCCAGCAACTTGGCCAGAATCAGCGAACTGTTCAGCGGTGTCCGCAGTTCGTGGGACATGTTGGCAAGGAATTCGGACTTGTACTTGCTCGAACGCTGCAGCTCTTCGGCGCGTTCTTCGAGTTGTACCTGAGCCTGGTTCAGTTCGGTGTTCTTCAGGTCCATGGCGTCGCGTTGCTCGGCCAGAGTCTGCGCCTGCTCGGCGAGTTGCTCGTTGGTCTGCTCCAGTTCGACCTGCTGGGTTTCCAGATGCGCCTGGGATTCCTTGAGAATCCGCGACTGCTCTTCCAGCTCTTCGTTGGCGGTTTTCAACTCTTCCTGCTGCACCTGCAGCTCTTCGTTGAGCTGCTGGGTTTCGGCCAGCACTTCCTGGAGGCGCTGGCGGTAGCGCGCGGCTTCGATGGAGGTGCCGATATTGCTGGCAATCAGCTCCAGCAATTCGATATCGCGATCATTGAGCGGGCGCAGGAAACCCAGTTCGATCACGCCGTTGACCCGGTCATCATCGCTGGTCGGCACCACCAGCACGCTGTGCGGCAGGCCTTCGCCGAGACCGGAGCTGACCTTGAAGTAATCCGACGGCACCGAATCGAGACGAATCAACCGCGCCTGTTCAGCGACCTGACCGACGATGCCCTCACCGCTGTATATCGACTGTTCCTGCTCTTCCTGCTCGCGGGAGAAACCATACGTGGCCACACGCTTGAGGCCGCCGTGCTCTTCGCGCACATACAACGCCGCCACCGCCGTGCCGAGGTATTGCGCGCAGAACTGCAGAATATTGCGCCCCAACAGGTTGAGCGTCAGTTGCCCGAGCACCTGCTCTGCCAGTTCGGTTTGCCCGTTGCGCAGCCAGGCTTGCTGCTCCAGACGCCTGGCGCTGGCTTCTTGCGCCGCTAACGTAGCGCCATAGCTGTCGGACAGATTGACCAGGTCACGACGGCCAATGTACGCCAGCAATGCGCTGATCGCGGCGACAAACAACAGATAAAGGGTGATGCTCCAGATCGTGGTGCGGCGCACTTCTTCGTTGCGCGTGGTGCGCAACTGCTGCTCCATGTCGATCACGTCTTCGAACTGTTTGCGAATTTCGTCCGTCAGGCGCTTGCCCCGGCCGGCCTTGACCGCCCCTTTATAGTCGCCGCTGGAGCGTTGCAGATCGATCATCGACTGCGCATAGGTCGCCCATTCGGTCTGCAATGCCTGCAGACGACGCAAACGATCAGTCTGCACCGGGTTGTCGGCGGTCAGTTCGAGCAAGGTGTTGAGTGCCACGGCGATGCGTGGCTTGGCCGTTTCGTACGGATCGAGGAAATGTTCATCGCCACTGAGCAGAAACCCGCGCATGCCGGTTTCCAGGTCCACGGTGAGCTTCACCGCTTCGTTGGCGTTATTGATCACCCGGTCGGTGTGTTCAACCCACTGGATGACCGACAGCAGATAGGTGATCAGCGACACGAAGAACACGGCACTGAGCACACCAACACCCAGCGGCAGGCTGATGTTGCGACTCAGAAGTTTGCGAAACCGTTGCTCATCAACCGAAGACGGAGAGGACATGGGGCAGCCTTGTCGAACTGTTGAAAAACAGGGAGTTTGCCCCAAAACGGCGTCGTGGATCCATTTTTCTCGCAGCTTTGGCTGCAATTTCCTGCTTTTACCTGCACCTCGGGTGAAGCCAACAGTTATCCTTGCAAGCCTGATCGCGCCGATTCTTTTTTGCAGCGAGCCGGGAACTTGTAGCCATGCGCCACTTACTCATGCATAAGTCCGGCAATACTGATCGGCCGACACCAACATTTTCCATTTTTTGAGAGTCCCCATTATGTCCACCCCATCCTCCACCATCCTTGTCGTAGAAGATGATGACATCGTGCGCATGTTGATTGTCGACGTGCTGGAGGAACTGGAATACACGGTGCTGGAGGCTGATCACGGCGAAAGCGCGCTGAAGGAACTCAAGGATAAGACCAAGCGCATTGATCTGATGATGACCGATATGGGATTGCCAGGTATGGATGGTCGTGAACTGGCCACCGAAGCGCGCAAGCTGCGTCCCGCCCTGCCAATCCTGTTTGCCAGCGGCTACGCCGAGAGTATCGAGGTACCGGCGGACATGCATTGCATTGGCAAACCTTTTTCGATAGATCAATTACGCGACAAGGTGAAATCGATTTTGTTGCCGTAACACACAATAACTTGAGTACCTCCTGAGAGCCTGCGTCGTGAGAATATCCGCCGGGCTCTTAACTGTGTTTGACGCACCTGGTTATATCACCCAACAATTCGCAATGAACCAAAACTACTAAAACGCACATATCGCCAATTATCCTGAGCCAACTCATTAGTTTACGCGTGGAAACTTGTATTCCCACACTTCGACTAAGGAGCCAACTTATAACTCAGGATATAACCCATGACACCCGCCTCTCCCGAAAGCGCTTCCTTTATCGACCGTTCGACTCCTGACAAACAGGAGCGGCAGGCTATTATCCAGTCCATCAGGGACGCCATTGACAGCGGCATTGCCACGGCAGCGGGCGACGGATTCGTTCTCACTGCAACATTTCCACCGACTGCAACTTTCGATCTGCAAAGCCTGTTCATTCCCCGAGTTATCAACAGCAGCTTTGATGATGCCTATGACCCTGCACGTGAAGCATTGCAGAAAATGACCGAAACTGAAGCGTTTGCCTTATTGCGTAAACGTTACTCTTACTCGACCGGCATTCCAGTGGGTGTTGATGACAAGGGCAATCTGTTCACTCTCTTTGATAGTTACCGCTTCCCCATCCCCATCGACTCCGATGACAGCGGAGTACTTGCCGAGGAGATGGCCATGCTCACGGAATTTGCCAGCCAGACCGGTGGTTATGTCTATACCGGAGAAACCGTCAGCGTCGAGCAATGGCTGGCGTTTGAGGGCCTCTCCCCGCCTTGTACCATTGGCGAGGCCAGGAACCTTATTGCCTATCTTGAGTTTGAGTTGCCGGATGCACCGGCACTGGGCGACTTTCAAGAGTTGTTGTCGGCAGGCATTGACTCGCCATTTCATCTGTCGGCCCCTGATCGAGAAATCATCAGGCAAGCCATCGAGGAAATAACCGAGGGCAAGATCAGCCTCCTGCAAAAGCTCTCTTACGACAATTTCACATTAATTTCGGACGCCGACAAACGGGCCAGTGCGGATCAGCTCATAGAAAGCCTTTTGAAAAAGGAAGTTGCCAACACCCTGGGTAAAACACTCCATGAGCGTCTGGGCTGGCATCTGAGCGACGCTGCGAAAGTGTCCGAGCGACAACTAAGAGAGTTTCTGGTCGCTGCGCTGATCATCGACAGGCTGGCGCAACCCCATCAGCCCCCCCTCGCCGGCTATGAGGTCTACCAACCCGGCAACGCGACACGCAACGCCGCGCAAGTGCGCGAAGATTTCGAGCAGCATCTGATAACCAAGGGCCTGAGCGAGCCGAACAACGCGCCCCTGTTAGCCCACATGCTGCTGGCCGGGGCTGCGCCTGAGCTGCTGGTACCTGACATCCCGGCTGACCTGACACTGGGAAAACCGGGCTGGGTGGCGATCGCCCAGGCGGTGGCGATGATCGAACACACGTCGCCGGGCGTATCACGTTCGATGACATTCGCCCAGATCAGGGCGTTTTCCGAACTGGCACCGGTCTCGCCCGAGCAAAGCGAGTTGCATGAAGCGACAGGAATCATTCCGGTCATCAATTGGGCCGTGCTCAATCACATCATTGCTTACCGGGCTGACCGCACCTACAGCAAAGCTATCGTGCTCAAAGCGGCCACTTATTTCAACGAGTACATGGTGGCTCTCCATCAATCCGAATCCGGATTGTCAACGCCCCCGCCTGACCGAGAAAAAATCGCCCTGCAGGCATTAAGGAAAGTGCTGCCCGACGGTCGCTATATCGAGCAAAAAAGTTTTCAGATCCTGTACCGGGACAGTTTCAAAGAGCGCAGCTGGCTGGAAGCGCTCAAAGTCGCGCATCCGTTGGGTATTCTGAGTGAATTTTATGATTTCCTTATGTCCAGCACCGACAACAATGACTATGCATTAAACAGCCTGCTACGAATGCGCCTCTCGGTTCTGGATTTATACCTTTCCGGGGACTTGATCGAAAACGGCGAACTGACAGACAAGTTCAAGACAAAAAGCGATTTCAATCCACCCGAGAACGCGTTTGCGCGACTCTCGGAATTGCCGTCGGCCGCCGTTCTGTTTGATCAGGCCTTTGCTGAGTATTACAAAGGCATGCAGGAAAGTTTGTCGTCAATTATAAAAATGGCGATTTCCAACATGCCCGAAGCGGATCGTTACGCCCTGACCAATGGCAACATGACGCTTTACACGGTTCGTAAAGAAGTCAACTGGCTCAATCCCAAAGAAGAAACCCAGCTCGACCGGGATGAAGCCATAGGTCGTTATGGGATTATTCTGTGTTGCACGAATGGCAACGACGTTCGCGCCTATGAATTGTTCAGCTTGCGCGGGCTATGCATTGCGCGCCCGGAATTGGCGAGCATGCTGAAACGCACAGGCATTCTTCATGCTCGTCCCACTCTTTCCTTTGTTGGCAGCAAATACGACTTCCAACCGAAAAACAAAGAAAAACACTGGCCGATAGACTATGCGGCTTACAAAGAAGGCAGTGAACCGCGCAGCGGCATCACCTCCAGTGTAGTGGTGGAGAAATTATGGCACCTGTCCTTGTATGCCGATGAGGTTCGACCGATTTCGCTGTTTTTCTCCCCGGAGCTTGCAAAACTCGTCGACTTTCTGTTGGTCAACCATGCGGTTGCCAGTCGCAAGGAGCTGTACGCATCGCTGGATATTCCGACGAGGCTGGAAGAATGGCGCACCACGAAGGAGCTATTTGAATCCGCGGCCATCAACGTCATCGTCCCCTTCAAGCAATGCATTGAAGACATTCGATCCGGGCAAAACGATCGCGTCTCCCAAGGCATCGGCGGTTGCGTGCTGGACGGGCTATCGATTATCGGGCTGCTGATCGGTCTTGGCGCCTCGGTTGCCAGCATCATCGCCAAGACCGGTTCGACCACCCTCAAAGTATTGAAGGTCGCCCAGGCCGTCGCCCGCGCCGCGCTATCGCTGGCCAACCCTCTGGACGGGCTACCGACGCTGGCACGCAACGGCTTTCGCCTCGCCCGGCGTGGCATCGTGTTTGTGGGTGAACATGGCGTGAGCGCAGTCAGAACCGCCACTGCTCAGTTGAGAAGGATGACCAGAGGGACTAACGCCTACACCCTGCTTGACGCTGGCCGTCTCACAGATATGCAACAGGGTACCTGGCAAGCGGTCAATGCATCTGGACCGGCATTGGACATTGCAGCTTTTGAACGCAACGGTGTCTGGTACGCCCATCACTACAAAGTGGGAGGCCCCTGGGGCCGAAAACTTAACAATTTCAGATTGTTTGGCGATTTTTCCTTATCGAAACTATTCAGGCGCCTGAAACCGCAAAGCTTCACCCATCGCTACGTTCAGAAAGCTCTACCCGTCGCAAAAACCAAACTCGACAACGCCATCCGTTTATCGTCCGATACAGAATGGGCGCCCGAGTTTCGGCAAGTACTCAAGTCTGTCTTTGGCACCGACTCCGATGAAGCCTTGCAACACGTGGTGGGCAGGCTGCGGGAAATGCGCAAGGATCTCAATTCCGTCAGCCTTGCCAACTGCTCTTTTAGAAAGGCAGATGTCGATGCATTGGCAGCGTTGGACGTGTACACCTACAAACTTTGGAAAACAGCAGTAAACAACAAGACCGTGCTGCGCGAGTCGATCAAGAGATTCATCAAGATTTTTCCAGAGAACCTGGATGACTTGTACCGCACGTCTAAATACGATGAGTCCAGAATTGCCGACGTTCTGATCCATGAGATCTCCCACGGAGCGCCGGGCACTCTGGATCTGTATTACGGGAGACGGCTCAATGACGTCGAATCTGACGCGGCATCATTAATCGATCTCGCGCGCAATCCAGCGATGGCAGACCCTGCTTTTGTGAATCCTTATATAACAAAGAAGCTGAAAAAATTTACTCACCTGGATAGATTCAAGTCGATCCGTGACAGTCTGCCAAAACTGATTCAGGACCACCCGGCCTTATACAATGCGGATTCCTATGAGCTGGCCGTTGCCCTGATCAGTCAAATCAAGTCGGACCCTTTTGGATTTGGCGTAAACATGGCCACTATCGAGAATGCACTACGCAACATCCCTATGGATCAATTCATCGGTTCTTTGGCCATCAATGTTGGTAAGGCATCCAACTAAAGATCAGGCATCTTCAATGCTCTGAGAATTCAAGTTTGACGATCGTGCGGACTGGGCGCATGCAACCACTGATGTGGTTTAATTGCGCCTTTTTTTGCCGACGCGCCTGCTGCCAAGGATTACCCTCATGACTCTGCCTCCCGCCACCAAAGTCCTGGTCATCGGTTACGTCTGGCCCGAGCCTCGCTCCTCCGCGGCCAGCGGGCATGTCATGCAGATCCTGGAAGCGTTCCTCGAGCAAGGCTGGGACATCACCTTCAGCAGCCCCGCCGGCCCAGGCGAGCACAAGGCGGATCTGACCGCACTGGGCATTCGCGAAGTGCCCATCGAGCTGAACAACAGTAGTTTCGATACCTTCCTCACGGAACTGGCGCCGGATATCGTGCTGTTCGACCAGTTCATGATGGAAGAGCAGTTCGGCTGGCGCGTGGAAAAACACTGCCCCGACGCCCTTCGCGTGCTGGAAACCTCCGACTTGCAAAGCCTGCGCCATGCTCGCCATCAGCGCCTCAAGGAGCGCCTGAACGTCAACAGCGATCAGGACGATTTCAGCGATCTGTTTGCTCCGGCATTGCGCGAAGAATTTGAATTGATGGCCGGCACCGATCTGGCCAAACGGGAGATTGCGGCGCTGTTTCGTTGCGACCTGAACCTGATGATCAGCGAGGTTGAAATTCAACTGCTGATCGAACAATTCGGCGTGCCGCGCCAGTTGCTGCATTGGTGCCCGCTGATGATTGACCTGCCGAGCGCCCCTCCTCGGGGATTCGCCGAACGGGTGCATTTTCTCAGTATCGGCAACTTCCGGCATGCGCCCAACTGGGACGCGGTGCTTTGGATGAAATCGACAATCTGGCCGTTGATCCGCCAGCAACTGCCGCAAGCGCAACTGCACATCTATGGCGCCTACACGCCGCCCAAAGCCACGGCCCTGCACAATGCTGCGCAAGGTTTTCATGTGATGAACTGGGCGGAGGATGCGCTGCAGGTCATGTCGGCTGCGCGCGTGTGTCTGGCGCCATTGCGCTTTGGTGCCGGCATCAAGGGCAAACTGGTCGACGCCATGCTGTGCGGCACACCCAGCGTCACTACACCGACAGGCGCTGAAGGCATGCACGGCGATCAAGCCTGGCCAGGTGCGGTTATGCGCAGCGCGACCGATATCGCCAACAGTGCCGTACGGATTTATAAGGATGAGGCGAATTGGCTCGCCTCCCGGAAGGCCGGATACACCTTACTCGGCGAGCGTTACCAACGGGCTGTACACGCGCCGTTGCTTATTGAAAAACTGCGTTATTGCCAACAACACTTACAGGCACTTAGAACGCAAAATTTTATCGGCAGCATGTTGCGTCATCACGCGCACAAAAGTACCCAATACATGGCTCAATGGATTGAAGCCAAAAACCGCAATGCGCCCTCAGCCTGAACAGGCACGCGCGCACCACTACATAACTTGCATTGAAGTGTGTACCCCAACCCTCCCACGACATGATAAAAAACCTGCGCAGCACACTTCCGATAGCACTGCCTATCATCACACGCAAGGATGCGTAAAATGCCCCCTCGTTTTCTTGAAAAACTCGTCCATCATGACTGGATGACCCAAACACCGGAAATTGACAACCTGTCACTCTGTGAGTTGACCTTGCCGGGTACTCATAACGCAGGCTGTGACAATGACGCATTCGATCTCCCACTTCCTGAACCCACGGGCTTTTTATCTCTGTTTGAGTGGCGGCTTCCAACCCATAACTGGGTGGTCTGCCAGGATGTCTCCTTTGAGATGCAACTTATTCGTGGCGCAAGAGCACTTGACCTACGATTGCTTTACGACGGCGAGGCGAAAGGTTTTAACAGATTTCGTTTCCAGCATGGCGGCTATCGGTCTTCCCGTACGCTTGAAGATCTTGTTCGCGACGTTAAAAAATTTCTCTCGAAATACCCGGATGAATTTATTGTCATGGACTTCCATGAACTGCAGAAAGGAACAAGCACGTTCAATCACGCGGAATTCAAACAATTAATGTTGCAACATCTTGGCGACCGCTTAATTCCAGCGGAAAACCTGTCCCTGCCCCTGGGTCAATTAAAGAGAACCCATCCGTTACAAAGAATTCTGCTGGCTGCTCCCATGCCATGGGGCACAGAAGATAGCCGGATTTCCGACCCGGTCATTCACAAGTGGATTGGCCAGACATTTGTCGACACTTCCCAGTTGAATCGCCACATCGCAGATGTATTGAGCAGTCCGCCTGACCGGCGTTGGCTCTGGTCGCTGTCCGCGACGTGCTACACGCCGCTTGGCGGGCCACAACGAATACCCGCTGCACTGGACAAATGGTTTGATCCCGCCAGATCGGACTGGGCAAAAAAATGCAACATCATCAACTTCGATTTTATTGAACTTCATAAAATCGTATCCCACTGCAAAACTGCAAACCTTGAAAAAGCCATTGAGAAAAAAGAAAAAGCCCAGACGAATCTCGAGACAAGTCCGTGACGCTCTAACAACTTGCATTAAAACCACCATGGCGCACTAGCCTTTCAACCATTATAAGCATCCTGCAGGCGCAACTTTAGACTGCACTTATATCAATCTTGCAGGATGCTTTACATGAACGATCTTTTTCTTCAAAACTTTGGCCCTCACCAGTGGATGGGCGATACACCACAACTTGATGACTTGTCGTTACTTGAGATGACATTGCCGGGAACGCATAATGCGGGCTGTGACTGGGAGGCTTCATTCTCTTTGATTCCGGGGCCAAACTGGCTGGCATGCCAGGATGTGCCTTTCTATTCCCAATTGAATCGTGGCGCCAGGGTACTGGACGTTCGTTTGATGTACGATAGCAAAGGCCTGGGATTTGCAAAGTTTCGCTTTCAACACGACGGCTATCGCTCCAGTCGAAATCTTCTCGACCTTGTGCGTGACGTTGTGGCGTTTCTGCAAGGCAACCCCGATGAATTCATCATTCTCGATTTTCATGAATTGAAAAAGGGCGACAGTGATTTCAACCATGAGGAATTCAAACAATTGATACTGGAACATCTGGGTGAACGGATGATTCCACAAAGCAATATTCATCTGACGCTTGGCCAACTAAAGAACATCAGTTCGCGCCAGCGCATTGTGGTCGCAGCTCCCCTGCCGAACCCCCGGGACAGCTTGTTTCATGAGCAGATTCCACACAAATGGATTGGCGAAGCGCTGGTCAATGCCTCCGATCTGTACCGTTACATCGAGAAAACGCTGAGCAACCCACCGAGCCAGTGGCGACCCTGGTCGCTGTCGGCGACAAGCTATACCGTCGGCGGCCCCCAGCGAATCCTCAATGAACTGGATATCTGGTTTGATCCTGCCAAAACGGAGTGGGCGAAGAAATGTAACATCATCAACTTCGACTTCATTAAAAACTCGAATATCGTACCTTTTTGTCGGCTGGCCAACGTCCAGAAGGCCAATGAAAAAATCACAGTGACCGCGAGTTTGCGCAAGGTTTGAGCACTCTTCAGGGCAGTCGTCACAGCAAACTGGCGCATCGCACGCGGAACGAGGCATGATCGCCAGGCGATAACAAAAAAGTGGCAGGCCATGACCCGAACCACCCGCGTGACCGACCCCTCCTACGAGTTGATGGATGACCATAACGGGTTGTCCATCATCTACCGCCAGCACGGCTTCCCCTGCCCGCTGGTGCGCTGGCATTTTCACAAGGAATACGAGCTGCACCTGATCGTCGCCAGTTCCGGCAAGGTGTTCATCGGCGACTACATCGGCAACTTCTACCCGGAAACTCTGTTCCTCACCGGCCCCAACCTGCCGCACAACTGGATCAGTCAGGTCGCCGAAGACGAAGTGGTGGAAAAGCGCGACATGCTGGTCAACTTCACCGACGAGTTATTCGACAGTGGCCATCAGGTGTTCGCCGAGCTGAAAAGCCTGGCACCGTTGCTGGAACGTGCGCAGTACGGCATCGAGTTTCGCTGCAAGCGCACCATCCGCCAAGCCATGACGCTGATGCAGCGTATCGCCGATACCCGGGGCATCACCCGACTGGGGCACTTTTTCATCCTGATGGAGTTGCTCGCGGCCAGCGATGATTTCCAGTTGTTGTCCGGCGCGACCACGCCGCAACTGGCGGACGAACACAATATCGATCGCACCAACCGCGCCGTCGATTACATCTTCAGCCACTACGCCCGGGACATTTCGCTGGAAGAAGTCGCCGAGCATCTGGGCATGACACCGACCTACTTCAGCCGCGTGTTCAAACAGGCGACCGGGCGCAACTTCATCGAATTCGTCAATCGCTTGCGCATCAGCAAATCCTGCGAGCTGCTGGCCGATGGCGACAAGCCGGTGACGGACGTGTGCTTTGAGTCGGGCTTCAACAACATTTCCAACTTCAATCGGCGCTTTCAGCAGCTCAAGGGGATGACGCCGTCGCATTATCGACGGCTCGCCGTGCAGCGCCTGACCGAACAGAATCGCGTTTAAAACAAGATCAAAAGATCGCAGCCTTCGGCAGCTCCTACCAAGTTCGGTGTAGGAGCTGCCGAAGGCTGCGATCTTTTGATTTGCACCTGAAACCTGTACACATTCGATAGCGCCTCCCCGCCGCAAAGCCCTTCCCTGCGTTTGTCCGGGAAAACCCCAGTGCAAAAAAGTATCAATCGAAGTGCGATGGATGATTTGTCAGTGCGGCGATTGAAGGCTGTAATCAGTGCACATTCTTCCTGCACAGGAAGACACAAAAACAATAACTGTCCTTCTGCCCCCGCCGGGTGCAGAAAAGGAGTGCACGATGCAACCCACTGCAAAAGCTCTGCTTGCCCTCACCTGCATGACCCTCAGCAGCGTCAGCCTTGGCGCCCAGACCCTGACCATCGCCACCGTCAACAACAGCGACATGATCCGCATGCAAAAACTCTCGAAAACCTTCGAGACCGAGCATCCGGACATCAAGCTCAATTGGGTGGTGCTGGAAGAAAACGTTCTGCGTCAACGCCTGACCACTGACATCGCTACTCAGGGCGGTCAGTTCGATGTGTTGACCATCGGCATGTACGAAGCCGCACTGTGGGGCGCCAAGGGTTGGCTGGAACCGATGAAGGATCTGCCCGCCAGTTACGCCCTCGACGACGTGTTCCCGTCAGTGCGTGAAGGCCTGTCGGTCAAGGGTTCGCTGTACGCACTGCCGTTCTACGCCGAAAGCTCGATCACCTATTACCGCACTGATTTGTTCAAGGAGGCCGGGCTGAGCATGCCCGAGCGCCCGACCTGGGA
Source organism: Pseudomonas sp. A34-9 (assembly GCF_029543085.1). Lineage (NCBI taxonomy): Bacteria > Pseudomonadati > Pseudomonadota > Gammaproteobacteria > Pseudomonadales > Pseudomonadaceae > Pseudomonas > Pseudomonas sp. A34-9. The sequence continues at coordinate 3,155,421 of NZ_CP119967.1, read as the reverse complement.
ACAGATCGCCGGCTTCGCCGAAAAACTCACCAACAAGGACAAAGAACAATACGGCATCTGCCTGCGCGGCAAGGCCGGCTGGGGTGAGAACATGGCGCTGATCACCACTGTCGCCAACGCCTACGGCGCGCGCTGGTTCGATGAGCAATGGAAACCGGAATTCAGCGGCCCCGAGTGGAAAAACGCGCTGAATTTCTACGTCGACACCATGAAAAAATCCGGTCCACCGGGCGCGTCGAGCAACGGATTCAACGAAAACCTGGCGCTGTTCAACAGCGGCAAATGCGCAATCTGGGTCGACGCCAGCGTTGCCGGCTCCTTCGTCACCGACAAGACTCAGAGCAAGGTCGCCGATCACGTCGGCTTCACCTTCGCGCCGCATCAGGTCACCGACAAAGGTTCGGCGTGGCTGTATTCGTGGGCGCTGGCGATTCCGACCAGCTCCAAAGCCAAAGACGCCGCCAAGCAATTCAGCGCCTGGGCGACCTCCAAAGAGTACGGCGAGCTGGTGGCTAAAACTGACGGCATCGCCAACGTACCGCCAGGCACTCGCGCCTCGACCTATAGCGACGCCTACATGAGCGCGGCGCCGTTCGCCAAGGTCACGCTGGAATCGTTGAAGGCCGCCGACCCGAGCAAACCGACGCTGAAACCGGTGCCGTACATCGGCATTCAACTGGTGACCATTCCTGAGTTCCAGGGCGTGGGCACCCAGGTCGGCAAATTGTTCTCGGCGGCGCTGATCGGCCAGACCACGGTGGATCAAGCGTTGGCTGCCGCCCAGCAAACCACTGAACGCGAGATGAAGCGCGCCGGTTATCCCAAGTAACCCGTAAAGCTCGCTCCTGCCTCCTGTGGGAGCGAGCCTGCTCGCGAAGGCGTCGTGCCAGCCAATACACATGGCACTGAACCAGCGCTTTCGCGAGCAAGCTCGCTCCCACATGGGATCTCCATAGGTCTGTATGACTCGGTTGTGATCACCATGAATACTTCAACTGCCAAAGCCCACATCGACCTGTCGCCACCTGCGCGCAAAATCCGCGTGCGCAATCCCGGCTGGTTTCTGGTCAGCCCTTCGGTGGCCCTGTTGCTACTGTGGATGATCGTGCCGCTGGGCATGACCATTTATTTTTCGATGATCCGCTACAACTTGCTCAACCCCGGTGAAAACGAATTCGTCGGGCTGGAGAACTTCACTTACTTTCTGACGGACTCAGGCTTCCTGCCCGGCGCCACCAATACCTTGCTGCTGGTCGGCAGCGTGCTGCTGATCAGCGTGGTGTTTGGCGTGCTGATCAGTGCGTTGCTTGAGGCCAGTGAGTTCCTCGGCCGTGGCATCGTGCGGGTCATGCTGATCTCGCCGTTCTTTATCATGCCCACGGTGGGTGCGTTGATCTGGAAGAACCTGATTTTCCATCCGGTCTCGGGGATCCTCGCCTACCTCTGGAAACTGTTCGGCGCACAACCGGTGGACTGGCTGGCGCACTACCCGCTGCTGTCGATCATCATCATTGTCTCGTGGCAATGGCTGCCCTTCGCGATCCTGATTCTGATGACCGCGATGCAGTCCCTCGATCAGGAACAGAAAGAAGCCGCGCGCCTCGACGGTGCCGGGCCGGTCGCGATCTTCTGGCACCTGACCCTGCCGCATCTGGCGCGGCCGATTGCCGTGGTGGTGATGATCGAAACGATCTTTCTGCTGTCGGTGTTCGCCGAGATTTTCACCACCACCAACGGCGGCCCCGGCTACGCCTCGACCAACCTCGCCTACCTGATCTACAACCAGGCGCTGGTGCAGTTCGACGTCGGCATGGCCTCGGCGGGCGGCCTGATCGCCGTGGTCATCGCCAATATCGCCGCGATCATTCTGGTGCGGATGATCGGCAAAAACCTGACTGACAAAGCCTGAGGCCTGCCATGACTCTTCAACAATCCCGCCGGCTGCAAAGCCTGCTGCTCGGCACGCTGGCCTGGGCCATCGCGATCGTGATTTTCTTCCCGATCTTCTGGATGGTGATGACCAGTTTCAAAACCGAAATCGATGCCTTTGCCACGCCGCCGCAGTTCATCTTCACGCCGACGCTGGAGAACTACCTGCACATCAATGAGCGCAGCGATTACTTCAGTTTCGCCTGGAACTCGGTGGTGATTTCCTTCAGCGCCACGGCCCTGTGTCTGCTGATCGCGGTGCCAGCGGCGTACTCGATGGCGTTCTACGAAACCCAGCGTACCAAAGGCACGCTGCTGTGGATGCTCTCGACCAAGATGCTGCCGCCCGTGGGCGTGCTGATGCCGATCTACTTGCTGGCGAAGAGTTTCGGCCTGCTCGATACGCGCATCGCGCTGATCGTGATCTACACGCTGATCAACCTGCCGATCGTGGTCTGGATGGTTTACACCTACTTCAAGGACATCCCCAAAGACATCCTCGAAGCCGCCCGCCTCGACGGCGCCACGCTGTGGCAGGAAATGGTTCGCGTGCTGCTGCCGATCGCCAAGGGTGGCCTCGCCTCGACCGTGTTGCTGTCGCTGATTCTGTGCTGGAACGAGGCGTTCTGGTCGCTGAACCTGACCTCGTCGAAAGCGGCGCCACTGACCGCGTTGATCGCCTCGTATTCAAGTCCGGAAGGCTTGTTCTGGGCCAAGTTGTCGGCGGTCTCGACCCTGGCGTGTGCACCGATTCTGATCTTCGGCTGGATCAGCCAGAAACAACTGGTGCGCGGCCTCTCGTTCGGCGCCGTGAAATGAACATTGAAAAGCAAAAGATCGCAGCCTTCGGCAGCTCCTGCACAGAGCACGCCGTTCCCCTGTAGGAGCTGCCGCAGGCTGCGATCTTTTGATCTTAAAAAAACAACATTGCGGAGGCCCATCATCATGGCCAACCTGAAAATCAAGAATCTGCAAAAAGGCTTTGAAGGCTTTTCCATCATCAAGGGCATCGACCTTGAGGTGAACGACAAGGAATTCGTGGTCTTCGTCGGCCCGTCGGGCTGCGGCAAATCCACCTTGTTACGGCTGATTGCGGGTCTGGAGGAAGTCAGTGACGGCACCATCGAACTCGATGGCCGTGACATCACCGAAGTCAGCCCGGCCAAGCGCGATCTGGCGATGGTGTTCCAGACCTACGCGCTGTACCCGCACATGACCGTGAAAAAGAACATGTCCTTCGCCCTCGATCTGGCCGGCGTACCGAAAGCCGAAGTCGAGAAGAAAGTCGGTGAAGCGGCGCGCATTCTCGAACTCGGGCCGATGCTCGAGCGCAAGCCAAAACAACTCTCCGGCGGTCAGCGTCAACGCGTGGCGATTGGCCGTGCCATTGTGCGCAATCCGAAAATTTTCCTGTTCGACGAACCGCTGTCCAACCTCGACGCTGCGCTGCGGGTGCAGATGCGTCTGGAACTGCTGCGTCTGCACAAGGACCTGCAAGCGACGATGATCTACGTGACCCATGATCAGGTCGAAGCGATGACCATGGCCGATAAAGTCGTGGTGCTCAATGGCGGCAAGATCGAACAGGTCGGCTCGCCGCTGGACCTGTATCACAACCCGGCGAACCTTTTCGTCGCCGGGTTCCTCGGTACGCCGAAGATGGGTTTCCTCAAGGGCACGATCGCTCGCATCGATGGGCAAACCTGCGAAGTCGCACTGGACGCCGGCACGCGCATTACCCTGCCCTTCAACGCCGGGCACCTCAGTGTCGGCAGCGCCGTGACCCTGGGTATCCGCCCGGAACATCTGGAACTGGCGCAACCGGGCGACTGCACCCTGCAAGTCACTGCTGATGTCAGCGAGCGACTGGGCAGCGACACCTTCTGTCACGTCAAGACCAACGCCGGCGAAGCGCTGACCATGCGCGTGCGCGGTGATCTGGCGAGCCGTTATGGCGAGCAACTGAACCTCTATCTGGATGCCGCCCACTGCCATTTATTCGATGCCGAAGGTGTGGCGCTGACCCGTCCGCTGCGTGCTGCGGCCTGATTTTTTCGAGACTTGCCCAATGAAACTGAACAAACAGAACCTCAACCGCCTCGCCCCCGAGGTGAAACTGCCGGCCTACAAACTCGACGACACCCGCCAGGGCATCGCCCACATCGGCGTCGGCGGCTTTCATCGCGCGCATCAGGCGTATTACACCGATGCCCTGATGAACACCGGCGAAGCCCTCGATTGGGCGATTTGCGGCGTCGGCCTGCGCGGCGAAGACCGCCGCGCCCGTGACGATCTCAGAGAGCAGGATTACCTGTTCACCCTGTTCGAACTCGGCGACAGCGACGACACCGAAGTGCGCGTGATTGGCGCGATTCGCGACATGCTGCTGGCCGAGGACGGCGCGCAGGCGTTGATCGATAAACTCGCCGACCCACAGATTCGCATCGTCTCGCTGACGATCACCGAGGGTGGTTATTGCATCGACGACAGCAACGGCGAATTCATGGCGCACCTGCCACAGATTCAACACGACCTGGCCCATCCCGATGCACCGAAAACCGTGTTCGGCTTTTTGTGTGCAGCCCTGGAAAAACGCCGGGCAGCGGGCATCCCGGCGTTTACCGTGATGTCGTGCGATAACCTGCCGCACAACGGCGCAGTGACGCGCAAGGCGCTGCTGGCGTTTGCCACGCTGCGCAACAGCAATCTGTGCAGCTGGATCGACGCCAACGTCAGTTTTCCCAACGCCATGGTCGATCGCATCACCCCCATGACCAGCACCGCGCATCGCCTGCAATTGGCCGACAAACATGGCGTCGACGATGCCTGGCCGGTGGTCTGCGAGCCGTTCGTGCAGTGGGTCCTGGAGGACAAATTCGTCAACGGTCGCCCGGCCTGGGAAAAGGTTGGCGTGCAGTTCACCGACGATGTTTCGCCCTACGAAGAAATGAAGATCAAACTGCTCAACGGCAGCCACCTGGCGCTGACCTATCTGGGCTTTTTGAAGGGCTACCGGTTTGTGCACGAGACCATGAATGACCCGCTGTTCGTGCGCTACATGCGCGCCTATATGGATCTGGACGTGACCCCGCAACTGGCGCCGGTGCCGGGTATTGATCTGACCGATTACAAAAACACACTGGTGGCGCGTTTTTCCAATCAGGCGATTGCCGATCAGTTGGAGCGGGTGTGTTCGGATGGTTCATCGAAGTTTCCCAAGTTCACTATTCCGACGATCAACCGCTTGATTGCCGATGGGCAGGAGACCAAGCGCGCGGCGTTGGTGGTCGCGGCTTGGGCGTTGTATTTGAAGGGTGTGGATGAGAACGGCGATACCTATTCGATTCCGGATCCACGGGCGACGTTTTGTCAGGCGTTGGTGGCGGATGATGCGTTGATCACGCAGCGGTTGTTGGCGGTCGAGGAGATTTTTGGCACGGTGATTCCGCGTTCGGCGGAGTTTGTGGCGGCGTTTGAGTGGTGCTGCAACAGCTTGCGTGAGGACGGTGTGACGCGGACGCTGGAACGGATACTCGCCTGAAAAGCCCCTCACCCTAGCCCTCTCCCGGAGGGAGAGGGAACTGACCGAGTGGTTCTTTCGGAATACATCGACCTGAACGTCCGATGTCGAGCTCAGAACTTGAACAAACCTCAGTTAGAGAACCGGAGTCGAACTCAAATTTTGAACATCCCCTGATTGAGAGATCCGGAGTCGATCTCAGGTTTTGAACAGCCCCCAATCGGCTCCCTTTCCCCCTCGCCCCCATGGGGGAGAGGGCTGGGGTGAGGGGGTAAGCTCTTGATCTTCACCCAACGGGTTAACAAATGACAACACAACAACTCTTCCTCGGCATCGACTGCGGCACCCAAGGCACCAAAGCCATCATCCTTGACGCCGTCAGCGGTCAAGTCCTCGGCCAGGGCGCCGCCGCGCACACGATGATCAGCGGCGCCAATGGCCGTCGCGAACAAGACACCCAGCAATGGCTCGAAGCCTTCGCCCTCGCCACCCGCCAGGCATTGCTGGCGGCGAATGTCGATGGCCAGTCGATCCTCGGCATCGGCGTCTCCGGCCAGCAACACGGTCTGGTCCTGCTCGATGACCAAGGTGAAGTCCTGCGCCCGGCCAAGCTTTGGTGCGACACCGAAACCAGCGCCGAAAACGACCGCTTGCTGGTTCATCTGGGCGGTGAAAAAGGTTCGCTGGAACGCCTCGGTGTGGTGATCGCGCCGGGCTACACGGTGTCGAAACTGCTCTGGACCAAAGAGCAGCATCCCGTGGTGTTTTCGCGCATCGCGCGCGTGCTGCTGCCCCACGACTACCTGAACTTCTGGCTCACCGGCCGCGCCTGCAGCGAATACGGCGACGCCTCCGGCACCGGTTACTTCAACGTGCGCACCCGCCAATGGGACTTGCAACTGCTGCGCGACATCGACGCCAGCGGACGCCTGCAGGCCGCACTGCCTGAGCTGATCGATGCCCATCAATCTGTCGGCACCCTCCTTCCCGCGATTGCCGAACACCTCGGCATCAACCCCAACGCGCTGGTCGCCAGTGGTGGCGGCGACAACATGATGGGCGCCATCGGCACCGGCAATATTCAGCCCGGCGCGATCACCATGAGCCTCGGCTCCTCCGGCACCGTGTACGCCTATTCCGAGGTGCCGAAAGTCAGCCCGGACGCCTCGGTCGCGACGTTCTGTTCGTCGAGCGGCGGTTGGTTGCCACTGATCTGCACGATGAACCTGACCAACGCCACCGGCGCGATTCGCGAGCTGTTCGACCTCGATCTGCAGCAGTTCAATGACCTCGTCGCCCAGGCGCCCATCGGTGCTGACGGTGTGAGCATGCTGCCGTTCCTCAACGGCGAACGGGTGCCCGCCCTGCCCCACGCCACTGGCAGCCTGCACGGCTTGACGCTGGATAACCTGACTCAGGCCAATCTGTGCCGCGCCGCCGTCGAAGGCACTACTTTCGGGCTGCGTTATGGACTGGATTTGCTCCGCCAGAATGGTTTACAAAGCCGCAGCATTTGCCTGATCGGCGGCGGTTCGAAAAGCGCGGTGTGGCGGCAGATCGTCGCCGACATCATGAACACCCCGGTGATCTGCACCGAACAAAGCGAAGCCGCCGCCCTCGGCGCGGCGATACAGGCAGCGTGGTGCAAATCCTGGTCGAACGGTCACGAAGACACCCTCGCGGACTTGTGCCAGCGCTGCGTGAAACTCGATTCCAGCAGTGAAACCCTGCCGATTGCCGCCAACGTCGCGGCTTTCCAGCAGGCCTATGAACGCTATCAACAGCATGTCGCAACCCTATAAAGAGCAAACAATTATGTATTTGGTGTGTGGCGAAGCCCTGTTTGATTTTTTCAGTGAAGACGACGCCAGCGGTCTGGCCTCGAACGTGAATTTCAAGGCGATTGCCGGCGGCTCGCCGTTCAACGTCGCCGTCGGTTTACGCCGTTTGGGCGTGGACTCGGCCTTGTTTGGCGGGCTGTCCACCGACTACCTCGGCCGGCGCTTGCAGCGGGTGCTGCAGGATGAAGGTGTGCGCCCCGATTACCTGGTGGACTTCGCCGCACCGACCACGCTGGCCATGGTCGCCGTCGGTGCCAATGGCTCGCCGCATTACAGCTTTCGCGGTGAAGGCTGCGCGGACCGCCAGTTGAGTCTGGCGCATCTGCCGGCGCTGGGTCCGGATGTTCGCGGCTTGCACATTGGCTCGTTCTCGCTGGTGGTGCAGCCGATCGGCGATACCTTGCTGGCACTGGTACAGCGCGAAAGTGGCAAACGCCTGATCACCCTCGACCCGAACGTCCGCCTCAATCCCGAGCCGAACATCGATCTGTGGCGCGAACGCATCGCCACGTTGGTGCCACTCGCCGACCTGATCAAGGTCAGCGATGAAGACTTGAGCCTGCTCTACCCCGAACAGGACCCGCAACGCGTGATCGAAGGCTGGCTCGAACAGCGCTGCGAGATCGTCTTCCTCACCCGGGGCGGCGACGGCGCCACTGTGTTCAGCCGCCAACACGGCACATGGTCAGTCCCGGCCGCCTCGGTGAAGATCGCCGACACCGTTGGCGCGGGCGACACCTTCCAGGCTGCGTTGATCACCTGGCTGACTGAACAAGGGCTGGATTCGGTCGAAGGCGTGCAGCAACTTGCTCGCGAGCAGATCGACGCCATGCTCCAGTTCGCCGTACAAGCCGCCGCACTGACCTGCAGCAAGACCGGCCCGGATCTGCCCTATCGTCACCAATTGAGCTGAGCGCGTAGACTGTCGGCCTTTTTGCGCACGACGGGATAACGGCTTTTGAATTACAGGCAGACGCTTGGACTACTGACACTGGCAACGCTACTGAGCGGGTGCGGCACCTCGCCGCCCCGTTCGCCGGAAGACATCTGCGAAATCTTCCGCGAGAAAAGCGACTGGTACGACGCGGCGCAAGTCACGCAAAAACGCTGGGGCGTGCCGATTCAAGTGCCCTTCGCGATCATGTATCAGGAATCCGGCTACCGCTACGACGCCAAGACCCCGCGTAAATACCTGCTGTGGGTGATCCCGTGGGGCCGCGTCTCGACCGCTTCAGGTTATGCGCAAGCCAAAGATGAAGTCTGGGCCGACTACCAGAAAAGCACCGGCCGCAGCGGAGCCGACCGCGAAGACTTCGACGACGCCATCGACTTTGTCGGCTGGTACATGGACAAGACCTATTCGATCAACGGCGTCTACAAGTACGACGCCTATAACCAATACCTCAACTACCACGAAGGCTGGGGCGGCTTCCGCAACAAGACCTACGCGAGCAAAGCCTGGCTGATGCCAACGGCGCGCAAAGTGCAGAACCGTTCGGATGTGTATGCGCGGCAATATACCGGGTGCAAGGAGGATTTGAATCGGGGGTTCTGGAGCCGGTTCTGGCATTGGTTGTAGCGATTCCGAACATCCCTGTAGGAGCTGCCGAAGGCTGCGATCTTTTGATCTTGTTTTTAACAATCAACATCAAAAGATCGCAGCCTGCGGCAGCTCCTACAGTGGGGGCCGTTACAGGACGGAGAAGTTGTAACTCACAATCAACCGGGTCTCATCCACATCCCGGGCAAACTTCTCGTAGTTGGTGCGATACGTCGCATTGCGCAAACGCAAACTCACATCCTTGAACGTGCCTGTCTGAATCACGTACTTCAACTCGCTGTCACGTTCCCACTCTTTCCCTTCCTGATCACTGCCCAACACTTTGATGTGATCACCGTTCACATAACGCGTCAGGAAGCTCAAACCATTAATGCCAATGGCCTTGAAGTCATAGTCATAACGCAGTTGCCAGGAACGTTCCTGCGCGGCGGCGAAGTCGTTGACCTGCACATAGTTGACCAGATACGGGTTGCTGCCATCGAGGTACGGCATCGAGTTGTCGCCGTTCATGCGCTGCCAACCGGCGCTGAACGTGTGACCGCTGTGCGCGTAAGAAAGCATGCCACTCAACGCACGGTTATCGATGGAGCCAGCCTTGGCATCACCGCTGTCGGAACTTTTCAGCACACGCAGATCCGCTTTGAGTACACCGCCCGCCAACGGCTGATTACCCGACAGCCCGACAAAGTGCTGACGATAAATGTCTTCCAGTTCGGCGTAGTGATACTGCGCGGTCAGGCGATCGTTGATCTTGTAGTCGAAGCCGTACATGTCGAAATGGTCAGCGGTGGTGTTGCAGGCGTAGCGCTTGTTCTTGCAATGCACGCGGATGTCTTGCGAATCGGTGGAATCGCGCGCGGTGTACTTGTCCAGGCGCGCGGCCATGAAGGTCAGATCCTTCACCTCTTTAGAGGTGAGAATGGCGCCGTTGAACATCGTCGGCAGCAAACGGCCGTCGTTGTATTTCAGCAGTGGCAGATCCGGCAGCAGCGCGCCGTACTTCAGCACGGTGTCCGAAATCTTGACCTTGGCGGTCAGACCCATTTTCGCGTACTGGCCTTTCGAGCCGCGCGGGTCGTTGCCGCTGGAGGGCAGCAAGCCGCTGTTGCTGCGGTCCGGGCTGGAATCGAGTTGAAAGCCGAGCGTGCCCAGCGCATCGAGACCAAAACCCACCGTACCTTCGGTGTAGCCCGATTGCAGATTGAGAATAAAGCCCTGAGCCGACTCCTCACGCTTGGAGGCGCCCTGATCGTTCGTGGTGTGCCCATCACGGAAATCGCGGTTGAAATACACCGTGCGCGATTCGATTTTCGCCGTGGTGTCTTCAAGAAATCCGCTGGCCTGAACCTGTGCGGTAAAACCTGCGCACAGCACAACGGCTCCGAAGCCAAACGACTGGCGCGGGGTGATGAGGGGAAATGGGGGACGCATGAAAAACTCCAACAATGCAGCGTTTGCGCAAGCGCGCAACAAGCCAGAAAAATAGCTCCCGTCCCGGGTCAGATTGAACCAGGAGAAAGTGAACAAGCAGGGGTGAACGGCAATGATGGCAGATGGCTTTGACGGGCTACAGGCGACTTTAGTCTGAATCTGACTGGCGATTCTTCAACCCTGGGTCGTGGGAAAAGTTGCCGGCAGTGGGCGCCGATTCGCAGCAAACGCCCGGTTTCATTGAGTGAAACACCTGATCTAAGGGTTTTCCCTATACCGCAAACCTGCCAGACCTACGGCTTTTGTGCCTTGAACGAGGCCGCTTAATCCTCCATCATCCGTCACCTGCTTATTCAACGGACGGAATTCAAGGCATGCTGGACGCCAACGCAACCCACATTACCCTCACGCTTGAAGGCGCCAACGCCGACCTGCAAGTCCTCAGCTTCACCGGTCGCGAAGCCCTCAACGAACCGTTCCGTTTCGACCTCGAACTCGTCAGCGCCCGCCCCGACCTCAAACTCGAAGAGCTGCTGCACAAACCCGGCGTCCTGACCTTCGGCCCCACCGGCGAAGGCAAGATCCACGGCCAGGTCTATCGCATCGAGCAAGGCGACTCCGGCAAGACCCTGACCCGTTACAGCCTCAGCCTGGTGCCGCAACTGGCGTATCTGCGGCACAACCACGATCAGCAGATTTTCCAGCAACTGACCGTACCGAAGATCATCGCTCAGGTCCTTGAGGATCGCGGCATCCTTGCCGACGCCTACAGTTTCCAGCTCGGCGCCGAGTACCCGCAGCGCGAATACTGCGTGCAGTACGACGAGTCCGACCTGCATTTCATCCAGCGCCTGTGCGAAGAAGAAGGCATTCACTTCCACTTCCAGCACAGCAGCAGCGGCCACAAACTGGTGTTCGGCGACGACCAGACCGTGTTCCGCAAACTGAAACCGGTGAGCTACCAGCAAGACTCCGGCATGGCTGCCGACAAACCGGTGATCAAGCGCTTCAACCTGCGCCTGGAAACCCGCACCACCCGCGTCAGCCGCCGCGATTACGACTTCGAAAAACCGAAGATCCTCCCCGAAGGCGCGGTGAAAACCGAGTTCGCCCCGGACCTCGAGGACTACGACTACCCCGGCCGCTTCACCACCCGCGAGCGCGGCAAGTTCCTTTCCACCCGCGCCCTCGAGCGTCATCGCAGCGACTACAAACTCGCCGAAGGCAAAGGTGACGAACCAACCCTCACCAGCGGCCATTTCCTCACGCTGGCCGAACACCCGCGCGCCGAATGGAACGACCTGTGGCTGCTGCTGGAAGTCTTCCACGAAGGCAAACAACCGCAAGTGCTCGGCGAAAACGTCACCAGTGACGTCACCGACAACAAAAGCGATTTCCACCAGGGCTACCGCAACAGCTTCCTCGCCACCCCATGGGACGCGCACTACCGCCCTGCCCTCGAACACCCGAAACCGAAAGTGCTCGGCAGCCAGACCGCTGTCGTCACCGGCCCCGCAGGCGAAGAAATCCACTGCGACCAGTATGGCCGCATCAAAGTGCAATTCCACTGGGACCGCGACGGTCAGTCCAACGACAAAACCACCTGCTGGATGCGCGTCGCCAGCGGCTGGGCCGGCGCAGCGTACGGCGGCATCGCCATCCCGCGCATCGGCATGGAAGTCCTCGTCACCTTCCTCGAAGGCGATCCCGACCAGCCGCTGGTCACCGGTTGCCTGTACCACAAGGAAAACGTCGTCCCCTACGACCTGCCAGCAAACAAAACCCGCAGCACCTTCAAAACCCTGAGTTCACCGGGGGGCAAGGGCTACAACGAGTTCCGCATCGAAGACAAGAAAGGCGTTGAGCAGATCTACATCCACGCCCAACGCGACTGGGACGAGAACATCGAGCACGACCAGAAGATTCGCGTCGGCAACGAACGGCACGACACCGTTGAAGCCAATACGCTGAGTGAGTTCAAGGTTGAAGAGCACCGGATTACCCATCTGGATCGAATCAGCGAGATGCGCGCGGATGATCACCTGACGGTTGGCGTGACCCAGCATCTGAAGGTGGGGACTGCGCAGTTTGTCGAAGCCGGGTCAGAAATCCATTACTACGCCGGCCAGAAAGTTGTGATTGAAGGTGCGATGGAACTCACAGCCAAGGCTGGCGGGAGTTTCGTCAAGGTAGATGCGGGTGGCGTGACCATCAGCGGGGCTGAGGTGAAGGTGAATACCGGCGGCTCGCCCGGGGTCGGGACGCCTGCGGCACCATTGCTGCCGGGGCCGATGAAAGTGGCGGATGCGGACAAGGCTGGTAAAGCACCACTCCCCGCCCGTCTGAATGAGTCTGGCATCACACCGTTGTGCGGAAAACAGAGTAACGGCGCTTGCAGCCGTAAGGATTGCACATGCATGTAAAAGCGCTGAGCGCCCTCCTCGAAGCGCCACGCCATGGGTTCGAGGAACTGCCGAGAGAAAGCTCCGACCTGACCCTGTGTTTCATCATTGATCGCGTCCGTCAGCCCGAAGCCATGAGCCGCCTCTACCGTGTCGGCGAGCCCGTAGACACCCAAGGTCTGTTTCTCAACACCGACTTCGCTGAAATCGCCACTGACGGCCCTCTCTGGCTGGTCGCACCGTGGGGCAGTCGACTCGCAGCCGAAGCGGCAAAGCTCTGCGAAGAAAATTTCTCCGGTATTGCCCTCTCCACAGCAGATCCAGCCAAGGCCCTGGCGCACGCCCGCTGGCTCCTGCGTGCCAACGATGGCTCCGGTGGCCAAAGCCTGTTGAGCTATCACAAGCCAAGCCTGTGGGCCGCGCTGGCCTACACCGCCGGTGAAAGTTCGCATCAGCTTTTCGGCCCTTGGCAACACGTTTACAGTCCGGCACCGGTCCACTTCGGGCGCAATCGCGGTCGCTGGCTCAGCTGGCGCACCGTTTCGGAACTTGAATGGCTGGGCGACGTCTCAGCGTTCAACCTGCCACCAGCAGCGCCTAAGGTTCAGGAGCATCTGGGTTGGGTTTATTGGGCAGACGAGCAATACGCGACCTACGGTGAACCCACCGACGAACAACTGCCCAACCTCGTGGAAAACCTCAACGTGCTGGTTGCCCACAACATTTACGAAGGTCGTCATTTACTGAAACTGGGCCAAATCACCAACGGCCCGCTGCTCGAAACGCAGCCTCAGGCAATGGCCATCCTGCAATCCAGGGAAGAGTCGTTCATCAAAGTGCAGCAGTTGCAGCAACTCGCTATCAGCGCTGCTTGATGACCCGTCCGTAAAGAATGAATGGAAGCAAAATGGAACAGAACACCAGCGCAGCACCTAACACCGAGTCGGCATCTGCAACACCAGTAGTTGCCGATGAAACTTGTGCAAAACCACCTCGGGATATCGGTGAACAGCCCGAAGCGCCGGAAGACACGCCTGGCGATCACGACAAAGTGAAAACGCCCTGCTCCACCGTTTATGGCAGCGCCATTTACGACACTGAGAATGAATCATTCTGGTTGCTCCCGGAGCGAACCAACTCGGCACTGAAAGAAGCTTCCAGCGATCTGGAACAAAAAGTCAGCTCTGCCAAATCACCCGAAGAGCGCAAAAAAGGGCTCTACGAATCCGGTCTCCTCGAGTATTTCCTCGAACCCAAGCTGGCAAACTTTCTTGAGGGTGAAGAGAAATCCCGGATGCTGGAGATCGAAGCTCAACATCCAAACATAAGTAATCTGGACGCGGCGCTGCTTGAAGCGCAACAGAGCAGGAAAGCCGCAGCACCAGAAGCAGAAGCACCCGCAACGCCCCTCACGCGCCTCGAACAGGATCAGATCAAAAGAAACGAAATGATGTCCGCCCGTGACGACGCTACTCGCGTGCACGGCATGCACAGTGAATGGAAAAAACTCAAGCGTACAGCCATTGCCGCCGCGACGGAAAAAGGCTATGCGTACGAAAGCGGAAGCCTATTTGCGCCGAAAGCCATCGCCGCTCGTGAAGCCGTTCAAAAGTATCTGAAGGCACGAGAAGCGCTGTTAGAAGACAAGGATCTCACTACGTTAACGTCGGCAGAACTCGCCCCGATGCTCGCTCAGGACAAAAAGCGAATAGACGATATTGCGATGTGCGGCACCAATAATCAGTTGATGCTGTGTACGTATGTGCGTGATCAGGAAATCAAACGCAAGGAAAGGAAAGCGACCTATAACGCTTATCTGGATGCCATCACCGATGTTGCCCAGTACGGCATCGCCTTGCCCGAGTTTGCATTGATTCCTGAGGGTGGAGCAGTCGAAGGTGGCGTCGACTTGTTCAAGCAGTATCTGGCACTAGAGAAAGAGCAAAAAGAGGTCAATGAACGCCTCAGTACCAAATACAAAGGCTGGATTGAGGCAAGTGGACGACAAGCCAAGGCGCCCACCAACCTTGTCACCAATGAGCGTACCGCCTGGGATCGGCTGCAAGCATCAAAAGAAACACTACGGCTCCAGGCTGAAAACAATGTGGAAACGGCGACTGTTCGCCGTCATCTGTTGTGGGAGCCAGAACAATTTCAGGCAAGACCTGAAGAGCGCTTGATCAAGAACGGCTTCCCGCTGGCCGAGATGAGCATGGCGGACAGCCTGAAAAAACCGCTGACCTATCTCAGCATGTATTCGCTGCCACGACTCAAACAGACCGTTAAAGATGACTGGAAGAAAGTAGGCGCTAAGGTCAAAGATCTGGCGAAGCGTCCGGGCAATAGCGATGGAAAAGCAACGACCGACACTGAGCTGAGCTTGTTCGGACAGTGGCTGAAAGACGAAGGCGCTTTAAGAATCAAGGATCAGGAAAGCGATTGGTTCTCCTCCGAAGGCTGGTTCGAAATCGAAAAATTCAACGCCTATCTTGAAAGCAAAAAGTACAAGGTCACTGCGCTGGAGAACGCTGGTACGCGTAAAGAATGGGGAGACCGATTGCAGCAGGTGTTGTTTAAGGACAACGTCCGCAAGACCTTCCGCATTTTCGACATCACACCGCAGGCCCAGTTGGTTCGTTGCCTTATGCCCTCCACCACGGAGACCATCCATTCGTCGACAAAAGTAGAGGGGCCAGACTGGACACTGGCCGAAGGGTTCCAAGCCTCGGCTAAGGCCACTTTTGCCGTTGATCTTGCCAGAGGGGAGGTCGAACTGTTTAAAGTCGACTTGCCAGACCGTGCCAGCGCTAAAGACATCGTCATCACCTACCGAAATGCCGAAGACATACAGCAAAAGATGAACCTCGGACGTTTTTCGCTCTATCTAGGCGCGAAGGCTTGGGGCTACGCCGGAGCATCGTTGCTGCTTTCTTCGGAAATTGCATTGGATGTCAGCAACGCTGGCTTCCATTTAGCGCCTCCGGAACCAGTTGTGCGCAACCCCGATAAGCGCAGCTACGCGAGAACTGAAAAAAGTGGCCAAATTAAAAGAGCTCCTGAAACGCTACAGATACAGGATGGCGCAAAAGCCGCATTCAATCTGTTCGCAGGCCTGCAAACCGGGATCATGGTCACCGGAGCGCTTAACTGGGCTCCACCCTCCGAAGTAGCCTTGCTAACCAAAGCGCCTGTTGCTGGAAAAGCCGCCGGAATGAAATCCAGCGAATGGTTTAGCCTTGCGCGTTTGACCGTGGAACTCAATGCCGCAGCCGGTCTCGGTGCGAGGGCTGAAGCCAGTATTTCCCTGCACGAGGGCCGCCTGATTCTGGTGCTCAAGGCCGCATTGATAGCCGGCCCCGGAGTTGGAGGCTCCTTCAAGTTCGAAGTGGGTTACGACGCAGTCACTGAATTGCTTAACATGTTCCGTAGAGAACTCTATAAAAACAAACAGAACCCGTACTTTGTTATCGAAAATGAAACCTACGCGTACCTTTCGAAATTAAATACTCTGGCCATTGGTGGCTTTGATATCCGTATGATTTATCTCATGGGTGCTGATGCGGTAATGACGCTCTATGAAAGCTTGACTGCAACGGGTAAGGGCGGTGCGATAGCTGACACTATTATGTCTTATGACAGACAAGCCGAACTAGAAGAGTGGTGTGTAAACGCGATACCTGGTGCGCTTGGACCGCTATTGATGACGCTTATTAGTCCGCCAAGCGACTTCAACGTTAAGGTTTCAGACTCTTCAGGAAGCCTGGATAAAAAAGAACGTAAATACACTGAAGACGAAGCCTACCTTCTTCAGCAACGCGCAGTCGAATGCATATTAGGCTGGATCGTTAGCAATGCAGAAAAACAAGGTTCCATTGAAAAAGCACAGAGTCAATTTGAAGAAATTTGTATGTGCATGAATAAATTTGGTCTAAAACCAGCAAATGCGGACCAAAAATATTGCGAAAGCCGTTTGGCTCTTGACAACTTCATGAGCGAGCCAGTGCTTCGCCTCAAAGCAGTATCTGGAGAAGAGATGCGTAATCGCTATAAAAACCACGTTAAACTTCTAGGCGCCAAACGTGACTCATATTGTCAGCGCAGCCAATACTCAGGAAGAACCTATATCCCTTCGGGAGTTGCAAAGTATATCAACCCCAACATTTAAAATCCTCATGAGTACAAAAAAATGCATGTACGAGTGCTTTTATTTATTATACTTTCCTTTTCAAAAATCTATGCAGCACAAGCAGAGCTAAATGTAGAGGACGCACAATCAAAAAGCCAAGGCATTATTCTTTACAACCAACTTAAATTTGAATCCGCGACTCCTTTTTTGCAGAAAGCTTCCGATGCTGGAGATCATGAAGCGCAATATTTTCTAGCTGAAGCATTGAGAAAAAAAAACCACTTCATGAATCCGGAGGCAAGAAAGTGGTATGAAGCGTCAGCAAAACAGGGTGATCTATATGCAATGATACAATTGGGCCGTAGTGAAAATGACATCTGCGATATCACTCAAGACTGCCCGACGCCTCAAAAAAAACCGATTGAGTGGTTGAATCAAGCAAAAAAAATAGCGCAGGAAAAATCTAAACTCGGCAATGCGGAAGCAATGTACCTGATGTATGAGATCACCCTTGATGAGTCATGGCTGCAAAAAGCCGCACTTGCAGGGGATGCGCAAGCACAATATTGGATCGCAATTGGCTACAAACAGGGTGAAGGTTTTTTCTTACCGTGGAAGCGCTCTGAAGAAATAGAAAAGTGGTTCAAGCTATCTTCCGAAAATGGAAATCCTAAATCGATGATGGAATACGCAGCTCTGCTTTATGAAAAGGGTGATCTTGACGGCTTTCGTTATTGGAATGAGCAAGCTGCCCTAGTAGGTAATGCTGAATCTGTTTACAACTTCGGGTCGTATCTTGCTCACGAGCCTGATACTTTCGGCTTCCCCTACGACCCTGTGAAAGCATACTCGCTCATATCCTCACTCCGCATCTTGGATGGTGGAGGAGGAATGAAGGTTAACGTTGAATACAAACTTCCAATTATTGCTGCAAAATTGACAAGCTCACAAATTTCAGAAGCAAACGACCTCTCTAAAAAGTGGGCACTTTCTCACCCTCCGCTGTCATTTTTTCCTGACAAACTTAGCCGTTGATTAAGATGAAACTTCCTATCGCAGGATTTTTGCTAGTCATTTCCTCTGCCGCGCTGGCGCTGACTGACGCCGAACTTGCAATGAAATCTCGCGGCATAATTCTTTACAATCAATTCAAAGCAGTTTCTGCAACTCCACTACTGAGAATAGCGGCAGAGGCTGGAGACCATGAGGCACAATATTATCTAGCTGAGTCATTGCGACAAAAAAATAGCTATATGAATCCTGAAGCTAAAAAATGGTATGAAAAGGCAGCTACCCAAGGGGATCTTTATGCAATGATCCAGCTTGGACGAGTAAAAAATGATTTGTGTAAATTATCAGAAGATTGCCCCGCCACAGAAAAGAAGCCATCAGACTGGTTGAATCAAGCATCTAGTATCGCTCAGCCTAAAGCTGAAGATGGAAATGCAGAAGCCATGTACATAATGTATGAATTAACACTTGATAAGAATTGGCTAGAAAAAGCAGCTGCAAAAAATCACCAAATTTCACAGTATTTGTTAGCTAAAAGCTACCATCAGGGGGACGGTTTTTTCCTTCCATGGAAACGCTCAGAAGTTGTCGAAAAACTATTCAAAGCTTCAGCTGAGGGTGGGTACCCGCCTTCCATGATGGAATACGGAGCCCTTCTTTATGAAAAAGGTGATATTGAAGGGTTCCGTCAATGGAATGAGCAAGCAGCTTTAGCAAGTTACGCCACAACGGTTTATAGTTACGGCTCTGATCTTGCTCATGAGCCAGACACGTATGGATTTCCATTCGATGTCGTTAAAGGTTATGCGCTCGTTTACACCTTGAAGGAGTTAGACGGCGGTGGGGGTTTACAAGAAAGAGTGGAGAGTAAGCTACCAAAAATTGAAGCGAAGATGACAGCTGAACAAGTTTCAGAAGGCAAAAAACTTGCGAAAGAATGGAAGGCTACTCACGCCCCACTTTCCTTCTACCCAGACAAATTAAGTCGCTAAAAACTAAATTTATCATTACCCTCTTTCTGACAAGTTAAGCTGATAGAACCCATGAAGTATTTGGCCATTTTTCTGCTACTCATGACATCACTTCCTTCTTACGGGGAAGCCCAACTGGATGCACAGCAGAAAATCGCTAAAAACAAAGGCATTGCACTTTAAAACCAGTACAAGGCCACTTCAGCCATCTCCTTTTTAACAATTGCTGCAGAGGCTGGCGATCCTGAAGCTCAGTATTATTTAGGCGAAGCTCTTCGAACAAAAAAATCACTATATGAACGCAATTGCCAGAAAATGGTACGAAGTGTCTGCGAACCAAAACAACCTATATGCAATGATTCAGTTAGGACGTATAGAGCAAGATCTATTTTACTCAAAAACAGTGGCGCAAGAATCATACAAACGGGAGGAGTAGATAGCTCGGAGTTTGCCCCAACGCCGTCCTACTCCCGTTTTCACTAGCCCATCAAACCGGCGCCTTCCAACTCAACATCTGCTGCTGCGCCACCTGCAGCAAATCATTGCCATCCTGCGTCAGCAGGTAAAGCGCATGGGTGATGTGTGGAATGTCCTGCACGTCGGCGTGCTTGAAGCACAGGCAATGCAGGGTTTCGAGCAGGTCGGCGGCGGCGCGGATGCGCTGGACGGCGGCTTCGAGGATGTCTTTCGGGTTGGCTTGGGTGTCGATGAGCAGTGTCGGGGTTTCGGTGACGTTGCTGCTGAGGGGGAGATAGCGGTTTTGTAGCAGTTTGATTATTGGCATATTGATTACTCGATTGTTTCAAAAGTAACCGCCGACACCGTGACCAAACGGTGGGAGGCGGACCGTGTACAGGCTTGGTCAACCGAGAACAATCAACTCAGCTCGCCCGAAGGCGTCCTGCACACGGCCACCACAGCTGTGCACTTCACGGTCAAAGAACTCCGCGGTGCAAATGATGGCACATATGCAATCGATTATTCTCAGGTGACCAAACCCGAACCACTGATTTTGCAGCGGCAACCGACAATAACCGCCCCGCTCCAGCCGCCGATAGCAGACAAGGCACCAGCCTTTGTAGGAATTCGCCAAACCTTTCAAAGAAAACCACCCCGCTCCCTGACAGCCGGCGTTCAGCTCGGTTAACCATCCCTTAACGCCGTGGTCAAAAACTCTACTGAACCGCACGCCCTCAGCCGTTTTGGCTGTTGCCCAGTGCGGCAGGTTCGGGTGCATCACGCCGAACTCTAGAAACGCCACACGGGAGTCTTTTCATGAACATTCGTCCTTTATTGCTCACCGCCGCCCTCGCCTCCGCCGCGTTTGCAGGGCTGGCCCAGGCCAATGACACTTCCGCCACTTCAAAAGCCGTGCCGTATGAGTACGGCATGCCGCTGCATGTGGCCAAAGTGGTGTCGTTGACCGAGCCGCCAACGCAAACCTGCAAGGTGGTTACGGCCGACATGAAGTACATCGACAACACCGGTAAGCCCGAGGAGATCAGCTATCGGAAATTGTCTGACGCGTGCAACTTCCAGAACTGACAGAAACGTCTGATTTGCGGGTTTGCGGTAGGCGTGAGGAGTTTCGGCGGTTATGCTCGGAGCCCTCCTCACTGCCGCAAGGATTCGCCATGCAGTTGTCGTTTCGCACGTTGTCGGGCTTCACTTGTTCGTTATGTTTCTTGTTGGCGCTGGCTTGGGGCGTTTTCCCGGAGAGGCTGCTGGCGATCTGGAGCATCGAGTATTCCGACGCAGCAGGATTTGTCGCGCGGCGCAGTGCGGTGCTGTTTGCGGCGTTGGGAGTGATGTTTTATCTGGTGCGCAACGCACCGCCGTCGCTGGGGCGCAATGCGCTGAGCAACGGGTTTATCGTCGGTTGTTTTGGTTTGGCGGTGCTGGGGTTTGCGGAATGGCTGAACGGTCATGCCGGCCCCGGGATTTTGCTGGCGGTGCTGGTCGAGTTCGCGCTGGGCCTTGGTTTTGTGCAGGCCCGGCGCGTGACGGTCGAACTGGGTGAAACGGTGCGTTAAACGGCTCTGGAGCGCGGGCTGTAGTGATGTTGCACAGTTTGCTTGTTCAGATCCGATCGCAGCCCGGCGATCAGTTCGTTGATTTCACGACAGCCATTGAGGTGGCTGGCGTCGATACCACTGACCAGCAGATCCACCTGATCGGTCTGGTGATCGCCGAATACCTTGACGGTCATCGACAAGTCCGGCGACAGCGTGCACTGGCAGCGTTTCGGCAGAAAACTGCTTTCAATGATATTGCGTAGTTCCAAGGCAGACAGAAACATGGCGAAACCCTCTCCTTACTGTGAGATGCCAATCAAGTATTCACGCTGACCGTTGCTGCCCCTGCACGGGTGTGTCCCCGCTGTTTCCCTGGTGCGACAAGCGGTGGTACTGCGAAATGCCCATTGGAGTGTAGGCGCCCAAGTCCGGTACGCCGCACTGAAAAGACGCATAAAGCGTGCCTTTCATCTGTTCATTTTCACCCTCATGGAATCAAGCACTTGGCGGCGGTGCCAGTATTTGGCTACTTGCAAATTGCAAGAATCGCCCCTGCCGGCACTGCAATTTGCAACTCGACGCTGGTTTGCAATCACGGCCCATGACGGTAAGAATGCCCGTTATCTACCCTACACCCGCACGGAGGCTTCCATGGGTTCTTTCCGCGTTTACGCGACCACCGGGCTGATCATCGCCAGCCTGTCCACCCTCGCCCACGCCGCCAAGCTTGAAGACGTCGCGCCATACCCGAAGGCTGAAGCCGGGTTCACCCGCCAGGTCATTCACTTGCCCAAGCAAGCGCAAGAAGAGAACTTCCAGGTAGAAATTCTTGCCGGCAAAACCCTTGAAGTGGACTGCAATCGTCAGCGTTTGGGCGGTGTTCTCGATGAAAAGAATCTTGAGGGCTGGGGTTATCCGTTCTATCGCCTGGAAAAAGTCATCGGGCCAATGAGTACGATGATGGCCTGCCCGCCCGGCAGCCAGAAGAAACGCGCGTTCGTGCCGGTCGTCGGTGACGGCTTCATGCTGCGTTACAACAGCAAGTTGCCGGTCGTGGTGTATGCGCCGTCGGATGTCGAGGTGCGTTATCGCATCTGGTCGGCGTCGGACAAAGTCGGTACTGCCCTGCAGGAATAACCCGAACAAGGAGTGCGTTACTTGATTACCTGCCACGTCCGCTATGTCATTGATCCGTACCAATTGCCCGAGTTCGAGGCCTACGCCAAGGCCTGGCTCGGGATCGTCGAGCGCTTGGGCGGCACTCATCACGGCTACTTTTTGCCGTCCGAGGGCGCGAGCAACATCGCTTATTGCCTGTTCAGTTTTCCGTCACTGGCGGATTACGAAAGCTATCGACACATCGCGATGACCGATGCGGAAAGCACCGCGCTGGTAGCCAGTCTGGTCGAGAAGAAGTTCATCGTCAGTTACGAGCGCAGCTTCCTGCGCCCTTTGCTGCCGTAAGCCTCATCGTGCCGAGACGCCGCACACCGCGGCGCGCTCGGCGACATGGCGCAGGCTGTCGAAGTTGATATTGGCCCCCGAGTCGATCGCCACGAATGTCTGCTCGCGCACCCCGGTTCGCGCCACGTACTGCTTGATGCCGGCAACGGCCAAGGCGCCGGAAGGTTCGGTGATCGAGCGCGTATCGTCGTAGATATTCTTGATCGCCGCGCAGAGGTCGTCGTTGCTGACGGTGATCACTTCGTCAACGCAAAAACGGCAAACCTCAAACCCGAACGCGCCGATCTGCGCTACCGCCACGCCATCGGCGAACGTTCCCACATTGGCCAGCACGACGCGCTGATCGGCTTCCAGCGCGGCTTTCAGGCACGCTGAGTGTTCGGACTCGACGCCGATGATCCGCACTTCCGGGCGCAGGTATTTGACGTAGGCGGCGATGCCGGCGATCAGACCGCCACCGCCCACCGGGATAAAAATCGCGTCCAGGGTGCCTTGATGTTGGCGGAGGATTTCCATCGCCACGGTGCCCTGCCCGGCGATCACTTCCGGGTCATCGAACGGAGACACGAAGGTGCGCCCGGTCTGTTCCGCCAGTTGCAGCGCATGGGCCAGCGCGAACGGGAAACTCTCGCCGTGCAGCAAGGCTTCAGCGCCACGACTGCGCACACCCAGCACTTTCAGTTCCGGCGTTGTTTGCGGCATGACGATGGTCGCCGCGATGCCCAGCTCGCGTGCTGCCAATGCCACACCTTGCGCGTGATTACCGGCCGATGCGGTGATCACCCCGCGCGCCTTCTGTTCGTCACTGAGTTGCACCAGTTTGTTGTAGGCGCCACGGATCTTGAAGGAGAACGTCGGTTGCAGGTCTTCGCGCTTGAGCAGAATCCGGTTGCCCAGCGCCTCCGACAGTGCCGGCGCCGCCTGCAAAGGCGTGCGCACCGCGAGGTCGTACACCGGCGCGGCGAGGATCTTTTTCACATAGTGCTCAAGCAGGGTTTGCTGGTC
Source organism: Pseudomonas sp. A34-9 (assembly GCF_029543085.1). Classification (NCBI taxonomy): domain Bacteria; kingdom Pseudomonadati; phylum Pseudomonadota; class Gammaproteobacteria; order Pseudomonadales; family Pseudomonadaceae; genus Pseudomonas; species Pseudomonas sp. A34-9. The sequence continues at coordinate 3,132,145 of NZ_CP119967.1, read as the reverse complement.
GTATGTGTAACTCATGAACATCTCCTTGGCAGAATTCACACGGTCCCTGTAGGAGCTGCCAAAGCTGCGATCTTTCGACTTGGATTTTTTCAATCAAAAGCAAAATCAAAAGATCGCAGCCTCCGGCAGCTCCTACGTGAGCCACATTTCAAAAACCCCGGAGACAGAAAGTAAAAACCCGCCTCTAGGGCGGGTTGGGTGCTGCAGTCGTGAGCTAGCCCGCCAAATGAGGAATGGCGGTAATAATAATTGGCTGGCAACGCGATACAGTCGAAGTCATGGCCTGAAAATTAGCCTGCGCGCTACGGGCAAGTCAATGGCCAATTTTTAGCGGCGGCGTTAGTCTGGCGACTCTCTCATCACACCAAGGAAGGAATGCATGATGTCGATCACCCTGCCCCTCACGGCTTTGCTCACGTTTAGCGGTTATACCGTTTCGGTGATGCTCCAGGCCGAACAATCATTGATCGACTTCGGCATCAGCCTGATGTCGCGGCCCGATACCGCGCAGGTGGTGATTGATCTGTATCTGCTGGCGACACTGGCGGGCGTGTGGATGGTCAAGGACGCCCGGTCGCGTGGGCAGTCGGTCTGGTCGGTGCTGCCTTATTTGTTGCTGACGGCGTTTTTTGTCTCGGTTGGGCCGTTGTTGTATCTGGTCGTGCGTGGGATTCGCGAGCGCCGGAAGGCGGTGGCAAAGTGCAGCCAGATACTATGAACACCTGACCCCCTGTAGGAGTGAGCCTGCTCGCGATAGCGGAGTGTCAGCCAAAGATGAGATGACTGACACTCCGCTATCGCGAGCAGGCTCACTCCTACATTGGAATGTCGTGGCATTCAGCCCTTTTTCACAGCGACGAAGGCGGCGGTTTCGTAAGGCACTGTCACCACGTCCCTGCCGCGCAATTCAGGCTCGGCGGCAATCAATGCACGAATCTGCTCATCGACCTGCGCCCGCTGTGCATCCGGCAGCGCGGCGATGAAGCTGGTGGAGCGCACGCGGTTGAAGATCACGTCTTCCGGCGAGCCGGTATGGCCATGGTGAAACCGTTCAACCTGCAATGGCGCGAACGCCGGGTGCGGAAACGCGGTGCGCCACGCGCCGGTGTAATAGCGCGGCGTGTCACCCTCCAGCGCGTTGACGATGGCGTCCAGTTTTGGCACCCAACTGACTTCGGTGTCGCGCAGGTTCCAGATCAGCCCCAACTTGCCACCGGGCTTGAGCACCCGGGCGATTTCGTTCAGTGTCTCGGTGCTGGCGAACCAGTGAAACGCTTGCGCGCAAATCACCACGTCGACTGAGGCGTCCGGCAACGGCAGATCGCTCGCGGTGCCGCTCACGGCCAGCACATCGGGCCAGGCGGCCGAGAGCTTTTCCAGCATCTGCGCCACCGGTTCAACGGCGATCACTTGCGCGCCGGTCGCCACCAGACGCCCGGTGAACTTGCCGGTGCCGGCCCCCAGATCGATCACGGTTTTATGCCCATCCAGGCCCAGCGTTGCGGCCAACCACTCGCTGACCTGCGGCGGATAGTCCGGCCGCCCTTTGACGTAGGTGTCGGCGGCGGTTTTATAGCCGGCAGCGGCTGAATGATGGACGTGATCGGTCATGGCAACTCTCCTTACGACAAATCATCGGATCGACGGCAGACGCTCCCGAGCATAGCGCTTGAATTTACGCTGAACTTGAACAGTCACTGATAAAGCAATGAATAAAAATTCACCCTGTGGTGTTCAAAGTGAGACATAACCCTCTGTGGAGCCTTGCCCATGACTATCCGTTCCGTTATGTTCGCCGCCCCGTTGCTGCTGGTCGCGGCGATGTCCAGCCATTTGGCATTCGCCAATGGTGATGAAGAAGATCCGGTAAAGAAGCCCGAATGCCCGAAAGGTCAGGTCTGGGACAGCAAAACGCAGAAATGCGTGCTGCAAACCAGCAGCCTGTTGCCGGACGCTGACCGTACCGATTACGCCTATCGCCTCGCGAAGGACGGTCGTTACGAAGAAGCCCTGGCACTGCTTGATACGCTCAAGCAACCAAACACCGCCAAGGCCCTCAACTATCGCGGATACGCCACGCGCAAACTGGGGCGCACCGACGAGGGCATCGGTTATTACCTGCAATCGGTGAAACTCGATCCGCAATACGCGCAAGTACGCGAATATCTCGGCGAGGCCTATGTGATCAAGGGCCGCGTCGACCTGGCGCAGGAACAACTGCAGCAGATCCAATCGATTTGCGGCACGTCCTGCGAGGAGTACCAGGACCTGGCCGAAGCCATCAACGGCTCATCGAAAACCTGAGCATTTACAAAGGACAGCCATCATCGTCAACGATCAGGCATTCAGAGCAGAACTCGGACAGCATCTGGCGCGACTGTGGCGCTACGGTTTGTTGCTGTCGCGCAATCGGCATTTAGCCGAGGATCTGGTGCAGGCCACATGTGTGCGGGCGCTGGAGCGCGCCAGTCAGTACAGCGCCGGCACGCGCATGGATCGCTGGTTGCTGAGCATTCTGCATTCGATCTGGCTCAATGAAGTGCGCGCCAGGCGCGTGCGTCAGGGTACGGGACAGGTCGATGCCGATGGCCAACTGGCGTTCGATGGTGAGTATGCGGCGCAGACTCACGTGATGGCGGCGCAGGTGATTCGTCGCGTCGACGCCTTGCCGGAAACCCAGCGCGAGACGGTATATCTGGCTTATGTCGAAGGCTTGTCCTACCGCGAAGTCGCCGAGATCCTCCAAGTGCCGATCGGCACAGTGATGAGTCGCCTGGCCACTGCACGACTGAAACTCGCCGAATACCCGCCGTTGCAAGCGGTGCCGAAATCCACCGAAGGAGACCGTTCATGAACACACCTTCGGATGAACAACTGGTCGCCTACCTCGACGGCGAACTCGAGCAGGAATATCGCCATCAACTCGACAGCGCCATTGCCGAAGACCCGCTGCTGAGCCTGCGCGTGCAATGGCTCAGCCGCAGTAATCTGCCGTACAAGAACGCCTATGACGAACTGGCGCAACAGGCGCCGCTGGATCGCCTGCAAGCGCGGCTGGATGCGATTCCTTCACCGCAGCGTCCGGGCTTCAACCGCCGCTGGTTTATCGGTGGCGCCGCCGCAGCGTTGGTGGCGGGCAGTGTGTTGGCTGACCGGTTATTCCTCGGCTGGCATGCCGCACCATCGAACAACTGGCGCGCGCTGGTGGGCGATTACATGGCGCTGTATGTGCCGCAGACGCTCGATCATCTGCCCACCGACGAAGCGTCCCAGCGTGCGCAACTGCGCACGATTGATGCACGCCTTGGCCTGAACCTTTCGCCAGCGACTTTAAAGCTGCCGGGTGCCGAATTCAAACGCGCACAAATGCTTGAGTACGACGGCGTACCCATTGCGCAGATCGTTTATCTGGATGCGAAACATGGACCAATGGCACTGTGCGTGACACGTTCGAACAGCGGCAGTCAGCCGCTGGCCCATGAGCGTCGGCGTGAGTTGAACGTGGTGTATTGGACCGAGCGTGAACATGCGTGGATGTTGATTGGCCGTAATTCGCCGGCGGAACTGGAGCAGCATGCGGGATTGCTAGGTGCGCAACCACTGAGAACGTGAGAACGCTGTAGACCTGCGCTTGCTCGCGATGGCGGTATGTCAACGAAGTATGCGTTGACTGGCCTGGCGCTTTCGCGGGCAAGCCCCCTCCCACAGGGGCTTCGGGTGTTCATACATTCTATGTACACACAAAACTGTAGGAGCTGCGGCACGCTGCGATCTTTTGACTTTGATCCTGAAAATCACCATCAAAAGATCGCAGCGTGCCGCAGCTCCTACACGGATATTGCGCGGTAACAGGTTCGACTTTATGCGGTCGTGGGCAACCACAAACGGAATCGTGCTCCGCCCAACGGTGAAGACTCCACGGTCAACGTGCCACCCTGCGCTTCCAGTGCCCGACGACTGATCGCCAGGCCAAGACCAAAACCACCCGTAGCCCGATCCCGGCTGCGATCAAGTCGATAAAACGGCTCGAAAATCCGCTCGCGTTCATCGTCGGGAATACCGATGCCGTCATCATCGACCCAGATCTCACAGCCCTCGGCATTGACCTGCACGCCAATCTGAATGCGCTTCTCGCAATAGCGCATGGCGTTGCGCAGCAGGTTCTGGATCGCTCGCGCGGTCAGGCGTGGGTCGAGGGAGAAGCGTTCGAGCTGGCCGTGCAATAACACGTCGATGACGATTTCCGGTGATTCCAGTTCTTCATCGACACTGCCCAGAATACTGTCGATGAACTCGTCCAGCGACACCTCGACCTGCTCCGGCAGTTGCGCCGGATTCTGCAAACGGCTGTAAGAGAGCAGTTCCAGCACCAACTCATCCAGCTCACGAATGTGCGCGACCAACCCCAGCAAACGTTCGCGGCTGGCGGTCGGCAAGTCATCGGACAGCGCCAGCGCCAGGCCAAAGTCCAGGCGCGTCAACGGCGTGCGCAGTTCGTGGGACACGGCGTTGAGCAGGTCACGTTGCTGATTGAGCAGGTTTTCGATATCGCCGGCCATGGTGTCAAAGACGTTGGCGAGGCTGCCGATGTTGGAACTCTGGGCGATCTTCGTGCGCTCACTCAAATGACCTTTGCCGAAGCGTTCGGCGGTGCCTTTGAGGCGTTCCAGATCACGCCAGTGCGGGCGCAGCCACATCAGCAGGCAGGCGAGCAGGCTCGCGCCGATCAGCACGTTGATGCTCCAGTACAACAGATTGACGTCCATCGGATCCGGCGGCACAACCATTTGCACGGCGGTAGTGTCGTCCAGCGGCGTCACCGCCAGCGTGCGCCAGCCCCAGTCGCCAATGCGTACGACATTTTCACCACGGCGCAGGCGTTGCTGCTCGATCGCGGTGAACCCGGCATCGTCGATCCGCGCCAGGACGATGTGCAGCGGCTGGAAATCCTTGTCCATCGACGCCGCCAGCGCCGGCCACTGCTCATGCGGCACGGCGTGAAACTGGCGGGTAATCAACGATTGCAGGCCGCGCGAATAATCGAGGTTGTAGGTGACGAAGCGATCCCGGAAGGCCATGACCACCAGGTCCGGCACCAGATAGATCGCCGCGCTGTACGAGATGATCGTCACCAGATACAGGCGAAACAGGATGCGAAACATCAGCTCAGCATTCCCACTCGGAACGGCTGAACAGATAGCCCTTGCCCCACACCGTCTTGATCTTGCGCGCCTCGCCGGCGTGGTCGTCGAACTTGCGGCGCAGCTTGGAAATCGCCACATCCACCGAACGGTCGGTGCCGTTGAATTCGATACCGCGCAGGCGCTGCAGGATCTGGTCACGGCTTAACACTTCGCCGGCGTGTCGGGCCAGGACCACGAGCAGGTTGTATTCGCCGCTGGAGAGTTCGACCGGTTGATCGCGCCAAGTGACAGTGCGCTCGGACAGGTCGATGCACAAATTGCCCATGAGGATGCGGTCATTGGCGGTCATCGGTTCGCCGAGACTGCTGCGGCGCAATAGTGTGCGGACCCGTGCCAGCAAGACTCGCGGCTCGCACGGTTTGGTGACGTAATCGTCAGCGCCCATTTCCAGGCCCAGCACCTGATCGTGGCTGTCGTCCCGGGCGGTGAGCATCAAGATCGGCAGCGTCGCCGAATCGGCCCGCAGCAAACGGCAGACTTGCAGGCCGTCGAGTCCCGGCAGCATCAGGTCGAGGATCACCAGATCCGGTGGATTGACCCGCGCTCGCTCACGCACGTGGTCGCCACGGCCGATCACGCTGACGGAATAACCGTTGCGCTCCAAGTAGCTGGAAATCAGTTCGGCGAGGGCGGTGTCGTCTTCGACCAGGAGGATGTTGGGCATGGGTGATCCAGATATTGCTGTGGTGGATGTCAGACCGCTTTCGCGAGCAAGCTCGCTCCCACAAGGGATCGCATTCCAAGTGTGGGAGCGAGCTTGCTCGCGAAAGCGGTTTAACCGTCACAAAAGAATTCAAGACCTGAAGGATATACGCCCTCGCCCATCCCTGAGTAAAACCCTTACACAATTTCACACAGCGCCTACAAAGCTTCACCGCTAATCTCGGCGTCTGCCCGTAGGATGCGGGCATCAATATTGGGGGTTGTACATGTCGAACAAACTGCTGGCCGGGCTCGGCCTGATCGCGATGGCGCTGACACTGAGCGCCTGTGATTCGTCCTCGAAAACCGAGGATCAGGCACCACCGGCCACGGTGCGTATCGAGACGGTCGAAGCGCATCCCCTGTCGATCAGCAGCGAACTCAGCGGCCGCATCGCTGCACCACGCATTGCCGAAGTGCGCGCACGAGTGGCCGGTGTGGTCTTGCAGCGCACCTTCCGCGAAGGCAGCGACGTGAAAAAGGGTGACGTGCTGTTCCGTATCGATCCGGCACCGTTCAAGGCTGACCTCGACAGCGCCGAAGCCTCGCTGCGCAAGGCAGAAGCCAATGCGTTCCAGGCCAGACTGCAAGAGCAGCGCTACGCCCAGTTGATCGATGACAAGGCCATCAGCGGCCAAGACTACGACAACGCCCGCGCCAGTGCCCGGCAAACCGCCGCTGATGTTGCGGCCAACAAGGCTGCCGTCGAACGCGCAAAACTGAACCTCGGTTACGCCACCGTCACCGCGCCGATTTCCGGCCGTGTCGGCCGTGCGCTGGTGACCGAAGGCGCACTGGTCGGGCAGAACGAAACGACGCCGCTGGCACTGATTCAGCAGCTCAACCCGATCCACGCCGACCTCACCCAGTCGACCCGTGAACTCAACGAACTGCGTCGTGCATTCCGTTCCGGGCAGTTGCAGGAAGTCGGCCAGGATCAGGTCAAAGCCACGCTGATTCAGGATGACGGCAGCCTCTACCCGCTGCCGGGCAAGCTGCTGTTCAGCGACATCACTGTCGATCCGGGCACTGGCCAGATCATCCTGCGCAGCGAATTCCCCAATCCGGACCTCGATTTGCTGCCGGGCAGTTTCATCCGCGTGCGTCTGGAGCAGGCAACCATCCAGAACGGCATCACCGTGCCGCAACGCGCCGTGCAACGTGACAGCGCGGGCATTGCTCAGGTACTCACCATCGACGAGCAGATGCGCGTCGCCGAGCAACCGGTGCAACTGGGCGCCGTACAGAACAATCGCTGGATCGTTACCGGCGGTCTCAAGCCCGGCGACCGCATCGTCATCGAAGGCCTGCAACACGCCCGTCCCGGCGAAACCGTGCAGATCGACGACACCCCTCTTCCACTTGCCCAGACCTCTGGTCAGTAAGCAGGACGCTTTTCTATGCCGCAGTTCTTTATCGACCGCCCGGTGTTTGCCTGGGTCGTCGCATTGTTCATCCTGTTGGCCGGTGCCTTGGCCATCCCGCAGTTGCCGGTGGCGCAATACCCCGACGTCGCCCCGCCGCAGATCGAAATCTATGCCGTGTACCCGGGCGCTTCGGCGCAAACCGTCGATGAAAGTGTGGTCAGCCTGATCGAAGAAGAGCTCAACGGCGCCGATCACTTGCTGTACTTCGAATCGCAAAGCAGCCTCGGCAGCGCGACGATCAAAGCCACGTTTCAGCCGGGCACCAACCCCGAACTGGCGCAGGTCGATGTGCAGAACCGCCTCAAGGTGGTCGAATCGCGCCTGCCGCAGGCAGTCAATCAGCAAGGTTTGCAGGTCGAAAAAGTGTCGTCCGGTTTTCTCTTGCTGATCACCCTGACCTCCAGCGATGGCAAGCTCGATGACGTGGCGCTCAGTGATTATCTGGCGCGCAATGTGATGAACGAGATCAAGCGTCTGGAAGGCGTCGGCAAGGCACAGTTGTATGGCGCCGAGCGGGCCATGCGCATCTGGATCGATCCGCAGAAGCTGATCGCTTTCAACCTCACCCCGGCAGACGTCAACGAAGCTATCGTCGCGCAGAATGCTCAGGTTTCGGCGGGTAGCATCGGCGATCTGCCGTCGCCGTCGACCCAGGAAATCACCGCGACGATTCTGGTCAAAGGCCAGTTGTCGACACCGCAAGAGTTCGCCGACATCGTGCTCAAGGCCAATCGCGACGGCTCGACCGTGCGCATCGGCGATGTCGCCCGCGTGGAAATCGGCAGTCAGGAATACCAGTTCGGCACGCGCCTCAACGGCAAGCCGTCCACCGCCGTCGGCGTACAGCTGTCGCCGGGGGCCAACGCGCTGAACACCGCGACGCTGGTGCGGGCGAAGATGGATGAGCTGTCGCGCTATTTCCCGGCCGGTGTGGAATACAAGATCCCGTACGACACTTCGCCGTTCGTCAAAGTCTCGATCACCAAAGTGGTTTACACCTTGGGCGAAGCGATGCTGCTGGTGTTTGCGGTGATGTTCCTGTTTCTGCAGAACGTGCGCTACACGCTGATCCCGACGCTGGTGGTGCCGGTGGCATTGATGGGTACGTTCGCGACCATGCTCGCGCTGGGTTTCTCGATCAACGTGCTGACCATGTTCGGCATGGTGCTGGCCATCGGCATTCTGGTGGACGACGCCATCGTGGTAGTGGAGAACGTCGAGCGGATCATGGCCACCGAGGGCCTTTCGCCCAAGGAAGCCACGCGCAAAGCGATGACGCAGATCACCGGCGCAATCATCGGCATCACGCTGGTGCTGGTCGCGGTGTTTATTCCGATGGCGTTCATGCAGGGTTCGGTCGGGGTGATTTACCAGCAGTTTTCGCTGTCGATGGCGACGTCGATTCTGTTCTCGGCGTTCCTCGCCCTGACCCTGACGCCGGCACTGTGCGCGACACTGCTCAAACCGATTGCCAAGGGCGAACATCACGAGAAATCCGGTTTCTTCGGCTGGTTCAACCGCCGCTTCGAGCACCTGACCGATCGCTATCAAGGCTGGGTCGGCTATGCGCTGAAACGCAGTGGCCGCTACCTGCTGATTTACGTCGTGTTGCTGGTCGGGCTGGGCCTGTGCTTCGCACGCCTGCCCTCCTCGTTCCTGCCGGTGGAAGATCAGGGTTACACCATCACCGACATTCAACTGCCACCCGGTGCGACCAAGAATCGTACGGTGGCCGTGGCTGAACAGCTTGAGGCGCACAACGCCGGCGAGCCGGGGATCAGTGACAGCGTGGTGATTCTCGGTTTCAGCTTCTCCGGCAGCGGCCAGAACGCAGCTCTGGCGTTTTCGACGCTGAAGGACTGGTCGCAGCGCAGCAGCGATGACTCCGCCAGCTCGATTGCCGATCGCGGCAATATCGCGCTGAGCGAAATCAAGGACGCCATGGCGTTCTCGGTCCTGCCACCGCCCGTGGACGGACTCGGCACGTCCAGCGGTTTCGAGTTCCGTTTGCAGGATCGCGGTGGTCTTGGTCACGCCACACTGATGCAGGCGCGAACTGAACTACTCGCGGCCGCCGAAAAGAGCAAAGTGCTGATGAACGTGCGTGAAAGCGCGCTGGCCGAAGCGCCACAAGTGCAATTGATCGTGGACCGTAAACAGGCCAACGCCCTGGGCGTGTCGTTCGCTGACATCGGCAATGTGCTGTCGACTGCCGTCGGTTCCAGCTACATCAACGACTTCCCCAATCAGGGGCGCATGCAGCGTGTTGTCGTGCAAGCCGAAGGCGATCAACGCAGCCAGGTGGCCGATCTGCTGAAAATGCATGTGCGCAACAACGCCGGGCACATGGTGCCGCTCTCGGCGTTCGTGCAGGCCAACTGGATTCAGGGCCCGGCGCAGCTGACCCGTTATAACGGCTATCCGGCGATTGCGATTTCCGGCGAACCGTCACCGGGGCACAGTACCGGTGAGGCCATGGCGGAAATCGAACGTCTGGTGGCGCAGGGGCCGAAAGGCCTGGGCCAGGAGTGGACCGGTCTGTCGTTGCAGGAACGCCTCTCTGGCAATCAAGCGCCGATCCTGCTCGGTCTGTCGCTGCTGGTGGTGTTCCTGTGTCTGGCGGCGCTGTACGAGAGCTGGTCGATTCCGACTTCGGTGTTGCTGGTGGTGCCGCTGGGCGTACTCGGTGCAGTACTGGCGGTGACGTTGCGCGGGATGCCCAACGATGTGTTCTTCAAGGTTGGCCTGATCACCATCATCGGTCTGTCGGCGAAGAACGCGATCCTGATCATCGAGTTCGCCAAGAGTCTGTATGACGAAGGTCACGACCTGATCGACGCGACGTTGCAGGCCGCGCGTTTGCGTCTGCGGCCGATCGTGATGACGTCGCTGGCCTTCATTCTCGGTGTGGTGCCACTGGCCATCGCCACTGGCGCCAGCTCGGCAAGTCAGCAAGCGATCGGCACAGGGGTGATTGGCGGGATGATCACCGCGACGCTGGCGGTGATCTTCGTGCCGGTGTTCTTCGTCGTCGTCATGAAGCTCGTACAACGATTCACCAAACCCCACTGATCTCAATGCAGGAACTGCCGCAGGCTGCGATCTTTTGACTTTGCCCTTGGAAGTTCAAAAGATCGCAGCCTGCGGCAGCTCCTACAAAATCAGGGTTGCGTACGCTATGGTGCATGGACAGTTCACCAACGTGAGTCCCCATGCGCTTCCTCGCCCGCACCCACCCTCGTCTTTCTGCCGCTGCCCTGTTCGGCCTCGCCACTGGCCTGTTAGCGCCCGCCGATTCCATCGTCAGTAAAATCCTCATCGGCTGGAACGCCGGTGTCTGGACTTACCTGATCCTGATGTTCTGGCTGACCGTGCGCGCCAAGGCGCCGGACGTCAAACGTATCGCTGAAGTCGAAGACGAAAACGCCGGACTGGTGCTGTTCGTGGTGTGCATCGCTGCCCTCGCCAGTCTGGCGACCATCACCTTCGAACTGGCGGGCAGCAAGGACCTGGACACCACGCACAAACTTCTGCACTACGGCTTTACCGCCCTCACGGTGATCAGTTCATGGCTGCTGATCGGGGTGATTTTCTGCGTGCATTACGCAAGGTTGTATTACACCTGGGATGGCAAGGAGCCGGCATTGCGATTTGCCGAAGGGCTGACCACGCCCAACTATTGGGACTTCTTGTACTTCTCGTTCACCATCGGTGTAGCAGTGCAGACTGCCGATGTCGGGGTGGCAACGCGAGATATCCGTAAAATCGTATTGGCGCAATCGCTGATCGGGTTTGTATTCAACACAGCGATACTGGGATTCTCCATCAATATCGCCGCAGGACTTTTTGGCTGAACAACCCCGAACAAAAAAATGCCCTGACACTGTCAGGGCATTTTTAATGCAGCGGTGACCGATCAGAAGAAGTAGCTGACTCGCAAGCTACCGCTCCAGTCCTGGCTCACGGTTGTCCCTTTACTGCCACCCACCTGGCCGGAAACCTGCCAGGTACGTTGTGCCGGTGTCCACTTGAGCCCTGCGCCATACTCCACAGAGCTGCTCGCACGATCATCATCGAAGCTGTCGTCGTTGATCTTGACCTCGTTGGTTTTGACAAACTCGTGATTGAACGCGGTCGACAGGCTTGGTTCCAGCAGACTGCCATTATCCAGCGTGATGACGCGCCCGCCGCGAACACCCACTTTGCCCTGAACAGAACGCATGGTATCGGCTTTGACTTGCAGGCCGTTGTCGAGCCTGTATTCATCGCTTTGCGCAACGCCCGTCGATATCTGCACCTGCGGCTCGACAAAATAATCATCCTTGAGACGAATATGTTTGCCGATTGCTGCAGAACCACTTAATCCCAGAGACTTGTAGTCACCCTTCGTGCGGGTGCCATCGCTCATGGTCACTTTGGCTTTGTTATCGAACTGATTGACTTTAGCCATGAGATTGACGAACACACCGCTGTCGACATCAAACGTGCTGCCGTAAACACCTGCGTTCACGCTGTCGACAATGGCGCTGGAGCCATATTTCAGATCGATGTCAGTTCGACTTGTGCCGACAAATCCACCGAGTACCCATGCGCGCCCGGCAATATCGACGACCGTATCGGCGCCACCGGTGATACCGGTCTGGTTCTGGGTGTAACCGTCGCCATACGCGTTGTCGACGTTGTACTGGTTACCGTAAGTGCGAACCCAGACGCTATTGCTCAGTTTTACCGAGCTGTCATCCATCGCACGCAACGAGGCCTCAGGGCGGATACTGAGACTGCGGTCACCCAACTGATCGCTGAGCATGGCAGCCTCAGCATTCAGGACACTGCGAGCACTGCCCGCCAAGGCCAGAGCGGTGTTACTCGAAGTACTCACGGTTTCCTTGTCCGGGTTCAAATACAGACCCTGACCTTCCTTGGCCAACCGATACACGAACGTGCCCGCATCAACCGTCTCACGCCCTCCCAGCGAAAAACTCGCATCGCCCGCAGCGATATTGCCGACCTTCACGGCTTCGGCGGTGACAGGCGTCGTGCCGGTAGCCGCGATTTGCAATTGATGTTGCCCAGTCGCGTTGCCGGTGACATTCAGGAAGTCCGTATTGCCATTGCCCAGATCCGTGCCCATCGCAAACGTACCGCGACCGGAAAGATCGCCGACATTCAGTTGCTGGAACTGCTCGTTCGTGCCCATTTGCACGACACCGTTGTTCATGCCCAGTTGCTGCACGGTGCTGTCGCCGGTCATGACCCACTGCGCCGCATTGTTGATGGTAAGGTTGCCTGAATTGGTGATCTGGCCGGTGAGCACCGAACCATTGTCCAGCGATACACTCCCGTTGGCAGCCGTGATGACGTCGCCAGTGAGGTTGCTGCCGTTGTTCAAGACAAGGCTTGAGACGTTTTCGACGTTGCCGTTGATTGCCGAACGATTGTCCAGTTCTACACGGCCATTGGTGTCCGCCAACACATTGCCGGTCATTTGACTGCCATTGTTCAGCAACAGACCGACTATGTTTTCAACGTTGCCATTGAGCACGGCGTTATTGTTCAGACTGACCTTTGAGGCTGTACCTGCAACGGACAGGACATCGCCATTGAGCGTGCTGCGGGAGTCCAGATTGACCTGGGTCACGTTCTGTAAATCACCTTCCAGCGCGGCGCCGTTCTGCATCAGTAGAGAAACCGAGCTGCCCGTATCGGCCACTACGTTGCCACTCAACTGGCTTGCATCAACGGTGAGATTGGCGGTGGAGCGATTGGTCGCTTCCAATACGTTACCGTTGCCGCCGATCAACTCGCTGGTGCCAGAAACATTGATATTTGCAACTGTACCGGCGGCACCCGAAGAGCCAAGTAAAATGGCTGATCCTGTTCCCCCCGACACGCGGGTGCTGTTCAACGTTACAGTGTTGGCATTGACACCGGTTAAATCCGTGTTGATTTGCAGGCCGTTCTTCTCCCCGGCCAGAACGCTGCCGTTGGCCGAAAGCGTTGCCCCACCAAGCCTCACACCATAACTGTCCGAACCGGTGCCTCGAACGGTGGAGTTCTCGACGTTCAATACGGCAAAACCCACCGCATCCGCGCCATTCAGGCCGATGATCGTGCTTGCGCCCTTGACCGTCGCGCTCGAAGACGCCGGGGTAGTGGTATTGCGCCCCAGGAGAAGACCGAAACTATTGGTACTGATGATGGTGCTGTTGTCGATGATGGCGCTGCTGTCGATCAGTTGTATCGCACCCCTGCCCGCCGCGCTGTTCACATTCGCTCCGGAGAGGTTTAGCACTGAAGCGTTGGCATCGATCCGGGTGCTTTGACCACCATTGAAAACAACGTTGGCATTCGATGACGAGATGGTCAGCGCCTGCGCGTTATTAACGGTCAGGGTGCCTCCTTGGGACACTACCCAGGCTTCTGGTACGGATGGGTTCGTGACGACTGCACTCTCTCCTGGATTTAGCGTTCGGCTGAAGGCCTCGCTGGAGGATAGAAATGCCGCCGCAACCGCTAATTTCTGGAACGTCACAAAGGACGGAGACTTAAAACAAAGGAACATGGGGACCCCCTTAAACTGCACAACTACTGACATTGCTTTTTGGCAGTATTGAAAGCTCCCACCAAAAAAACGTTCGACACCTTAATAAGAAAGTCGAGACTTTTATGTAGGAATAGTCCGTAATGAAAGAGGAATTATCCTCGTCGGCTGTAGCACCCTCACTGCTCCCTTATTGTTAATGCCGATAATCGCGAAAGAAACTTCCATGTTTCTCTCGCAACACCGATTAGCTAATGCACCAATTAAGGTGCAACCGGAGCAGGTGTCAAATCGCAATAGTTAAAATTGTTACTGATATTGTCGATCCGTTTGATGACTGGTACAGACGATTGCTGTCCATTGATGTCGGTCGTGTACCAATATTTGCCATAGGCTATTGCTCCCCTGACAGGTTGCGCCAATTTGAAAATCGCAGCACTGGCCACTGGCGCGACATCAGGAAGACCCGCGTCTTTGATGACATAGTCTCTAGAGTCCTCAGTATTATCAATCAGATCCTTGCCTAACGGGTCCGAGTAAGCTGCGAAATGGGCTGTAATCGTTTTACCTGGGGGTAAAAGCGGGTCTTTTTGAATGTGCAAGCCTAGAACCATATTACTGGTTGGACTGATCATGCCCCAACATTCAATGTAATCACGCAATTCCGGATTGCGGATCCGGATTGTAGGTAAAGGTAAAGGTATGGCCGCACCGGCAACTGCCACAGGTTGGTTACGGGAGTTAATTACGTTTTTATCAACACCAGCTTTTTGAATAGTCCAGTAAGCATTTACCGACCCAACGGGCAACCTGGATATGATATCTGCGGAAATATTAACTTCAAACTCGTCCACATCTACAAACGGATTAAACTCATCTATAAGCTGACCATTAATATAACACTTCGCCACCTCGGCCGAAGTGATAGGAGGCTGACCTAGCGCAAGGGTAACTTTAAATTTACCCTGACTGTTTCTGTCACCAGGTCGCAAGTCATTAGGCGTGTTCGAAGCACCTGTCACTACAGGCAACACCATGTCTCGATTGGTAAGATCTGGAAGATCCGGATTTGTTGGTCCCGCATGGTCGAACGCCAAGGTGATGAGTTGAACCGGAGATTCAGCGTTTGGAATACCAGTTCGAACGATCTCATACCAGATATTGGCCATTTTAGGCGCATCGGCATCGTTAAATATTGTGGAGAGATCCGTGTATGTCAGGTTAAACGTTAAATTGGTATTAGCCACCCACGGCTGGGCGGTAAGACTTACATAGTTAGTCGCGTCAGTGGCATCTTCAATGGTAATAAAAATATTATCACCCGGCTCTGCGTTCGTGATGAATGCGCTTTCCACGATAGCGGTTATACCGCCAGCAAAATCGTCCAGATAAAGTGCCGTGGTATAGTTCGGATCGGTTTTCGGTACCAGAGGACCTTTTGTTGAAACTGGGGGTTGTGCCAATGCCAGTGTCAGCACGTCACTTGCGGCAGACTCCCGACTGTCGTTGCCAGGTAAATCTGTCCATTGATACTGAATTTTGAGGCGGCCATTTGGAAATTGGCGTAACACGGTGTTGGCGACAGTAAATGCGCCGGTGGCCGGCACTGCAGCATTCCACACCTCAACCCGCTTCGTGCCAGAAATCAACGAGGCGCGCAGATTATCGTCCAATCGACGTAGCGGATAACCTACGTTCACGGTGAAATTCAGGTTGGCGTTTGCCGGGGCCGCCAACCAGGCTTCGTTAATTGTGCGTTGTGCATCCGAGGGTGTATTAACGAATACGGGGGTTGGCGTTGGTACGGCGAGCGTGATGATGGCATTGCCATTAGCGTCTGATCTTTTTGAACCAAACGGTGCAGTCTGGTCGACAACAAACTCCAGTACATTGGAGGGCTCATTAACACCACCCCCCTCTTTGTAAAGTTGAAACATGACTTCATAAGTGGTCGGTTCTGCGGGTGTTGGGCGCTCTGGAAACAAGCTGGCTGGCAACCGGATTGGTATAATCCCTACCGGCCGGGAAGAAACGTCGCCCAGTAAAATTTTTTGATCCCACAAGGTCAGTGTCTGGCCCTTAACACCGTATTCCAGTTCCAGTTCATCCTCGTTGAACTCTTCTGCAGTGCGGGTAAAGTTTATCGTCACAAATCCGGTATCCAGCACGCTTTTAGCGATCAAACCATCTGCAAGTGTATCTATCGCAACATCAGCCAAGGGATCAACGTTCTTGACACCGTTGGAGTCAGGTCTTGGAGTTCTTGGTACGATTTTTATAGCCATTTTTCCATCTCCTTGTGTACTGAGGCCGAAAGGGCCGCTTTCGCCAGGTGTTACCCTGTCTATTTTTACCAAACCTCTTTGCGACTCACCGAACAATCGCCCATCTTTAAACAACTGCCAGTAGGTAATAGCCGAGTCATTATCAATAAGTGGCCGAATATTAGGCTCAAATGGAACAGCAAGCAGCCAATGTCCGGTCATATGTTTCGGTTCCAGCGTTATTTCCCAGTCACCATAAGTGTCCGACACCGGTGGACCGCTTCCATTCAAACTTGAATACCCTTGCCAATATAGTTTGGCTTTATCACCAACTTTCGCGGGACCATTGGCTGTAGGTATTAAAACAGTTGCTCCCGAAGTCAACGACGGTACTGTTTTGTTATTCAAATAACCCCAAATCGTCGCATGGGGAAATGTAGGTTCATCCAGAACAACAGTGGGCGCGTGATCTATCGTCAACTTTCTTTTAGGTGATGGATCAGAATTGCCCCCGCCCCCCTTCCAAATCTGGTAGGACAAAAACGCGACGCCATCAGTTGCCAGGTCCGCGGGCGTCAAATCAACATACAGGTAAGATGGTTGTGGTGGACTGTAACAATCCTTGTGAAGCCTTTTATCATCGCCACCCTGACTCAGGTCAACCCAAAGTTCGTCCATTGGATGCGGATCGGGCCAGTAAGGAATAATGATTCGAGTACCATTAAGTAAAATGTTGCGCGGCACATATCCGTCGAGATCACTATCATCAATACCCTCCACCGATAGTGGGCTCGCTAGAATCCCTATACTTCGTGCGGTCGCTTTCTTCGCCGTCATAATGTACTCGCCAGATCACTTAAATTACTCGAAAGGTTGGTCTTGCTTATGGGGGAATTAAGCGCCGAGATACGGCACTTGCCTACTGTCAGATCTGACAGGTAAAGATACCGCTCGTCGGTTTTAAGCGGGCCATTGCCCATCGCCAAGTCAAATGGTCCTTGACGAAGACAGGCCGATTGATGTTTCCTGAAACCGGTTTCAGAAACTTACGCTGTAGCATCCAACAATAAGAAATCCACGCCATGACCGACTTCTCCACCGCCCAACGCAGCCGTGTAACCATGCTCGACGTCGCCGAGCGCGCCGGCGTGTCCAAGGCCAGCGTCTCGCGCTTCATCGGCGATGACCGCGCCCTGCTCTCCGATGCCATCGCTCAGCGCATCGAGCACGCCATCGCCGAGCTCGGGTACCGACCTAACCAGATGGCTCGCGGCCTGAAACGCGGGCGCACTCGCCTGATCGGCATGCTGGTAGCCGATATCCGTAACCCTTATTCAATTGCCGTGATGCACGGGGTGGAGACCGCCTGCCGTGCGCACGGCTACAGCCTGGTGGTGTGCAACACCGACCGCGATGACGAGCAGGAGCGCCAGCATCTGGCCCTGTTGCGTTCGTACAACATCGAAGGGTTGATCGTGAACACCTTGGGCCACCACCGTGACGAGTTGCATGAATTGCACCGCGAGATGCCCCTGGTGCTGGTCGATCGCAAGGTCGATGGGCTCGACAGCGACATGATTGGCTTGAACAACCCGCAAGCGGTGGAGATGGCGCTGGCCCATCTTGAACAACGTGGCTATCGCAATGTGCTGCTGGTGACCGAGCCGTATGACGGCACCAGTTCGCGGATCGAGCGGGTCAGCAGTTTTCAAGCGCAGGTGGCTCAGCGTTCCGGGTTGGCGGGCGCCGTTGTTGAAACGGGCGTGGAACTCGCCACTCATCTTCAGACTTTTTTAAACAACGCTACGAATGGTCCGAAGGCACTGTTTTGCGCCAACGGCGTGGCGGCGCTGGCAGCGACTACAGCGTTGCGCGAAATCGGCTGTCGGCTGTTTGAGGATGTCGGGCTGATCGCTCTGGATGATCTGGATTGGTATCCGTTGGTGGGCAGCGGGATTACCGCGCTGGCTCAGCCGACGCAGGAGATTGGCGCGCGGGCGTTTGAGTGTTTGCTCAAGCGCTTGCGTGGGGATGATGAGGTGGCGCGGGTGGTGGATTTTGCGCCGGTGCTGGTTGAGCGTGGGTCAACCCGTGAGGTTGGTAGTGCTTGATCTGACGCCTTCGCGAGCAGGCTCGCTCCCACAGGTGACCGCGTTCCAAATGTGGGAGCGACGGTGCGACGATTCGACCTGCTCGCGAAGGCGCCCGAAAGAACAACACAAAAACACCTGATATTTTTTTGAACAAAAATGAAACCGGTTTCAGAGGTCAATAACAATGAATAAACCCGCCGTTTCCATCAGTCTGTCCAGCTACGGCGCCGAGCTTGTGCGCCAGCGTGGGCAGGATGCTTTCATCGATGTTCTGGCTGCGGCCGGGGCCAATCGCATCGAGTGGCGCGAAGAGTTGCTGACGCGCGAAGACCCAGCGCAACTGGCTCAGGCCACCCAGGCACAGGGCCTGCAAAGCATCTATTCCTCCCCCACCGAACTGTGGCTGGCTGGTCAGGCGCAGCCCAATCCCGAGTTGATTACCGCGCTGCAACAGGCCGAAGCGTTCGGCTCAAAATGGCTCAAGGTTTCTCTCGGCTACTTCACCGACACCAATGATCTGCAGGCTTTGGCCGAACGTTTGAAGCACAGTCCGGTGCAACTGCTGGTGGAAAACGACCAGACCTTGCACGGCGGACGCATCGAACCGTTTCAGCGCTTCTTCGCTGCCGTTGAGCAGCACAATCTGCCGATCCGGATGACCTTCGACATCGGCAACTGGCAGTGGCAGGACCAGTCCGCCACCAGCGCTGCCCGTCTGCTCGGCCGGCATGTCGGCTATGTGCACTGCAAAGCCGTGGCCCGTCGCCCCGACGGCAAACTGGTGGCGGTGCCCCCCGCCGTCAGTGACCTGCATCTGTGGGAACAACTGCTGCGGCATATGGCCCAAGGCGTTATGCGCGCCGCCGAATATCCGTTGCAAGGCGAGGATCTGGTGCAACTGACCACCGAGCATGTCGCCGCCCTCGCCCGCCTCGGCCAATCCCGTCTGGAGCCTGCTCATGTCTGAGATCGATATTCTCTCGTTCGGCGAAACCATGGCGATGCTGGTCGCTGAGCAGACTGGCGATCTGGCCGCGGTCGAACACTTTCACAAGCGCATTGCCGGAGCCGACAGCAATGTCGCGATCGGGCTATCGCGGCTGGGCTTCAACGTCGCGTGGCTGAGCCGGGTCGGCAATGATTCGCTCGGGCGCTTTGTGGTCGAGACCTTGATCAACGAAGGCCTGGATTGCAGCCATGTCGAAGTCGATAAGCAGCATCCGACCGGTTTCCAGTTCAAATCGCGCAATGACGATGGCAGCGACCCGCAGGTCGAGTACTTCCGGCGCGGTTCGGCGGCCAGTCATTTGTCGCCGCAGTCGATTTCCCCAAACCTGCTGAGCGCGCGGCACCTGCACGCCACCGGCATTCCGCCGGCGTTGTCCGCGTCGGCGCGGGAGATGTCTTTCGAATTGATGACGCGTATGCGCAACGCCGGCCGTAGCGTGTCGTTCGATCCCAATCTGCGTCCGAGCCTGTGGGCCAGCGAGCGCGAGATGATCCGCGAGATCAACCGCCTCGCCGCCCTTGCCCATTGGGTGCTGCCGGGTTTGAGCGAAGGCCGTTTGCTGACCGGTTTCGAAGACCCGGCGGACATTGCCGCGTTCTATCTCGACCAAGGTGCCGAAGCCGTGGCGATCAAACTTGGCCCGCAGGGTGCCTATTACCGCACCCAGCTGGATCAGGGGTTTGTCGCTGGCGTGCCGGTGGCCAATGTCGTCGATACGGTCGGCGCCGGTGATGGCTTTGCGGTGGGGATGATCAGCGCCCTGCTGGAGCATCAGGGTTTTGCCGAGGCGGTGCAGCGGGCGAACTGGATTGGCAGTCGCGCGGTGCAGAGTCGCGGGGATATGGAGGGTTTGCCGACCCGGGCGGAACTTGATCGATCGTTCCCACGCTCCAGCCTGGGAATGCATACCGTGACGCTCCGCGTCACAGAGGACGCGGAGCGTCCTTAGAGGCGTTCCCACGCACAGCGTGGGGACGAGAAGTTGTTTGAACCTGCTGCGACAAAAACAACAAGCTCAGGAGCAAGACCCATGAAAACCGCAACCCTCGCCACCCGCCGCTGGTGGTACATCATGCCGATCGTATTCATCACCTACAGCCTGGCGTATCTCGATCGCGCCAATTACGGCTTCGCTGCCGCCTCGGGCATGGCCGCCGACCTGATGATCACCCCGGGCCTGTCGTCGCTGCTCGGCGCGCTGTTCTTTCTCGGTTACTTTTTCTTCCAGGTGCCGGGCGCGATGTACGCGCAAAAACACAGCGTGAAGAAGCTGATTTTCGTCAGCCTGATCCTCTGGGGTGGCCTCGCGACGTTGACCGGCGTGGTCTCCAACGCCTATTGGCTGATCGTCATCCGCTTCATGCTCGGCGTGGTCGAAGCGGCGGTGATGCCGGCGATGCTGGTCTATCTGTGCCATTGGTTCACCCGTGCCGAACGCTCGCGGGCCAACACGTTTCTGATCCTCGGCAACCCGGTGACGATGCTGTGGATGTCAGTGGTTTCGGGTTATCTGGTGCAGCATTTCAGCTGGCGCTGGATGTTCATCATCGAAGGCTTGCCGGCGGTGCTGTGGGCGTTTATCTGGTGGCGTCTGGCCGATGATCGTCCGGCTCAGGCCAAGTGGCTCTCTGATCAGGAAAAGCAGGATCTGGAAAGCGCATTGGCCGCCGAACAGGTCGGCATCAAAGCGGTGAAGAATTACGCCGAGGCCTTCCGTTCGCCGAAGGTGATCATTCTCGCGCTGCAGTTTTTCTGCTGGAGCATCGGCGTTTACGGCTTTGTGCTGTGGCTGCCGTCGATCCTCAAGGCCGGCGCACAAATGGACATGATCGAGGCCGGTTGGTTGTCGGCGCTGCCGTATCTGGCGGCGGTGATCGGCATGCTCGTGGTGTCGTGGGGGTCGGACAAACTGCAGAAGCGCAAACGCTTTGTCTGGCCGCCACTGCTGATCGCCTCGATTGCGTTTTACGGCTCCTACGCACTGGGCGCCGAGCATTTCTGGTGGTCGTACACGCTGCTGGTGATTGCCGGCGCCTGCATGTACGCGCCTTACGGGCCGTTCTTTGCCATCGTCCCGGAGATTCTTCCGGCCAACGTTGCCGGTGGCGCCATGGCGCTGATCAACAGCATGGGCGCGCTCGGTTCGTTCGGCGGCTCGTACCTGGTCGGTTACCTGAACAGCTCCACCGGTTCGCCTGGCGCTTCGTATCTGCTGATGAGCGGCGCGTTGCTGCTGTCGGTGGTGCTGACGATTTTTCTCAAGCCCGGCGCCAGTGATCGCGTCGTCGCCAAAGCCGTTGCCACGCGTGCCGTGCCAGCGCATTCCTGAAGAGACTTTCCCATGAAAAAGCAGGTTGTGTTGTACAAGAAACTTTCGCCCGCGCTGATGGCGCGGTTGCAGGAACAGTGCGAGGTGACGCTGATCAATAGCCTCGACGCCGACGGCCTCATGCAACTGCGCGACGCCCTGCCCCGCGCTCACGGTTTGCTCGGCGCCAGCCTGAAACTGGATGCCGCGCTGCTCGATCTGGCGCCGCAACTCGAAGCGATTGCCAGTGTTTCGGTGGGCGTCGACAACTACGACATCGATTACCTGAACCAACGCCAGATCCTCCTGAGCAACACCCCGGACGTGCTCACCGAAACCACCGCCGACACCGGTTTCGCCCTGATCCTCGCCGCCGCGCGGCGTGTGGTCGAACTGGCGAACATGGTGCGCAGCGGTCAATGGAGCCGCAACATCGGCCCGGCGCATTTCGGCACCGATGTGCATGGCAAGACGCTGGGGATTATCGGCATGGGCCGCATCGGCGAGGCGCTGGCGCAGCGTGGGCATTTCGGTTTTGGCATGCCGGTGATCTATCACAGCCAGTCGCGCAAACCGGCGGTCGAGGCGCGATTCGATGCGCACTACCGCAGCCTCGAAGATCTGCTCCAGCAAGCCGATTTCATTTGCCTGACCTTGCCGCTCACCGCGCAGACCGAAGGGTTGATCGGCGCTAAGCAGTTTGCGCTGATGCGACCGCAAAGCATCTTCATCAACATCTCGCGGGGCAAAGTCGTTGATGAAGCGGCGATGATTGATGCCCTGCGTCATCAGCGAATTCGTGCGGCGGGGCTGGATGTATTTGAGCGTGAGCCGCTGAATCATGATTCGCCGCTGTTGCAACTGAATAATGTGGTGGCGACGCCGCACATGGGCTCGGCGACGCATGAGACGCGTGAGGCGATGGCGCGGTGTGCGGTGGAGAATCTGTTGGCGGCGTTGAGTGGAGAGAAGCCGGCGAATCTGGTGAATCCATCGGCCTGGCAGGGCTGAGACCTGATCATTCCCACGCTCTGCGTGGGAATGCAGCCGGGGACGCTCTGCGTCCCTTCTGGAAGCTGGACGCGGAGCGTCCCTTGAGGCATTCCCACGCGGAGCGTAGGAACGATCAATCTGTGAAGTGTCAGGCACTGCGCGCCTGTAATAGCTGCGCCGCACACAGCGCAATCCGCGCACAGGCATCCGCCAGTTTCACCCGGTCCAGCACCAGTCCGATCCGGATATGCCCCGCCGCACTCGGCCCGAACGCCTCACCGGCGAGGACCGAAACCCCATAGCCTTCCAGCAATCGCTCGGCAAACGCCTGAGCGCCCAACCCGGTCTGGCGGACATCGACCATCACGAACATGCCGCCATCAGGGCGAATCGGGTACAGCCCCGGACAACCCTGCAAACGCTCGCAGACCAAGTCCCGGCGCAGCCGATATTCCTCGCGCATCTGCGTCACTTCCGGCAGGTCTGACTGCAACGCAATCTCTGCGGCTTTCTGCACAAAATCCGGCAACCCGAACAACATGCTCAACGACAAATTGACCAAATGCTCGGCCAGCGATTTCGGCCCGATCATCCAGCCGATGCGCCAGCCGGTCATGGCGTGGGACTTCGACAGGCTGTTGATCGTCGCCGTGCGTTCGGCCATGCCCGGCAAACTCGCCGGACTGACGTGCAGGCCTTCGTAGAGCAGTTCGCTGTAGACCTCGTCGCTGATCAGCCACAAGTCATGCCGCACGCAGAGCGCCGCCAGTTCCTGCCAGATCAGCAGTGACAGGCTCGCGCCGCTGGGATTGTTCGGACTGTTGAGCAGCATGGCGCGGGTTTTCGGCGTGATCCGCGCGGCGACATCGACCGGGTCGACGCGAAAACCGTTTTCCGGCCGCACCGGCACTGGCACCACTGTCGCGCCGCACGCGCCAAACACGCCTTCGTAGGTGACATACATCGGTTCGGCGACAATCACTTCATCGCCTGGATCAAGCAGACATTGCGCCACCGAATACACCGCGCATTGCGCGCCGGGCATAACGATGACGTGGTCGGCTTCGACCGCTTGCCCGCTGCGCCGACGATGGCGTTCGGCGATCAGCGTGCGCAGCGCCAAACGGCCACGTACTTCGGAATAATGGGTATCGCCGGCCAACAAGCTGTCGATCGCGCCGTGGACAATCGGCAAAGGCGTGTCGAAATCCGGATCGCCGATGCTCAGCAGCAGGATATCGACACCCTCGGCGCGCAACTCCAGCGCTCGGTCGTGAATCTGCCAGGCGGCGGCTCCTTCCCCGGCGATTCGTTGGGTCAAGGCTGAATAGCGCATGTACGTCTCCTGATTGCGCGGTCTCCAGCCTTCACCGTATCTCAAATCACGAAACGCGCCACCATGGCGTTCAAATCTACCGCCAGACGCGACAGTTCGTGGGTCGCAGCGCTGGTCTGGTTGGCCCCGGCGGCCGATTGCGTGGCCAGATCGCGGATGTTGACGAGGTTGCGGTCGACCTCGCGCGACACTTGTGCCTGTTCTTCCGAGGCGCTGGCAATCACCAGGTTGCGTTCGTTGATCTGATGGATCGACTGGGTGATCTGCTCCAGCGCCACGCCGGCCGCGCGGGCCATTTCCAGGGTGGTCTGGGTGCGCTGGTTGCTTTGCTGCATCGACGAAACCGCTTCGCCGGTGCCGTTCTGAATGCCGGCGACCATTTTTTCGATTTCCTGAGTCGACTGTGCGGTGCGATGGGCCAGTGCACGCACTTCGTCCGCGACCACCGCAAACCCGCGTCCGGCCTCACCGGCGCGGGCCGCTTCAATGGCCGCGTTGAGCGCCAGCAGGTTGGTCTGTTCGGCGATGGCGCGGATCACGTCGAGGACTTTGCCGATGTCACGGCCCTGTGCGGCGAGGCCTTCGATCATGTGCGCGGTGTTTTGCACATCGTGAGTCATGGTCTGGATCGCGTCGACGGTCTTCACCACTTGATCGCGACCTTCGCGGGCGGCGTGGGTCGACTGGTTCGAGGCTTCGGAGGTCGACACGGCGTTGCGCGCGACTTCCTCGACGGCAGCGGTCATCTCGTTGACGGCGGTGGCGGCTTGCTCGATTTCGTTGTTCTGCTGCTGCAGGCCACGGGAGGCTTCTTCAGTCACCGCGCTGAGTTCTTCGGCAGCGGCGCCCAGTTGCGTGGCGGAGCCGGCGATCTGCTCGATGGTTTTGCGCAGGTTGCTCTGCATGGCGGCGAGCGCTTCGAGCAGGCGGGCCGGTTCGTCTTTGCCGTCGATTTCGATGGTTTTGGTCAGGTTGCCGCTGGCGATGGTTTGCGCGGCCTGCACGGCGCGGTTCAGCGGGGAGACGATGCTGCGCGTCAGCAGCCAGGCGAGTAACACGGTGGCCAGCGCCGCCACCACGGCGACAACAATGATCCCGGTGATGGCGCTGTCGTAGTGTTCTCCGGCCTGGATCGACGCCGCTTTAGCGTCAGCGGCGTTGATCGCGATCAGTTTGTTGAGCTGCTCGCCCATCTGGTCGGTACCGTCCTTGATGCGCGTGTTGATCAGGGTACGCATCTCGTCGAGTTTGTCCTGGCGCGACAGCTCCATCATTTGATTTTGCGCTTGCAGGTAGTTGTCCAGCGTGGTCGCGAAGGTCTGGTACAACGCCCGTTCTTCCGGGCCGGCCGGCAGCGCGGCATAACCGGCCTGCGCGGCGCGAACCTTGTCGACCAGCACGCCGATGCGCGTTTGCGCCTCCTGCAACCCGGCCGCTTCGCGGTTGACCAGTACACGGAACGACAGAATCCGCAGACGCAGGACGTTTTCAGTCACCACGCTGAGCTGGGTCACGCTGGGAAGTTGCGTCGAATCCATCTCGACGGACGCCTGACGGATGATCGACATGCGATTGACGGCGAACACGCCGAGCACGATCACCAGCAAGGCGATAAAGGCAAAACCGAGGAAGGCACGGGGCGCGATATTCAGGTTACGCAGGGACATAGTTGAGCTCTCGAAAGATAGAAACTACGAGCGTCCATGCGTCATCACTGGCCCGAGGGAAGGGCTTCAGTCCGGCGTCACTGTTTTAAGAGGTTTTGTGCGCGCCTGTTAGCTGTATCGGCCAGGCTTTAGGAAGATTGCGGGTCAAGCGCAATTATTTTTCAGGGTGTTACAGCAATGAAACACTGTTGATTGTTTGTGTAGGAGCTGTCGAATGCAACGAGGCTGCGATCTTTTGATTCTGTTTATAAAGATCAAAAGATCGCAGCCTCGTTGCACTCGACAGCTCCTAAAAAGGGAGGTTGATCAGCGTTTGGCGGCGAGCTGCCAGACGCGGGCGATGTCGGTGGCGCGTTCACGCAACAGGCGCGGTGCTTCAGCGCAGGCCTGCTCCAGCGTCATCGGGCCGCTGGTCACGGCGAATGCCGCATCAATGCCGTGATCGTAGAGTGCCTGATAACCCTCGCCCAACGTGCCGGCGATGACAATCACCGGCACGTCGTGTTGCTTGGCAATCCGCGCCACGCCGAACGGCGTTTTGCCGCGCAAGGTCTGGGCATCGAAGCGCCCTTCCCCGGTAATCACCAGATTGGCACCTTGGACGGCTTCGGCGAGGCCGACCAGTTCGGCGACCACTTCCACCCCGGCTTGAAACTGCGCGCCGAGAAAGGCCTTGGCCGCGAACCCCAAACCACCCGCCGCACCGCTGCCCGGCTCGTCACGGACGTCTTTGCCCAACGCTTGCGCGCAGAGTTCGGCGAAGTGCCCCAACGCCAGATCGAGTTGCTGCACCTGCGCCGGCGACGCGCCTTTCTGCGGGCCAAAAATCACCGAGGCACCGTGCGCGCCGCACAATGGGTTGTCCACGTCGGCCGCAATATCGAAACGCACCTGCGCCAGACGCGGGTCGAGTTCGCTCAGGTCCAACTGCGCCAGTTGCGCCAACGCCAGGCCGCCGGGCACCAGCGTCTGATGCTGCGCATCGAGCAGTTTCACGCCCAACGCCTGCATCGCCCCGGCGCCGCCATCGTTGGTCGCACTGCCGCCAATCGCCAGAATCACCCGTTGCGCGCCGGCATCCAGCGCTGCGCGAATCAGTTCGCCGGTGCCGAAAGTGCTGCTGATGCAGGCATCGCGTTGTCCCAGCGGCACCAATTGCAAACCGCTGGCCTCGGCCATTTCAATGATTGCCGTGTGGTTGTGCGGCAACCAGCCCCATGCAGCGTCGACCGGCGCACCCAACGGGCCACGCACACGGGTGCGGCGCAGTTCGCCTGCGCAGGCAGCAAGAATCGATTCGACCGTGCCTTCACCGCCGTCGGCCATCGGGCATTTGACCAGTGTCGCGTGCGGCCAGACCTGCGCCAGGCCCAACGCAATGGCCTCGGCAACGCCTTGGGCGCTTAGGCTGTCCTTGAACGAATCGGGGGCGATGACGATCTTCATGCGAATTCTCCGGTTGCAATGCTCCTCATGCTGCCAGTCGGCCTGCGCGTTGACGCCTGTCCGCTGCACAAGTGGCGGGGGCGTTTATTGTTCATTTTCACAAAAGGCTGTGCGGTGAATGTACCGCCGCCATCGCGAGCAGGCTCACTCCTACAGGGGAATGCATTCCAAATGCAGGAGTGAGCTGCTCGCGATGGCGTCTTTGAATACGCCCAATTAACCCGGATCAGTCTGCGGCAGCAGCTGCACCCCAAGATACAGCGCCAGCATTCCGTCCAGCCGCAACGGATCGACCCCGCTCAACTCGGCAATCCGCTCCATCCGATAACGCAAACTGTTGCGATGAATCCCCAACGCCTCGGCACAGGCCTGACTCTGGCCATCGTGCTCACACCAACTGCGCAGCGTCGCCAGCAACTGGCCGTTGCCGTCCTTGGCGATCACTTTACGCAGCGGCTTGAGCAATTCGTCCAGTGCATCGTCATTACGATGCCGCCACAACATCACCGGCAGGCGATAGCGGTTCAGCGTCAGCAGTCGCGAGTGCGGCAACACTTCCCGGCCATAGGCGAGCAAATCACCGACGCGTCGATAGCAACGACGCAGCCCGGCCAGTCCATCGGCCTGCCCGCCCACGGCGATGCGCAGAATCTTCCAGCCGAGGCCGTCGAGTTTTTCCAGCAAACGGTCATGCTCGACGTGTTGACTCGCCGGCCGGCACCACAGCAGCGACGACTTCGCCGAACTCACGCACCAACTGTCCGGATAACGCGAGGTCAGCCAGGCACTCAGCGCCTCAACGGTTTGCCCCGGCCCGTGTTCAAGACCCAGCTCGAACAGATAGGGCACCCGCGTCATTTGCGGCTTGAGCCCGAGTTGCTGCGCCTCATCGACCAGACGCGGCGAATCGCCCGCCTCACTCAACAGCAGCGCGAGCAGATCATCACAACGCTGGCGCCGCCATTGCTGCTCGGCCTGCTGATTGCGCTGGCCGACCAGCATTTCGGCGGTCATGCGCACCAACTCGGCGTAAGTGCGCAGTTGCTCCGGTTCACCGGTAATCCCAAGCACGCCGATCAAGCGTTGATCAAGCAACAGCGGCAGGTTGATCCCCGGTTGCACGCCCTTCAGATGCACGGCCGTTTGCGCGTCGATCTCCACCACGCGCCCGTTGGCTAGCACCAGTTGCGCACCTTCGTGACGGGTGTTGATGCGCTCCGGTTCGCCACTGCCGAGGATCAGCCCCTGGCTGTCCATGACGTTGACGTTGTAGGGCAAAATGGCCATGGCCCGGTCGACGATGTCCTGGGCGAGGTCGTGATCGAGTTCGAACATAGCGGCGGCAATCCTTGATTTATGGCACTGGCAGTTGTTCACCCGCACAGGGTCTGGCGGCAAACCCTGTGCTCAGGCACAAAGACAATCCGGCCAAAGGTGACCGAGACTCTCGGGGCGATCAACGTTACCCTTTGCATCGCAAAAAATCATAATAAAGAGAGAGCCGCTATGTCGCAGAGCGCCGCAGCTACCCAGACCATCGATGACGATAAAAACGCCGTCTACAAACGCATCACCCTGCGTTTGATCCCCTTCATCTTCATCTGCTACCTGTTCAACTACCTCGACCGGGTCAACGTTGGATTTGCCAAACTGCAGATGCTCGACGCCCTGAAATTCAGCGAAACCGTGTACGGCCTCGGTGCCGGTATCTTCTTCATCGGCTACGTGCTGTGCGGCGTGCCGAGCAATCTGGCATTGACCAAATTCGGCCCACGGCGCTGGATCGCCGTGATGATGATCACTTGGGGCACACTGTCCACTTGCCTGTTGTTCGTCACCACCCCGACCGAGTTCTACACTCTGCGCCTGTTCACTGGTGCGGCAGAGGCCGGGTTCTTCCCGGGCGTCGTGCTGTACCTTTCGCAGTGGTTCCCGACCTTCCGCCGTGGCCGGATCATGGCGTTGTTCATGTCGGCGATCCCGGTGTCCGGTTTGCTTGGCAGCCCGTTCTCCGGCTGGATTCTCAATCACTTCGCCGCAGGGCAAGGTGGTTTGGCGGGTTGGCAGTGGATGTTCCTGCTGCAAGGCATTCCAACCGTGATCCTCGGCGCCCTCGCCTATTTCCTGCTGAGCGACAGCTTCGCCAACGCGAAGTGGCTGAGCCCGCATGAGCGCGCCGTGCTCGAAGCGGATCAGGCCGAAGACTTGGCGAACAAGCCGAAGACCACGTCCGACTCGCTGCTTGCAGTGTTCAAGAACCCGGCAATCTGGGCGTTTGGCCTGATCTATTTCTGCATCCAGAGCGGCGTGTACGCGATCAACTTCTGGCTGCCGTCGATCATCAAGAACCTTGGCTTCAGCGATAACTTGGTGATCGGCTGGCTGAGTGCGATTCCGTATCTGTTGGCAGCGGTGTTCATGCTGCTGGTCGGGCGTTCGGCAGACTTGCGCAAGGAACGCCGCTGGCATTTGGTGGTGCCGATGCTGATGGGCGCGATCGGCCTGGTGATTGCGGTGAATTTCGCGGCCAACCCGGCCATCGCGATTCTCGGTCTGACCATTGCCACCATGGGCGCGTTGACTGGCCTGCCGATGTTCTGGCCGGTGCCGACGGCGATGTTGAGCGCGGGCGCGGCGGCTGGAGGTCTGGCGTTGATCAACTCGATGGGGCAGATGGCCGGTTTCCTCAGTCCGTATCTGGTGGGTTGGGTCAAGGACAGCACGGGGTCGACCGATGCGGCGTTGTATCTGCTGGCGGGTGTGATTGTGGGCGGGAGTCTGCTGGCGTTGCGCATGACGCGCACGTTGCGTGCTTGAGGTTTTGATGCGAGGAAGAACGGCCCTTTTCAGGGCCGTTTTTTATTGGGGTTTCGGCTGGGCTTTTGTGGTGTTCTGGAGATCTTTGCCCCCTCACCCCAGCCCTCTCCCCCAGGGGGGCGAGGGGGAAAGGGAGCCGATCTTCGGTTTTTTCAAGACCTGAGTTCGACTCGGGGAAAGGGAGGCGATTTTGGTGCTTTTCAAGACCTGAGTTCGACTCGGTATCGCACGTCGGCGTAGCTCGCTCAAACACCACGGTCAGTCCCCTCTCCCTCTGGGAGAGGGCTAGGGTGAGGGGCTTTTAATGCGTTCAGCTCAATCACCAGACCACCGGGCATTTGCACGAAAATCTGCGCGATCCCCTCGCCCGGCACCTGCGCCAGTTGATACGGCAATCCACTGTCACGCACCCGCTGCAACACCGTTTCCGCCGGCTCATCAGTACGAAACGCGATATGGCTCAGTGCGGTGTCGTCGGGCAGCGGCCGCTCGATCACATGCACCATCGCGTGCTCATCCTGATACAGCCAACGCCCGGGAAACGGAAATGGCGGTCGCCGACCGGGTTTCAGCCCGAGCAAGCGAGCGAAATCGTCCTGCAACGTCTGGCCGTCAGCGGTATTGAACGCCAGATGATCGAATGTCCAGGTCATGGGCCTCTCCTGCGATGGTTGATGGGTTACAGCATCTACCCTTGCCAATCACGGAAAAATCCCGCAAATACGCAAAGATCTTTAAAGGATTTTTAGCAATGAGCTCGATTCTCGATTTGCAAATCTTCGTCCGCGTCGCCGATGCTGGCAGCATTTCTGCCGCCGCTCGCGCCCTGGAACTGACCCCGTCCGCCGCAAGTATTGCGCTGAAGCGCCTGGAAACCCGCCTCGGCATCCGTTTGTTCGCGCGCTCCACCCGCAGTATTCGTCTGACCGAAGAAGGTCGCTGCTATCTGCAAAGCGTACGCCTGGCACTGGCGGCACTGGCCGAGGGCGAGCAGGCACTCAAGCAACAAAAAGAAGGCCTGAGCGGCGTATTGCAACTGGCGGCGCCGTCGGACTTCGGGCGCAACGTATTGTTGCCGTGGCTCGACGATTTCAAGCGCGAACACCCGAATATTCAACTGCAACTGCTGCTCAACGACCGTCACGCCGATCTGTTTCGTGAGACCGTCGACGTCGCACTGCGCTTTGGCGTGCCGAGTGATTCGACACTGGTGGCCCTGCCCATTCTGCCGCAGCACCGACGCATCGCTTGCGCCAGCCCTGGCTATCTGGCGCGCCATGGCAGCCCGCAACATCCCGCTGAATTGAGCGAGCACAGCGCCCTGCTCTACTGGCGTAATGGGCAGCCCTACAACAGTTGGCGCTTCAGTCGCGGCAGTGAAACGCTGGAAGTCGAGGTCCACGGCGACTACCTCAGCGACGACGGCGAAGTCGCCCGCCGCTGGGCGCTGGCCGGGCATGGCATCGCTTACAAAGCCTGGCTGGATATCGCCGAAGACGTGCGCGCCGGCCGGTTGGTGACATTGTTCGCTGATTGGCAAGGTGAAAGTGCGCCGTTCAATTTGCTCTGTCCACACCGGGTACAAGTGTCTGAACGGGTCAGGGTATTGCAGGGGTTTCTGCAAGAGCGCTGCGCACAATTGAGCCAATAATTTACTTTGCCGCATCGCACGCTTCTGGTATTTGATTAGCGCTTTCCCACCGACAAAAGGATTTCGGCATGAGCTTTCGCACACTCGGGCATTCGGGGTTGCAGGTGTCCACCCTCACCCTCGGTACGATGATGTTTGGCGAGCAGACCAGCGCTGAGGATTCGCTGCGTATCATCGACAAGGCCTGGGATCAGGGGATCAATTTCATCGACACCGCTGACGTCTACACCAACGGTCGCTCCGAAGAGATCGTCGGTGAAGCGATTGCCCGTCATCGGCATGAGTGGGTGCTGGCGACCAAGGTCGGTTTCGGCCCGGTGGACGGTGTGCCGAATCGCAGCGGCTTGAGCCGCAAACACATTTTTAATGGCATCGATGCCAGCCTGACCCGGCTCGGCACGGACTATCTGGACATTTATTACCTGCACCGCGAAGACCACAACACGCCGCTGGAAGTGAGCGTGTCAGCCATTGGCGATCTGATTCGCCAGGGCAAGATTCGTTATTGGGGGTTGTCGAACTATCGCGGCTGGCGGATCGCCGAGGTGATTCGCATCGCCGATAAACTCGGCGTGGACCGCCCGGTGATCAGCCAGCCGTTGTATAACATCGTCAACCGTCAGGCCGAGACCGAACAGATCACCGCAGCGCAAACCTACGGCCTGGGCGTGGTGCCTTACAGCCCGCTGGCGCGTGGGGTGCTCAGCGGCAAATACGCGCCGGATGTGCAGCCGGACGCCAACAGCCGCGCCGGTCGTCAAGACAAACGCATTCTGGAAACCGAGTGGCGCGTGGAATCACTGCGCATTGCCCAGCAGATTCAGCAGTACACCGAACAGCGCGGCGTCGGGATGGTGGAGTTTGCGATTGCCTGGGTGTTGAACAACAGCGCAGTGACGTCGGCGATTGTCGGGCCGCGCACCGAAGCGCAATGGGATGCGTATACCAAGGCACAGGCCGTGAAGATCACGGCAGCAGATGAGGCGTTTATCGATTCGCTGGTGACGCCGGGCCATGCATCGACGCCGGGATTCAACGATGTCAGTCATTTTGTGTCGGGGCGTAAACTGCGCCTGGTTTAAGCGTTTCCCCTTGTCCAGCAACAGCCGATACAATCGGCTGTTTTTCGTTGAAGCAAGCGCAATCAAACGGATGATTTGATTGATCGTTGAGAAATAAACAAGGACTTGATACATGCTCAATCGCCCCGTTGAGGTACCCAGGACGCCTTCGCGCGGGCTGCTGTTCAAACTGTTTGCCGACAAGGTTCCTGCGCCAGCAGCGACCGCAACTGTCGGGGATCGCAAACCCTCTATTGATTACCGTGCGGACATCGACGGGCTGCGCGCAATCGCGGTGTTGCTGGTGCTGATTTTCCACGGCGGCCTGGCGTTCTTCCCGTCCGGGTTTATTGGCGTCGATATCTTCTTCGTGATCTCGGGTTATTTGACCACCGCAATCATCATGAAGTCGCTGCACAATGGCACGTTCACGTTCTCGGGGTTTTACACGCGGCGCATCTGGCGCCTGCAACCGGCCGTCATTGCGTTGCTGGTCGCAACGCTGATCGTCACCACGTTGCTTTACTTGCCCGATGACTATGTCGACTTTCTCAAAAGCGAGAAGTACACGTCGTTAATCATCTCCAACCAGTACTTTTCCAAAGTAACCACGGGTTACGCCACGCCCGATGCGGCCAGTCTGCCGCTCTTGCACACCTGGTCGCTGGCCATCGAATGGCAGTGGTATCTGGCGCTGCCATTGGGCCTCTGGTTGCTCTACCGTTATCTGGCGAAGAGCCTTTTCAAAGCGGCGGTGCTCGGCTTGACCCTGGCGGCCATGGCGCTTGCGCTGTACCTGTCTTATTCGGCTCCTGAAAAAAACTACTATTTCTTCACCGCGCGAATTTTCGAATTGATGATTGGCTCCTGCGCGGTCATCTTCAGCACGGGCACGTTCAGGCTCAATCGCCTGAGCGCCACGCTGGTCTGCGCGCTTGCGCTGGCGACGATCATCTACTGCGCCACCCTGGAAGATATCCTGCCGGGCTTTCCGCGCTACCACGCCATTGCCGTGTGCCTCGCAACGGCAGCCTTAATGTTTAAGGGTGTTGGCGATGCAAGCATCACTTCGAAACTGCTGGCGTTCAAACCGCTGGTGTTTATCGGCACGCTTTCGTACTCCTTGTACTTGTGGCACTGGCCGATCCTGGCGGTGATGAGTTACATGGGCATCGCGCTCACCCCGCCGATGACGATCGTTTACTTCGTATCCACGTTCGTCACAGCCTGGCTCTGCTATGTGTTGATCGAAAACCGCTTTCGAAAGGCCAGGCTCGGCTTTGCCAAAACCCTGGTCGTGCTAATGATCGTGCCGGCAATCGGCCTGTCCCTGCTCCACGCTGCCAGCGTCAGACAAGAAGGCTGGCCGAACCGCTTCAACCAAGGTTACAACGACGTGTTCAACGGCTTGAAAGCGTCTGTTCCGGTCACTCGCGAGGCATGCCTGGGAGTCAGCGATGGCGCCGACCCTGGCTGTATCTCGGGCGCCGCACAAGCTGCACCGCAAATATTGCTGATGGGCGATTCGTTTTCGAATCATTACTGGGGCTTTGTCGAAACACTGGCCAAGGATGCCAATCTTGCCGTGCTTACACAGGGCTATCCGGCGTGCCTCGCCTTGCCCGGAATCTACCTCTATGACGTGAATAAACACACCAACGGGCTTTATCAAAAATGCCACAACGCCGCTCAACGTTATTACGACATGATCGCGAAGCAGCATTTCAAGTATGTGATCGTGGGTCAGTTCTGGGAGGCCTATCTCGACGATGAGATCGTCACCAGACTCGATGACCCGCGCAGCCCGGAGCTGTCAAGACAACGCCTCGGCACAGCGATCCGCAAGGCCCTGGATATCATTGTCGAATCTGGTGCTACACCGGTCTTTCTGGAAAATACGTTGCCCATGCCTGCGGGGATCAACACGTGCTTGCTGCAACAGGTCAAATTGCGCGGATTAATGGGCAGTGCCGAGCAAAGCAGCCTCTGCGCCACTGCGCCATGGTCGGGCGCAAAAGAGCCGGTGCTGGAACAACTGTTCAATGACCTGAAGAGCGAATATCCCGGTTTAATCGTCATTGACCCGAAAATCGTGCAATGCAAAGACGACGCATGCATGACCACCGTCGACGGTTTGCCGGTCTATCGTGACATTGGTCATATCACCGATTACGCCTCCTACAAGTTCGGCGAGATGTATCTGATGCGCTTCGGCAATCCGTTGAAGGTTGTTCAGTGATGTCGGCTTTTAAAGGCAAGGTCAAAAGATCGCAGCCTGCGGCAGCGCCTACAATGGAATGTGTGTGAAGAATATTGAGCATCCGGCCAATATTCAGCACAAAAACCACGTATCCTTCGCGCCCCGTTTGACCATCAACCCCCGCGAGGACAGTTTGTCTAAAGGTATCGCTCTATCGGTTTCAGCCTCGGTGCTGTTTGCCGTCATGTATTACTACACCTCGCTGCTCACACCGTTGAGTGGCGTAGAGATTTTCGGCTGGCGGATGCTGCTGACCGTACCGTGCATGACCGTGTTCATGCTGGTGTCCGGGGAATGGCGGCGGGTGCTGGAGCTGGTTCGTGTGGTCGCGGCGCAGCCAAAACTGCTCGCCGGGTTGATCGTCTCGGCTGCCCTGCTCGGTGTGCAACTGTGGCTGTTCATGTGGGCGCCGCTCAACGGCTACAGCCTCGACGTGTCGCTGGGCTACTTTCTGCTGCCGCTGGCGATGGTCCTGACCGGACGGATTGCCTACGGCGAGAGCCTGTCGTACCTGCAAAAAGTTGCGGTGTTCTTCGCCACCCTGGGCGTGTTGAACGAGTTGTATCAAGTCGGCGGTTTTTCCTGGGCGACACTGGTGGTCGTGATCGGTTACCCGCTGTATTTCGTCCTGCGCAAATACCTGAAAACCGACCACCTCGGCGGCTTGTGGGTCGACATGACCCTGATGCTGCCGGTCGCCTACTGGTTTGTGCAGGGCGGCGAGCAAGGTTTTGGCGTGTTTGATCAATACCCGGGGCTGATGTGGCTGATCCCGCTGCTCGGTCTGATCAGCGCGTCGGCGCTGGTGGTGTACATCATTGCCAGCCGTTTGCTGCCGTTCAGTCTGTTTGGCCTGTTGAGTTATGTTGAGCCGGTGCTGTTGCTTGGCGTGGCGTTGTTGCTCGGTGAGAGCATCAAGTCCGGGGAATGGCTGACGTATATTCCGATCTGGCTGGCGGTTTTGGTGCTGATCTTCGAAGGCTTCAAACACCTGACGCGGCAACGCCGCCCTTAAAAGCAAAAGATCGCAGCCTGCGGCAACTCCTACAGGGAAGATGCCTTCTAAATACAGGAGCTGCCGCAGGCTGCGATCTTTTGATCTTGAAAAAAATCCCGGCGCTGCATCTCTGCAGGCCGGGATTTTTTCATTTCAGTGACCGATTACTCGGTGGCAAGCACACCACGACGCACCTGATCGCGTTCGATCGACTCGAACAGGGCCTTGAAGTTGCCCTCGCCGAAACCATCATCGCCTTTGCGCTGGATGAATTCGAAGAACACCGGGCCCATCAGGGTTTCCGAGAAGATCTGCAGCAGCAGACGCTTGTCACCCCCATCGAGCAGGATGCCGCGCGATTGCAGTTGATCAACCGGCTCGCCGTGATTCGGCAGACGACCTTCGAGCATTTCGTAATAGGTGTCCGGCGGCGCGGTCATGAAGCGCATGCCGATCTTCTTCAACTGATCCCAGGTCTTGATCAGGTCGTCGGTGAGGAACGCAACGTGCTGGATGCCCTCGCCGTTGAACTGCATCAGGAACTCTTCGATCTGGCCGGCGCCTTTGGACGATTCTTCGTTCAGCGGGATGCGGATCATGCCGTCCGGTGCGGTCATCGCTTTCGAGGTCAGGCCGGTGTATTCGCCCTTGATGTCGAAGTAGCGGATCTCGCGGAAGTTGAACAGCTTCTCGTAGAAGTTCGCCCAGTAAGCCATGCGACCGCGATATACGTTGTGGGTCAGGTGGTCGATGATCTTCAGACCAGCGCCAACCGGATTGCGGTCAACGCCTTCGATAAACACGAAGTCGATGTCGTAGATCGAGCTGCCTTCGCCAAAACGGTCGATCAGGTACAGCGGCGCGCCGCCAATGCCTTTGATCGCTGGCAGGTTCAGCTCCATCGGACCGGTTTCGATGTGGATCGGCTGAGCGCCGAGTTCCAGTGCGCGGTTGTAGGCTTTCTGCGAATCCTTGACGCGGAACGCCATCCCGCAAACCGACGGGCCGTGCTCGGCGGCGAAGTACGAAGCGACGCTGTTGGGTTCGTTGTTGAGGATCAGGTTGATCGCGCCCTGGCGGTACAGGTGCACGTTCTTGGAGCGGTGGGTCGCGACTTTGGTGAAGCCCATGATCTCGAAGATCGGCTCCAGGGTGCCCGGCACCGGCGATGCGAGCTCGATGAATTCAAAGCCCATCAGGCCCATTGGGTTTTCGTATAAATCTGCCATGGTGGCACCTCATCATTTCTTATCAATTAACCAGGGTTATTTGTCAGTCATGTGAGGTCGGTGGGTGGCGCGCAGGAGATGCCACGCACACTGCGGGCGAGGAAGTCACCGTAGATCAGTTGAAACCCGAATATCTTCATTGTCGACCCAAGGCTCTTGCGGGCGAGGCTTCTGCTGCCAGAAGACGATTATTATTGTATGCGTAACCCGATTCTACACAGCGTAAATAGGCTTGTCTGCTCTCTCTATAAAATCCGCTTTCTGGCGCCCGGTGCAAGGGGTTTGTTGCACAGGTAAATGCCCGTCAGGATCAGTGCGCCACCCCCGCACATGGCCAATGTCAGTTGTTCGCCCAGCAACACGGCGCCGAAGAGAACGGCCGTCAATGGGTTCAACGCGATAAACACGCCGCTGCGCGTCGCGCCGATTTTACGCAGGCCGTCGTAGTAACCGATGTAGGCCAGCGCCGAGCCGAGGATGCCGAGGTACAGCAGGCTCAACCATTGCGGCAGTCCCAGATCGTTCAGCGCCGCCCAGCTCAGTTCGCCGCGCACAGCCGCCAGAACCCACAACATGAGCGTGCCGATCAGGATCGAGTACGTCACGGTCTGCAGCGGCCCCAGCGTCTGATTCAGCTCACGGGAAAACAACGAGTAAACACCCCAACCCAGCACACAGCCAAGGATCAACAGATCACCGATCCATGCGTCAGGCGTTGCAGCCAGTAATTGCGGATTACGGCTGACGATCACCAGACCGGCGCCAACAATACAGGTCGCGATGCCGGCGACTTTCACCCGGCCCAAGCGTTCTTTGAACAGCCACCACGAGGCAAGACCGATCACCGCCGGGTTCAACGCGACAATCAATGAGGCCCGCGATGCGTTGATGTATTGCAGACCATAAAAGAAGCACAGGTTGTAGAAGAAAATTCCGAAGAACCCCAGCAGCGCCAGTTGCAACCATTGCCGTGGCGTTGGACGCGCCAAGGGGATCCGCGCCAGCCACAAGAAACCCTGCAGCGCGGCACTGGCGAGCAAGAAGCGCAGGCTGGCCGCAACGATCGGACTCAGACCGCCGGCGAGGAAACGCCCGGCGACAAAGGTCCCGCCCCAGACCATGGTCACCGCCGCCAGTGTCAGATAAACCGGGATGTCGGACGACGTTGTATGCAGTTGCTCGACGTTGCGCATGAGGCTCCAGACCCAAGAACTTGAGGAATGCCGTATCATTCGCTTCATTTCTTGTCATCGTAAAATGAGCAAACACTCATGACCCTCACTCAACTGGAAATCTTCTCGCTCGTTGCCGAGCTGCGCGGGTTTACCCTCGCGGCCCATCGGCTGGGGATTTCGCAGTCGGCGGTGTCCCACGCGATGAAGTCGCTGGAGCAGGAACTCGGCGTCGAACTGCTGCGTCGGCACCAGTCTTCAGTGGAACTCAGTGACATCGGTGAGCAATTACTGCTGCGCGCCCGCGCCATGCTCGGTCTGGCCAACACCTTGCGCCAGGAAGCCGCCGATGCTCGCGGCATGAAAACCGGCACTCTGCGCATCGGCTCGTTCGGACCAACCTCGTCGATCAAACTGTTACCCGGGATTCTGCGGCAATATCGAGAGGCGCATCCGGGCATCGAAGTGCACATTGATGAAGGGCCGGATCGACAAGTGACGCAATGGCTGGAGGAGCGGCGGATCGACATCGGTTTCGTGGTGCTGCCAGAGGAGCGCTTCGACACGTTTGCCTTGATCCAGGACCAGATGGTTGCCCTGCTGCCGGTGGGCCATCCGCTGGCAGCACGGTCGGCGTTGAGCCTCAAAGAGTTGTGCGACGCGCCGTTTGTGCTGACCGAGGCCGGTTCTTCGGAACTGGTGTCGCGGCTGTTCATGGCCGCGCGTTTACAACCGAATATCCGCTATCGCTGCTCGCAACTGCTCAGCACCCTCGACACGGTCAGCCGGGGTGACGCCATTACGATTGTTGCCGAAGGCTCACTACCGCAGGAGGCAACGCCTCGCTATGTGAAGAAGCCATTATTGCCCGCCGTACAGCGTCAGGTTGGCCTTGCTGTCCTTGATCAACGCCAGGCGTCTCCCGCTACGCTGGCCTTTATCGAGTTGGCAACGCGGATGAAGCACTGATGAGCGGCGCAAGCGCCTTCGGCCATCTATCCTCCCCCCTGGCTGATGTAATTTGCGCGCCGTTATCCGGCCTGCCTTCAAAAGCCTCAATCCATCGCGACAGGATGCGCCCATGCCGTTAACCGTCAGACCCCGCCGCACGCGCGGCACGCGCATCGTTGTGACACTGCTCAGCGGCCTGCTTCCGGTGCTGCTGGGCAGCGCGATCCTTTACATGCAGGCTGAACGCACGCTGGAACAAAGTTCACGACAGACTGCAGACGAGGCGTTGGGCCAGTTCGAGTTGATGCTCGATAACACCGCCCAGGCCGCCCGTGAATTGCTGCCACTGGCCGGCCAGACGTGTGAGAACGTCAAACTCGCCCTGCGCGAGCAAGTGACACGCCGTCCGTTTGTGCGCTCGACCAATCTGGTGTGGGACGACAACCTCTATTGCAGTTCGTTGTTTGGCGACTTCAAGGAAGCCGTCAACGCGGGTGACTACAACCAGGGCAAGTTGTGGCTGATGAATGGCAACCCGGTGACACCCAACACCGCCCTGTTGGTCTATCGCCTCAGCGAAGGTCGCGGCGGCGCCCTGACGACACTCGATGGTTACCATCTAAGCAACATGTTGCGTCTGATCGGCCGGCACATGCTGCTGGTATTGCAAGTGGGCGATCACTGGCTGTCGGCCGATGGCAAAGTACACACCGGCGCCCTGCCCGCGTTGCCGATAGCGCAAAATACGCTGGACTCTTCGCGCTATGCGTTTAGCGTTTCTGCCGGTTTCCGCGAAGGCGAAACCTGGCGCTACATGGCCAATGAATACCCGCCGCTGTTTAGTTTGTTGATCTTTTTTGGTGGGGTGTCGGGTGCCATCGGCCATGTCTTGCAGAAGCGCTCTACTTCTCCGAGCCACGAGATGCTCCGCGCATTGGAAGCCGGCGAGTTCATTCCTTACTTCCAGCCCGTAGTGCATGGCGACAGTAAGAAATGGTCGGGGGCGGAAGTGCTGATGCGTTGGACTCACCCCAAAGAAGGACTGGTGCGCCCGGACCTGTTTATTCCATTCGCCGAACATTCGGGATTGATCGTGCCGATGACCCGCGCCCTTATGCAACAGACCGCCGCAGTGCTGGGACCGCTGTCGTCAACGTTCACCCCGCCCTTTCATATCGGCATCAATATCACCGCGAGCCATTGCAAGGACCTGGAACTGGTGGAGGACTGCCGGGAGTTTCTCGCCGCGTTCGTGCCCGACAGCATCAGCCTGGTCCTGGAGTTGACCGAGCGCGAATTGATCGAGCCGACCGACATCACCCGGCAACTGTTCGAGCAACTGCATGCACTGGGCGTGAAGATCGCGATTGACGACTTCGGCACCGGCCACTCAAGCCTCGGCTACTTGCGCAAATTCAATGTCGACTTCCTCAAGATCGATCAGAGTTTCGTCGCCATGATTGGCGTCGACGCGCTGTCCCGACACATTCTCGATACCATAATCGAACTGTCGGCCAAGCTTGATTTGGGTATTGTTGCCGAAGGTGTCGAAACTCAGGCACAAGCCGATTATCTGACTGCACATCACGTCAACTTTCTGCAAGGCTACCTGTTCGGCAAACCGATGCCGGCCGCAGACTTCATCAGCGCATTAACTCACCATTAACTAAGCCGGATTAAGACGAACGTCCCGATCAGGCGCACCAATTTGATACAAAAGACCGCTGTTGTTACATGAGGACAACATCAGGATTTACTCTTGGCGCATTAACTACTACAATTTTTTCAACCTGAGCAAGATTGGCAGGTGAGCCATTTATCACCGAGTCGCTTCAAGGCTCTTGGCTTATTAGCTTTGTTTGCGGTTGGTATCAGCCAAACACACTATTGGAGTAAAGATATTGTCCAGACTCGCTGAATTTCGTGCAGCTGAAAAGGCCCTTCAGGAACAGCTCAAACAGCTGGAATCGCTGAAGAACGATGCCGGGCTCAAGAAAGAAATCGAATTCGAAGAAAAGCTCCAGGGGCTGATGAAAACCTACGGCAAAGGCCTGAAAGACATCATCGCCATCCTCGATCCGAACCCGGCAAAATCCGCTCTGCAGACCTCCGCAGCACCTAAAACCCGCCGCGCTCGCGTGGTCAAGGTTTATCAGAACCCGCACACCGGTGAACTGATCGAAACCAAGGGCGGCAACCACCGCGGCCTGAAAGCCTGGAAGGAACAATACGGTGCTGCCACCGTTGATTCCTGGTTGCGCGGTTAATCCCCTGCCAACAAAAAAGCCCTGCATCATGCAGGGCTTTTTTATTGACAATATCTAACAAATGAAATGAATTTCATCGAAGAAGTTGCGAGTTTTCTGTAACGTTGCTGAGCCAGTCTGCTAAACATTTTGCTGCGCGATGTTGCGATCACGGCTCACGTTAAACTTTGTGCTTAATCCCTTCGGGTATCTAACCCTCACCGTGAAGAGTACAGCGGCTTAAAGTTTCAAGCTGTTTCTCACCGCCACTATCTCGTCTGCGCTCGCCTTATAAACCTCAGCTTGCCCGGCGTAGGAAAGAACATAAGCCTTGTCCGCCTCGACCGCCGCTACCAGGGTTTGCGACAACACATGCCGGCCGTTTTCGGTGATCGTGCAAGTGGTTTCCAGCGCCGACAAAGTACCCAGCGTCGCCGCATGCACTTTGTTGCAGACGCTCTGGTAGCTTCCCTGGAAGAAGTCCTTCTGTATCGACTTGCGCATCTCCAGCAGCACGCCCTGCAAATTGACCTGGTGGCCTTTCTCAACCTGCGTCATGGTCAATTCCATCACCATCACCTGATTGCCATCGGCGTCGTTTTTCACCGCCCGTTGCCGGGAAACTTGCGCCGTCGCGTCAGGCAGCGCTTCGACGGCCCAACCGGCCGGCCAGGTAATAATGGGCTCGTCCGCCGACACGCCGACCGCAGCGAAAGACAACGCAGAAAAAACAAACAGGGACTTGAACAGTCGGATCATTGTCGGACGCACTCGCAGATTGAGCCGTAAAGTCTGAGGCCCGCCCGCACGCAGGGCAAGTCTGCCCTTTCATTTGGCGATGCTGGCAGGCATGCGTATCATTGCGTCCATTCACTCGCCCATAGTTATTGGAGGGCCCATGAGCCTGCACGAACTCAACACTTTCCCCGGCGTCACTGCCACCCCAGACAGCGCAACCCGCAACTTCGTCTTCAACCACACCATGTTGCGCGTCAAAGACATCACCCAATCCCTGGACTTCTACACCCGCGTACTGGGTTTCTCGCTGGTCGAAAAGCGTGACTT
Organism: Pseudomonas sp. A34-9; assembly: GCF_029543085.1. Classification (NCBI taxonomy): domain Bacteria; kingdom Pseudomonadati; phylum Pseudomonadota; class Gammaproteobacteria; order Pseudomonadales; family Pseudomonadaceae; genus Pseudomonas; species Pseudomonas sp. A34-9. The sequence goes on along the minus strand of NZ_CP119967.1, from coordinate 3,089,706 downwards.
CCCGGAAGCCGAGTTCAGCCTGTATTTCCTCGCACTGGTCGACAAGGCGCAGATTCCGGCCGATGCCGCCGCTCGCACCGAGTGGATGAAGTCGATTCCGGGCATTCTCGAACTGACCCATAACCATGGCACCGAGAATGACGCGGATTTCGCTTATCACAACGGCAATACCGATCCGCGCGGGTTTGGCCATATCTGCATTTCGGTGCCGGATATCGTGGCTGCGTGCGCACGTTTTGAAGAACTGGGCTGCGACTTCCAGAAGCGCCTGACCGATGGCCGCATGAAAAGCCTGGCGTTCATCAAGGATCCGGATGGTTACTGGGTCGAGATCATCCAGCCTGCGCCGCTGTAAAAGCTGAAAAGCCCCTCACCCTAGCCCTCTCCCATAGGGAGAGGGGACTGATTGGGGGATATTGGAGAATTACGCCGACTTGAACGATTGGCGTTGAATCCATATCGATTGGCGCTTTCAGGTCGACGGAGACCGCCGGACACCTCGGTCGGCTCCCTCTCCTTCGGGAGAGGGCTGGGGTGCGGGGCAGCTTTTACACGCAATAAAAAACCCGTGATCGCTCACGGGTTTTTCATTTCAGGCCTGAGGCTTACGCCGGAGCCGAAGTGCGGATCAAGTGATCGAATGCACTCAACGAAGCCTTGGCGCCCTCGCCCACCGCAATCACGATCTGCTTGTACGGCACAGTGGTCACGTCACCCGCTGCGAAGATGCCCGCAATCGATGTTTCACCACGGTTATCGACAATGATCTCGCCACGCGGCGACAGCTCGATGGTGCCCTTCAGCCAGTCAGTGTTCGGTAGCAGACCGATCTGCACGAAGATCCCTTCCAGCTCGACAGTGCGCAGTTCATCAGTAGTGCGATCCTTGTAACGCAGGCCGTTGACCTTCTCACCGTTACCAGTGACTTCAGTGGTTTGCGCACTGGTGATCACGGTGACGTTCGGGAGACTGTGCAGCTTGCGTTGCAATACGGCGTCGGCACGCAGTTGTACGTCGAACTCCAGCAGCGTTACGTGCGACACGATCCCGGCCAGGTCGATGGCCGCTTCAACGCCGGAGTTACCGCCGCCAATCACTGCCACACGCTTGCCTTTGAACAGCGGACCGTCGCAGTGCGGGCAGTAGGCCACGCCTTTGTTGCGGTACTCCTGCTCGCCCGGCACGTTCATTTCACGCCACCGCGCACCGGTCGCCAGAATCACACTTTTGGCTTTCAGGGTCGCGCCGCTGGCAAAGTGAACTTCATGCAGCTCGCCGTTTTTACCCGGGATCAGCTTGTCGGCGCGTTGCAGGTTCATGATGTCGACGTCGTACTGTTTGACGTGCTCTTCCAGCGCAGTGGCCAGTTTCGGCCCTTCGGTTTCCTGCACGGAAATGAAGTTCTCGATGGCCATGGTGTCGAGCACCTGACCGCCGAAACGCTCAGCCGCGACGCCAGTCCGGATGCCCTTACGCGCGGCATAAATGGCAGCCGAAGCACCGGCCGGGCCACCGCCGACAACCAGTACATCAAAAGCCTGTTTGGCGCTGATTTTATCGGCCTGACGCTCGATGGCGCCGGTGTCGAGTTTGGCGAGAATCTCTTCCAGGCCCATGCGGCCCTGACCGAAGTTTTCACCATTGAGGTAGATGCTCGGCACGGCCATGATCTTGCGATCGTTGACTTCGTCCTGGAACAACGCGCCGTCGATGGCGACGTGGCGGATGTTCGGGTTGAGCACGGCCATCAGGTTCAGCGCCTGGACCACGTCCGGGCAGTTCTGGCAGGACAGCGAGAAGTAAGTCTCGAAGCTGAACTCACCTTTGAGCGAGCGGATCTGCTCGATCACTTCAACACTGGCTTTCGATGGGTGGCCGCCGACTTGCAGCAAGGCCAGCACCAGCGAGGTGAACTCGTGGCCCATCGGGATACCGGCGAATCGCAGACTGATGTCGGCGCCCGGGCGGTTGATCGAGAACGATGGCTTGCGCGCGTCGTCACCGCTGTCGATCAAGGTAATTTGGCTCGAAAGACTGGCAACGTCTTTCAGCAGTTCCAGCATTTCACGGGATTTCGCACCGTCGTCGAGGGAGGCAACGATCTCGATCGGCTGGGTGACCCGTTCCAGGTACGATTTCAACTGGGCTTTAAGATTGGCGTCCAACATACGGGCGATTTCCTTTATTTGAGGCGAAAAAAAGCCCGAGCGAATCTCGCCCGGGCATTTTTATTGGGCGGTGCAGCGTACTTAAGAAGGTGCGGCGTACCGCCCTGAGTTGCGTGTCACAGACTTAGATCTTGCCGACCAGGTCCAGGGACGGCGCCAGAGTGGCCTCGCCTTCTTTCCACTTGGCTGGGCAAACTTCGCCTGGGTGAGCAGCCACGTATTGAGCGGCCTTGATCTTGCGCAGCAGCTCGGAAGCGTCACGGCCAACGCCGCCATCGTTCAGTTCAACGATTTTGATCTGGCCTTCAGGGTTGATCACGAAGGTGCCACGGTCAGCCAGGCCAACTTCTTCGATCAGCACGTCGAAGTTGCGGGAGATGGCGTGGGTCGGGTCGCCGATCATGGTGTATTGGATTTTGCCGATGGCTGGCGAAGTGTTGTGCCAGGCAGCGTGGGCAAAGTGGGTGTCGGTGGAAACGCTGTAGATTTCTACGCCCAGTTTCTGGAAAGCAGCGTAGTTGTCAGCCAGGTCTTCCAGCTCGGTTGGGCAAACGAAGGTGAAGTCGGCTGGGTAGAAGAACACGACCGACCACTTGCCTTTCAGGTCAGCGTCCGAGACTTGAACGAAGTCGCCGTTTTTGAACGCGGTAGCTTTGAACGGTTTTACTTGGCTGTTGATGATAGGCATCGATGACTCTCCGTCAGGGGTTATGAAGTTGATGGGTGAATCCTACCCACTCACTCGACGGATGGCTCATTGGCAAACCTGATGCTGCTGATTTGTTTTCGCTATTAGCTGACTGTATTAATAGAAGAAAACGATCTCTACGACGAAGCCGGTTTATCCGTAATCCGAGCCATTCCCTGGAATGGGCTGGCTTCAACATAGCGCATCGCCGACTTCATATCCTTCCAGCCGACATAACTCATCAATGATTTCAAATCCCAGCCACTTTGATGCGCCCACGTCGCGAAGCCTCGGCGCAGGGAGTGGCTGGTGTAGTTTTCGGCGGCAATGCCCGCGCGTTGCAACGCCTGACGCAGCAGCGGGATGATGCTGTTGGCGTGCAGCCCCTCCTCGTTCAGATTGCCCCAGCGGTCGATGCTGCGAAAAACCGGGCCGCGTACCAACGCCGCCTCAGTGATCCAGTCGATGTAGGCGTGCACCGGGCACAGCTTGAGCAACGCCGGGGCTTGATAGGTCTGGCCGAGGTTTTCCCGATCGCCCTTGCTGCGTGGCAGATACAAGGTCATGCCTTTGCCAGCGTGCGCTTGCACGTGTTCGATTTGCAGGCGGCACAACTCATCGCTGCGGAAGCCGCGCCAGAATCCCAAAAGTATCAATGCGCGATCACGATAAGCCTTGAGCAGTAACGGGCGATCCTGTTGCTCTCTTGCGGTTTGCGCCTCCTGCTCAAGCCAATCGATGACGCGCTGCAGATCCTGCAACTGCAACGGCTCGGCCTGTTTCTCCTGCGCCGGGTGCAGCGCGCGAATGCCTTTGAAGACCTTGCGCACCACCGGCGCCTTGGTCGGATCGGCAAACCCTTGGCTGTTGTGCCACTGCGCCAGCGCCGACAGTCGCAGTTTCAGCGTATTGATCGACAGCTCTTCGGCGTGCGCCACCAGATAACGCGCAACGCTGTCGGCCGTTGCTGGCAAGAATCCGCCCCACTTCACCTCGAAATGCTCGATGGCCGCGCGATAGCTACGGCGGGTGTTGTCGCGGGTGGCGGCTTGCAGATAGCGATCCAGATCGCTCATGGGCTGTTTTCTCGCTGGCGTACTGAGACAGGGATGCAGAAGCGCATTTTGCCGTCTGACACTGGGTAATACCAGTATATCCCGTGTCTTTATTATCAAAGGTTTATCTTTATTTTTGAGATGGTACACTGCGTACTTTAGTGGCATGTACCACAGTACGTAACCGTAGGAGTTCACATGGCCCGTGGCGGCATTACCAAAGCCCTGGTGCAGATCGCGCGCACCGCGATCCTCGCCCGTGGCGAACACCCGAGCATCGATGCAGTACGCATTGAAATGGGCAACACCGGCTCGAAAACCACGATCCATCGTTACCTGAAAGAGCTGGACGACGGCGCTCAACCGATTGAAGCCTCGGCCGAGCCGATCGATGATGAGTTGACCGCCCTCGTCTCCCGCCTCGCTCAGCGCCTGAAAGAACAGGCGCAAGAGCCCATCGAACAGGCTCGCGAACAGTTTGAGGAACAGCGCGAGGCGCTGGAATCGGAGCTGAAACAGACGCGGCAAACGCTGGAAAAGCTCGAACACGAGCACGACATTCAAGGCGCAGCCCTGGCGCGTGAATCCGAAGCGCTTGGCAACACCCGTTCGATGCTGCAAACCGAACAGACCCGTAATGCCGGGCTGAATCAGGCACTGGCCGACTTTGAGTTGCGCCTGCAAGACAAGGACGAGCAGATTCGCTCGCTGGAAGAAAAACACCTGCACGCCCGCGACGCACTGGAGCACTACCGCAACGCCAGCAAAGAGCAACGCGAGCAGGAACAGAGCCGCCACGAAGCGCAAGTGCAGCAGATTCAGGCGGAATTGCGCCAGGCGCAGCAAAGTGCACTGGTTCGTCAGGACGAGATCACGCAACTGCACCGCGACAACGAACGCCTGCTCACGGAGAACCGTGGCACGCAGCGCGAACTGAGCTTGCTGCAAGACCAACTCAAGCAGAGCAATCAACGTCAGGATCAGTTACTGGAACAAGCGACGCGCGTCGACAGCGAGCGCACCCTCCTCCAAGAGCGCTTGCGCGTGGCCACACTGGAAAGCCAGACACTCAAACAGAGCATCGAGGAGCAGACGCTGCTCAACCAGTCACTGGAGAAGGAATTGAACAAGGCTCAGGCGAGCCTGGAGGAAAGCCAGCGTCTGGCAGCTACCGTTGCGGCAGCGCCAGACACAGCCAAACCGAAAGACGCTTAAGCGCCGATCGGCGTACGCATGGTGACAAACTCTTCGGCGGCCGTCGGGTGCACCCCGATCGTGTCGTCGAAGTCACGCTTGGTTGCGCCAGCCTTCAGCGCAATCGCCAGACCCTGGACGATCTCGCCAGCGTCCGGGCCGACCATGTGGCAGCCAAGGACTTTGTCAGTCTTGCCGTCGACTACGAGCTTCATCAGGGTCTTTTCCTGACACTCGGTCAGCGTCAGCTTCATCGGCCGGAAACGGCTTTCGAAGATCACCACATCGTGGCCGGCCTCGCGCGCTTCCTCTTCGGTCAAACCGACCGTGCCGATGTTCGGCAGACTGAACACCGCCGTCGGGATCATCTTGTAATCCACCGGACGATATTGCTCTGGCTTGAACAGACGCCGCGCCACCGCCATGCCTTCGGCCAACGCCACGGGCGTCAATTGCACACGACCGATGACATCGCCCAGCGCCAGAATCGATGGCTCACTGGTCTGGTACTGCTCGTCGACTTTGATAAAGCCTTTGTCGGTGAGCTGCACGTCGGTGTTTTCCAGGCCCAGATTGTCGAGCATCGGGCGCCGGCCAGTAGCGTAGAACACGCAGTCCGCTTCCAGCACACGACCATCCTTGAGGGTGGCTTTCAAGCTGCCATCGGCCTGCTTGTCGATACGCGCGATGTCGGCATTGAACTGCAGATCCAGACCACGCTTGGTCAGTTCTTCCTGCAAATGCTTGCGCACCGAACCATCGAAGCCGCGCAGGAACAGATCACCGCGATACAGCAACGTCGTGTTGGCGCCGAGGCCGTGGAAAATCCCGGCAAACTCGACCGCGATGTAGCCACCGCCAACCACCAGAACACGCTTTGGCAGCTCTTTGAGGAAGAACGCCTCGTTGGAACCGATCGCGTGTTCGCGCCCGGGAATCTCCGGAATCTGTGGCCAGCCACCAGTGGCGATCAGAATGTTTTTCGCAGTGAAACGCTCGCCATTCACTTCAACCTCATGCGGGCCAGTGATCTTCGCGTGCGCCTCGTGCAGGGTCACGCCACTGTTGACCAGCAGGTTGCGATAGATGCCGTTGAGGCGATTGATCTCGCGATCCTTGTTGGCGATCAGCGTCGCCCAATCGAAATTCGCTTCGCCCAGGCTCCAGCCAAAACCGGACGCCTGCTCAAAGTCTTCGGCGAAATGCGCGCCGTACACCAGCAGCTTTTTCGGCACACAGCCAACGTTGACGCAGGTCCCGCCCAGATAACGGCTTTCCGCCACCGCCACTTTCGCACCGAAGCCGGCCGCAAAACGCGCAGCGCGCACACCGCCGGAACCGGCACCAATCACATAAAGGTCAAAATCGTAGGCCATTTCTCTCTCCTCGGCAGGGGATCAGCATACCTGCAGTCAGCCATTGGGCAAGCAATGCCAGTCATATGGGGGCGCAAAATGAAAAAACCCGCCGAAGCGGGTTTTTCTTGCAAACCAATCAAGCGCTCTTAGTAAGCCTTGCCAGTCTTGTAGAAGTTCTCGAAGCAGAAGTTGGTCGCTTCGATGTAGCCTTCAGCGCCACCGCAGTCGAAACGCTTGCCTTTGAACTTATAGGCCATCACGCAGCCGTTCTGGGCTTGTTTCATCAGGGCGTCGGTGATCTGGATTTCGCCGCCCTTGCCTGGCTCGGTCTGTTCGATCAGGTCGAAGATGTCCGGGGTCAGGATGTAACGACCGATGATCGCCAGGTTCGACGGCGCGTCTTCCGGCTTTGGCTTCTCGACCATGCTGTGAACGCGGTAGATGTCGTCGCGGATCATCTCGCCGGCGATCACGCCGTACTTGCTGGTTTCCTGCGGGTCGACTTCCTGGATGGCAATGATCGAGCAGCGGAACTGCTTGTACAGTTTGACCATCTGGGTCAGTACGCCGTCACCTTCGAGATTGACGCACAGGTCGTCCGCCAGTACCACGGCGAACGGTTCGTCACCGATCAGTGGGCGACCGGTGAGGATCGCGTGGCCCAGACCTTTCATTTCAGTCTGACGAGTGTAGGAGAACGAGCACTCGTCGAGCAGTTTGCGGATACCGACCAGGTACTTCTCTTTGTCGGTGCCCTTGATCTGGTTTTCCAGCTCGTAGCTGATGTCGAAGTGGTCTTCCAGAGCACGCTTGCCACGACCGGTGACGATGGAGATTTCCGTCAGGCCGGCATCCAGAGCTTCTTCAACGCCGTACTGGATCAGTGGCTTGTTTACCACCGGCAGCATTTCTTTAGGCATGGCTTTAGTCGCTGGCAGGAAGCGAGTACCGTAACCGGCTGCTGGGAACAAGCATTTCTTGATCATATAAGTCCTTGAAAGGGCTGTGTGTACGAGTTTCGGCGCAGTCTAATCAGGCGGCGTGCACCTTACAATGCCCCGCACTGGCTAACCGATGCCAACATAGAGAAATATTCTCGCCGATAGTTCCATCGGCATCCTGACGCAGCCAGATCAGCGTAGCTCAAAGCGGCCGAGAAACTGAATCACCATACGCTCATCGCCCCCCAATGCGAGCATTTGGCGGTATCATGGCGCCTTTGAACCAGCGAACGAGACAAATAGATGGCCGCGGTAAAAATCGTCAACGGGTATGTGATCGACAAGAAAGACGGCAAGTGGACGCTGACCACCACCAATGGCGAACACATCGCCGGGCCTTTCGACAGCGAACAAATGGCGACCGATGTTGCTTCCGTATTCACGGACACCCCGGCATCGGCCAAGCGCCGTGGCAAAGATCAGGACTGATCAGCCCCGACACGCCCCAGCCCTGCCCTCGTGCAGGGCTTTTTTGTGCCCGCTGACAAACAAGTGGCCAAACGCTATAACCTTTTCACACCGGCGCTGTCAGAGCGTCTAGTCCCCCTTGTTGAAGACCCCCGAACATGACCTTGAAAAAATGGCTACCCCTGATTGCGTTATTGGCACTGGCCGGCTGTGCGACCTCCCAACCCACGTACCTGAACAACGGTGAACAGGGCCTGTCGATCGATTGCTCCGGTGAAGCCAACTCCTGGGCGACCTGCTATGAAAAAGCCGATGCGTCCTGTGCGGGCACCGGTTATCGCATCGTGGGCACTGACGGTACGCCTCAGCCCAAGGAAAGCGATAAAACCCTGGGAGTCGATGTCGGCAATTACAAGAACCGCAGCGTTGTCGTGGTCTGTAAATAGACCTTACATATGAATTTCGGCGAATTTGATCCCGAGTCCGCGTACGACTTCGATCAAATCGTCGAGGCGGTTGAACGACTCGACTTCGTCGTTTTCGTCGACCAGGAAGTAACTGCGTCCGGCGCTTTTCTTGAAAAACACGATCCACTCCCCCGGATTCGCCGGGTTCTGGATGACATGGGTGGCAGAGATCAGGCCCTCTACGTGGCGTTCCCGTACTTGCTCTCGCTTCATCGCGACTCCAGAAATAAAAATGCCGTCACAGCATGACTGCGACGGCATCGTTGCTGATGACTATCAGTCTATCAGCCGGAAATACACGCATTGGCAGCGTTTCGCACATCACGCGGACGCACCGGCACATTCGACATGCGTTCATGCAACTTGATGCTGCTGCCGCCGGAGCGATCTTCGATATCAAATACCGCTGCCGCGCCGGTGGAGAATTTACCCGGTACGATGACCCGAACCCCGTCCTTGTGCGGCTGCATTTGCAGTGCGCCGCGGCTGTCCGCCAGCTTTTCGGCCAGGCATTGGGCATATTCATGGGGTTTCTTGCCAGAGATTACGCTCACGGTCGGCAGCGTTTCATTGATTTCGGAAACACTCGCACAACCACCCACAGCCAAAACCAACGGCAGACACACCACACCCCACTTCATAAAAAACCTCCGTTAAAGACCGTCCGACAGCACAAATGCCGTTTTTCTCCGGGGCCTTCTGCATTTAACCCGCATCCGATTGCGAATATCTGTTCAAAATTGTCAAACCAGTGCCCGACGGCCAGATAATAACCCGTGCGGGCTGATAAACTGCGCCCAATCGACAAGCTATCGTTTTGATTTTGTAGAAAAAGCCCTTCTGGAGGCGCCCATGAAATTCATTCACCAGCGCGAACACCTCAACGAAGACGACATCGTCGTCATTCAATGCTCGCAAATGTGCAATATCCGTCTGATGAACGACGCCAACTTCCGCAGCTTCAAGAACGGCGGCCGTCACACCTATCACGGCGGCGCCTTCGACACCTTTCCGGCCCGTATTACCGCGCCGAGCACCGGTTTCTGGAACATCACCATCGACACCGTCAACCGCCGTGCGATCAGCGTCACTCGCAAACCGACGCTGACTCACTCGATCAAGATCATCCGTCGCTCCAGCAGCAAACTCAGCTGAGACACGCCGCTCAACCAGAAGGAAAGCATGACCGTGGCCCAAACGACCAAATATGTCATCAAGTACAAACTCAATGGTGAACGCCGCTTTGAGTTCGCGCAGCTGGAAAACGGCACCGAGGAAGAAGCCAAGGCTGCTCTGGATGCGATTCATGGCCAGACCGACGACGTGATCAGCGACATCGCCGTCAGCAAAGCGCTGTAAACATCGACAGGAAATTCGACCGCAAGCGGCGGAGTGTTCTGCCGCTACGTCCTGCCTAGACTGACTTTCTTCGACCCAGCGTCAAGGAGTCAGCATGTCGATGTCACCCTCTCGTCTGGATTCACTCGACTGGGCAAGCCTTGAGCGGCAGCTCGATCAGGACGGCTACGCAATCATCCGTTCGCTGCTGCTGGCCGAGACCTGCGATCAATTGAGTGAGCTGTATCAGCAGACCGAACCGTTTCGTTCGCAGGTCATCATGGCCCGCCACGGTTTCGGTCGCGGCGAGTACAAATATTTTCGTTATCCCCTGCCGACGCCCGTAGAACGCCTTCGCGGCGCGCTGTACCCGCGCCTGGTGGCCTTGGCCAATCGCTGGTACGAACGCATGAACCTGCCCGAGCGTTTTCCGGCGAACCACGCCGAATTTCTTCAGCGCTGCCATGCAGCAGGCCAGATACGCCCTACCCCTCTTCTTTTGCAATACGGCCCGCAGGACTACAACTGCCTGCATCAGGACCTGTACGGCGAATCGGTTTTTCCGCTGCAGGTAGCGATTCTTCTGTCAGCACCCGGGCAAGACTTTACCGGGGGTGAATTCGTTCTCACCGAGCAGCGCCCGCGCATGCAGTCTCGCCCGCACGTACTCGATCTGACGAAAGGTGATGCCGTGATCTTTGCCGTGAATCAGCGCCCGGCCAAAGGTGTACGCGGTGATTATCGGGTGACGATGCGCCACGGCGTCAGTCGCCTGCACAGTGGAAAAAGGCATACCCTAGGCATCATCTTTCACGACGCCACTTGACCCACATGCAACCGAGCACTTTCGATCTGTTCGCCGATCATGAACCCGAACAACGCCCCCGCGCCGAGCAGATTGGCGAGCAATCGTGGGTGCTGCATGGTTTCGCCCTGCCGCTGATCGAGCAGATCCTGCCGGCGCTAGATGCGACTCTTGCCGCAGCGCCCTTGCGCCACATGGTCACGCCGGGTGGGTTCAGCATGTCGGTGGGCACCAGCAGCTGCGGCGCTTTGGGCTGGATCACTGATCGCCACGGGTATCGTTACTCCAGCGTCGACCCGCTCAGTGATTTGCCATGGCCAGCGATGCCGGAAGTATTCGCAGCACTGGCGCACGCGGCGGCCGCGCAAGCCGGATTCGCTGACTTTAACGCCGATTCCTGCCTGATCAACTGCTATGTCCCCGGCGCCAAGATGTCATTGCACCAGGATAAAGACGAAAAGGCCTACAGTGCACCGATCGTTTCGCTGTCACTGGGGTTGCCGGCAATGTTCCTCTTCGGCGGTTTCAGTCGCAGCGACAAGAGCCAGCGCATTGCCTTGCTGCATGGCGACATGGTGGTCTGGGGTGGCGTTGATCGCTTGCGCTTTCACGGTGTACTGCCGATCAAGCAAGGCCGGCATCCGCGTCTGGGTGAACAGCGAATCAATCTGACCTTTCGCGTGGCCGGATAGCCTGCAAAAAATTTGACCGCAAGGCCCGGAGTGTTGCGCCTTGCGACGCTGGTTAACCTGAATCAAACAGGTCAACGGACAACCCCTCATGAAAACGCTTTCGACCCCCTTCACGATTGAAAATGATCCGCGCTGGGCCGCTGTGGTTGCACGAGATTCACGGGCGGACGGGCAATTTGTCTATGCGGTGAAAACCACCGGCATCTACTGCCGCCCGAGCAGCCTCTCACGCTTGCCAAAACCGCAGAACGTCGAGTTTTTCGATACCGCTGAGCAGGCCGAGGCTGCCGGCTATCGGCCGAGCAAACGAGCCAGCAAGGATCAGAGTGATGTTGCCGCGCAGCATGCCGCGACCGTCGCCATTGCCTGCCGCCATATCGAATCCGCCGAGACGTTGCCGGCGCTCAACGAACTGGCGCAAACCGCCGGTCTGAGTCCGTTTCATTTCCATCGCGTCTTCAAGGCCGCGACGGGGTTGACGCCCAGGGGCTACGCAACGGCGCATCGCTCGCGCAAAGTCCGTGAGCGCCTGGCAGACGGCGGCTCGGTAACCGATGCGCTGTACGACGCCGGTTTCAATTCCAATAGCCGTTTCTATGAATCAGCGGATCATTTGCTGGGAATGAAACCCGGCGACTATCGCGCTGCCGGGAAGAACAACGACATTCGCTTCGCCGTCGGCCAATGTTCGCTCGGAGCGATTCTGGTGGCGCAAAGCGAACGTGGTGTGTGTGCGATTCTGCTGGGTGACGATCCGCATCAATTGGTGTGCGATCTGCAGGACCAGTTTCGTCAAGCCAACCTGATTGGCGCCGATACCGGCTTCGAGCAATTGATCGCCAAAGTCGTGGGATTTATCGAAGCGCCGGCGATTGGCCTGGACCTGCCGCTGGACGTTCGTGGCACGGCGTTTCAGGAACGCGTGTGGCAGGCGCTGCGGGAAATTCCGCTGGGCCAGACGGCCAGCTACGCCGAGATTGCCCAGCGCATTGGCGCACCGACATCCATGCGCGCGGTAGCCCAGGCGTGCGGGGCCAACCGTTTGGCGGTGGCGATCCCTTGCCACCGCGTGGTGCGCAGCGATGGCAATCTTTCGGGCTATCGTTGGGGCGTCGAGCGCAAACGTCAATTGCTTGAGCGCGAGACGCAGCCTTAACGGATACCGATGTAGACCGCGACTGACTCGGGGCCGGTGCAGGCCTCGAAGTCAGTGGCGAAGCGCCGCTGAAATCGAATGTGCCACTCCCTCTCGATTGAAATGCGGCCCTCGCAGAGCCGCGACGGCACCTACTCTGTCAGCGATTGACGTCCACCACAACCCGCCCGCGAAGCTGTCCGGCAAGTAACTTCGGCGCCGCATCAATGGCCTCGCTCAGGCCGATTTCATGGCTGATCAATGCCAGCAACGAGACATCCAGATCCTTGGCCAGACGCGCCCACGCTTCGAGACGGCGCGCCTTGGGCTGGGTCACGCTGTTGATGCCGGCCAGGGTCACACCACGCAAAATGAACGGGGCAACCGACGCCGGGAAATCCATGCCCTGCGCCAGACCACAGGCGGCGACGGTACCTTCGGAGCGCGTGCTGGCGCAGGCATTGGCCAACGTATGACTGCCCACCGAGTCGATCACCGCTGCCCAGCGCTCTTTGGCCAGTGGCTTGCCGGGCGCTGACAACGTGGCGCGGTCGATGATTTCACCGGCACCCAACTGCTGCAGATATTCATGCTCGGAAACCCGGCCAGTCGACGCGACGACACGATAGCCAAGCTTGCTCAGCAAAGCGATGGCGAAACTGCCAACGCCACCATTGGCCCCCGTGACCAACACTTCCCCCTGATCCGGCGCCACGCCATTACGCTCAAGCGCGAGAACGCACAGCATCGCCGTATACCCAGCCGTACCGATGGCCATGGCTTGCGCCGCTGTAAAGGCTTTGGACAAAGGAATCAGCCAGTCGCCATTGAGCCGCGCCTTCTGCGCCAGACCACCCCAGTGATTTTCGCCGACACCCCAGCCATTGAGCACCACCTGATCACCCACCTTATAGTCGGGGTGGGAACTGGCTTCTACGGTGCCCGCCAGGTCGATCCCCGGCACCATCGGAAACTTGCGTACCACCGGACTGCTGCCGGTAATCGCCAGACCATCCTTGAAGTTCAGCGTGCTGTACGCAACAGCGACGGTGACATCGCCTTCGGGCAACTGATCTTCGTTGACTTGCTGCACATTGGCGCGATAACCGCTGTCGTCTTTGTCGATCACAATGGCGTTGAACATGACTGCCTCGCATGACTGTTTTTCAGAATGTCGTGCCTTGAAATACCACATCGCAACACGCTGCCACATACGACTTTGCGCCAATCGGCGAATCCGCCGGGTATTTCCAACGCGGGCGACTATGCTTTTTCGACGGTCGTGGTTTTGCCGTTATTCCTTTAGAAATCGGCCTGTCGATGGAGCTGACAATGTCTTACCCGCGCTCGTTTCTCATGATGTTGATGCTGTGCCGGCTGACGTTCAATTTCGGCAACCAGCGCACCAACAATTTTCACAACTCCTCGCAATTCATGAATCACTCGTTTGGCGGCGGAGGGGGTGGCGGATTTCATCGACGCTGAAAAACTGCACGGGTTGTTCTGAATTTCGAACTGGCTGCGGATCCGCTTTTACTGCTAAAAAACCGGCTTTACCTTTCATGATTTGGAGTACAGCCGTCATGAGCCAATGGCCAGACACCCGCCTTCTTGACCTGCTCGGCATTGAACTGCCAATCATCCAGGGCCCGATGGCCGGCGCGACGAATTCGTCCATGGTCATCGCCGTGTGCAATGCCGGCGGCCTTGGCTCAATGCCGGCGGCGATGCTGAGCCTCGAGCAATTGCGCGAAGAGCTGAACACCATTCGCCAACACACCCGCAAGCCCTTCAACGTCAACTTCTTCTGCCATCAGCCACCGCCGGTCGATGAGCAACGCGCCGGTGAATGGAAGCATCTGCTGGAGCCGTATTACCGCGAACTGGGTGCCGATTTCGCTGCACCGACACCGGTGTCGAACCGAGCACCGTTCGATGCGGCCGCCTGCGACGTACTGGAAGAATTTCGACCTGAGGTCGTGAGTTTCCACTTCGGTCTGCCAGAGAAATCCCTGCTGGATCGGGTCAAGGCAACCGGGGCGAAAATTCTTTCCTCGGCCACCACTGTCGATGAAGCGATCTGGCTGGAGCAGCACGGCTGCGACGCGATCATCGCCATGGGCTACGAGGCCGGCGGCCATCGCGGCATGTTTCTCAGCGATGATCTGAGCAGTCAGGTCGGCACGTTTGCCCTGGTGCCTCAGGTGGTCGATGCGGTGAAAGTGCCGGTGATTGCAGCCGGAGCCATTGCCGATGCGCGCGGTGTGGCGGCGGCGTTCTTGTTGGGCGCTTCGGCGGTGCAGGTCGGCACAGCCTATCTGTTCACGCCGGAAGCGAAAGTCAGCGCCGCTCACCACAAAGCGCTGCGCACCGCCAAAGAGAGCGAAACGGCGATCACCAATATCTTCACCGGGCGACCCGCGCGGGGTATTCTCAACCGCGTCATGCGTGAGCTGGGTCCGATGTCGCCGAAGGCACCGGCATTCCCCTTGGCCGGTGGTGCACTGATGCCACTGCGAGCGATCAACGAAGCAGCGTTTGCCAACCTCTGGGCCGGTCAGGCATTCACTCTCGGTAAAGACACCGGCAGCGCTGAACTGACCCGGCAATTGGCCGAAGGTGCATTGGCAAAACTCACTCGCCAGTGACGCAAAACAGAGTGAGGATCAAGCATCCTCAATCTGGTTTTAACCAACGCTTCCCGTTTGGCGGTATTTCGCTATATATTTCGCTATATAGCGAATTCCCCCCCTCGCATCGGCGCAGTCCACCTCCAACAATAACTGCCCTCTGCACTAGCCAACACGGAGCCGTTACATGACCATTCGTGCCTCACGTTTTGCCCCTGCCTGCCTGACCTCTTTACTCGCCGTCTTCGCCATCGGCGCTGCTCAAGCTGATGAAGTGCAGGTGGCGGTTGCAGCCAACTTCACCGCGCCGATCCAGGCCATCGCCGCCGATTTTGAGAAAGACACCGGGCACAAGCTGGTTGCTGCCTACGGCGCCACAGGCCAGTTCTACACCCAGATCAAAAACGGCGCGCCGTTTGAAGTGTTCCTCTCCGCTGACGACACCACCCCGGAAAAACTCGAAAAAGAAGGCGACACCGTCAAAGGTTCGCGCTTCACCTACGCCATCGGCACTCTGGCGTTGTGGTCGGCGAAAGAAGGCTATGTCGATGCCAAAGGCGAGGTTCTGAAAAAGAACGAGTACCAGCACCTGTCCATCGCCAATCCGAAAGCGGCGCCCTACGGCCTGGCAGCCACACAAGTGCTGGAAAAGCTCAAACTGACCGAAGCCACCAAAGCCAAAATCGTTGAAGGCCAGAACATCACGCAGGCTTACCAATTCGTTTCCACCGGCAACGCCGAACTGGGTTTTGTCGCGCTGTCGCAGATCTACAAGGACGGCAAAGTCAGCAGCGGTTCGGCATGGATCGTCCCGGCGAGCATGCACGATCCGATCAAACAAGACGCCGTGATCCTCAACAAAGGCAAAGACAATGCCGCTGCCAAGGCACTGGTTGAATACCTTAAAGGCCCGAAAGCCGCTGCGGTGATCAAGTCCTACGGTTACCAGCTCTAAATGTCGCTGACGAGTGCCGATTTCGCGGCGATCTGGCTGACCCTGAAACTGGCGTCACTGACTACCGCGATCCTGTTGGTGGTCGGCACTCCGATTGCCCTGTGGCTGTCGCGCACCCGTTCGTGGTTGCGCGGCCCGATCGGAGCAATTGTCGCCCTGCCCCTTGTGCTGCCACCGACCGTCATCGGTTTCTATCTGCTCCTGATGATGGGCCCGCACGGGTTTCTCGGCCAATTCACCCAATGGCTGGGCCTGGGCACCTTGACCTTCAGTTTCACTGGCCTGGTGATCGGCTCGGTGATCTATTCCATGCCTTTCGTGGTGCAACCATTGCAAAACGCGTTCTCGGCGATCGGCACCCGCCCACTGGAAGTCGCCGCTACCCTGCGCGCCAATCCGTGGGACACTTTTTTCAGCGTGATTCTGCCACTGGCTCGCCCCGGTTTTGTCACGGCGGCGATCCTCGGCTTCGCGCATACCGTTGGTGAATTCGGCGTGGTGCTGATGATCGGTGGCAACATTCCTGACAAGACCCGCGTGGTTTCCGTACAAATTTACGACCACGTCGAAGCGATGGAATACGCACAGGCGCACTGGCTGGCCGGGGCGATGCTGGTGTTCTCGTTTCTGGTGTTGCTGGCGTTGTACTCCAGCCGCAAGACCCGCGCAGGCTGGAGCTGAGTGATGATTGATGTACGTCTGAACATTGTCTATTCGGGCTTCAGCCTCGACGTCGAGCTGAATTTGCCGGGGCGTGGCGTGACCGCGCTGTATGGGCATTCCGGCTCGGGTAAAACCACCTGCCTGCGCTGTATCGCCGGGCTTGAGCGCGCCGAACAAGGCTTTGTCCGGATCAACGACGAAATCTGGCAGGACAGCGCAAACGGCATTTTCGTCCCGCCGCACAAACGTGCGCTCGGCTATGTGTTTCAAGAAGCCAGCCTGTTCCCCCACCTGTCGGTGCTGGCCAATCTGCAGTTCGGCCTCAAGCGTATCGCCAGATCCCAGCGTCGGGTCGACATGGCGCAGGCCACCGAACTCCTGGGCATCGCGCAGTTGCTCGAACGCCATCCGCAGCACTTGTCGGGAGGCGAGCGCCAGCGTGTCGGCATCGCCCGAGCGTTACTGACCAGCCCGAAGCTGCTATTGATGGACGAGCCACTGGCGGCGCTCGACAGCCAGCGCAAAAGTGAAATCCTGCCTTACCTGCAACGCCTGCATGACGAACTGGATATTCCAGTGCTGTACGTCAGCCATGCACAGGATGAAGTCGCCCGCCTGGCCGATCACCTGGTGTTGCTCAGCGAAGGCAAGGCGCTGGCCAGCGGCCCGATCGGCGAAACTCTTGCGCGTCTGGATCTGCCGATGGCGATGGGCGATGACGCCGGTGTGATCATTGAAGGCCAGGTCAGCGCTTACCATGCGGAGTATCAATTGCTGAGTCTGCAATTGCCGGCCACCGACCTGAGCATCCGTGTCACCCACGCGCCGATGGCAGTGGGTCAGGCCCTGCGCTGCAAGGTACACGCACGCGATATCAGCCTGACCCTGCACAACAGCGAGTTCAGCAGCATTCTCAATCGACTGCCGGTGACGGTGGTCAGCGAGCAACCGGCAGACAACGCCGCCCACGTACTGATTCGTCTCGATGCTGGCGGCACCCCGCTGCTCGCGCGCATCACGCGCTATTCCAGAGATCAATTGGGCGTGCACCCGGGCCAGCCATTGTGGGCGCAGATCAAAGCGGTCGCGGTTCTCGCCTGAATCATTCGGCACCACGGCAACGGCGCGCGGTCAATGGTTTTACAGACCGCCGCGCCTCGAAGGAAACCGCCATGCCCGACACCGAGCTGATTGCCGAACTGCCCTCCGATCTGCATTACGTCGATGACACCCAGCCAGGTATCACCCGCAAGAAGCTGCGCGGCAAGTTCAGCTACTTCGAACCGTCAGGTCAGCGCATAACCGACACCGACGAAATCAAACGCATCAATGCCCTCGCCGTGCCGCCAGCGTATACCGACGTATGGATCTGCGCGGACCCGCGTGGCCACCTGCAAGCCACCGGCCGCGATGCCCGTGGTCGCAAGCAATATCGATATCACCCGCGCTGGCGCGAAGTGCGTGATGCCGACAAGTATTCCCGCCTGCGCGAGTTTGGCCTGGCATTGCCAAAATTGCGCAAACAACTGGAGGCACTGTTGGCCGCGCCCGGTTTCAGTCGTGACAAGGTCATGGCCACGGTGATCACGCTGCTCGACGCCACACTGATTCGCGTCGGCAACACGCAATACGCCCGCGACAATCGCTCCTACGGCCTGACCACCCTGCGCAGCCGACATGTGGAGGTCAACGGCAGCGCGATCCTGTTTCAGTTTCGCGGCAAGAGCGGCATTGAACACCAGATCACCGTCAAGGATCGACGCCTGGCCCGCATCATCAAACGTTGCCTGGAGATTCCCGGACAGAACCTGTTTCAGTACCTGGATGAAAACGGCGAGCGACACAGCGTCAGCTCTTCCGACGTCAACACTTACCTGAAAACCCTGACCGGCGCTGATTTCACGGCCAAGGACTACCGCACGTGGGCGGGTAGCGCGTTGGCTTTGGCGGTGTTACGCGAGTTGCAATGGCAGTCCGAGAGCGAGGCCAAACGGCATGTGGTGGAGATGGTCAAAGGCGTCGCCAAGCAATTGGGCAACACCCCGGCGGTGTGCCGCAAGTGCTATATCCACCCCGCCGTGGTCGAGAAATTCATGCTCGGCGCCCTCGCTGAACTGCCCCGCCCGCGTGTGCGCAAAGGCCTGCGTGCGGAAGAAGTGGCGCTGGCGATGTTTCTCGAGCGAATGAGCGAGATGACCGACGCATCTTGATCCGCAGGAGAGCGTCATCTAGGCTAGCGACCTTCCCCTCCTTCGGACGACCGCAGAAGTGAACAATCCAGCCTTCTAAAAATGTACTCGCGACACGCCGTTTTCGGCGTTTGTCAGTTTTCACGACATTTTTTGGAGGTGCCGATGACTCACGTCTCGCGTACACCCGCATTCGTTTCCCTGAATCAAATGGGCTTTCAGTTCGCCAATGGCGCAACACTGTTCAAAGACCTGAACCTGACCTTCGATGATCAACCGACCGCGATCGTCGGGCGCAACGGTGCTGGCAAAAGCGTGCTTGCACGTTTGATTGCCGGGCAATTGCAACCCAGCACCGGCAGCCTGGCACGTTCGGTTTGCGTGCATTACGTCGCACAAACGTTCATCGCCACACCCGGGCAAACCGTAGCCGACGCAACGGGGACAGCCTCGGTGCTCAGCGCACTGCAGCGACTAAGACACGGCCGTGCGACTGCCAACGACTTCGACCTGATCGACGAACGCTGGGATCTGGCGGAGCGTTTGCACCAGATGCTCAATGATGCCGGGTTGGCCGACATCACAGCTTCGGACCTGACGGAACACCTCAGCGGTGGCCAGCAAGCCAGAATTGCCTTGATCGGCGCCCTGCTGAGCCAGGCGCCATTGCTGGTGCTCGACGAGCCGAGCAATCACCTCGACAGCGCCGGTCGGCAATGGCTGATGCGTTTGCTTGAGCGCTGGCGTGGTGGCCTGATCGTCGTCAGTCACGACCGCCAACTGCTGGAGCAGATACCGCGAATTGTCGAACTTACGGCTTTGGGAGTGACAGTTTTCAGCGGAAGGTTTTCGGATTTCACCGAGCAACGCCGGATGCATCAACAGGCGGCGCAGGCACAACTCGATCAGGCCCGTATCGAACGTCAGCGCGAACGTACGCGGCTGCAACGCGAGCACGACACGATCCAGCGCCATGCCGCCGGCAGCCGTCGCCACGTACAAAGTGCCAACGTTTCGGGCTTCGAGCGGGCGGCGTTGAAAGCCGCCGCGCGGGACATCATGGGGCAGGTAAAAGTCGGCCACCTGGCACGCAAGGCCGATCTGGATCAGCGTGTTCGCGAAGCTTACGAAAACGTCCTGCGCGACGACGGCGTGCTGATCAGTCTGCCGGGGAGCGTGGTGCCGAGCAATCGGCGGGTGTGCACGCTGATCGACGCGTGCTTGCCATGGTTACCGGCAGATGCGCCCACCACCCGCGTTGACCTGGCCATTCAAGGGCCGATGCGCATCGCTGTCAGCGGTCGCAACGGTTGTGGCAAATCGACGCTGTTGAAATTGCTGGCGGGTGAATGGGCGCCTGTGAGTGGTGAGTGCACCACGCACGTACCTTTTGCCTTTCTCGACCAACAGCTGAAGCTGCTGGATGAGCACACATCGATTGTCGATCAGTTACTGGCACAGCAGACGCCTTTGAGCGAAGGAGAGTTGCGCAGTCTCCTCGCACATCTGCAACTGGACGCGCAGCGTGTCACCCGGCCCTGCGCCTCACTCAGTGGCGGCGAACGCTTGAAAGCAGCCCTTGCCCTGGCGTTGTGGCGCCAGACACCCGCGCAATTACTGCTGCTGGATGAGCCGACCAATCATCTGGACCTGGCGTCGGTGCAAGCTTTCGAACACGCCTTGCAGACGTTTCCCGGGGCGATTGTCGCGGTTTCCCACGATCAAGCGTTTCTACGGGCGTTAAACCCAAGCCATTATTTGATCTGGCATCCCGATGGCTGGTGCTGGCAACCGACGAGCTGAGCTGTCTATTTTTTGCACGATTGCCGAGGGCTTCTATAGTTGATCTGACACGAATCAGCTGCGGTGACGCCATGGAAGACATTTTCGTCGTGAAGCGTTGCAACAAGATCATCATTCACGGTCGACGCGCCGGAGACAGTCAGCATGATCCCGCAGAAGCCATTGGCTGGTTTCGCATCTGCGACACTCGCACCGGCGGTTTCATCGGCGACGGCTATGATGCAGAGCAAGACGCGCAGCGCGAATGCAGGCGACTCAACGCAGTCAGTTCCCCACTACCGGCCCGCGCGCCATCCGGCTGATGCCGATCAGAAGCGGGTCAATACTGAAACCAGCTGAAGGAGCAGCACCCCACGGCAGAAGGCTCGCAACACGCGGGCTTTTTGCTGCAGCTCAGGTTTCATAGAACGGAGGTGTTCCATGTCCGAAAAAGAGTCCATCACCACCCTCCTCACCCTGCTCGACGCTCGGCAAGCGCGCCTCGCAGCCGCCTGCAAAGAGATCGCCGATTGGGTCGATCACCAAGGCGGACACCCGACCGCCCTGCGCATTCGTGATCGGCTGAACGACATCGAGAAAGATGCTCCGCTGATTCGCAATACGCTGACGGCGCTAAAGCCTGTTGATCGGCCGCTGCCTCGGTTCAGATGACCTCTACCCTGTCAGGGTTTCAGGTGTTTGCTCATTAGCGGTGACACATGGGTCACCGCGCTTGTGTCTGCTCGTTACGTTTATTTTTCCAGTTTTTCACATGACGACTACATCTGCGCGAGTACAGTGAAATCACTCCTTTGCAAAGTAACGCTCTCACCCGCCCGCATGCGGGTGTTTTTTTGCCTGCACCGAAACGGCGAACGGTTGCAGTCCGTGAGTTGTCATAACTTATACATGTAGCAAAGGAGACAGTCATGGTTATCCATTTCAACGTCGACGGCCATCTGGCCTGCGGCCATAAAGGCGAACAACTGTCGGCAAGCCGCGAACTCAATCGCGTGAAATGCCGCAGTTGCCGCAATACCGATGCCTACAAACAGGCGCGAAAGGATCAGCGCAACGCGACCCGCCGCATGGCCCGTCAGGCCAAAACCTCCCACGGAGCAACAAACTGGCGCGCGGAATGGATCGAGCGCCTGACCTCAATGGCCGGCCTTCAGCGCTTGCCTCGCGGCTTCAGCGGGCAAGCCTTCGTCTAGCAATTGCGTATTGGCAAGGCACAAAAAAGGCCTGCATGAGAAAACTCATGCAGGCCTTTGATGTTCATGGTGCAGCGCGGCATTGTCCGAACATCCACGTGGACTCAATCCCGCCAATCTGGTGAGCCTCGCTGTAGCACAAATGAGGCACCGAAGGATGAACATACGTTCATCGAAAACATGGCTCGATGCGTCTAGGCTGCGGGTTCCGACATAGTGACTACAGGAGTAACCCACCATGTTCTCGCACGAAAGCATCCCGCTCGTTGCCATCTTCATCATCATGCTCATAGGCGTGCTTGCCGCCTCCCTACACCCGGTGCACGCGTTCTCCAGCTGGCTTCGGAGACGGAGTGAAAGATCTTCCTCTCGCTCTTCGAAAGAAGTGGATTCGCGCTGAATTTTTCCCCGACGAGCCCGGATACGTCCGGGCTTCTTATTCGTAACGCCTGCAAACTGCCGATAACAGCCAAGGAACTCCGCATTCCTTTGCCTGTAAGCCCCAAGGAATGGGATTGCACCAACTTCGGCGCGCTTATGACCTGGATTGCAACCCAGAAACGAACAAGGGCTTGCATCAGCTTTCGCCCGCAAACCCTTGATTTAAGATGGTGCCCGAAGCCGGAATCGAACCGGCACGCCCTTACGAGCGGGGGATTTTAAGTCCATATCTTTCTATCTATAAATCATATGCTTAGCGCCAGTATTTTCCGCATTCCAGAAACCTTGTGTCTGTTTAAAGGCAGTGAAACCGGCACCTCAACATAAATTGCGGAAAGAACTCAGGCTGCCGGGGTACAGTATTCCAAAGGCCAGGCAGACGAACGTCAGTCTAACGGCGCCGCTCCTTCGGATCGCACGCTCTAGCTGATGTTGGGCGGATCCACAAGCTTGGCGGCGGTGGACGATCTGCACCAGGCCACTGGCCAGGATCGGAATCCGGTTGTAGGGCAGAAGCACAACGCCACGATTGGAGGCGATATGCAGGGGCGAATTGAGGGGCTGCGCCGTAGCATCGCTGCGAAGGAGCAGCATCTGTTGGCACCGAAGAACAGGATTGGGTCGGAATCGATTAACTATTTCAGGTTGTCAGCGATGCGTTTGAATTAATTGAAAATATGAACATGCAAATCGCTATACCAGTCACAAATATTCAATTGTAAAGTTCAATTCAGCATTGGCCGTGCCGGGCTTTAACTCATCAAGCTGCATGCG
Source organism: Pseudomonas sp. A34-9 (assembly GCF_029543085.1). Taxonomy (NCBI): domain Bacteria; kingdom Pseudomonadati; phylum Pseudomonadota; class Gammaproteobacteria; order Pseudomonadales; family Pseudomonadaceae; genus Pseudomonas; species Pseudomonas sp. A34-9. Next base: position 3,066,749 of record NZ_CP119967.1, on the reverse strand, counting down.
ATAGTAAGCAGCAGTCATTGGGATTTCAAAGTACCCTCCTTTTGAATCATAGCCGTCATAAACCTCTAGGGTAGCACCATCAACTACGGCTGGTCGGCCATTGGAATGTTTTATCTGGATGCCAACACCCTTAGCCGTGGAGCTGGAATTCAAACGGATGACACCATTTTTGTAATCATAAGTATCGCCGACTCTCGTGAAACTATAACTTATTATATTCATGCCTGCTGGGCAATTATTCAATTTTATGCCAAAAGCAACAGGCGTCGCGGTGCTTCCCGGTGCACTCCCAATTTCGCTGAGCGTGAAAGTACCCATTGGGACAGTGATATCCGGTGTTTCGCAGGTTGTCTGGGTGATGGTGGCACCGTTGGTTTTAAAAGATAGTGGAGTTATTTCTCCGAGTTGGAGGTAGCCGAGAATGCCAGATGGGATTGTGATGCTGCCCGTCACGTCTTTCTCCTTGATTAAGCTCAATTGCTAGCGCGTGGCATTGAAGCCAAAGCTACCCGCATAACCGCTGTGGCTTGGATCTGGATAACCCGTTAGCTGGCCGTATGAGGTCGAACGCAATTTCCAAGAAACTCCTGTATTGCCTATTGGAAAAAGTAATGCTGTTGGCGTAGTAGTGCCCACATTGTTCTTGGCACCTATCAGATATGAGGTTGTGCATTTATACGAGCTATTAATTAGTCCCGGCGGAGAAAATTCAGGGGATTCATATATCACAGTTCCAGCCAGGGCGCCACGGGGTATTGAAAGATTTGAAGGGATTTCAATACTCACGGAACTTTGCTGATGCCCGCTGAGAAACTGGCAGACTGCCGCTGCATTAAGTGACCAACTTAACAGCACTGCCAGCAAACCGATATATTTCACCTTCATCAATTATGACCTTCGTTTTTACGCTGGAGCTCTAACACATATAGCGCTCTGGAATTTGAATGCCTGAGGAGAAAGTGCTCTGTAGTTCTTAGTAATCCTCATTTGTGGAGAACGAGTAGTTCTTCAAGGTAAATTTTGAAGTTCCGCGTTATCTGTGAAAATGAGAAAAGTCTCATTTTCACAGGCCGCGCGATAGGCCGTCGACGCTGTGGATGAAAGATTTGTACCAAGGCGGATACACGATCAAGGTTATGCAGTCACCCGTTTCGCCGACATTTTCAGCGGGTAACTGTCCGATGGCCGACAGAAATCTGCGCCTCAAAAAATCGGCACAAAACTCACTTATTCCCCTTCCGCGGACGGGCCTTGCAGACGTTTTATGCAAATCCAAAAGTCAGGAGAACACAGGGTCATCAGCGTGGAAATGCTGGGAAAAATCCGAAGGATGTACTTCGCGACTAGCTCTCGCTCCATCAGATAGCCAAGCGTACCAGGCTGTCGTGAAACACCATCTGAAAATGGGTCAGAGCGCCCGAAGCCACTCAAACAACGTACCAACGGTGCGCAACCTTCAACAAACTCAGCCCTCTCCACGAGACGCTGGAGCAGGCGCTCAAGGCCGATTCGTTCCGGCCAAAACACCGTGGGGATTTGTAGTGGCGCCCGGGCACCAAAAAAACTGTCGGTCCAGCTGCCGGAAACACTTCACCGTTGTCCAGCTGGTGCCCGTTGAAGTCGGGAATGCTGAAGACCCGGGCAAGGCTATCCATTGCCTGGCAACCGGCAACAAGGTTTTAGAAGTAAGGTGCTTTTACGCTGGCGTAAGGGTGATCAGGAACGCTAAAGCGCAGGCCGGTTCGTTCGCCGACCTCGGCCAGCACAGCGCGCAGATCTACATGACGCAGGTTCAACGGCAGCGGGTTGGCCAGCACAGTGGCCAACTCTTGGCAGACAGCACCTGCGCGACAGAATTTGCAGAGGTGCAGAGTTCGATGTAGACGGTAAAGTGGCGTTGCAGCGCACCTTCGTTATAGCTGATATCCAGCGTCACCTACCCTTTCAGCGGCAAGTCGGAAAGGCTCGATGACACCTGGAAGCAATCGGGATTCCAGAAGCAGAATCTCAGATGCGCGACCTAAGAGTAAAAGCGGTAACGCCCCCCCCATTCGCTCCTGCATATCGCCACCCAGCGCGGTGTTGCGCTTCTGACCCACAACCTGATTCGGATACCGGTCAGTGGCCTGGTGCAGATCGTCCACAGCAGCCGAGCTCGCAGATCCGCCCGACAGCAGCTTGAGCGCGCCCAGCGCTTCGATCTTTTGCACACCGCCCACCGTTTCGGTTGAATGGTCATCAACCACCAAATCATCCGATCAGCTTTGCGGTTCTTTACCAAGAAATGCATTAATGAATGCCGCCAAAGCAGATGATCTATTCTCAGGGTGCCAGGCCAACGCGAGCTCCAATAAAGGCGTCTCTTCAACCAGAGGTACTGCCACCACCCCCTTGGGAAAGATGAGTGCCGAATGCTCTGGCAACAAACACACCCCACCGACAGAAGTGATCAATGACAGCGCCATCATCAGGGTTTCCGAATGATAAACGGGCTGCAACGCCACGCCATATCGATCCGCATATTCCTGGATGGCGTCATATAGTACGGGCGCCTGTTCGCGCGGCACTCCGATCATGGGTTCTGCGGCGAGTTGTGTGAGACGAATCGTAGTTTGCTTCGCTAAGGCGTGATCAGCCGGCACCGCGGCAATCAGTTTCTCGCTGCGCAGCGTCCGCACATTCAGACCCTGCGTATGACTCGAAGGCCGGATGAACGCGACATCAATTTGGCGCTCCAGCAACTCCGTTATCAGCATCGGTGAAGATTGGGTGTGCAGTATGAGCTGCATATGCCGAAGCTCTCCATGCAAAGTGCTCATCACCCGCATGAGTTGCTCGGCCTCGACACCGAATACAAAACCCAGAGTCAGACGCCCAGAATGATCGAGTGCCGCTTGCCGCGCCCGTTCCACTGAACGACCAGCCTGAGCGAGCGTCAGGCGAGCCTCATCCAAAAAAACGTGACCAGCCTTGGTCAGCTCAACGTGGCGACTGGAGCGCTCGAATAGCGCGGTGCCAACATAGGCCTCCAGATCCCGGATTTGCCGACTTAGTGAGGGTTGCGCGGTATGCAGATGTTCGGCGGCAGCGGTAAACCCGCCCCTCTCAGCAACAGCTACAAAATATCGGAGATGCCGAAGTTCCATGAGGATTTATCCATACCTTAAAAGTACTCAATGAGCGAAACAAAGCATTGGTTTAAGTGCTTGTCCGGTTTTAGGATGTAATCGTACACACGTGACGACTAGTCGCCTACAGCAATGAGATAAGGAGAACCTAGATGGCTGATCTTTTTGAATCCACCAAGCCAGAACAACTTGGCCAGTTTATCGGCAAGCATTTTATCTATACCTACGAAAACGGCTGGCAGTATGAGTTGTACCTCAAGAACGACCGAACTATTGACTACCGTATCCACAGTGGGATGGTAGGCGGGCGTTGGGTCCGCGATCAAGAAGCCCACATCGTGCGGCTATCGGACGACGTCTGCAAGGTTTCCTGGAGCGAGCCCACCGGCACCACGGTAAGCGTGGCAATTAATTTCGCGGAGAAGCATTTGCACGGGGTTATTTTCTTCCCGCAATGGGTCGCCCTGGCCCCGGAGAAAACCGTGTGCTTTCAGAATGAACACCTGGATCTTATGCGCCACTACCGCGATACCGGGCCGACTTACCCGACACTGGTGATTGACGAATTTGCGCCGGTTACTTTTATCGAGGACTGCGGCCCGAACAATCAGGACGTGATTTCTTGCTCATCGTCCGAACTTCCAGAGGGTTACACCGAGAGACGTAATTGCTAACGAGCTCGTTTATGCCAATGGATCCAAAAACTTAACCGACCCTTGGCGGGCAAGACGAATGCCGGCAGGCCTTCCTTAATGAGAACGCCACAGAACATGTGGCTTTTCTATCCACCTCGGACGAACAGCTGGGAGGATAGCCTCGCCGCATAGCCGAGGCATAAGACTTGTCCGCCGCAGGTCCGGCGGTGCCATCCCACCTTCGACTCTACAAGGCATTGGTGTTGGCACCGATGCCAAGTTGAGCAAGTTGCCGAGTTATCACTGACCCGTGCAAGCACGTTATTTGATACCAACAACCCTCAATATATTCCCTTTTCGATTAAACTCACTGACCACCCTAATATAATTAACAAAATACACTATAGACTGATACCAGCCGCTAGTTCACCCGCAATAGACGCAAAGTCTGGCTTGATTAGTTTAAACGCTTCTTCTACTGCCAAGGGCGTCGGACTACAACTACTAGGTGAATATGGAACCAATTATGATTTAAATGGCAACTTCTACGCGGCAAGTACTTTTCAGCCAGGCAGTCGAAGCTATTCAATCGAAATGCTTGAAAAATATGTTAGACGTCCTGGAGTTTCACAAGCAGATATAGTGCCCGGCACGGCAAATGCTGAAATTATGCTTTTAATTAACTACCTTTAGATTCACATGCTTGCTTGAGTTGTGACTAGTATAGAAATCAACACCAGTCAAAAACTTACGCAAGCTTCCACATTTTTCCAACAGGTGTACATTGAAATCATCAGCCTCCCTGAATCGCCCACCCGACAGCCTTACCCCCTATACACGACCGAACAAAAAATTAGCACACTAACTATGAATTAGTTATCCAATAAAAACCAAGTACAAATAGTACACTTATTCAAAAACCAAATTTCTTGGTCAGCACATTCAAATCCGCCGCTAGCCGAGATAGCTCCGCGGACGCGGCGGCGGTCTGTATAGTCCCTTCGGCTGTCTCGCACGAAAGATCACGAATGCTCGCCAGATTTTGATCAACTTCACGCGCCACTAGCGCTTGCTGCTCTGCTGCTCTGCTGCTCTCCTGCTCTGCTGCTCTGCTGCTGCCATCATCTGATTGCGTTCGTTAATCAGATTTAACGAGACGTTAGTGCTAACTAACACTTTTCCGGCAACTTTTACCATATCGAGCGTACTATGCGCCTGGTCGATTGCTGGGCTCGCTGAGCAAGCGCCCTTGCTTCATCTGCAACCACAGCAAAACCCCTCCCCGCCTCTCCAGCTCTTGCCGCTTCAATCGCTGTATCCAAAGCCAACAAGTTAGTTTGATCCGCTGCCTCATGAATCCAGTACCTTACTGATATCAGTCGCCATCGTCGAAAGCGCTTGGACTTCAGTGGAGGTTACCTGAACGCTGTAATGAAATCGCTGCACCAAGTGTCCCTCTTTCACAGTGGCAAGATATTCATCCTGAGCTTTATCGCAAACCCGCCGAGCCCGGGCAAATTCTTCGAATACCTGGCGACCATCCGCCGCCACAATCAAATCACTCAATGCTCGCTCATATTTGTTGACTAACTGTCGGGATCGCTGAATATCTTCCATCGCCCGTGGCTTGCGATCATTTGATTCAATTGGGTTTCGTAGGCGGGCGTTATTACCTTTGATCTCGACAAACCCTCTATCCAGCAGCCCTAGCAACTTTATACTCGGGACAATATTGGTCTCAACGTACGTTTCGGCTTTATTAAGAAGATCAACCTGTGTCGCAGGCAAAGTACGCCGATGATAATAATCATCAAACAAAAGAACCAAAGAAAAGGGTGGATCGCGGAGCGAGACTCAGTTTCCGAAGTAGCATGATACTTTTCCTTAATTATTATTATGAGAAAAACACAACGAGTTACTAGATGATAGGATCGAGTGAATTCTAAACGCTAAAAATATCAGTAGATATCGCGATTGAAGCCTTCATCTGCCGCCAAGCCTATAGATTACTTAAAAAGCGAGTCCGACTGGATGACCTCTTCTGATACTGGATCAACCAACATGAGAAAATCAGTTAACTGCTCAAAATCAAACTTCGAAACCAGACGCATCCAGCGCGTGGGATGAGGATTAAAGAATGTTTTTGACCAGAGGTGATCTTTTTTCGGGTTAAAAACCAGCAAATGTCGAATCAAGGCATTTTCTTCAAAGAAACGGGTTGGCTCGATCGCCATTTCTTCAAGTAATTCCTCACTGACGACTACCATCCCCAGCCTCTGAGGGCAATAATAAGTAAGCGTCCTCAAATCGCGATAATTCGATAGTGTTAATACGCTAAAGTAACCCAACTTGTTGAACTGGTGTTCAATCGACTCACCGCGCTTGATGTCCTTATCGGCAATCAAGATCTTCATCGATCTACAACTCGGCTTTTCAAAAAACATCAATCACCTTCGGCTTCTCTATTCTTATCTTAAAGAAAATAACCGATTCAAGTGAAGTCCCAAACAAGAATTGCCTCAAAACGCATCTGCTGGATCAGAACAAGGTGATACAGCCGAATTGAAGCAGACTTAAGGCAGCAGCGGAACTGCCGGCTAAGGGGTCAAGGGTTATTTGGAAACCCTTGAACGAGCTTGATATTTGAATACGCCTTTCGAACAAGACAAATCCTGTTATTCGCTCACTTGTTCCTGGATAATATTGGCCAAGAGTACGGAGTCATATACCGCTACTCTTGGCCACAATCCAGCGTGCCTGCTCCTAGAGCTCCAATCCGCAAAGCACAGCAAACTCTTGCTACAGCTCTAGGCGCTTGATTTTTTTGATCAGCTCAGCCTGAGCCACCTCCAATTTCAACGCATGACGTTTGATTTCGCTCAGACTGAAGACTGGGGCATGGCACACCTCCTCCACGTCACTACACGCATCTATAACCTGCTGCTCTCCAACAATGCGCGCAGCGCCTTTAATCCTGTGAGCCAAATCGGCGAGATGCCCTGGATCGCTGTCGGAATTTAGCGCGCGTAACTCTTCCAAGTCCTTTTCAGAACTGTATAACGCCTCTCGCAAGAGCGCCTTCATCATGTCTATATCGCCCCCTGTGAGTTCTTGCAAACGGTCCCGAATCGATCCAGGCTCGGTATGCACGCCCTCTGTAGTATCAGTGACGTCAACCTCTTGAACGGCTTTCTCCCAGCCCGACAACATGGCTGTCAACGTACTGAGGCTGATCGGCTTAAATAGGCAATCATCCATCCCGGCGTCTTGGCATTTGATCTTTTCCTCGGGCTGCGCGTTGGCGGTGAAACCCAACACGACGCAACGTGCAGCGCCACTTTCGCGCTCGTCTTTGCGAATGGAACGGGCGAGTTCGTAGCCATTCATTACCGGCATGTTGCAGTCGGTGATCACGATGTCAAACGGTTCCGTGCGCCACAAGGCCAATGCAGCAGCACCATCAGCGGCATCCCGTACGGACTGACCCAGAAAGCCCAATTGCTGCGTAAGCAACAGACGGTTAGCACTTTGGTCATCTACCACCAGAATACGCAACGTTGACGCTGGCTTGTCCTGACTGGACAAGACTTGAACAGGCTTTGCACCCACTGGACTAAGCACATTGAAAAATAACGACACTTCAAGGCAAGTTCCTTTACCCAAGGTGCTCGTAATATTGAGTTGGCCGCCCATCAATTCGCACAAGGAACGAGAGATTGCCAGCCCAAGCCCCGTCCCCCCCCTTGGGGATGGGCCATGGTTAGCCTGGGAAAAAGGCTGAAACAGTGTTTGTAAGTCGGCACTGGAAATTCCAATACCCGTATCCTCCACTTTGAGGTCCACCTGCAGGCGTTCATCGGCAAGGCGCTGCCCGCAGATAGAGACACTAACTTGTCCGGTGTCAGTGAATTTGATGGCATTGCCCACAAGGTTCGATAGCACCTGTTGAAAGCGCATTGGATCGACCAGAACATCGCAACCCACAGTGGCATCGATGTCGAGTTTCAGCAGGAGGCTCTTTTGGCGTGCGAGTCCATCGAATACTCGCGCTACAGACTCCACCAACTCTCTTAGATTGGCGCGCTTGGGCGAAAGACTGACATGTCCGGATTCAATTCGAACTACGTCGAGGATATCGCCGATCAGCTCCAGCAACCCTTTGGCAGAGTCGTAAGCGACCTCAATCGCAGGACGATCAAAGTGCCCCTGCTCTGCACGCTTGAGTGTCAACTCAAGCATACCGATCACAGCACTCATTGGCGTACGGATCTCATGGCTCATGGTCGCCAGAAAAGTTGTCTTTGCTCGGCTAGATTCGTCAGCCAGCTCTTTGGCTGCACGCAATTCTTCAATTAGTTCCCGTCGCTCACTGATGTCGATCCAACCACAGATAACCCCCCGCACCTCTCCGGCGGTATCGTGAAAGGGTTGAATCCAGTGATAAATAATGAGGCGGGTATCGCCGACATGCAACGTGCGATCCACTTCATAAGGTTCGTCCTGCTCAATAACGCGCAGGTAGTCATCATGGAAGTGCAGCGCTTCCTGACGATTGCGCTTCCCGCTTTCCAGTACGGTTTTGCCGATTACGTCTTGCTCGGTTAACCCGAACGTTTCCAGATAATTGTTGTTGCAAGTCAGCAACCTCGCCTCACGATCACGGACATAAATCGGGTGCGGTGTGCCATTGATCAATGCGCCCATGAATTTCAACTGATCGCCAAGCAACCGCTCAGCACGACTGCGCTCGCGAATCTGCCGACGAATATAATAGTTCCACGCCAGTGAGCACAGGATGATCAGAAATGCGCTCGCACCAATTTGGTAGATCAGTGTCTTGTAATCGCGCCAAGACAATCCAGAAAATGCAGCTATCGGCCGCCAGCGATTGAGAATCACATCTCGCTCGTCGGGTGGGATGCTTAAAAGAGCTTTATTGAGGATACTGACCAATTCAGTATCGGAGCGACGCGCGGCAAAAGCCAAAAAGCCTCTACTCATGCCAACAATATTGGAGATACGTAACGTATCGCTGTGGAGGTGTGCGATGTAATAACGCGCACTATGCAAGGTGGTAATCATTGCATCAGCTCTGCCTTCACTCACATCAGCTAATGCCTCTAAGACGGTAGCACTTTCAACGATCTGGATATCAGGGAAATCCTTGAGCAAATCATGTTCTGCGGAATTTTCCGGGATCGCGACGCGTTTACCACGAAGCTCCTGCAAACTTGAAGGTGAGTTTGATGCTTTGTCTGTAACTATTACAAAAGGACTGACCAGGAGCGGGTACGTGAAACGCATACCTGCCTCCCTCGATACCGTCGGTGTCAGCAATGAGAGGTCGGCAGTACCTGCGAGCAGACTGGAGCTCAGGCTGGAAAAACTGTCGGTACGCTTAACGTCTATTTGCAGCCCCGTTCGCTGTTGGATCAGCTCGAGCATATCTGCACCGATCCCACCGAAATGCCCTTCGGCATCAAAGAAAGCAAAAGGTGCCTGATCGTCATTTATTACAAACCGTACGACCGGATGTTGCTCAATCCAGCGCGCTTCGGAAGGAGAAAGGTCAATCCGCTTAGGCATCAGCGCCCCGCCGCCAGACCAACGCTTTGTGATCTCCTCAATCCTCGCATCGCCCAAGGAATCGATCGTCAGATCCACCAGATGCTTAAGTTGGTCGTTGCCCTTGCGTAGCGCAAAACTGAAACCACCGGTTTGCAGATTGACGAATGAATGCAGACGAACATAGTTAAAATAGTTTAGGTTGATCAGATAGTTGCTGGAAACGGAATCCCCCAAATATAAGTCCACTTTGCCAAAGGCCAGCGCAGCCAACCCTAGCTCGTTAGATGGAAAGAGAACGAATTCCGCATTGGGATACAAAGTGTGCAACTGATTCAAAGGTAAGTAATCATCCGCTACCGCGATACGCAGACCTGCAAAGTTTGCCGGCATAGGTCGTCGATCATCACCTCGTACAAAAATCGCCGGCAGGTCGTGAACGTAAGGCTGACTTAGCACCATAGATCCGTCGGCAATCTCGTAGCTGTTCGAACTGCCGAGTAAATCGATCTCGCCATTTATCAAGGCTGCCATTGCACTACGTCGATCAGGATAAGCTTTCACGCTGATTTCGACATGCAATGCATGACTGACTATGCAGGCGATATCAGCCGCAATCCCTTCATATCGGGAGCCGCTGTAGGTCATTACGTAAGGTGGGAAATCGGGTTGCCCCGCGCCTAGCACAAGACTGCGCTTTTGCCGCAACCATCCCCATTCTTCATTCGAGAGATTGAGCTGCAAGTCTTTGCATTCAGATCGACCAAACACTTGCAGCGTGCGCGGTTCAGCTGCCAACAACGACCCGGGGCCAAGGATTAAAATAACGCAAGGCAATAGAAAAATGCGTAACAGGTGAGGCATAAACTTATTACCTCTACATCTCGACCGTGAGACTTTGCTGCAATTTGAAAAGCTCCGCGTCGCCCCGGATGCCTAGCTTTTTGTAAGCCGATTGTTTTTGACCGCTGATGGTTTTACGACTGCGGGAGAACTTGAGTGCGATCTGCGTCACACCCATTCCCTCCAGACAGCAGCGCAGGACCTCTTTTTCTTTAGGAGACAGCAGAGGATTGGTCAGGAAGTCATCCGTATGAGGGGAGCCATCGCCATTACCGTTAACGGACTCCTCACCCGCCACAGGAAGCGAGTCGAGTTCAAACGCCATAGCTGACGAAAGATATAACTGGCCAGACGCCGAGATGCGGATCGCAGTGATCAGATCATCAACCGGTTGCGATTTACCAAAAAAACCACTCACGCCAGCCCCGACAGCCATCCTTACCACAGCAGGCCGCTCTTCAGAGGAAGAGACCAGAATGCACAACGCGGGGTAATGCTTTCGTAGTAGGCGGATGAGATTGAGCCCGTCTAGCTCCCCATCATGTAGTTTGTAATCGAGAATCAGCAGGTCAGTTTCTATCTCACGCAAGCCCGTGAGCAACTCGGCACTACTGCCGAAAACACCTACTACGTTGAACTCCGCCTCACGCGCCAGGCGAGACTTCATCGCCAACCGTATGAGCGAGTGATCATCAAGGATCGCAACACGTAACGGGTTTACTACGGACCAATGCATGATTTGCTCCAAAACATGAGGGAAATTATGAAGTTGCTTGCGCTCACTTCTAGACCAATAAGTGACACGCCGCGATTTCAGACATTTCTCACAGCATTCTCGACTAAGAATGATTAATTTCACAGTGCGCCGATTGGGGTTTTGCCCCAAAATCTCGAAAAATTGCTGCGCTCAGCGATCTGGCGACCCGATCGCTCTCCGCCAAGATGACTTTTCACCTTCAAAGCGCCAGTCCACAAGGTGCGCCCAATTCATCGGCCTGGCGTAGAAAAAACCTTGCCCCCACCGACAGCCGAGACTATCCAAATGGCGCGCCTGATCAGCAGTCTCAATACCCTCAGCCACTACGCGCATATCCAGTTCTCGCGCCAATGCCAATGCGCCATGAATGACTGCGCTGTAGCGCGCCTGCTCATAATTTTGCACAAACCCTGCGTCCAACTTGATTTCGTTGAACGGCATTTGACAAAGCCTCTCAAGCGATGAATAGCCTACGCCGAAGTCATCGATTGCCAGACTGAAGCCAAGCATGCGTAAGCGCACCATATTTTCCATACTGACTTCAGGCATCTGCAGTAACCCGGTTTCGGTCAGCTCAAAGATTAGGCCGGCCGGCGAAGCGCCATGAATTCGTAACAACGCCTTTATCCGATCAACCAAATTTGGGTTGGCCATCTGCGACACGTCCAAATTGAAAGCCAGCCTGAATGGCTTACCATGAGATTGAACGAATCGCTGCAAGCTGAGCCCTTGAGTCAACAAACTGAAAAACATCTCATCGAGCAAACCGCATCGCTCTATGGTTGGCAAAAACATCCCGGGGGATAGCAAGCCCCGACTAGGACTTTGCCACCTGACCAAAACTTCTGCGCCATCCACTTCCCCACTGCGCAAATGAAACTTTGGCTGAAAATAAGCCCGAAACTCTTGTCGACGTATGGCTTCGAGCATCTCGTACTCTGAGGGTTGATCCGGGGTGTTTTCTATTGATTTGGTGGCGAGCGTTTCATCCGACCGGTAGCGCATCAGTAACGGCTGAAGTACTTCCACCGATAATGGCTTGCCAACACTTCCCACCAATTCCAAGCCCTGCAAGGTGACAATACGATCAACAGTTCGCAGTAGGTCCTCGGGTAGCGAGCTACATATAATCACGGCACGTATCAATCCAGACTCTTTCGCTAGTCGCAGGAAGGTCAATCCGTCCATTCCAGCCATATTCAAGTCACAAAGCGCAATGTCTACACCTCCCACCTGAGAGATAACAGACAACGCTTCTTTGCCGTCCGCCGCTTGAAATATATCCTCGTAACCCAAGCTGTTAAGCGCACTGACCGCCGCCACTCGTTGAAAGGCATGATCTTCCAATACCAATATCCGAAGCGTGTTCACGAACCGTTAACCCCTTTTATAATTCATGCAGGCACGGCAAGTCCGCGGCGCCTATTACCAAGACATTAAGTCCCCACCCCAGGCATTTGCAGGCGAATCCCCCCCGCTGGTCAAAGTCTACTCCCTACAGTCTCGCTGACGCATTAAGAATTGTCTCAATATAGTTTTTAAATGTGGCATGCGTGAATGATCGCACTTCGAGCAAGTGCGAGTTGGAAAATTCGTTTTGAGACAAGTCTCAAAGACTGCCTTTTCATCCGGACATACTATGGCCAGGCATTTCAATGCAGCACTTCACAATAACTCCGGATATAAACATGAAAAAATTTACTTTGGCTGTACTCGCTCTTTCCGTATTGTCCGTTTCCGCAGGTGCAATGGCAGCCGACCCAGTTAAAGGCGGCAGTGGCCAAATCAGCTTTACCGGCATTATCAACAACGACGCTTGCTCTGTTGATGGCAGCACCGGCAAAGACAAAGTTATCTCGGTAGATATGGGTAACGTTTCGATCAAAGACATGGGTAGCGACTCCGCACCTACCGCCGGCCGTATTGCCGCCAACGATTTCAACCTGCAAGTGAACTGCAACGCAGGTACTAAAGTTTCGATGCTGTTCAAGCCGACCCTTAATGGTGGCTCGGGCCTGGTTGACGGTAAAAAAGTCCTGAAGCTGCAGGGTTCCGACGCAGCGAAAGGCGTTGGTATCGCGCTGCTGAATAGCAACGGTGAAATGATCGATCTGAGCTCCGACGCCACCGCCAAGATTGAAACTGGCTTGACCGGAGACGCTGGTGAAGGTGGCGACGGCACTCTGTCGTTCGCCGCTGCTTACGTCACCACTGGTGACAAGGCAGCTGCTACCGCTGGTACCGGTAATGCCACTCTGCCGTTCGTTCTGCAATACGAGTAAGCCATAGCCAAGCGCAGGACGAGGCAAACACGCCTCGTCCTGCCGGCGACAACTAATGGGAGAACGCTATATGTTAAGCCGCTATTTTCCGCTTTGCCTGGGTCTTGCCGGGATGCTGATGGCTCATTCGGCCTTCGCCAGCATTTCTCTGAGCGCCACGCGGGTGATCTTTGACGGTGCGAACAAAGAGGCGAATGTCACCGTGCGCAACGGTGGGCAAACCATTCTAGTACAGTCTTGGCTCGATAATGGAGAGACGGATTCGTCCACGCCTCCTTTTGCAGTCACGCCGCCACTGGCACGAATGGAAGCGAATCAGCAGCAATTACTTAGAATTCTCTATGAAGGCAAGGGTATGCCTGTGGATAAAGAATCAGTGGTATGGCTGAATGTCCAGGAAATCCCTCAAGCCGCCGCTACCGATGCCAATACTTTGCAGTTGGCAGTGCGTCAGCGCATCAAGTTGTTTTTCCGTCCTGCCGGGCTATCGGGGGACGCCGCAAAGGCGCCAGAGTTACTCTCATGGAAACTTGAAAACGTCGCTGGCAAGCCCTCTTTGAAAGTTACCAACACAGGAAACTATCATGTTTCCCTCGCCGACCTCAAAGTGGGTGCGGGTCAGAACTTTGAGCTCGTGATGGATTCCACGATGATTAGCCCTGGCGAAGTAAAAGTTTTCACGATGAAATCACGACCACAGGCCAGTTCACCACGCCTGACGTTTTCAGCCATTAACGATTATGGCGCTCAACAAACATTTGACGCTCCTTTGACCGACATTGGAAGCTTCGCAGGACGTACCGCAAACTAACTTAGCCGATAACTTACAGCTACTTCTTTCCAGTTTCATACAATTTCTAATTAGCTCCATTCTCCGGTTTCAGCGACTGGAACTGAAAAGGCAAATTGCATGTTTTTCTCCCAGCCCTACACATCTGCAGTTTGTGTTGAGAAACGCAGCCGTCACTCTGTGCTCACTAAAAAGAAAGCGGCGCTGGGCTGCCTGCATCCCCTGTTTTTTGCGATCAACATGGCGATCTGCTGTGACACCTATGGTGCTGAGGCAGAAATCGATGCGCCTGCCGAGTCGTTTAACACGCTGTTTCTGCAAGGGGCCTCGGCCGTCGATCTGCAACCACTATTGAACGCCAACAGCGTATTGCCGGGGCAATATCGCGTGGATGTTTACAGTAATGGAACTCTAGTAGGTCGTCGCGACGTTACATTTGAAGCGAACGCGCTCACCGGTAAGGTCGAACCCCGCATAACGCTCGATTTACTGCTGCAACTGGGCATAGACATGCAGAAACTGCACGACCAGGGATTGGTCGACGAGGAGCACCCTGCTGATCATTACGACTTGGCATCGATGATCGACCAAGCCAGCCTAAGCTTTGATTCCAACAGGCTGCGCTTGCTTGTCAGCGTGCCACAAGTGGCCATGTCGCGGGGCATGCGTGGCTATGTCGATTCCGAGTTGTGGGATCAGGGTGTGGCAGCTGGTTTCATCAACTACCAGTTGAGCACGACTCGCAATAAGACCAGCAATGGCAAGCAAATATCCAATAATCTGGGACTGCGCAACGGAATAAACCTGGGCGCCTGGCGGTTACGCAATGAGTCCAACTTCAGCAGCTCGACAGGTCGACCAAATCGCTTCGTCAGCAACCGTACATTTGTGCAACACGACCTCACCTCGATCAAGGGGCAGCTCAGCGCGGGCGAAATCTTTTCCGATTCAGACCTGTTCGACAGCGTGCGCTATCAGGGTGTGAAAGTTTCGTCCGATGAAGGCATGCGTGCCGACAGCGAACGAGGTTATGCGCCGACAATTCGCGGCGTGGCAGAGACCAATGCAACCATTGAAGTCCGTCAGGATAATTACATCCTTTACACGACCAACGTTCCACCAGGTCCATTTGAGATCAGCGATATCTATCCTTCGGGGTCCAATGGCGATCTTGAGATCACTATCGTCGAAGCTGATGGTCGGCGAAAAGTGTCCAAACAGGCGTTTTCGGCTCTTCCGACAATGGTGCGCGAAGGGCAATTGAAGTACAGCGTGTCGGGGGGCAAATTCAATAACAACTCGGAGGGCTATGACAAGCCAGCCTTTATCAGCAGCACATTCGCCTATGGCTTGACAAGCAATCTTACAGGGATCGCTGGCTTGCAGACCAGTAACGGTTTCCAGGCTCTATCACTGGGCGCGGCTAAGAATACCTCCATTGGCGCGATGTCGCTGGACATCACTCGGTCATCCAGTAAGGCATTCGGCGTAACAACTCAAGGTAGCAGCGTGCGCGCACTCTACGCCAAGACGTTTACGGGTACAGATACAAGTTTCACCCTCGCAGCGTACCGTTATTCTACTGAGGGCTATCGTACTCTGACCGACCACGTACAGGATAATAGCGTTGGTGCCACGCGCCGTGCCGGGAACTCTAAAACCCGTACCGATCTGACGGTCAACCAGACTTTGGGGGATTCACGCCAATTCGGTTCGCTGTATCTGAACGCCAGTGACCAGCGCTACTGGGATCGCGGCGGATCTCGCAGCTTTTCTGCTGGCTACAGCAATAACTGGCGGGATCTGAACTACAACATTAGTTTGAGTAAGACGCTGGAACTAGGGACATATGGCGGGGCAACCGATGATACGCAATTAAGCGTATCTATCTCCTTCCCGCTTGGGTCGAGCCCCCGTTCGCCGCGTGCGTATCTTTCAACTAACAAACAAAACACCGGTACTAGTACGCAGGCCGGCCTCAACGGCTACCTGACAGAAGACAGTGACACCTACTATTCCGTGCAAGCCGGACAAAGCGTTGACGGCGACCAATCGGGCTCGATGAGTCTAAGTAGCCGTACCTCAATGGGTGACATTGGCTTAGGGTACAGCCGAGGCATTGACTACGACTCACAGAACTTCAATGTTTCGGGCTCTATCGTCGCCCACGCAGGTGGAGTTAACTTGGGGCAGACGGTCGGCGAGACGTTTGCGCTGGTAGAAGTACCAGGAATATCTGGTGTAGAAGTCAGCAGCTATTCAGGTGTGAAAACAGGCTTTAACGGCTATGCGGTCCTGCCAAACGCACAGCCTTACCGCGTTAACTGGGTGTCTCTGGACACTCGTAATCTCGGTGGCGAAATTGAACTCGATAACGCGACACAACAATTGGTTCCTCGCCGCGGGTCGATTGTCCGTGCCCGCTTTGAGGGCAATAAAGGCCGGCGAGTACAATTTGAAATTTTTGATAAAGAGGGCAAGGCGATTCCTTTTGGTGCCGCGCTGGAAGATTCAGAAGGGAAGCAAGTTGCTCTATCAGATCCAACGGGCAAGGCCTTAGCACTAGTTACCGAAGATCAAGGCACCATTGTAATCAAATGGCAGGGCAAGCAATGTACAGCGTCATATTCACTACCAGAGAAAGAAGAACACGTGAATTATGAACGGTACGCACTAAAATGCGTACCCTGATATTATGATCGACCATTTGTTAACTTGGAGTGATTAGCGTGCAGTACAAGCACCCTGCACGCTAATCACTCCAACGAGCAACTCGCTCATGAGATCGCTAGTCAGCACTGTGGACACGCCGCGAACGCTCGCCTTTACGGGTCACCGTATCGAGGATCAGGCACCAAATGTCTTCAGCAGCAGCTTAAGAGCTGAAGGTAACGCCATGCAGATCCTCGGAAGACCTTCGAATGTTCGCTATCCCCAAAAGCTCCACTTCGCGGATGGTGTGATATACCTGCCACATAGCTGCATCAACCCAATCGGCGACGGTAACGCCTGAGCCCGTCTGGTAGTTCTTCGTTCGCTCGATCATCAATCAGTTCCTGCCTACCTGGCTTACCTTCCCGCGCCAGGGCTCGATCGTCAGGTACTCCAGGGTCTTGTTGACCTTGTCTTCAGTGACAATCAAGTATCGCCGGGTTAGGCCTGAATCTGACTCGCATTGCATCGACTTGTGCAAGATCGAACTGCAAGGAATGGTTTTCTTGTCAGCGCCCTTCCCGTTTTTAACCATGTCCGAGATGTTCCAGCGCGTCTTCTCGGTACTTTTGACTTGTATGAAGTCGACGTAGCCGTCGGAGATGATGTCAATATCGTCCGTGACCTCACAGCGGACGCTGCGAATGGTCTTGTCACGAAGCATCCGAGTGACATGGAAAGCTGCGACACAGTCCTGAACCAGGAAACCTTACTTGGCGGCAACACCGCCCGAATCGTTAGAATCCATCTCGACGTCCGTGACATTTTGCCGAGAATCTAGGGGATTATGTTGCCTGAGTCCACCTAATGATGGCAGTTAGCCCTTCCGCAGCGAAAGAAGCGTCAGCTGGACACGGCCACCTGCAGAGCAAAGTCTCGATAGGCGGCCAAAATATTGACCATAAAGACGAAAAATAGCACCGCCAGTTCGCACCTGGGAAGGCGCTCTGCTCGTAGCGCGAAAAAGCAGTCAGTTACGAGCTAACACGACCGCCAAGGCTTGTTTGTTGTGCAGCAGCTGTGTCAGACCATCTGCTGCGGCAACGTTGAATTGCGAGTCAGATGATATGGAAGTCATCCTTGGAATCGGATTCGAGAAAGCCTAGCAGATCGCATCACAGACGAAAATCAGTAAACCATTCACTGGTCCCGGTTTTCGCATCAAAATAGCGCCTCAGCCCCAACTAAGTCCCATATGGCCTTTTCCGGACGCCAAAAACCACAAACCGCCGACTTTCTCTAGGAAAATCAGAAGAGATTCAAAGCTATCCGTTTGCGATTTCTGGAGCATATCCCTACTTATAAGAGCTGTAGGCCGGCGGCGCGATTTCAGCCCCATGCAAGTCCCATAGGATTTACGGACCAGGCTGCAGCACGAGTGATCGACAGGCATATCGCGCGACGCACTAGGACTCCCTTACAAAGCAGACAATTCTTACTGCTCAATACCTGACATTTCAAGGACCATTGCGCCTTAAAGCCACGCCATACATTAAAATAAAACGCAGCTTAGCCCCCCCCAATATCGATTTTTTATCCTCGGAAAGATTAAGGAATGATCTCCCCGTAGTCCAGACCCTGTTACCGGAGGCCGAATAGTGCACCACATTATAATATTGTTATCATCTGCTCTCTTATACGCATTATCTCTGCATGCACACGCAGCTTGTACAATTATAGGAACCCCCTCCATAGTCTCTATGGATTTTACGCTTCCCGCAAGCATTAACGTGCCCACAGGCACGCCAAATGGCACCGTAATTTATACAACCGAATCCCCGGTGAGCCATGGAGGTCATTATACCTGCACCACTGAGTTTCAAATAGGTAGCGCAGATGGGAACGGACAATCGATAGCATCAGGCTTGTATCCGATTGGCGCAACCGGTTTGGCGTGGCAATACCTGTATTGGTCATCTCCGGCGGTTCAATATCCTGGCGGCTCTTGGTATCCTCCCCACTCCAATACACTTTGGAATAAACCTCAAGGATTTCGAATAGTTAAGATCGGAGAGATTTCGCCCGACGCCAAGATTCCTGACGGGATATTGGGTTATTTGATTATAGGGGGCGTCAAAGCAGTAAGTTTATCCGTTACCAATATGAACATTATAGCCGGCTCCTGCCAGTCTCCGGACAACATAAATGTAGACTTGGGACATCCAACTCTGAGTGAGTTAACTGACGACAATTACGTGTCCTTTTCGATTCCATTGCGTGACTGCCCCAATGGAATTAATAAAGTTGAGTACCAATTGCTACCGACCTCCAGCTCGCCTTCTGCGAACCCAGCTTCGGGCATAATTAGTCTGAATCCCGCATCCACTGCAAAGGGCGCCGGCGTCAAAATAAGAAATTCTACAGGATCAGATTTTGATTTCAGAAAAACATACACCTCAGACCAATTTATGCCGGGGACAGTGAGCTTCGACATATCTTTATCAACAAAATATGTCAGGTTACCTAGTGCGCCAGAATTAAAGGCGGGAACAGCAAATTCTGAAATAATGTTTTTAATAAATTACCTCTAAAAACCTTCTAAAGCGATCCACTCTAAATAAGAGGCGGTACATAAAAATACCTCTAAGCGGTTAATTTCTCAATTTACAACGTTACCCGCGTCAACAGGATACTTGGGTGTTTTTGCCGTTATCGAACGCTTTCGGATTCTCTGGCGGAGAAGTCGGTCCATGGGTGGGTGGGTGGGGGCAGCCAGATAGTAGCGTGCGCGCACTGTACGCCAAGAAGCTTACGGATACAGATACCAGTTTCACCCTCGCAGCGTACCGTTATTCTACTGAGGGGTACCGTACGCTAACTGACCACGTACAGGATATTAGCGTTGGTGCCACCCGCCGTACCGGAAACTCCGAAACCCGCACCGATCTGACGGTCAACCAGACTTTGGGTGATTCACCCCAATTCGGTTCGCTGTATTTGAACGCTAGTGACCAGCACTACCGGGATCGCGGCGGATCTCACAGCTTTTCTGCTGGCTACAGCAATAACTGGCGGGATCTGAACTACAATATTAGTTTGAGTAAGACGCTGGAATTAGGGACATATGGCGGGGCAACCGATGATACGCAATTAAGCGTATCTATCTCCTTCCCACTTGGGTCGAGCCCCCGTGCCCCGCGTGCGTATGTAGAAGTCAGCAGCTATTCAGGTGTGAAAACCGGCTTTAATGGCTATGCGGTCCTGCCAAACGCCCAGCCTTACCGCGTTAACTGGGTGTCTCTGGACACTCGTAATCTCGGTGGGGAGATCGAACTTGATAACGCGACACAACAATTGGTTCCTCGCCGCGGGTCAATTGTTCGCGCACGTTTTGAAGGCAGTAAAGGCCGGCGAGCCCAGTTCGAAATCTTTGACCAAGAGGGCAAGGCGATTCCGTTCGGTGCCGCGCTGAAAGATGCAGAAGGTTAGCAACTTGCTTTGTCTGATCCAACGGGCAAAGCATTAGCGCTAGTTACTGAAGATCAAGGCACCATTGTAATCAAATGGCAGGGCAAGCAATCTACAGCACCACACTCACTACCAGAGAAAGAAGAAAACGTGAATCATGAGCGGTACGAGCTAAATGCGCACCCTAATTTAAGCATACGCCCCCCTCAATTACTTCAGAGTATTAGCACGCAGGGCAAGAGCCCTGCGCGCAAACTCCGAGCGAGGCCACGTATACTTTCCTTATATGTCTTCTCCACCCTCTGCCGTGAGCAAAAGATAAATCAATAACGAATTGTTACTCGGAGAGCTCACCATATGCCTTAGGAAAATGAATTTGACACTGAACGCAGCTTTTTAATTATCGCAAGTAGCAAGCGCATCCTACGCCCTTAGTAGGGAGTTAACAATCCACCTTTCGTTTCACCCTACCCTCAAGTATATCCATTCCGAGGGACACACCTCAGGGAAAAACAATCTATAGTGCGGCAAAAAAATGACTTACGAACGAATTCAAACACACGAAAAGTTTTCATAGTGGCTCCCTCGATGACGAGTACGCAACGATATCGCCGTACTCTACCCAATAGCTGATTCAGGTATTTCCTGGCAGTGGATACACAATGGTATACCTGCAACGCAATACGCTGTCGATCTTTCCAATGCTGAGGATTGGAGTTCCCTACTCCACTGCACTGGGCTT
Organism: Pseudomonas sp. A34-9; assembly: GCF_029543085.1. Lineage (NCBI taxonomy): Bacteria > Pseudomonadati > Pseudomonadota > Gammaproteobacteria > Pseudomonadales > Pseudomonadaceae > Pseudomonas > Pseudomonas sp. A34-9. Next base: position 3,045,887 of record NZ_CP119967.1, on the reverse strand, counting down.
TAATTGGTTAAGACCGGTGACATCAAGACAGGCGCGACAATACCCCCTGATGGTACTTTACTGCTGACACCTTGAAGGTTATCAACATAACCACCGCAGCATGAATGTGATCGCAACATCCTACCGGGCGCCAAGCATCATAAAAGGAGTATTTGGAAACCGGGCCTCAATGCTTTTTATTGGTCGGGGTATAAACACGTTGTCCACCATCTCAATCCCGTTGACAAACTGCCCTATGGGTATTAATAAAGCTCAAGGCACAACCGCCGACCTTCCTGATATTTATCCATTTAATGGCCTCATCCGTTTTAATTCAATCTCAATGACCGAGTGGATATCTTTCCAGATAAAGAATGGAGAGACGAGCGAATTCAACACAACCCAAACATATAGTCTCCCATTTTACTTCAGGATAACCAGCCACCTACGTTGAACTGCTCGCAAAGTTCGCCCAGATTCTAGGCGCACAACAGATCGATTTAAAGCCCGGCACTGAAACAGGGAAATATGTATGCTATCAAATACCTCTAGATACAAATATCCGAGTCAACATCCGTCACCTAATTTTATTCAACATATATGAAAATCCTTCCTATCAATTAAACTGCATATGGATTTCGGGGGGCCGCACTTGATTACTTGTAGCCTAGTATTAGTAGGAAGCGCCATGGCGGAAGCTGACTCGGCCTTCTTAAAGAGCGACCGAGTCAACGGCACAGCAAGGCCGCATGCGATTGCACATGCTGGCACTGCATTGAGCAGGTTATAGCGCGAAGATAATAGCTTACTGCGCAGGAGAATCTTGCACTTGTATCGGGTTAGGTTCGTCAGCCGAGTGACTGCTTTTCTCGACCGATCTGGCAAGGCACGCGGTCAACTCTTTTTCATAGACCTCAAGCACCGCTTCGGCCTCAGCTTCTCGCTCGTCACGCAAACGAAGGAAATCGTCGCGATTCAACTGGTTTTCCACCTGTCGAATATTCTCCACGATGATCGCGCATAACCCGTTGTCGCTCTCTTCAGTTGCACTGTCATCATCGCTTTGTTGGTTCTGCCGCTCAACTTCCAGCGCTTCGAGTTCACTCGCTCTCTTCACAGCAGTCGCAAGTTCGGTCTCAAGGCTGACCCGCTGACTTGATAGCGTCAGGTTTTCGTCTCTTAATTTTTTTATGCGCTCGGCACTTTCGGTAAGCTCTCGTGCCTGCTGGTGGACGGTGGCTTTGAGCGGAATCAACTCAACAATTTGATATCCTGCACTGACGGTCAATCCAATCAAGCTCAAAGACAGTAGGGTCAAACAGTAGAGGGCCGAGTTTTTATTTCGCCCAGAGTTTGGTGTGTTGAGGGAGTGAATCACCGTGTTCATAGGAGCTCTCTGTCGCTTTTATGTCAGCATGGCAGTCTAGCGACAACACCACGCAGGGACTTTAGGACAAGTCTCAAACAGGTGATTCCATAGGCGGGATTACAGACCACCTCATGCTCAGAGCCTACAAGTCAAATGCTATTGGTCAATTTAACTCAGCGGCGCTATTCGTCGCCTTTTCACTCGAGAATAAGACAATTCTCATTTCTTGCGCCCTTGCTAACCAGTATCTTACAAACAAGGACGCACCTTGGATGATCTTAGCCGCATCAAGGCAACGTGAGTGTCACTAGGTAATTTCCGGAGTTTATCTGCTTGCCCGCGGCATCCCTGAGCACGTACCGCTGAGCATAGTACTGCTCTTGCTTGCGTGTATCAGTTACCAACTGCGCAGTTACCTTTCCTTGAGGATTACTCGCTTCAGCGTTTATACGACTGACATTTCGCACGTTGACCACTTGTCTCGTATTCGCCCGCGGGCACTCCAACAGGTCCAAGAAGGAATAACTGGCTCTTCCTGCCATGCAACTCGACTCGATGATACGTCCATGAAAGTGAATGGCTCCATCAACAGGTTGTGATTGCTGTGCGAAGGCAGCGTCCACGCCGATCAGGCACAAACAAGCAATCATGAAGTGACGTTGAATATTCATCGGGAATCTCCGTGGCTGTTAACCACGCTATCGCCCGTCGCGTGAAGATCTTTAATGGCATCCTGCCATCCGGCGTCAAATACACCAGTCGTCACCCCACTCACCTAGCAGCCTGAAAAAGGCGTCACCCGTCCGCGCCTCTCCGCATTTCACTTTTTCGATTTAATGTGCATTAGCCGAGAAACCAAAGACGACCCAGCATGCGGTTTCATCCTGCTCGTGCTGGCGGATGGGGCAGGTAACTCGCGGCAGCTTCGTACCTCATTTTCAACCTAGCGATATCAGACGACTCAATGAAGTGATCGACCGATGACTTCAGGAGATGCTTTCGGCTTCAACGAAAGATTCTGAACCTTTGGAGAAATTTAAAAAGCACGCGTGTGCGTAAACGCGCGTACCAGCATGCCGATCAGCCATTGAGAGACGCTTTGGACCTGTTCTATCTAACAGGTCAGAGGGTCGCAGACACATTGAAGATGGATGAGCGAGACATAAAAGACGGGAAGCTCTCTGTTCAGCAAGGCAAGACTGGGGCTAAACGAAGGATCGAGATCATTGGTGAGCTCAAAGTCGTAATCGATCGAATCATGGCACGAAAGGCTGGACACAAAATCAGATCAACACGTCTCGTAGTAATCGACTCTGGGCAGCCGATGACAACCAGCATGCTCAGAAAACGGTTCGATGACGCCAGGGAAGCAGCCGGGATTCCAAAAGCAGAATTTCAGATGCGCGACCTAAGAGCAAAAGCGGCGACGGATAAGGAGGAGTCAACAGGCAGCATCCGAGAAGCTCGGGACCAGCTCGGACATACAACCGTCGGGATGACAGAACAGTACATCCGCATGCGGAAGGGGATGGAGGTTACCCCTACGAAGTGACTGACGGTCACGAATTGCGGAAAAGATTTTTTGATTGCGGAAAAAAAAAGAAGGGCTTGCATGAGATATGTCATGCAAGCCCTTGATATTTATGGTGCCCGAAGCCGGAATCGAACCGGCACGCCCTTACGAGCGGGGGATTTTAAGTCCCATGCGTCTACCAGTTTCGCCATTCGGGCGGTAGCGCGGTGTTGCTGTCTTCTGCTACACGGTAGAGATCCTGACAAGATCCAACCTTGAACAGCAGTGCGGGAAATATATACATCACTTCCCGGTGAAGCAAGTTCGCAGAGGCCGTTTTTCAAGACTAAATCTTGCAGCGCAGTGCAAATAAAAAAGCTCCGTAAATCATGGATCTACGGAGCTTGTTTATAGTGGAGGCCGAGGTCGGAATCGAACCGGCGTAGGTGGATTTGCAATCCACTGCATAACCATTTTGCTACTCGGCCTCAAAGTATTTGCTGTCAGTAGCACAACAACAAACACTGTACAAATTGGAGCGGGAAACGAGACTCGAACTCGCGACCCCGACCTTGGCAAGGTCGTGCTCTACCAACTGAGCTATTCCCGCTTGGTGATGCGCATTCTATAGAATTAAGAAGCTCCGTCAACCCCTTGATTCAAAAAAGTTTTATTTCTTTTCAACATCGGTCTTCAGGTGCGGCCAGGCGGCGCGAAGGTATTGAACCATCGACCACAATGTCAGTCCAGCAGAGACCATCAGCAAGGCGTAACCCAGGATAACCCAGAAACTGAAGTCCTTTGGATTGGCCAGCAGGATCACCAGTGCGAGCATCTGCGCAGCGGTTTTCCATTTGCCGAGATTCGAAACGGCGACGTGGGCACGGGCGCCGAGTTCGGCCATCCATTCACGCAAGGCCGACACCACAATCTCGCGACCGATGATGACAGCTGCCGGCAGTGTGAGCCAGAGATTGCCGTGTTCCTGAACCAGCAGCACCAGTGCCACTGCAACCATGAGTTTGTCGGCTACTGGATCGAGAAACGCACCGAACGGAGTGCTTTGCTCCAGACGACGGGCCAGATAACCGTCCAGCCAGTCCGTCGCTGCCGCGAAGGCAAACACCGAGGCGGAGGCCATGTAACTCCACTGGTAAGGCAGATAGAACAGCAAAATGAAGATCGGGATGAGCAGGACGCGTAGAACGGTAATCAGATTAGGGATATTCATCGGCACAACTGGCTACGAGGTGAAGGGGCATTCTACTCGCTATGCAGGTTCGCATAAATCGACTCTGCGAGCTTTTTACTGATCCCCGGGGCTTTGGCGATCTCTTCGATGCTTGCACGAGACAGCTCCTGCAATCCACCAAAATGTTTCAACAAGTCGCGACGTCGGGTTGGCCCAACGCCCGCAACGCCTTCCAGCGTTGACGTACGGCGGGTTTTGCCTCGACGTGCGCGGTGTCCTGTAATAGCGAAGCGGTGAGCCTCATCGCGGATCTGTTGAATAAGGTGCAAGGCCGGCGAGTCGCCACGCAAAGTGAACTCATGCGCCGCATCATTCAGATACAACGTTTCAAATCCCGCCTTACGCGTGGCGCCTTTGGCGACCCCGAGCAGGATCAGATCCGGCACGGCCAACTCGTTGAGAACATCGCGAGCCATCGACAGTTGGCCCTTGCCACCGTCCACCAGCAAGATGTCCGGTAACTTGCCCTCACCTTCCTTGAGTTTGCTGAAGCGACGCGTCAGCGCCTGATGCATGGCGGCGTAGTCGTCACCTGCCGTGACACCCTCGATGTTGTAGCGCCGGTAGTCCGACTTGATCGCGCCTTCCGGGCCAAACACCACACAAGAAGCGACCGTTGCCTCACCGCTGGAATGACTGATGTCGTAGCATTCCAGGCGCTGCGGCGGCTCATCCAGATTCAACACTTCTGCCAGGGCCTCGAACCGCGCGGCAGTGTGTTGACGGTTGGCCAGGCGCGCGCCCAACGCCTGCTCGGCATTGGTGACCGCCAGTTGCTGCCAGCGTGCACGCGTGCCACGCACCCGATGACTGATGGCCAGCTCGCGGCCGCGCAACTCATGAATCGCTTCGATCAGCGTCGGAAAATCCTCGTGCACGACATTGACAATCAGCTCGCTCGGCAAGTCGCGCTCGGGGCTGCTGATGAAGTACTGGCCGAGAAACGCGGCCATGACTTCCGACACATCCTCTTCGATACCGACTTGCGGGAAGAAATTTTTGCTGCCCAATACGCGCCCACCACGGACGCTGATCAAGTGCACGCAGGCGCCCCCCGGATTGACGAATGCCGCGATGACATCGATATCCCCTGTGCCGCCTTCCATGCTCTGTTGATCCTGGACTCGACGCAGCAGCGCGATCTGATCGCGCAACTCGGCGGCTCGCTCGAACTCGAGGTTGATCGCCGCCTCCTCCATCGCCGTGGACAGCTCGTTGGTCAGCGCGTGACTGCGGCCCTCAAGAAACATGACCGAGTGACGCACGTCTTCGGCATACACCTCAGGCTCAACCAACCCCACGCAAGGCGCTTTGCAGCGTTTGATCTGATACTGCAGACAGGGACGGGTTCGGTTCTTGTAGTAGCTGTCTTCACACTGGCGAACGAAGAAGGTCTTTTGCAGCAGACTCAGGCTTTCACGTATGGCGCCGGCACTCGGATAGGGGCCGAAGTACTTGCCCTTGGCCTTTTTGGCCCCGCGATGAATGCTCAGGCGAGGGAACTGGCCGTCGGACAGAAACACGTAGGGATAGGACTTGTCGTCGCGCAACAGAATGTTGTACGGCGGCCGCCATTCCTTTATCAGCGTTTGCTCAAGCAACAGCGCTTCGGTTTCGTTGGCGGTGATGGTCGTTTCGACCTGCGCAATGCGCCCGACCAACGCGGCAGTCTTGGGCGCCAGACCGGTTTTGCGAAAGTAGCTGGCCAGACGCTTTTTCAGGTTCTTGGCCTTGCCCACGTACAACAGGCGCGCATCACTGTCGAACATGCGGTACACGCCGGGGCGCCCGCTGACTGTCGACAGAAAAGCGCCGGAATCGAATGTTTCAGTCATGGTCAGAGGCTGGCATCAACCATGCCGTGACGCACCGCCAACAGTGTCAACTCGACGTCGCTGCTGATCGAAAGTTTCTCGAAAATACGGTAGCGATAGGTGTTCACGGTTTTCGGCGACAGGCACAACTTGTCGGAAATGATCTGTACCTTCTGACAGCCGACAATCATCAATGCGATCTGAATTTCCCGCTCGGACAAGGCGTCGAAGGGCGAATCATTGGACGGTTGAAAAGACTTGATCGCCAATTGCTGGGCAATCTGCGGACTGATATAGCGCTGGCCGGCAAACACCAGGCGAATGGCCTGGACCATTTCCGGCAAACCCGCGCCCTTGGTCAGATAGCCCGCAGCACCTGCCTGCAGCAAGCGTGTCGGGAAAGGATCCTCTTCACATACCGTAACCGCGACCACCTTGATATCCGGATGACTGCGCAACAGTTTGCGCGTGGCTTCCAGGCCGCCGATGCCAGGCATCTTGACGTCCATCAGCACCACATCGGGCTTCAACTCTCGGGCCTTGATCAGGGACTCTTCCCCGGATTCGGCCTGGCCAACCACCTGCAAGCCATCGATATCGGCCAGCATACGTGTAATGCCTGTACGAACGAGATCATGGTCATCGACCACTAGCACCCTAATCAAGCAGACACCTCGCGATATGGTCATATTGGGATGCCGGACACCTTAGCAAAAAGTGCCACGCAGACCTAGCGGAAAGCGTCATTTAAAAAGTTTCAATTCATCATTGAAGGCTTGCCGGCCGTGGGTTTCAGAGCACATGTGTACTGATATCAAGCTGCATTCGCAGAAAACACTCATCCGCGCCCTGAACCTGTAGGCCTTTTCTTTCATACAAGTTTCTCGCCGGATTATTTTCGAATACGGTCAGCCGCAAAGCCGGACGCTTCTCTTTGCGAGCCATGTCGATAACCTGATCAATCGCCCAGGAACCCGCGCCCTGCCCCTGAAACGCTTCAGCAATCTGCAGTTCACGAATGTACAACGCGCGCATATCCCGGCTGAGGCTGAGAAAACCTGCCGGCACATCGCCCTGCACTATCAGCCAGTTCTGCCGCCCCGCCCACGCCACGTCAAACGCCTCGTCCTGCCATAACAGGTCATGGTGAATGTAGTAGCGCAGCATGTTCTGACAGGTGAGACCGCGGGCAAACGCCAGATCCTCTGGAGCCGCGAGACGCAAGCACAATGTCATCAGGCTTGCACAACAGGAACTATTCGCCCCTGCCATGCACCCGCGTGACGCTGGGCGATTACCAGAAGATCGCCCGCCCCAGGCGCCGCAACGACCAACGAACCGTCTTCAGACCAGATGCCACTGCGCCCGGCGGATTGCCAACCGCCGGTCAGCCCACCGTGATTGGCCATCAGCACCGCCATCGAGTGTTGCCGAGCATAACCCTGAAGTATCGCTGTGTCGGCTGCGTAACCTTTTTCGCTGATCAATACACCGGCCGCGTACACGTCAGCGCCTTGATCGGCGGCCGCTGCAGCATGGCTGGCATGTGAGAAATCGGCGCACACCGCCAATGCGATCACTTCGCCGCCAATGTTCAGCGGCGGCCCGCCGAGACCCGGGGCAAATACAAGCTCCTCGCCCGAGTGCAAATGCTGCTTGCTGTACACACCGAGCGAGCCATCAGCGCCCAGGACCAGGGCACCGATCAAAACCGAAGCGCTGCTCTTCAGCCGGATCGGCATGCCGACGACGGCAGTTATGCCAAGCGCTCGGGCCAAATCCCTGAGAGGTTGCAGCACGGCATCTTGCGGGTCTATCGCCAACGTTGCCGCGACCTCTCCCTCATAGCCAGTCAGCGACAACTCGGGGAAAACCAGTAATTCGACGCCCTGCTCCGCAGCGATCTCAATGAAGCGACTATGCCGGGTAATGTTTCCAGAAAGATCACCGGCGATGGAAATGGTTTGCGCAGCAGCAATAGTCAATGTCGACACGTTTCATCCTTGGCAATCAAGCAAGGCACAGAGTGTCACCACTCTTGCCTGACTCTAGCAATAGGCGTTTCGTTGATCAGGCGATAGCAATTTCTGATTGCTGAGGCGTATCGGCGTCTAGTAAGCTCGGCCCATTCATCGGAGACAGACCATGTTCAACGCCCTCTCACAGCTTCGTACCGCCAGCGCCCCGCGCTCGGTTGCGGCTGCCCGGGCGAATGACGTTTGCGCTCCGGTCAGCTTTTATTTTGGGTATTGGTTTAGCCACTGGCGCGCCTGATACCCAAACGGCGCCCATAACAACGGGTCGCCTACCAGAGAATTCTCAACCCCCGGTCGGCCTCCCGACCGGGGGTTTTGTTTTTTCAGCCCCACACTTTTTCAGCAACACACCAGACACTTTGAGGATTCACGACATGAACTACGCCACTTATTACCGTTACGACAGCTTTAGCGCCTGGCGATTTACCAGCTTCCGCTCGGGACAGCCTGCCGCCTCCGATCGGTCACCCAAAGGTGGCAAGCACACACACGTAGCCAATACGGCCAATTGTCGAACACCCCAGTAGGGCCGAGTGAGCGGGAAGCACCCGCCGCCAGCCCAGGAAGACCGAATATGAACTCGTCCGTTTCTGCCCTGCCACTGTCCACTCTCGATTCTGCCAACGAAGCATTGACTCTGCGCCTGCCCAGCTCGTTGCAACTCAAACAGCAACTACCCCTGAGCAATGCCTTGAGTCAGCAAGTCGCCATCCATCGTCAGGCGGTTCGCGCCATTCTTAACGGCCAGGATCAGCGTCTGCTGGTCATCGTCGGTCCCTGCTCTATCCACGATCCCAAATCCGCACTGGAGTACGCCGGCAAGCTCGCTCGCCTGGCTGAAGAAGTCAGCGGCGAAATGCTGTTGGTGATGCGCGCCTACGTCGAAAAACCGCGTACCACGGTCGGCTGGAAAGGCCTGGCCTACGACCCGCATCTGGATGGCAGTGATGACATGGCTGGCGGCCTGACCCAGTCGCGCGAACTGATGCTGGAAATGATCCGTCTCGGCTTGCCGGTGGCCACAGAATTGCTGCAACCGATGGCCGCCGGCTACTTCGATGACCTGTTGAGCTGGGTGGCCATTGGCGCCCGCACCACTGAATCGCAGATTCACCGGGAGATGGCCAGTGGATTGAGCATGCCGGTCGGCTTCAAGAACGGCACCGACGGTGGCGCAGCCATTGCGGTTGACGCCATGCGTTCGGCAGCCCATCCGCACCGGCATTTCGGCGTCGACAGCCAAGGTCATCCGGCCATCATTCAAACGCCAGGCAACCCCGACACCCATCTGGTATTGCGCGGGGGCCATAAAGGGCCGAACCATGATCGCGAAAGCGTGGCAAAAATCCACGCTGACCTGAACCGACTGAAGATTCCAGGCCGAATCATGGTCGACTGCAGCCACGCCAACAGCGGCAAAGATCCATTGCGCCAGCCAGGCGTATTCAACGAAGTGCTCGAGCAACGCCTGCAAGGTGATCGCGCACTGATCGGCATGATGATTGAATCGCACCTGTTCGAAGGCTGCCAGCCACTGAGCGAGTCCCTGCGTTACGGGGTGTCGATTACCGATGGCTGCCTCGGTTTCAGCGCAACGGAACACCTGCTCCTTGACGCCGCACAACGCCTGGCGGGACAGGCAAAAGTCTGACGACCAGGCTTGCCCTCCGGGTTCAGTGCAATCCGGAGGGCTGGCCACATTCCCGCTATGCCTCCACTTGCACCTGCACCACCGCCGATGCCTGACTGACATCGTCCAGACGTTCAACCGTGTAGGCCACACGCACGGTCGTGCCATGGTGTTCACGCCAGAACCGGTGAGGCACGATAAAGATCAGCGGCTTTCCCGCCGTTTCCCGAGTGATCTCACGGTCATCCCGGTGGTTGAAAAGATCGCCGTCGCACTTGAGATAAACCAGTTCACCTTCCTGAGTCTGGGCATTGCCGATCACGACGGTGACACCATCGACTGAATCCTCTCTCAGCAACACGCCATTTTCAGCTTCCAGCACGTCGGGAGCATCCAGCTCACCACGAAGGAGCGGAGCGACGAGGATTCTTGTCGCCTCGGACTCTCGAACTGCTCCATCGGCCTGCTCGACTCGATAGCTGACCATCACTTCGCCACCGAGATGCGCAGCGATGTGCGCCCCGTCAACCCAGAATGACAGCACGTCAGCGACAGCACAGGCTTCAACCTTCAAGCTGTCGCTGAACGTTGCGGGCAATGCCTCAGCGCCCCACAGCAACCTGACCCGATCCCCCACCGCCATTCGGGCGTAAGGCTGGAGCACGATTAGCGTGCCTTCCGTCACTCGGTCCGGATCCAGTGTTCCCCTTATCGCCCCTTCGACAACTGGCGCAAGCAACTGCGTCGGAGTATCTCCCACAGACAATTGCATGCGTGCAGATAGCGCAGGAGCGGACGAGCCCGCACTGAGCAGCTTCCAGTAGACCTCCAGCGAACCGCCATCCAGAGCCGCGACGTGCATGCCTTTGATAACGAAAACGACATCCTTGCCGACCTGGGCTTCGCTGACATAACGAACCATTTCATGCTGATAAGCAAAGCCCTCTATATCCAGACCGTCCCAACTCAACAGCAACTGATCGCCACAGGTCATGTTTGCATAAGGGGCAATACGGGCAACGACCTTGCCAAGAGAAGGGTCAAGCACCGCCCCCTCCAGACAATCGAGGGTCGGCGCTGGCAGCAGTTCGCTCGCCACACAGGGACTGACGGGGTGGCGCATCCGGTAGCAAAACTCGACTTCATGGGTGTGCATTAGTGGCTCCATTCCTTGGAAAAAACGCCGTCTCGGTGGACGGCGTCGACAGCCAACATTTAACGCGCCCTCTCACATTTTCGATGTCAGCCCGATCCGCCGCAGCCTCCCGGCAAAAGCATCCAACTGAGTAGGCAAACTGCACAGAACCGCTATCAACCAAGCGAAAGATGGCCGCAACTTCCGATTCGGATTTCATAAGTATCTGAAAATTCGTACAGCCCCTAGTCCAGATTCAACGGTCAAGAGAAGCCTCTTCTTACTTCGTCAACGGGACGAGTGTTTTAGAGTGGCCTCCGGACTTCCCGATGAACTTCTGCGAAAAAGGTAAGAACATGCAACGGAATGCTTCAACTCGTTATCCCGTCCTGTTGGTACACGGCCTGTTCGGATTTGAGCGCATCGGTCATTTTGAGCTGTTCCATGACGTAAAGAACGCGCTGAAAGCCAGCGGCAGCCGAGTGTTTGTTCCGCACCTGTCTGCCACCCATAAAAACGAAATACGAGGAGAGCAACTGCTTGCACAGATTGATCGTGTCTTGCGGGGCACAGGTGCCGACAAAGTCAATCTCATCGGACACAGCCAGGGCGCATTGGCTGCTCGATACGCTGCCGCGCTCGCCCCGCACGCCGTCGCCTCGGTGACCTCCGTCAGTGGCCCGAACCATGGCTCGGAAATGGCTGACTTTCTGCGCAAGGCACTGGTGCCCGGGCGGCTGCCCGAGGCGGTCGCACAGAATGTGGCGACCCTGTTTGGCAACTTTCTTTCGTTGCTCAGTGGCAGCGCGAGATTGCCGCAAAACGCACTGGCAGCACTCAATGCGCTGACGACAGAAGGCGTGGGCGATTTCAACGACAAGTTTCCTCAGGGGTTGCCCGGGAGCTGGGGCGGCCAGGGCGCGGAGCAAGTCAATGGGGTGCGTTATTACTCATGGAGCGGCGTCCTGCCGGCCCACAGTCCATCGACCCTCGATCCGGCCCGGAACATTTGCCATGCGCTATCGCAATACTTCATGACCGAGACGCAGCAGAATGACGGTTTCGTCGGTCGCTTCAGTTCTCATCTGGGGCAGGTTATCCGCTCCGACTATCCGCTGGACCATCTGGGCAGCCTGCGCCGCACAGCCAGCACCATCACTACCCTGCCCGACCCGATTGAACTGTACGTTGAACACGCCGAACGTCTGCACGCCGCGAATCTCTGATCAAAGCCACGGACAATCGAACGGAACTTTGCCGAGAATTCGCCCACTGAATCCGGTAGGCTCCACACTTTACTGAAATAGATTGGAGAGTTTCCCCATGGCTAAAGCCACTGCCCGCCACATCCTGGTTTCCAGCGAAGACAAGTGCAACGAACTCAAGGCCCAGATCGAAGGCGGCGCTGATTTCGCCGAAGTCGCCAAAGCCAACTCCACCTGCCCGTCCAGCCGCCAGGGCGGTGATCTGGGTTCGTTCGGTCCTGGCCAGATGGTCAAGGAATTCGACACCGTGGTCTTCAGCGCGCCAATCAATGTCGTGCAAGGTCCAGTGAAAACCCAGTTCGGTTATCACCTGCTGGAAGTCACCAGCCGTCAGGACTGATCCGTCGCCTGATTGCTTGCCAACGGCCCGCCTTCTGGTGGGCCGTTGTGTTTCAGTTACATATACGGCTGGCGACTGGCGCGCCTCTCGCGTACAACTTGCGCTTATCGATTTCCCGGTTCCAAGGCTGACAATGCGACTGGTTTTCCCCACATTGATGCTCACCGCCCTCGCCCTGCTGACGGGCGCCACCGGCGCGAACGCTGCACCGCAACACGCGCTGACTGTTTATGGCGAACCCGCCAAGTACCCTGCCGGCTTCAGTCACTTCGACTACACCAACCTGCAAGCACCCAAGGGCGGGACGATGCGCCGCTCGGCCATCGAGATCGGCCACTTCGATCATGTTCTTCCTTATATAGACAAAGGCATCGGCGTCACGCAGATCGATGGTTTGCTCTATTCGCCGCTGGCCCAGCGTTCGCTGGATGAGCCTTACACGGTTTACGGACTGGTCGCGCAAAAGATGGAGCGCTCGGATGATGGTCTGTCGCTGCGGTTCTTCATCAATCCCAAGGCACGTTTTGCTGATGGCAAGCCGATTACCGCCGAAGACGTACGCTACACCTACGATTTATTGATGACCCAGGGCAGCCTGCGTTATCGCACCCAGTTTGCTGACGTCAAAAGCGTCGAAGTGGAAGGCCCGTTGACCGTGCGTTTCGACTTCAAGAGCAATGAAAACCGTACCCTGCCACTAGACATCGCGACCCTGCCGGTATTTCCCGAGCATTGGTGGAAGAGCCGCGATTTCGCCGGGGGTGGCGGCTATGAACCACCACTGGGCAGCGGCCCTTATCGAGTTGGAAAAGTCGATTCGGGGCGCAGCATCACCTTTGAGCGCAATGCCGACTGGTGGGGCAAGGATTTGCCGGTCAGTCGCGGCCTCTACAATTTCGATCATTTCAGCATCGAGTACTTCGGTGATACCGACGTCGCCCGGCAAGTGCTGCGGGGCGGCGCCTATGACTACAACCGCGAGTTCTCGGCCACCGGCTATTCGATCGGCTACGACAGCCCCGCACTGAGCGACGGACGCCTGCAAAAAGCGCATCTGGCCACCGAGGCACCCCAGTCGGCCCAGGGGTTTGTGTTCAATCTGCAAAAACCGGTATTCACCGATCGCCGCGTGCGCCAAGCCCTGGCCATGCTCTGGGACTTCGAATGGAGCAACCGGCAGATGATGCGCGGCATGTATATCCGTCAGCAGAGCTACTTTTCCAACACGCAACTGGCCGCAAGCGAATTGCCCGATGCGCAGGAACTGAAAATTCTCGAACCGCTGCGCGGCCAGGTTCCCGACGAAGTCTTCAGCAAAGTCTTTGAAGCGCCGAAAACCGACGGCAGCGGCCTGATCCGCGACAAACAATTGCAGGCCCTCGAATTGCTCGAACAGGCCGGCTGGAAGCCGGATGGCGATCAACTGGTGAATGACCAGGGCGAACCGCTGAGCTTCACCTTCCTGGTCAGCCAGAACGGCATGGATCGCTTGTTGCTGCCGTACAAGCGTACGTTGAAACAGATCGGCATCGACCTGAACATTCGCCGCATCGACTCCTCGCAATACGTCAATCGCCTGATGAGTCGTGATTACGACATGATCGTCACCGGCTACCCGGTCAGCACTTCGCCGGGAGGCGAGTTGCTCAATTACTTCGCCTCGGCGTCGGCCAATGACCCGGGCGCGAACAACTACATGGTGTTGAAAAACCCGGCAGTGGATACGCTCATCAACGGGCTGATCCGCGCCTCCACGCAGTCCGACATGCTGCACTACGCCCATGCTCTGGACCGGGTGCTGCAATGGAATTACTACTGGATTCCCAACTACTATCCACCGGGTACCTCGACCGTATGGTGGAACCGTTTCGGCATACCCTCGGTGCAAGCCAGTAATGACGAAGCCATCGAGAGCTGGTGGGAAATCAGCAGCACGCCGCTGACCAATCAACAGATGACGGCCGAGAAGATCGCCCGTGGCAGACCCGGAGGACCGCACTGATGTGGGGTTACATACTGCGGCGCCTGCTGCTGATCATCCCGACGCTGGTGATCATTCTGCTGGTCAACTTCGTGATCATCCAGGCCGCGCCCGGCGGTCCGGTAGAACAGGCCATCGCCCACCTGCAAGGGATCGGCGGCGCCAGTGTCGGTGGCGGCGCCAGCGAAACCATGAGTGGCACGTCACGGGCCAGTCGCGGTCTCGATCCGCAACTGATCAAGGACATCGAGAAACAGTACGGCTTCGACAAACCGGCCCACGAACGCTTGTGGCTGATGTTGAAGAACTACGCGCAACTGGATTTCGGCAAAAGCTTCTTCCGTGGCGCGACGGTCACCGACCTGATCCTGGAAAAGATGCCGGTGACGATCTCCCTCGGGTTATGGGCGACGCTGATCACCTATCTGGTGTCGATCCCGCTGGGTATCCGCAAGGCTGTACACCATGGCAGTCATTTCGATATCTGGAGCAGCACGGCGATCATCATCGGTTACGCGATGCCGGCGTTCCTGTTTGCGATGTTCCTGATCGTGGTGTTTGCCGGCGGCACGTCGCTGAACTGGTTTCCGGTGCGCGGCCTGGTGTCGGACAACTTCGAATCGCTGTCGACCCTCGGCAAAATCGTCGACTATTTCTGGCACCTGGTGCTGCCGGTGACGGCGCTGGTGATTGGTGGTTTCGCCACGCTGACGATCCTGACCAAAAACTCGTTTCTCAATGAGATCACGCGCCAGTACGTGGTCACCGCGCGCGCCAAAGGCCTGAGCGAACGTCGCGTGCTCTACGGGCATGTGTTCCGCAACGCGATGCTGCTGGTGGTGTCCGGCATCCCGCAGGCGTTCATCAGCGTGTTCTTCGCCGGTTCCTTGCTGATCGAGGTGATCTTCTCCCTCGACGGCCTCGGACGCATGAGCTACGAAGCCGCGGTTTCGCGGGATTACCCGGTGGTGTTCGGTTCGCTGTTCATCTTCACCCTCTTCGGCCTGCTGATAAAACTCGTCGGTGACCTGTGTTACACGATGGTTGATCCGCGTATCGATTTCGCCGCGAGGAACGCCTGATGTTCAAGCTCTCGCCTCTGGGCCGTCGTCGCTTCGAACGCTTCAAGAAAAACCGCCGTGGCTGGTGGTCGCTGTGGCTGTTTATCGGCCTGTTTGTGCTCACGCTGGGTGGCGAGTTGATCGCCAACGACAAGCCTTTGGTCGTCAGCTATCAGGACCAATGGTACTTCCCGGTATTCAAGCGACACACCGAGCAGGAGTTCGGCGGGCAACTGCCGTTCCAGGCCGATTACCGCAGCGACTATGTGCAGAACCTGATTCGCAAGGACGGTGGCTGGCTGCTGTTCCCGCCGATTCCATTCAGTGACGACACGCCGAACTACGACCTCAACAAACCGGCGCCGAGCCCGCCGACGTCGGTCAACTGGCTGGGCACGGACGATCAATCGCGAGATGTGCTGGCGCGGGTGATTTTCGGCGCACGGGTGTCGATCCTGTTTGCCTTGATGCTGACCTTTGTCAGCGCCCTCATAGGCATCGCCGCCGGGGCATTGCAGGGCTACTACGGTGGCTGGGTCGACTTGCTCGGGCAACGTTTGCTGGAAGTCTGGTCGGGGTTGCCGGTGTTGTATCTGTTGATCATCCTCTCCGGTTTCGTCGAGCCGAATTTCTGGTGGCTGCTGGGGATCATGGCGCTGTTTTCGTGGCTGGCGCTGGTGGATGTGGTGCGCGCCGAGTTCCTGCGCGGACGCAATCTGGAATACGTCAAAGCCGCCCGCGCGCTGGGCCTGACCGACCGCAAGGTGATTTTCCGGCACATTCTGCCCAACGCCATGAATGCGACACTGAGCTACCTGCCGTTCATTCTGACCGGGGCGATTTCCACCCTCACCGCACTGGATTTTCTCGGCTTCGGCATGCCCGCCGGCAGCGCCTCGCTGGGTGAGTTGATCGGTCAGGGCAAACAGAACCTGCAAGCACCGTGGCTTGGGTTGACGGCGTTTTTCACCCTGGCGCTGATCCTTTCTTTACTGGTGTTCATCGGCGAAGCGTTGCGTGACGCGTTCGACCCTCGATCCTGAAGCGTGGCCATGACTGACAACCTGATTGAAATCCGTAACCTCAACGTTGCCTTCCATGACCAGACCGTGGTGCGCGACCTGTGCCTGGACATCCGCCCCGGCGAGTGTCTGGCGCTGGTGGGCGAATCGGGCTCGGGCAAATCGGTGACCGCCCACTCTATTTTGCAGTTGCTGCCCGAAAGCGAAGCGCAAACCACTGGCAGCATTCGCTATCGCGGGCAGGAACTGATCGGCACCGATCCCAAGGTCTTGCGCGAACTGCGTGGCAACCGCATCGCGATGATTTTTCAGGAGCCGATGACCTCGCTGAATCCGCTGCACACCATTGAAAAACAGATCGGCGAAACCCTGCTGCTGCACCGCGGCCTCGGCGGTAAAGCGGCGCAGGCGCGGATCCTCGAACTGCTCGGACTGGTGGGCATCCAGAACCCCAGGGAACGCCTCAAGGCTTACCCGCATCAACTCTCCGGCGGACAGCGCCAGCGGGTGATGATCGCCATGGCGCTGGCCTGCGAACCGGAGCTATTGATCGCCGACGAGCCGACCACGGCGCTCGACGTGACGGTGCAGCGCAAGATCCTGCTACTGCTCAAATCCCTGCAACAACGCCTGGGCATGTCGCTGCTGTTGATCAGCCACGACCTCAATCTGGTGCGCAGCATTGCCCAGCGCGTGTGCGTGATGAAGGCCGGGGAAATCGTCGAGCAGGCGCCCTGCGAAGTCCTGTTCACCGAACCGAAACATCCTTATAGCTGCGTATTGCTCAACGCCGAACCCGAAGGCGAAGCCCTGCCCCGGGATGAGCGCGAGAACGTGCTGGAGGTCGATGACCTGAAGGTTGAGTTTGTCGTCGGCGGCGGGCTGTTCCAGCGCAAGCAATACCTGCGGGCGGTGGATGGCATCAGCCTGAGTATCCAGCGTGGCAAGACGCTGGGTATCGTCGGCGAATCCGGTTCCGGCAAGTCGACATTGGGCCAGGCGATCCTGCGTTTGCTCGACTCCGAGGGCGGTATCCGCTTTCAGGGCCAGGCGCTCGACGGCCTCAATCAGAAGCAGATGCGGCCGTGGCGCCGGCAAATGCAGGTGGTGTTCCAGGATCCGTTCGGCAGTCTGAGCCCGCGCATGTCAGTAGCGCAGATCATCAGCGAAGGTCTGGAAGTGCACTGCGAGTCGACCGCTGATGAGTGCGACGAACAAGTAATCCGCGTGCTGGAAGAAGTCGGCCTCGACCCGCAAAGTCGCCATCGCTATCCCCACGAGTTCTCCGGGGGTCAGCGCCAACGCATCGCCATCGCGCGGGCGCTGGTACTGAAACCGGCGCTGATTCTGCTCGACGAACCGACTTCGGCGCTGGACCGCACGGTGCAAAAACAAGTGGTCGCCCTGCTCCGCCAGCTTCAGGAAAAACACGGGCTGACCTATCTGTTCATCAGCCACGACCTGGCGGTGGTGCGCGCCCTGGCCCACGACATGATCGTGATCAAGGACGGCAAAGTGGTCGAGCGAGGCGCCAGTCATGATGTGTTTGATGCGCCGCAGCATCCCTACACCAAAGAGCTGTTGGCGGCGGCGCATCCGGGGTAGGCATAATCTGTGCTCGACCTGAAACCGGGTCACGGCATTCGCGAGCAAGCTCGCTCCCACAAGGTTCACGGTCGTTTACAACGTGTGTGAACAACCCGATTCACTGTGGGAACGAGCTTGCTCGCTAAAGGGCCGGCACAGGCAACATACAATCGGGATCAGCCTCCATGAACACCACCGAAAGCCTCAAGGACTACCAACGGGTGCGCACCCTCGCGATCCGTTCGCTGTTCGAGATCATCGAGCAGTCCAGCGAAGGCACGGTGATTGTCGACCGCGATGCCAACATCGTCTGGATGAACGAGCGTTACGCCCGGCGTTTCGGTCTTGAATCGGCGGCAGGCGCAATCGGCAAGCCGTGTGAGAGTGTGATCCCCGGCAGTCTGTTGCGCGAAGTCGTGCGTACCGGGCGGCCCATCCTTCTGGACATGCAGGACACCCCGAAAGAGCCTCTGGTGGTCATGCGCCTGCCGATTCATGACGACGCCGGCACGGTGATCGGCGCGATCGGGTTTGCCTTGTTCGACGAGTTGCGCACGCTGTCGCCGATGCTCAAACGCTACTTGAGCATGCAGGAAGAACTGGCCTCGACCCGCTCTCTGCTGCGCGCCCGGCAGACCAAATACAACTTCGCCCATTTCATCGGCACCAGCGCCGCCAGCCTCGAAGTCAAACGCCGTGCCCGGCGCAGTGCCAGCGCCGAGTCGCCGGTGTTGCTGCTTGGCGAAACCGGCACCGGCAAAGAGTTGCTGGCCCAGGCGATTCACAGTGCCTCGCCACGGGCACACAAAGCGTTCGTCAGCATCAACAGCGCGGCGATTCCCGAGGCGCTGCTGGAGGCGGAATTTTTTGGCACCGCGCCGGGCGCGTTTACCGGCGCCGACCGCAAGGGCCGCACCGGCAAGTTGCAGATCGCTCAGGGCGGCACGTTGTTTCTCGACGAGATTGGCGACATGCCGTTGCCCTTGCAGAGCAAGCTGCTGCGCGTATTGCAGGAAAAAGAGTTCGAACCGGTCGGTTCCAACGAGGTGATTCAGAGCGATGTGCGCGTGATTGCCGCGACCTCGACCGATCTGCAAGCGGCGATCAAACGCGGTGAGTTCCGCGCCGATTTGTACTATCGCCTCAATGTGTTGCCGATTCAGGTGCCGCCATTGCGTGAGCGTCTTGATGATCTGCCTGCGCTTGGCGAAGCGATCCTTGAGGAGCTGCGCAGTCAGCATGAGCTGCACCGTGATGCGCTCGAACTGCTCGGGCAACACGCCTGGCCGGGGAACATTCGCGAGCTGCGCAATGTGCTGGAGCGGGCGGCGTTGCTCAGTGATGACTTGATGCTCACCGAGCAGGATATTCGTGCGGCGATTGGTACGTTGACGCCGGTCGAACGTGGGTCGGTACCGATGATGGAGGCGCTGGCTGAGGAGACATTCGCTCAGGCGCGGGAGCGGTTCGATCGCCAAACGATTCAGACCGCTCTAGCGAAATGTGCGGGGAACGTGCCGGAAGCGGCGGCTCGATTGGGGCTTGGGCGGTCGACGTTGTACAAGAAGATGGTGGCGTTGGGAATCGCCTGAATCTCTAAACAGAGACACATATCTCTTTTTGTAGATGGATTTTTCAAGATCAGAAGATCGCAGCCTTCGGCAGCTCCTACACGGGAGAATGCGACTTTCTGTGTAGGAGCTGCCGAAGGCTGCGATCTTTTCGGCTTAACCACGTCTCTAAAACGAGACAAACATCTGAATTCCCTTCAGCAAAAACCAATAATATCCATATATTTCAAGATCTTATATATCTGGCACAGATCTCGCTATAGCCTCTCCCACACCCGTTCCACCCACAAAAATAACAATTCTGGAGAGACACACCATGAGTGTGATCATTGCCTTGGCAGCCCTGGCGCTGCTGATGCTGGCCGCCTACCGTGGCTACAGCGTTATCCTCTTCGCCCCGATTGCCGCCCTCGGCGCCGTGCTGCTCACCGACCCTTCCGCCGTCGCCCCGGCGTTCACCGGGGTGTTCATGGAGAAAATGGTCGGGTTCATCAAACTGTATTTCCCTGTATTCCTGCTCGGCGCCGTGTTCGGCAAGTTGATCGAACTGTCGGGGTTCTCCCGCTCGATTGTCGCTGCGGCCATTCGTTTGCTCGGCACCAAACAGGCGATGCTGGTGATCGTGCTGGTCTGCGCCTTGCTCACTTACGGCGGCGTGTCGCTGTTCGTCGTTGTGTTTGCGGTTTACCCGTTTGCCGCCGAGATGTTCCGCCAGAGCAATATCCCCAAGCGACTGATCCCGGCGACCATCGCTTTGGGCGCGTTTTCTTTCACCATGGACGCCCTGCCCGGCACGCCGCAGATCCAGAACATCATCCCCAGCACCTTCTTCAACACCACCGCCTGGGCGGCGCCTTGGCTGGGGGTGATCGGCACGATTTTCGTGTTCTGCACCGGCATGCTGTTTCTGCAGCGCCAGCGCAACAAGGCCCAGCGTGCTGGCGAAGGCTACGGCACTGAACTTCGCAACGAGCCGGAAACCGCTGCAGACCTGAAACTGCCAAACCCGTGGATTGCTCTGTCACCGTTGCTGGCGGTGGGCATCATGAACCTGCTGTTCACCCAATGGATTCCGCAGTGGTACGGCAAGACCCACAGCCTCGCACTGCCAGGCATGGCCACGCCGGTCACCACCGAGATCGCCAAACTGACGGCAATCTGGGCGGTGCAGGCGGCGTTGCTGATTGGCATTCTGATGGTCTTGGCGTTTGGTTTTCAGGCGATTCGCAGCAAGCTCGCCGAAGGCAGCAAAAGTGCAGTGAGCGGCGCCTTACTGGCGGCGATGAACACCGCGTCGGAATACGGCTTCGGCGCGGTGATCGCGTCGCTGCCGGGCTTTCTGGTGCTGGCGGACTGGCTCAAGCAGATTCCCAATCCGCTGGTCAACGAAGCCGTCACCGTGACCTTACTCGCTGGCATCACCGGATCCGCGTCGGGCGGCATGAGCATTGCGCTGGCGGCGATGTCCGAGCAGTTCATCACTGCGGCCCACGCCGCGAATATTCCGCTGGAAGTGCTGCACCGCGTCGCCGCGATGGCCAGTGGCGGCATGGACACCCTGCCGCACAACGGCGCGGTCATCACCCTGCTGGCGGTCACCGGCCTGACCCACCGCGAAGCCTATAAAGACATTTTCTGTATTACGCTGATCAAGACCCTCGCGGTTTTCGTAGTGATCGGCACTTTCTACGCCACTGGCATTGTGTGAGGTATTCATGACCACTCTTTCCGGCAAGACTGCACTGGTAACCGGGTCCACCAGCGGCATCGGCCTGGGCATCGCACTGAGCCTGGCCAAGGCTGGCGCGAATCTGATTCTCAACGGCTTTGGCGATGCGTCCAAAGTCATCGCCGAGGTCGGGCAATTCGGCGGCAAGGTCGGCCATCATCCGGCGGACGTCAGTGACCCGGCGCAAATCGCTGACATGATCAATTACGCCGAGCGCGAGTTCGGCGGTGTCGACATTCTGGTCAACAACGCCGGCATCCAGCATGTCGCCGCCGTGGAAGAATTCCCCGTCGAGCGCTGGGATTCGATCATTGCCATCAACCTGTCTTCGGTGTTTCACAGCACCCGCCTGAGCCTGCCGGGGATGCGCGACAAAGGCTGGGGACGCATCATCAATATCGCCTCGGTGCATGGCCAGGTCGGTTCGACCGGCAAAGCGGCTTATGTGGCCGCCAAGCACGGCGTGATCGGTTTGACCAAAGTGGTCGGCCTGGAAACCGCGACCAGCAATGTCACCTGCAATGCTATCTGCCCGGGTTGGGTGTTGACGCCGCTGGTGCAGAAGCAGATCGATGACCGTGCGGCCAAGGGTGTCGATCCGCAGCAGGCGCAGCATGATTTGCTGGCCGAAAAACAACCGTCGCTGGAGTTCGTCACGCCGCAGCATCTGGGCGAGTTGGTGTTGTTCCTGTGCAGTGAGGCGGGTAGCCAGGTGCGCGGCGCGGCGTGGAATATTGATGGTGGCTGGCTGGCACAGTAATGCTGCGCCCTTGTAGGCCTTCGCCTGCTCGCGATAGCGGTATGTCAGTTAACTGTTACGGGTCTGACACACCGCTATCGCGAACAGGCTCACTCCTGCATCAGATAGTTTTACCACCCGAGCACGGCGTGTAAATCAGATAACAAGAGGCAACCAATGTCCGACATCCTCTGGCAACCCGACGCCAACCGTATCGCCCAATCACGCATGGACACCTTCCGCCGCGCGGTCAATCAACGCCATCAGCTGAAACTCGCCGACTACCCGGCCCTGCACCAATGGAGCGTCGAGCAGCGCGAGGCGTTCTGGCAGGCGATCGTCGATTTCTTTGATATCCGCTTCCACACTCAGCCCGATGCAGTGCTGCGCGAAGGCCCACACATGCCCGACGCCGAGTGGTTTCCCGGCGCCACGCTGAACTTCGCCGAACACCTGCTGCGGCGGCGTGACGATGCCGTGGCGGTGATCAGCGTGGCGGAGAACGGTCAACGCGAGCAATTGACCTGGGGCGAACTCGCCGAGCATGTCGCTGGGTTTCAGGCCAGTTTGCAGGCCGCCGGCGTGGGTATCGGCGATCGTGTCGCCGCGTGCATGCCCAATACCTGGCAGACACTGGTGGCGATGCTGGCGACCACCAGCCTTGGCGCGATCTGGTCGTGTTCCTCGCCGGACTTCGGCAGCCACGGCGTGATCGACCGTTTCGGCCAGATCGAACCGAAGGTGCTGATCACTTGCGCCGCTTACCGTTATGCCGGCAAGACCATCGACCAGACCGACAAAATCAACGGAATACTCGAGCAACTGCCAACGCTGAGGCAGTTGATCATCGTGCCGTACGCCCACCCGCACGCTCGGGTAGAGACTTACCGCACCGACGCCGACGTGACCTTGTGGGGCGATTTTTATGCGGCGGTCGGCGAACCAGACTTTGTCGCGGTGCCGTTTAATCATCCGTTGTACGTGCTGTATTCCAGCGGCACCACCGGTGTGCCGAAATGCATCATCCACAGCACCGGCGGCGTGCTGCTGCAACACGTCAAGGAACACGGTCTGCATTGTGATCTCGGCCCAGGGGATCGACTGTTCTACTACACGACCTGCGGCTGGATGATGTGGAACTGGCTGGTCTCGGCGCTCGCAGTCGGCAGCGCCGTGGTGCTGTACGACGGCTCGCCGTTTCACCCGGATAACCAGCGTTTGCTCGACTTGATCGACGATGAGCGCATCAGCGTGTTTGGCACCAGCCCCAAGTTTCTCGCTACCCTGGAAAGCAGCGGCGCCATACCTCGCGAAAGCCATGATCTGGGCAGCCTGAAGACGCTGCTGTGTACCGGTTCGGCGCTGTCGCCACAAAGCTATGACTTCGTCTATCGAGACTTCAAACCCGATGTGTGCCTGGCGTCGATGTCGGGCGGCACTGATATCGTCTCGTGCTTCGTCAATGGCAACCCGATGTCGCCAGTGCGGCGCGGCGAGATCATGGGCAAGAGCCTGGGCATGGCGGTGGAAGTCTGGAACGACGCCGGCCAACCGGTGGTTGGCGAAAAAGGCGAACTGGTCTGCACCCGGCATTTCCCGGCCATGCCGATCCGTTTGTGGAATGACCCTGACGGCGCAAAACTGCGGCAATCGTATTTCAGCCTGTTTCCCGGGGTCTGGGCCCAGGGTGATTACGCCGAGCAACGGCCGCACGGCGGGATGCTCATCCATGGCCGCTCCGACGCCGTGCTCAATCCGGGTGGCGTGCGCATTGGCACGGCAGAGATTTATCGCCAGGTCGAGAAAGTCGCCGAAGTGCTGGACAGCGTCGCCATCGGCCAGCAGTGGCAGGATGACGTGCGGGTTGTGCTGTTTGTCAGGTTGCGGGAAGGGCTGACACTGGATGAGGCGCTGGAGCAGCGCATCCGTCAGGTGATCCGCGCCAATACCACCCCAAGGCACGTACCCGCGAAGATCGTGGCGGTGACGGACATTCCACGCACCATCAGCGGCAAGGTTGTCGAACTGGCCGTGCGCGAGATAGTGCATGGACGGCCAGTGAAGAACACCGATGCGTTGGCCAATCCCGAAGCGCTGGAGCAGTTTCGGGATCGCCGCGAGTTGCACTTATAGAATGGTTGCTCCGCCAGGCCCCTGGAGTGCGCAGTACGATTGATGTCGAGCGCGATAACCCTGAGTTCGACCGTTGTATGTGCGCCTCGCCCGGCATTTGCATCCGCCGCATCAGTCCATCAGCCCCCAATCACTGCTTGACGGGTTATCTTTGCCGACGGCCTCTCGATGCAGCTTTATCCTCAACTTCAAGTTATTGGCCGAATCGGAATATTTCAACGCATCGTCCTCATTGATCGCGCCCTCTTCAACCAGCTCGAACAATGACTGATCAAACGTCTGCATACCCGCTTCCGCGGATTTTTCCATCATGGCTTTGAGGTCGCCCAATTCGTTGTGGCGCACGAGATCACTGATAGTCGGGGTACCCAGCAATATCTCCACTGCAGCGCGTCTCTGCCCATCCTTGGTCCTGACAAGACGTTGCGAGACGCAGGCTTTAAGATTATTACCCAACGTCTGCAACAGCTGCGGCCGCCGCTCTTGCGCGAACATGTTGATGATCCGGTCCAGCGCCTGATTGGCATTAATGGCGTGCAACGTCGACAACACCAAATGCCCGGTATCGGCAAACGCCAAGGCATGCTCCATGGTTTCGCGGTCACGGATTTCGCCGATCAGCACGACATCCGGGGCCTGGCGCAGCGTGTTTTTCAAGGCGGCGTGGAAGCTGCGCGTATCGACCCCGACTTCCCGCTGATTGATGATCGAACGCTGATGGCGATGGATGTACTCGATCGGATCCTCGATGGTGATGATGTGCCCGCTGCTGTGGCGATTGCGGTGGTCGATCAGCGCAGCCAGCGACGTCGATTTGCCGGAGTCGGTGGCACCGACGAACAGAATCAGCCCTTGCTTGAGCATGACGGTTTCAAGCAGTACCGCTGGCAGTTTCAGATCAGCGAAACGCGGAATGTCGAGTCTGACATTGCGAATGACGATCGAGACATCGTTGCGCTGTTTGAAAATGTTCACACGAAAACGTCCGATGCCCGTTCGCGAAATCGCCAGGTTCATTTCCAGATCCCGGTCGAACTCCCGTCGCTGCTCGGCGTCCATCAGGGAGGTGGCGATGGCGGCGGTCTCACCATTCTTGAAAGGCCGCTCGCTCAACGCCGTCAGTACGCCGTCGACACGCGCACTGGGCGGTGCTCCCGTGGAGAGGAACAGATCCGAACCGTTTTTATTGGACAAAATTGACAACAGTGCATCGATTTCCATGGCAAAAAGCACCCGCGAAGCATTCAATAAACAGAAAATGACCTGCGCCTGGCGCAGTTCAACTGCAACAATGATAGACGTCGCCTCATCGAACCACGCTCAGGACTGATGCAATGAATGCTGCACCGAACACCGACGACGCTCAGGCACTGATCGCCCGTACCGACTGGAGCCGCAGCCCGCTGGGCGCTGCCGGCAACTGGCCGCAGAGCCTGCGCACGGCGGTGGACATCGTGATTCACTCGCCCATGCCGATGCTGCTGTTGTGGGGCCCGCAACTCACGCAGATCTACAACAACGGTTTCGCCCTGCTCGCCGGCCACAAGCATCCGCACGCTTTCGGACAGCCTGCGCACCTGATCTGGCCGGAACTTCGCGACTTTACCGACCCGATTTACAGCGCCGTCCTACAAGGTCAGGTACGCACCTACAGCGAAAGACGCTTCACCCTGCAGCGCGAAGGCAAAGAGTCCGACTTCTGGCTGGATTTGACCTACAGTCCGATCCGCGATGAGACCGCGCAAGTCGCGGGGATTCTGGTCACCGCCATTGAAACCAACGAACGCCGACGCATCGCTCTGGAACTGCAGCGACGCTCCGAGGAAAGCCTCAAGGCTCAGCGGGAAACCGAAGAGCGCCTGCAACTGGCGTTGGCCGCAACGGATGCCGTCGGCACCTGGGATTGGGACATCGGCGAAGATCGCTTCATCGCCGATGCGCACTTTGCCCAGTTGCATGGCATCGACCCAAGTCTTGCCGACCAGTTGCCGATCAGCGATTACTTGCAAGGCGTTCACCCTGAAGACCGCGCCATGATTGCGCGCAGCATCAAACACTGCATCACCCACGGCACCGAATACGCTGAGGAATATCGCTTGCTGCAGGCCGACGGCGAGGTGCGCTGGGTGTTCGCCCGAGGGCGCTGCTACAAGGATCATCATGGCCGGCCCATGCGATTCCTCGGGGCGGCGCTGGACCTGACCGAACGCAAACACACCGAACAGGCGCTGCGCCAGAGCCAGACCGAACTGCAGCTGATCATCAATGCCATGCCGATCCTGATCAGTTATGTCGACTGTGAAGAGCGCTTTCGCCTGAACAACGCGGCCTATCTGGACTGGTACGGTCTGACGCCACAGGAACTATACGGCCGCACAATTCGCGAAGTCATCGGTGAAGAAGCGTATTTCCTGCGCCTGCCCTACATTGCCGAGGCGCTGGCCGGCAGACCGTGCTCATTCAGCCTGTACACCCCGCACCGCGATGGCAGCAATCGCCACGCGCTGATGAATTACCTGCCGCGTTACGCCGCCGACGGCGCGATCAGTGGTTTCTATATCTTTGTCATCGACGAAACCGAGCGCAAAAAAACCGAAGAGGCCTTGCGCAATCTCAACGAAACCCTGGAAGAGCGGGTCAGCGCCCGTACCGAACAATTGGCCCAGGCTAACCAGCGTTTGCAGAACGAGATGTTCGAACGCGAGCGCGCCGAAGATGCCTTGCGCCACGCGCAGAAAATGGAGGCTGTCGGTCAGCTCACCGGCGGTATCGCCCACGACTTCAACAACATGCTCACCGGCATCATTGGCAGCCTGGATTTGATGCAGCGCTACATCGCCAACGGCCGGGCCGACGAGATTGGTCGTTTTACCGAAGCGGCGGTGTCATCGGCCAACCGTGCGGCAGCGTTGACCCATCGCCTGTTGGCGTTTTCACGTCGCCAATCGCTGGATCGCAAAACCCTCGACGTCAATGAACTGGTGCATTCGCTCGAAGACCTGATCCGCCGCACCAAGGGCGATCCGATCGAACTCACCCTGCGTCTGGCCGAAAATGTGTGGCCGGTCAGCACCGACGTCAGTCAATTGGAAAACGCCCTGCTCAACCTGGTAATCAATGCCCGCGATGCCATGCCCGATGGCGGCGAGTTGTTGATCGAGACGGCCAACGTCTATCTCGACGGCAGCGATATCACCACGCTCGAACCGGTCAAGGCCGGCGATTACCTGATGCTGGCGGTCAGCGACAACGGCACCGGCATGACGCCGTCCGTACGTTCCAAGGCCTTCGATCCGTTTTTCACCACCAAGCCCATTGGTCAGGGCACCGGGCTGGGCCTGTCGATGATTTATGGTTTTGCCCAACAATCGGGTGGGCATGTCAGCCTCGACAGCCTGCCGGGCCAGGGCACTTGTGTGCGCTTGTACTTGCCGCGGTTGCACGGCATCGAACCGGAACAGCCGGTTACCGTGCCGTTCGAACAAGCGCCGACGACGGCAACCGGTGAAACCGTGGTGGTCGTCGAAGATGACCCGGCGGTGCGCATGCTGGTGCTCGATCTGCTCCGGGAGTTGGGTTATCAAGCCTACGAAGCCGAGGATGCGAAGACCGCCCTGCCCCTGCTCGAGTCTGATCTGCGCGTGGACCTGCTGGTGACCGACGTCGGCCTGCCAGGCATGAACGGCCGGCAGTTGGCGGAGATTGCCCGCCAGCATCGGCCGGGCCTCAAGGTGTTGTTCATGACCGGTTATGCGCAAAAAGCCGCCGAGCGTCAGGGGTTTCTCGAGGACGGCATGGACATGGTCGCCAAACCGTTTGCCATTGAGCTGCTGGCCAGCAAGATCCGCACGATGATCAGCCAAACCGCGTGACTTGAGGCATAATCCGCGCCCCGCCGTCACCCCGTTATCAGGTACCGCACGATGAAAGCCCAAGCCCGCCACATTCTGGTGAAAACCGCCGAAGAGGCCGAACAGCTCAAACAACGCATCGCCAAGGGTGAAGCGTTTGATGTGCTGGCGAAGAAATTTTCGACCTGCCCGTCCGGCAAACGCGGCGGCGATCTGGGTGAAGTGCGGCCAGGGCAGATGGTCGGGGCGATTGATGCGGTGATCTTCAAGAAACCGCTGCGCACTGTGCATGGGCCGATCAAGAGCAAGTTCGGGTATCACCTGGTGCAGGTGTTCTACCGCGACTAAAGCCGTGCAGGAGCTGTGTAGGAGCTGTGTAGGAGCTGTCGAGTGAAACGAGGCTGCGATCTTTTGACTTTGACTTTGATCTTGAAAACAAGATCAAGATCAACAGATCGCAGCCTTCGGCAGCTCCTACAGGGATTGCCCTTCAGGTTCTGGGAATCAATGCCCCAGGCACCTGAATCACCTTGCTGGCCAGCCAGTGCCCTGCCTCGGCAGCCTCTGCCGGACTCCCCCCAAGCAATCGACTGGCCAGATACGCCGCACTGAACGAATCCCCCGCCGCCGTGGTGTCCACCACCTTCGCGACCTTCTGCGCCGGCACTGCAAATGCCTCACCATCACAGCGAATCAGACACGCCTCGGCGCCACGCTTGAGCACCACTTCCGGCGTGCCGAACTGCGTGTACGCATCAAACACCGCCTCGCAATCCGTGAAACCGAACAGCGCCTGTTCGTCATCCACCGTCAATAACGCCAGATCGACGTAGGGCAACACGCTGCGATACGCCGCTCGCGCGTCGTCTACACAAGCCCACAACCGTGGCCGGTAGTTGTTATCGAAGACGATGCGCGCATCACGCTGCCGCGCTTCGATCAAGGTCTGGATCAGTTTTTCCCGGCCCGATGCGCCGAGCACAGCCAGGGTGATGCCGCTGAAATACAACACATCGTAATCCGGCAATGCCGCGAGAGTCGGCGCGGCGGCCGGCGTGGTGAAACAGTCGCGCACCGCTGCTTCGTTGCGCCAGTACAGGAAACGACGCTCGCCGTGGGCGTCGGTCTGAATGCAATACAGGCCCGGCAAGCGCCCCGGCAGGCGCTGCACCCTTTCAAGGCCAATGCCTTCGTCGGACCAGATCTGGCACATGGCGTCGCTGAAGCTGTCATCACCCAATGCGGTGACGTAGTCGACCTGCGCTTTCTCGCCCATTGCGCGGGCCAGGTACACCGCCGTATTCAGGGTGTCGCCGCCGAAGCTTTGCTGCAGGCTGCCGTCGGCGCGTTGCTGCAGTTCGATCATGCATTCGCCGATCAGGGCGATGCGCGGGGTGTTCGGACCCAGGGGGCTGAGGGTGTTCATCTTTGGGTGTCTCTGGTTGATCGATGGTGTCTGGACTGGCGCCTTCGCGAGCAGGCTCGCGAATGGCCGCGACTCGGTTTCAAGTCTTAGAAGCAGGTCTCCATGCTCTCGATCACCGCCAACTGCTCATCCACCAACAACCCCACACGCCACTTGTCGAACGTCAGGCACGGGTGCGACGTACCAAAGGAAATGATGTCGCCAACGCGCAATTCCACACCCGGCGCCACCGTCATGAACGCATGCTGATCCATCACCGCCGTGACCTTGCACGCGCCGACATCCTCACCCAGCGCCGGCACCACACCCGCCTTGTAACGCAGCAACGGCACCGGCAAACCGGCATCGAACGCAACATCACGCTTGCCCAGTGCAATCACCGCAAACCCCGGTTCCGGCAGCGACTGCACGTGCGCCCAGACTTCCAGCGCCGGGCGCAAGCCTTCGTGCAGATCGCTGCGGCGGTCGAGCACGCAGCACTGCGCTTCTTTGTAGATGCCATGGTCGTGGGCCACGTAACTGCCCGGACGCAACACGCTGAGGAAACGCCCCGCCGCGTTTTGCGCTTCGAACGATTCGGCAATCAGGTCGTACCAGGCCGAACCCGAGGCGGTGATGATCGGTTTGGCGATGGCAAACGCGCCGCTGTTCTGCAACTGCACCGCCAGACGCACCAGGGATGCGGCAAATTCACGAATCCCGCTGACCGCGTGATCGCCGTGAATCACCCCTTCATAACCTTCAATGCCGGTCAGGGCCAGCGCCGGTTGCGCGTTGATCGCCTTGGCCAGTTCGATGACTTCGTGCTCGCTGCGGCAGCCGCAACGCCCGCCGACCACACCGTATTCGATCATCACGTTCAGCTTCACGCCGCGCGAGGCGAAGTAGGCGCCGAGATCCGCGACGTTGTCCGGATGATCGACCATGCAATAGAAATCGAACGACGGATCCGCCAGCAGATCGGCGATCAATGCCATGTTCGGTGTGCCGACCAATTGGTTGGCCATCAGCACGCGGCGTACGCCATGGGTGTAAGCGGCGCGGGTCTGGGTCGCGCTGGCGAGGGTGATGCCCCACGCGCCGGCGTCGAGCTGACGCTTGAACAGTGCCGGGGTCATGCTGGTTTTGCCGTGAGGCGCCAGTTCGGCACCGCTGTCGCTGACAAACTTTTGCATCCAGCGGATGTTGTGCTCCAACGCTTCGCGGTGCAGCACCAGCGCCGGCAGGCTGACGTCGCGTACCAGTTGCGCGCCGATGGCGGCGGCGCCCTTTTCCACAGCAGAATTGATGGCAGTCGTCATGGTCGAACTCCTCGTGTTCACGGCGGCAGGCCGCCGCGATTATTCGTTGATGCGCCGGGCGAGGCTGTTGGCGCTCTCCATCAGAACCCGGCGATAGTCGTTGTAATTGTTCTTCGCATCGGCCCGTGGAGCGACGATGCACAACGTGCAAATCGCTACGCCTTGAGGGTCTTTGACCGGTGCGGCGAAGCAATGGGTGAAGGTATCGGCAACACTGTCGAAAGAGAAAAAACCATCGATGCCGGCCTGACGGATTTGCGCCAGAAACTCCTCCACCGGCAAGCGTTCGCCATCGGGCAGGATGTAGTCGTCTTCGTCGATCAGGTCGATGATCTGCTGATCACTCAAGTGCGCGAGCAGCAAGCGACCGGAAGCCGTCCAGGGAATGGGGGCGTTTTCACCGATGTCGGAGGAAATGCGGAAATGCCGCTCGCCCTCCTTCATCAACGCCACCGTGTATTTGCGCCCGTTGAGCAGGCACATCTGCGCGGTTTCATGGGTCTGACTGACGATCTCCTGCAAGGCATGATCGGCCTCGCGGCTGAGGTCGAAATGGCGCAGATGCGCCTGACCGAGGAAATACAACTGCCGGCCGAGATAGACATGACCGTCCTTGCCCACCGGCTCCAGAATTCGTCGTTCGAGCAGCGCAGCGACCAGTTCGTAGACCGTGGATTTCGGGCTGCCGATACCGTTGGCGATGTCGTTGGGGCGCAACGGCTGGCCGATTTCCTTGAGGAAGTCGAGGATATCGAACGCCCGGTCCAGACCACGGGCCCGGCGCTTGATGGTGTCTTCGGTCATTTCTGTTGTTCCCATAAAAGAGGCCGGGATGGTAACTGGCCCTTGGCGTTGTGTCAGTTGGATCGCTGCCCTCACCCCCCGCCCTCTCCCAGGGGGAGAGGGAGCCTGACCGTATCGATGCAAATGCCATCGTCTGGCACACCCATCTGCATCGATACAAATCAGTCCCCTCTCCTGGGGGAGAGGGCTAGGGTGAGGGGCTACGGCCTCAGCGACGCCACATATCTCAAGCCTTTTTCTTGTACGCAATGCAATCGATCTCGACCTTGCAGTCAACCATCATGCTCGCCTGCACACAGGCCCGCGCCGGCGCGTGCTCAGGCTTGAAATACTCGCCGAACACCTTGTTGAAACTGCTGAAATCACGCGGATCGTCCAGCCACACCCCGGCACGCACGACATCTTCCAGGCCATAACCGGCCTCTTCGAGAATCGCGATCAGGTTCTTCATGGTCTGATGGGTCTGCTCGACGATGCCGCCCACAATAATCTCGCCATCCACCGCCGGCACCTGGCCGGACACATGCAGCCAGCCATCCGCTTCAACAGCGCGAGCGAATGGACGTGGCTGGCCGCCAGCGGCGGTGCTGCCGGTGCCGTAACGCGTAATGCTCATGGGTACTTCTCCTGATTACAAAACGAAAGTCAAAACCGCGTGCTCTTGAGAAACTCAGCCAGACGCGGCGATTGCGGGCGTTCGAACAGGTCCTTGGGAGGCCCCTGCTCTTCGATCCGCCCTTGATTCATGAAAACGATCTTGTCCGAGACCTCGAAGGCAAAACGCATTTCGTGGGTCACCAGCAACATGGTCATGCCGTCTTCGGCCAGGCCTTTGATCACGTTGAGCACTTCGCCGACCAGTTCCGGGTCGAGCGCCGAGGTGACTTCGTCGAACAGCATCAAACTCGGGTTCATCGCAATCGCCCGGGCAATCGCCACGCGCTGTTGCTGACCGCCGGACAACTGCCCGGGAAAGTGATTGCGCCGTTCCAGCAGGCCGACGCGCTCCAGCCATTTCTCGGCGAGAACCACGGCTTCGTCCTTGTGCATCTTCTTCACCTTGAGCAGGCCCAGGGTGACGTTCTGCAACGCGGTCAGATGCGGGAACAGGTTGAATTGCTGGAACGCCATGCCGGTCATCGCACGATGGCGGGCGATGACTTTTTCAGCGTGGCGGATGCGCTTGCCGTTGACTTCGTCATAGCCGATGGATTCACCGTCGAGCAGTATCTGTCCACCCTGGAATTCCTCGAGCATGTTCACGCAACGCAGCAATGTGGTTTTGCCCGAACCGCTGGAGCCGATCAGCGTGACCACGTTGCCACGCTGCATGCTCAGATCGACACCTTTGAGCACTTCGACCGCGCCGTACTGTTTGTGCAGGCCACGAATGTCCAGCAACGCCTGATTCTGGGGGGAAACTTGAGCTTGAGTCATGGCAGGGCCACCCGCTTTTCAATGTGCCGGCCGAGTAATTCGATGCCGTAGTTGATGACGAAGAACAGAAAACCGGCGAACAGATAGAACTGCAGAGTCATGAAGTTCCGGGCGATGATCTGTTGGGTGCTGAGCAGCAATTCGGCCACGCCGATCACCGAGAGCAAGGTCGAGGCCTTGACGATTTCGGTCGACGAGTTGACCCACGTCGGCAGGATCTGCCGCAGTGCCTGGGGTAACAGCACGTAACCGAGCGATTGGTAGAACGTCAGGCCGATGGCCTTGCTCGCTTCCATCTGCCCGCGCGGCAAGGCTTGCAGCGCACCACGGACAATTTCAGCGACGTGCGAGCCACAAAACAGCGTCAGGCCCAAGGCTCCGGCCTGAAATGCGCTGATCTGCCAGCCGAGCGCAGGCGCCATATAGAAGCAGGCCAGTACCAGCACAAACACCGGCGTGCCGCGAATCAGGTCGACATAAAAACGAAACGGTGCGCGCATCCAGAACTTGCCATACGTCAGCACCAGACCGGCCACCACGCCAAGCATCGTGCCGAGCAGAATGGCCAGCGCCGATACCTGCACACTGGTCAAAAAGCCCTGCCAAAGCGGTTCGCGCGCGACCCACAACTCATGTAACCAACTGGACGATTCGTACATCGCAGCCTCCTATCGGCGGATTGCCAGACGCTGCTCGAGGTATCGCAGCAGCATGGCAATGAGGTAACAGGCCGCGACATACAACGCCGTGGTCACCAGCCAGGTTTCGATCACCCGGTAGCTTTCGACGTTGATCTTGCGCGCGTAATAGGTCAGCTCCGGCACCGCAATCGCGGCGGCCAGCGAAGTGTCCTTGAACAGCGAAATGAAGTTGTTCGACAACGCCGGCAACACATTGCGCAACATTACCGGCACGGTGACGTAGGCCTTGACCTGCCATTCGCCGAGACCGATGGCCAGCCCGGCTTCGCGCTGGCCTTTAGGGATGCTCAACAAACCGCCGCGAAACACCTCAGTCAGGTACGCCCCGGCATATAGCGAGAGCGTGATGATGAACGACGGAATCTTGTCCAGACGAATTCCCAGACTCGGCAGCGCGAAGTAAATCAACAGAATCAACACCAGAATCGGCGTGTTGCGAATCACCGTGACATATATCGAGGCCAGCACCCGCAAGGCGCGATGCTTCGAGAGCAAGGCAAACGCCATCAGCAGGCCGATCACGCAGCCGATGGCGATCGACACCAATGCCAGTTCAAGACCCAGACCGAGCCCCGCCAGCAAGGTGTCGAAATCGCGCCACACGGCGGCAAAGTTCAACTGATAGTTCATGGTCAGCAGTACCTTGAGCGGGGCGACGTGCATCGCCCCACTCTCACGGGATCATTTGAATTCGACTGGGAAACCGATCGCAGGCGACGGCAGATCAACACCGAACCATTGCTTGAACGATGCCGCGTAGGTCGGGAATTCAACCCCGGTCATGGCTTCGTGCAACGCGGTGTTGACGAAGTTCAGCCAGTCCTGATCGCCGCGTTTGACTGCGCAGGCGTAGGTCTGCGGGCTCCACGCATAGCTTGGGCTGCGGTAGCGGCCAGGGTTCTGCACCATCAGGTACTTGACCGAAGACTGGTCAGTGGCGGCGGCATCAGCACGGCCAGAGTTCACCGCCTGGTACATCAGGTCGACGCTGTCGTATTGATCGACCTTGGCTTTGGGCAAGGCCTGATGCACCAGTTCTTCTGCGTAGACGTTTTGCAGCACCGCCACGGTGACGCTGTCGCCGGCGGCTTGCAGGTCTTCGATTTCCTTGTACTTGCTGTTGTTCGGTAGCAGCAGGCCGACGCCTTCGCGGTAGTACGGCAGGGTGAACGCCACCTGCTGCGCACGGCTGGCGGTGACGGTGATGAACTGACAGCTCATGTCGACCTTGTCGGTGAGCAGGTTGGGAATTCGCGCATCGGACGACTGCACGACGAACTCGACCTTGCTCGGGTCGTTGAACAGACCTTTGGCAACGATGCGGGCGATGTCGATATCAAAGCCCTGCAACTTGCCGTCCGCGCCCTGAAAGTGCCACGGCGCATTGGTGCTGCCGGTGCCCACGATCAATTTGCCACGGGCCAGAACACTGTCGAGCTTGCTGTCGGCTGCCTGGGCCATACCCATGACAGCGGACGAAGCCGCGAGAACAAAAACACACGCTTTGAACAAGGAAGGTCGGCGATGCATGGCAAGCACTCCAGGATGGTGTTTATTCCGCTATACCGGAACACGGTTTGTTACTACGGAATAGACAGCAGAAAGTGTGCCACAGGATTGGTCAAGAATCTGTAGAGGAACGAAATGTTTTCAAATCAAAGACATGCAAAAACAGACAGGGGCGCTGTTACGAAAAGCACTCTGAAGACCCGCTACCGTTTGCTACACACGACGAGTATTCGCGCCACATTTCGGCGCGCATGGCACAAAACCGGGCGCGCTACACCTGTCAACTCTGACAGTAGGCATAGGGATCGCACTGGATTACCGTCAACCCATACAGCAGCAGAAAAGGAGATTCTGATGAACGCGAATATCCCCCTCTCCACGTTGCCACCCACCTACCGCAAAGCGCTTAAAACCTGGCGGCCCGTCATTCTGTACTTTGCCAACGAGCACTGCCCGGCCTGCGAATGGGCCGGGCCGATCTTCAGGCAGACTGCCGAGCCGTACCGGCATCGCGCCAATATCTACATGCTCAACACCAGTGAGTCGCCACGCCATCCGCAGGTCACGGGCACGCCGACAGTGCTGTTTTACAAGAATGGCAAGCTGCTGAAAAAACTCAAAGGCATCGGTTCGGAGGAGACTCTGGCGGCGGACTTTGCCCAGCACATCGGCAAGACAAAAGCACCGGCGGTGCAGCGAAAGCAGCGCCATGACCTGAGCTGGCTTCGTCGCACTTTGCGTAACCTTTGCACCGTCCCACGTGCGCGCCGGCGGCTCAGCGGCGCCTGACCATTCGCTTTCGCGGGCAAGCCCGCTCCCACAGGGCTCATCGGTGTCCGCAAATTTCGTGTACGACGCGGACACTGTGGGAGCGGGCTTGCCCGCGAATGGGCCGGCACCGTCAGCGCAAGAATGCTGACTTACGCAGAGTCGCGCACCAACAACACCCGAGTCACCCGCCGCTCTTCCACGGCTTTGACCGTCATGTGCCAGCCTGCATGCTCCAGGCGATCACCAATGACCGGGAGACGATCCAGAAGGCTCATCACCAACCCGGCCATGGTCTGATAGTCCTCGGTCGCTTCGGCGCCAAACCCGGTGCGCTGGCGCACACGCGCCAGGTTCAACGCGCCGCTGACCATAAACCCGCCCTGCTCCTCGATCACGTCCGGGCCTTCGATTTCGCTGGCGTCCGGCAGCTCACCGGCGATCGATTCGAGAATGTCGGTCATGGTCAACACACCGACAAAATCACCGAATTCGTTGACCACGAAGGCAATATGCGTCGAGGCCGCGCGCATCTGCTCCAGCGCGTTGAGGATCGAATAGCTGTCGAGCAGGTTGAGGGTTTTGCGCGCCAAATGTTCCAGGTTCGGCTCGGCACCCGCCAGGTACTCCTTGAGCAGTTCCTTCTTGTGCACGAAGCCCAAGGGCTCATCCACCGCACCGTTGCGAATCAACGGCAGACGCGAATAGGACGAGTGCATCAAGCGGGTACGAATCGCCTCGCGATCATCCGCCAGATCAAGAGTGTCGACATCGGCACGCACGGTCATCAGTCCACGAATCGGGCGCTCGGCCAGTTGCAGCACACCGCTGATCATCACCCGTTCGCGACGATCGAACAGTTCGGCACTTGGCGCGTCACCGTCGTCGAGCAGGTCGGAGAGTTCCTCGCCAACCTCTTCCACCGCCAGTTTGCGCCCGCCCAGCAAACGCATGACCGCATGAGCCGTGCGCTCGCGCATCGGCCGCAAGCCTTGCATCGAACGCTTGCGCCGAGCCCGGGCGATCTGGTTGAACACCTCGATCAGAATCGAGAAGCCGATGGCGGCGTACAGATAACCTTTCGGAATGTGGAAGCCCAGACCTTCAGCGGTCAGGGCAAAACCGATCATCATCAGGAAGCCCAGACACAGCATGATCACCGTCGGGTGCGCGTTGACGAAGCGCGTCAGCGGCTTGCTGGCGACGATCATCAAGCCAATCGAGATGATCACGGCGATCATCATCACCGCCAGTTCATCGACCATGCCCACGGCGGTGATCACCGCATCGAGGGAGAACACCGCGTCGAGCACCACGATCTGCGCGACGATCGGCCAGAACATGGCATAAGCGCTGTTGCTCGTGCGCTCGCCGACGTGACCTTCAAGGCGTTCGTGCAATTCCATGGTGGCCTTGAACAACAGGAACACACCACCGAACAGCATGATCAGGTCACGGCCGGAGAAGCTCTTGTCGAACACCTCGAACAACGGCTGCGTGAGGGTGACCAGCCAGGAAATACTCGCCAACAGACCCAGGCGCATGATCAGCGCCAGCGACAGGCCGATAATCCGCGCACGGTCACGTTGATGCGGCGGCAGTTTGTCCGCGAGGATTGCGATGAACACCAGGTTGTCGATACCCAGCACCAGTTCCAGCACGATCAAAGTCAACAAGCCTAACCAGGCCGTGGGATCCGCTAACCATTCCATAAAACGTCTCTATCTCTCTCGGTTGATTCAGGCTGCCGGACACGGCAAAGCGCAACGCAAAGGCTCGGGGGCCGCGTTATCTACGATAGTCGGGTGTCGGAAAACCGGATGCTGCGAGTGCGTCAAGACCGCGCCGTGGCGCGAAGGGAAGCTGAAACCGGGAGGCTCCGAGAGGGTGTTCATGTAGATCCTGAATGAAAAATGGCCTTGGAGCGTACAGGCTTAAGTAACTTTTCCTACAGCTCAAAATCATTTCAAAATCTGTAACAGCTCTTCAGATTCCCCTGTAGGAGCTGCCGAAGGCTGCGATCTTTTGATCTTGTTTTCTAATGCGAGAGTCAAAAGATCGCAGCCTGCGGCAGCTCCTACAGGGGCAAGTCAGCGCCCCGCGAAGCGCAGCCGTGACAACTGCCGCAAATCCCCTTCGACGTAGTAATCATTGGTCCAGCTGTCATCTGCCGCCAACGGACTCACCTGTTTCAATGCCAGTTTCTTCGCGAAATAGCGAAAGCGGTAATGCTCGTAAAATCGCAACAGCTCCAGACCATAGCGATCCGCCAGATCGGCGTCGCCCCGAATGATCAGGTAGTTTTCATCGTTGCCATTGCTGGCCGAAACGCTGAGGTTATGGCTACCACTGATGATGGTCGGCGTATCGGTGGTGAAGTCGGTGACTACCGCTTTGGTGTGCACCAGCAGATTGCCTTTCTGACCTTTCATGCTCTCGCGCAACCAGCCTTCCAGCCCGGTATTGAGCAGCGCGGTGGCGGCGAACTCGGCGCTGCGGTCGGCGTGAAACCCGGTGATGCGGCTGGCGGTGTTTTGCAGGCCATAACGCAAAATGTCGTCGTGGGGCTGGCCGAGTAACGCGTTGAGAATCGCATCCGGCAGCGAAAACGCCGTGACGAACAGCACGTCCTTTTTCGCCGCGCCGATGATCCGCACAAACTCCTGCAGATCCGCGCCGCCGGTACGCGGTGAGAACCCGGCAAATAAAGTTTGCTGCGGATTCATCGCGTTGTGTTCGGTGATCCAGTCACGAGTTGCGCCGACATCGTCCGGTCGCGTCCAGATCTGCTCGAAACTTTGCAGATAACTGGCAGCAACCGATTCGTCGTCCAGCACATGCACCACGTTGGCCTGACGATAAACCCCGTTGGCGGTGAAATTGGTGCTGCCACACAGTACGGCTTCAGGCTGATGCTCACCGCTGGCAGCGAGGCGGCTCAGGACGATAAATTTGTCGTGAAAGATGTTATGGGTCACTCGCCCGCGTTTGCTCGCGGAAGGCAGCGCCGCCAGGCTCGCTTCGTTGAGGGTGGTGTCTTCGTCATCCGGCCGGGCGTGATACAGCACCCGCACCTTCACACCCCGCGCATACGCGGCGTTCACCGC
Organism: Pseudomonas sp. A34-9; assembly: GCF_029543085.1. Lineage (NCBI taxonomy): Bacteria > Pseudomonadati > Pseudomonadota > Gammaproteobacteria > Pseudomonadales > Pseudomonadaceae > Pseudomonas > Pseudomonas sp. A34-9. The sequence goes on along the minus strand of NZ_CP119967.1, from coordinate 3,006,827 downwards.
ATCGATGATTGCCTGTAACTGGTATTCGTAGATGGCAATATCCAGCGCCCACAGGCCATCGACGGCGCGCTCGATAAAACCAAGCAAGCGCCCGAGCAAGCCGTTTTCCAGCCATTGCCGGGCCGCATCGGGCCACGCTTCGATGGGCATGTTCTTGTTGGCGCTGATCTGTGCGTCGAGATCGGGAAACTTGCGCTGGAAGGCCTGGCTGGCGGCGACGGCGCGATTAAATATCACGCTCTGGTTGCTCGGCTGACCGTCATCGGCGGTGACCGTCAGCTCAAGTGCTTCGCCCAACTGCACGGCATCGGCAGTACCGTAGGCCAGATGCACGCGATAGTGGAGGGTCATGCCCGGATTGACCGCGTAATCCGCCCAGCGAAATTTTTGCAGCGGCGCGGTATCGCTCGGTGTGGCGTGGAACTGGGGGAACGTGTGCGCCTTGCCAGGGAACGTCAGGCTGTTGAACAGAAACAACCAGGGTTTGCCGCCCTGCTGCTTTTCAATGGCGAAACCCAACAGGCCTTTGCGCCGGGATTCGGCCAGGTCCATGGCCAGCAACACGCCGTTGGTGCCGGCGTAGGCTTTGACGCGGAAATCGTCCGCGGGATTGTTGACCAGTACGCGCATCGCTCACTCCTTGTGATTGGGCTGGGTGCAGCATAGAGCAGGGATGCGGGTTTTGGTTGTTCGGCTCAAGACCGGGTCAATCCCTTCGCGAGCAGGCTCGCTCCCACAGGTGAACGCTTTCCAAATGCGGGAGTGAGCCTGCTCGCGATGAGGCCCGTGCAGACACGGAAAATATCAGCGGGAAATCAGCTCATCGATATGTCGATACTCTGACCCCAACGACTCGGCCAGATCCCGCGCCCGCCCCAACCGAATCGGCCCACGCTCGATATCGATCAACAAGCCCGGACACGCCAGCACCGGCAATCCTGACCACTGTTTCAAACGACCATCCGTGACCACCAACAATCGCTGCTGCTCGGCGGGAAAACGCTTGCGCCGCACCGTCAGCCAATGCCCGGCCTGCATCAGCGCCGCCAGCAACGGCGTGCCACCGCCTGCACCCAAAGCATCCAGCCAGGTATGCAAACCGCTGGACGCCTTCAACCCTTGCACCTGCCATTTCGGCGCCGCGCCACTGGCCGTTAACAATGCCAGGCGCGCGCGCTGGCGATAGGCGTCATCGAACAGTTGCGCGAGCAGGCCTTTGGCATCGCTCAAGGCGTGATGACGCCGCGTCGAGGCCGAGGCATCGACGATCACCAGCCACAGTTCATGCGGCGAGCGTGTGCGCAGTTGAAACAGCAGATCTTCACGAATCCGAGGACGCCCGTTGAGCAACGTGCCCGGCCAGTTCACCGTACCGCTGCGGGCCATATGGCGTTTGCCCTGGCGCCCGTTGTCCAGCCGTCCGGCGCGGGGTCTGGCATTCGCCCCCACCTCGGATCGGGGGCGAATGCCTAACGCTTTTTTGGCCAGCTCGGCACTTCGCGGCGGGCGCCGGTGGCGAGCGCCGGCGCCGGCATGTCGCCCCACTGGCCCTGCCCTTCACTTGGCGTGGCCTGAGACTCGGCTGGCGACTGCGCCGGTGGCTGCGGACTCGATGCCGGGTGCTCGCGACGCCGATGGCGCAGGGCAAACTCGGCCACGGCGTCGATATCTTCTTCGCCAATCACCGCCGCCCCGCGCCATGCCGCGTGAGCACGAGCGGCGCGTAACCAGACCAGATCGGCACGCAGTCCATCGACCCCGGCAGCAAAACAACGCTCGGTGATCTGCGCCAGTGCGGCATCGTCCAGGGCAATCCTGGCCAAGGCAGCGCGAGCATTTTCGCAACGCACACGCAGGGCTTGTTGCTCAGCTTGCCACTGCGTGCAGAACGCTTGCGGATCGCTGTCGAAATCCAGACGCCGACGGATGATCTGTCCGCGTTCAGACGGCACCGTATGACCGCTGAGAGCAACGTTCAAGCCGAAGCGGTCAAGCAGTTGCGGGCGCAACTCGCCCTCTTCCGGGTTCATGGTGCCGATCAGCACGAACTTCGCCGAATGCCGATGGGAGATACCGTCACGCTCGATCAGGTTGGTGCCGCTGGCGGCAACGTCAAGCAGCAGATCGACCAGATGATCCGGCAGCAGATTGACTTCATCGACGTAGAGCACGCCGCCGTCCGCCTTGGCCAGCACGCCCGGCGAGAACTGCGCGCGGCCTTCGCTGAGGGCGGCGTCGAGGTCGAGGGTGCCAACCAGACGTTCTTCAGTGGCACCCAGCGGCAAGGTGACGAATTGACCGCTGGCGAGCAGATCGGCCAGGCCACGGGCCAGGGTGGACTTGGCCATGCCGCGCGGGCCTTCGATCAGCACGCCGCCGATTTTCGGGTCGATGGCGGTGAGGCACAGGGCGAGTTTCAGGTCATCAGCGCCGACCACGGCGGAAAGGGGGAAATGCGGGGTGTCGGTCATTTGGGTTTTTCTCTTTCGTGGTCTTTGGTGTGCTTGAGGGTTGCAGGGTGTCAGGTAGAAATGCCCTCACCCTAGCCCTCTCCCAGAGGGAGAGGGAACTGACCGTGGTGCTCTTTTGAAATCCACCGACTTGAACTATCCAGTCGAACTCAAGTTTTGAACAGCACCCAGGTCGGCTCCCTTTCCCCCTCTCCCCCTTGGGGGAGAGGGCTGGGGTGAGGGGGAGGCGTTATTGAACGCGTTACATATCTTCCTCTATATCCAGCAGCAGATTCTCCAGCGCCTCTTTATAAGCCCCCGGCTCCTGCCACATCCCCCGCTGCTGCGCCTCAAGCATGCGCTCGGTCATATCGCGAAGCGCATGCGGATTATGCTCGCGAACAAACTCCCGAGTCGCCGGATCCAGCAAATAAGCATCCGCCAACAACGCGTACTGGTGGTCATCGATCAACTGTGTCGTCGCATCAAACGCAAACAGGTTATCAACCGTCGCCGCCAGTTCAAACGCGCCTTTATAGCCGTGGCGCTTGACCCCGTCGATCCACTTCGGATTGGCCGCACGTGAGCGAATCACCCGGTTCAGCTCTTCCTTCAACGTGCGAATCTTCGGCAGATCCGGCTGACTGTGATCGCCGTGATAACTGGCCGCCGCCTCGCCACGCAGGGTTTCCACGGCCGCAAGCATGCCGCCCTGGAACTGGTAATAGTCGTTGGAGTCGAGCAGGTCGTGTTCGCGATTGTCCTGATTTTGCAGCACCGCTTGCACCTGGCTCAGACGCTGGACGAACTGTTCGCGGGCGGCCGTACCTTCGTCGGCACCGCCATAGGCGTAGGCGCCCCAGTTCAGATAGACCTCGGCCAGATCGTCGCGGGTCTGCCACAAACGGCCATCGATCGCGCCTTGTACACCAGCGCCATAGGCACCGGGTTTGGCGCCGAAGATCCGCCAACCAGCCTGGCGCCGTGCGGTGTCCTCATCGACGCCCGACTGCAACAGTGCCTCGCGCTCGGCACGCACTTTCGCGGCCAATGGATTGAGGTCGTCCGGCTCGTCGAGGGCCGCCACCGCTTGCACTGCTGCGTCGAACAGGCGGATCAGGTTGGCGAACGCATCGCGGAAAAATCCGGAAACCCGCAAGGTGACATCGACGCGCGGGCGGTCGAGCAGGCTCAGCGGCAGAATCTCGAAGTCGTCGACACGCTGACTGCCAGTGGCCCACACCGGACGCACGCCCATCAATGCCATCGCTTGGGCAATGTCGTCGCCACCGGTGCGCATGGTTGCCGTGCCCCAGACCGATAAACCGAGCTGGCGCAGGTGATCGCCGTGATCCTGGAGATGGCGCTCAAGAATCAACGTCGCCGACTGGAACCCGATGCGCCACGCGGTGGTGGTCGGCAGGTTGCGCACGTCGACCGAGTAGAAATTGCGCCCGGTCGGCAGCACGTCGAGGCGACCACGGCTCGGCGCTCCGCTCGGGCCGGCAGGGACGAAGCGACCGCTAAGCGCGTCGAGCAAACCGCGCATTTCAGCGGGGCCGCAGGCGTCCAGGCGTGGCGCAACGACTTCGCGCAGATTGTCGATAATTGCGCTGACTTCAGCCCAGCGCGGTCCCTGTAGGAGTGAGCCTGCTCGCGATAGCGGTGTGTCAGGCAAATATGTATCGAATGCCCCTGCGCTATCGCGAGCAGGCTCACTCCTACAAGGGGATTGCAGCGTCTGGGAAATCAGTTCAGTGGCAAACAGTTCGAGTCGTTCGCGGGTATCACCAGCAGTGCGCCAGACTTCGTCGCTTTGCGATTGCAGCTCTGCGGGACGCGGCCCTGTCCATGGATCGGCCAACGCACAATCGAGCGGGTCGAAACCCAGTTCAAACGCCTTGGCCAATGCGCGCAGCAGACTCGACTGCGCGCCCTTGCCGTCGCCACGCGGAATCCGTAGCAGCGCCAACAACGTATCAATGCGCAAACGCCCGCTCGGCGATTCACCAAAGATGTGCAGACCATCGCGAATCTGCGATTCCTTCAAATCACACAAATAGGTATCGAGGCGCGGCAGCCAGATCGCCGCATCGGCATCACTGTCCAGGCCTGCATCGAGTTGCAGTTCGCGGTCGATCTGCGTCTCGCGCACCAGTTGCAGAATGTCACGCTGCAACTCGCGGGCGCGGCGTGGGTCGAGCAGTTGCGCTTCGTAATACTCGTCGGCCAGCAGTTCCAGATTGCGCAGCGGGCCGTAGGTTTCGGCGCGGGTCAGCGGTGGCATCAGGTGGTCGATGATTACCGCTTGCGTGCGTCGTTTCGCTTGGGCGCCCTCGCCCGGGTCGTTGACGATAAACGGATAAATGTTCGGCAGCGGCCCGAGCAATGCGTCCGGCCAGCAATTCTCCGAAAGCCCGACGCCTTTGCCCGGCAGCCACTCAAGGTTGCCGTGCTTGCCGACGTGAATCACACCGTGGGCGCCGTAGGTGTTGCGCAGCCAGAAATAGAACGCCAGATACGCGTGCGGCGGCACCAGATCAGGGTCGTGATAGACCGCACTCGGGTCTACCTGATAACCGCGCGCCGGCTGAATACCGACGAAGGTCAGGCCCAAGCGCAGACCGGCAATCATCATGCGACCGTCGCGGCACATCGGATCGTTTTGCGGCGATCCCCAACGCTCGACCACTGCGTTTCTATTGGCCTCGGGCAGCGCGTTGAACATCGTCAGGTAAGCGTCCATCGCCAGACTTTGCTGGCACGGGCGCAGATCAATCATGTCGAGATCGTTGCTGACGCCACCGAGCAATTGCTGGATCAACTCGGTGCCGCTATTGGGCAACTCTGCCGGGACCGGATAACCCTCTGCCTGCAACGCGCGAAGGATATTCAGCGCCGCTGCCGGCGTGTCGAGGCCGACGCCGTTGCCGATGCGCCCATCACGGGTTGGGTAGTTGGCAAGTATCAACGCGATGCGTTTTTCGCCATTCGGCACCCGCGCCAGATCAATCCAGCGCCGCGCCAGTTCGGCGACAAAATCCATGCGCTCAGGCTGCGCGCGGTAGCAGACCACATCGGACTGACTACGCTCACTGCGCCAGGCCAGATCCTTGAAACTGATCGGCCGGCTGATGATGCGCCCGTCGAGTTCCGGCAAGGCGATGTGCATGGCCAGATCCCTTGGCCCCAGGCCTTGCTCGCTGTCGCGCCAGCCGGGCTCGTTGTCCTGCGCGCAGATCGCCTGAATCACCGGAATATTGCGGCGAAACGGCCGCAGATGCGGCGCTTCGGGGCTGGACTGGGCGAATCCGGTGGTGTTGAGGATCACCCCCGCCTCGACTTCGTCCAGCCAATCCTCGACCACCGTCAGGCAGCCGGGTTCTTTCAGACTGGCCACCGCGATCGGCAGCGGATTCAGCCCCGCCACCTGCAAGCGCTGGCAGAACACATCGATAAACGCGGTGTTCGCCGCTTGCAGATGCGAGCGGTAAAACAACACCGCCGCGACCGGGTGCTCGGGCAGCCAATCGGCTTGCCAGTCACTCAGTGCGGCGGTGGTTTTATTCGGGTGGTAAATCGCCGTGCGCGGCAGCGTCTGCGGTTCTTCCCACGCGTAATCGCGGGCGAGCCAACGGTTGGCCAGACAACGGAAGAAATCCAGCGCATTGCCCAGGCCGCCCTGACGCAAGAACTGCCAGAGGCGATCACGATCCACGGCGTTGACGGTGCTCAGGTCGCTGAGTTCCGGATCGGGACGGTCATCGCCCGGCACCAGAATCACTTGCACACCGCGCTCGGACAGTTCGATCAGACGCTCGACGCCATAACGCCAATAGGCGATGCCACCGTGCAGCGAAATCAGAATCACCTTGGCGTGGCGCAGCACTTCGTCGACGTACAAATCGACCGAGGCGTGATTCTGCACCTGCATCGGGTTGGCCAGACGCAGGCTCGGGTAATCCTCGGGCAACTGCTGCGCGGCCTCGGCGAGCAGCGCCAGGCTGGAGTCGCCGCTGCACAGAATCACCAACTCGGCGGGGGTCTGGCCAAGGTCGGCAATGTTGTCATCCGAGACGAAACCGCCGGGCTGGGTCCTGAGCAGGTGCATGGTTTAAACGCTGAGCGCGGCGCGCAGCTGCGCTTCGAGTTGCGCGGCGTCGAGTTCCTGGCCGATTAACACCAGACGCGTAATACGTGCTTCATCGGCACCCCACTGACGGTCGAAATGCTTGTCGAAACGCGTCCCCACACCCTGGATCAGCAGGCGCATTGGCTTGTTCGGGATCGCGGCGAAACCTTTGACACGGAGGATGCCATGCTTGACCACCAGCTGCGTCAGGGCGTCGAGCAGCAGGCTTTCGTCAGCTTGCGGCAGTTCGATGGAGATCGAATCGAAGGCGTCGTGATCGTGGTCATCGTGGTCGTCATCGCCTTCACCATGGTGGTGATCGTGATGGCTGTGGCGGCTGTCGATGTGTTCTTCGGAACCGGCGCCGAGGCCGATCAGCACGTCCAGCGGCAGACGACCGTTGCTGGCTTCGATGATTTTCACCGCCGGTGGCAGCTCTTCGGCGACTTCCGCGCGAACGCGAGCCAGATCTTCCGGGCTGGTCTGGTCGGCCTTGTTGAGGATGACGAGGTCGGCGCTGGCCAGTTGGTCGGCGAACAGTTCGTGCAGCGGCGACTCGTGATCGAGGTTCGGGTCGAGTTTGCGCTGGGCATCGACCTGATCCGGGAACGCGGCGAAGGTGCCAGCGGCCACGGCCGGGCTGTCGACCACGGTGATCACCGCGTCAACGGTGCAGGCGCTGCGGATTTCCGGCCACTGGAAGGCTTGTACCAGCGGTTTCGGCAGGGCCAGGCCCGAGGTTTCAATGAGGATGTGGTCGAGATCGCCGCGACGGGCGACCAGCTCGCGCATCACCGGGAAGAATTCTTCCTGAACGGTGCAGCACAGGCAGCCGTTGGCGAGTTCGTAAACGCGACCGGTGGCTTCTTCTTCGGTGCAGCCGATGGTGCATTGCTTGAGGATTTCACCGTCAATGCCCAACTCGCCGAACTCGTTGACGATCACTGCGATGCGACGGCCCTGAGCGTTGTCGAGCATGTGCCGCAGCAGCGTGGTTTTGCCCGAACCGAGGAAGCCGGTGACGATGGTGACGGGGAGTTTGGCCAGTGTTTTCATCGGTATGCCCTTTGGCAAGCGGCGGGCATACGGGACGAGAACCGGCAACGCGCGTGCGTGCCCGGAGAGTTCGCCACCGGATCACCCCGCCCGGTTGAATTGAGAATCTGTGACGAGGCAGGTCTCCTGGCTGACGGTGTTCAGGCGCTGGGCCTGGCGTTTGCTGCGCCTTCCCGCGGGCTCCTGGATTGAGCTGGCAGTGGCGTGGCAGCGAACTTCACCGTTCACAGTTGCGGGGGCAGCCGCGGCATTGACCGCGTTCCCTTCTTAGCTTCGGCAAGGGCCGAAGAACCTCGAATGCGCAAGGCTACGCATGGCTTGCTTATGGGTCAATGTTTGGATTGGGGGCATATCCGTTGCTGCGGGTGCTGCCGCTGGCGGTTTCGCTCTTACAGTGAGTCCCTTTTTCAAACGCCAAAAAGGAACCAAAAGGCTTTGCCCCTGGCGTACGGCACTTCGCTGAGGCTCAGTGTTCCCTCGCTACGGTGTCCATCCGGGGGCATCGCCTACGGTTTGCTTCGCTGCACCTCCTCTCGATGTATGCGGCTGCGCCGCACGGCGCTGCGCGCCTACCCCCGGATGAACACCTCCGCTCGGCCTGCCGATGGGGCAAAAGATCAAAAGCCAAAGCAAGATCAAGAGCCAGATCAAGAGCCCCTCACCCTAGCCCTCTCCCCGAGGGAGAGGGGACTGACCGAGGTGTTTGGGCGGGCGACGCCGACGTGAAATACCGAGTCGAACTCAGGTTTTGAAAATCCCGAAATGATCTGGTCAAACGATACTGGACACAGTTATAGGGTTTTGTTCATTTCTCATGCCGCCAGGGCCTCCATGGCTACCGGAGTCCTATAACCGTTGTGGCTGTGCAGCCTGATCCGATTGTAATAGTGGGTCAGGTAGCGCAACACATCGGTACTGGCTTCGTCTTCGTTTCGGTAGCCGGCCTTGGGTATCCATTCAGATTTCAAACTGCCAAAGAAACGTTCCATCGGAGCGTTATCCCAGCAGTTTCCCCGTCGACTCATGCTTTGTTTTATCCGCATGTCCGACAACGTTTCACGGAACATTTTGCTGCTGTAATGACAGCCCTGATCCGAATGGAACATTAAGTTTTCAGGCCGTCCTCGCGACTCGAAAGCCACCTTCAAGGCTTGACAGGTTAGTGCTGAATCCGGGCTTCGGGACATCGCCCAGCCGACGATGCGTCGGGCATGCAGATCAAGTACCGCAGCCAGATAAACCCAGTAAGTACCCGCCCAGATGTAAGTCACGTCGCCACACCACACTTGATTGGGCGCCTCGACGTTGAATTTACGCTCCAAATGGTTAGGGGCGTATTGAGCCTCCGCGCCGCTGGGTTTGTAACGATGCCTGCGCCGTTGCTGGCTCTTTAATCCAATTTCGCGCATCAGGCTACGAGCCATGTAGCGACCTACAGACTCCTTTTCGTTACGCAACGCCTCTGACAGGCCTCGCGCGCCCATCGAACCGCGACTTTGCTGATGCAGTTCAACAGCCTTGATCTTGAGGCGATCGCGTTCAACATCAACTTTTGTGCCCTGTTTCAACCGGTCGTAATAACTGCTGCGGTTGATTCCAAACACACCGCACAACTCGGTTCTTGGATATAGCTCGCTTAACTCCTCGACCAGCCTTATCGATCGAGGGAATCCGACATCAAGAGAGCTGTAGCCTTTTTTAAGATTTCTTTCTCACGCTCAATCCGTCGGATTTTTGCTTCCAGTTCCTGAATGCGTTGTTGATCGGGTGTCATGGCTTTGGATCTTTCGGGCGTCTTGCCGTTGCGCTCCTGGCGCAACTGCTCAACCCAGCGGCGCAGAGCGGTCGGGCCCACCCCCATCGCTTCGCAGGCCTCACTTACTGAATAATCTTTATCCAGTACCAAGCAAGCCGCGTCCCGTTTGAAATCTGTCGAAAAGTACCGTCTAGTCAAAATTACACCTCGTCGTTGGGCGTAGATTACGCCCTTCAGGGGTGTCCAGAATCATTAAGCCAGATCAAAAATCGGCTCCCTCTCCTTGGGGAGAGGGCTGGGGTGAGGGGCAAATCCACCACAAATCCAAAACCGACCACGCTGTGCTCCTCACCACTCAACAGGATGAGCGTTAGCTCGGCTGCAGCTTTTGATCTGTAAGGCGACATCGGAAGGCTGAGCGGAGGGATTGATCCGGGCGTGGGAGCGTAGCGACCGTTTGGCGCAGCCAAACACAGCGAGAGGAGGTGCAGCGAAGCAAACCGTAGGCGCTGCCCCCGGATCGATCCCGGAGCGAAGGGACCCCGAGCCCCAGCGAGCGGGCCGAACGTAGGAGCATGAACGGGACAACCACATAGGTAACAGTTAAGTTCAGGCACATGGGTAACACCTGATCACTTATTTTTGATTACTTTGAGCGTCAGATAACCATCCTTAGCGTCTCGTTCATCAACACGTCCCAGTAGAACAGGCCCAAAGATGATGTCCCAAACACCCTCGCTGATGCTCTCCAATCCGACTATCTGATGTTTCAGGACATAGCCCACATAGATTCTGAGCCTTCCTTTGTTCACTACGCCGTTGGAGTCCGTTCGGTATGCCTCAACATGGCTGGGGTATTTCATCTCCGGCAACTTTCTCGGAAATACCCGTGAAGAGCTGATGTAGCAAGAGGCCGGGGTTTTCTGCCCCAATGCCTCATGAAAACGCTCATGATTATAGTGCTGCATGAACAGATCAAAATGCTTCTGCTGAGCTCCCCACTCAATTTCCGGCGGTCTTGGCAATGTACTTTTAAGCGTGCGGTGCATGCGTTCATGCCGTCCGTTTTGCTCAGGTCGCCCAGGTTGAGTCCGCTCATGAATGATGCCTAGACGAGCCCACCAAATGGATAATTGTGATAACCCCGCACGCCCGCCGCTGGCAAAAGGGACACCGTTATCAGTGCGGATCCGCTCAGGCATCCCATACGTCTTAAATAACCGTTCGAAGGTGGCTTTGGCGTCCTTGAAAGTCGTGCTCGGCATACTTTCACAAGCCAGTAAAAATCGACTGGCGTGATCCATTACCGTCAACGGGTAACACCAGACACCGTCTCCTGTCAGGTATTGGCCTTTGTAATCAGCGCTCCAGAGCTGATTAGGAAGGTCGGCTTTCTGGAGTGGTTTTGGATAGACAGCGACACGCTGACGCAACCGTCGAGACACCACTAGCCCCGCTTTTTTAAGCACGTTGTAGATCGTGGTTTTGGAGGGCGGCGGCTGATCTGGAAACCGCTCTTGCAGGGCTGTCTGGATCTTTTTCGGGCCCGGCGTGGTTTGACCTTGGCGCCGCAGCTCAAGAATGGCTTCTTTGACCGCAAACGGCACAGCCTGTGTTTGAGAATGACGCTTGCGACTGCACTCCGCCAAGCCATTGATGCTGTCCGCGTTGTAGCGGGCCACCCACTTGTAGCCAGTCTTGCGACTGATGCTGTGAGCCGCACAGAGTTGACTGAAGTTGAGCCGACCGGACAGATAGTCGGCGATGAACATCACTTTAAGGTCCATAGGTTTCAGCTCTCGCCACGGCATGGTCAGATCCTCGGAATCGACCAGTGCCAGTTAAAAACTGTTACCTATGTGCTTGAACTGTTTTGTTACCTATGTGGGTGAGTCATACCAGCAAGCGTTTTTGGTTACTTTTTAGGCGTCTGTAAAAAGTGACCCGCCGTAAGGGCGGAACCCTAAGCCGCCGTTACCGCAGCAACGGATATGCCCACATCATTCAAACCCACCACCACCCCAAAAAATTGACTAAAAACCCAACCCCATGCTCTCCTACACACCTTGTTACGGGTGCCCTTCACAGGGTGAAACGGGAAACCGGTGAATCATGTGCTTTACTCAAGCCCATGTCAGTCCGGTGCTGCCCCCGCAACGGTAAGCGAGCGAAGCGTCAAAACCACTGTGCCGACACGGCATGGGAAGGTGATGCTTGCAGGTCGGCCTGACGCCAACCCCTCGTGAGCCCGGAGACCGGCCCGCAACACACAGCACGCACTTGTGCGTCGCTGAACATAACAAACCCGCGGTGGGCGGGCGCTGTTCGAACCTCTGCGAGCCCGACCCGCAGGGGTTTTCATGCGCTCGATTCACCCACTGACACTCCAGAGGGAAGCGCCATGTCGATCATCAGCAGCACCGGCAGCAACACGGACAAAATCGCCAGCACCACCACCCTGAGCCAACGCCTGACCGCCGCGATCTTCGCGTCGATCCTCGGCGCCAGCCTGGTCTACTTCGCCGGTTTCTCGCACATCGAAGCGGTGCACAACGCCGCGCACGATACCCGTCACAGCGCCGCGTTCCCGTGCCACTGAGACCTGCCGACATGATCAAGCGTATTGCGCAAACCGCGGGTTTCACCGGCCTGCTGGCCGCCCTGCTCCTCACTCTGCTGCAAAGCTTCTGGGTTTCACCGCTGATTATTCAGGCTGAAACCTACGAGAAAGCCGAGCCGGTGGCTGTTCATGAACACGCCGAAGGCGCCATGGCCGGCCACACCCACGATGCCCAAGCCTGGGAGCCGGAAGACGGCTGGCAGCGGGTGGTTTCGACCACAGGCGGCAATCTGGTGGTTGCGGTGGGTTTCGCCCTGATGCTCGCGGGCCTCTACACCCTGCGCGCGCCAACCAAAACCTCGCAAGGCCTGCTCTGGGGTCTGGCCGGTTATGCCACCTTCGTCCTCGCGCCGACCCTGGGCCTGCCGCCTGAGTTGCCGGGCACTGCTGCGGCAGATCTGGCCTCGCGCCAGATGTGGTGGATCGGCACCGCCGCTTCGACCGCTGTCGGCCTGTCGCTGATCGTGTTCAGCCGCCACTGGCTGATGAAAATCCTCGGTGTCGCCATCCTCGCCGTGCCGCACGTGATCGGTGCGCCGCAGCCGCAAGTACATTCGATGCTCGCGCCGGAAGCACTGGAAGCCCAGTTCAAAATCGCTTCGCAGTTGACCAACGTGGCGTTCTGGCTGGCCCTGGGCCTGATCAGCGCCTGGTTGTTCCGCCGCAAAAACGATGGTCAATACCACGCATGACCGATGACAGCGCAGCGCCGACCTTCGTGGTCGGCCTGGGCTGCCAGCGCGGCTGCCCGGCCAGCACGCTGCGCGCCTTGCTTGACCAAGCCTTGCAGGCACACCGTATCGAGCTACAAGCGGTCAAGGCGTTGGCCAGCATCGACTTGAAGCGCGACGAGCCAGGCCTGCAAGAACTTGCCGCACAACTGGCCCTGCCCTTGCTGTATTTCAGCAGTGAACAACTGGCCAATTACCAACAGCGACTCAGTCACCATTCGCAAATCGCCTACGAACGCACCGGTTGCTACGGCGTGGCAGAAAGCGCGGCGTTGGCGCTCGCCGAGCAGTTGATCCAGGCACCGGCAAAACTGCTGATTTCCCGGCAAAAATACGCTCAGGCAACGTTGGCATTGGCCGGCGCGGCGTAAAATCCCGATAATCCCCGTCATTGATCATGAACAATCTTCATCTGAAGCGTTGTTGCGCCTCTTTTCCAAGGATTTAACGATGACCGTCTACTTCATCGGCGCCGGCCCCGGCGACCCGGAATTGATCACCGTCAAAGGCCAGCGGCTGATCCGCAGTTGCCCGGTGATTATCTATGCAGGTTCGTTGGTGCCGGCGGCGGTGCTCGACGGCCATCAAGCCGAGACGGTGGTCAACAGCGCGCAATTGCATCTGGAACAGATCATCGAACTGATCAAAACCGCGCACGCCAACGGCCAGGATGTGGCGCGGGTGCATTCCGGCGATCCAAGCCTGTACGGCGCGATCGGAGAGCAGATCCGTTACCTGCGTGAGCTGAGTATTCCGTTCGAGATTATCCCCGGTGTGACAGCCACCGCAGCCTGTGCAGCGTTGCTGGGTGCGGAACTGACGTTGCCGGACGTGTCGCAAAGCGTGATTCTGACCCGCTACGCCGATAAAACCGCCATGCCGGCCGGTGAGGAATTGGGCAACCTGGCACAGCACGGCGCAACCATGGCGATTCATCTGGGGGTCAACCATCTGGAGAAGATTCTGGCGCAGCTGTTGCCGCATTACGGCGCGGACTGCCCGATTGCGGTGATTCACCGGGCGACGTGGCCGGATCAGGATTGGGTGGTGGGGACGTTGGCGGATATTGCCGGGAAGGTTGCGGCCAAAGGGTTTCGGCGTACGGCGTTGATTCTGGTTGGGCGGGTGTTGGGCAGTGAGGTGTTCAGCGAGTCATCGCTGTATCGCGCGGGGCATGCACACCTCTACAGACCTTAAAAATCAAAAGATCGCAGCCTTCGGCAGCTCCTACATTGGAATGTGTATCCCTGTAGGAGCTGCCGAAGGCTGCGATCTTTTGATCTTGTGGCACCAGACAATGCATTCATCACGGGAAAATGCATTGTCTTGGTTGTGACTGCTACGCAGTCACGCGGGACGGTGCGGCGATCCGACAAGCACCCCCACCACAGCGCCGTTCGTTATTTCGCAGCGAACACCTTAGTAGTAGGCGTTTTCTTTCTGCGTGTGGTCGGTCACGTCGCGAACGCCTTTCAGCTCAGGGATGCGCTCGAGCAAGGTGCGCTCGATGCCTTCCTTCAAGGTCACGTCCGCCTGGCCGCAGCCCTGGCAACCACCACCGAACTGCAGAACGGCGATGCCGTCTTCCACCACATCGATCAGGCTGACCTGACCGCCGTGGCTGGCCAGCCCCGGGTTGATTTCGGTTTGCAGGTAGTAATTGATGCGCTCGTTGACCGGGCTGTCGGCGTTGACCATCGGCACTTTGGCGTTCGGGGCCTTGATGGTCAGCTGACCGCCCATACGGTCGGTGGCGTAGTCGACCACGGCGTCATCGAGAAACGCTTCGCTGAAGTGATCGATGTACGCGGTGAAGCTTTTCAGCCCCAGCGCGGTGTCTTCAGGTTTTTCTTCGCCCGGCTTGCAGTAGGCAATGCAGGTTTCGGCGTACTGGGTGCCAGGCTGGGTGATAAAGACGCGGATGCCGATGCCCGGGGTGTTCTGCTTGGAGAGCAGATCAGCCAGGTAATCGTGGGCGGCGTCGGTAATGGTAATAGCGGTCATGGAAACTCCTCGCAGGCTTGGGCGCAGTTTACGCCAATCGTTGCGCCGGACAAAGTCCTAGTATTTTTGTCGGGAAAGATTCTCGTCAGGCTCGTCGTCGATTCGCGCCTTGAGCCAGCGATAGCTGCGTTTTTCCACCCATTCGTAGCTCAGCCATGAGCCGACACCGATGGCCAGCGCGCACACGACGAACATCAAATACGGGTTGATGCCGTAGCGTCGGGCCAGATAACCGCCTGCCGACAACACCAGAACGTGCATCAGATACACCGAATACGAGCAATCGCCGAGCAGTTTGAGTGCCCGGCTGCGCTCGACATAACGCTCAAGCGAGATACACGCCATCACCAGCACGGCGCTCGGCACACCCCAGTTCAGCAGCCTCGGCGCCGGTGCCAAGTGATAGATCGTCAGCAATACCGCCACGATTGCCGCTAGCGGCAGCCACAGTCCCGCGCCGATCCAGCCCCGGCGATAAAGCATGCCAATGCCGATCCCCAGCAGAAATTCATAGACGATATCCGAGCGATAGAACTCACTGATCCAGCCAAACCCGGTCCACGCCTGGCTCACCGCAAACAGCAGCGCCGCGACCACCAGCAGACGCACTTGCAAGCGAAACAACAGCGTCCAGGCGAACAGCACGTAAAAAAGGATTTCGTAATTCAACGTCCAGCCGACATTAAGCGTCGGGTAGATGCCATAACCACCGGGGTTCTCGGTGGGAATGAACAGCAACGACAACAGCAGATGATCCCAGTCCACCGTTTGATCGGGCAATATCGGCTGGGCAAACACCACCAGCAGTGCCATCAACAGCGTGTACAGCCAATACGCCGGGACGATGCGAAACAGCCGATACAACAGAAAACGCGCGGGCGGCGGCGGTTTGTTTTCAGTCGAGAGAAAAATCACCAGGCCGCTGATGACAAAGAAGATATCGACGCCCACCGCGCCTTTGTCGATGAACAGTTGGCCAATCGGCCCGCGTGCTTCGAAGTTGAAGAAAATCTGCATGAAGTGATGGCAGACCACCGTCCACGCGGCCAGCGCACGTAGGGCTTGCACTGAAATCAACATCGGCCGCTCCCGCTCACAGTTCCTGAAACCACCTCAGATTCCCTGTAGGAGCTGCCGAAGGCTGCGATCTTTTGATCTTGATTCTAAAAGATCAAAGGATCGCAGCCTCGTTGCACTCGACAGCTCCTACAAGGATTTGCGGTGTTATTAAAGGCTGGGACAGCAGGACAGCTTCAATCGATCAAAGATTCTCGTAGCGGTTCATGTCCAGCACGCCCTCTTCCACCGGGTCGGTTTCGTGCAGGTACTGGCTCAGATCATGGAAATACAACCAGAATTGCGGATGACTGCGGCGAATCCCCCAACGTTCGACGATTTTCTCGAAACGGTTGGCATCCTTGGCGTTTTCCATTGCATCGACAAACTCGGGCACTTGCTCGGCCGGAATGTTGAAGATGAAGTTCGGATAACTGCTGAGCACGCCGGGAAAAATGGTGATGGTGTCCAACCCAGGCTGATAGCGCAGCGACTCCCCCAGCAGGAACGCCACGTTACTGTGTGCGCGGTTGCGCATCAGGCTATAGACCTCACGTTTGCCGCTGGCGGTTTCAATGCGCAGCATCGTGGCTTCTGGCAATTGCTCAATGACCTTCAAACCGGCCGCCGGGCGCGAAGTCAGGCGACTCAGCGCCTGCTCGGCATTTTGCAGAAAAGGGTCGATATTCGGCCGCGAACAGTAAGCGCCGTTGCAGCGATTGATCGGATCAGGGTGCGCATTGAGATCGCCGTAACGCGCCAGTAATTGCATGGCGAAATCGTATTTCGGGTCTTTCTCGTCGAGCTTCAACGCGGTCGGTTTGTCGTCGTCAATCGCCTCATAATCGAGCCACATTTTGAACTGACCGCTGCTCTGATACCAATCGTCGAGGTAATCCTCGCGTGAGTCGGCGGGCATCAGGCGCAGGAAGTTCTGCTCGGCGCCATTGCGGATCAGGTCGAAATACAGGCGGGTTTGCGCCTGATGGGAGACGTTGCCGAACACATCGAAGTTGACCGCCAACTGGTAATAGGTGCGTTCCAGCAGCGGATAGTCGAACAGCCACATGGTCTGCGGCACCTCGCCGATCAGGCCTTTGGTCACCGATGCGCTGTCGAAGTGGCGGAATATGCTCAGCAGCGCGTTGTCGTTGCCGGCCCACAGCGTCGACCAGCTCGGTGCCGGTTGATCGGCATAGCTGTCGCGGCGCAGCGCTTCGTACTCGTTACGTTTGTTGCGGTAGTTGTGCCACAGGCTCAAAACGCTGCCGACATCGTCGTTCTGCCCTGGCATGGCCAACAACGGCGTGGCCTGCCCGCGATAGTTCGGGTCGGTGATATAGAGGTCGTGCTCCGGGGCCTGGAACAGCGCCCAGAAGTTATCGCGGATCACGTCCGTGGCGATCTGCCCACGGCACACCGGGCCGCGAATAAAGGTGCGGACGAAGTATTCGGCGTTATCGAGCATGAACTGGTAACGCGCCTGCGCCGGAATCGCTTCGAACGTGGCAAACGGATTGGCGCGGCTCTGCGGGCCGTAACCCGGCAACGCAGTGACCTGCCAGTTACCGCTGTAGAACAGGCTTTTCACCCGCGCCATCTTCGCCGCGCTCAGCGGATAAGTGATGTGGGTCTTGTGCACGATCACCCCTTGTACCGGCCACAAGCGGTAATACACCTGAGTGCCCGGATCGTCGTTGGGGCGGCGGGTGGCGATCAGGTCGATCGGCTGTCCGGTCGGTGTGCGCGAACGCACCCACTGGAAGTAATGCCCCGGCTCGCCGTCCTTGAAATAGATGTGCGCGAGGAACCAGTGCTCGTACAACCAGCGCCCGACCAGGCTTTGCCGCGCGCCGGGGGTGTTGAGCAGGTTTTCCCACTGGACGATCTGCAGCGCCTCCTGGGCGCTTGGCGCCAGGCCTTGTTCGTCAATCGGCGCACCCGAGGCCAGCCAGCGCTGCAGGGTCTGATATTGCTGGTCGGTCAGCCCGGTCACCGCCAGCGGCATGCCTTCTTTCGGATGGGCACCGGCATAACCTTCAAACTCGGCGGGCAGCGCGCACATGTTTTCGCGGTTCAGGCCCAACACGATGTCTTGCGGGAGTTTGGCGTTCGGTGTCAGTGGCGTCTTGTGCCCCAATTCGAGCATGCGCGCCATCAACGCCGCTTGACTGCCTTGGGCGTCGAGCACCGAATAAAAGTCTTTCTGCTGCCAGGCACGTTTGCCGAAAGCGTCGTAGAACAGCCGAGTGGTCGGTGCCGCCTGTGTACGCTCGCCATCGTAGACCGGCATTTTGCTCGCGCCACGGGCCGCGCCCTCGCCACTGCCCAGATTCAACTGACAGGCCGAGTCGTAGCACGCATGGCAGGCCACGCACTTTTCGGTGAAGATCGGTTGGATATCACGGCTATATGAGATCGTGGGTTCCTGCGCAACGGCGCCCCAGCTTGAAAACAGCAAAAAAATGCTGATGACGCGGTACGACATGCCCTTGATCCCGATCGTGAAAAAAACGCCGCGATTCTACAGTATGACGCTCGTACCAACATGAGCGATATTCATGCAAAAGCCCCGCATGCTCTAAAACCGCACAGGTTTGCTATGATCCCGCTCCTTCGTAATGGTCTTTCCGAGTAGTCCAAATGTCCGATCGCAGCGTCCGCCTTCAAGCTCTCAAGCAAGCTCTCAAAGAGCGCATCCTGATACTCGATGGCGGCATGGGCACGATGATCCAGAGCTACAAGCTCGAAGAGCAGGATTATCGCGGCAAACGCTTCGCCGATTGGCCGAGTGACGTCAAGGGCAACAACGATCTACTGGTGATCACCCGTCCGGACGTGATCGGCGGCATCGAGAAAGCCTATCTGGATGCCGGCGCCGACATCCTCGAAACCAACACCTTCAACGCCACGCGCATTTCCATGGCCGACTACGGCATGGAAGAACTGGCCTACGAGTTAAACGTAGAAGGCGCACGCCTGGCCCGCAAGATTGCCGACGCCAAGACCGCCGAGAACCCGGCCAAGCCGCGCTTCGTTGCTGGCGTGCTCGGCCCGACCAGCCGCACCTGCTCGCTATCGCCGGACGTCAACAACCCGGGCTATCGCAACGTCACCTTTGATGAGCTGGTGGAGAACTACACCGAAGCCACCAAAGGCCTGATCGAGGGTGGCGCCGACCTGATCCTGATCGAAACCATTTTCGACACCCTCAACGCCAAAGCGGCGATCTTCGCCGTGCAAGGCGTGTTCGAAGAGCTGCACCTCGAACTGCCGATCATGATTTCCGGGACCATCACCGATGCCTCCGGCCGGACCCTGTCGGGCCAGACCACCGAAGCGTTCTGGAACTCCGTTGCACACGCCAAGCCAATTTCCGTCGGCCTCAACTGCGCGCTCGGCGCCAGTGAGCTGCGCCCGTACCTGGAAGAGCTGTCGAACAAGGCCAGCACCCACGTGTCCGCGCACCCGAACGCCGGTTTGCCGAACGAATTCGGCGAGTACGACGAGCTGCCGTCGGAAACCGCCAAAGTCATCGAAGAATTCGCCCAAAGCGGCTTCCTCAACATCGTCGGCGGTTGCTGCGGCACCACGCCGGGGCATATCGAAGCCATCGCCAAAGCCGTGGCCGGTTACGCGCCGCGCCAGATTCCGGACATTCCAAAGGCATGCCGTCTCTCGGGTCTGGAGCCGTTCACCATCGATCGCAGCTCGTTGTTCGTCAACGTCGGCGAGCGCACCAACATCACCGGCTCGGCGAAATTCGCCCGGCTGATCCGTGAAGACAACTACACCGAAGCCCTCGAAGTCGCCCTGCAACAGGTCGAAGCCGGCGCGCAGGTGATTGACATCAACATGGACGAAGGCATGCTCGATTCGAAGAAGGCCATGGTGACCTTCCTCAATCTGATCGCCGGTGAACCGGACATCTCCCGCGTGCCGATCATGATCGACTCGTCGAAATGGGAAGTGATCGAAGCCGGCCTCAAGTGCATTCAGGGCAAGGGCATCGTCAACTCGATCAGCATGAAAGAAGGCGTCGAGCAGTTCATCCATCACGCCAAACTGTGCAAGCGCTACGGCGCGGCCGTGGTGGTGATGGCGTTCGACGAAGCCGGCCAGGCCGACACCGAAGCGCGCAAAAAAGAAATCTGCAAACGCTCCTACGACATTCTGGTCAACGAGGTCGGCTTCCCGCCGGAAGACATCATCTTCGACCCGAACATCTTCGCTGTGGCCACCGGTATCGAAGAACACAACAACTACGCTGTGGACTTCATCAACGCCTGTGCCTACATCCGCGACGAACTGCCGTATGCGCTGACGTCGGGCGGCGTCTCCAACGTGTCGTTCTCGTTCCGCGGCAACAATCCGGTGCGCGAGGCGATCCACTCGGTGTTCCTGCTGTACGCGATCCGCGCGGGCCTGACCATGGGCATCGTCAACGCCGGTCAACTGGAGATCTACGACCAGATCCCGGTCGAGCTGCGCGACGCTGTTGAAGACGTGATCCTCAACCGCACGCCGGAAGGCACCGACGCCCTCCTCGCCATCGCCGACAAGTACAAGGGCGACGGCAGCGTCAAGGAAGCCGAGACCGAAGAGTGGCGTAACTGGGACGTCAACAAGCGTCTGGAGCATGCGCTGGTCAAGGGCATCACCACCCACATCGTTGAAGACACCGAGGAATCGCGCCAGTCGTTCGCCCGCCCGATCGAGGTGATCGAAGGCCCGCTGATGTCGGGCATGAACATCGTCGGCGACCTGTTCGGCGCCGGCAAAATGTTCCTGCCGCAAGTGGTGAAGTCCGCCCGCGTGATGAAACAGGCCGTGGCCCACTTGATCCCGTTCATCGAGCTGGAAAAAGGCGACAAGCCGGAAGCCAAGGGCAAGATCCTCATGGCAACCGTCAAGGGTGACGTGCACGACATCGGCAAGAACATTGTCGGCGTGGTGCTCGGTTGCAACGGCTATGACATCGTCGACCTCGGCGTGATGGTCCCGGCAGAGAAGATTCTGCAGGTCGCCAAGGAGCAGAAGTGCGACATCATCGGCCTCTCCGGCCTGATCACACCGTCGCTGGATGAAATGGTTCACGTTGCCCGTGAGATGCAGCGTCAGGACTTCCACCTGCCGCTGATGATCGGTGGCGCGACCACCTCCAAAGCGCACACCGCAGTGAAGATCGAGCCGAAGTACAGCAACGACGCCGTGGTCTACGTCACCGATGCCTCGCGCGCGGTCGGCGTGGCCACGCAGTTGCTGTCGAAAGAATTGAAGGCCGGTTTCGTCGAGAGAACCCGTGCCGAATACGTTGAAGTGCGCGAACGCACCGCCAACCGCAGCGCCCGAACCGAGCGCCTGAGCTACGCCGCGGCCATCGCCAAGAAGCCACAGTTCGACTGGGCCACTTACGAGCCGGTCAAACCGACGTTCACCGGCAGCAAGGTACTGGACAACATCGACCTCAAGGTGCTGGCCGAATACATCGACTGGACGCCGTTCTTCATCTCCTGGGATCTGGCCGGCAAGTTCCCGCGCATCCTCGAAGACGAGGTGGTCGGTGAAGCCGCCACCGCGCTGTACAAGGACGCGCAGGAAATGCTCGCCAAACTGATCGACGAGAAGCTGATCAGCGCCCGTGCGGTGTTCGGCTTCTGGCCGGCCAATCAGGTGCATGATGACGACATCGAACTGTACGGCGATGACGGCCAGCCATTGGCCAAGCTGCATCACCTGCGCCAGCAGATCATCAAGACCGACGGCAAGCCGAACTTCTCGCTGGCCGACTTCGTCGCGCCGAAGGACAGCGAAGTGACTGACTACGTCGGGGGCTTCATCACCACCGCCGGCATTGGCGCCGAAGAAGTGGCCAAGGCTTATCAGGACGCGGGCGACGACTACAACTCGATCATGGTCAAGGCTCTGGCCGACCGTTTGGCCGAGGCCTGCGCCGAGTGGCTGCACCAGCAAGTGCGCAAAGAGCACTGGGGTTATGCCAAGGACGAAGTGCTCGACAACGAGGCGCTGATCAAAGAGCAATACAGCGGCATCCGCCCTGCTCCGGGTTACCCGGCGTGCCCGGATCACACCGAGAAGGCCGCGTTGTTTGCCTTGCTCGATCCGGAGGCCGAAGAAATGCGTGCCGGCCGCAGCGGTGTGTTCCTCACCGAACACTATGCGATGTTCCCGGCCGCCGCCGTCAGCGGCTGGTACTTCGCCCATCCGCAGGCGCAGTACTTTGCCGTGGGCAAGGTCGACAAGGATCAGGTGCAGAGCTACACCTCGCGTAAAGGTCAGGAGTTGAGCGTGACCGAGCGCTGGCTGGCGCCGAACCTAGGTTACGACAACTAATCCAGCCTGACGCAACACCCTGTGGGAGCGCGCCTGCTCGCGAAAGCGGTCGATCATTCAACCTAGATGTTGACTGACACGACGCCTTCGCGAGCAAGCTCGCTCCCACACGTGTTTTTGCGGTGCCCTTGAAACGGTTGGCTATGCTTGTCTGACACACACGGCAGACGAGGGATTTATGGACGATCCAGTCGACAACAAACCGCCGACCTTCTGGCAGATGCTGCACAGCGTGATGGCGGCGGCGTTCGGGGTGCAGAGCGGCAAGAACCGCGCAAGGGACTTCACCCATGGCAAACCCAGTCATTTTGTGTTGCTGGGCATTCTGTTCACGGCGGTGTTTGCGCTGACGCTGTTTGCCATCGTCAAACTGGTGGTGCATTTCGCCGGGGTCTGACGCGGTCAGCGCATCAGGGTCTGCAAGGTGAACGGGTAGCGATACGACGCCGGTTGCCCCTTGGCCGAGAGCTTGCGGAAATTCACGCCGTAGTCCGGCGACTTGCCCATGGCCAGCATTTGCCGGGCGTGCGGTTTGTCGATCAATTGCAACAAGGCGATCTGCCGGTCACGGCCGCCGTAGTGATTCAACTCAACGCCTTGCTCAACATCATGCAACTCGACCAAGGCCCAGCCGCCCAGGGTGAAATGCCCGCCGACCAACGCGCTCAGGCGCCCGTCAACCAAAGCCTGCAAGGCCGCCGGTGAGGTATTGACCGCACTGAACAAGGCATCTTTGCCGGGGACTTTGCCGGTCTCGGCGTACGCGCGCATCGCGCCGAAAGCCATTTCATCATTGGCCGACCACACCAGCGACACCTTCGGGTAACGGGCGAACAGCTGTCTGGCCTGCTCATAGGCGCGCTCTTGGGTCCAGCCGCTGTAGACCAATTGCCGCAGACGTATCTGTGGGTGTTCGGCCAGCGCTCGCTGCATGCCGCGCTCGCGCAATTGTGCCGAGGGGGTGACTTTCAGCCCGGAGAACGCCAACACTTCAATCGGCTCAGCAGCGGGCGTCGGCGGATGCAGGCGAATCAGCTCCTTCATCATCAGGTACCCGCCCTCCTCGTCGTTCGGCACCAGGCTGCCGATACGATCGTCACGCCGGCCAAGCAGCGTCAGCTGGTCAGGCGTCAGTGCGGCATTGACCATAAACAGCTTCACGCCGCTGTTTTCAGCCAGACGCATAATTTGCGGAGCGACGTATTGTTCGTTGACGAACACCAGGTACTCGGGACGATCCGGCCCCTGCAAGGCGACGCGCGCCTGCGCCAGGGTCAACTCGGGCTGGCGTTGAGAGTAGAGGATCTGCAGATCGATCCCCAGATCACGGGCGGCCGCCTGCATGAATTGCGAATAGCTGACCCAGAAGGCTTCCTGCGTCGAACCCGGATTCAAAAACAGCACAGACTCTGCCCGCGCGCCGGTCTGGAACAGCGCGCCGAACAACAGCAGACTGAGGTGGAAAAACTTGAACATGAAACATCCGGGCCCTGGGAAAAATGGCCGCGCATTATAGCCCTCGTTCCACCGGCTATTGATGCCTGATCCCGTTTTTGTCCGACAATCTGTCGGAAGCGGGCCCGGATGGGTCGTTTACTGATGACTGACCCAGAATACCGCTGTTCCTACTACGAGAATGATCAGGAACAAAATGGCCCACGCATCGACACTGCTGTCGCTTTTTCTTGCCTTGGTCGGGTTGCTCATTGCATCGCCTCTTGTCGGTTTTATCGGTGATTGCAGAAAGACTCGACCACAGTTAAGACGATGATTGTCCGCACGACAAATGTGGGTTAGTTGACAGCCATTCTCGTTAGGCGATTTGGTTCTTTACATATACTCAAACATCACTTTTGCGCATAACTGCAAACGGGTATATTGCCCCGGCTCCGTTAGGGAGTGCGCGGCCGTGCGCGCAGAATTGCAGAGGCACAATCGGACTCCAGCAAGCGAAAACGCAGTGCTACTCCGAATGGCCCAAGCCTGAGAACAGGACTTATATGTACGTATACGACGAGTACGATCAGCGGATCATCGAGGACCGCGTCAAGCAGTTCCGTGATCAGACCCGACGCTATCTGGCAGGTGAGCTGAGCGAAGAAGAATTCCGCCCCCTGCGCCTGCAAAATGGCCTGTACATCCAGCGCTTCGCGCCGATGTTGCGTGTGGCGGTGCCTTACGGCCAGCTGACTTCGCGTCAGGTGCGCATGATGGCCAAGATTGCCCGCGACTACGACAAGGGCTACGCCCACATCAGTACGCGGCAGAACGTGCAGTTCAACTGGCCGGCGGTGGAAGACATCCCGGACATTCTGGCTGAACTGGCCACCGTGCAGATGCACGCGATCCAGACCAGCGGCAACTGCCTGCGCAACGTCACCACCGACCAGTTCGCCGGTGTCGCTGCCGACGAAGTGATCGACCCGCGCCCGTGGTGCGAGATCGTTCGTCAGTGGACTACCTTCCACCCGGAATTCGCCTACCTGCCACGCAAGTTCAAGATTGCCGTCAACGGTTCGACCGCTGACCGTGCGGCCATTGAAGTCCACGACATCGGCCTTGAACCGGTGCACAACGCCGCTGGCGAACTGGGTTTCCGCGTGCTGGTCGGCGGCGGCCTCGGTCGTACGCCAGTGGTCGGCGCGTTCATCAACGAATTCCTGCCGTGGCAGGACCTGTTGAGCTACCTCGACGCCATCCTGCGCGTGTACAACCGCTACGGCCGTCGCGACAACAAATACAAGGCGCGGATCAAGATCCTCGTCAAGGCACTCACGCCGGAAGTGTTCGCCCAGAAAGTCGATGCGGAAATGGAACACCTGCGCGGTGGCCAGACCACATTGACCGAAGCCGAACTGCACCGCGTCGCCAAGCACTTCGTCGACCCGGACTACAAGGCGCTGGATAACCAGACCGCGCAACTGGCCGAGCTGGACAAAGAGCATCCGGGCTTCGCTCGCTGGCGCAGCCGCAACACCCTGGCGCACAAAAAACCGGGTTACGTGGCCGTGACCCTGTCGCTGAAGCCGACCGGCGTTGCCCCGGGCGACATCACCGACAAGCAGCTCGACGCCGTCGCCGATCTGGCCGAGCGCTACAGCTTCGGTCAACTGCGCACCTCGCACGAACAGAACATCATTCTTGCCGACGTTGAGCAAAGCCAGTTGTTCACCCTGTGGGGCGAGCTGCGTGAAAGCGGTTTCGCCACGCCAAACATCGGCTTGCTGACCGACATCATCTGCTGCCCTGGCGGTGATTTCTGCTCGCTGGCCAATGCCAAGTCGATCCCGATTGCCGAGTCGATCCAGCGTCGCTTCGACGACCTCGACTACCTGTTCGACATCGGCGAACTGGACCTGAACATCTCCGGTTGCATGAACGCCTGTGGTCACCACCACGTTGGCCACATCGGCATTCTCGGCGTGGACAAGAAAGGCGAAGAGTTCTATCAGGTCTCCCTCGGTGGCAGCGCCAGCCGTGATGCGAGCCTGGGCAAGATCCTCGGCCCGTCCTTCGCTCAGGAAGCCATGCCGGACGTGATCTCGAAGCTGATCGACGTGTACGTTGAACAACGTACCGAAGACGAGCGCTTCATCGACACCTACCAGCGTATTGGCATCGACCTCTTCAAGGAACGCGTCTATGCAGCGAATCATTAAGAACAACGAGGTCGTCGACGAAACCTGGCACTTGCTGCCCAAGGATTTCAACATCGACGAGATCAGCAACTGCGACGATCTGATCGTGCCGCTGCAACTGTGGCGTGAACACAGTCGCATGCTCAAGGCTCGCGACGGTGGCCTGGGTGTGTGGCTGGACGCCGACGAAGAAGCCGAGGAAATCGGTGAAGACGTCGCCGAGTTCCAGGTCATCGCCCTGAACTTCCCGGCTTTCACTGACGGCCGCAACTACTCCAACGCCCGCCTGCTGCGTGACCGCTACGGTTTCAAAGGCGAACTGCGGGCGATTGGTGACGTGTTGCGTGATCAGCTGTTCTACATGCACCGCTGTGGTTTCGACGCCTTTGCCGTGCGTGCGGACAAAGACCCGTACGAAGCGTTGGAAGGTCTCAAGGACTTTTCGGTGACCTATCAGGCCGCCACTGACGAACCGCTGCCGCTGTTCCGTCGCCGTTGATTGCAAGCCTTGAGTCCGCATGCGCGGGCTCAAGGCCTCCCCCTCTCATATCGCTCAATTGTTCACGATGGCAAACGGTCTGCCCCAATCCGCGCAAGTCCGCGGCTTGATTCATTGCTGACCTGCAATGTTGCTCGTTCCTCAAGCTTCCAGAGCATCCGGCGCAACTGCCGCGGGAACGGTCAACCCCGGATGTCGAGCCAACGCCTCAGTGGTCAACCGAATACACAGTTGCAAGTTGTCGTTCCTGAAATTATCGAGAATGCTCACCATCTGTTGCGAGGCTGCTTCACGGGACAGGTGGGTTTCAGCATCAAGCCGTGTCAGCGCTCGTGAGCTGCGATCAATTATTTCGGCAAAGGCGTTCTGATGAGTCCTCAACAGATACTCGGCCCAGAACTCCTGCCCGCCGATCGACTCCGCCAGTTGTGAGGTCTGCTCGGTCTCGACCACCTCCCGGTAGGCATGATCAAGCTGCTCATCGGACACCTCGGCATCGAGCAACACATTCAATTCTCTGGGTTGTGCAGGCAATTGCAGTCGCTCGGCCAGCCGCACCCGATAAATCAGACTGATGTCCAATGCCTGACGGAAACTCAAAGACTCTGTCTGGGCTCGTCGGGCAACCTCGATCAACGCTTGTCGTTCCACCTCTTTTAGCCGAAACAGCCCCCGCAACAGGCCGATGAGTTCCCCTTCGAGGGTTTGCGTACCGGTACGGGCTGCCGCCGACGCCCGATAACACAACACCCGGACCTCAAGATCGCTGAACAACCCGGCGACGTTGACGGTGCTGACCCGTCCAACCCTGGCCATTCGAAACAGCGCACGGCGCAGGCGATCGTCTGCGCAGGCGGCCTCCAGCACATCCCACACACGCTGGCCCAGTTGCGCACGGGTTCGGGAAAAATCGGCAGTGTCACGCAGTCGCTGGAACACATCGAAAAAATCTCCAGAGTCCGGATCAGCGGCCAGCGAGGACAGTACTTCCTGCGCCCTGGCCACCGGTACATCCGACAAACCGCGTACCCACCCGGCGCCAGTCCTGTCGGCAGCCGGACGCAGCACATCAACGTATTCGGCAGGTACCACGCCGAGGCTGATGCCGTGCACTTGCTGATATTCGATGATGGCTTTCAGGCTCGCTGCCGACAGCGGGTTGCCGTCGATATTGGTGCCGCGATTGAGCACTGCGCGCGCGTTGAACACAGCCCGCGGTACATCGACAATTTTGTTGTCGCGCAGATCAAGGGTTTCCAGATGGGTCAGTCCATCGATATCCGTCGGCCACTCGCTGATCCCGGTTTCTCGCAGGTTCAGATGGCGCAAGCTGCGCATCGCGGCAAAACCCGGCGTGCGCGCCAAGGTCGGGTTCAGACTCAAATCGAGCGAACGCAAGAAGTCCGTGGTACCGGGCGCCAGAACCGCTCGGTCGGTCAGTTGAATCTGGTTGCTGCTCAAGTCCAGCCGGACCAGCCCGCTCATGTCCTCGATTGCCTGGGGGATGCGAGTCAGCCGATTCCCCGAGAGATCGAGCATGCGCAGGTGAGTGAAGTTGCGCAGAAAGCTGTTCAACCCCGCGCTGGCACCCACGCCACTCAATCGCAGGGTCGCGACGTGACTGAAATCGCCGATGAGCACCGGCAGGTCACCCAGTGGCAGAGCATCGAAGGACAGGTCATAGGAGAGCTGACCCTCAAAGAGACCGCTGCGGGTTTCCTTGCGCCATGCGCGTAAAATCAACTGCGCCGCACGGTGCTTACTGTGCCGGGGAACCTTGAGCCTTGAGCCGTCTGCCTCGTGATACCAGGTATCGCGCTGCGTCCAGCGCTCCAACGTGTCGACCAGTGTCTGGTACTGCTCGCGCATCTGCTCAAGCTTCCTGATGGCCAGCACATCGTCAGCATCGAGTGACGCGACAAAGCGCTCGATCTGCTCGGTCGAATGGGCGGGATACAGTTCCCGCGCACGACGCCTGATCGCCGCGGACCGGGGGACTACCGGGTCGGAATCGGCGAGTGTCTGCACCCAGGCTTGCTCGACCCGTCTGTCTGC
This sequence comes from Pseudomonas sp. A34-9, assembly GCF_029543085.1. Classification (NCBI taxonomy): domain Bacteria; kingdom Pseudomonadati; phylum Pseudomonadota; class Gammaproteobacteria; order Pseudomonadales; family Pseudomonadaceae; genus Pseudomonas; species Pseudomonas sp. A34-9. Next base: position 2,978,476 of record NZ_CP119967.1, on the reverse strand, counting down.
CAGCCCCATCGGCGAACGGTAGTCAGCGTGCACCGGTTCGATACCCAGAACCTTCGCAAAGGCTTCGCGCCGATGCAGCGCCAACGCCGTGATTTTTTGCCGCAGACCTGTGCCATCGGCGTCACCGTCGACATCAATGGCCTTTCGGCTGAGTTCGGGCAGGCTTTCCCACAACGCCTGAAAGAAATGGGCGCGAGTGCGCGTCGGCTGCGTAGAGACGATTGTTTCTTGCTTGTTACGGCCCTGATAACGCTCGCTATAGGCTTCGATGACCACCTTGAACGGCGCATCCTCCGGACCGACCGTGGCCCGCTGATCGGCGTACACCCCCCAGTCGAGGATTTCCATCCTCACATCGCCGGGCCAGCCGGGAAGATGCACCAGAGTATCGAGCACCAGCAGATCCGCGTCATAGCCACTGGCCGCGTCCAGATACAGCCCCTCATAGGACCGATTCAGGCGCTGAATCTGTTGATAGCGGCGTGCTTCTTCTGCCACTCGCAACGGCACATTGCCGTCTGCCAGTTGCTCCCACTCCCGCACGTTGGCGTGCTGTACCAGCTCATCGGCAACGCTGGCGGACAAGTCGGCAAACGCGCTGCGGATCGGTTCGCTGAGAGGCTGTTGAGTGACGTCGGCGCGCCGATACAAGCGATCCATCAAGGCCATGCGCATACGCGGTGCGAGGCTGCCAATGTGGCTCGCAAGCAATTCGACCTGGTTTGTTTGTTCTGCAGTAGTTGCCCCCAACAGACGCGCTCGCTCCTTGTTGCTGAGCGCAGCCAGCAACGGCTGATAAAACTTGCCCTGGCGCAGCGCATCGTCGCTGATTTTGACTCGACGCGAAGCCGTTTCGCTGCCGTAACGTGCCACTTGCCCGTCGCCCACGGCGCTGACGATGATCGCCATGTCCCTGGGCCAGCGCCCGGCCGCCGTCAGCAGGTACAACTGCAAATCGGCATCCGCCAGCGACACAGACGAAGGCGAGGCCACCTGCTCGAGAAACGCTGCGACCTGCGCATCGGCGCCAAAGCGCTTGACCGAATCGGTCAACACCGCCATGGGATTGCCGCGCTGCACCAACAGTTGCCGCATCGCATCTTCATTGATACCGGTACTGGCGATCAGTTGCAGCGCGCGGGCTTCGGGCACCTGATCCTCGCGATACCCCAGACGCCGGAACAGCGTGAGCGTGTTCCAGTCTTGCGGCAGTTCCGAGTCGTGCCGCCAGGCACCTTCGCCGTTGGTTTCGAGCACTGGCGAATAGCGCGCCGACAACGGCGTGCTACTCACCTCCCACAATCCTGTTCCCCTGAGCGGATTGACCGCGAATGCATCAGATCCGAGCGATACGTAACGGTGATCGCCACGGCTGACCAGACCTTGGCTGTCGGCCGGCAGATGACGGGGAATGGCCTCTGGCTGACGATAGGCCGCCATGTCCGGATTCCACAACCGCCGAGATTGCGGCGCCACCGTGACACGCCGCAGACCCTGCACGAAACCCGACGCCCGCACGGTTTTGAAGGCTTTGCTCGCAGCTGTCCCACCGGCTGCAAAAGCCGCCATCAGAATCAGGTTTTCAAGGGTATCGAACAGACAATCGGTGGCGTGTTCCTGATCGCCGTGAGCCCAGCTGTCGATGCCTTCGTAAATCTCTTTGAGCAGTTGCAGGCCGGCGACCGCGAACATCACTTGACCGAGAACCGGGACGAAGGAGGCAAAGAACATCACGGTATTCAGGCCGACGGATTTATAGGTTTCCAGGCGCGCCAGACGTGTCTTGGCGTCTTCGGCATCGGTCGGCACGACCAGCAATAGCGAATCGGCGCGGACCTGCGCCGCACGATGGCGAAAAATCGCCAGAAACAGATCAAGCTTGGCGTCGCCTTCGGGATCGACGCCCGTCAGCGGTACAACCAGGCTGGCGTAGGGAAATTGACTGGGCTTGACGTTCAACAGTCGCCAGTTCAGCCCCGTGAGGAAGGTCGCGCGGTCCTCCAGTGAGATGAAACGCATGAAAAAGCTGCGGAATTCGGCATTTCTCAAGCGATTGCTCAATTCCAGTTCGAATGCCGAGAACGACGAGTATTCCTTCAGCGGATGATCCGGATCCTGCGGGATGTAAATCACGCAGCGGTAATCCTCGTCAGCGGCCTCGCTGACAGGACCGATGAACATCGGCCCTCTCAAAGTCACGCCAAGCATTTGCAGATTTTGATAACCCAGCGTGTTCTTGCCCAACTTGATCGAAGGTTGCGAATCCTTGACCGATTGCAGCATCAGATAAACATCCGCACCGATATATTCGCGCATGTAAGCAATATGTCGATCGACTTCGAACTGATCCCTCGCACAGGCAACGGAGGCAGCCTGCAAACTGGCAACTTGAGTGTCGTTACCAAACAGCGTTTCCACATGTTTCTTATATTCTTTACCCAAATCGAGATAACGACACAGCCTGGCGAACTCGTGGGGTTTGATCGATAACATTTGACTGGATCGTCCGGTCAAACGTGCCGGGACATACAGCAAAGAATCTTCGTGGTAGCTGTCGGCCAGGGTTTCCGACAATTCGAAATTCTCGCAGGCGGCCGTCAATACATCACGATCGATCGGCAGCACCAGTTTCTTTCGCAGCCCCAACAGACTGGAGGTGGAACGGATATGCTGGAAGATGGCCCCTTCAACTTCAAAGGGTTCGCCCAGCTTTTCAGACATGGCCTTGGCCAGTAGCGGTGTACAAAAACTTTGCGGGGATTGGAACGCCTTCAACTGTTCAAGTGCAGTGCTGCGGGATTTATAACTGGATTTGAGACTTTCATAGAGCTCACCGCGCAGAACTTCCGAGGCGGCAAGTAGCCAGGGCGGCATTTGTTTTTTGAACAGATCAAAAAACACGCCTTGTTGGGCAGGCGTCATGCTTGGCAATTTCGAGTGATGGCTAGCAACGTCCATGTTGAACAACCTTAATCTGAAGTGAGCATTCAGAATAAAGTCGAATGGACAATGGATACAGCGTGATTAGTTGATGAGTCAGCGCGCAAAACAACAACAATACGAAACTATAAAATACATAGTTAACGCACAGAATCTGATTCAGGATGAATCACGCTCGCAGAGTCGAGACCCTGCAAGCGCACTTTGCGTTACCAGAAACGTTGCTGAGTCAGGCGACTCCACCAGCTCAACAGCACGCGATCCACCGAACCGCTGGCGGCCATGCCAATGCGTTCCTGCAGACTTTTGCGCTCGGCGTAGTGCAGGTGATAGACCTCGGCTTTTTTCGCCCGGTCTGCCAGATATTCATCACTGGTCTTGAGCTCATCCACCAGCTGTTTATCCAGCGCCGCGACGCCGAGCCAGACTTCCCCGGTGGCCACATCGTCAATCGCCAGTTGCGGGCGATAACGGGCAACAAAGTTCTTGAACAGTTGATGGGTGATGTCCAGGTCTTCCTGAAACTTCTCCCGGCCCTTCTCGGTGTTTTCGCCAAACACGGTCAGGGTGCGCTTGTATTCGCCGGCGGTGAGGACTTCAAAGTCGATGTCGTGTTTCTTCAGCAAACGGTTGACGTTGGGCAGCTGAGCAACCACGCCGATCGAGCCAAGAATCGCAAACGGTGCGCTGATGATCTTCTCGCCGATGCACGCCATCATGTAGCCGCCGCTGGCCGCGACCTTGTCGATGCACACGGTCAACGGTACGCCGGCCTCGCGGATACGCGCCAGTTGCGAGGATGCCAGACCATAGCTGTGAACCATGCCGCCACCGCTTTCCAGACGCAGGACCACTTCGTCCTTTGGCGTGGCGAGCGTCAGCAGTGCGGTGATTTCATGGCGCAGGCTTTCGGTGGCCGAGGCCTTGATGTCGCCGTCGAAATCCAGCACGAACACACGCGATTTGGCTTCCGGCTGTTTCTTCTGCTTTTTCGCGTTTTTCTCGGATTTGGCCTCGCCCTTGCGCAAAGCCTTGAGCTGATCCTTGTCGAGCAACGTCTGCTCCAGGCGCTCACGCAGGCCCTTGTAGAAGTCATTGAGTTTGCTGACCTGCAACTGACCGGCCGATTTGCGCCGGCCCTTGCTGCGCAATGCGGCAAAACTGGCAAGCACGACCAGAATGGCGACCACCAGGGTGACGGTCTTGGCCAGAAAACTGGCGTATTCGGTGAAAAACTCCACAGAGACTCCTTAAACGATGCGCGGATGTGAGACACACGCGGGATGGCTCCAGCATACCCATGCGCCGGCTTGTCGGCCAGCCGTGAAACCTCTGGCAACACCCCTGTAACGGGCATTTCAAACAAGCGTATGTTTTTTCATTGACAGCTCTCCGCCATCCTCATAACCTCGCCACAACCTTCAACGTACCGGGATGACGCGGACGTGGGCAGCATCTACTTGATTCGACATGGCCAGGCCTCCTTTGGTGCAGACGACTATGACGTCCTGTCGCCGACCGGCGTGCGCCAGGCAGAAATCCTCGGTCAGCATCTCGCTGAACTGGGCATCAGCTTAGATCGCTGCCTCGCCGGTGACCTGCGTCGCCAGCAGCACACGGCCACCAGCGCGCTGGCGCAATACGCCGCCAAAGGGCTGCCGGTGCCGATCCTGGAAACCGATTCCGCGTTCAACGAATTCGATGCCGACGCGGTGATTCGCGCCCTGCTCCCGGACATGCTGGCTGACGAGCCGGAAGCCCTCGACATCCTGCGCAACGCCGCGCAGAACCGTGGCGAATTCCAACGCATTTTCGCTCTGATCATCGAGCGCTGGCTGGCCGGCACTTATGACACACCGGGGCTGGAAAGCTGGCTGGGTTTTGTCGAACGCGTGCAGGCCGGGTTGCACCGAATTCTGGATCTGGCCGACAAAAATCAAAAAATCGCCGTGTTCACCTCCGGCGGCACCATCACCGCCCTGCTCCACCTTATTACGCAAATGCCGGCAAAACAGGCCTTTGAATTGAACTGGCAAATCGTCAACACCTCGCTCAACCAGCTGAAGTTCCGCGGTCGCGAGGTGGCTTTGGCCTCCTTCAACAGTCACGCACATCTGCAACTGTTGAAGGCTCCGGAACTCATCACTTTCCGCTGAGTCCGGTTAACTGTGAACCTTGCTGTAATCAACCCATAAGGATCGAACCATGACCTCCGTAGCCGATGCCGTAAAAGCAATGCAAGCCAAGTTCAACCCAGCCGCTGCTGCCGGTCTGGATCTGGTCTTCGGTTTCAACATCACTGACGAAGGCAAGCAGTACGCGCTGATCGTCAAAGATGGCACCTGCGATATCCAGGAAGGCGAAAACCCGGACGCCAACTGCACGCTGGTGCTGGACAGCGAAACCCTGAAAGGTATCGTCAGCGGCGAAACCGACGGCATGCAGGCTTTCATGGGCGGCAAGCTGCGCGTTGAAGGCGACATGATGCTGTCGATGAAACTGTCCGAGCTGTTCCCGTCGTAATAGCGCTGTTCAGTTACACAAAAAATCCCGCCCCCTGTGGCGGGATTTTTGCGTTTCGACCCTGTAGGCGCTGCGCCACGCTGCGATCTTTCGTCCTTGTTTTTTCCAACCCGAAGGCAAAAGATCGCAGCCTCGTTTCACTCGACCGCTCCTGCAGGCGTCAAGCCCTGTATGACGCAGCCAGCAACTCTCGTGTATACGGATGCTGCGCCGCATCAAACAGCGCATTCGTCTCGCCATGCTCCACCACTTCGCCCTCTTTCATCACAATCAAGTCATGGGCCAACGCGCGCACCACCGCCAGATCGTGGCTGATGAACAGATAGGTCAGGCCATGCTCCGCCTGCAAACGTCGCAACAATCCAACGATCTGTTTTTGCACCGTGCGATCCAGTGCCGAGGTCGGCTCATCGAGCAAAATCAGATCTGGCTTGAGCACCAGTGCCCGGGCAATCGCGATGCGTTGCCGCTGCCCCCCGGAAAACTCGTGGGGATAGCGATGGCGAGTTGCCGGATCGAGGCCGACTTCACGCAGCACATCAATCACCGCCCTCTCACGCTCGTGGACGTTCAAATTGCTGTGCACCTGCAAACCTTCGGCGATGATCTGCGCCACGCACAGGCGCGGACTGAGACTGCCGAACGGATCCTGAAACACCACTTGCAGGCGTTTGCGCAGCGGCCTGAGTTGCTTGCCGCTCAAGTGTTCCAGCGCCTCGCCCTGAAAGCGGATGCTGCCTTGAGCGTCGATCAGACGCAGAATCGCCTGGCCCAACGTCGATTTACCGGAACCGGATTCGCCGACGATCCCCAAGGTCTTGCCGCGTTGAAGATTCAAGTCAATGCCGTTGACCGCGTGCAACCAGGATTTCGCGCGCAGCCAACCACCGCCCAAACGAAAGCGCACATTGAGATCGCGTACCTGCAGCAAATCCTCGGCAGGTTCCCGACACAATGCCTCGCCACCCGGCTCAGCGTTGAGCAATTCGATGCTGTAAGGATGTTGCGGCGCGCTGAACAACTGTTCGCAAGAAGCCTGCTCGACAATCACCCCGCCGCGCATGACCGCCACCCGCTGCGCGATATTACGCACCAGATTCAGATCATGACTGATGATCAGCAGCGCCATGCCGAGCCGTTCTTGCAGCTCCTTGAGCAGCAGCAGAATCTTGCGTTGCACGGTCACGTCCAGCGCCGTGGTCGGCTCGTCGGCAATCAACAACTGCGGCTCGCAGGCCAGCGCCATGGCGATCATCACCCGCTGGCGCTGACCGCCCGAGAGTTGATGCGGATAAGCCTTGAGCCGCTCGCGCGGGCGCTGAATACCGACCAGTTCGAGCAACTGCAGAATCCGTTGGCGCGCCGCCGCCCCCGCCAGTCCCTTGTGCAGCGCCAGGCTTTCGCCCAGTTGCCGTTCAATCGTATGTAATGGATTGAGCGAACTCATCGGCTCCTGAAAAATCATCGCGATGCGATTGCCACGCAGTTGCCGCAGATAGCGCTCATGTACGCCGAGCAGTTCCTCGCCGGCATAGCGGATGCTGCCGTCGATCCGCGTAATGGCCGGGTCAAGCAGTTGCAAAATGCTGTGCGCCGTCACCGATTTGCCAGAGCCGGACTCGCCGACCAGCGCCAGGCACTCGCCGGGACGGATATCGAGATCAATGCCGTGCACCACCGGCTGGCCATTGAAGGCGACGCGCAGGTCACGTATTTCGATCAGTTGTTCAGGCATATCAAGTCCTCGGATCAAACGCATCGCGGCAGGCCTCGCCGATGAAAACCAACAGTGACAGGATCAGCGCCAAGGCAAAGAACGCGGTCAAACCCAGCCACGGTGCTTGCAGATTGCTCTTGCCCTGGCCGATCAACTCGCCCAGCGAAGCGCTGCCGGCCGGCATGCCGAAACCGAGAAAGTCCAGCGCCGACAACGTCGCAATCGCTCCGGTGAGAATGAACGGCAGGTAGGTCAGCGTCGCGCTCATGGCGTTGGGCAGGATGTGTCGAACGATCACCTGCGCATCGCCCACCCCCAGCGCACGCGCGGCTTTCACGTACTCCAGACCGCGGCTGCGCAGGAACTCGGCCCGCACCACATCGACCAGGCTCAACCAGGAAAACAGCGCCATGATCCCCAGCAACCACCAGAAATTCGGTTCGACAAACCCGGACAGAATGATCAGCAGGTACAACACCGGCAGCCCCGACCACACCTCCAGCACGCGCTGACCGATCAGGTCGACCCAACCGCCGTAGTAACCTTGCAAGGCGCCGGCGGCGATGCCGATCAGCGCACTCGCCGCCGTCAGCGCCAAGGCAAACAGCAGCGACACGCGGGTGCCGAAAATCACCCGCGCCAGCACGTCCCGCGCCTGATCATCGGTACCCAGCCAGTTGTCGCCACTGGGCGGGCTCGGTGCAGGCTCGGTCAGGTCGTAATTGACCGTGTCGAACGCGAACGGAATCGGCGCAAACCAAATTCGCCCGCCCTGCCCTTCAATCAATTGCCGCACCTGCGCGCTGCGATAGTCCGGTTGAAACGGCAACTCACCGCCGAAATCCTGCTCGGTGTAGCGCTTGAACGCCGGGAAATACCATTCGCCCTGATACGTCACCAGCAGCGGTTTGTCATTGGCCACCAGTTCACCGCCAAGGCTCAGGCCGAACAGCGCGAGAAACAGCCACAAAGACCACCACCCGCGTCGGTGCGCCTTGAACCGCGCCCAGCGGCGCCGGCCGATTGGAGAAAATGTCAGCATCAGGCAGCCCTCGCGGTGAAGTCGATGCGCGGGTCGACCAGCGTGTAGCAGAGGTCGCCGAGCAGTTTTATCAGCAGGCCGAACAGGGTGAAGATGAACAGCGAACCGAACACCACCGGATAGTCGCGCGCGACCGCCGCTTCGTAACTGAGGCGGCCGAGGCCATCGAGGGAAAAGATCACTTCGATCAACAGCGAGCCGCCGAAGAACACCGTCACCAAGGCTTGCGGCAAACCGGCGACGACCAGCAGCATCGCATTGCGAAACACATGGCCATACAGCACCTGCTTTTCACTCAGGCCCTTGGCCCGCGCGGTCACTACGTATAGCCGCGAGATCTCGTTGAGAAAGCTGTTCTTGGTCAGAATGGTCAACGTGGCGAAACCGCCGATGACCAAGGCAATCACCGGCAACACCAAGTGCCAGAAATAGTCGGCCACCTTGGCCCATGGCGACAGCTCGGCAAAGTTGTCCGAGACCAGCCCGCGTACCGGAAACCAGTCCAGCGCCGTGCCGCCGGCAAACACCACGATCAGCAGCAGCGCGAAGAGAAATCCGGGCAGCGCATAACCGACGATGATCGCCACGCTGCTCCAGACATCAAATGCCGAGCCGTTGTGCACGGCTTTGCGAATGCCCAGCGGAATCGACACCAGATAGGTGATCAACGTCGCCCACAGACCCAGCGACAAGGTCACCGGCAGCTTCTGCCGGATCAGTTCAATGACGCTGGCACCGCGAAAGAAACTCTGACCGAAGTCCAGCCGCGCATAGCTTTTGAGCATCAGCCACAAACGCTCGCTGGCGGGTTTGTCGAAGCCGTACTGACGCTCGATATCGGCCACCAGTTTCGGGTCGAGCCCTCGGGTCGCGCGGGATTCGCCACCCACCGTTTCGACATGGCTGGAGCCCACCGCCGCGCCGACGCCAATCCCCTGCAAGCGCGCAATGGCCTGTTCCACCGGACCACCGGGCGCGGCTTGCACGATGACGAAATTGACCAACAAAATCGCCAGTAAGGTCGGCACAATCAGCAGCAGGCGCCGCAGGCTATAACCCCACATGGGCGTACTCCTTGTGCATCTGGTTGGCGCTCAGTGCGGTCGGGCTGATTTCCCACCAGGTGTCGAGGCCGGCGTCGTACAGCGGCGCAATCGCCGGTCGACCGAAGCGGTTCCACCACACCGTGGAAATCCCCGGCGGGTAATAGTTGGGCACCCAGTAGTAGCCCCACTGCAACACCCGATCCAGAGCATGCGCGTGGCGCAGCAGGCTCTCGCGGTTGTCGGCCTGCACCAGCCCTTCAAGCAGTGCATCGACGGCCGGATCGCGCAGCACCATGTAATTGTTCGAGCCGGGATCATCGGCATCGTCAGAGCCGAAGTAATTGAACATCTCGCGCCCGGGCGCCTGACTCACCGGGTAAGCGGCGACGATCATGTCGTAATCGCGATTGCGTACGCGGTTGTTGTATTGCGCGGTGTCGACCTGGCGAATATCGAAACCGATGCCGATCTGCGCGAGATTGCGTTTGAAGGGCAATAACAGTCGTTCGAAACCTTTCTGACCGTTAAGGAAAGTGAAGTGCAACGGCTCGCCATTGGCGTTCACCAATTGATCGCCACGGGGCTTCCAGCCAGCGGCTTCGAGCAATTTCAAGGCCTGCAATTGCTCGGCGCGGATGTTACCGCTGCCGTCGGTTTTCGGCGCTTCAAACACCTTCGTAAAGACTTCTTCGGGAATCCGCCCGCGCAACGGCTGCAGAATTTTCAGCTCTTCGGCGTCCGGCAACTGCCTGGCCGCCAATGCGCTGTGCGAGAAGTAGCTGTGTTGGCGCAGGTACATACCGCGCATCATCTGCCGGTTGGTCCAGTCGAAATCCCAGAGCATGGCGATCGCCTGGCGCACCCGACGATCCTGAAACGGCGGTTTCTGCAGATTGAACACAAAGCCTTGCGCGCCTTGAGCGGCACCGGGTGCAAGATGTTCGCGGAGCAATTTGCCTTGCTCCAGTGCGGCCCCTGCGTAACCGATGGTGAAACTGGTGGCGGAGAACTCGCGGTTGTAATCAAAGCCGCCGGCCTTGAGCACCTGCCGTGACACGTCGGTGTCGGCGAAGAACTCCACGCTCAGTTGATCGAAGTTGTACAGCCCACGCGTGATCGGCAGATCCTTCGCCCACCAGTCCTGCACCCGCTGAAATTTCACACTGCGCCCGGCATCCACCGCGCTGATGCGATACGGACCGCTGCCGGGCGGGATCTCGAAACCGCCGCCCTCGGCAAAATCGCGGCTACGCCACCAATGCTCGGGCAGCACCGGCAGTGTCGCCAGGTCCAGCGGCAAGGTGCGGCTGTCGTTGTTTTTGAAGAGGAAGCGCACTTGCGTGGGCGACTCCACGACGACTTCAGCGACATCGCGAAACTGCTGGCGATATTTGAGGCTGCCCTGGGTGGTGAACAGTTCGAAGGTGTAACGCACGTCTTCGGCGGTGATCGGCGTGCCGTCGTCGAAACGTGCCCTCGGGTTCAGGTAGAAACGCAACCAGCGGCGGTCCGGATCCAGCTCCATCTGCTGCGCTACCAGGCCGTAGACGCTGTAAGGCTCGTCCTTGCTGCGATAGGCCAGCGGTGCGTAGAGCCAGCCATCAATATCGGCCACGCCAGTGCCTTTGTCGGTGTAGGGAATCAGGTGGTCGAACGGGCCGCTTTCCAGCGAGGACCGGCGCAGGCTGCCGCCCTTCGGTGCGTCGGGGTTGGCGTAAGCCAGGTGCTGGAAATCGGCGGCGTATTTGGCGGGTTCGCCGTAGACCGTTAACGCCGGTTGCGGGGCGGCCCAACCGAGCGGAGTCAGAAGCGCACACGCGCTGAATAAAATGAGCCTGGAGAACATGGGCAGATCCTTTTACACGGTGCTGCTACTGGCCTCTTCGCGAGCAGGCTCACTCCTACAAAGGTCTGCGGTGAACACAAATCCAATGTAGGAGTGAGCCTGCTCGCGATAACGCCGGAACAGTCACCACACATCCTGCTGCCTACCTGTGATGTGCAACAGGCCGGCGATTTTTATAGGGCGGGCTTTAGATCAATAGGTGACTAAAACCCGCCACCTCTGATCATTTTCAGAACTTGTAACTGACCCGCGTGTACAGCGTCCGCCCAAACGGATCGCCATATTTCGGGTCGTAGCCGCTCTGGAATGTGTAGGTCTGGTTGCTGAAGGGTGGTTCGCGGTCGAACAGGTTTTTCGCCCCGAGCGTCACGCTCAGGGTCTTGCGCCAGGTGTAAGTGCCGGCCAGGTCCCAGACGTTGTACGAACCCACGTAATCGTGCGTGTCGCGATCAGAGTCGTGGTAACCGCTGGTGTAGCGGTTGGTCAGTGCGGCGCCAAACGGCCCGTAGTTCCAGCTGCCGGTCAGGCTGTGCCGCCAGCGCGCCACGGCGCCCGCCGAAGCGAAATCACCGCCACGGAAATCGCCCAGTTTGTCGATGTAGTCGCCCTTGAGCTGTTGCTGATAGTCATAACGGGTGACGTAAGTGCCTTGCAGGCCGACGCCGAAGTTGCCGTACGGGGTGCTCGGCAGACGGTAATCGAAGCTGACGTCGACGCCGTTGGTCTTGATCTTGCCGAGGTTGGCCAGCCCGGTGACGATGTGGTCGATGGAGCCATCCGGCTTGCGGACCAGGCGATCCGGGTACAGCTCGGGATTCTCGAACACCGCCGACTCGGGGAATTCGGCAATCTGGTTGGCAATGTCGATCCACCAGAAATCCAGCCCGGCGCTCAGGCGCTCAAACGGCTGATAGACGAACCCGAGGGTGACGTTGCGCGCCGTTTCCGGGCTGAGGTCAGTATTGCCACCGCTGATGCGATTGAACTGCTGCGCGCAATCGCGGTTGGCAATGCCGCCATTGCTCGGGTTGCCGCCAGCGCACAAGCGCGGATCGTTGTAGTTGGCGTTGGTGAAACTGGTGAAGGTCGGGTTGTACAGCTCATACAAAGACGGCGCGCGGAACCCTTCACTGTAGGCACCGCGCACTACCAGTTGCTTGAACGGCTGGAAGCGGAACGAGTACTTCGGATTGGTGGTGCTGCCAAAATCGCTGTACTTGTCATGGCGTACGGCAGCGGACAGTTCGAGGCTGTCGAGCACCGGCACGTTGACCTCGGCGTATTCGGCCGAGACGCTGCGATCCCCGGCCACGCTGCCGTTGGGATCGACACCGAGGCTTTGCACATCGCCGGCAAACTGGGCGAAATCCTGATGGAAATCTTCCTTGCGATACTCGCCGCCGAGCGCCAATGCCGAAGGGCCGGCACCGAACCAGTCGCCGATTTCACGACTGATGCGCCCGTCGATAGCCTTCACGCGCCCGACCGCCGTGGCGTAATCACCGTCCACCGCGTTGGCCGCCAACAGCGCCGAACCGGCAGCCGTCTGCGGGCCGAACGGGTTGATCACGCCATTGGCAATACCGGCGCTGACGGCGCGGTCGTTGACGTAACCGTCCTGAATGCTATTGACCACTTTGTTCTGGTTGTACGAGGCACCGAGGTTGTAATCCCAACCCGCCAGTGTGCCGTCAAAACTCAAGAGCAAGCGTTGTCCGGTGTTGTCGTCCTCATGCTGGCGCGCGCCGACGGCGGTTTCGCGCCAGTTCACGTCGACCGGTTGCGTCGGGTCGAGGGCAAAACCGTTCGGCCCGGGGGTGATGCCGTTGCCCGGATAGAATGCGGTGCCGGGGTTGACCTGATTGCCCATCAAGGTGCCAGGACCGATCTGTGTGCGGTTTTCGTTACGCGCCCAGAAATATTCGAGGCTGACATTGTGATCGTCCGACAGCTTGCCGGTGGCTTTGGCGAAGGCCGAAGTCTTCTCCGTTTCCGGCACCAGATCGAGGTAATTCCACAGGCTCTGCCGGCAGATACCGTTACGCGCCAGCAATCCCGGTGCGTTGCAGCCGGAGCCGGCCAAGGGATTGGTGGCGTTACTGCCTTGGCTCCAGTTGGCCGGCGATGCGGTGCCGGAGGTGTAATCGAGCCCGCGGTTCGGTTGATAGTTGTAGGTGTAACCACGGTCTTCAGCGGCCAGGCGTTGCTGTTTGTCATAGCTGACCACGCCGAACACGTTGAAGCGATCATCCTGCAGATCGCCGAAGCCCCAACTGCCGCTGAAGTTGCGGCTTTCACCGCCACCGGAATGCGTCGGTGTGTCGTAGTTGGTGCTGATCTGCCCTTCCGTCAGGCTGGTTTTGGTGATGAAGTTGATCACCCCGCCAATCGCATCGGTGCCGTACAACGCCGAAGCGCCATCGCGCAGCACTTCCACGCGGTCAATCGCGGCGAACGGGATGGTGTTGAGGTCGACACCCGAGCCGTTGATCGCATTGGTAGCGTTGTTGCTCAAACGGCGGCCGTTCAGCAACACCAGAGTCTTGTTCGGCCCTATGCCCCGCAGATCGGCATATGAAGCCCCGCCACTGCTTGACCCAACCGAACGCCCGGAGCCGACCGAAGACTGGTTGGCGGATATCCGGCTGACCAGTTCTTCCGTAGTAGTCACGCCCTGCTCGCGCAATTCTTCGACGCGCAGGATGGTGACCGGCACCGCGGTTTCTGCATCGACCCGGCGGATTGCCGTACCCGTGACTTCGACACGCTGCAGTTGGGTGGTCGGTTCAGTTGCGCTATCGGCGGCGATGGCCGGGAGCGTGTTGATTGCCAGCAGCAAGGCCAGGCTCAAAGGTGATTTGACGGGTGAAAACTGGATCATGAACAGCCATCCCTGCGTTTTGGTTTATGCAGGGATGTGCGGTGACACAGGAAGATTTATAGAGGGCGATTTAGACCGTTGAGTGATGAGGTTATGCAAAAAATGCCAAGCGCACATCAGGCCTGTGCCATCTCCCTGAGTAATCGGGTATCCAGTCCAAACCGCTCCTGAGAGACCATTTTGAACTGCCCTTCTGCCAGTTCGCAGCTCACCAGCAGATTCCACGAATGCCGGGTGGCCGCCGAAGGAATCAGCACAAACGGATGCTCGGACAATAAAGCGTCGGCAAACTGCTGCTGATTGGGTGAAGGCGGTGCCGGGCTCAACCAGTTGGGATTGGGCACTTCTTCTGGCTGTACGATTCTGACCTTTGCGTCGCTGATGACCTCGAAACACGTCAGCACATAGGGTTCACTGTCCAGCACATCGAAGCTGTGATTGGCTGCCACTTCCAGAATGGCCGAGGACGGGTCGACGGATGCATAAACCACTCGCCGGCCGGGTACATTCCATCGTCCTCCGTTCAGCTCGGAACCAATGCCGCTGTCCCAGGTGCATCCGTAGACTTCGGGATCCAGCCGCCAGGCATACCAGCGCTCGTCCCAAGGCAAGGGATTCATTGGTGTACTCCATAAATGATCCGGCCCAGGTATTGCTCCACCATCTGGAAACCCAGTGGATGTCGGGTCAATTCCAACGGCACGCGACCGTTCAGGTAGGGAGTGGGCTGCTGCATCCACGCCTCGGCCTTTGATTGACGCCCGAATGCCCGAATAGCCATCTGCAGCACCAACGCATATTGATAGGCGACGACGCTCTGCTGCGGGTCAAGGCGCATCGATTTGCCTTCCTTCATGAGCCGGCGCACGGTTCTGACAGACTTGCCGGTGATACGTTTGACCATCTCGCCTTGCTGGTACAGCTCGGACGTGGAAAGCATGTTGACCACGTCGCTCAGCTCAAAGCCCTCGTCCGTCAGGTGGACGATCAGCAGCGCATCGTCGCCTATGTTCTGGCCATGCACGAGTAAATCGACAGGTTTGCCTTCGACCTTTTTCAGGCCAGTAAGCCGGGGCGTTTTTGCTGCGGGCATCGGGACATCCTCCATGGGGCATCTGGCGCGGTCATCGCGCCAGGCATACCGATGGGAATAAGCAGGCGATTCATGCTCGAGGTGTGAGGTACGCATAATTGATCCTTGATCTGGGAGCCTGAGCGTTCAAACCGCTCAGCGACTTCAATGTCAGGTCCGATGCTATAGAACGCGCTTCCGACGACCAACCTGAAAAAGTCGTCGGAAATATCCCCCGCTTGCCGCAAAACCTGCCATTTTCCGTAGGACGTAAACGCAAGATTCATGCTTTCAGCCACCGAAGTGATAACTCACATCCAGCCACCACTGCCGCCCGTACGGGTCATAGTTGCCCGTCGGGTAATACGGCCACCCCGCCGAATCATCGTGTTTAACCTGATTGAGCACGTTGTTCACGGTCAGCCCGACACTCGCCCGGTCATTGAGCTTGTAACGCGCACTGGCGTTGAACACCGTCCACGGTGACAGGCGCCCGTCCTCCGCGCCGTTGGTGACCGAACCGTAACGAATGCCCATCAGCGTCGCCGTGGCTTTCTGGTAATCCCAGGTCAGGCTGGCGTTGACCTTGCTGCGCCAGTCGTGATTGGTGCGTGAAGTGCGCCAGTCTTGCGTGGGTGCTTCTTCCGATTCCTTGTAGTAATGCGAAAGCACCAAGGTGTAGCCCAGCGCCGAACTGAACGCGCCGTACTGCCCGGCGCCCCAGCGGATATTGCTCTTGAAATCCAGACCACTGACCCGCTCGCTGGCGGCGTTGATCGCGTTGATCCGCACGCGGTTCAACTGGTTCGGATCGACCGCCGCATTGCCAGCGTTGCGATCGATGCGCGCCAGGGTCGATTGGCAATTGGCCGAGTTGATGTCCTGCGTGCCGTTGCGGCATTCGTTTTCCTGCTGCAGCAAGCGGTTTTCGTCGACGGTGGTTAGCAAATCGTCGATCTCGACCCGCCAGAAATCCGTGGAGAGATCGAAGTTGCGCGAGGGCGACCAGACAAATCCGTAGGTCCACGATTTGCCGCGTTCCGACTCAAGGTCCGCCGTGCCGCTCTGGGTGTAATTGACTTGCCCGCGATCACAGGCGCCCGGCACGCCCTGGCTGCAACCGTAATAATCGATCTGCGCCGGGGAGTAGCCGTTGCTGTCGGCCTGATAGATGTAGTTCAGATCCGGCGCGCGGAAACTGGTGCCATAACTGCCGCGCAACAACAGGCTCGTCACCGGGCGCCACTCAAGCCCCAGGTTGTAGGTTTTCTGCTGCTCGGTGCGGCCGCTGAATTTGTATTGATCCCAGCGCCCGGCGGCGGTCGCCAGAATCGTGTCAGTCAGCGGAATACTGAACTCGCCACCCGCCGCATAACGCTTGCGCGAGCCCCCGGAGCTTTGCTGTGGGCTTACGCCGTAGAACGTGCCGTCGTTAAGGCCATCATCCGGGTCGACACGGTATTGCTGCTTGCCCGCCTCCAGCACCCCGGCGAAGCCCACGGGGCCGGCTGGCAGATCGAACAGGTCACCGTTGACCGCAGCGTTGTAGCTGGTCGATACCGACTTGCTGCTCTGGGTCAGGTTGCTGCGAAACTGCTGCCACTCCTGCGGCGTCAGTGGCCGGTCGAGCCGTGAGGCGTCCGGGGCGAACACCGGATAACCGCCGCTCACACCCAACTGCGGGCCGAGGTAGAAATCCTGAATCGATGACAGCGGCCTGTAGCGGGTCGTTCCGACGCTGCGATACTCCGAGCGATTGGCCGCCAGATCGTAACGCCAGCCGGTGTCGGCGATCTTGTCGGAGAGACCCAGGGTGCCGGTCCACGAGGTGTCGCGCCACTTGCTGTTGTTGCTGGTGCGCCCGCCGATCTCTTCCTCACCGAAACGGCGATACCAGCGTTCCAGATTGCCGCTGTTCTGGTTGATGAAGTCTGGCGAGGTGAAGGTCGGCCCACGCGTGTTGTTCTGGATGTGGTCGAGGCCGTACATCAAATCGGCGAAAACCTGGCCGCTGTCGCTGAAATGCCAGGTGCCACGGCTGTAACCGTCGTAGTTTTCCTTCTGGGTCTGCACGGTCCAGTAATCGTTGTACATCTGGTCGGTGCGGCAGCGCCCGCCACTGTTGAACAGCTTGTTGTCGAAGGTGCCCTGATAAGCGCCGCAACCCGGTCCCAGATATCGACTGTTGCTCAGGTCGCGGCGGTAACCGACATCCGCCAGCGGGCCGTTTTGCATAAAGCCACGGTCGTCGGCCCAGATGGGATCGCGGTGGGTCAACTCCAGACCGAACAAGCCGTCAAAATCCCCCCAACTGCCGCCACCACTGATCTGCAAGCGTTGATTGTCGCCACCGCCGCGTTCGCTGGTGCCGCCCTTGAGGTTGACGTCGACGCCATTGATCTTGTCCTTGAGGATGATGTTGACCACGCCTGCGATCGCATCCGAACCGTAAATCGCCGAGGCGCCGCTGCTGAGGATTTCGATGCGTTCGATGACCGCCGACGGAATGTTCGCCAGGTTAGTGAAGTTGACCTTGCCGTCGTACGGTGTCGGATAATCGGCGACGCGCCGGCCGTTGATCAGCACCAGCGTATGGTTCGGGCCGAGGCCGCGCAGGTTGAGTGCGCTAGCCGCTGGTTGCCAGGTATTGCCGTAATCTTCGCCTTGGGTCATCCCGGTGTTTTGCGTTTGCGTCGCCAAGGCGTCGTAGACGTTTTTATAGCCGCGCGCTTCCATTTCTTCGTGGGTGATGACGTTGACCGGCGTGGCGCCATCACTCTGCGCACGGGCAATGCGCGAACCGGTGACGGTGACTTTTTCCATGTGGTAATCGGCGCTGGTGACCGGTGCCACGGCCGTGACTTTCGCCGGCGCATCGGCTTGGCGAACGGTCAGGCCCTGAGCGCTTTGCTCGACTTGCAGACCACTGCCGAGCAGAGCCTTCTCCACCGCCTGACGGCCACCCAAAGCTCCGCGCACCGCAGCGCTGCGTTTGCCCTGGACCAGTTCCTGACTAAAGGAAATCGGCACACCGCTCTGCCGCGAGATGTCCAGCAGCACTTCGTCGAGCGGCCCGGTGCCGATGTCGAAGGTGAACACCGCCGCCGCAGGTTCCTGAGCGACCGCCACCAGTGGACTGAGGCCCAGTGCCAACGCAGCGGCAAGGGTCAATCGAGGTAATTGTTGTTTGAATGAGAACATCGAAGGGTTTCCCTGTTAGAGGCATCTGCAGGGAATGAGCAGCGGGCCGGCGCTTTTTATAGGGCCGCGATTAGGCCAAGAAGTCATATCCCTATAACCGGAAACCGGGCCATCCCATTCAACGCCAGGCCCCGTAGGAGCTGCCGCAGGCTGCGATCTTTTGACTTTGGTTTTTCTCAAGCAAAGGCAAGATCAAAAGATCGCAGCCTGCGGCAGCTCCTACAGAGTTGAGGTAGCGGCTGGGCGGGGGTCAATGCTGACCCAGTACGGGTTGTGCCAGGTCACGCGGATCGGCAGCGAGCGTTCCAGCAGTTGCAACGTGCGATCGCTGTCGTCGAGCGGATAGAGGCCGCTGAGGCGCAGATCCGCGACTTGCGGACTCAGGTGGAGGATGCCGCGACGGTAGCGGCGCAGGCTCTCGATGACCTCGCGCAAAGGCCGGTCGCGCACTTCCAGGCGACCTTGCACCCAGGCACTTTCGTGGCCGTTGCTGCGCTCCAGCGACAACAGCCCGGCGCCGTTAAACAGCAGACTCTCACCGGCCGCCACCACTTGCCGCGCGCCACTTGCGGTGAGCACTTCGACCTGCGAGTGGAGCATCACCAATCGCGTCGCCTCCTCGCTGTATTGCACGAGAAACTTCGTGCCCAGGGCACGCATGCGACCGTGCTCCGTCTCGACCACAAAGGGCCGCGCCGGCTCTTTCGCCACGTCGACCAGCAACTCGCCACTGCGCAACGCGAGCAAGCGTTGCTGAACATCGAACAGAGGCACCACACGACTGCGCGCATTGAGGGTCAGCGTACTGCCGTCCGCGAGCGTGAAGTCACGCCGTTCACTGGTCCCGGTCGCCAACTCCCCCGCCTCCGGCAACCAGCCGTAGCGCCGTCCGAGCAACCCGGCCAGCAGCGCAATGCCGAGCACACTCAAACTGCCGCTGATAAAGCGTCGACGGCTCGACGGCGCATTGAGGCTGTGCAGCAAACTGCTGCGCGGCACACTGCGCAGGTTCGGGTTGCGCAGCAGGCTCAGGCCGCCGCCCATCTGCTCGATGACCTGTTGATGGCGTGGATCGGCAAGCCGCCAGGCCTCAAACGCTGCCCGCTCAGCCATGCCCGCCTCGCCCGACTGCAACAACGCCAGCCATTGCGCTGCCTCGTCGATCACCGCCTCGTCCGGCCTCATGCCTGCATCGCCTGATAGCAGCGCTTGAACGCCTCGACCATATATTGCTGCACGCGGCTGGTGGACACGCCGAGCTGCTCGCCGATCTCGCTGTAGGTCAAACCGTCGAGCTGGTGGCAGAGAAACGCCGCTTTGGCCTTGGCCGACAGGCCATTGAGCAGGCGATCCACTGCCAGCAGCGCTTCGATCACCAGCGCGCGTTCTTCCGGGGATGGATGCACCGGCTCCGGCGCCAGCGCCAGGCTTTCCAGATAGGCGCGTTCAAGGTCCTGACGGCGCCAGCCTTCGTACACCAGCCGCCGGGCGATGGTGGTCAGCAGTGCCCGTGGTTCGCGAATGGCCGCCGGGTCCGGCAGTGCCAATACCCGCAAAAAGGTTTCCGAGGCAATGTCCTGCGCACTGTGCGGGCAACCCAGCGTGCGGCCAACGGCAGCGCAGAGCCAGCGATAGTCCTTTTGAAACATCTGCCCGATGATCTGGTAATGCGGGTTGTACCCACCCATGCCTTGCTCCCTGAAACGGGTCCCACCCGCTGCGAAAAACCATCGTTCTGCCGGGATCGTCCGGCTCTGATCAGGCGCGACTGTGCAATAGCCTCGAAGACATTTGAAGTAATAAAAAATCAGCACAAGCAAACCATTAAACATAAGCCGCTTCGTCGCCGCAGAAACATTGGCTGACACAACGTTGACCTCGATCACTGGCGTGTGGGCAGTCACTGATTAATCTCGCGGCTCCATCGAAAGCCAGGGACGGCTCACCGAGAGCCCACGGCTGATCCCACTCAAGGAAGAGCAAGCATGCGACCACTCAACATCATTCTGCTGTCGTCGGCCTTTAACGGCCTGACCCAACGCGCCTGGCTGGAACTGCGCGAGGCCGGACACTCGCCCAGCGTTGTGCTGTTTACCAATGAACAGGCGGTGTGCGAGCAGATCGAACACAGCGGCGCCGATCTGGTGATCTGCCCGTTCCTCAAGGACCGCGTCCCCGAGGCGCTGTGGAGCAATGCCCAGCGTCCGGTGGTGATCATTCATCCCGGCATCGTCGGCGATCGCGGCGCCAGTGCCCTCGACTGGGCGATTACCAATGAGCTACCGAGCTGGGGCGTCACAGCGCTGCAAGCCGTCGAGGAAATGGACGCCGGCCCGGTGTGGGCCACCTGCGAATTCAACCTGCCAGCGGGCCTGCGTAAATCCGAGCTGTACAACGGCCGGGTCAGTGACGCGGCGATTCGTTGCATACGCGAAGTGGTGGAGAAATTCATCGAAGGGTTTGAGCCGGTTGCCCTGGACTATGCCGATGCGAAAGTGCGCGGGCGCTTGCAACCGAACATGAAACAGGTCGACCGCAGCTTCAGCTGGCACGACTGCGCACGCTTCATCAAACGCTGCATCGATGCCGCCGACGGCCAGCCCGGCGTGCTGGCGAGCCTGGCCGGCGGTCAGTATTACGTGTACGACGCGCACCTCGATGCGCGCAGCGGCATGCCCGGCGAGATTCTTGCGGTGCATGACGATGCGGTGCTGGTCGCGGCGGGTGATCAAAGTGTGTGGATTGGTTCGCTGCGCCGTAAACCGCTACCTGGCGAGGAAACCTTCAAACAACCGGCGCGGCACCTGTTGGCCGGGCAACTGGACGATGTGCCGGTGCTGGACTGGTCGATTGCCACGCAGCCGTTCAGTGACGAAGCGTATCAACCGCTTCGTTATCGCGAATCCGGCAACGTCGGCGAACTGACCTTCGAGTTCTACAACGGCGCCATGAGCACCGAGCAATGCCAGCGCATGGTCGCCGCGCTGCGCTGGGCCAAGTCCCGTGATACCCAGGTGTTGCTGATCAAGGGCGGGCGCGGCAGTTTTTCCAACGGCGTGCATCTGAACGTGATTCAAGCCGCGCAAGATCCCGGTGCCGAAGCCTGGGCGAATATTCAGGCAATCGATGACGTCTGCGAAGAACTGCTGACGGCCCGGCAACTGGTGGTCAGCGGCGTCACCGGCAACGCGGGCGCCGGTGGCGTGATGCTCGCACTGGCGGCGGACATTGTGTTTGCCCGCGCCGATGTCGTGCTCAATCCGCATTACAAGAGCATGGGTTTGTACGGCTCCGAATACTGGACTTACAGCCTGCCCCGCGCCGTCGGCCCGGCAATGGCGGAGCAATTGACCCAGGCTTGCCTGCCGGTAAGCGCGGTGCAGGCGTGGCAACTGGGTATGGTTCAGGAAATCGGCCCGCGCTGCCCGGATGAGTTTGCCCTGTGGTTGCTGCAACGGGCCAACGGCGTGTTGAGCGATTCGACCTATGCGGCGGTACGCGAGCGCAAGGCGCGGACTGATCAGGTGTTGATCCGCCAATGCCGTGACACCGAGCTGCAAGAGATGCAGGAAGACATGCTTTACGACCGTAATCAATTTGCCGAGAAGTGCCGACACTTTGTCTACAAGCGCAGGGTGTGTGGCACGCCGGCGCGGTTGATCGAGGAGTGGGCGCGGGGGCGTTTGACCGAGTTGGCCAGTTGATTTTGGCGGTGACTGCATTTCCCCTCACCCTAGCCCTCTCCCAGGGGAGAGGGAACCGACCGAGGTGTCTGGCGCCCTGCATCGACCTGAAAAATCGGGTCGATTATGGATTCAACGCTGATCGTTCAAGTCGGTGTATTTCTTCAATATCCCCCAATCAGTCCCCTCTCCCTTTGGGAGAGGGTTAGGGTGAGGGGCTTTTGCCTTTACAATGCGCCCACCTCAAACACCGGCCCGCTCATGGACATCGATCTCGCTCGCACCTTTCTGGAAATCGTCCGTCATGGCAGCCTCGCCGCGGCCGCACAGAAGTTGTTCGTCACGCAAACGGCGATCACCGCCCGGGTGCAGAAACTCGAAAGTCAGCTGGGCAGCACGCTGTTCGTGCGCAACCGCGCCGGGGCGAAACTGACGCCCAATGGCGAGGCCTTTGTGGTCTACGCCAATCAACTGGTGCAGACCTGGGAGGCCGCCCGCCGCGACCTGCCGCTGCCCGAGGGTTATCACAACGTGCTGCACATCGGCGGCGAGGTCAGCCTGTGCAACCCGTTGATGCTCAGTTGGGCGGCGGAGCTGCGCGAGAAAATTCCCGGGCATGCCCTGCGCATGGAGATCCGAGACGGCGAAAACCTGCTGCGCCAGCTGGAACTCGGCGTGCTCGACGCCGCACTGGTCTATCAGCCGGAATACTGGCCGGGCTTGCAGGTCGAGCAAGTGCTGGAAGAAAAACTGATTCTGGTGCGCGCGGTCGATCGCCCCGATCCCTACGTCTACATCGACTGGGGCCCGGACTTCCGCCGACAGCATGACGCCGCCCTGCCGGAAAAAGCCAAAGCGGCGCTGAGTTTCAACCTCGGCCCGCTGGCCCTGCAATACATTCTCGAACACGGCGGCAGCGGCTACTTCCGCACCCGCGTGGTGCGCACGTATCTGGAAAGCGGCGCCCTGGAAGCCGTGACCAAAGCTCCGGAATTCGGCTACCCGACTTACCTTGTCTACTCACGCGATCGCGATTCGGCGACGCTGCAGCAAGCCTTCGACCTGCTGCGCGAAGTGATCCGCACCGATGACGACTGGTCACAACGCTGGAACCCCTTGAGCTGAATCGGCAGCATTACACCGGAGCATGGCGCATGTGCCATCGAGGTCCGGCCTGCACAAACGGCCGGATCGGCTAATCTGCCGGGTATAACAACAATACCCGCAGGTGACGCAGTGAGGCAGACCACCGAGATATTTCGCAGCCGCTACCGCGCGGCGATTCATCCGCTGTACAACCCGTGGCTGCACGGTGCCTTCGTGCTGTTGTTCGGCGTGCTGGCCATGGGAGCATTCTGGGGGCGCGTGCAGCAGGTCAGTCCGCTGGAGTGGCTGACGGTGCCGCTTACCCTGCTGTTGTTCAATTTCGGCGTGTACATGGTCCATCGCCATCTCGGCCACCAGAAAAAAGCCTTCGCAAAAATGTTCTACGCCCGGCATGCGGGCGATCATCACAGCTTCTTCACCCCCGGCCACATGACCTACGACAGTGCGCGTGACTGGCGAGTGATTCTGTTCCCGGCGTGGCTGATCGTGCTGCACACCCTGGTGATTACCCTGCCGCTGTGGTGGCTGATCGCACAAGCCAACGCCAACGTCGCCGGACTGTTCGGCGGCTGCATGGTCCTCGGTTATCTGACTTACGAAATATTCCATGCCTGCGAACACTTGCCGCCGCGCAACCCGCTGACCCGTCTGCCGTGGATCCGCCAGATGCGCCGTCTGCACGAATTGCATCACCGCCGCGAGCGCATGCAGGAGCGCAACTTCAACATCGTCCTGCCGCTGATGGACTACCTGTTCGGCACCCTGTACTGGGAGCCGGAAACCGCCCCTTTGAGCTATTCGAGAATGCCCATGACCCGCCTGCAGCACACGATCGATATCGCTGGCGACCCCATCGCCGTGCTGGCCTACGCCGCCAGCGTCGGTCGCTGGCCGGAGTGGCACCCCTCGTCGCTGAAAATCGACGGTCCCCACGGCCCGCTGCATGCCGGCGCGCACTTTGAAGAGGACATTCATGCCGGCGGTCGTGAAGGCCATTTGAGCTGGGAAGTCACCGAGTATTTGCCCGGTCGGCGCTGGTGTGCGCGAGCGCAAGGCGATCATGGCTTGTCGCTGTTGCTGACCTATGAATGCAGCGCTGAAGGCAGCAGTACGCGATTTGTGCGCACACTGGACTATCGCTTCGACGGTCTGGGCATGCGCATCGCCAATCGCTTGTTACTCAAACGGCGCATCGAGCGCGAATCCGCTGCGTCGATGCTGGCGCTGCGCGACATGGCCGCGCAATACCTGTCATCGACGAGGGCCAGCGCGTGAAGCTGCGACATCTGCTGCTGTTGCTGATCCTCATCGTCATCGCGTTCTTGTTGTTGATGCCCACCAAAGTCGAACCCGTCGCCTGGAAACCGCCGCCGGCGCCCTCGCTGACAGAGGGCACCTTCGCCGAGAACCAGAAACTCATAGGCGCAGCGCAGGTCGGGCCGAGCGACATCGAAGGGCCGGAAGCCTTGCTACTGGAGAGTGACTTCTTGATCACCGGGCTGCACGACGGTCGCCTGATTCGCACCAGCCTCGACGGCCAGCAGCGCAAAGTGCTGGCCGACACCGGTGGCCGACCGCTCGGATTGGCCCGGCATCCGAACGGCATGCTGGTCATCGCCGATGGGGTCAAGGGCTTGCTGTCCCTTGATGCGCAGGGGCAGTTGATCCCACTGACCACGGCGGCCAACGGCCTGACATTTGGTTTCACCGACGACGTGGCCATCGACAAGTCCGGGCATTACGCCTACTTCAGCGATGCTTCCAGCCGTTGGGGCTATGGCCACGACGGCGAGGCGATCATCGAGCACGGCGGCGACGGACGTCTGCTGCGCTATGACTTTCAGAGCGGTAAAACCAGTGTGCTGCTGGACAAACTGGAGTTCGCCAACGGCGTGACCCTCGGCCCGGACGACGCTTATGTGCTGGTCAACGAAACCGGCGCCTACCGCATCAGCCGTTATTGGCTGACCGGGCCGAAAGCCGGCACTCACGACCTGTTCATCGACAACCTGCCGGGGCTGCCGGACAACCTGGCGTTCAATGGCAGCAATCGGTTTTGGGTGGCGTTGTATGCGCCGCGCAATGCCTTGCTCGATGGCACGGCCGGGCATCCATTCGTGCGCAAGATGATCGTGCGGGCATTGACGGTTTTGCCTAAGCCAGTGGAGAAACGCGGGTTTGTCTTGGGGCTGGATCTTGAGGGCAAGGTGATCGCCAATCTGCAGGACGCGAGCAGTGGCAATTATTCGCCGATCACTACGGTGCGCGAGTATGGGCCGTGGTTGTATTTCGGCTCGTTGAAAGCCACAAATATGGCGCGGATGCCGTTGGATGCGGCCCTGAAGTGAATCTGAAAGTTTTGTGGTGAAGGGGCTGACGCCATCGCGAGCAGGCTCACTCCTACAGGGGAATGCGTTTCAACTGTGGGCGCGAGCTTGCTCGCGAAGACGGTCTGTCAGTTACTGGACTTGTCGAACTTGTCCGGATCTTCGTCCTCAGGCAGATCCTCGTCCGGCTCTTCAGGATTGGCCGTGGTATGCGCCGGGCTGTTGGGTTCGGGATGCGTGGGCACGGGGTCGAATGCGCCCTGCTCTTCACTGGGGAATTTGGGATCGTTCATAAGGCACCTCGTAAAGAGTCGGTAAAAGAAGACTCTGAACATTCGAGGTGCCGGTCGTGGCTGTCGTTCCAGTCAATCCGCAACCGTAGGTCGGCGGATCACCTGGGCGTCAGGATCGCGCTTGTAACTGCTCGACGATCCTGTCTTTGACTTGCAGGCGCTTTTCTTTGAGTTTTTTCAGTGTGTCGTCGCTGGGAGCATCCGAGGTGGCAGTCTCGGCCTTGACTACGTCGGCGTCCGCCTGGGAATACTTGTTGATCAGTGCGTCCAGATGTGGATCCGCGGTGCGTTTTTGCTGGATCTCTTCCTTCGTAAGCTTCAAGTCCTGTAACAGATCATGGGTCACCGGCATGGAACACCTCCGTCAGTTGATCGGCTGGCCAACGCGACCGATTGCGCTGGCCAGTTATCAGAATGGCCTCGGTTGGGCGCTTCTGTCGACCACCTGTCAGACCAGCGGTGTCCGTTCGTCGCCCTGTCGCAAATGCGATCAAACCTTTATTCGCCGCATGGCCTCCATTGGTTAACACCAACAAAAACTGCGTGGAGATGCACCTATGGACGGATTCAACCTGCGTCATCTGGTTCTGGCTGTCGCTTTGAGCAGCGGCATGGGCAGCGCGTTCGCTGCGACTGACAATAATTTCGTCGATAACGCCGCAGCAGGTGGCATCGCCGAAATCGAAACCAGCCGTCTGGCTCTGGAAAAAAGCCAATCGGCTGACATCAAGACGTTCGCCAACATGATGATCACCGATCACGGCAAGGCCAATGACGAACTGGCGAGCATTGCCAAGGCCAACGACATTAAAGTCCCGGACACCACGACCCTGGTCAAACAGGCCAAGGAAAAAATTCTCGACATGCGCGATGAATCCTTTGACGCCGCTTACGCCAACAATCAGGTGAAGGCGCACGAAGAGACCATCGAACTGTTCAAGAAAGAAGCCAATACCGTGACGGATGACAAGGTAAAAGGCGCCCCTGAATTGAAGGCGTTTGCGCAGAAAATGCTGCCGGCGCTGGAGAAACATCTGGCGGCAGCGAAAGAACTGCAGGCCAAGCATCCGAGCAAGTAAAAAGCCTTACCCTCACCCCAGCCCTCTCCCGGAGGGAGAGGGAGCCGACCGAGTTGGATGTCCTAGTTACACCGACCTGAAATTTCGGCTTCGAACTGAAGTTCTGCAGTGGAACTCCGGTTTTGAACATCCCCCAATCGGCTCCCTTTCCCCTCGCCCTTTGGAGGAGGGAGAGGAAGCCGGCCGAGTTGGATGTTCGAGTTACACCGACCTGAAACCTCGAGTTGAACCTGATTTTTGAAAGGCACCGAGATCGGCTCCCTTTCCCCCTCGCCCCCCCTGGGGGAGAGGGTTGGGGTGAGGGGGATCGATGTCAGCCACACCACCAGACTCAAGCAAAAAAAAAGGCCGCATCCAATAGATGCGGCCTTGTCATATCCGCCAAAATCAACCGCCATCGGTATCAATATCAGCATCGGTCTCCTCACCCGGCCCCGCCCGATCCGGTGTCGGTTTAAAGCCCGGGCTGAACTCATTGTCGTTGTCGGTATGTTTTTGCTTCTGATCCACCGCGGGGTCGGCACTCTGCGCCTGCTCTTTTTCGCCCTGCTGCTGCGTCGGCGCCGGCTGCCCCGGCACCTGCGGGTCGATTGCCGGATCATTGCGGTTGATCGGTTCGCCAGATTGGCTCTGCTTCGTTTGCTCGTTCATGGCCACCTCGTTGGTCAAACACCCCCGACGCACATCCGCCGGGTGTTAAAGATTCGAAGCCTGCCCCGCGCCAACGTTCAAAACATCGCCGCTCGCCTTCACGCATACTAGAGTTATCGGGACGCTGCTCGCACCGGATCAAAAAAATACGTGCAGGAGCGAACAACTATTTCGAACGGCAAATGTCGATCATTTCGCGGCGATCATTTTCACGACCGCCCCCCCATTCGCGACGGAGCAACAGGCACATGGCAGCACTGCAGAACAGCACACTCGATGCGATGAAAAACAAACAAGCGCAACTGCTGAGTGAGTGGATCAACGGACTTCAAACCAGCGGCGCCACGCGCAATCTGAAAGACCACGACCTTCAGCAGCAAACCGGCGAATTTCTGCAGCTGGTGGTCAACGGCCTGGAAAGCGACAACGGCACCAACATCAATGCACCTGGCTGGGAAGCGACGCGTCAGTTTCTCGACAAGCTGTCCCACAGCCGCGCCCTGCTCGGCCAGGATTCGCAACAGACCGCCAGTTTCATCTTCGCCCTCAAAGGGCCGTTGTTTAACCTGCTGCAGAGCCATTACAACGACCAGCCTGCGCTGCTCGCCGAGCAACTTTGGGAAGTCTCCGAACTGCTCGACGCGTTCGGCATGCACACCATCCGCACCTTCCAGAAATCCCGCGAGGCGGTGATCAAGCGTCAACAGGAAGAACTGCTCGAACTCTCCACTCCGGTGGTCAAGCTGTGGGACGGCGTGCTCGCCCTGCCAATGATCGGCACCCTCGACTCCCAGCGCACGCAAGTGGTGATGGAGTCGCTGCTGCAACGCATCGTCGACACGGGTTCGGAAATCGCCATCATCGACATCACCGGCGTGCCGACCGTCGATACCCTGGTCGCCCAGCACCTGTTGAAAACCGTGACCGCGATCCGCCTGATGGGCGCCGACTGCATCATCAGCGGTGTGCGTCCGCAGATTGCCCAGACCATCGTCCACCTCGGCCTCGACCTGCAAGGCGTGGTGACCAAGGCCAATCTGGCCGATGCGCTGAAACTGGCCTTGACCCGTCTGGGTGTCAGCCTCGTCAAGACGGTATAAGCATGGAACGTATCCCGATTCTCCAGATGGGCAAGTTCCTGCTGGTGACCATCCAGGTCGACATGCATGACCAGCTCGCCCTCACCTTGCAGGACGACTTGTCCGAGCGCATCAGCAACACCTCGGCACGGGGCGTGCTGATCGATATCTCGGCGCTGGACATGGTCGACTCGTTCATTGGCCGGATGATCAGCACGATCTCCGGCCTGTCGAAAATCATGGACGCCGAAACCATGCTGGTCGGCATGCAGCCGGCGGTGGCGATCACCCTGGTCGAACTCGGCCTGACCCTGCCCGGTGTCAGCACGGCATTGAACGTCGAGCGCGGGATGAAGCTGCTGCAGGAACGAGTAGACCGGCAATGACCGTACGCAGCAGCGGTACTCAACCCATCCACATCGAACAGGATGTCGTGCTCGCGCGCCAGACAGCACGCAAACTGGCCACCGAATGCGGCATGCGTCTGATCGACCTGACGAAAATGGTCACGGCGGTCAGCGAACTGGCCCGCAACACCATGGTTTACGGGGGCGGCGGCGACATGGACTGGCAAATTCTCGATGAGGATCACAAGGTCGGTCTGCGTCTGACGTTTCGCGATGAAGGTCCGGGTATTGCCGATATCAAACTGGCGATGACCGACGGCTGGACGTCCGGTACCGGCATGGGGCTGGGCCTGACCGGCGCGAAACGGCTGGTCGAAGAGTTCGAACTCGACACCGAGCCCGGCAAAGGCACACGCATAACGATCACCCGATGGACATGAATATCGTGGGGGCATTGACCCAGGTTCTGCCCATCGAAGACAGCAGTCAGATCGGTCATGCCCGGCGCACCGCGCAGCAACTCGCTGAACAGCATGGCTTTGATGAGCGCGATGCCGGGCGCGTCGCTTTGGTTGCCACTGAACTGGCGAGCAATGTGCTCAAGCATGCCGCTCACGGCGCACTGCATCTTCGCGTATTACCCCGGCCCACGGGTTTCGGCATCGAAATGCTCGCGGTGGATCGCGCTCAGGGCTTTGATCTGGAGGCCTGCCTGGCCGATGGATTCTCCACGGGCGGCACCCAGGGGATCGGCCTCGGCGCGGTATCGCGGCAGACCGAGGTGTTCGATGTCTATGCCGACGCGCGTGGCGCGGTATTGCTGGCACGACTTTACCCACGCAGCGACCGCGAGCCGGATATCCGCTATGGCGTCAGTCAGCATTCGTTGCACGACGATCCGGCGTGTGGTGATGTCTGGCACCTGGCGTATGAAGGCGCCAGCGTCAGCGCACTGGTGATCGACGGCCTCGGGCATGGCGAGGAAGCCGAACGCGCCGGTCGCGCGGGGGCGCAGGCCTTTGCCCTGACGCCGTTCGCCGAACCGGTGATGTTGATGGAAGACCTGCATCGGGACATGATCGGCACTCGCGGTGGCGCCGTTGCGTTCATGCAGTTCGACGGCAGGCGCGACAGCCTGACCTTTGCCGGCGTCGGCAACATCGGCGCCAGCCTGATCAGCGCCGACAAATCCCGCGGACTGGCCTCGCACCCGGGCATTGTCGGCGTGCAATACCGGAAAGCCCGCCCCTTTGACTATGCTCACGTGAACGGAAATCTATTGATCATGTACAGCGACGGCTTGCAGTCCCGTTGGAATCTTCAAGACTACCCCGGTCTGGTGCACCGCCACCCTGCCGTGATAGCCGGCGTCCTGCACCGCGACTTCAGTCGCGGGCGCGACGATGTAACGGTGCTGGTCGTTGCCCTGGAGGCCGCCCATGGCTGAGTCGCCCATTCTGAGCAGTGCCGAGCAGGCTGCGCTGATTGCGCAGTTGCAGAGCGAAACGGCGGCCCTGCGCGAAGAACTCGATGAAACCAATCAGGGCGTGCTGGCCCTGTACGCCGAACTCGACATACAGGCTGAAGAACTGCGCCAGGCCTCGGATCTGAAGAGCCGTTTCCTGTCGTACATGAGCCATGAGTTCCGCACACCCCTGGGTTCGATCCTGAGCATCAACAGCCTGCTCGCCGATGAACTCGACGGCCCGCTCAGCCCCGAGCAGCACAAACAGGTGGCGTTCGTCAGCACGGCCGCGCGCGAACTCAGTGACATGGTCGATGACCTGCTCGATCTGGCCAAGATCGAGGCCGGGCGCATCACCATTTCCCCGGCCTGGTTCGACATGTTCGACCTGTTCTCCGCCCTGCGCGGAATGTTCCGGCCGATTGTCGATGCCACTGCGGTCGATTTGATTTTCGAAGAACCGAGCGGCTTGCCGCGCCTGTACACCGACGACAAGAAACTCGCGCAGATCCTGCGCAACTTCATTTCCAATTCGCTGAAGTTCACCACCCGTGGCGAAGTGCGGGTGTCTGCGCGCCTCGAAGGCGTGGACAAGGTGCGTTTTGCCGTCAGCGACACCGGAATCGGTATCGCACCCGAGCTGCATGGTGCATTGTTCGAGGACTTTTCCCAGGTCGACTCGCCGTTGCAGAAACGTCTGCGCGGCACCGGGCTGGGTCTGTCGCTGTGCAAACGCTTCGCGGCCCTGCTCGGCGGTGAAGTCGGGCTGGAAAGCACGCCGGGGGTCGGCTCGACCTTCTTCGTGGTCATTCCGCTGGCGATCGCTCTGGAGAACGTCGATGAAACGTGACATCCGCCTGTTGGTCGTCGACGACAATGTCGCCACCCGCTATGCCCTGCGCCGACGGCTGGAGCGGCATGGTTACGAGGTGCTGGAGGCCGGCACTGGCGGCGAGGGGCTGGCGCTGATTGACAGCGAAGTGCTCGACGCTTTGATCCTCGATGTCAATCTGCCGGACATGAGCGGCTTCGACATCGTGCGCATTCTGCGCGCGGATACGCGCACCGCGCTGCTGCCTGTCATCCATGTGTCCGCCGCGTCGATCCAGACCGGCGACATCATCACCGGTCTCGACGCCGGTGCCGACGCCTACCTGATTCACCCGGTTGACCCGGACGTGCTGCTGGCCACCCTGCGCACGCTGTTACGGGTGCGCGACACGGAAAATGCCCTGCGCGAAAGTGAAGCGCGATTCCGCGAAATTTTCGTCAATGTGTCCGCGCCGATTGCGGTGCTGGATGCCAGCCTCAAGGTGCATGAGTGCAACCACGCTTTCGCACAACTGATTCTCGACAATCAGGCCCCGCAAACCCTGCGTGAATGCTTCGCCGAGGATCAAAGCGCAATCCTCAATGAACTGCGCTTGCGCCTGGTCGATGGCGAACGCTGGAAAGGCACGCTGAACATGCGCGTGCAGGGTGAGATCCGCGAGACCGAGTGGCAGATTTCGCCGTACCGCACGCCCGAGTTGAGCCTGGTATTTGTCGAAGACGTCACCGAACATCGCCATCGCGAACGCTCGCATCTGGCGCGTCTGGACGACACCACCACGCAACTGGCCAAAGAGGTCGCCGAGCGCGTGCGCGCCGAGGCGCAGTTGCTGCAAGTGCAGAAAATGGATGCGCTGGGCAAGCTCACTGGCGGGATCGCCCACGACTTCAACAACCTGCTGACCGGGATCATCACCAGCCTGGAGTTGATCCAGAAACGCGTCGCCGATGAGCGCCTGGACAAGGTGCAGTTCTATAGCGAAGCGGCGTTGAATTCGGCGATGAGCGCCGCGTCCCTGACCCATCGTTTACTCGCCTTTGCCCGCCAACAGCCGCTGGATACGCGGCCGGTGGACATCAACGACCAAGTACGCTCGCTGGAAGAATTGCTGGTGCGCACCATCGGTGAGCGGATCAGCCTCAAACTTGAATTGACCAGCAAACCGGCCATTGCTTTGGTCGACCCGGTGCAACTGGAAAGCGCGGTGCTGAATCTGGTGATCAACGCCCGTGATGCGCTGCCGGCAGGCGGCAATATCTGGGTCAACACTTATGCCGCGTACTCTCACGGTGACCCGAATCTGGCCGATGGCGCTTACGTGGCGCTGTCAGTGCGTGACGACGGCACAGGGATCGAGCACAACGTCATCGACAAGGTCTTCGATCCGTTTTTCACCACCAAACCGTTGGGCCAGGGCACGGGGCTGGGGCTGTCGACGATCTACGGTTTTGCCCGGCAATCGGGCGGCGACGCGCACATCCGCAGCGTCGCCCGGCGCGGTACCGAAGTGACGATCATGTTGCCGGCCACCACCGATCCGACAGGCGTCGATATCCCGGCGCCCGTGGTCGATCCGCAAGGCAGCGGCGAGCATGTGTTGATTGTCGAAGACATGCCATCGGTGCGCATGTTTGTCACTGAAGTGCTGGAGGACGCCGGTTATCGCTGCACCCAGGCAGCGGAGATCGAAACAGCGCTGGAGCGCTTGCAGAATGATGCGTCGATCAACCTGCTGTTGACCGACGTTGGCCTGCCGCGCATGAGCGGACGGGAATTGGCGGATGTTGCGAGGGGCTGGCGCGAAGGCTTGCCGATTCTGTTCATGACCGGGTATGCCGAGACAGCGATCAACCGCCAGGTGTTTCTGGGCAGCGGCATGGACATGCTGGTCAAGCCGTTTCAGATCAGCGAGCTGCTCGACAAGGTCCGCCGCACCCTTGATGGTGCCTGACCGCAGCTCCCACAGGGATTAATGTCGTACACAGATCCACTGTAGGAGTGAGCCTGCTCGCGATGGCGTCAGGTCAGCCAATTCATCTATGGCTGATACTCCGCTATCGCGAGCAGGCTCACTCCTACAGGATTTGGCGTGCACGCGGGATTCGCTATGCTCGCTTAGGCGTCAGCCCTGCCAACACCCCTACCGGCTCAAGGCCCGGGCCAAAAATGGCGCAGTCTTGCTCTTCTTGCTCGCCGCCACTTTCTGCGGTGTGCCGGCGGCAACAATCCTGCCGCCCTGATCCCCCGCCCCCGGCCCGATATCGATCACCCAGTCACTCTGCGCCACTACGCGCATTTCGTGCTCGACGACAATCACCGTGTGCCCCGCTGTCACCAGTGTGTCCAGTTGCTCCAGCAACCGGTCGACATCACGCGGATGCAGCCCGGTGGTTGGTTCATCCAGCACATACAAGGTCGCGCCGCGCTGGTTGCGCTGCAACTCGGTGGCCAGTTTGATCCGCTGTGCTTCGCCCCCGGACAACTCCGTGGCCGGCTGACCCAGACGCAGATAACCCAGGCCAATATCGCGCAGCACTTCCAGTGAACGGCGAATCCCCGCTTGCTCGGCAAACACCGTCACCGCTTCATCGACGGTCAATTGCAGCACTTGGGCGATGCTCAATCCCTCCCAGAGAATTGCCAGGGTCTGCGGGTTGTACCGCGCACCCTGACAAGTCGGGCACGGCGCATAGACGCTGGGCATGAACAACAACTCGACACTGACAAACCCTTCGCCTTCGCACGTGGCGCAACGGCCCTTGGCGACGTTGAAGGAAAACTGTCCGGCGTCATAACCCGCCGCCCGTGCAGCGTCGGTCGCGGCGTAGAGCTTGCGCACGTTATCGAACAACCCGGTGTAGGTCGCCAGATTGGAACGCGGTGTGCGGCCGATAGGTTTCTGGTCGACCTGCACCAGTCGCTTGATCGACTCCAGCCCCGACGTGACCTGGCCACTGCTGACCTGCGGCGCGTCGTCTTCGAGGCTGAGTTCTTCCGGCTCGCTGTCCACCGTGGTACGTCCCAACTGCGCGCCGACCAGTTCCAGCAAGGCCTGACTGACCAGGCTCGACTTGCCGGAACCGGACACGCCGGTGACCGAGGTAAAGCAGCCCAGCGGAAATTCGGCACTGAGGTTGTTCAAGTTGTTGCGGGTGATGCCGTCGAGCTTCAGCCACCCTGACGGTTGGCGCGGCGTGCGTATCTGGCGCTGTGCTTCAGCAAACAGGTAGGCGCGAGTCTGCGACGCTTCGACCTCGGCCAGACCGGCGGGCGGGCCGCTGTACAGCACCTGCCCACCCTGCTCGCCCGCCGCCGGACCGACGTCGATCAGCCAGTCGGCACGGCGCATGGTTTCCAGGTCGTGCTCGACTACAAACAGCGTGTTGCCGTCAGCCTTCAAGCGCTGCAACGCCTCGAACAACGCCTCGCCATCGGCCGGATGCAAACCGGCAGAGGGCTCGTCGAGCACGTAGATCACCCCGAACAATTGCGAACCCAGTTGCGTTGCCAGCCGCAAGCGCTGCAACTCCCCGGACGACAGCGTCGGCGTGCTGCGCTCCAGCGCCAGATAACCGAGGCCCAGATCGGTCAGGGTGCTGACCCGCTCCAGCAGATCCTCGGCAATGCGCTGCGCCGCCAGGCGTTTTTCCAATGACAGGTTGGGCGTGTGTCGCACATCGGGCGCGCTGCCGTGGCCGCTGGCGCCATGGGCCACGCGTTGCTGGCGGGCCTCACGGGTTTGCGCGTGGCTCAAGGTCTCACCGCTTGCTTCGGCCTGCTGCAGATAACTGGCCGCCGCCACCGGCCGCAATACTTCGGCCAGTTGCAGCAAAGGCATCTGCGACAGCTCACCGATGTCATACCCGGCAAACGTCACCGACAATGCCTCACGCTTCAGGCGCTTGCCGTCACACAACGGGCAAGGACTGCCGAGCATGAACTGCGACACACGCTTCTTCATCAGCGCACTTTGCGAATGGGTAAAGGTGTGCAGGACGTAGCGCCTGGCGCCGGTGAAAGTGCCCTGATAACTCGGCTCCATCTTGCGTTTGAGGGCGACGCGGGTTTCTTCCGGGGTCAGCCCGGCGTACACCGGCACGGTCGGGGTTTCTTCGGTGAAGAGTATCCAGTCGCGCTGTTTTTTCGGCAGCTTTTTCCACGGGATGTCGACATCGATGCCCATGGTCACGAGGATGTCGCGCAGGTTCTGGCCCTGCCAGGCCAACGGCCAGGACGCCACCGCGCGCTGGCGGATGGTCAGGTTCGGATCGGGCACCATCAGCGCCTCGGTGACTTCATACACCCGGCCCAGGCCATGACACTCGGGGCACGCGCCCTGCGGCGTGTTCGGCGAAAAGTCCTCGGCGTACAACATCGGTTGGCCCGGCGGATAACTGCCGGCGCGGGAATAGAGCATGCGGATCAGGCTCGACAACGTGGTGACGCTGCCCACCGACGAGCGCGTGCTCGGTGTGCCGCGTTGCTGTTGCAGGGCCACGGCCGGCGGCAGGCCTTCGATGGAATCGACATCCGGCACGCCAACCTGATCGATCAGCCGTCGCGCGTACGGCGCCACCGATTCGAAGTAACGGCGTTGGGCTTCGGCATACAAGGTCGAGAAGGCCAACGAAGATTTGCCCGAACCGGACACGCCGGTGAACACCACCAGCGCGTCGCGGGGGATGTCGACGTCGACGTTTTTCAGGTTGTGTTCACGGGCGCCGCGCACCCGGACCATGCCGGCGGGCGCTTTGGAGGTGCGTTTGGAAGTCATCGACCTGCCTTGGTAAAGGAATGTTCAGCGCTCAGTTGCCGATCACCACCCGGATCATCTGCAACAGGGCTTCGGGGCTGTACGGTTTGCCGAGCAAATGGGTGTCGGGGCTCAACTGGTGATTGCGCGAGATGATGTCGCGGGTGTGACCGGAGGTGAACAGCACCGCCACCGGCGGCGTCTGCACCTTGGCCCAGGCGAACAGGTCGGAGCTTTTGATCAGCCCCGGCATGACCACGTCGGTGAAGATCAGGTCGACTTCGGTGCCTTCCAGCAGCATTTGCATGGCCGCATCGCCGTGGCCGGCGGTCAACACGCGATAGCCCTCCTCGCGCAACAATTCGACCGCCGAAGCGCGCACCGCGTCGTTGTCTTCGACCACCAGAATCGTCTCGTGGCCGCCACTCTGCTGCCGTTGCAGATTGGGCGATTCATCAAGGATCGGGCGCAGGCTGCGCGGGAAGTACAACTGCACCCGCGTGCCCGCGCCGACGTCACTGGCAATGTCGACATGCCCGCCGCTCTGTTTGACGAAGCCGAACACCATGCTCAGGCCCAACCCGGTGCCCTGGCCATCAGCCTTGGTGGTGAAAAACGGTTCGAACACTTGCTCAAGAATTTCTGGCGCGATGCCGGCGCCGCTGTCACTGACGGCGACGCGGACAAACTCGCCGGGAACGATGCCTTTACCGGCACAAAACTCGCGGTCGAGTCGCACGTTGGCAGCGCTGAGCACGATGGTGCCCTCGCCCTTCATCGCGTCACGGGCGTTGATCGCCAGGTTGAGAATGGCGTTTTCCAACTGGTTGCGGTCGACGTTGATGTGCCATGGCTTTTGCGGCAACTGCACGTCGATCTGAATGGTTTCGCCCAGCGCGCGCTGGAGTAATTCGCCTAAGCCTTCGAAAATCTGCTGCGGGTTGCACACCGCCGGCGTCAACGGCTGGCGCCGGGCAAACGCGAGCAATTGCGAGGACAGCTTGGCACCGCGCTCGACCGCCGCCAGCGAGGCGCTGACCCGGCGCTGCACATTGGCGTTATTCGGTTCGTGACGCGCGAGCAGATGCAGATTGCCGGCGATCACTTGCAGCAGATTATTGAAGTCGTGAG
Organism: Pseudomonas sp. A34-9; assembly: GCF_029543085.1. Taxonomy (NCBI): domain Bacteria; kingdom Pseudomonadati; phylum Pseudomonadota; class Gammaproteobacteria; order Pseudomonadales; family Pseudomonadaceae; genus Pseudomonas; species Pseudomonas sp. A34-9. Next base: position 2,941,461 of record NZ_CP119967.1, on the reverse strand, counting down.
CCACGCCACCGGTGAGACCGCCAATGGCTTCGAGCTTTTGCGACTGGCGCAACTGTTCTTCAGCCGCCAGCCGCGCCTCGACCTCTTCGCCCACGCGCTGTTCGAGGTTGCGGGTAAATTTGAGCAGGGATTCTTCGGCGATCTTGCGTTCATGGATGTCGATCAACACGCCGGGAAAGCGCGACGGCGCGCCATGTTCGTCAAATTCGCAACCGCCGCTGGCCAATACCCACAGATAACTGCCGTCGCTGCGCAACACCCGGTATTCAGCGTTATAGGGTTCGCCGGTCTGCACGGAGTGGACGACCCGCTCCTGCACCCAGGCAGCATCATCGGGATGAATGCGCGACTCGGCGATGCTCTGGGGCAGGTTGCTCAGGTCCTGATCCGGCGGATAAGAGAAGGTGCGGGCGAAACGCTCGTCTGCCGACAAGATGTTGTTTTTCACGTCCCATACAAACGAGCCGAGCAAGGCCCCGGCATTCAACGCCAGACGCACCCGTTCATTGTCGGCGCGGTAAGCACGTTCAGCTTCCTGACGCCGGCGTTCGGAGTGCATGAACTCGGTGGTTTCCACCACCATCGCCATTACCCCGGCCGGCTTGCCGTCATCATTGGCCACCGGGCTGTAATACAGATCCATCCAGACATCTTCGGGGACGCCATCGCGCAACAGCACCAACTCTTTATTGCGAAACGACAAGGTGCCACCGGCCAGGCAGGTATCGACCACGTGCCGGTTGAAATCGGCGACTTCCGGCCAACCCAGCTCCACCGGCACACCGAGCAGATACGGATGGCGACCGCCGGCGAATATCGAATAGGCGTCGTTGTAGATCATGTAGCCGGCACGGCCCCAGAGCATGACCATCGGCAGCGGCGAGGCCAGCATCAGTTGCACGGCGCTGCACAAGCTGGCCGGCCAGCTCTCCAGCGGGCCCAATTCGGTATGGCGCCAGTCGAACGCTTTGATACGCCCGGCCATCTCGCCTTTCCAGCCGTCACAACCATGGCTATCGGATAAAAACTGCATCGACTGACTCAGTGTCCTGTGGTGGTTGCCCGGTAAATCGCGACGCCATGACGACGCGACGCCCGACTGTTTCGAGTGTCTTGCGTCGCATTGGTTTCATTAGAGGTATAGCCGATTTCATCGCCGTTCGGGGCCTAGACCCCGATCAAGTGCTTGAGCGGATGGTAGCCAGTTTTCATCTTCGCGGCGACGTCGAGAATGGCCTTCTCGATGCCGTTCAAATGCATGCAGGTCAGTTCGATGGCGGCGCTCTGATTGCCGGCCTCGATGTATTCGATCAGGCGCAGGTGTTCGTCATCGCGGCACACCTCGTGACTGTCATCGTCCAGCGCGGCGGCATACAGCGACGCGCGGGAAATCAGCTTCTGGAACCAGTCGAGCAGCACCGGATTATTCAGGCTGCGCGCCAGTTTGATGTGGAACTCGCCGAGCAGATGAATCAGCCGTTCGTGGTCACCGGCGGCGTGGGCTTCGTCTTCCAGCAGCAAATGTTCACGCAGGTCCTGCATCGCCGCCGTGTCCTTGCGTCGGCACAATTCAGTGACGATGCCGATCTCGATCAGCCGCCGGGTTTCGAACAGCGAACGGATTTCTTCGTTGCTCGGCAGCGACACCGATGCACCTTTATTGGGCTCGGTGGTGACCAGTCCATCGGCCTCCAATTGCTTCAATGCGGCGCGCACCGACGTGCGGCTGACATTAAATAATTCGGCCAGCGAGGCCTCACCCAGTTTCATCCCCGGGCGTAACGAACGCTTGCTGATCGCCTCGTAAACCCCTTGGTAGACGCGGTCGACCGTGGTTTCCAGTTTCTTCTCGGTCATTCGAACACTCCTTTAGCGTCGGGCAACCCGCCCCTGGCGATGCCTGGCCATGGAAAAAGGGGGTTGCACCCGCAGATTAATCCGGGTATTTCTAAATTGCATTCAGATATTGCATACAATAAATAGAGGATTGCACCATTATGGGTCAACCAATAGCAATTGAAGTGCGCAACGTCTCCAAACGATATTCCGACGATCCAGGCCTCGCGCCGGCCCTCGACAATGTCTCGGTGAACATCGCCGACAACGAATTCTTCACCCTGCTCGGCCCCTCGGGTTGCGGCAAAACCACCTTGCTGCGCACCATCGCCGGCTTCGAACACGTCAGTGAAGGCGAGATTCGTCTGGCCGGCGAGACGGTCAATCACCTGCCGCCGTTCAAGCGTCGGGTCAACACGGTGTTCCAGAGTTACGCGCTGTTTCCGCACATGAGTGTCGCGCAGAATATCGCCTTCGGCCTCGAGATGCAGGGTCTTGATCGCAAGTTGATCCCGGATCGCGTCAACGAGATGCTCGCGCTAGTGCAAATGGAGCACTTGGCCGGACGCAAACCGGCTGAATTGTCAGGCGGCCAACAGCAACGCGTGGCTCTGGCCCGGGCCTTGGCGCCGAAACCGAAAGTGCTGTTGCTGGATGAACCGCTGTCGGCGCTCGACCTCAAGCTGCGCAAGGAAATGCAGGTTGAACTCAAGCGCGTGCAGAAAGAAGCCGGGATCACCTTCATCTTCGTCACCCACGATCAGGAAGAAGCGCTGACCCTGTCCGACCGCATCGCGGTGATGTCGGCCGGCAAGATCCTGCAGATCGGTACGCCGACCGATATCTACGAACATCCTAAACACCGGTTTGTCGCGCAGTTTATCGGCGACATCAACTTCCTCCCCGGCCAACTCAAACACGGCGAGCACAACGAAAAGCTCTTCGTGCCCAACGGCATGCCGATTGAAATTCCTTGTCAGCAACAAAGCTTTGCCGGCAGCAGCGTGCAACTGGCGTTTCGCCCGGAGCGTTCGCAGCTGGTCGATGCCAGCCAGCCGCATCACCTGCGCGGGGTGATCGAAGCGGTGCTCTATGTCGGCACCGCCACCCTGTACCAGTGCCGTTTGAACAATGACATCAAAGTCATGCTGCGCGAAAACAACGAAGGCCTGAACCAGAGCCGTGCGGTCGGCGAACGCGTCGCCGTGCACCTGCCACCGCACGCCTGCCTGTTGATGGAGGCCTGAGATGAGCGTCAGCAGCACTTCCCCTGCCCTCAACCGTGCGCTGTTGCTCAGCCCGGTGGTGTTGACCCTGCTCGCCCTGATCGCCATTCCACTGGGAATCATGGGCTACATCAGCCTGCTGCCGCGCAATACTTACGGCGGCGTCGACTGGCAAGCGCAATGGCAATTGCAAAGCTATGTGCAGCTGTTTTTCCAGGAAGGTTTCGACGGCGAACTGGAATTGAACTGGGTCTACGCCCAAGCCTTGTTGCGCTCGGTCTTACAGGCCGGCGGCACCACCGCGCTGTGTTTTCTGTTCGGGTTTCCGGTGGCGTTGTGGATGTCGAGCCTGACCCCGCGCCGCCGCAACTTGATGGTCTTGCTCATCACCATTCCGTTCTGGACCAACCTGCTGATCCGCAACTACGCGTGGCTGATCATCCTGCGCGAACAGGGCTGGGTTGCACAAAGCCTTAACGCGCTGTTGCCGAGTGCCGGCGGCATCACCCTGCTCTACAACGATTTTGCGGTGAGCGTCGGTCTGGTCTACAGCTTCCTGCCGTTCATGATTTTGCCGATCTACTCGACCCTGGAAAAACTCGACTGGCGTCTGGTCGAAGCCGCTTATGACCTTGGCGCCAATCGCTGGCATGCGTTGCGGCGGATCATCCTGCCACTGTCGATGCCGGGGGTGATTGCCGGGGCGTTGCTGGTGTTCGTGCCGAGCCTCGGCGCGTTCATTACCCCGGCGATTCTCGGCGGCGGCAAGACCTTGATGATCGGCAACCTGATCCAGCAACAGTTCGGCACCGCGCGCAACTGGCCACTGGGCAGCTCGCTGTCGTTCCTGTTGCTGGCGATTCTGCTGGTGTCGCTGGTGCTCTACGCGCTGTACAGCCGCCGCGCGGCGAAGACCATCAATCGGGGGGCGAAAGCATGATTTCTCTGCACCTGAAAAAACTCCCGGCAACCCGCGAAATCAGTCTGTTGATCCTCGCTTATCTGTACCTGCCGATCTTTGTGTTGATCGCCTACAGCTTCAACGCCAACCGCTCGGCGACGGTGTGGACCGAGTTTTCGTTGGCCTGGTACGGGCGGATTCTGGCCAACCCGTCGATTCAGACGGCGGCGCTGAATTCAATCATCGTCGCGACCATCGCCACGGTCTGCGCCACGGCGATTGCACTGCTCGCGGCGCTGGCCACGTATCGGCCGTTCTACGGGCAGAAAATGGTCGAGGGCGGGATCAACCTGCCGCTGATCCTGCCGGAAATCGTCACGGCGGTGGCCACCCTGCTGCTGTTTATGGCGCTGGGCATCAAGCTCGGTTTGCTGACGGTGATCGTTGCGCACATCGGTTTTTGCATCCCCTTCGCTTACCTGCCGATCCGTGCGCGCCTCAACGATCTGGACAAGAGCCTGCTGGAGGCGGCGAACGATCTCTACGCCAATCCGTGGCAGGTGTTCCGCCGCGTGACCTTGCCGCTGCTGTGGCCGGCGGTGCTGTCCGGTGCGGTGCTGGCGTTCGTGGTCAGCCTTGACGATTTCATCATGACGTTCTTCGTCGCCGGCCCCGGTTCGACGACGTTGCCGGTGTACATCTTCTCGGCAATCAAGGCTGGCGTGACGCCGGAGATCAATGCGATCTCGACGCTGATGCTGGTGATTTCCATCGTTCTCGTGGTGCTGGCCTTCTGGCTGGGCCAGCGCGGCAAACAACAATAAACCTGGAGCGCTCTGTTCATGAACATCAAAACCATGCGTTTGGCTGTGTCCGGTCTGGCCCTGAGTTGTTTTACCGCGCTCAGCGCCCACGCGGCCGAACCGAAGGAGCTGTTTTTCTACAACTGGACCGATTACTACCCGGTCGACCTGCTGGCCAAATTCGAAAAGGAAACCGGCATCAAGGTGACCATGGACGGTTACGACAGCAACGAAACCCTGCTCGCCAAACTGCAGGCCGGCGGCGCAGCGTATGACGTGATCGTACCGTCGCAGTCGATCATGCAGACGCTGATCAAGCAGGACCTGCTGATGGAAATCGACACACCGACCCTGAGCAATTTCCAGTACGTCAAAGGCCCGTTCCGCGACCCGGGTTTCGATCCCGGACGCAAGTTTTCGGCGCCGTATCTGTGGGGCACCACCGGATTCTCCTACGACAGTGCGCGGGTGCCGGGCGGCAAACTGGATGACTCGTGGAAAGAGTTCTTCGAACCGCGCAAAGAGCTGCAAGGGCAGCTTGCCGCGCTGGATACGTCGAGCAGCGTGATCAACGCCGCCAGCCACTATCTGAACGTCGACGAGTGCAGCGAAAACCCGCAGGACGCCAAGCGCATTCTGGAATTGCTGCAGAAGCAGAAGCCGTTTTTGAAGATGTACAGCTCCGACAACACCGTCGACCGCATGGCCTCGGGTGAGGTGATCATGATGCAGAACTGGAACGGTTCGACGGCGCGCGCGACGTTGCAGAAGAGCACGATCAAATACGTCTACCCGCGTGAAGGCGTGGCGATGTTTCAGGACAACTTCGCCGTGCCGAAAAGCGCGCCGCATCCGGGTAACGCGAAGATTTTTATCGATTGGATGATGAAGCCGGAGAACGCCGCGGCGGTGTCCAACGCCATTGCTTACGCCAACGGGATTCAGAGCGATTCGTTGCTCGATCCGAAGTGGAAGGTGATGGACGCGATCAACATGCCCGAAGCGTACGCCTCGCGGTTGCGGCCGGAGAAGGAATGCAGCAACAAGGCGCGGGAGCTGCAGGACCGGATCTGGTCGAAGCTCAAGGGTTGATCCGAGACCGCTGCCCTCACCCTAGCCCTCTCCCAGGGGTAGAGGGGACTGACCGAGGTGTCTTGCGATCTACGCCGACCTGATAAATCGAGTCGATTATGGATTCAACGCCGAGCTTCAAACCAGTCAGCCTTGGATTCACAGCTGCACTTTAAAACCGGTCGACTTTGGATTCACAGGCAGACTTTCAGGTCGGCGTACATCTTCAATATCTCCCATTCGGTCCCCTCTCCCTCCGGGAGAGGGCTAGGGTGAGGGAAAAAATTCAAAGACCTATGAGGTTTGTATGACCCAACCACACTGGCTCCGCAACGTACGCCCCTACGGCGCCCCCGCCGAAGACCTGCTCATCGAAAACGGCCGGTTCAGCCAACGCCGCCCCGCTACCAATACGCCGCTCGCAGCCACCGACATCGACGGCCACAACCAACTGCTCACCAGCGCCCTGGTGGAAAGCCACGTCCACCTCGACAAAACCCTCTACGGCCAACCCTGGCGCCCGAACAGTGCCGGGCCGACGCTCAAGGACTACATCAGCAACGAACGGCGCATCTTGCGTGAAGTAACAGCACCGATCGCCGAACGCGCCGGCGCGCTGCTGGAAAACTGCATCGCCCGTGGCTCGCTGACGATGCGCTGCCATGTCGACATCGACCCGGAATTCGGCCTGCGCCACGTCGAAGCCATGCAGCAATTGCGCGAGCGCTACAAAGACCTGATCGACCTGCAACTGGTGGTGTTCCCGCAAACCGGACTGATCAGCCGTCCCGGCACCGCCGAGCTGATGCGCGAAGCCATGGCGCTGGGCGTGGAGAATGTCGGTGGACTGGACCCGTGCGGCATCGACAATGACCCGATTGCGCAGCTGGATTTCGTCTTCAATCTGGCTGCGGAATTTGGCCGGGGTGTTGATATTCACCTGCACGACAAAGGTGAGCTGGGCCTGTGGCAAATCGCGTTGATCGCTGATTACACCGAGCGTTTCGGCTTGCAGAACCGGGTGATGATCAGCCACGCCTATTGCCTGGGCATGTTGCCGTGGAGCCAGGTCAAACCCGTCGCCGAGCGTTTGGCGAAACTTGGGATTTCGTTGATGAGTTCGGCGCCGGCTGACACCGCTGTACCGCCGTTTCTGGCGTTGCGTGAAGTCGGCGTGAATGTCTGCCTGGGGTCCGACGGCATCCGCGATGCGTGGTCGCCGATGGGCAATGGCGACATGCTCGAACGGGCGATGTTGCTGGCGTTTCGCTTTGATCTGGGCAAGGACGATGAACTGGCGGCGGCGTTTGCGGCGGCCACGGTCAACGGCGCGCGGGCGCTGGGCATTGAAGATTACGGATTTACGCTCGGTCAGCGCGCGGACTTCTTGCTGATGCCGGTCGAGACACTGGGCGAAGCGGTGGTTGCGCGACCGTTGCGTCAGGTCTATCGCGCCGGCGCCTTGATCGCCAGTGGCGGTCACTTGCTGGAAAGCCGCCTGTGAAACGCATCGGTCTGCGCGCCAGTTGCGTGGTCGGTTTCGACGGCTCGCAGCATGTGCTGTGGCGTGACGGCGAAGTGGTGTTTGGCGGATCACGCATCGAATTTGTCGGACGCGGTTATGCGGGACCGGTGGATCAGTGGATCGACTACGGCAATGCCTTGATCGGCCCCGGTTTCATCGATCTGGATGCGCTGGGCGATCTCGATTCCACCGTGCTGACGCTGGACAACGGCGATGAACGCAGCATGGGCCGCATGTGGTCTGCCGAGTATCTGGCTGCCGGCCCGCGTGAGACTTACAGCCCGCAAGAAGAGGTTTTCAAGTACCGCTACGCCTTCACCCAATTGATCCGCAACGGCATCACCACAGCCATGCCGATCACCTCGATGTATTACCGCGAGTGGGCGGAAACCTACGACGAATTCGTCGCCGTCGCGGGCGTTGCCGGTGAGCTTGGCTTAAGGACATACCTCGGCCCCTGCTACATGAGCGGCATGAGCTACTGGCGCGCCGACGGCAGCCTCGCCCATCACTGGGATGAGGCACGAGGACTGGCGGGATTGAATGCAGCTGAACGCTTCTTCAAGGATTTCGACGGTGCGCATGACGGTTTGATTCGCGGCGCGCTGCTGCCCGACCGCATCCAGACCTGCACGCCGGCGTTGCTGCAACGCACCGCGGCGCTGAGTCGCGAACTGAATGCGCCGATGCGCCTGCATTGCTGTCAGGCACTCAGTGAAGTAGCGATGGTCGAGCAACTGCGCGGCACTTCGCCGCTGGGCTGGTTGCAGCAACTGGACTTGCTCACACCGCGCAGTCTGCTGCCACACGGCATCTACAGCGCTGGCGACGACGATTTGCAACGGCTGATCGATGGCGGCGCGAGCCTGGTGCATTGCCCGTTGGTGTTTGCCCGTGACGGTGAGGCGCTGAACTCGTTCGGTCGCTATCGGGCCAAGGGCATCAACTTTGCGCTGGGCACCGACACTTGGCCGGCGGATCTGCTGGAAAACATGCGCCACGGCTTGAACATCGCGCGGTTGCTGGAAGGCGGCTCGGCGCTGACCAGCAGCCTCGATCTGTACAACGCCGCGACCCTCGGCGGAGCGCGGGCGCTGGGCCGTGATGATCTCGGTCGTCTGGCGCCTGGCGCCAAGGCCGATATCACCGTGTTCAGCCTGCGCGGACTGCACCTGGGGCCGTTGTTCGATCCGCTGAAAAACCTGTTGCTGGCCGGGCGCGGCGACGATTGCATCGCCAGTTACATCGACGGTCGCTGCGTGATGCACGACGGTCAGGTCAACGCTGTCGACTACCCCGCCCTGCAACGCCAGGCACAACAGCAATACGAAAAACTGATGCGCAGCCACAGCGACCGTGCCTTTGCCCGACCGGACTGGAAAACCCTGTTCCAGCCGGCCATTGCGTTTGCCGATGACTACAGCGCCGACGCGCCGTTGAGCGCCATTGATCCACTTTCCTAGAGATAACTGCCATGCACAGCTTTGATTTCAGCCAGCTCAGCCCACGGGAAAAATACAAGATCCTCATCGGCAGCGTCGTGCCCCGGCCGATCGCGCTGGTCACCACCATCGATGGCGAAGGCCGGGTCAATGCCGCGCCGTTCAGCTTTTTCAATGCCCTGTCGGCCGATCCGCCGATTCTGGCGCTGGGCGTCGAGAATTACGGTGATCAGAGCCCGAAGGACACCACGCGCAATATCCAGCTCAATCAGGAATTCACCGTCAACATCGTCAGCGATGCACTGGTGGAGGCGATGAACGTCTGCGCCGTGCCGTTTGCGCCGGGTTTCGATGAGTTGACTGCGGCGGGCCTGACGGCGATTGCCGGCACCACGGTGAAATGCCCACGCATCGGTGAGGCACCGGTGGCGCTGGAGTGCCGACGGATGATGGCGCTGAATATCGGTCAGTCGCGCGAGATCATTTTTGGTGAGGTGTTGATGGCGCATGTGCGCGATGAGTTGATCGATCCGCAGACGCTGTACATCGATCAATTGGGCCTGGATGCGATCGGACGCATGGGCGGCCATGGGTACGCGCGAACCCGCGATTACTTCGACCTGCCGACCCGCTCGTTGCAAGCGTGGACGGAGGCGCCGGGCGGTGGCGAGCGGTTTTGGCCTGCCACCAAATAAGCGCCAACAACAAAAGATCGCAGCCTCCGGCAGCTCCTACATTTGGAATGCATTCCCCTGTAGGAGCTGCCGAAGGCTGCGATCTTTTGATCTATCAGTCCGTGCCGTACTTCGGCGAGCGTGGGCCGTACAGCAGGCCTGCCGGATGTCCGGCCGAGAGCAGGCGATTGCTCGCCACACCGGCAATCGGATAGCCGGCATCGGTGGAGCTGTTGATGATCTGCTTCACTGCCGCCGAGATCAGCATGCCGACGATACCGCCGGCATTGCTATTGCCGCCCTCTTCGCTCGACGCCCGCGCCGAACCGGTCCACAGCGTCGTGCCGCTTTTCAGGTCGACCAGTTTCGCCGTCGCGGTCACTGCCGTTTCGCTGCTGATCACCATGTAACGCGTACCGTATTCGGTCACGGTGATGTACAGCGCAGCGTCCGCACCGAAGATGTCCTTCAGTTTGCTCGGCGGTGCCTGATGGATGTCGTCCGGGGTGGTCAGACCGTTCTGACGAAACGTCTCGTCAACCAGCGCGATCGGCAGCACGTAATAACCGGCTTCGGCCAGTGGGAAGGTCACCTGCGACAACAGGCTGTACGAGGCCTTCACATCCGGCGAAGTGTTCAGCGGAGGCAGCACCAGAATGGTTTTCGGCCGCGCCTGTTTGTAGGCCGAGTAATCCACGGTCTTGGGAGCAACGCAGCCACCCAGCACGGTCAGGGCCAGACCGGCAGCCAGCAGTTTCATGGTGCGCGCGATCATTTCGCGTCTCCGGTCTTGGCGTTTTTAAGCAGGAAATCCATGTACGTCCCAGACTCGGGGAACAGGGTTTTCTCGGTTTTGAACTGCTGCACCATCTGGTCGTCCTTGCCCATGCTCAGATAGAGCAGGCCAAGGTGCGCGTGGTAACCGGGCGGTACAGCCTTGCCGGTGGAGCGGATTTTCTGCAGGTCACGTTCCAGTGCTTCGGCCTGGGCTTCTTTCGGCTCTTCGCCTTTGAAGTATTCGTAGACCTGGGGCTCGTAACCTTCCCACTGGTACAGGGTTTGCGGGCCGGAGGCACAACCGGCCAGCAAGGCGCTGGCGGCCAGCGTCAGCGCCAACAGCGCGCGCGACAAAGTCAGATTCATGAGTGTTGCTCCTTGCAATGGGCGTCGATCAGTTGCCCGGTTTCCAGGCACCGGCGTTCATGCCATCGACCAGACGATTGATCGCCTCGCGCATGGCCAGATCCAGTACTTTGCCGTTGAGGGTGGAGTCGTAGGCAGCGGTGCCGCCGAAGCCGATGATTTCGCGGTTGGACAAGGCGTATTCGCCGGCGCCCTGGGTCGAATACACCACTTCGGAGGTGCTGATGTTGACGATGTTCAGGTTGACCTTGGCGTAGGCGACTTGAGTCTTGCCACGGCCAAGGATGCCGAACAATTGGTGATCGCCGGTTTCTTTGCGGCCGAACTCGGTGACGTCACCGGTGACCACATAATCAGCGCCTTTCAAGCGTTGGGCCTGACCTTTGATAGCCGCTTCCTGCTGGATTTCACCCATGTTGTCGCGATCCAGCACGCTGAAGCGGTTGGTTTGCTGCAAGTGGGTGATGAGGATGGTCTTGGCCTGACCGCCGAGACGGTCGACGCCGTCGGAGAAGATTCCGCGCATGTAGCTGGAGCGGTTGTCGAACTTGCCCACGGCCATTGGCACGCGAACGCCGGTCCAGACCTGTGTAGCGCTTTCAACCTTGGCCACCGGCAGCGCGCGGGAGCTTTCGGTGGCGCAACCGGCGAGTGTGCCGGCAATCGTGCCGAGCACAGCAATCGCGACGCCTGAAACCAGCATCCGGGAGATCATTCTCACTGAATATTCCTTTTGAAAAACGGGGATGTCCCACCACGGCAATGTGCGGCGGGAGTTGAAAAGGGGCGGCATTATGACAAAGTGCCATCATTCGTGACAGGCTTTTTTTGACGCCAGTGAATTGACTGCTCTGGACTTGATCGTTCCCACGCTCGGCGTGGGAATGCAGCCACGGACGCTCCGCGTCCGCTGTGACGCAGAGCGTCACGGGAGGCGTTACCACGCAGAGCGTGGGAACGATCAGATCAGAGCGCGCTAATGGAAATCGCGGCTCTGCACGCGGATGCCATTGAGCAACGGGCTGAGGTCGCTCAAGCGCCCGGCGATCAGGTGGCGCACTTCACCTTCGCGCTCCCAGCGGCCGTCGACCTTGAGCAATTGCGAGCCCACCAGCACCTGGCGCTGACGCTCGGCCAGATCACGCCAGACTACTACGTTGACGTTGCCAAACTCGTCTTCCAGCGTCACAAAGGTCACACCGCTGGCAGTGCCCGGTCGCTGGCGCCCCGTCACCAGCCCGGCGATGCTCACCGGCCGGCCGTGCTCGACGTCGAGCAACTCCTGCGAACTGCGGCAGCGCAGCGCCTTCAATTCGCCCCGTAACAGCGCCAGCGGATGCGGCCCCAGCGTCGTGCCGACGGTGATGTAATCGGCGTGAAGATCCTCGCCGACACTGGGTTTGGGCAGCACCACTTCCGCCTCCTCCTGACTCGGCAACCCGGCAAACAGGCCCAGCTGTTTCTGCACCCCGGCCACTTCCCAGCGCGCCCGATGACGATGCCCGGCCAGGCCGCGCAACGCCCCGGAATCGGCCAGCAATGCCTGTGCCCGACTGTCGAGCGCCGCCCGCTCGCCCAGGTCGGCAACATCGGCAAACGCCCCACGCGCCCGCGCCGCCTCGATGCGTCGCGCGTCGTCTTCACGAAAGCCCTTGATCATGCGCAAGCCCATGCGGATCGCCGGTTGCGCCGTCGTGGTGGTTTCCAGGCTGCAATCCCAGTCACTGGCGCGCACGTCGACCGGGCGGATCTGCAACTGATGGCGGCGCGCATCCTGGAGAATCTGATCCGGACTGTAGAAGCCCATCGGCCAGCTGTTGATCAATGCACAAGCGAACGCCGCCGGTTCGTGGCACTTGAGCCAGCAACTGGCGTAAGTCAGCAAGGCGAAACTGGCGGCGTGGGATTCGGGGAAGCCGTAACTGCCGAAGCCTTTGATCTGCTCGAAGATCTGCGCGGCGAACTCCGGCGTGTAGCCGTTTTTCTTCATGCCGGCGGCGAGTCGCTCCTTGTGCGGTTCCAGTCCGCCGTGACGTTTCCACGCCGCCATCGAACGACGCAATTGATCAGCCTCGCCGGGGCTGTAATCGGCGGCGACGATGGCAATCTGCATGACCTGTTCCTGAAACAGCGGCACGCCGAGGGTGCGTTTGAGCACCACTTCAAGTTCCGGCGACGGATAGGTTTCCTCTTCTTCCTTGTTCCGGCGGCGCAGGTACGGATGGACCATCCCGCCCTGAATCGGCCCCGGGCGGACGATGGCCACCTCAATCACCAGATCGTAGAACTTCGCCGGTTTCAGACGTGGCAGCATCGACATCTGCGCCCGTGACTCGATCTGGAACACGCCGATAGTGTCGGCGCGGCTGATCATCTCGTAAGTCGGTTTGTCTTCGGCCGGGATCGTCGCCAGACTCAAGTCCAGATTACGGTGACGCCGCAGCAGGTCGAAGCAGCGACGGATTGCACTGAGCATGCCGAGGGCGAGGATATCCACCTTGAGCAGGCCAACGGCGTCGAGGTCGTCCTTGTCCCACTGGATGATCGTGCGCTCGGCCATGGCGGCGTTTTCGACCGGCACCAGCGTGTCCAGCGGCTGTTCGGAAATCACGAAACCGCCGGGGTGTTGCGACAGGTGCCGGGGGAAGCCGATCAGTTGCCCGGTCAGGCTCAGTACCCGGCGCAACACCGGGCTGTCCGGGTCGAAACCACCTTCGAGCAAACGCTCGACCGGCGGCGTTTCATCGCTCCAGTGGCCGCAGCAATCGGCCAGTGCGTTGATCTGATCCGGCGGCAGGCCCAAGGCCTTGGCCACATCACGCACCGCGCCGGCGGCGTGGTAAGTGCTGACCACCGCCGTCAGCGCCGCTCGACCACGGCCATAACGGCGGAACACGTATTGCAGGACTTCTTCGCGGCGTTCGTGTTCGAAGTCGACATCGATGTCCGGCGGTTCATTGCGCTCCCTGGACATGAAGCGTTCGAACAGCAGCGTGGTGCGGTCCGGGTCGATCTCGGTGATGCCCAAGGCAAAACACACCGCCGAGTTGGCCGCCGAGCCACGGCCCTGGCACAGAATCTGCTGCTCGCGGGCGAAGCGCACCACGTCATGCACGGTGAGAAAGTAGCTTTCGTAGCCAAGTTCGGCGATCAGTTTCAGCTCGTCGTCGATCTGCTTGAGCACTTTGGCTTGTGCCCCTTGCGGCCAACGCCAAGCGATGCCCTCCTCGGTCAGATGACGCAACCAGGAACTGGCACTGTGCCCCTCTGGCACCAGTTCTTTGGGATATTGATAACGCAACTCGCCCAGATCAAACGTGCAGCGCCGGGCCAGCTTCACCGACTCATCCAGCAAGGCCTGCGGATACAACTCGCGCAACACCTCGACGCTGCGCAAATGTCGCTCGCCATTGGGGTGCAAACGCAGCCCGGCTTCGGCCACCGGGACGTGATGGCGGATCGCGGTCATGGTGTCCTGCAAGGCGCGCCGGCCACGGGCGTGCATGTGCACATCGCCGCTGGCCACTGCCGGAATCCGCAACTCGGCGGCCAGCCGCAACAACCCCGTCAGCCGCTGCTGATCGTCCTGGCCACGATGCAATTGCACCGCCAGCCACAGACGCTCGCCAAAGGTCTGCTGCAGCCAACGGCCCTCTTCCAGCTGATCAAGCGAATCCGGCACCCACAACACCAGCAACCCCGGCAGCGCTGCGTCGAAGTCCTCGCGCAGCACTTGATACTGGCCTTTTTGCCTGCGCCGCCGGGCGCGGGTGATCAAACCGCACAGCGCCTGATAGCCTGCAAGGTTCTCCACCAGCAACACCAGTTTCGGGCCGTTGTCGATGCGCACTTCACTGCCGATGATCAGCGGCAACTCAACCGACTTCGCCGCTTGCCAGGCGCGGACGATCCCGGCCAGCGTGCATTCGTCGGTGATCGCCAGCCCTTGATAGCCGTGCTTTTTCGCCCGCTGAAACAGTTCCAGCGCACTGGACGCACCGCGCTGAAAACTGAAGTTCGACAGGCAGTGCAGTTCGGCATAACCGTCGTTCATGCAAACCAGCCCTGCAGCCACAACGGACCGCCCTCACCCACCGCGCGATAAGCCCAGCCCTGTTGGCCGGCGCGGTTCTGGATCAGGTAATAATCGCGGCGCACATCGTCACCGTCCCACCAACCGGACTCAATACGTTCCGGGCCCATGAGAATCCGCGCCGAACCCTCCGCCACGCTCTGCGGTTCACCGAGCAACCAGCCCGGACGCTGCACGCTCGGCAAGCCTGCGCAGCGCTGTTTGTCGACGCCGTGCTGCCACGCGCACTCCGGACGATGATCGGCCTGAAAACGCAGCCCCTGCACCGCGTCATCGCCCAAGCGCGCGCGCAGGCGTTCGCGCAATTGCTCCCAGGGCAAGGTCTGCTGTGGACGGTCATCGAACAGTTCCTGAAACTGCGGCACGAAACTCGGCAGGTCCTCGGCGCGCAGACGAAAGCCACGCACGGGCGCCTCGACCTGCACTTGCTCGAGCCGTCCGCGTGCCAGTTCAAACAGCATCGCCGGATCACGTTCGGCGCTGAGCAAACCGACTTTGATCACGCTGTCCGGCAGCCCGGCGTGTTCCAGATGCAGGTCGAAACGCTGCACGCCGCTGTCGCGCCCACAGAGGAACGCCGACAGGTCACCGGTCAAACGGCGTAACGGGAACAGCAATGCCTGATGCGATTGCACGTCGAAATTCAGTTCGATGCGTACGTCGAAACGATCCGGCGGCAAGTAAAATTCCAGCGCCAAGGGGCGCGCACCGAACAAGGTGTCGAGATGCTTGAGCATCTGCGCTTCGAAGCGCCGTGCCAGTGCCTGACGCGGCAGACTCTGCACTTGATTGAGGTTGCGCAAGCCCATGCGCGACAACGCCGTGGCCACGCTCGGCTCCAGGCCGACACGGTCGACGGGCAACTGGCCGAGGTGATGCTGCAAGGCTTCGCCGTCCGGCACCACCAGCCCGTCATAAGCATTGGCCAGTACCCGCGCCGCCACCGGATTCGGTGCGGCAACGATGCGATGGCGAAAGCCCAGATCGCTCAGTTCCTTGCGCAATCGTGCTTCAAACTGCGCCCAGGAACCGAACAGACCCAGGCTCGATTCGATCTCGAACACCACGGTGCGCGGGTAATGCACGCTGACCTGCGAACTGAAACGGTAGGCCCACGCGGCGAGAAACTGCTGCCAGTGCTCGACCTCGGCAGCCTCGTAATCGGCGGTGACAAAACCTTTGCTCATGGCCTGCGCAGCGGTCATCGACTGGCCCGGACGCAAACCGAGTTTGCGCGCCGCCGGGTTGACCGCTTGCAGCACCCGCCGTTGGGCCGGGCCGTTGAGCAGCACCAACGGCTCCTCGGGATCGGGGCGCTGACGCAGCACGGCGTCGAGGGCCAATTGCGGGAACAGAATACACACCCAGCGCATGGCGACCTCAGTGACCCACGGCAAAGGCAATCGGCGCCGCACGCGCGAGTCCGCCACGGCACTTGAGGACGCGCAACTGCGCGGGTTTGGCATCGATGGCAATCCGTAATGCCGCCGGTGACGGATTGACCGCTTCACTCAACGGACGCCACGCAAACGCCAGGGTCTGGCCGGTTTCCGCCGCCACCTGCAAACGGCGCAATGCGCGGTCATCAGCCTTGTGCGGCCAGCACAGCACCGCGCCGCAACTGCCCGAACGCAAGCACTGTTCCGCCGCCCACAAGGCATCGCGCTCGCTGGCCTGAATCACCGACAACTGGCGCAAATCGACCCCGGCGTTCTCCCACGCCTGCGGGTACGGCACGAATGGCGGCGCCACCAGCACGATGCGCTCGCCCGCCGCCGCCAACCGCGCCAGCGTCGGCCACACCAGTTGCAGCTCGCCGACACCCGGGCCGGCCAAAAGGATTTCGCTCAGCGCCGCTTCCGGCCAGCCACCGCTGGGCAATGCTGCGTCCAGCGCGGCGTGCCCGGTGGGTTGCGGGCTGGCGGCCGGCGGCGCAGGCCGGCCCCTCCAGACCTGGCCGCCATTGAACAGCGTATCCAACGCAACGACGGCGCCCATCAGCCTTGCCTCACCAGACCGCAGAACACCCCTTCGATGGCCAGATCCTGATCGTCACGCACGACAATCGGCTGGTACGCCGGGTTGCGCGGCAACAGCCGCACTTCATCGCCAACCCGTTCGAAGCGTTTAATGGTGACTTCACCGTCGAGCCGCGCCACGACGATCTGGCCGTTGAGCGCTTCGGGATTGCGCCGCACGCCGACCAGATCACCGTCGAGAATGCCGTCCTCGATCATCGAATCACCCTGCACCCGCAGCATGTAATCGGGTGTGCGGGAGAACAGCGCCGGGTCGAGCATCAAGCGGCTATGGATGTCGGCATCGGCGCCAATCGGCGCACCGGCAGCGACGCGGCCGAGCACGGGGATGTCGAGCAGCTCCGGGCGCGGCGGCTGCCCGAGCAGGCGAATGCCCCGGGCCTGATGCGGATTGACCTCGATAAACCCGGCTTCGGTGAGCGCCAGCACGTGCTTGCGCGCCACGCTGCGCGAGGCAAAACCAAAAGCCTCGCTGATTTCAGCGAGGCTTGGGGGCTGACCGTGTTCGGCGATTCGATCGCGGATAAAAGTCAGAATGGCGGTACGGCGGGGAGTCAGGCTTGTCATGGAGTACATTTGTACTCCTGTAGGATTTTCCTGACAAGCGCCGCAGGTCGGCCCACCCCACGTTGATCGCTCCCACGTTGATCGCTCCCACGTTGATCGTTCCCACGCTCTGCGTGGGAATGCCTCTAGGGACGCTCTGCGTCCAGTGACGCGGAGCGTCACGGGCTGCATTCCTTTGCTGCGCGTGGGAACGACCAGTGCGGGGTGTCAGCTAAGACCGCGTTCGGCCAGAAATGCGGCGATGTAATCGATGAAGGCGACGACCTTGGCCGTGGCTCGGCGATGGCTCGGGTACACCGCCAGAATGTGCGGGCCGAAGCTGTCCGGGTCGATCTCATAGTCAGCCATGACCCGCACCAGTCGCCCGTCGGCCAGGTACGGCGCGGCGCTCCACAGCGGCGTGTGCAGCAAACCGCGCCCGGCCAGGGCACTGGCCAGCAGCAAGTCATAATTGTCACTGCGCAACCGCGGCGCCGCCGGTTGCGCCAGGCTCAAGCGCTGCCCGTCGCACTCGGCCCACCAGAATTCGCGGCTGAGCAACGGGTGCTGATAGAGCAGCCATTCATGCTGTTCAAGGGTCTGCGGATTGACCGGCAAGCCTTTGCGCACCAAATACTCCGGGCTGCCGCACAGGGCCAGACGATTGCTGCCGACCACCCGCGCAATCAACCCCGGCAAATCATCGTGGCCCTCACGCAGCGCCAGGTCGTAGCCACTTTCCAGCAGATTGACGAACGCATCGCACAGGTCCACTTGCAGGCTGATCTGCGGGTATTGCTGCAAAAAACCGTCACACACCTGATCGAGAAACGCCCGTCCATAGGCCAGCGGCGCGGTGATTTTCAGGTTGCCGCGCAAGCCGTGCTGCAACTGCTCGATTTCCTCACTGGCCTCATCCAGCCGCTGCAACACCAGGCGTGCGGTTTCCAGGTACACCCGACCGATTTCGGTGAGCAGAATCCGCCGGGTGCTGCGCTCGAACAGCCGTGCGCCCAGCTCCGACTCCAGGTGATTGACCGCTTTGGTCAGCGCCGACGGGGTCTTGCCCAACTGCTCGGCGGCGCGGCTGAAACTGCCGAGCTGCGCGGTGACCACGAACATTTTCAATGCACCCAACTTGTCCATGCTTTTTCCATTCAGGCAAAAACGTTTTTCGTGAGGGAGGCGTTCTGTCAGCCGTTGCCAGCCACTAATCTCGCCATCAGACGCAATAACAAGGAAATCTTCAATGAAAAGATTCATTCCAAAGCTGTTGGTACTCGCCGTAAGTTTTGCCTCGATGGAAGCCATGGCCGCCGCCGATCTAATCCTGCTCAACGGCAAGATTTTCACCGCCGACCGCGCTCAACCCAAAGTTCAAGCGCTGGCCGTGGAAAACGGCAAGGTGCTGAAAGTCGGCACCGATGCGCAGATCAAAGCCTTGATCGAACCCGCTACCCAAGTCATCGACCTCAAGGGCAAAGCGTTGATGCCCGGCCTGATCGACAGCCATTCCCACGCCATTTTCGGTGGACTGGAAATGGTCTCGGCGAACATGGAAGACGAAGTCGTCGACCTCGACGAACTGCAAAAACGCCTGCGCGACTGGCGCGAAGACGGCAAGGCCAGGCACGGTGATGTGCTGAGCATTGCCGGCATGAGCTCGGCTTACTGGGCGCAAGCCGAGGCCTTGGGCAAAACCTTCAACAGCGGCGAATGGGCCGATGTACCGGTGGTGTTCATTGGCAGCGACCACCACACGGCGTGGGCCAACAATGTGATGCTCAAGCGCGCCGGCATAGACGCCGCGCTGCTGAAAACCCTGCCCGACGCGGAAAAAGACACCATCGGCAAACGGGCCAACGGTGAGCCGAACGGCTTTGTCGTCGACGCCGGCTGGGATCGGGTCGCCTCGAAAATGCCGGTGCCAAGCCCCGCCGACATGTTGAACGCCGCCAAGTCAGCGGTGCGCTACAACAACAGCCTCGGCATCACCGCGTGGATGGACCCGGCCGCCAACGCTGCACCGGGCGAAGCGGTGTTTGCCCTCAAACCCACCGAGAAAACCGTCGGCGTGCTGCCGGCCTATAAAGCCCTCTCGGAAAGCGGCGACATGAGCGTGCACGTCGCGGCGCTGCTGGTGGCCAACCCGAAAAGCGTGCCCGCCGACCTCGATACGCTGGACAAGGTGCGCCAGCAATTTCAGGGCATTCCCAACCTGACCCTGCCCGGTATCAAGATCTTTGCCGACGGCGTGATTGAATTCCCGGCGCAGAGCGCGGCGATGATCGACCCGTACAGCAACTCGCACAAACAGGGCGAATTGCTGATCGATCCGCAGCATTTCGGTGAACTGGTCAGCGCCATCGACCAGCGCGGCTGGCTGGTGCACATCCATGCGATCGGCGACCGCGCGGTGCGCGAATCGCTGAACGGCATCGCGCAGGCGCGCAAGGATCGGCAGAGCGGCGTGACCCACTCGATCACCCACCTGCAAATGGTCAACCCGAAAGAGTTCGCCCGTTTCAAGCCGCTCAACGTCATCGCCTCGATGCAACTGCTCTGGGCCAGCGCCGACGACTACACCACCGACATGATCAAGCCCTACGTCAGCGCCCTCGCCTTCCGCTATCAGTACCCGGCGCATTCACTGCTCAAACAAGGCGCGACGATTGCCGGCGCGAGTGACTGGCCGGTGTCGTCGCCGAACCCGTTCAATGCCATGGCGCAGGCGATTACTCGTGTCGGCCCGCTGGGCGTGCTCAATGCCGACGAGCGTCTGGACCGCGACACGATGTTCTATGCCTACACCGTTAATGCGGCGCGCACGATTGGCCTGGAAAAACAGATCGGCTCGCTGACGCCGGGCAAGCAGGCGGACTTTATCGTGCTCGACCGCGACGTGTTCAGCGTCGACAACAAAGCCTTGCATGACACCCAGGTGCTGCAAACCTGGTTCGGCGGTCGTCAGGTCTACACCGCCGCCCAATAACAACAAAAATCCCCCCCTGTAGGAGCTGCCGAAGGCGGCAGCTCCTACAGGTTTCTCTTTCTGCCCAAAAATAATCACAACATCGGGACTTCACATGAAAGCCTTGCCCCTGTTCGCCCTGAGTTTCTTCAGCGTGCTGCCGTTGAGCAGTTTCGCGATCCCCTTGAACGACGACTTCGCCGTGCTGGTGGATCTGACCCTGGCCAGCGACTACCGCACCCGTGGCATTTCGCAAACCCAGAATGACCCTGCCGTGCAGGCCGGTCTGACCCTCGCCCACAGCAGCGGTCTGTACCTTGGCGCCTGGAGTTCCAACGTCGATTTCGGCGGTGGCCTGAAAACCCGTCAGGAAGTCGATTACTACGCCGGCTGGCTATGGCAGGCCACTGATGAGGTCAGCCTCGATCTGGGCTACCTCAAGTACGCGTACCCCAAGGAAAGCCAGTTCAACCAGAGCGAGGTCTACGGGATTCTCGGGGTCTACGGGGTGAAAGTGGCGGCGTATTACTCGAGTGATGCGCCGGGAGTCGATAGCAAGCAGAGTTCGCTGTACAGCTACGTCAGTTATGAAACGCAATTGCCGTTCGATTCAGGGCTGAAGCTGCGTTACGGCAATATGGATTTCAAGGATCCGCATTTGTATTCGGCGTCAGGCAGCGCCGAAGAGTCGTACCGCGAATGGGAGGTCAAAGTTACCCATAATCTGGCCGGGGTGGTGCTGGGGTTGAGCTATATCGACACCGATCTGTCGCAGAGCCAGTGCCTGAGTAATTGGGGTTTCAAGGATGTGTGCACCGCCACAGTGGTCGCCAGCGTCAGCAAATCCTTCTGACCCACCGAAATTCCCTGTAGGAGCTGCCGAAGGCTGCGATCTTTTGATCTTGCTTCTAAGAACAACATCAAAAGATCGTCCGATCGCGGCCCGAGCCTTCGGCAGCTCCTACAGGGGAGGTGTGGACGTGTTACAGGATGTTTACGAATTTTTTACCAATGTTCTTCTACAGTTACACGCGCAACCGCGTGGTTTTCTATTCATGTAGAGGAATGTTTGACATGGCTTTGGGCAACGGACTGCGTTTACCGTCCATCACTCCTACCCGACTGGTGCTGCTGTTTTCCCTGGCGCTGGTGGCGTTGTACAACCTGGCGACCTGGAAGGCGCTGGGCACACTGATCACCCTGCAAGGCGCGCACAAAGTGGCGTTCTTTGCTTCGTTCGGGCTGTTTCTCTGGGCCGCGATCACCCTGCTGCTG
The DNA here is from genome assembly GCF_029543085.1 of Pseudomonas sp. A34-9. NCBI lineage: Bacteria > Pseudomonadati > Pseudomonadota > Gammaproteobacteria > Pseudomonadales > Pseudomonadaceae > Pseudomonas > Pseudomonas sp. A34-9. Next base: position 2,919,916 of record NZ_CP119967.1, on the reverse strand, counting down.
ACCCTGGTGTCGTTTCGCTGGACACTGAAACCGGTGCTCACCGTGGTCGCCCTGCTCTCGGCGTGCGCCGCGTATTTCATGAACGAATACGGCATCACCATCGACACGGTGATGATCCAGAATGTCTTCGAAACCAACCCCGCCGAAGCCACCGCGCTGTTCAACGGCAAGCTGCTGGCTTACGTGCTGCTGCTCGGTGTGTTGCCAGCGGCGTTGATCTGGCGTTGGCCGCTCAGTTATCGGCCGTTCTTGCGCGGTCTGCTCAACAAGGTGCTGGTGATCGTCGCCTGTGTGCTGGTGATCGCCGCGTCGGTGGGCGCGTTCTATTCGACCTACGCGCCGATCTTTCGCGAGGAAGACAAGCTCACCCACTTCATCAACCCGACCAACTACATCTACGCGATCAGCAAGTACACCAAGCAACGCCTGGGCATCAAAAAGCACTTTGTGGTGCAGGCCATTGGCGAAGACGCGGTGATGAGCGCCAAGGCGGCCAGCCGCGAGAAGAAATCGCTGATGGTGTTTGTGGTCGGTGAAACCGCCCGCGCCGATCACTTTTCGCTGAACGGTTATGCGCGCGAGACCAATCCCGAGCTGAGCAAACTCGACATTCTCAATTTCACCCAAGTGCACTCCTGCGGCACGTCGACGGCGGTCTCGGTGCCGTGCATGTTCTCGATGTTCCCGCGGGAAGATTACAGCGACAAGAAAGGCAAAACCTACGAAGGCCTGCTCGACATTCTCCAGCGTGCCGGCGTGCAAGTGCTGTGGCTGGACAACAACAGCGACTGCAAAGGCACCTGCCTGCGCGTGCCGCATCGCGATATTTCGAAGAACCAGCCGGGGCCGTTCTGCGACGGCAACAACTGCCTCGACGAAGCACTGCTGGCCGATCTGCAAGGCTACATCGACAGCCTCAAGGGCCACGCGATCATCGTCCTGCACGCCGACGGCAGCCACGGCCCCGAGTACTACGAGCGCTATCCGAAAGACATGGAGCGCTTCAAGCCGATCTGCCACACCAATCAACTGGGCAGTTGCAGCCGCGATGAACTGGTGAACGTGTACGACAACACGATTCTGTACACCGACCATTTCCTTGCCAAGGTCATCGAACTGCTCAAGCGCAATCAGCAGACCCTGGATACATCGATGATCTATGTCTCCGACCACGGCGAATCGCTGGGCGAGAACGGCTTGTACCTGCACGCGGCGCCGTATGCGCTGGCGCCGGAAGCACAGACCCATGTGCCAATGGTGATGTGGTTTGGCAATGGCACGCTGGCCAGTGAAGGGATTGATCGCGGCTGCCTGCAAGGCAAGACCGGGCAGGCGGATCTGAGCCATGACAACCTGTTTCACTCGGTGCTGGGGTTGTTTGAGGTGAAGACCTCGCTGTATCAGCCGGGGCTGGATATTTTTCATGGGTGCAGGCCTTCAATGACGGCTGCGCAATAACCCCTGGAGTTACACAAATCCCTTGTAGGCCTTCGCCTGCTCGCGATAGCGGTGGATCAGCCAACGTTGATGTTGAATGACACACCGCTATCGCGAGCAGGCGAAGGCCTACAAGGGGATGTGGTGAACCTATGGGATGAGGTTTGCCAGATAGGCCCACGGATAAATGCCGCGCTGGTGGCCGTCGCTGAAGACCAGTTGCACGCCGTAGCCCTGTGGGTTGAGTTCGATCAGGCGCACGCGATCATCCACCTGTGGCGTCAGGCCTTTCAGGCGAAACGCGCGGCATTGCGAGCACGGGCACTGGCGGCGCAGTTCGGCGTGGTTGAGTTGCTGTTCGCGGCCGTCCGGCCAGACGAGGCGCAGCGTCTGCTCCTGCTGCGAGTTCCCCACCGACAGCGGATTCATTGCAGCTGACTCAAGGCAATGCGCACGGCTTTGCGCACTTCCGGGTCGCCGTCATCCTGCGCGGCCTGCAACGCGGCCACGGCGCCGCGATCATTCAACTCGCCCAAGGCCAGCGCGGCTTCCTTGCGCAGGTTGCTGATGCGATGGCCGAGGGTGTCAATCAGCGCGTCCAGCGCCGGAGCGAAACGCAAGCGGCCGAGGCTGCGGGTGGCGCGCAGGCGCACTTGCCAGTAGTCGTCACTCAAGGCTTCAACCAGTGCCGGGCCGGCGTCGCTGTGGCCGACCTTGCCCAAAGTCGTCGCAGCTTCTTCGCGCACTTGCCAGGCGTTGTCCTGCAAAGCCTGACGCAGTGCCGGGAGGACTTCAGCACCAGAGGCCAGACCAAGGGCACCGGTGGCAGCGCGGCGGACTTCGGTGTCCGGATCGTCGCTGGCCAGTCGTGCCAATGCCGGTAATGCATCGAGTTGCTTGAGCCAGCCGAGTACGCCTACGGCTTCGCGGCGCACATTGGCGTCAGCATCGTTGAGCGCCGCCACGGCAGCCGGCGCGGCATCGGCGAAACGCAATTCACGTAGGGCGCGGAACGCGGCGATGCGTACGCTGACGTCGGCATGATCGGTCCACGGCAGAATCACCCGCCCCGCCGCCTCGGTCTTGAGCAGGCTCAAGCTTTGGGCTGCGGCGGCTTGCACGGCAGGCGACGGGTCGGTCAGCGCTTCGCACAAGGCTTGCACAACAGGCTGATCTTCCCAGGCCTCCAGCAACCGCGCGGCTTCAGTGCGGACTTCTTCGGCGGGATCCTGAGCGAGGCGATCAACCAGCCAAAGCAAGCCATCCGGCTCTTCCAGATCCGCCAGATCAATCAGCGCAATACGCCGCACACCGGCGTCGTCAGCGGTCAGGCGCGGTTGCAGGGCGAGGATCTCATCGTTATCGGTCACAGCAAAAATAGAGGTCATAGGGCAAATCGCGGCAATGGGTTTTCGGGAGGCAGGCCGAGCGGATTGAGGCGCGGCAGCGGTCGGTCGTTGTCGTGGCGCAGCAGGTCGAGGCAGTGGCGTTTGAGTCGGGAAAACTCGGGGCTGGTGACCAGTTCGCTGGTGCGCGGTCGGGCAAAGTCCAGGCGCAAGTCTTCAATGATTCGCCCCGGCCGCGCGCTCATCACCAGCAAGCGGTCGGCGAGGAACAGCGCCTCGTCAATGTCATGGGTCACGAAGACCACGGTGGTGCGGATCCGCGTCCAGATGTCCAGCAGCAGTTCTTGCATGTTCAGGCGGGTCAAGGCATCCAGCGCGCCAAACGGCTCGTCCATCAGCAACAGGCGCGGGCGATTGACCAGCACCCGGGCGATTTCGACGCGTTGCTGCATGCCACCGGAGAGCTGATCGGGCCAGCGTTCGGCAAACCCGTCGAGGCCAACCAGCGTGAGGATTTCATCGGCCGCACGATGGCGCTCAGCTTTGCCGATGCCACGCATTTTCAGGCCGAACGCCACGTTGTCACGCACCGTGCGCCACGGAAACAGCGTGTGGTGCTGGAACACCATGCCGCGCTGCGGTGACGGACCGGACACCGCTGCGCCATCGACTTTCAGGCTGCCGGCATGCGCGTCCAAATGCCCGGCCAACGCCCCGAGCAAAGTCGACTTGCCGCAACCGGACGGACCCAGAATGCACACGAACTGGCCGGGTTCGATCTGGCAATCGAGTTCGCGTACGGCTTCGAACGCCTCACGCCCAGCGCCGAGGACGATGGACAGTTGGCGAATGTCGATCCGCCCTTCGGGGGTTTGCATCACGCTCATCAGGCTTTTCCTCGCGGTCGATGCCAGGGCGTGAACAACCCGCCCAGGCGTTTGATCAGCAGACTGCTGCCCATGCCCAACACGCCGATCAGGAGCATGCCGACGACGATGTCGGCGTAGTTCTGAATGGTGTAGGACTCCCAGGTGTAGTAACCGATGCCGAACTGGCCGGAGATCATTTCCGCCGTGACCAGGCAAAACCATGACGTGCCCATGCCGATCGCCAGGCCGGTGATGATGCTGGGTGCGGCGCCGGGCAGGATCACTTCGAGCAGAATCGCGCGGCGCCCTGCCCCTAGGCTTTTCGCTGAGGCGATCAGGCGCGGGTCGACGCCTTCGACGCCGTGCACGGTGTTGAGCAGGATCGGGAACAGTGCACCGGTGAAGGTAATGAAGACCATCGACAGTTCGGAGGACGGGAACATCAGGATCGCCAGCGGAATCCACGCGACAGCCGGGATCGGGCGCAAGACTTCGAGCGGTGGCAGTAACAGGTCTTCGGCCCATTTCGAGCGGCCGATGGCCAGACCGAGGGCGATGCCGATGAGCAATGCGGCGAGGTAACCGGCGAAGACGCGGCTGAGGCTGGCGGTCAGGTGTTGCAGGAGCTTGCCGGAGTCGCCCAAACCGAGTGCGGCTTCGATGACGGCCAAGGGTGTTGGCACGTTGGCGAAGGTGACGAGGCCGAGGTTCCAGTGGTGGCTGGCGGCGAGTTGCCAGAACAGCAGGCAGAGCAGCAAGGATGCGGCTCTTGATGTCCAGCGTAGGGTGGGTGTTTTCATGGATCGGGTTTCCGGTTCTGGATCTGTGTTGTGGCTGAGATTTACCCCCCTCACCCCAGCCCTCTCCCCCCAAGGGGGGCGAGGGGGAAAGGGAGCCGATCTTCGTTGCTTGCAAACCTGAGTTCGGCTCAAGAGAGAGCCGATCTTCATGCCTTTCAAAACCTGAGTTCGGCTCAAGAAGGAGCCAATCTTCATGCTTTTCAAAACCTGAGTCCGGCTCAATAACGAACCCATCCTCATGCTTTTCAAACCTGAGTTCGGCTCGGTATTTCAGGTCGGCGTACCTCGCCCAAACACCTCGGTCAGTCCCCTCTCCCTCCGGGAGAGGGCTAGGGTGAGGGGCTCTTGATCTTCAATTAGCGGGTGGCGACGGCCTGGGTCGTGGCATCGGTGAAATCGAAAACCTTGCCACCCTGCGCCGAGGCAAATTGCTGCGCCTGCCCCTTAAGCAGAAACGCACTCAGGCGCCCCTTCGCATCACTGGCAAACCACGCCTGCTCCGCGAGCAACTTGATCCCGCTGTCACTGGCCTGTGCATACACCGCACGGATGCTTTTGCCTTCCTGCTTCAACGCGGCGAGCGCGGTGAAGGCCGCTTCCGCCGAGGCGTATTGGCGCACCTTGTCCTCACCGCGCACCCAGATTTCGGCGACATGGCTAAAGTCAGTGATCGCTTTGCCGGTGGCGGCATCCGTGGCCTTCAGCGGTGTCTGCGTGTAGTTGGCCAGTTGTGCGGTGTAATCCAGGCCCGACGCCTTGAACGCCGCACGAATGTATTGATCGTCAATGAAGGTGTTGAGGTCGAGGCCACGATCAGCCTTCTTCAGCAACTTCAACGTATCGATAGCCGTGCCGACTGCCTGACGATATTCAGGCTTCCAGCTCAGGTCGCGGGTCTGCACGCCGAGCGGGCCATGAAACAGGTAGTTCACTTCGGCATCGACGCCGGTGACTTTAGCGATCAGCTCGCTGTACTTCTCCGGCTCAGCGGCCAACAGTTGATTGGCCTCGATGCTCGCGCGCAAATAGGCGACGACGACTTCCGGGTACTTCTTCGCATACGCCTGATCCACCAGCGCACCATGGAACGTCGGCGCATTGGCCTGGGCGCCGTCGTAGATCTTGCGGGCGAAACCACGGCTCGGGAACAGTTCGGCGAACGGCACAAAATCGGCGTGAGCGTCGATCTTGCCGGCCTGCAACGCGGAGCCGGCAACTTCCGGCGGCTGGGCGATGATGTTCACATCCTTCAGTGGATCCCAGCCCTGCGCCGCCACGGCACGCAGCAACATGCCGTGCGCAGTCGAAGCGAACGGCACGGAAATGGTCTTGCCCTTGAGTTCGCTCAGCGACTGCACGCCCGACGCGCTCGGCACGACGATGCCGTTGCCGCTGCCCTTGATGCTGCCCGACAACACGCTGATAAACAGGCTGTGCTTGCCGGCGGTTTCGAACGCGACACCGTTGAACGCACCGGGGAAATCGGCCATGGCGCCGAAGTCGAGTTTGCCGGCGACCATCTCGTTGGTCAGCGGTGCGCCGCTGGTGAAGTTTTTCCACTGCACGTCGTACTTGGCGTCTTTGTAGGCGCCGTCGTGGGGCAGGTACTTGTCGAGCAGGCCGAGTTCACGAATCAACAGCCCGCCGGCGGCGCAGTTGATGGTGGTGTCCTGGGTGCCGATGGCAATGCGGATGGTTTCGGCCGAGGCCGACAACGTAAACGAAGCCAGTACCAGACCGGCGATTGCTGCACGCAACATGGTTGTTTCCCCTCGAATCATTTATTGGCTGTTCGTCTCCGCCGCGATCAGGGCGCGGTGGGAAACGAGGGGTTTTCGGTCTTTCCAGCGTCCGGGGTTGCCGGATAGCTAATGGCTTGCCACAAATCCCCTGTAGGAGCTGCCGAAGGCTGCGATCTTTTGATCTTGATCTGAAAAAACATAAGTCAAAAGATCGCAGCCTTCGGCAACTCCTACAGGGATCGGGTTTCAACGCAATAAATAGGGGATGTCGACCTTGACGGCTCCGGTCGGGCAATCCTTCTCGCACGGCATGCAGTACCAGCATTCATCGAACGCCATATAGGCCTTCTGCGTTGCCGGGTTGATTGCCAGCAAGTCCATCGGGCAGACATCGACACACACGGTGCAGCCCTTTTCGGCGATGCATTTGTCCTCGTCCACGGTGACGGGGGCATTGGAGCGGAAGAAGATTTCCTGGGCTTGATAGGCCATGGTTCGGACTCTCTTTTCAGTGATGCATCACGCGGCAAAGGCACCGACTCGCAAACGGTCGTAGGCCTGCATTTCTTCGGCATCGAGCGGGATGATGTAAGGCTCGACGGGCTTCTTGAAACTGGTCATCTGGCCGTCCTCGCCCTTCTTCAGGTGGCAATGGCAGAACCATTCGCTGTCGTTGCGCTGCGGGTGATCGACGCGATAGTGGTACAGGCCCCAACGGCTTTCAGCGCGAAACAACGACGCGCGGGCGGCCATTTCGGCGCAGTCGCGGATCACGCTGGTTTCCATCGCGCGCATCAGTTCGTGGGCGTTGTTGGCTTTCATCTGCTCGAGATCGCGTTCGATGTCGCTGAAGCGCTGCAGGCCGATCTGCATTTTTTTGGTCACTTTTGGCGGTTGCAGGTAGTCGTTAACGAAGCGCCGCAACTTGTACTCGACCTGCGCCGGTGGCAGACCGTGTTGACGATCCAGCGGTGCGTAGACCCGGGCCTTTTCCTGTTCGATCTGCGCGGCATCCAGCGCAGAAAACTCGCGACCGGCGACAAAGTCTGCAGCGTTATGCCCGGCAAACCAGCCGTAGGTGAACGCGCCGAGCATGTAGTTGTGCGGCACGGCCGCCATGTCTCCAGCCGAGTACAAGCCTTTCACCGAAGTCTCGGCACGTTCGTTGACCCACACGCCGGACGCCGAGTGCCCGCTGCAAAAGCCGATTTCGGAGATGTGCATCTCGACCATCTGGGTGCGGTAATCGGTACCGCGATTGGCGTGAAACTGGCCGCGACTCGGGCGTTCGTTGCTGTGCAGAATCTCCTCGATGTTCTGGATGGTTTCTTCCGCCAAGTGATCGAGCTTGAGGAACACCGGGCCGTTGCCGCTCTCCAGTTCCTGGTGAAACTCCCACATCATCTGCCCGCTCCAGTAGTCGCACTCGATGAAGCGTTCACCCTTGTTGTTGGCGGTGTAGCCACCCAGCGGGCCGGTGACATAAGCGCAGGCCGGGCCGTTGTAATCCTTGATCAGCGGGTTGATCTGGAAGCACTCGAGGTTGGCCAGTTCAGCGCCCGCGTGATACGCCATCGCGTAGCCGTCGCCGGCATTGGTCGGGTTTTCGTAGGTGCCCATCAGGTAGCCCGACGACGGCAAACCGAGGCGCCCGGCCGCGCCACAGGCGAGGATCACCGCTTTGGCCTTGATCACATGGAAATCGGCGGTGCGGCAATCGAAGCCCATCACACCGTTGACGGTGCCCTCCTCGTCGGTCAGCAACCGCGTGCAAACGAGGCGATTGGTGATGCTCACCCGTGCGCGTTTCAACTGGCGATAGAGGACTTTTTTGATGTCGTGCCCTTCCGGCATCGGCAGCACGTAGGCACCCATGTGGTGGACTTTTTTCACCGCGTAATCGCCGGTTTCGTCCTTCTCGAACTTCACGCCCCAGCGGTCGAGCTGCTCGATGGTTTCGAAGCTGTGCGTGGCATAGGCGTAAACGGCGGCCTGATTGACAATGCCGTCGTTGGCGATGGTGATTTCCTTGGTGTATTGCTCCGGTGTCGAGTGGCCGGGAATGATCGCGTTGTTCAAACCGTCCATGCCCATGCTGATCGCGCCGCTGCGTTTGACGTTGGCCTTGTCGACCAGCAACACCCGCAGATCACGGTTCTTTTCCTTGGCCTTGATCGCGGCCATCGGGCCTGCGGTGCCGCCACCAATGACGACGATGTCGTATTCCTGTTCGAGAACGTTGCGGGTCATGCCTGCTCCCCTTTTTGCCGGTCGATCCGCAGGCGGTACTGGAACGCATCGCCACGGTAGTAAAGGTGTTCGAAGTCCAGCGGCTGGCCCTGCGCGTCGTGAGTCAAACGCTCGATGCGCATGATCGGCGAACCCGCTTCGACGTTCAGCGCCTGGGTCAGGTCGCTGTCGGCCAGCACCGCGTCGATGGCCAGATCCGCATGGCCAAGGGCGATGCCGCAGTCGTTTTCGAGGATCAGGAAAATATCGCGGGTGACCAGATCGGCCTTCTCCAGGCGCTCACCGACGGTTTTGGGCAGGTAGGTGATTTCCAGCGAGATCGGCTCACGATTGATCAGGCGTACGCGTTTGATCTGCGCCACGGTCTCGCCCTCGGCGACCTGCAAACGCTCGGCGACGCGCTTGTCGGCCGGGATGAATTTGAAGCTGCGCAGGCGGTTGATCACCTCGTAGCCACGCCCGGTCATCGACTCGGCGAGGCCTTGCAGGCTGCTGACGTTTTGAAAGGTTTTCGGTTTGGCGACGAAGGTGCCTTTGCCGTGGATCTTGAAGATCAGCCCTTCCTTTTGCAGATCGCCGAGTGCCTGGCGCACGGTAATGCGGCTGACTTTGAACAGCGCGCCGAGCTCGCTTTCAGAAGGCATCTGGCTGTCTTGCGGGTATTCGCCGTCGAGGATGCGTGCACGGAGGACATCGCGCAGTTGGGTGTGCAGCGGCACGCTGGAAAGCGATAGAACGTTATCGGTCATCACGGGATCACTTGTCATAACGAGTTATGACGTGATCTTAGAGTTGTTATGACAAGGTTGAGAAATACCGAATGGGCATAACCTTAGATGCTTAACATGATCGCTTTTTGTAGGAGTGAGCCTGCTCGCGATAGCGGTGCATCAGAGACGAATCCGGTGTCTGACACTCCGCTATCGCGAGCAGGCTCACTCCTACAGGGGAATTGCGTACTACTGGCGTTTGAGGATTTGATCCATGATCCAGTCAGTTTTTAAGGCTTGTGCGGCGATGGCAGGATGTTGTGAATCGCCACAAATGTGCGCATTCATGCCCAACACGTGATGCCACTGGATGTGTTCGTGATGGGGGATTTCCAGGCTGATGGTTTCGTCGGCATGCAACTGCACGGGATGCTCATCAAACACGGAAAAACTGATCCGTCCGAGGCTGCCGATGATTTCGACCCGATCTTCGCGCCGATCTGCGACAAAGCTCCAGCAGCCCATCCCCAGCGCCCCGGAGGCAAATCGCCAACTGGCGCTGACGGCGTCTTCGGCTGCATACAAACCAGCCTGACGCGCGGTGAAACCGGCGACCTCGACAATATCGCCGAGCAGGTACTGGAACAGGTCAAAGCCATGACTGGCGAGGTCGGCAAAATAACCGCCACCGGCCACTGCAGGATCGGTGCGCCAGTTGTTGCTGCCGTCCAGATCCGCCGCTGAAGGTGCCTTGGTCAGCGTCCAGCTCAAATGCCGGACATCACCAATGCGCCCCTCCTCCAACCATTGCCGCACCTGCGCAAAGCGCGGCAACGAACGGCGATAGTAGGAAACGAACAGGTGCAAACCCGCCTCGGCAAACGCCTGCTGCATCTCGCGGCTTTGCCCGGCATGCAGCGCCATCGGTTTTTCCACGCAGCAATGTTTGCCGGCGGCGGCGACTTTCAGGCTGTAGGCGTGGTGGCTGTCGGGTGGTGTGGCGATGTACACCGCGTCCACCTCGGGATCGTTGATCAGCGCATCGACGTCGGTGTAGACCCGTTCAATGCCGTGGCGCGCGGCGTAATCGGTTACCGCCTCGAGCCGTCGGCTCATCACCGCCACCAATGCCGAACCGGGAGCTTTGTAAAAGGCCGGCCCGCTCTTGCGTTCGGTAACGTCACCGCAACCGATCATGCCCCACCGCACTACATTCATTGTTGCTCCCTTTTATTGTGAAGATCAGCCGATGCGCAAGGCGCGCAGATCGAGGTGACCGTCCTTGAGCGGCGGGCACCAGTAGTAGCCGCCAGTGATCGGGCGGCTGATGCGGTAGAGGCCATCGGTGATGCCATCTTCCAGACCGCTCATGCGCCGCAGTTGCGTTTCGAAAGCATCCAGCGAGAAGCCGAAAGCGAGGAACATAAGGCCTGCGCGATCACCTTCGATCCACGGCATCGAACGGCGCACGACGAAGGCTTGCGGCGCAAAACTTTCCTGCGCGGTGCGTTTGACGTGGGCGGAGACCGGGGCGTCGTCGATTTCTTCGTTGTCGCTGAGGCGACGGCCCATGATGTTGTCTTTGTCCTCGGCGGACAGCTTATGGAAACCCTTGAGATCGTGCTGCCATTGCTGGATGGCGGCGAAGCTGCCGCCGACCATGCCGTCAGTGCCGGTACTTTGCAGGGCGGCCGCGATGGCGGCTTCGTCGTGCGGGTTTTCGGTGCCGTCTTCATAACCGGTGAGGTCGTGGCCGTCCTTGTGGCGGAAGGCCTCTTGCATTTCGACCAGACGCAGGGCCGGGGCCAGTGCGGCTTCGAGGGCGTTGCAGCGGTTGAGCAGTTCACCACGGTCGACGCCGTGCAGCCACACCCACAGCGCGTGCTGGGTCGACGGGTTTTCCACGCCAATACCAGTCATGGCCGGGAAGCTGCGCAGGCCGTCGATCTGCACGTTGAGGGCCTTGACCAGGGACTCACCGAAACCGACCACCGCCGACTGGCCGTCCACCTGATTCATCAGGTTGTCGATCGCCTGCGGCAGTGCTGCAACCGATTCCAGGGCGAAAAACAGGTGACGTGCTTGTGCAGGAACTGGGGTGGCGAGAATGCCCGGCTGGTAGTAACTCATGTGAACTCCTTGGGAAAGTGCGCGGGAGTTTACCTGTGGCCGGAGGATTTGTGGGGGTTTGGATGGAGTCAAAAGCCCCTCACCCTAGCCCTCTCCCAGAGGGAGAGGGAACTGATTGGGGGATGCTGTGGAGATACGCCGACCTGAAAGTGCTGTACCGAATCCAAATTCGACAAAATCTTTCAGGTCGTTGTATGACGAAAGACACCTCGCTCGGCCCCCTCTCTCAAGTCCATAATCGACACAGTCTTTCAGGTCGATGCAACTCGCAAGACACCTCGCTCGGCCCCCTCTCCCAAGGCCATAATCGACACAACCTTTCAGGTCGATGCAACACGCAAGACACCTCGGTCGGCCCCCTCTCTCAAGTCCATAATCGACACAATCTTTCAGGTCGATGCAACTCGCAGGACACCTCGCTCGGCCCCCTCTCCCTCTGGGAGAGGGCTGGGGTGAGGGTTAGCGTCATTGCGCCACGCACTCGGGCTCATCCCCGTCCAGCGCTTGAACGCCCGGCGAAAACTGCGCACATCGCTGTAGCCAACCTCTTCGGTAATCCGCTCGATCGGCATATCCGGATTGGCCAGCAAACTCAGGGTCCGCGCCTGGCGCACCTGCTCCAGCAGCGCCTCGAACGTCAGTGCATGCTCGGTCAACCGCCGGCGCAAGGTACGGCTGCTCATATTCAAATCACCGGCAATCTTTTCGATATGGCTACCACGGCTCAAGTCCCGGGCAATCGCCCGTTCCACGGCCTGAATCAAATCGAGTTTCTGATGCACCTGCGCCGCTTCCAGCTCCAGCAATGCCACAGCCTGACGCAACGCCAGCGAATGATGATTGGGCAGGTGCACGTCCAGCCATTGCCCATCGATCAGCATGCGATTGTACAGGCAACCGAAACGCACATCCGGCCCCAGCAGGCGGTGGTATTCGCTCAGATAATCCGGCGCGGCGTGCACAAACTCCACGGCAATCGCCTTGAACTCAGCCCCGACCAACGCCCGCCCGTACACCAGCAGACTGGCGAAAAACTCCTCGACCGCGAACACCTGCACATCCGCGAACGGCAAGCGGCACTCGGCATCGAGATGCACCTGGCCAGCGACCACATCGACGCTCGACACCACAATCCCGCCCGAGGTGTGTTGATGGCGAATTCCGAGGGCAAAGGCATCGCGCAAGGTCTTGCACAGCGACAGTACATGCCCGAGCAGGCCCAGCGTGCCGAGCACGTTCTGCGCGCCGACCCACAGCCCCAAGCCTTGATTGGGCAGCACTTTGAGTGCGCGCTGAATCATCGCCACGGCCTGACGATAGGAAATCCGCTGCGCCGGATCCTGCAGATCTTCAAGGGTAAAACCCAGCCCACGGCACAAGCTCTGGGGATCGATGCCCTTGTTTTGCGCGACTTCAGCGAGGGTTTGCAGGAGGAACGGCGAGACCAGCGCCAGTTCAAAGGTCGGGTCTTGGACTTTTACGTTCATGGGGGCTGACATTCCGGATCACGCTTGATTGTTATTTTTGTAACCGGTTATGTCGATGGAAGTTAGCACAGGGTGGGCCGACTGTCCGCAGAAGTCCCCCTAACTGTCCGCCAATACCCTGCCCCGCCGGGCGCCAAGCGCTTATTTCTATGGGGCCGGGCGTACTGCGTACCGGCGTTGCGCCCAAAACACAATAATAATGAGGACGGATATGCAACCGAACCGCGCGACACCCACCCTGCGCCTGGCCCTTTCGTTGCTGGGTTGCGCCGTGACCGTACCGGCGCTGGCCACCGAAGCCGGCGTCGACAACATCGGCCCCGGCACCGACGGTTTCTTCATGCTGCCGCTGGAAGTCGACAGCCTTCCGGAGAACATGGTCGCGTTCAACCTCTACTACAACCATTACAAATCGACCAAGCTCAACATCAGCTCGCTGGGCGGCAAGGTGCCCAATGTCGAGATCGAGTCCACCGCCGTCATTCCACGCCTCGATTATCTGAGCCCTGTGCGGATATTTGGCGGACGCCTGGCCGGCTACATCGCCCAGCCGTGGCTGAAACAGGAAGTCTCGGTGTTCGGCCTCAGCGACACCCGCGAAGGCATGGGCGACACCACCATCGCGCCGATCATTCTGTGGGACATGGGCAAGAACCTGACCCTCGGTGCCGCCGTGGAAATCACCGTGCCGACCGGCGAATACAGCGTCGATCGGCTGGCCAATACCAGCAACAATTTCTATACCTACAAGCCGTTGTTCTCGTTCACTTGGTTGCCGACTGACAACACCGAAGTCTCGATGAAGACCACCTACAGCTTCAACGAGAAGAACAAGGACACCGACTACAAGTCGGGGCAGATCTTCCACTTCGATTATTCGGCCAGCTACAAGATCACCGACGACCTGATGCTCGGGGTCAACGGCTACTACCTCAAACAAACCACCGACGACAAACAGTACGGCCACACCGTGCAGTTCGCCGGCCAGGACGTCGACGACGGCGTACGCGGCAAGGTGTTCGCGATTGGTCCGGCGCTGCACTTCACCTTCCTCAAGTACGCCAGCGCGGAGATTCGCTGGGCCAAGGAATTTGATGTGGAAAACCGGCCTGAAGGGGAAATGTTGTGGGCGAAAGTCAGCATCCCCTACGCTTTCTGAGTGCATTTGTAGGAAAGCGCACTTGGATTTGTAGCCTGAAAACCTGAAAAACGCATGGGTGGAATACGCCTACAGCGGCGGTCGAGATTACCGGACAACAGGGGGAAACGTCTGGCAGATTTTAAGGGGACGCTTGCAGATACTGGGCTCCGTTATCCCATGGTTCCTCAAGGGTTCATGGGGTGCATCGTCAGCCAGTGACGACAACGGGCCATTCCCCACTTAGACTGCTTGAAATTGATCACGGAGGTCATATGAGCATATTGCTTTCCCCGTTTTATTCCGAGTTCGAATCCGAAGAAGAGGCCGAGAGCTACGATCGCTGGTTTCGTGCCAAGGTGCAGGAGGCAATGGATGATCCTAGTCCGGGTATTCCCCATGAGGAAGCCATGGTACGGCTCGACCAATTATTAGAAGAGAAACGCAAGAATCGACGCGCTGCCGCTTGAATGGAGCCATGAAGCTCTGGACGATCTGGCTGACATTATTGATTACATTGAACAACACAACTCCAACGCTTCAACATCGATGAAGAGTAAGGTTGGTGCAGCAGCACAGCGACTTTCGTCAATACCTTATGGATACCGATCTGGCCGGGTACCCGGCACTCGCGAAATGGTGATTCCTCCAAACTATTTGTTGGTCTATCGAGTGAACGGGCGCATCAAAATACTGACGTTAGTCCACACCCGACAAAAATATCCTCGAATCTCATCAACATAAAAAAAGGGCGGCCAAATGACCGCCCAAACGTACTACACGAGAGTCTTTTACAACGTCAGTTGCCCACGTTCCTCCTCGGTCAACTGCTGTTTCGCCTGTTCATCCAGCGCCCCGGCGCCCAACACCTGCACCGGACTGTTCGGGTTGTAACCCGGGGCCGGTGCACGGCTGGCGCCATCGCGGGACGGCGCGAGTTGTTCGTTGCCGAAGCTCAGCACCTGCACGGTGAACACCGACGCCTGATTCTGGCGCGACGCTGCCTGCTGCTGACGCGCGACGTCTTCCGCCGCTTGCGTGGCCGACGACGCGGCGGAACTGGCCGAAGTGATCGCGCCAGTATTCACCGCCGACACCACCGGCACACCGGTCGCCTTGCCCTGCACCGAAATGTTCGCGGCGTTGACCACGGTCAGCGCGGCGACGTTGACGTTACCCGACACGCGGATCCCCGCCTCGCCCGCATCAATCGTGCCCAGCGGTGCGATCAGGTCGATGTCGCCCGGTGCCACTTCGGCGATCGGGTTGAGCGTGGCGATACCGGCACCGGTGCTCGGCACCGATGGCGACAGGGTGACGTTGCCCCAGGTGTCGTAAACGCGTTTCGGCGGGGTGTAGACCACGGTGGTTTTCGAGCCGCGACCGGCGTTGATGTCGCCCTCGGCCGACCAGCCGAGAATCGAGCCGCCAAACGTGGTCATGATCCGGCTCTGCCCCAGCAGAATGCTGCCCTGCGAATAGAGCTGAATGTTGCCCGAACCCTGAGTGATGATCCCCGCCGTGGATGGCGGTGCCGCGCCTTCGATGCCGAACACTTGGCCGCCGCCCGGTGTGAGCATCTGGATGTCGCCGCCAAACAGCGTCTTGACCCCGGCGCCGCCGTACAGCGTGATGTCGCCGTCGTAACGTATCGGGTTGCCGGCCACATCGGTGCTCGGGAACAGCGTGGCAATGGCATTGCGACCGCGCAGGTAACTGCCTTTGCGTGGGCCGTCGGTATCGTTGTATTCCAGGCCACCGGCACGCAGTTCGGCGAAGTACACCTGACGGGCGAAGATCGCTTGTTCGGCACTCGGCAGTGCGGCGTAGAACGCTTGCGCCTGTTCGGCGTTGCCACTGAAGCCGTAGCCCAAGGTCAGCCAGCTCTGCAGCTCGTTGAGGTAGGTCTTGACCACTTTGCCCGGCTGACCGTTGAGTGACGCATTCGGGTCGGCGAGATTCTGCGGGTCCAGGTAGCGGGCGATGAACCGCGAGTAATCCGGCCCCTGCGCGCCCACACCGGCCTGCAATACCACGCTGGCGCCCGGTTGTTTATCGCCTGCCACCAGCGAGCCGAGGCTGGTGATGCTGGCGCGGTTTTCCATCAGGATGTTGCGACCGGCATTGATATCCAGGACGCCGGGGCCCGCGATGTCAAAGCTGCTGTAGAGGATGTCCCGCCCTGCCGATACCCGCGAAACGTCCCTGGGGTCGTCATGCACGAACAGGTTGCCGGTCGAGGTGATGCTTTCTGTTGGCGTTATGCCCATCTCGGCACTCGGCACGGTCGCTGGGTTGCCCAGGAAAGTACCGGACGCCACGATATCGCGCCCCGCCAGCATCCAGACAGGGCCTGCTGCTTCGTACCAGGTGCGTTTCGAAAGGCTGAACGTCAGCGTTTCACCGCTGCGAACGCCCACCAGATCGCCGGTCAAGGCATAGAACCGCGCCGGTGTCTGGACGCCGCTCAAGCCCGAGTAGCTGTTGGCGCCGAAAGCGAATAACGGATAGCGCAGGTTTTTGTCCGGCAAAACCCCGTCGCTGTTGCGATTGCTCATGATCGGCGTGGCCGACGTGTTGTTGCCGTACCCGTTAAAGGCCGGCGCGAACGGTGTGGCGATGGCCAGCGGACTGGCGCCCGACTGATTGATCGCATAGCCGCCCGCGTAGATCGAGTCCTGCGCCAACAACTCCAGTTGCCCGGTGCTGGAAGGTGCCAGCAGCAGCGAATAACCGGTTGCCGGCACCGTTCCACTGCCCTGGCTGTAGACCGCTGATGGTCCGGCATAAATCGAACCTTGCGCTGCCACCGCCCGCAGAATCGACGGGTAGACGAAGCGTCCGTCGGTAGGCGACGTATTACGGCCGGTGACAGGGCCTTGACCTGTGACTTCACCCAGTTGAGTACTCGGTGTCAGGTTGCCTCCCGCCGAAAACAGGTCGATGGCGGTGTGATCGGTCCACAACGAGAAGCCCGTCAAGCCGCCCCCCTCATGGACGACACCATCGTCAGTGGTGAACGGCGTGGAGTTCTGCAGCCGCACCCGACCCGGGTCCGCCGCCCCGCCCAACACCAGATCGCCGCGCGTGCTGAGGCTCATCCCCGAATCCCCCGGAATCAGCACCAGCCCACCGGAGGCGCTGCCCATGGTGGACGTGAACGGGTCGAACGGGCGCACTTCGCGAGGATCCTGTGTCGAGGCTGCGGCGCCATATTGCAGATTGATCCCGCCCAGCGCGCCGCCGGCCAGTCGCGCAGCACCGCGCAGGTTGATCAACGCGCCTTGCAGGTCGTGTTGTGCGACACCGATGCCACTCTCTCCGGCCCGGGCCTGCAATGACGGGTTCACCGATCCGCCAATGCGGATGTCCATGTCGCCGCCACCGGTCAATTGCAGGCTGCCGTCGCTGCCCACCCGCCCGGTGCTGCCGACCGCCACGACCAGCCCCTGCCCGCGCGGATAAAGGTTGGTTTTGTTAGCGTCTCCCATCGCCTTGAGCATGCCGGCATCGCCCCCCGCGCGCAGGCTGATATTGCCGCCGCCCAAGGTGCCGAAACCGGTGAAACCGACCAGGTACGGGCCGGTATCAACACTTTGATCCGGCAACGGTTGCGTCGCATAGCTACCGAAGTTGATCCACCACGCGGTCGGCACATCACTGTTGCCGGTGCCCTGACGCCAGAGCCAGTTGCCCACGGCCACACTCGGAACCTGCTCACGGGTGTCCATGTTTTGCGACAAGCCGCGACGCCCCAGTACATCGCCCGAAATCGAACCGCCGGCATTGATAGTCAGGTTGCCGCCCATTTGCGGGTACCAGGCCTGATACAGGCTATCGCCGCCTCTGACCCATTTTTCGTAGTCGCCGCCGGCACTGCCCAGCACCGAGCCGTTGTCCGACAGTTTTCCGCGAGGCTGATTGAAGCGCGGGTCGATGCCTTGCGACTGAGTGCCGGCGGTATACACGCCGTACGGCGAATCCATGCTCAGGTCGCCGGCGGCGAGCACGTCCAGATCGCCGGTGCCGGTCCGCAGCACGCTGAACATCTGTGTGTGGGTCTTTACCGTGGTACCCGGTTTGTTTTCCACGCACAGTTCCGGGAATGCACCACACCAGGCGAGTACATCATCGTCGGTCATCGGCGAGCCAGGCGGCATGCCCATCCAGTTGTCCGGTGCCCAGACCCAACGCGGCGCCGGCACACAGGAGTTCGGCGCCCAGTCGCACCACATCATTTGATCCTCGGGGACGGGGTCGCCCGGCGTGAAGCCGCCCAGGTTGCCCTCGCCCCAGACCAGGGTCGGTGGTTTTTCTGTCACGGTCAGACCGTAATGGGTGTCGGCCAGGCGCAGATTGCCATCGCTGGACACCGGTTTGATCGCCCGGTTGTCCGCGGCGTCCAGATCGGCCCCCGCCACCACGCGCATCGACCATGACGCGCTGCCGGCCGGCAACATGCTGGCGACCGCCCAATTGCGCCCCTGGGTCGTGCCGGTCAATGGCCGCAACTCGATGAACGCCGTACCGTCCGCCAGCACGACATTGGTCATCGATGGAATCAGCGAGCCGCGCAACAGGGCCAGCGAACCGCTCAGGCGCACGCCCTTGATCCCGTTGTCACCGGCCTCGGCGCTGCCCGGCAACGGCACGCCTTTGGGCCAGCGCAGAGCTTGCAGCGCCGTTGCGTTGTTCAAACGGATACCCGCTCCCAACCGACTGCCCGCCGGCAAGGTCACGCTGTCGGCGAGCAGCGTGCCAGCGGCATACAGCACGTTGCCCGAAGCATCGCGAACCGAGCCGGCGAGCACCGTGCCGGCGCCGAAGGTGTAAGGCGCCGCCAGCGTTGCCTCGGTCGGCAGCAGCGTGCCGCTGGCCAGCGTCGTCGCTTGCAACGGGAGGTCGTAGTTCAATGTGGCGCCGACCGGGAACAGCGTACCGTCCGCGAGCGTAACGCCCGCGCCCGGCACGATCAGATCGCCGCCGAACGGCTGAATCCCCGGCAGTAATTTCCAGCCGGCATCGTCCACGGTCTCCGGCGGCGGTGCGAAACCGTCGTTGAGGCTGCCGTGGATATCGAGGTTGCCGCCCGCACGGATCACCAGGTTACCCGCCTCGCCCGAGCCGTAGACCGAAGTCTTCTGCGTGTGCGGATTCAGACTGGCATAGCGGTAACCGGACAGGTCCACATCACTCTGCACCACCAGATCACCGTCGGCGGTTTTGCTGGCGATCTCGACCCCAGGCCGCAGATGGAAGGCGTCGGCATAAGTGGCGTTGTTCAAACCGGCCAGTTTGTTATTCAGCAAGTTGCTGTTGGCCAGCGCCGCGTCGATGAACGCCGTGCTGTCGCCGTGGATGCGATCGAGATACGCCTGATCGATCACCTGATACGGACGTCCGCTGGCCGCCGGATCCGTACCGTCGCTGGCATCGGTATAGCGGCGCGTGGCGTTGAGGCCAATCGAGCGCGCGCCCTGAATGCTCAGGGCACCGCCGGCATCGATGGCAATGTCACCCGCTCCCAGGCGTGGCGCGTTCAGTTCCAGCGTGCCGCGCAGCAACCCGTCGGACTGCCCCGGCAGAACGCCGCGAACGGCATCGGTGCCATGGCGCAAATCGATGCGCGCACCGCTGCCGAGGGTCAGCACGCCTTGGCCGGAGTCGAGTTCGACGATTGCCCGGTTCGGGGCGTCGATTATTTTGCCGTAGCTGTCGACCCGCAGCACACGACCATGGGCGTCAAGCACCGCACTGCCTGCCAAGGTCAGACCGTTTTGCGCCGACAGGCGAATACTGCCGACTCGCTCGCCGCTGGCATCGATGAGGCCAGCCACCGTCAGCCGGCCGTTGTCTACCGAAACATTGACCTCGCCAGCCTTGAGCCCGTCGCCGATCAACAGATCGCCTTGCTTGAGCTGCAAGCTGCGGCTACCAAAGACCTGCCCTGCGTTCAAGCGCTGATTGAGGGCCGCGAACTGCTGGCTCGGATCGCCATTCAGGTGCCGCGCGCGGATATCCACGCCACCGGCCCTGTACGGCACCAGCGTGCCGCCGGCATCGTAATAGCCGCTGCTGGCACCGAGGATATCGCCCTGCAGATCGACCATGCCGGCATCGGCGGCCAGCGCGACGGCGCTCAGGTTACCGGCCTGATGGTTCTGCGCCGACAGATCGATTCGCGAACCCGCCACCTGGCGGATATTGCCGTCGCGGCTGTACAGCGCCACATCACCGCCCCAGCTGTACTTGTTCACATCGTTGAACGGCAATGTGCGCCCCGCCATGTCCAGATACGCGCCACCGGCGAGGGTCAGATCATCCTCGGACTTGACCACCAGCTTGCCGCTGGCCAGGGCGATGCGACTGTCCAGCAAGACATTGCGCGCATCGAGGGTCAATTCCGCCCCCAGCGCATTGGCGGCAGCCGCTGTGCCGGCCCCCGTCAGGGTCAGGTCATTACCGGCCTTGAGCAGGTTGACCGAGCCCGCCTCTCCCGTCAGCAATGGCGTACGCAGCGTGAGATTGCCGCCGCTGTAGGCATAACCGTTGACCGGATCGAAAGCGCCCTGCGCCTGATACACCGCCAGGCTGCCCTTGTGGTTGGCGGTGATGCGTTCGCTGGCGCTGAGATTGACATCGGCAAAGCCCAGCACCAGCCGCTTGTTCTGGTCCAGACCACTGGCCTGCGGATTGGCGCCGTAACCGAACTCGATCCGTTGCGCCTGAATATCAAGCGAACCGCGACCGGTGCCGGCGCCGCCCGTGACCACCGAACCCGGATCCTGAGTCGCACCGTTCCAGATCAGATTGGCGGTGCGAATGGACGCCACGTCGCCGCTTTCACCCAGGCCGTAAATGGCCGGGGTGCTGAGGATCAGGTTTTGCAGCTTGCTGACAGCGGTCTGCGGATCCAGCGTATCGAGGCTGACACTGCCGTAGAAATTGAACGCATCGCGGCTGGTCAGGCTCAGGGTTTCCAGCGCCGGCGCGCCGAACTGTGTATCGCCCCGCAACAGGCGATTCAAGACATTCTGGTTCAGGGTCAGACCGGTCGGCACCCGGCTGCCGGCGGCGCTCAAGGCCTCGGCACTGCCGGCATTCACCGAGCCCACGGCCAGCGTCAGATGACGGGTGCCGAAGCGTACCGCTTCGTCGAGTTCGAATTGCTTGTCGGTGGCAGCGGTAATGCTGCCGTTGGAATAGAGCAGCGTCGGGTTGTTGCACGTTGTTGTCGGGCAACGGCCAATGAGAATGTTACCCGCGCCGGATGTCCTGACCGACACTTCTGGCGCCAGCACATTGGTCCACCCGTTCGACACCACCAGCAGCCCTGCCGCACCGGGTTTGTAGATGAAGCCGGTGCTGGAATCATAAGGTGCATTGCCACGCCCCAAGGTGTTGATACCCGAGCCGGCTTCGAGGGTGATACCACCATCGGTCCGGGTGGTGCGCAGCAGCACTTCGGGTGCCGACAACACGGCGCCCTCACGCAGGGTGATCGTTGCGGTATCACCGCTGAACGCGATGATGTTGCCCGAGGTGTTGTAATCGATCGTCGGTTGCGCGCCGATGGTCAAGCGGCCGGCGCCGAGCGAATTGAGGCTGTCGGCATACAGCGACACACCTGCGAAACCTTCAATGCTCGAATGCCCCGCGCCGAGAATTTCGAAGTTCGCCGCGCCCTGCACCACGGCCGTCCCGACGACACCGCCCGTGGCCGGCTGGAACAGCGCCTGACCATTGAAGTCCAGCGCGTTACCCGGTGCGGCGCCCCGGGACAGATTCAGTCTGAGGGATTTGCCGTCCATGGGCGCCAATGCCCGAGGCACGCCCCGGCGTGTCGCATCGCTCTGGATGAACTGACTGAAAGAGGTCTCGTTGTACTGCGAGTAACGGCGCAGCACGTCGGCGGATGTCAGGATGACCTGGCTCGCCAGGCTGTCACGCAGGCCGGTATTGGCAATCGACATCTGTCCCGAGCTGGTCCACGAACCATTTCGCAGTGGCAGCGCAGCGTTGGTTGCACCCGCTGCCGCCTGACCATTGACCTCGACCCGGAAGGCACCCGGCAACAGCGCAAACGTCGAAGGCAGCAGCGTATAGGTGCCCGCCGCCAGCCCCGGCACGCCGGCCCCGATGGTGATCTGCTGGCCGATGCGCGGATCGACCGCCCCCGCCTCGGCGAGCATCGGCGCATAAGCACTCTGATTCCCCGGCACGATGGCGTATACCGGGTTGCTGGCCAGGCCCGGCAGGCTGAAGGTGCCTTCACTGGCATTGCGCACCAGCGGGTTGTAGCGGGCATCGGTGGAACCGCCACGCCCGGAAACGAATCCGGCACCGCGCAAATCACCGCCGCCCGACAGGTCGATCAACGCGCCACCTTGCACATCGACGTACTGCGAGGTGAGCGTCACGCCGGCGGTTTCGGCGGTGATCCCTCGAAGCAGCACGGACTTGCCGTCGTAGCGATAGTCGATGCCGTCGGTGGTGCCGCCATAAGGCATGACCAGCCCGGCGGCGCTGGCCGAGGTGATGCTGCCAGGCAACAGATGCAATGTCTGGGTATTGAGGACCAGGTTGTCGCCCAGATTGATCATGCCCAGAGGCGCACGGATCACCCCGCCCTGCTCGATATGGGCGGCCGCCAGCGTCAGGTTGCCGAAGACCGAGTAAGGCACCGCGGCAGGCGCGGCCCCGGAACTGCTGATTCGCAGGGTCCGCTCAGGATTGGCGTCACGCTGGACACTCTGATAGCCGGCGCGCACCTCGGCGGTGACATCACTGGCGGGGTAGATCTGCGCAGCACGCAGGTTCAGGTCGCCCGGTGTCCAGAGTTCGGTTTTCTCGACGTTGCCGGTGGGTGCCAGAAAGCGCAGATCGCCTCGGCTGTCGAGCGTGACCTGTTCAAAGCCACGCCGCCCGACCTCCAGCGCCGGGCCGCCCAGTTGCACGATTGACCCGGCCGTGCCGAACGACAGACTGTTGCCCAGATCCAGCAGGTCTGCCGTGGCGGTGAACTGTGCCAGCGCCACGGCGGTGGTCGGATTGTTCATCACCCGTGGCCGGATATTGCCGGGGGCATCGAAATATTTGCCCGTCCCCGACAGGCGCACGTAAGGCGCGGACAGATTGATCCGTGCGCTCTCTTGCGAGCCGTCGGCCAGCGACAAGGCCCCGGCATACAGGCTCAGGCTTTGATTCATGTGCAGATCGACGTTGCCGTCGAACGACAGCAGACCGTTGCTCAGCACGCTCAGGTTGTCGAACCCGCCGGACATCATCTGATCGGCGCCCAGACGGGCACGACCGTATTGCAACTCAGGCGCGGCTTCCCCCGCTTGCAGGCCGGCCGGCAACAGCGACGGGCCGGCATCCTGGCCGATGACGATTTCGCGCGGCACGCGAACGTCGTTGCTCGCATCGCTGCGCAGATAGCTCGGGGTTTCCAGCGCAATGTCCAGTCTCCCGCCCGCCGCGCCCGCACCACCGGCCGCAGCACGCAGGTCACCTTCGATGAACAGGCCATTGTAGGAACTCAGCGAAATTCGCCCGCCATCCGTGGCAACCAGCGTCGGTCCCTGTCCGGCGATATCCAGCATCGCTTGTGCGCCGGAGGCCTCCAGGCGCGCACCGTTTCGCACGATCACATAGGCGTCGGCCGACGTGGCCGTGGCTTTCTTCGCATCGCTTTCGCCGCCGATGATGATCGAGCCGCCCTTGCCGACCTGGCCATACACCCTTCCCAGCGCATCGATGCCGGTGGCCACACGACCGGCCACATCCAGCACCGCGTGCTCGCCGATCCAGATCGAACGGTTGTGAGTGTGCTTGTCTGCCGTTTGCGAGGAGTCGGCGACATTGATCGAGCCGAACTGCTGCTGACGGATATCGATCGTGCCGCCCCACGCATTCAACTCGCCATCGACCGTGAGCTGACCGGCGCTGCGCAGATTGATGCGCTGCCCCGGATCGACACTGATGCGCGAGCCCTGCCCAAGGGTCAGGGTGTTACGAGTCGGATCGACTAAAGCGATCTCGCTGGAACCGGCCTGCAAAGTCAGGCTGGCGCCGCCACGCTGGGTCAGTTGCGCCTTGAGCGGGTTTTCCTGATAGAGCGTGGGCGTCCACAATTCCATCGCCTGCTGCGGCGCGGTACCACTGACCAGATTGGCTGCCGCGTCACCAAAACGGTAGACCGGCATCAACACGTCAACGCGGGTGTTGTCCGCAACGTCGAGACGATTGAGGCCGATAAGGCTGTAGGCAGAGAAACCCTTGTCGAACAGATCCGGCTGCAGTTGCAGCGTGTTGTCGGCAAGGGGTTTATCGGACTGGCCGATGAGGATGTCGCCCGCCTGAATCAGCAGTCGACCGCCGCCGGACACACCGTAACCGCGCAGTTGGCCGTCCAGGGTCAGGTGGCTGTCACCCGGCGCAGACAAGGCGCTGGACTCCAGCGTCACATCACCGCCTTTGCCACCGCGAGTCTTGCCATTGGCCAGAATCGCGCCGCCGGAAGACACGTCCAGCAGACTGTCGGCACCGATTTCGATATCACCGCTACTGCGGATCGACACCACGCCACCGTCCAGATACGCCAGGCTCGCGGCATCATCCGGGTTGGTCCGCAGGTTGCTCCACAGACCGCGCGTGTCCAGTTGCGCCCCTTCGGCCACACTCACGCGGGTGGCCTTGCCGGTCGGTGCGACGAGCCGGGTGTCGGTCAGGCGATCAGTGTTGAGCTGATTGAGCACGTTGCCCAGGTGCAGGCTGCCACCGCGCGCGGTCAGGTCGGCGTTGACCTGCACGTCCGGCCCGTAAAGGGTGATGTCGCCGCCATTGTCGACGGTGACGGCACCTTGCACATCGATCTGTTCTCTGGCCGCGACTTTCAGCGCGCCCAGTTGCCAGTCGCTGAGTTGCCCGGCATCAAGAAACAGCTTGCCGCTGCGCGCATCGGACACCGCAGCGGTCAGATCCCGATCATTGCCGTCAACCGGCCGTTTACCGCCGATCTGCACCTGATCGAGCAGCGGATTGAGCCCATAGAGCAAGCCACCGGAAGCCGCCACGTACGCCGGGTCGTAACTGCCGACAATCAACTGCCCGCGCCGCGCCAGCGCCGTCTGACTCTGCGCATAGCCATCGAGTACCGCACGCGGTGCCTGGGTCTGGCGTTCGCCCTGGTAAACCTCGCCAAGCAACTGGCCTTCCAGCACGGCGTTGCGGGTGCCGATCACCAGTTGCCCGGCATCGCGACCCACGGTGTAACCCGATTCCTGACGCTTGGACGGCGCAATCAACGGGTTGTAGTAATAACTCGTCTGGCCCCAGCGCTGACTGCTGTCTTCATAGCCCTTGTACAGCCCGGTGTAGAGCAGATCTCCCGGGGCCCTGGAGATTTCATACAGACGCCCGTCGGCACCGCGCAGCCAGCTCTGGCGAATCTCGCCGCTTTGTACATCCAGCGTGCCGCCGGACAGGTTGATCAGCGAACCTTTTTCGGTCACCACATCATTGCCGGCAAAATTCACCATGCCGCCCTGGGCCATCCACTCGCCGATGCTGTGGCCCTGGGTGCCGAGATAGCCGCCGACCTCCAGCAGACCGCCCGCCGTGTACCAGCGATCCGTGGCGTAGCCGTTGGTGCCGGCCGGGACGTAGACCAGTTCGCGCACATCGACCCACACATCATTGCTGTTGAGCGCACCTTTATCGCGGTTGACCGAGGCATCGCGCTGCTCGTTGCCCTGGACGTTGATCTTGATGCTGTTGGATTCCATCGCGACTTTCACGCCGATGGCTCCAGACACATCGATCATCGCGCCGTCACGCACCAGGCTGCGACGCTGCGCCGCCACCGCTACCTGGCCGCCAGTGGCCAGGGTGATCGAGCCGTTCTGGAACTCGACGCTGCCGCCGCTCTGGATGTCGATACGCGACTGATCGCCGCGAATCCTGTTGTTCGGGGTAACCCCGGTCAGGGCGGCCTGACGCTGACTGTCGAGGGCGGTCAGGTCGCTGCTGTCGAGCAGGATCGCCGTCGCGCTGCCCTGCCCCAGCGTCACGCTGCCCTGGTTATCGGTGGCCGGATTGAGCAAGTGGATCGTGCCCCGAGTCGCGACCGAAGTGCTGGCCAGCAACACGCCGCTTTGCTCGACCTCGTGGCCGGTCAGGGTGATGTCGCCGGTTGCGGCCTGAATCAGACCGTTGTTGCTGACCTTGCCGGCAGCGCTGCCAGTCTTGAAGACCGGCGTGACTTCGTTACCAAACGTCGTGGAAAAGGCGTTGCCTTCAGTGCCCGAGCCTTTGCGAATGTAAAAGCGATCGCCTGCGCCGAGCACGGTTTGGCCCTTGGCGGTGTTGATGCTGCCGTCGTTCTGCACTTCGCTGCCGAGCAGCAAGGCATAGCCGCCGGCATCCGTTGATTTGGTCGGCCGCGCCGTCTCGATGGACGCACCGCGTTCCACCAGCACTTTGCCGGCCGCGTCGGTGAACGTCGGCTGGCTGCCGGTGCTGTCGAAATACAGGCCCCGGTCGCGGAACTGGATATCAGTGATGTTGGCGGCTGCGGCCACCAGGTTGCGCACGTTGACTTGGCTGGTGCCGCTGAACACGATGCCGTTGCGGTTGATCAGCATCACCGTGCCGTCACCCTTGATCTGGCCCTGAATCTGGCTGGCCCGCGCGCTCGGGTCGTTGACCCGGTTGAGCACCGCCCAGTTTGACTGCTGGGCGAACTCGACCGTGGTGTTGCGCCCGACGTTGAAGGTCTCCCAGTTGAGAATCGCCTTGTCGGCGGTCTGCTCGATCTTCACCGCAGTCTTGCCGTCGGCCTGAGTCTGCTGCGGGCCTTTGGCGTTCTGCCAACCTTGCGTGAGGCTGTTGTCGACCTTCAGGCCGCCCTCACCCAGACCGTCAGGCACAAACTGCACCGTGCCCAGTGCCGCCGCACGACCGGCCGCCTGCGCTGCCTGTTGCGCCGCAATCGCAGCTACGGTGTTGTTCAGAGTCTGAATCGAGCGCTGCAACTGCTGGCTGGCTTTTTGCTGCTGCGCCAGCGGTGGCGTCATCCCCGGTAATCCGCCCACGCTCGGGCGTGCTGCGGCGGCCTGTTGCGCCGCCCCCTTGGCGGCAAACCATCCCGAACTGAATGCGGTCGCCGCCTCGGCACTGCCCGCCACCAGGCACAAGGCAATCGCCTGCGCCAGGGGCTTGAGCAACCACAACGCCGGATCGGCGGCCATGCGCTGCCGAGGCTGAACACGGGTACTGCGACGGGATGGGCGAGCGAGCATCACTACGAGATCCTTTTTGTTTGCCACACGAGGCCGCAGGTCGGCTTGCCCCTGCTGTTACGACATAGGCGGTTGGCGAAGGCCGCGACCGAACGGATGTCACACAAACTTCATGAATGAGGAGTAGATCGGCCAAAAAAAATGGCAGCAGCCCGAAGGCTGCTGCCATTTCATTGCCGTGAAGCGAGGCTTACAAAGGACGACCGACAGCGTTGCAGACGCTGGCGTTGTTGATGTCCAGGTTGTTGCCCGAGGTGTTGGTGACAAAGTTGGCAGTCACAGCCGCTTTCCAGTTGGTTGGAACCGGAGTGAAGCTGTGGGCGATGGTGGCAGCGTTGTTGCCCGGGTTGCTGTAGTGGGTGGTCAGGAAGGCTTTGACATCAGCAGCCACGGTTGCGTCCTTGTAGCACTGGCCGAAGATGAAGTTGGTGTAAGCCACGATCGGGTAACCGCTGGCTGGGTTAGGAACGACCGGTACCCACTGCGAAGGGTTCGAAGGGGTGGTTGGCAGAGCAGCCGAACCCAGTGCCAGCGAAACGTTGGCGGTGGTTGGCTGTACGCCGTTGACGCGAGCAACCACTGCGTTGCTGGCGGCGTTCACACCGTCCGGACCGACGTAACCGATGGAGCCGTCAACAGCGTTGACCTGAGTGGCCACGTCAGCAGTACCGGCAACGCCTACCCAGTTCGAAGGCAGGGTCGAACCGGCTGGCAGACGAGCGCTGGTGAAGGTGGAGTTGGTGGCGAATTTGGTCGGGCAGATCGAGTTCAAGTGACGGGTCAGGATTTCCGAAGTACCGCTGGAAACGTTGCGATAAACAACGCGGATCGGCGTGGTGTCGGCAGTGCCCAGCAGATCGCCCCAGGTGGTTTTGGCGCCGGAGAAGGCATCGCACAGCTGAGCGCTGGTCAGGTTCAGAGCGGTCTGACCGGATTTTTTGTAAGGAATGGCAACCGAAGTGGCCACCGATGGCAGCTGGATCAGCGGGCCGTACGAAGCGCCGAAGTTGGCGTTGTAGGTGCTGATTTCCGAAGCGCTGAGGATCGAGTCGCTACCGGCGAAGTGAACCGAACCGGTGGTGCTGAACAGCGCCGAGTTGTTGGTCAGGAACGCAGTCTTGCCGGTGCCGCTACCGGTACCGACGTAGCTGAAGTTGGCTGGCAGGATGCTGTTGCTAGAGCCTTTGTACAGAGCGGCAGGCAGAGTCGCGCCACCACCGGTTACGTTGGCAGCCATGGCCTGGGCGGAAGCCAGGGCAGCGACGGTCAGGGAAGCTGCGATCAGAGTGCGCTTGAACATGAAGAATCTCCTTTTCAACTGGTTTTGGGAACACAGGGTTTCGGATGGCTTGCATGACACAGGGAGGACTCAACTGGCCCTCGCTAGCGTTGGCCTTGGTTAAGTCGCACTGAGAAATTCGCAGTTTCCGGTGACAGATAAAGGAAAAAACCTCGGGAGGTGCGGGCTGTTTCTGAAGGGATTTTCTCGGGTGTTTGGAGGATGCTGCGCAGCGTCTGGATCGCGGGTTTGGTTGAATCGGGCTGGAGGCGTTGGCGGGTGGTTGCAGATGACAGAAAGGAGAACCCGAGGATGGCGGAATCGAGGGTCGGGTGATGCTGAAGTCGTGGAAAAAAGATTGATTATTTGTTGCCCTGACTGGCCCCTTCGCGAGCAGGCTCGCTCCCACATTTGAAATGCATTCCCCTGTGGGAGCGAGCCTGCTCGCGAAGGGGCCAGCCCAGACACCATCAATATTTCAGACACACCACTACTGGACCAGCTGATTGATCTCAATGATCGGCAACAACACTGCCATCACAATCACCAGCACCACCCCGCCCATCACCACAATCATCAGCGGCTCCAGCAGCGCGGTCATGCCCATCGCCCGCCGTTCGATATCGCGGGACAGGGTTTGCGCCGCTCGCTCAAGCATCGGTGGTAACGACCCGGTTTTTTCGCCACTGGCGATCAAGTGAATCAGCACCGGCGGGAAGACGTTTTCCACGCGCAGCGCTGCCGCCAGGTTCACACCTTCACGCACCTTGGCCGTGGCCTCAGTGACGCTCAAACTCAAGCGGTCATTGGACAAGGTCTGCCGCGCAGCTTCCAGTGCTCTTAATAACGGCACCCCGGCGCCGCCAAGAATCGCCAGCGTCGAGGCAAAACGTGCGGTGTTCAGCCCGAGAATAAAACGCCCGAAAAGCGGCAGCTTCAGCACCCGATGATGCCAACTCAACCGCGCCGCCGGATTACGTAAATACAGGCGCCAGCTCCAAAACGCGCCGGCCATGATCCCGGCGCAGAGCCAGCCCCAACTGCGGATGAAATCACTCGCGTTGAGCATCGCCAAGGTCAGCCCCGGCAAATCCTGCCGCGCTTGGGAAAACGCACTCACCACCTGCGGCACCACGTAACTGAGCAGAAAAATCACGATACCGATCGAGACCAACCCAACCACGCCCGGATAGATAAACGCGGTAAGAATCTTGCCGCGCAGGTTGTTGCGCTCCTCGATGTAGTCGGCGAGACGTTCCATCACCTGCGCCAGATCCCCGGACTCTTCCCCCGCCGCAATCAGCGCGCGATAAATCTCCGGAAAATCCCGTGGCCGCGCCGCCAGCGATTCCGCCAGACGCATACCGCTGCGCACATCGGCGCGTACGGCACTGAGGGTGTGGGCGATGTGCTTTTTCTCGGCCTGTTCGACGGTCGCGCTCAATGCGGCCTCCAGCGGCAGACTGGCGCCGAGCAGGCTCGCCAGTTGTCGGGTGGCCCAGGCCAGATCGTTGTCCGAGAGTTTGGCGCTGAACAATCCGCCGCCGCCATGGCTGGCGACATTGCTTTCCTTGTGCACCGACAACGCGGTCAACCCGCGCCCGCGTAAAACACTGAAAGCAGCGCCCTGACTGTCCGCCTCAAGGTACCCGGATTCGATCTTGCCGGTCGCGTTGGCGGCTTCAAAACGATAGCGATTCATCAGGCGTCCCGTGTCACACGAAGGATTTCTTCGGGGGCGGTGGCGCCGCTGCGGATCCAGCGCTCACCGTCCTCACGCAGGCTGAACATGCCGGCTTTCGCGGCCGATGCGCGCAAAGCCTGCTCCCCTGCCCCTTGGTGAATCAGGGTGCGGATGTCGTCGTCGATGCAGAACAATTCGTGAATGCCGGTGCGGCCGCTATAACCGGTTTGATTACATGCCGGGCAACCGACCGGGCGCCACGTACCCGGTGCCGCCGGGTCCTCCTGTTTGCATTCCTTGCACAGGCGTCGCACCAACCGTTGCGCGAGCACGCCGAGCATCGACGAGGCCAGCAGAAACGGCTCGACGCCCATGTCGATCAAGCGGTTTACCGCCGACACCGCGTCGTTGGTGTGCAACGTCGCCAGCACCAGGTGACCGGTCAGCGACGCCTGCACGGCGATTTGTGCGGTTTCCAGATCGCGGATCTCGCCGATCATGATGATGTCCGGGTCCTGGCGCAGAATCGCCCGCAGTGCCAGGGCAAAGGTCATGTCGATCTTGGCGTTGACCTGAATCTGGCTGATGCCCGGCAGGTCGTATTCCACCGGGTCTTCCACGGTGAGGATGTTGCTGGTACTCGCATCGAGCCGCGCCAGTGCCGCGTAGAGACTGGTGGTCTTGCCGCTGCCAGTAGGGCCGGTGACCAGCACGATGCCGTGGGGCTGGCGGATCAGGTGATCGAGTTTGGCCAACACCTGCGCGTCCATGCCGAGGGTTTCCAGATGCAGGCGCCCGGCCTGTTTGTCGAGCAGGCGCATCACCACCCGTTCGCCATGCCCGGTCGGCACCGTTGAAACACGAATATCAATCGGCCGCCCGGCCACGCGCAAAGCGATGCGACCGTCCTGCGGCAGGCGTTTTTCAGCGATGTCGAGCTGCGCCATGATCTTGATCCGCGACACCAGCGCGCCGTGCAACGCCTTGCGCGGTGAGACCACGTCACGCAGCGTGCCGTCGACGCGATAGCGCACCACCGAATGGGTTTCGAAGGGTTCGATGTGAATGTCGCTGGCCTCGTCGCGCGCGGCTTGGGTGAGCAAGGCGTTGATCATGCGGATCACCGGCGCGCCGTCCTGGGTGTCGAGCAGGTCGGTGATTTCCGGCATGTCCTGCATCAGGCGGTCGAGATCGACTTCGTTTTCTGCGGCGCCAACCACCGCCGCCGCGCTGCCGGTGTCGGCATAAGCCGCGGCCAGCAAACCATCTAGCTCATCGTCGCGCACGCGCTGAATCGTGGTCGCGCCGAACTGCCGTCGCGCTTCACTGATCGACCAGCCCGGCGTCGACGGGCACACGGTCAACACGCCATCGCACAACAAAATCCGCTGCGCCTTGGCCCAGGCGTAAGGCAACACACTCATCTAATGCCCTCCCCGATCCCTGTAGGAGCCGCCGCAGGCTGCGATCTTTTGCTTTTTTCCATGCCGCTGAAGAGCGAGATCAACAGATCGCAGCCTTCGGCAGCTCCTACAGGTCCGTTTGCCAGATCAAGCGGCGATGGCGGAGTCATTGGATCGGTACCGCTTTGATAGTCGCGCGCGGACCCGACCCAGGTAAAACCGCCGGCACACCCTGCGCCGCCGTCGGCAACTGCGGTGCCTGCATGTCCGGCATCGCCCAGCTGCGTTCCGGCTGCAAACCACCCTGCGCCCGGCGCATGAAGTCGTAGCGATTGAGCGTGATGCTGCGCCCCGCCTCGCTGTCGCGAATGATGTACGGGCGCAGGAACACCATCAGGTTGGTCTTGGTGATCGCCCGGCGTTCGTTGCGAAACAGCGCGCCGATCCCCGGAATACTCCCCAGCCATGGCACCGCGTCATTGCTCTGGCTGTAACCGTCCTGGAGCAAGCCGCCGAGCACCATGATCTGGCCGTCATCGAGCAGGATGCTGGTGTCGATGGCGCGTTTGTTGGTGACAATCCCCGCAGAATTGGCACTGGCCGAAGCACGTTCATCAATGCTGCTGACTTCCTGATAGATATCGAGCTTCACCGTGCCACCCTCGGAAATCTGCGGGCGCACATTGAGCTTCAAACCGACCTCTTCACGGGTCACGGTCTGGAACGGGTTGTTGCTGGTACCGCCACCGCCGGTGACGTAGCTACCGCTGACAAACGGAATGGTCTGGCCAACAAAAATACTCGCGGCTTCGTTGTCCAGCGTCAGCAGGTTCGGCGTTGACAGCACGTTGGTGCCGCCCTTGCTCTTCAAGGCGCGGGCCAGCACTTTCAAATCCAGAATCTTGCCAATCCCGGGGATATCGACGGTGCCGCTGACGTACCCCAGGTTCAGACCCTGCGGCAGCACATCGATGCTGGTTTTGCCGTTGGTGTTGATCCCCGAACCACCCAGATTCGCACCGCCGATCACGCCTTTACCGCCGAGATTGCCGGTCTGCCACTGCACACCGAACTCACTGGCATCGTCCTCGCCGACTTCGACAATCAGGCTTTCAATCACCACTTGTGCGCGGCGTTGGTCGAGCAGATCGATCACCTCGCGCAGGTTGCGGTACAACGGCTCCGGCGCGGAAATCAGCAAGGTGTTGGTGGTGGCGTCGGCCTGGATGGTCACACCGCCGGCACTGAAGGCGACGTTCTGTTCGCTGGCCTGATTACCGCCGCTACTGGTGCCGCCACTGCCTTGGGCGTAACTGCCGCCGGTACTTCCGCTGCTGTTGGTGGTCGATGTCGTGCCGCTGGATTGCGTACCGCTCTGGCCAGTCTGCCCAGCGTTGCCGCCAGTGCTGGCCCCCATGGCACTGAGCACCGAACGCGCACTGTCACTGGTGCCGCTGTCGCTCTCGCCCGTGAGCAAACCGCGCAAGGCCTGCGCCAGTTTCGCCGCTTGCGCGTTGCGCAGATAAACCACGTGCAAGTTGCTCGGATTGCTCTGCGCGTTATCGAGTTTGTAGATCAGGTTGCGCGCCAACTCCGTGCGCTCCGGGCTGCCAGCGCGAATGATGATGGTGTTGGACCGCGGATCACCGATCACTGCGATTTTCTGCGTCGGATCATTGCCCGGCGCATCGAGCAGATCCGCCACCATCGGCGCAATGTCGGCGGCAATACCGTTCTGGATCTGCACCACATCGGTGTCAATCGCACTCGGCGAATCAATGCTCGCAATCAACTGCGCAACGCGGGTCAGGTTCTCGGCGTAATCGGTGATGACGATGGTGTTATTGCCCGGATAGGCGTTGATCGGATTGTTCGGCGAAACAATCGGCCGCAGCACCGGAATCAGGTTCACCGCGTTCTCGTATTGCAGGCGAAACGTACGGGTGAGCATGCCGTTGCCCGCCGGTTTATCAGCGCTGTAAATCGGCCCGCCGAGCAACTTCGCATCCGCCTCCGGCACCACCTGCGCCACACCACCGACATCGACCACACTGAAACCCTGCATGCGCAACGCCGCCAGCAGCATGTCGTAAGCCTGCCGCGCCGGCACCTGACCTTCGGAAACCAGCGTCAACGTGCCCTTGACCCGAGGGTCGACCAGAAACTGCTGCCCGGTCGAACGCGACAACGCCCGCACCACCGCTTGAATATCGGCGTCGACAAAATTCAGCGTCACCGGTTGCTCGCCCAAAGGATTGCTCGGCAAGGCAATGCCCGATGCCGCCGTCCCGCTGCGCGCGCTCTTGCTGATGTTGTGCAATTGCTTCGGCACGGGTCGCGCCTGCGCCTGTGCACGCTCGCGGTCGAGCACCGCGTCGCCGCTGCGCTGGGTGTTGGCCAGCGGCCGGCCCAGCTCACTGTCGACCAGCAACGGCGGCTGATTCTGCGGTGTGGTGGTGTTGCTGCACGCGCTCAACGCCATCAGCAACATCGGCAACGCCAGACGTGCCGGTTTGGATCCTGACCCCTTCATGAAGCTTCCTTAGCGCCCAGCGCCTGATCCATGCGAACGGTGCCTGACAAAGTGCCGGCAGTGACTTCGGTCGAGGGGTTGTCTGCGCGTTGCAAACGCGCCTCGACCACTTGCAGAGAAAGTTGTGCCGGGTTGCTCAACAGCCAGTCGAGCACGGCGTCGGCGGGTGCGGCGTCGAAGGTCAACTGCCAGGCGCCCGCCTCCCCGGCCTGCAATTGATAGTGCCCGGCGAGGCCGCTGGCCTGCAGGGTCTGCTCCAGCGACTGCGCCACGCTTTGCCCGTCCGGGCGCACGCTGACTTCGCGCAGCAGCACTTCCAGCGCTTCAGTCTGGGCGCGCAGCTTTGGCGTCTCGGCCTGCCAATAAGCGATTTTCTTCAGCGGCGGCTGGATCAGCGCGACCCACAGCAGCAGGCCGAGCAGCGCAATGGCCATGCCGCCGACCATGCGTTTTTCGCGCAGGGCCAACGGCTGCCAGCGCGCCTGCACCTGAGCGTTAAAGCGCTGCCACTTGGCGCGGTACAGCGCGAGCGAGGCCTTATTCATCTTCATCTGCTCCGCCGCTGTCATCGCTCTCGCCTGGGGTGGCTTCAGTGGCCGGACGCAAGGTCCAGCCCTCGTCATCTGCCGTCACGCTGATACCGGCCTGGGCCAAAGTGCTTTGCCAGTCCTGATCATTGCCGCCACGACGGGCTTCACTGAGCAGACTCAGTTGCAAGGTACCGTCGACAAATGTCAGCCGCTCGACACTGCCGGCCATCGACGGCATCCCGCTGCCCGCCTGCAACACCAGACGACTGAAGGTTTGCGCCGGATCATCTGCCGCACCCTTCTGCCGCGCCGCCAATTGCTGACGGGCCTGTTGCAACGGATTAAGGATTACCGGCAACTCGGGAAAGGCCTGCTTCACCCGCAAATTCATTTGGGTTTTCAGCTGCTGGCCCTGCCCGGCTTCGCGGGCGGCATACAGGTTCAAACCAATGACCCAAACGGCCACAGCCAACGCTGACAGGGCGATCGCCCTGCCCCAGCCGCGATGCTCGGTTTTTTGTTGCTGGACTGCGCCATGCAGTCCCCAACCGGGTAGCGGCCCGGTCCAGCGCTGCGCATCGGCCATCGGCAGTTCAGCGCCCGGCGGAGGTTGATCACCGATCCAGTGCAAAGTGACGCCCGGTTCCCACACAACACCGTCGAAACCGTCATCGAACAACGGCTGCACCCGCGCTATTTGCACGCTGTCGCGCAGCAATAAATGCCCGTCCTGCACGCAAGCGACAGTGCCGGGCAGCACCGGCAAACTGAACGGCGCCGGATAGAGACCGCGCAGGTTCAGCCCAGCGCTTTTCAGCAACTGGCCAAAACCTAACAACTGTTGTCGAGGCGCCCAGGCGATCTGCACCTGCCCGGCCTCGTCCCGCGCGCTGTGCGCGATGTGCATCTCGCTGCTGTCACCCAGCATCAACGCCTGCGCCGCACACTGCACCGCCGCGACAATCTTGTTGGCAGGCAACGGCGGCAAATCGAGACTCGCCAACAGGCTGTCAGCCGGATGCAGAAAACACACCAGCGGCGGCAGTTTCGATTGCTGGCTCAACTGGCTCAGAGTGTGGCGTTCTTCCCGCGTGACCTGGCCCTGACGATCCAGCCAGGCGCAGTGCAATTCACTGTGCAGATCCAGTTCCGCCAAGGGCGGCAACGCCACTTTCAACTGGCTCATACGCCCACCCGCGACCAGATCACTTGCGGCAAGCGGTCCTGGCTGCGATGCAACAACGCCTCAAGACTGACACGCCGCTGATCGCGCCGCGCCTCGCCGCGCAGGCGAAACCAGTCACTGGTGATGCCAACCTTGACGCTGGTCAGCTCCAGTTGCGGCATGCGCAAGCGGTTAACGAAATCGCCACGATTGATAAACCAGCGCCCGGCATCGCGCTCGGCGATCAGCGCATTGGCACGCTCCAGCGACAGCCCCGGCACATAAGCCGCCAACACCGGCGCGGTGGCGGTGTTGCCATTGAGCCAAGTCGTCGCGGGGATCACCGTCAGGTACGGCGCCAGTTTGCCGATCAGCGCCTCATTAACGCCGTCGACACTGCGCAAATCATCAATGCTGCGCAGCATTGGCAACGTCGGATTCTGCGGTTTGCGTGAAGCGTTGGGCGAGGTCGCGCGACCACTGTCGAAACCGCTTTTCGGCGTCTCGGCAATCTGCGGATTCAGCAGTCGCGGGTAGGACGCGATCACCCGCTGACTGATGCGCTGACTCAACCCGGCACTGACCCCGACCAACTCGCACAAGCGCTGAAACGCCGCCACCTGCGCCTCATCGACCCGCTCATTGGCCACCAGATTGCGCAGGTTGAACTTGCCCTGCTCATCCTCCAGTCGCCCCTCAAAACCTTGCGCGGAGAGACGCTGCGCCCATGGCTGATCGAGCCGGGTCAACGGATCGCGCTGACGTGCATCCCAGAGCAATTGACGGCTGATCTCCAACCCGCCCTGCACCACCCAACGCCCCTGCACACGCTGCTGATCCGCCTCCAACGCACGTGTCGACACGCTCTGGCGCGTCAACATGCCCGCCGCAATCACCGCCACCACGGCCGCAATCAACAACGCGCTGATAATCGCCATGCCCTGTTGCTTCGCCCCCTCAGGCGAGCGGCTGTTCATGGCCGGCCTTACAACTGCCAGGAACCGATATCGGCATTCACGCCGTCGCCGTCCGGCTGACCGTCGGCACCGAGGGAAAAGATGTCGATCTCGCCATTCGCGCCGGGGTTGAGGTACTGATAAGGACGCCCCCACGGATCGTTCGGCAAACGCTCCAGGTACGAACGCCAATTGCTGTTCTTCGCATCCGCCGGCCGCTCCACCAGCACCTTCAGGCCCTGGTTCATGCTCGGGTAAGTGCCGTGATCGAGGCGATACAACTTCAACGCCTGCATCAACCCACCAATATCCTGCTTCGCCGCCGTCGCCCGCGCCTGATCCGGCCGGTCGAGCACTTTCGGCACCACCATCGCCGCCAGAATCCCCAGAATCACCACGACCACCATGATCTCGATCAGGGTAAAACCCTGCTGCCCACGCGGCGTGCGCATCGGTTGCTGAAGCGATTTGAAAGGTGCGATATCCATCTCGACATTCCCTGGCTTGATTCGATTCGACGCGCAGTGTTGCAAGAAGATATGTCAGTGATGTTGAAAATCCTCGGGTGTTTTCGTCGTCAAGCGGTCAAGGACGCGGGTTAGCGTCGAGGGCTGGGTTTTGGGTTTGGGCCGTTTATGCGTGCGCGTTTGCGGGAACAGGGTTTCACATTGATTGAAGTGCTGGTGGCGCTGGCGATTATTGCCGTGGCGATGTCGGCGGCTGTGCGCGTGGCGGGGTTGATGACGCAGAGCAGCGGGGTTTTAAGGGATCGCTCGGTGGCGATGATTGCGGCGCAGAGTCGGATGGCGGAGTTGCGGCTGGAAGGGAAGTTGCCGATGGGGATGAAAGCTCAGGAATGTGATCAGGGGCGGCTAGTGCTGCGCTGCGAACAGGTGATCGCAGCGGCAGAGAATGGTCGATTGCTAAAAATCGGTATCCAGGTATTCGACCGCAACCAGGATGCGCCGCCGTTGGCCAGGCTTGAGACTTTGTTGTCCCGAACGGAAAGCCCCTCACCCTAGCCCTCTCCCAGAGGTAGAGGGAACCGATTCGGGGATATTCGCGAGCTACACCGACTTGAAAGCCATTCATTGAATCCACAATTGCCAAGCTCACAAAAGCCAAATCGAATGCCCTTCATCAAAGCCATAATCGCCAAGATCTTCCAGGTCGATGTACCCCGCAAGACACCTCGGTCGGCCCCCTCCCCCTCCGGGAGAGGGCTGGGGTGAGGGTCGCTTCTACTCGCAAGGTCACAGAATCACCAAAACCATAATCGCCAAGATCTTCCAGGTCGATGCACCCCGCAAGACAACTCGGTCAGCCCCCTCTCCCTCCGGAAGAAAGCTGGGATCAGGGTCGCTTGTACTCGCGTCCCCAAGAATCACCAAAACCATAATCGCCAAGATCTTCCAGGTCGATGCACCCCGCAAGACACCTCGGTCGGCCCCCTCTCCCTCCGGGAGAGGGCTGGGGTGAGGGTCGCTTTTGCCCCCCCATCCCAGGAGAATCATTTCCAGAAACTCAGACCGGCCAGAAGCCATCATTGCATGACAATGGTATCGTCCCCTCCTTTTCCAAATTTCTGACAGATTATGAATAGAACCAAATCCACAATCTGGGCCATCGCTCCCGCACCCGGCATCCCTGAATCACCCGCTCATCCAATTGAATCAGCAAACCTTCGACCCGCTTGCTTCGAGCCGCCCTATGCTGTCGTGAGTCTTCTCCCGTGCTCTCGTTGATGGACGTCTACAGGCCCAACACATCGCAGAACGCGCGACTGAATGAGTTGCTGACTGTGAGCGAAGCCAATATTGACAGGGCTGAATCCAACGCCGACCTATTGAACGTGATCCATGAGTTCGCCTTGTACAATGGCTCGCTCAAATTCAGTTTCACACGCGCATGGTGTTTTTTCGGCGCGGGCCTGCTATTGATCGCGAGCGCTGTGGCCTTTCCTGGGTATGCGAACACCTATACCGTCGCTTCTTTTTTTTACCGTCTGCAAATTGACCCCGACTTGTTCGCCGTGGTCCTTGGTGTGCTCGGCATCGTTTCTACCGGTGGGAGTCTGGTATGGATGAAATCCAAATCTGATCGTTTGCCTTCGCTCAGTAGCAAAATCGCTCGCCTGTCATCCTACTTCCACAACGGATTGACCAGCCTGGAAGAAGACCCGCGCTATACCCTCAACAAGCTGGAGGCGCAATTTGCTGATTACACGCGAGGCAACTACAGCCGCCAGTTGGTCCAGTCGATGCGGGGTGTGTTTGCCGGCCCGCTGCACAAACTCCCTTACGAGTATCACCGGCTGCACTACGTCGACAAACGAACAGTCAAAACCACTGTTGACGACGGCAAGGGAGGCACCAAAACAGAGACTCGAGTGGTGTATGACCACTACGATCGCTACAGTCTGGTCATCGACTTTCCATGGGTCACCGGAATATCGGTCAGATCTGATGGACACTCGCAGAACGACTATCCGAGCTCCATGGACACGGCGTCTCCGGATTTTAATAAAGCGTTCTGTTTGACCGGGCGCAGCGAGATGACCTGTGCGAAGTTCATCAAACCTTCGACGGTGCTGCACTTGATGAAGGTATTCAACCTACTCAAGGTTCCGAACCTGGAGTTCGCCGACAGTGGAAAGCTCTGCCTCAGCTTCACGACCAGCGACTTACTCACATTCGGTACCCAATACTCGCTGTCCTCACCCAACGAGTTCTACGAAGAAATTGCTGCGGGTGTCGCACTGCCGCGCCTGATGTCTGCGCTCCAATGGAGCCATGCACTCAGTGAACTGCACGATGACAACTTCGCCTCCTCTCCCCTAACAAGCCGCCAAGAGAAGTAAGACATGGACATCACACTCACCCTCGCCATTGTTATCGCTGTCGTCATGATCATCGCGGGCTTCAGCATCTACAACGGCATCATCGGGGGACACAACCGCGTACAACGTGCCTGGTCGGACGTCCTCGTTTACGAACGCCAGAAGACAAAAGTGCTCGATCAGCTGCAAAAAGTACTCGCAGACTTCATGGTCTTCGAGTCCAGCCTCCTCGAAAAAATTGCCGGCCTGCGCAGCGCGATCCACAGCCTGCCTGCTGGCGCGGACGGCAATGCCCTCTCCACAGTAGAAACCGCCTCAC
This sequence comes from Pseudomonas sp. A34-9, assembly GCF_029543085.1. Classification (NCBI taxonomy): domain Bacteria; kingdom Pseudomonadati; phylum Pseudomonadota; class Gammaproteobacteria; order Pseudomonadales; family Pseudomonadaceae; genus Pseudomonas; species Pseudomonas sp. A34-9. The sequence goes on along the minus strand of NZ_CP119967.1, from coordinate 2,879,995 downwards.
GGGAGCTGATGGGCGGCTTGCGCGTTACCTTCGAGGCCTACCCTGACCTGAAAGCATCCGAAGTGGCGAACAACACGATGCGCGAGATTGCCGAACAACAAGAAAACGTCGGCGCGGCCATCACCATCTACAACCGCAACGTCGAACTGTTCAACAACTCCATCGAAATGTTCCCAGGCTCGGTCGTCAATGGCCTGTTCAACAAGAAACCGCGTGTTACGCCATTCACCGATACCGAAGCTTCGCAGAGTTTCTCTTACACCCCGAATATCTAACCTGCGTTAAGCATCGAACCATCACCCGTGAGGGTGGTGGTCGATCACCTGCCTTCTTGAATAGATCCGCCGCTGATTTTTCCAGGCGCAATGCCGAAAGTAGCAACAAACCAAATGAAAACGTTGCTGGAAAGTAACCGACCCGCTCCCACAGATCTCACCGCCAAACACAACTTCTGCAATTAACACAAAACCCTGTGGGAGCGAGCTTGCTCGCGAAAGCGCCAGAATGAACACCCGATCAATCACCGGGTGATCCCGACACCTACATCACCCCGGCAATTGCAAATTATCCAGCGCCCGATTCACCGCCAACTCCCCGAGCATGATCAACTGCGCAATCCCCAACAACGCCCGACGCTGCGACGCCGGCAACAGACTGGCGACGTTCTGCGCAATGGTTTGAGCCGAAGCAAGCGTTTCACTGGCATCAATCAGCAATTCTTCGTTTTTGTTGTCCGCAGTCACGGCATACATCCCACGTTTTTTACGTGGCGGCGGCGTGGACCCGGGCGGACAGAGATAATGGTCGAGCGCGCGGTCGGCGGCTTCGTGGAGTTTTCTGGAATCGATGGATTCGTAGGGGGACGTGCAGTTGGATTCGGGCGGGTTGGGTGTTGGTTTGATCATGGTGAAGCTCCTTGATGACTGGAGCCGCCACTGTTCGCGGTCAAACAAACAGGGTGGCAGCTGTACGCGGGTTGACCGACCGGACATCAAGGAATCCGGCACACCCGAAGGTGTCCCACGCACAGCCACCGCGACATGATTTCAGACAATGCCTGAACACGTGCAGAACGCTGGCGCGCCTTGATATTGGGCGGACGGTCAAATCCGATCACTGATTCGTCAGCGACCGCACCACAATAGAACCCGCCCCCAAGGCGCACAAGCCGGCGGATTCTGGCGTAGCTGTAGGCAAAGGCGCAAGGATATGTAGCCTGAGAGAGTGTCTGGAGATGTCTTCTTAAACATTGGCGTTTATCGGAATTCTCATTGCGTCTCGGATCCCACGACAGATCCGTCCCCTTTCCCCAACAGACGTAAGCGTCCGGCTAACACATCCCCCTGAAGCTGATATGGCGCCATCGCCTCCATTGAACCGAGGCCGTAGTGGTTATGCGGATTCTGTTCTCTATAATCACTGACCGGCCATGTTTAGGGTGCTTGTTATGCCAGCCTCCGCTGATCAAAACTCCACTGTCGTTTTATGTGCAGCTTCCAATAACGACCTGGAAGATCTGGTAGCCATCAGGATTGAGGCCATGCGCGAAAGCCTTGAACGGCTTGGACGATTTGACCCGGATCGTGCGCGCGAACGATTTCTTGGCGGGTTCGACGCTAACAGCACACGCCGCATAGAAGTATCAGGTGATCTGGTCGGTTTTGTCGTAATCAAAGACCATCAGAGCGAGCTTCTGCTTGACCACTTGTATGTGATACCCAGTGCTCAAGGAGCAGGAATCGGCTCTGAAGTTCTTACTCGGGTTTTCAGAGAGGCTGATGAGATCGGGCGTCCCATCAAGGTGGGGGCTCTCAAGGAAAGCGCTTCAAATCGTTTTTACACTCGCCATGGCTTCGTGTTCGTCGAAAGCGGTGAATTCGATAATTACTATGTCCGGGCTAGCGGTAATGCCGTTGATTTGGGCGACTAGGCAGATCTTGATACGGTGCCCCGTCAGGAACATTCAAAGGGACGGATCTATTGTTCAAAAATAAATTCGTCCCTTTTTCCTCATGTAGGAGCTGCCGAAGGCTGCGATCTTTTGACCTTGTTTTTCAAATCAAAATCAAAAGATCGTCCGATCGTGGCCCGAGCCTCCGGCAGCTCCCACACAAATATCTCAGGCCCAGTTCCCAAAGGTTTCAGCGCCGGACACAACATTCCTGACCAACACAAAACCCTGTGGGAGCGAGCCTGCTCGCGAATGCGCCAGAATGAACACCCAATGTCCGGAGTTTTTGTCGAGCTAAAGATTGGCTATAGGAACTGTCAAATGAAGGCTTCAACCCTCGTATTTGTCGCACTTTATTGCATGGGTATCAGTGCAGCGTTTGCCGATGGCTCACAGGCGCTAAACGAAAAGCGCGGGCCAGCAGGCATAGCCATCGGTGAGCGTTTGGCTGCGGCAAAGTCCAAGCTAGTCAAACAAGGATGGAACCCGACGCGGATGCATACCAACGACGGCTATGAATACAGCGGCGTAGAGAAGGAGCTGGCTGCACACGAGTTCTTCGAACTGGATACCTGCTCGTTTGATAGCTCGCGTTGCATCTTCTACTACGCGAAGAAAGGAACTTGCCTACGCGTCGATACCATCGGTGAGAAATTCAATGACATGACCGTGACGCGATGGACCCGCGAATGTCCCGAGGCGCCCCAATAACCACCCGAAGACTACGCGGTAATAATCGACTGCTCCCACAGGTTTCAGCGTCGCACACAACACCTGCAATCAGCATAAAACCCTGTGGGAGCGAGCCTGCTCGCGAAGGCGCCAGAATGAACACCCGATCAATCAGCAGGTGATCCCGGCACCCGCATCAACCCGGCAATTGCAAATTATCCAACACCCGGTTCACCGCCAACTCCCCGAGCATGATCAACTGCGCAATCCCCAACAACGCCCGACGCTGCGACGCCGGCAACAGACTGGCAACGTTCTGCGCAATGGTTTGAGCCGAAGCAAGTGTTTCACTGGCATCTATCAGCAGCTCTTCGTTTTTGTTGTCCGCGGTCACGGCATACATCCCGCGGGTTTTACGTGGGGGCGGCGTGGAGCCGGGCGGGCAGAGGTAATGGTCGAGCGCGCGGTCGGCGGCTTCGTGGAGTTTTCTGGAATCGATGGATTCGTAGGGGGAAACCGAGGCGGTTTCGGGCGGGTTGGGTGTTGGCTTGATCATGAGTGAATCTCCAAATCATAGAAAAGGAGCCATCATCTTTCGCTACCAAACGAAGGGGTGGTGGCCATACGAAGGTTGGTAGACCGGTGACTTGGAGAACCGGCGCGCCCGAAGACGCCCTGCGCATGGCCACCATAAATACACAGCCCCAAAAAGGCCTGTATCGGGCGACGCTATGCGCCAAGTCTAAGCCGGGCTACCAAACCCGATCGCTGATTCGTCAGCGACCGGACCACAATAGAATCCGACCCAAAAGCGCACAAGCCGGCGGATTCTGGCGTAGCTGTAGGCAAAGGCGCAAGGATGTGTAGCCTGGGAGAGTGTCTGGAGATGTCTTTTTAAACACAGGCGTTTATCGAGACCTCATTGCGTCACATCCCTACATCGACGAGTGAAGTTCAGGTAACACCGGGTCAATGGCGGAAAAAAAAGCCATCCATGTCTATGCTAAAGCGATGCGATTTTGTAACCAATCGACAAAGCCGACCAAACTGTCCCGGATCGAGTTGCGCGGGTTTTGCGGGATGGGATTTTGACTGTGTTCGCGCCCAGCGCCCAAAGGGACTTGCCATGAATAACACCTACAATATCTATAAGGTCAAGCACTCCAAGCTCGCTCAGCTAGTAGAAAAAATAGCCGGCGTTGGGCTTCACCAGCAGAAAACCCACATCTCAAATGGCTATTCGATGACTTTCTATTTCTCCGAGAAGGTGAAGGGAAATGACATTTGGTGGTGGGATACTTACAAGGATTTTTTCAATGACGATGTCGTGAAACCGACCAATACCTTCCATTTTGGGATGCTGCTGAGTCACCACATTGAAAAACCAGAACAAATCTACGCGGTGAGCCTAGGAAAAGCTCATTTTTATCTGTCCAAGTTAATTCAGTACGATTTCGGAATCGATCTAGCCGTGCGTATGGCGGATGAAAACACGATCTTGCTTAAAAAAAGTCGCTACTTTACGGGGACTAAAAGACAGGACGTATCCTCCTACCAACGATTCCACCCCAATGGCTATGAGCCCGGAGAGTCGGTCGATCATCTAAAACTCAGAGCATCGGACAAAGAGTTGTGGGGTGAGCGTAACATCATTTTTGCTGACTCAATCCAGATGGATATGGATCGCAATCCACTTGATCTTTCAGAAATATTTGATCGTATAGAGGCCGGTCTGAGAGGTGAAGAAATTATCCGCCTTCCAAAGCTGGAAGCTGTTGCCGATGAGTTGCGTGACGAACTTGATGAACTACTGTTCACGTCCCTAAAAAATCGACAGGGCGATGTTCAAATTGACGAATTTCAAGTGTATGGCGTCGCTATTTGCTTTAGCTTCCATGATTACGACTATCGTCTCTCTGCTAAGAAGTCCGGTGAAGCAGGAGTGCACCGCAAACATATCGGTAACTCTCTGACAGTTGATAAAATCAGCGATTTCCTCATGGAACATGAGGACATTGACGACATCAACTCTGTGAGCGTCCAGTTTAAAAGCGGTGATCACGGGGTATTCACACAGGACCTAAAAGAAATACTCGACTTACCGATTGCTTACGACGGCTATCACTATTTTTTAAGGAATGGTGATTGGTATAAATTCAACCAGACGTTCATGGATTACTTAAAGCACTCGCTAGATACGATCGATACCGTTTTAATGGAACCACTCGATGAAGCAGACTACATACATTGGCGCGATGAAAAACAACGTAAGATCGATGCCGAGGAACCTGTCGATGACAAGCTCATTTATCGCGAATCTTACTTCAATAAAAAACAATGTGCAGAGCAAGGATATACGCTTCTAGATCGACAACTCACACAACTACAGTCGTTGGAGAGAGGTAAGAAGAAATACCGTATAGAGGTAGCCGACCTTTTTAAGGATAGGGAGATCATATCAGTCAAGATATCGGAAACTAGCCCCGAGCTAATTTACAATATTGAACAGTCACGCGACGCCGTTGAACTCATCAAGCGAGGCGCAATTGATTTTGATCAAGAGTTCGACGCAGCAGTAATCTGGTTTGTGTTTGAAAACGAGATCCAGAGAATTACTGAGTTAATTCGATACAATTTCTGCTTGCCGTCGAGTCGTGGCAAAAAATGGTTAGAAGCTTTGGCCTCACACCGAGGATATATATTTCTAAGCATAATAAGTGAACTTACCTGTTTTCTTGATAAAACCAGTGCACATGCAAACATTAAAATCTGTAAGGCTATGCGTTTATTGTTCCGCTACACCATTCTTCAAAAAACAACCAAAGGGGACTGATTAATTTCTCAGGAAACAGATCCGTTCCTGAAGGATCTCAACATCCCCTCAAACAAGCCAATACAACTGTATTAAACATTTGACTGAGTTATTTGACTACATCCTCGACCACAGGCTCTTCGGCAAACTCGTCCAACACAGAAAAAACTCCATCCAAGTCCTCTTTATAGGAGGCAGTGTAGGCGGATGTGAATACAGATCGACTTTCGACCTCTTTAACTTTTTTACGGATTATATCTCGATACTGGAGCCAGTATTGGCGCATTTCTTTTGGATCAAACCCAGCTAAGAGTCCTCCTTTCGTAGCAACATAACCCGCTTCATCCGAACCAGTGAAGAAAGAACTACTCAAGTTAGCCAAGCAGTAATCGACAAAATGAAAAATGTTATCTTCGTCAACATCCGGATTGAAGCAAAATTCAAATACATATTTATTCATCAAACTTGCAATGTCCGCAGTATCCTTTTTGCCGACCATATCGTAATAACCGCACCCTACCCCCTTCCCGTGCGGAAGCGCTGAATTAATAAGTTGGTAGATTACAAACGACTTCAAATCGCAACGCGCCGACAAAACCCTTCTACTGAGTGATTCTTCGCCTGTGGAGGTAGCCACATCAACAATAGATTTAGCTTCACCGAGAAAATCCTCAGAGGGAGTAATGTCGACTGCTTTGAAAAAATTTACTTTTGCATCAATGTAATCGGCTTTAAATAGAGCAAAAACTTCTTGAGAGAGTTTTCTCATGCCCATTAGTGTAAGTTTCTCCACAGAACCGTTTGTAGGCGCACTTGGATCCTGATTTATTATTAGAGCTGAGTGAAGATTATATACCTGCCCCTGCCGATCAGCGCAGCACTGAAGCCGGAACAACATCAAGTCATTCCATCCTAAAACCCCACGACCGGCCCCAACAAGTTGCTGCAACAAGCCCTTACCCACGTAAGTGTGCTCGCCAAAAATTCGCCATGCAATTTCAACGATGTTTTCCGGTGAATTGTCTGTCCTCTTTCCAACTGTCTGCCCCCAACCCGCACGGTCTAAAAGCCTAATCAAAGAATAAATAGATCTTTGCCGTAAACCTATATCTTTGTATCCAACTGTAGAGTATCTAGGCAAGTAGCCGACAAGAGTATTAAATGCATCCTCTGCGACAGCCGGGGTGACGTCATAAGCTCTATTTACAAATATTCGCCAGAATTGATCATGTGAGTGCTGCCCCTGCTCTAGCTGAAAGTGCTGGGACATAAGAACTGAATCTATTGCTTCACCCTTGCGAACCTGCTCAACCGCATTATGATACAGAACATATGTCTTCTGAGGTTCTGGTGTGGCGAATCTCACGATGAGCTTCAGGTAGCTCTCTAGATTTCTGAAAGATTCATGATTGAAGCAAGCACGCGTCGCCAACACCGCCTCTTCTACATCTCTACGAGCGGGGAGATTGAGTGTCTCCACATCAAAAAGTTGTTTTAATAAAAACTTAGCAGGTTCCGGTTGTCCATCCAGCTCTTTTGAAAACTCAGCTGAGTTACTGTAGTCAGACTGCCCATAGAGACGACAAAGCGAGAAAGACCCTGACCGCCCCTCCGTTTCCTCAGCGTAAATACGCCTGAACAACCCAGGATAACTCAAATGTAAAAGTATAAGATTAATAAGATCACGTTTATTAAAGTCTGTCCGAGCTAAATCACTGCGTTCGAGCTGCATGAGTAGCATGGCGTTAACGAAACGTTTTATTTTCCGAAGATTTCCAACAAGAGGGAGATAGCTAGCGGCAAGATTGCCATTAAGTATGCTTGCCAATTCAATCAATATTGCCCCCAACTTTACCATCGTATCAGAAGGGATCGAACCCAGTTGATTAGCCTCACGCTGCCAGTCCCTTAGTAAGAAGTCCCGAATTCCGGAACTATCGACAAATAAACTAATCTTCACCGTTACGAATTTCTCTAGAAACTCGCGAGCTCTTGAATCCTCTTCATGATTACCAGCAAGTATCTCCGTATCATAACAAAGCACGTAAGTCGCCTGCGACAACTTAAAGGTACGTCGCGTTGCAAATAGAACTGAATTTATGGTTTTTGCGTCTAGACGATCAAGATCATCAATGACAATTATCACCCGACGATCAATACGCCTGAGAACCTCATCAACATCATCCAGGAGCTCATCTACGGTTTCCTGAGACGGCTCCAGCGACAACTTAAAACCGAGAAAGGAAATATCTGCTTTGCCCTTTATTAGTCGCGAGTACCGGGAAGCGGCAGGTCGAAATTCAGGGGCGAATACCTCACGCTGGATTGCAGCTGATAAATCCCTTATCAAGCGCTCTGCAAGATCTGGCTCTGAGGCGTAACGAAGAGGTTCAAAACGAACAACAATTGCCCTGTCTTCAGCATTTTCCCAATGTCGCTCTGCGAGGTTCAGAAAGCTTGTCTTGCCGACTCCCCATGGGCCATCTACTCCGAAAACAAGTCCGGCGTGGGCACCACTTGCGAGCACCGTTTCAGCGAACGACTTGGCCTGAGTTTCGCTTAAAAGCACGTCCTCGCTTTTGTCAAATATTTCCTCATCAGCAATAAAATAAAGTTGCGGAATTGTTTTCTTAGTTCTAGGCCAGTACTGCTGTACCAAGGGCGACATCAGCACCGTACAGAGTAGGATAAGCAATGCTGGTGTCCAATATGGATCCACAGCGTTTAATATCATATGAAACTTTACCAGCAATGGGGAAATGAGTTCGTTGACCCATATGCCGACACCAACTGCTATCAACAAATCGACTCGAAAGCTACGAACTACTTTTGCAGACTCGAGAAATGCCCCTCGCGTTAAAGCGTATGCAAAACAAAGCACTAGCACGATTAAAACAATATGCAACTGTACAACAAAGGCGACATCCTGCAACAGCGGAGCAAAGTTTTCACCAAGATAGGATGCAACTCTCCATACTTCTGCACCAATAAACCCTACAACGAGCGCTCTTACAAAGACCAGAAACTCAGGCATTTTCATCATTGGCTTTACATTTGCCATTTACTCCCCCTATTGCACGACCAAAACTCTATTTCTTAAGACAACAATTAACTAACAGAACTGATTATTTCTAAACACTGCTCTACCAACATCAACAACACATTTTCACACTGCCCCATCAGAAAACTGGAGCTCAAAAACATGATCAAGAACATCATCTACAAACAATAAATTCAGCCCCAAACATAAATCAAAAAAGCCCCCCCCCTACGCAAGGGATATATAGCTCGTCGCCAGTACGACTCGTTGACGAAAGGTTAGTTGATATTCGAGTGTCTGCCACAAACCGAAACCTGGCCGTATGTGAAGGGCAGTTTTTTACCGAAGGCAACCACGAACATCCCTTGCTTATTCGTTCTCTTCTTTTGCAGAAACACTTTTAGCTGACATCCGATCAAAGGGAAAAAACATCCAGCTTCAACTTGCAGATCACGGCCTCACCAACCTAGGCAACACCACCCCCTCCGCTAATTTCTCCACCCCCAACCGCACCCTCTCCCCACCCTGCTCAATCACCACCCCATCCCCCTCCACTGCCACCAACTTCACCCCAGGCCCAACTTTCTCCCCCTGCAAAAAACTCCTCGGCGGCCCATCGTTCAGGCTCAGTATCGCCACCGCCCCCCGACTCCCCGCCATCACCCCGCTCACCTTGATGTCCATCGGCGCCGTTTGATTGGAAAACCACTGCAACGCCGGGCTATCACTGCGCGCCGCCAACAACTGCGGGGCCGCTGCCGGGGTGTGTGATTCGGCGGAGGTCAGCAGCAGCGACGACCACGTCGCCACGCCGACCAGCGCGGCGAGCAGCGCGAGGGCCTGGACCATTTGGGGTGGGGAAACGCGTGCGGTGAAGGTCATGGGTTGAATCTCCTTTTTATCCCTGCTGTCAGCCTACGCGGCAATTCTCTCCGTTTTATTTCACACGCCTTACATGTTGGCCGTGCACGATGGCGCAGGACGCAAAGGAGCGCGCGCGCGATGAACAGGCAACAGGGTTTTACGCTGATCGAGTTGATGGTGGTGCTGGTGATCATCGGCATTGCCAGTGCGGCGATCAGCCTGAGTATCAAGCCTGATCCGTTGCAGTTGCTGCGCAAGGATGCCGAGCGTGTGGCGCAGTTGCTGCAGGTGGCGCAGGCGGAGGCGCGCGCGGATGGTCGGCCGATTGTGTGGGTGAGTGATGCCAAGGGTTTTCGGTTTAGTCGGCGCAGTGACAGTGGCAAGGGGTTTGATCATTTTGCGCAGGATCCGCAGTTGCGGCCGCGTGCCTGGCAGAGTCCGAAGATGGAGGTGCGGGTGGAGCCGAAACAGAGGGTTGTGCTGAACGCTGAGTGGATCAATCCGCCGCTGCAATTGACGTTGTCGGATGGGTTGAATCGCTTGAGTGTGCTGCGTGATGGCAGTGGAAGGATCAGCCTGCAATGAAGCGCCAGCAAGGGTTTACGCTGATTGAGGTGATGGTCGCGATTTTGTTGATGGCGGTGGTGAGTTTGATTGCCTGGCGGGGGCTGGACAGTGTGACGCGGGCGGACAGTCATTTGCAGGCGAGCAGTGAGCAGAGTGACGGTTTGTTGCGGGCGTTGAATCAGTTGCAGCGGGATGTGGAGATGCGGGCAGGGATTGAGTTGACCGAGCCGAAGAAGGTTGGGGTGGATGATGAGCCACCCACTGCCCCGCCCGCGATTACTGTGCGTAGTAGCGACAGTCAGGGGTTTCGGCTGGAAATCATTCGCACGGCGGCGGATCAGCCGGGGGCTTTGCAGCGGGTGCGGTGGTGGGTCAAGGGCGACACGTTGTATCGGGCGGTGGCTGAGGCGCGGAGTCGGTATCCGTTGCCGGCGCCTGGGAATGGGGTTGCTGTTTTGAGCGATGTCAGTGATGTGCAGGTGCGGGTTTGGGAGGTGGATAAGGGGTGGCGGCAGTTGAGTGGGAATCGGCGGGAGGATCCGTTGGGGTTGGAGATTCGGTTGAGTCGGGGGACGGCGCAGGGGGTGGAGAAGTATCGGCAGGTGATTGGGCCGTTGGAGTGACACTGGCTGTGATGCGGATATCCCTGTAGGAGCTGCCGAAGGCTGCGATCTTTTGACTTTGATTTTGAAGATCAAAAGATCGCAGCCTTCGGCAGCTCCTACATTGGTATTGGGGTAGTCAGTTGGAGGTTGGTTGGCTGTTAGGCCGGCATCGCGAGCAGGCTCACTCCTACAGTTGGATCGTATGCAGTCTGCTAGGGATTGGTTAGCTGGAGGGCCGCTTTCGCGAGCAAGCTCGCTCCCACAGTGGGATTGGGTGGAGTCAATTGGGGATTGGTTGGCTGTTAGGTCGTCATCGCGAGCAGGCTCGCTCCTACAGTTGGATCGGGTACATCAGCAAGAGAGTGGTCGGCTGGCAGGCCGCCTTCGCAAGCAGGCTCGCTCCCACACAAAAGCAACAGCAAGATCAAAAGATCGCAGCCTTCGGCAGCTCCTACAGGGGTGATATGTACCACCCGCACGCGGCGAATGCCGCACCACTCAAAGGATGAGCGTTAGCTCGGCTGCCGCTTTTGATCTTGATCCACGGGCGACGTCGGAAGGCTGAGTGGAGGGGTTCATCCGGGGGTGGGAGCGCAGCGACCGTTTGGCGCAGCCAAATGCATCGAGAGGAGGTGCAGCGAAGCAAACCGTAGGCGATGCACCCGGATGGATCCCGTAGCGAAGGAACCCCGAGCCTCAGCGAGCGGGCCGCACGTAGGAGCAAGCCTTTTGGGTTACCTTTTCGGCGTTTGGAAAAGGTGACCCGCCGTCAGGGCGGAACCCTAAGCAGCCGTTACCGCAGCAACGGATATGTACTCGATCAAACCCACTAGCTCAGAACTACAACACCACCCGGCAGCTCGGTGCATTTGACCCCGTAGGCATCACGAATCAGCAGTGCAACGCCAGCAAGTTGGTAGAGGTTGAACCGCGCCTGCACCCGCCGCTGCCCAAGCTCACGATTAAGCAGCAACAACATCCCAGGCCGATACCGATTGATCTCATCAATCATCTGGCTCAGCGTAGCGCCGTTAAACACCAATACTTGCTGCCGCCAGTTCATCACCGCCGCCGTATCGACACTCTGCACACTGCCAACCTGCCCCGCGTCGTAAGTCACCTGCTGCCCCGGTTCCAGGCGCAGGCTACCCCCTTCAACATCCACTTCAACCGCGCCATCGAGACAGGTCACACAGACTTGCTGATCGGTATTACGCAAGTTGAAACGCCCCTGACTCGCACGCAACCACCCTCCCCCAGCCTGCATCGCCAGCGGCAAACGCGCGGTCTGCACTTCAACTTCACCACTGACCAACTCAAAACCCTGCACACCGTCAGACACTGCACGCTGATTGATCCGCGTCTGCGTGTTCAACTCCAGGCTAACCCCCTGCGCCGGTTCGAAACGCCGCTGCTGGCCGACTTCAGTGATGAAGTCCGCACCCAGCCCTTCGAAGCCACCGGGAATCGTCCCGCGCACCAGCAGAAACGCCGCCGATGCGGCAATCGCCCCACCCAGAAAGGCACGACGACCAAACCCACGCGGTGCCTGCAATTCTTCGGCGGCGGGTTGCAGGTTGTGCCACAACACCTTGGCCTGCTCGAAAGCCTGCGCATGCTCGGCGCTCTGCGCGCACCATTCGCGCAAGGCACGGGCGTCGGCCACGGTGGCGCGGCCGGAGGTCAGCAGGACCAGCCAGTCGCGGGCTTCGCTGTGCAGATTGTCGGCCGCCGATGGCTCGGCAGGTGTCAGTCGAAAGATGTTCAAACGCGCAGATTCTCAACGAATTGATCGGGCACTATTCAGAAGACGGTTTTCCGGCCCCGCGACCGAACCGCTGAAACACTTTTCTTTCCAGTTTCGCGGCGCAGAAGCCCAATGCGGCTTTGATTTCCTTCTCGACCATGCGCGTGGAAATGCCGAAACGCTGGGAAATCTCCAGGTGCGGCGCCTCTTCCAGACGCGCCGCAATGAAGATCTTGCGACGGCGTGCGGGCAGTTCGTAGAGGGCGCTGAGCAACGACTGGATTTCCTTTTGCCCGCCCACTACCCGCGCCGGGTCCAGCGCTTCGTCACCGATTTGCAGCAGCTCTTCGACTTCCTCGCCGGTGAGCAGGCGCGCGTCGGCCTGGCGGCGATCGGCGGCGATGTTCAGGGCCATGCGATAGAGGTAGGCATTCGGCCGCAGGACGTTCGGCGGCGTCTCCATGCGGTCGACCCGCAGGTAGGTTTCGTGCAGCACGTCGTTGGCCAGATCTTCCGAACCGAGACGCCTGCGCAGGCGCACCCGAAAGTCCTCGTAGGACGTCAGGAACAGTTGGACCATCGAACCTTGTCCGGTGTCTTTCATCCCCCGGAAACTCCTTCCCATTTGGTGCATTCCATGCGTTTCCCTGACGACTCCGGTAACAACAGCAACGTGACCGGCTGACGCAAGGCGCTGGGCGTCGGTCGGTCGATCCTGAGATTGCGAAAACTTTCCACCAGCGCGTTGTCGCGCCGTACATCACCGGTCGAAGTGACCAACCGGTTGTGCTGCACCACGCCGTCGCGGCCGACCCACACCTGCAACACCGCGCGATAACTGCCCGGACGGGTCAGCGGCGAACGGCACAGATTGCGCTCGATCGCCGCTTGCACTGCCGTGGCGTAATTGCGGTTGACCGCTACGCTCTCGGGCGTCTGTTTTTGTGGCGGCGCCGGCACGTCTTCGACCTGCGCCACTTGCAACGTAAACGCATCGTCCCGGGCATACCGCGCCATCAAACCACTGCCGCCGAGCAATCGACGCAGGGCATCGGCGGCGGTGTATTCACCATCCACCGCGAGCGAACGTCGACCGCGACTCAACTGACTGTCGACCAGCACCGCAACGCCGGTGGCGTGGCTGTACTGATCCAGCGCGCGGGCCAGATCCTGTGCCGGAATGTGCAGCGTCATGCGCAGGTCAGCCGGTACTGCGTCAGCCATGGCGTGGCTCGCCGCACAGCCAAGCAGCCACCCCAGACACATCCGGCGCACAAGCCTCGTTGAACGCTGAAAACCGTCCGTGGAATTGCCTCGCTGCACGGCTGACGAATCCTTGGAAATCGTCATCCTGAGGGCTGTTTATGAATCTGGTGTGACGGGCGGTGCAAAAAAACCATCACGGGAATTGCGCTTGGCTTGCACTAGACTTGTTGCATAGAGCGGCCCCTCCGGGCCGGCCAGGAGGCGAGCATGAATACACTGTGGCGTTTGAGCCTTGGCGGGCTGTTGTTGATGGCGCTGTCGAGCGCTTATGCCGAGCAGCCGTTGGGCTGTGTGGAAGTGACGGTCGGCGGTTACAAGGCGCCGAATTACGACTGCTTGAGCCAGCAGATGGGCAACAACCCGGAAGGCGTAGTGGCGGCGGAGAAGAATCAGGAAGCACTGAATGTGCCGGTGAACAAACGACCGCCGAATCAGGTTGGCCTAGCGACGCCGGCCGCGACCAGCACGCGGATGGGCAATACCTTTGGCACGTCGGTAAAACCGCAACGGCCGGCGAATTAGGGCAACGTCAAAATCAAAAGATCGCAGCCTTCGGCAGCTCCTACAGGGAAACGATCAAAATCCCATGTAGGAGCTGCCGAAGGCTGCGATCTTTTGATCTTCAATCGCTAGGCGTTTGGCGGAAACTCACGGCCAAACGATTCCAGCTGTTGATGGTAGTCACGGCCATGGTCAGGTCGACCATTTCGCCTTCGTTGAATTGCTCGCGCGCCTGCTGATACACCTCGTCCGGCACATGACTGTCCGCCAACAACGTCACCGCCTCCGCCCAGGCCAGCGCCGCACGTTCGCGCGGGTTGAAGAAGTTGCTGTCGCGCCACACCGCAATCGCATACAAGCGCCGATCACTCTCCCCGGCCCGCCGCGCATCCACCGAATGCATGTCGGTGCAGAACGCGCAGCCGTTGAGCTGTGACGCGCGGATGCGGATCAGTTGCAGTATCGGCTGCTCGATACTGAGGTTGCTGGTCAGCGCCTCCATGGCAATCATCGCTTTCATCGCCTTGGGCGAAGCGTTGTAGTAATCCAGGCGCGGGGACATGGGCTAGTCTCGGTAGACGGAATAATGACTTCACCGTAAACGCCGACAGCGATGCATTACAGCCCCAATTGCACGGAAAACCGCTACACCACTGAATCCTGCCTGATCGTTCCCACGCTCCGCGTGGTAACGCAGCCATGGATGCTCCGCGTCCACTGTGACGCAGAGCGTCACGGGAGGCATTTCCCACGCGGAGCGTGGGAACGATCAAAGATCGCAGCCTTCGGCAGCTCCTACAGGGGATTTGCGCCAATTTCGGATTTTTGTGGTGCGCAACTATTGCCAATCCGGCAACAGCGGTAATCTGGCGGGCACGCCAAATAGTCTCGGGAGCCTCGTCGGTATGGAACTTCACGTCGTGATCAACGGCCGCAAGGATCTCGCCGGTCAGTTGTATCAGCAGTTGCGCGGCGCCATCGAGTCCGGGCGCTTGGCCGCTGGCACGCAATTGCCACCCAGCCGTCTGCTCGCCGAGCAACTGGGCATTTCGCGCAAGACCATCTCCGACACCTACGCGCAACTGACCTACGAAAACTTCCTCACCGGGGTGATCGGCAAAGGCACCTACGTCAACGCGCGCCCGGCGCAGGTCCAGCGCAAGCAAAGCCACACCGAACTGGCCAGTGCCGACGTGATCGAGAGCTGGCGCAATCTGCCGGTGTTTCTGCGTCACCCGACGCTGGAAGGCTCGTTGCGTTACGACTTCATCGGCGGCGCCACCAGCAAGGGCCAGTTTCCGCAGGACGACTGGCGCCGCTGCGTCGCCCATGCGATGCGGCAGATGGGCCAGTCCAAAGGTTTCTACAGTGTCGCCGAAGGCCTGCCGGCGCTGCGTAATGCGATCGCCCGGCACATCGCGTTTTCCCGGGGCATCAACTGTCAGGATGAAGACATCGTCGTGTGCAACGGCGCGCAACAGGCGCTGGACTTGATCACTCGCGTGTTGATCCGCCCGGGCAGTCTGGTGGCGATGGAAGACCCGGGTTATCCGCCGGCACGCCTGTTGTTTGGCACCCATGGCGCCGAGGTCGTCGGTGTGCCGGTGGATGCTGAAGGAATTGTCGTCGAACAGATTCCCGACGGCACGCGGCTGATTTATGTCACGCCGTCGCACCAGTTCCCGTTGGGCATGCCGATGAGCCACGCCCGCCGCGAGGCCTTGCTGGCTCGCGCCCATGAGCTGGGCGCAATCATCATCGAGGACGACTATGACAGCGAGTTTCGCTACGAGGGTCGGCCCACCGATTCGCTGTTCAACCTCGACCAGCGTGGCATCGTCGCCTACGTCGGCACCTTCTCGAAAACCCTCCTGCCGGAGTTGCGCCTGGGTTATGCAATTCTGCCGCCGGCCATTCTCGAGGCGGTGATCCGTGCCAAGCAACTCACTGATCTGCACGCCTCAACCCTCCCACAATGGGCCTTGGCCAAGTTCATCGCCGAGGGTTGCCTGCTCAAGCATATCCGCCGCTGCCACACGATTTATGCCCAGCGCCGCGAGCGGATTCTCGCGCGCATGGCCACCGATCTGGCGCCGTGGCTGGACGCGGTGCCGGCCAGCGCCGGCTTCCACATGGCGGTGTTCTGCAAGGTGCCGATCGACTTGCCGTTGGTGATCGAACTGGCGAAAAAAGTCGAGGTTGGCCTGTATTCAATCAACGGTTTCTATTACCAGCAAGCGCCGAAAAACGGTCTGTACTTCGGCTTCGGCGCCATCGAAACCCTCGACATCGACATCGCCCTGGATCGCCTGCGCGACATTCTGCAACAAGTTGCCTGAATGATTGGTCTGGGCGATTAACCGCCGATTGGTTATTGGTGATCGGCAGGTGCAGGCCTATTCTGCACAGGCGTTATCCCTCAATGAGCAGGATTCGTCCGGCCTGATTCAGGAGTGTGAGCAATGTCCAACGAAGTGATCAATACGGTCCAGGTGCAGGCTGCCGCCGGCCGCTCGGAGGAACTGGGCAGGCAACTGCAGAAAATCGTCGAAACCTTGCGCGAAACCCCGGGCTGCGATTCCTACCTGGTCGACCGTTGCCCCGAGGACAGCCACCGCTGGACGGTCAGTGCCCGCTGGCAGTCGGAGGCGGCGATGCAGGCGCATTTCAACCGGCCCGAGGCGCAGGGGTTTATTGACCTGATCGATAGCCGTTTGGCCAATAGCGTGGATTTCAACAGCTTCCCTATCGTCTGAAAGCAAGATCAAAAGATCGCAGCCTCCGGCAGCTCCTACACCGATCTCTGTAGGAGCTGCCGGAGGCTGCGATCTTTTGATTTTGGGGATACCTGAATTGGTCACCCTATCTTCCCGAATATTGGCCGTTTGAATGCCCTGCCCTGCGGACTACTGTGATTGCACCCCCAACCCTCACAGGTAACCCGCCATGAAAGCCCTGCACTGCTTCGCCGCCGTCCTCGCCTTGAGCCTTTGCACCTCGGCTGCCTTCGCTCACGATCCCTCGGAAAAAGTCACTGTGCTGCAAGACCAGATGCTGAAAAACGTCCCCGGAAAAAAAGCCATGATGATCGAAGTGGACTACAAACCCGGCCAGTCCTCCATCGCCCACAAACACGACGGCACCGCGATGGCCTACGTACTCGAAGGCGAAGTGATTTCCCAGGTGAAAGGCGAACAGGCGATCACCTACAAAAAGGGCCAGTTCTGGTACGAGCCGGCCGGCTCCGAACATTTGGTCTCGAAAAATGCCAGCAAATCCAAACCGGCCAAGTTGCTGGTGTTCATGGTGCTGTCGCCGGATGAGCAAGTGCTGATCCCGCTGAAAAACTGATGGATGTTTAATCAGCCATAAATAAAAAGGCGCAAATCATCGATTTGCGCCTTTTTATTTCCCGGCGCAATTAACCGCATCGGGTTAAAGCAAATAAAACTATTCAACAGCAAACCACACAGCAAATTGTCAGGTTGCATACAGCGTGGCGGGTTTAGTCTGAATTAACGGTCGTCAACGACGACAACTCGAACTTTCCGACTGATGTTGTTTCACGGGAGAAACACCATGAAACTTGCGTTTGCCAGCACCTTGGCGATATCGGTTCTAGCACTTTCCGCCTGCTCGGTGCCAACTGCGCCCAAAGCAGTCTCGTCCCTCGACACACTCTTCACCCAACCGGTCGGCCGCAGCAGCGCCGCCCAGGTAAAAAGTGGTCCCGGCGTATCGCTCGGCGTGATCTACAGCCCAAGCACCCAGACCAACCGCGAATACCTTCGCGACTATCAGGCCAACGCCGGCACCGGTTTCGGCCAGAGCCTGCTGGTGCAACCGATCCACGACGCCTACGTCGCCAGCTCGAAACCGGACATGGCGGTGGACTGGGTCAACGCTTCTTTGCAACGCCAGTTCGGCTCGGTGACGGTGTACCCGGACATGCAGAGCCTGCGTGCGGCCAGACCGGATGTGGTGGCGATTGTCGACACTCACAGCCAGTTGATCACCTCGCGCAGCTCCGATATCAAGGCCGACGTAAGTGCGGATTTTTATGATGCGCGGTTGAACTATATCGGTACGGCGAAAGGTTCGGATGCGCGGGAATTGACGCCGGTGTGGGCAGACTTCAAACGGTCGGAAGAGATTGTGGCGGATATTAATCAGCAGCAGGATGTGCAAGTAAGGGCACTGCAAAAGTTTGACCAGTCGCTCAGTAATTTATTGACCAGACCGACAGATAAAGTGTCGATGCTTGATAGTAAACAACCACATAAGTTTTATTGACAGTAAGGGCCTTATCGCTGGCAAGTCGAATCATCGCACCGCAGCTCCCACAAGTTTTGTGGTGACACGCAATCCCTGTAGGAGCTGCCGAAGGCTGCGATCTTTTGCCTCTAAAGATCAAAAGATCGCAGCCTTCGGCAGCTCCTACAGGGGGCGGGGTGAATTTCACAGACATAAAAAAGCCCCGGCATCTCACGACACCGGGGTTTTTTCATTCAGCCACTACTTATGCCAATTCAAGCTCGGCATTCGCAGCCACCGCAGGCACTACCGCTTGCCCGCTCAACGCCAGGTCCAGCAGTTCACGGTTGGCCACCGCATACATGGCGTAGTCCGTACCGCTCGCCGCACGGATTTCCACCAGCATGGCGCGCCAGCGCGAGATCATGCTTTCGTGCTGTTCCATCCACAGCGCCAGACGTGCTTCCACGTCCAGCGTGCCGTCGCCCTGTTGCAGCACGGAGATGGTGATCGCACGTTGCTGCCAGTCGACGTCATCGCGGAACGCTTCACGGGCCAGGGCTTGCCAGTTGTTTTCAACCGGCAGCGCGCTGATCTGTTGCAGGTACCAGGTGATGTCCAGCGCACTGCCCACGGCGAAGTAAGCTTTCGCCACTTCTGCCGGGTTCTGGCCAGTGACGTCGGAGGCTTCGATGATCGGCAGCAGCGTGTACAGGTGCGAGGTGCCCGCCACCATACGCGCCAGCAATTCCGGCACACCTGCTTCGACGTACGCCTGATAACGCGCCTGCCAGTTTTCGCGGATTTCGCCGCTCAGCAGTTCGTCGAGTTTCAGACCCAGCTCTTTCAGGTGCGGACCGAAATGCGCGACGTCACGGGCAGCATTCTGCTCGTTGCGACGGGCACGCAGGAACCAGCGTGTAGCGCGGCGACCCAGACGCATCAGCTCGTCCATCAGCTCCAGCTGCACATCAGCGGAGACCTGATAGTCCAGCGCTTCGATCTGACGGAACCAGTGCGGGAGGTGGAAGATGTCGCGCACGATCACGTAAGCGCCAGCGACGTTCGCCGGGCTCATGCCGGTCGACTCTTTGAGTCGTTGAACGAAGGTGATGCCCATGTGGTTGACCAGGTCGTTGGCGATCTGGGTGCTGACGATCTCGCGCTTCAGACGGTGACGACGCATGGCTTCGGAGAACTTGCTGACCAGGGTCGGCGGGAACGCCGTTTCCATGTCGCGGGTCAGGTAATCGTCGTCCGGCACCAGGGAGCCCAACAGCTGCTCCTTGAGGTCGATCTTGCTGTAGGAGATCAGTACCGACAGCTCAGGACGGGTCAGACCGTGGCCTTCGGCAATGCGCTCGGCCAGTTGCTCTTCGGTCGGCAGGAACTCGATGGCACGGTCCAGCTTGCCACGGCCTTCCAGATCGCTCATCAGACGCTTGTACTCAGCGATGCGCGCATACGCACGACGCGCCGCCAGGGACAGGGCCTGAGTCTGCTTGTAGTTGTTGCCCAGCACCAGATTACCGACTTCGTCGGTCATGCTCGCCAGCAACTGGTTGCGTTGCTTGTCGGTCATGTCACCGGCCTGAACCACTTCGTTCAGCAGGATCTTGATGTTCACTTCGTGGTCGGAGCAGTCCACGCCACCGGCGTTGTCGATGAAGTCGGTGTTGGAGCCGCCGCCATTGAGACCGAATTCGACACGACCCAGTTGGGTCATGCCGAGGTTACCGCCCTCGCCCACGACTTTGCAGCGCAGTTCGTTGCCGTTCACGCGCAGTGCATCGTTGGCCTTGTCGCCGACGTCGGCGTGGCTTTCAGTGCTGGCCTTGACGTAAGTACCGATACCGCCGTTCCACAGCAGATCCACCGGCGCCTTGAGCAAGGCGTTCAGCAGTTCGGTCGGGGTCAGCTTGTCAGCCTTGATGTCGAAGCGTTCCTGCATCTGCGGCGAGATCGCGATGCTCTTCGCGCTGCGCGAGAAGATGCCGCCACCTTCGGACATGATGCTGGTGTCGTAGTCGGTCCAGGCCGAACGCGGCAGGTCGAACATGCGCTGACGCTCGACGAAGCTGGTGGCCGGGTTCGGGTTCGGATCGATGAAGATGTGCATGTGGTTGAAGGCAGCGACCAGTTGCAGCTTGTCGGACATCAACAGGCCGTTACCGAACACGTCACCGGCCATGTCGCCGACGCCCACCACAGTGATGCTGTCTTCCTGAACATTGATGCCGCGCTCGCGGAAGTGACGTTGTACGCCAACCCATGCGCCTTTGGCGGTAATGCCCATTTTCTTGTGGTCGTAACCCGCCGAACCACCGGACGCAAACGCGTCACCCAGCCAGAAGCCGTAGTCGATGGCGATGCCGTTGGCGATGTCGGAGAAGGTTGCAGTGCCCTTGTCCGCCGCCACTACCAGGTACGGGTCGTCATCGTCGTGGCGAACCACATTCAATGGCGGTACCAGTGCGCCGTCTTTCAGGTTGTCGGTGATGTCCAACAGGCCCGAGATGAAGATGCGGTAGCAGGCGATGCCCTCGGCCGCGATCTCGTCACGGCTGCCGCCCAGTGGCAGGCGACGCGGCAGGAAGCCGCCCTTCGCACCGACTGGCACGATGACCGAGTTCTTCACTTGTTGAGCTTTAACCAGACCGAGGACTTCAGTACGGAAGTCTTCTTCACGGTCGGACCAACGCAGACCACCACGAGCGACGTTACCGAAGCGCAAGTGCACGCCTTCAACGCGTGGCGAGTAAACGAAGATTTCAAACTTCGGCACTGGCTTCGGCAGTTCAGGGATCGCGTGCGGGTTGAACTTGAAGCTGAAGTACGACTTGTTCTGGCCGTTGGCGTCAGTCTGATAGAAGTTGGTACGCAGAGTGGCTTTGATCAGGTCGAGGTAACGACGCAGGATGCGGTCTTCGTTGAGCACCTGGACGTCGTCCAGTGCGGTCAGAATCGCTTGTTCCAGACGCAGTTGCTTGTCTTCCAGATCGTCGTCGCTGAGTTTGCGCGCCAGATAGAAGCGGGTCTTGAACAACCGGGTCAGCTCGCGAGCGATATCGGTGTGGTTGTTCAGGGTGCTGGCGATGTAACCCAGATCGAAGCCCAGACGAATCTGCTTCAGGTAACGCGCGTAAGCACGCAGCAGCGCGACGTCGCGCCAAGGCAGGCCGGCGGTCAGTACCAGACGGTTGAACGCATCGTTTTCGGCGTCGCCGCGAACGATGTGGACGAAGGCATCCTGCAGGGTGTCGTTGAGTTGCTGGATGTCGAGGTCCAGGCCTTCCGCGGCAGTGAACGCGAAGTCATGAATCCAGAACTCGCGGCCATTGGTGTGACGCAGACGGTACGGGAATTCACCCAGTACGCGCAGACCGAGGTTTTCCAGAATCGGCAACACGTCGGACAGCGCCAGCGGGGTGTCGGCGTGGTACAGCTTGCAATGCAGCTCGCGCTGGCCGGAGACCTGGCCGAGCGGCTGATAGAAGCTCATCACCAGCGGATTTTTTTCGTTGAGGCTCAGCAGGTGCTGCATGTCGACCACAGCCGAATGCGCAGCGAAACGCTCGCGGTAACCGGCCGGGAAGCCTTTCGGGAAGTCCGCCAGCACGTTGGTGCCGTGGGCTTCGCCGAAGCTTTCGACGGTCAGTGCGGCGTAGTCGTCCTGCCAGCTGCGGCACGCTTGCACGACTTCTTTTTCCAACAGCACCGGGTCGATGTCGAGACGGTTTTTCGGGTCGACACGCAGGATCAACTGCACGCGCGCCAGAACCGATTCGGAGAAGAACGTCCAGAATTCGCAATCGGAAGCCTTCAGGCGCTCCATCAGCACTTGCTGGATTTTCTGGCGAACTTCGGTGGAGTAGATGTCGCGCGGCACGTAGGCCAGGCAGTAGCAGAAACGACCGTACGGGTCTTTGCGCAGGAACACGCGGATCTTGTTGCGTTCCTGGATCTGCACGATCGACATCACGGTGGTGAACAGTTCGTCGACCGGGGTCTGGAACAGGTCATCACGCGGCAGCACTTCGAGGACCTGCGCCAGTTCCTTGCCCAGGTGAGCCTTGGACTGGAAGCCGGAGCGGGTTTCGATTTCTTCGACCTTGCGGCGGATGAACGGGATGACCCGCACGCTCTCGCCATACACCGACGAGGTGTACAGGCCCATGAAGCGGTGTTCCTTGATGACTTTTCCGTCGGCGTCGATTTCACGGATCGACACGTAGTCCGGGTAAGCCGGACGGTGTACACGGCTCGGGTGCGCAGCCTTGGCGAACGACAGCAGGGTCGGTTCGCGCAGGTAGTTCACCGCGTAGTCTTCGATGCGCAGGTCATCGTAGGTCAGGCCGGTGCGCAGCAGTTTGGTCAGGCCGAGGAAGGAGTTCTGGTCGTACTCGATATGGCCGCCATCGGCCTGATCGGTGACGACGAATTCTTCGTAGCCGAGGAAGGTGAAGTGGTTGCCCACCAGCCATTCCAGGAAGCTTTTGACTTCGTTCTTTTCATCGGCATCGATGGCGAACGCGCTGTTGTCGAGCTTGGTGAGGATTTCCTGCACCTTGGACTTCATCGGCTCGAAATCGGCGACCGCGACGCGGACTTCACCGAGAACCTGTTCCAGCTCTTTGCTCAGCACATTCAGTTCGGCGGCGTTGGCACAGCGGTCGATTTCCAGGTACATCAGCGATTCGTGCAGCACGCCTTCGCCGGTGCTGCCCTTCGGCAGGATTTCCAGCAGCTCGCCCTTGCTGCCACGACGCACGCTGAGCACGGTGGTTTGCAGGGTATGGATGCTGTAGCCGCGGCGGTTCAGCTCGGTGCGGACCGAGTCGACCAGAAATGGCAGGTCATGGTGCAGGACTTCGACCGCGGTGTGGGTCGACTGCCAGCCATGACGCTCGTAATCAGGGTTGTAAACGCGCACTTGTGGTTGCGCGTGATCGAAGCGCTCAAGCAGGCGCCACGCAGAAAGAGTACAGCCAGCGAGGTCGGAGAGGCGACGTTGAGTCAGCTCGTCCAGAGAAATGATGCCGAAGAATTGTTCAGCGAACAGCGCCACTTGTGGCAGTGCCTGTTCACTGATGTGCTGCGCCAGTGCCGCTTGCAGTTGGTGCTGGAAGTCGGCTTTGCTGGCTGCGGTGAAGAACGCCATCTGTGGTACTCCGCTTAAGCTTGTTATTGATGGAAAGCGTCGCGTGCAACACCCCTTTCGGGGCCTGTGTCGCCCTGTTCCTGATTCTCGGGCAGAGGAAACAGGGTGACAGGTGGGTGAAGCTGGACGGGACACTCAGGTCACATTCACCTTCCATAGAATGAGCATCTGCAAAAACGACTGTGGGACTGCCGACAATGCCTTTACGGGTGCTCATCCGTTGCGCAGCTTAAAGGGTGCGACAATGTGTCTGCTTGCGGTGCTGCGACATATTCGGTCATCGGCACGTAAACCGAGGGTTTGGCACCGCTAAACACTAGCACTCGTGGCGCAAAACGCCGGGTTACATGCCCGTATTTACGGGACATCCGTCCCAAGTGCAGACCTTTGACCTCTACATATCCAGAAACGAAAACGCCCAAGGCCGCTTTATCGACCTTGAGCGTGGCATCGGGTTCAGCGCGAGCGGTTGACGCGGATCAGTCGGGCAATTCTTCGTACGCCTTGAATTTGCTCACAGTGGCGCAGTCGTAACACATCATTTGCAGGGTCATCTTGTCCATGCTGGCGTCGATGTTGCTGGAGTCGCACTCGCGGCAGAAGAGCTGCAAGTGGCCGGCCAGATCACTGTCGAACGCTACGCCGGAAAAGAAATGCGGCACCAGTTCATCGCGCCAGTACATGCCCGGCGACTTGGAGAAGCCGGCGCCGCTGTCCTTGAGCACGACGTCATACAACAACCGATGCATCGCCGATTGCGCTACCCGCGAGTCGCGATGAGCGTTTTTGCGCCAGTTTCGTGTGAGGGCATCCTGCGCCGTACCAAGCATGTTGCGCGGGATAGTGTTTGAAGCGTGGTTGCGCCCCTTGGAATTGCCGGTGGCGTAGAAGTGCGCGGCGCTTTTGACTGCCAGACGGGCAAAGTAATAGAGCTGACTCACTGAAAAGTCCTGCAACAGTTGCCCGACCACCGTTTCAGCGCGGGCTTCGGCGGTAAAGGCAAAACTCACTTCATTGGCCAGCACATGGATGTATTGAATCGACTCTTGCCGCGCGAGGGTAAAGATCAGCGCGTAGAGCTCACTTTTCCACGCGGGCTGAACACTCCCGGACAATTCCTGATAGAGCCTCAGATACAGACTGTCACGCGGGCTGCGCGATGGGCCGTCCAGCGCGACGTTGGGCAGCCAGCGCACGGCCGAATAATCGGCGATGCTGCAACCATCAGTCCGATTAAAGGCCTTGATGTCAGAGTCGGTCGCAACCACCAACACGCCAGCCTCGTGAAGACTCTTCAGGATTTCCTCACTGGCTTCATCGGTGGGAGCCAGGCATTCGCTTCTGGAGGGTGCTTTCAGTGGTGCAATCGACTCCATGGGGCTGCCATTGCCGTCTTCGAGCAAGGCCAATAACGCCAGTTTCTGCACAAACCCCAACGCGGCGTAAGGCACGGCAGGACACGGTGCGCCGTGGCGAATCTCCAGTTCGGCGCGATCACGCTGAGCCTGGGCTGCCAATTGTTGTTGGTGAGCCTTGAAACATTCCTTGCACGTACAAGGTGAGCGCCGTCCATAGAGACTGGCTGCAATATATCGATGCTCACACCGCACGCATTTAAACGGATCACGCAAGGAAATCGGCGTGCCTCTGGCGTGACGGCGAACCCACATCGGCAAATCGCAATACGGGCAAGTGAGATCCGGGCTGACAATCGGCGGCAGTACCTTGAGCAAACTGCGAACAGTCGCCGGAATCTGAAACTCGGTCATGAGTACGGCGGTTTTTTCTCCATCCAGATAACGTTGATAAATCAGCTCGATCTGTTCGTCGGACAAGTGCACGATTTCTTCGGCACGTGCGAAATACTGATGCATGAAAAGAGATCCTTTTTTCAGTTTTACATACGCACTCCTTTGCGTTCGAACGGCGAAAATAATCGTATCCGCGTAGCGAAAACAAGCCTGAAAACAGAATTCCTCCGTGATATTCCACCACGATAAAAAGTCCTACAGCTGCGTCAGATATTTCATCGCCAACAATCAGAACGTAACGCAGGAATTTTCCTACCACCAGCGCTTTAATTGACAAAACGGAGCAAAAACAACGACCAACCAATCACACTTACACAAACTTACAACCCGACAGGAATCGTCTCACACAATTAAAAGACCAGCCCCTACAGAATATTTCTGCCAGCAGCGCTATTAATATGAGACCGAACCACGGAACAGGTTCTTTATCAGGAAAAGGAGTCAGCGCATGCGACAACTGGAACTTCCGACAACCGTATTTTATGGCGACGGCACATGGGAAATAATCAATCTGAACCCAGGCTCCATTCGCGGTGACATTCTAAAGAATTACCCGCTTGGTAATCCAATGCATGGTTTTACACTGGCCATCGAAAGCGATTACCTCGCGCAAAAACAAAACCTCGAACACAACTTGCAAGTTGAGCTCAACGTGGCAGCCAGCCGACAACCACCCTTGGCAGAGGCAACACCGCAAGCATGGCTGGAAAGAGCGACCAATACCGTCAACGAATTACTCTTTCAGAAAAATACAGCATTGCAGCAAAAGCTGAGAGACGTGCAGACCTCTCGGCAGCATGCAAAGTTGCAAGCGACTTATGATGCGATGCTGTTGAATGAGCAAATTTCCAGCCTTCAATCAAGACAAGCACAACTGTATGCCGAGATAGCCCGTCGACAAGCCGAGGCACTTGCACAACAACAGGCCGCCGAAGCGGCGCGACGTGCTGAAGAAGCTAAGAGACACGCGGCAGAACAAGCACATTTGGCCGCTCTGGCGGAAGCCAAACGTCAGCAGGACGAAAGAAACCGGATAGCGGCCGAAGCAGAAGCCAAACGCATTGATGACTACAAACGCGCGGTGGCTTTCGTCGCCGACGCGAACAAATACATCCTTGAGAAATATGGCGCCAATCTGCACCAGGTGGTCATGGATCTGCAGAAGGATATTTCGGGGAAGAAGATCAGGAGCTATGCGGAGGCGATGCAGACTTTCGAGGCAGTGCGGACCAATCCCAATGCGCGGCTCAGTCCGCAAGATACACGCGCGGTTGTGGACGCGCTCAATGCGCTGGATAAAGCGACCTATATGGACAGTGTCAACAAGCTTGCCAAGGGGTTTGGCGTGACCGGAAAAATCGTTCAAGCCCATTCGGTGATCGAAAAGACAGTCATTGGCTTCCGGGACGGTAACTGGAAGCCCTTGATTCTGGAGCTTGAGAGTATCGCGCTCGGCGTGGGTGCTGGCGCGGCGGTGGCAACATTGCTCGCAGTGATCAGTCCGGGTTTCGCCGCTAGCGCAATAGGTATTGTTGCCGTTGGCGTAGCGATTGCCGCAATCGCATCTCTTTTAAATGCCGATAATGTAGAAAAAATAAACGCTTTCATATCTGACCACTTAGAAACTGCACTGAAAGATCAGCGCTAAAGTCACTGTCGGGGTCGAGCACGCCTAGCCAGACCCCGATTACCAAAGCGGCATAAACCTCGACTCCAAAGAGTGCAGTTCATGACGAGTAAAAAACCAGATCAACCTTTACCTTTGATTGCATTCGGACTGTTCGCGACGCCCATTTTTCTAATTAACCTGATCCTTCCCGCCCACCCTCAGTCCAACTTGGATATGGCGATTGATCACTTTCTGGACAATCAGCTATTCGGACTGATTGGTTTCTGGTCATCCTTATTTCCTTTCAGCTCAAAAGCGACTGCAAATTATATTGCGCTTTTTGCCCCCCTGCTCGCTGCTGTCTCAACTTTTTATGCCTTCACGGAAAAGTTCGACTCAACGCAGTTCGATCAAATGACACTTGGACGATATCTGACCTTGCTTTTTGCAGGCGTAGCTCTCTCAGCACTTTTTATCTGGTGTTTTTATTTCACATCAACAGACCTCGGAACAACCAAAGGCAAATACGGAAATTTTTTCGGACTTAATGTCTTTTTCTTTTCCGCCCACAACGTAGCCATGTCTTTATTTCCATTTCTCGTCGTACCATTTATGGTCCAACGCTTCTTGTATTACATCCCATGTCGCATTCTAAAAAGGTGGTGGAACTCTAGAGAAAAAGCGTGAAGCAGCAGCAAAAACTTTTTAGGGTGGCAAAGACATATCGGAGAATGCCTTGTGAATAAAAAGACACCGGAAATAACGGTACCGCTATTGGCATTCGGGATTTTTTGTATTCCAATTTTCCTCATAAGTCTCTTACTGCCCGCGCACCCTCAAACCACACTGGACAGTACCATCAATGCATTCATAGATAACCAGCTATTTGGCATGATCGGGTTCTGGTCATCTTTTTTCCCCTTCAGCTCGAAGGTAGCCGCAAATTATGTCGCCATATTCGGGCCATTGTTAGCCATCCGCTCAACCTATCAAGCCTTCACAACAGAGTTCGACCCCACACAATTTGACAAAATGACACTCAAGCGATACCTGGCCATTCTCATTGGAGGCACACTTCTTTTCATACTTTATGTATGGGGTTTTTATCTGACTTCAAAAGACTTGGCAACAGCGACAGGAAAATACGGAAGACTCTTCGGGCTCAATGCAATTTTCTTCTCTATTTATTATTCAGCCATGTCGTTTTTTCTATACTTCATGGTTCCGTTCATGCTGCATCGCTGCTTTCTCTATATTCCCTGCCGTTTTGTAAAAAAATGGTGGAGCAAAAAAAAGAAATCCCGCAGCCAGGGCAGCAAAATATTCGTTCGGCTGGCAAAATCAATTCTTTGGCGCATCCGTCGCGCCCGTCTAACCAGGAATACCCAGATGCAAATGACCACCGCCCTACTCATCGTCAACCCATGCGATGACGAAGAAGACAACATGGCCATGCTCTGCTGCCACAGCGACAAGGGCGACATGTTTCTGATGAGCCGCTACCCGGACGAGGATGAGCTGGAAATCACCCTGGATGGCGAGCCTTCGACGCTGGACGGGGTGAAAGTCACCCTGACCTCGACTCTGCTGAAGATCGAGATCGCGGCGGCGGATGCCGATGCGTTGAACGGGGATGATGTGCTGGAGATCAGCTTCAACCCGGATATGGTGGATATGGATGAGGTTGTCGAGACCCTGACGAACATCCTTGACGGGACGGGTACCTTCATTAACGAAGTTTGATTGCGTCTGGGCTGGCCCCTTCGCGAGCAGGCTCGCTCCCACATTGACGGATGTACGCCGCTCAAAATGTGGGAGCGAGCCTGCTCGCGAAGAGGCCCGAAAGAACACTGCCCCTCCCCGCTTCTACAAAAACCCAACAATTCCCCCAGTCATTTCCCGCACTTTGCGCAAAATGCCGTTAGTCGCCACCCCCCGCGATGGATTAAAGTAACGCCCCCAGCCCCGGCGTTATCCGAACGCGCGTGGCCACCCCTTTCCAGGAACAGTCATCGATGGAACATCGTGAAGCGCTGCTGGCGCTGCGAACCTTTCTTTCAACGCAGATTCTCGGCCAGGAAAAACTCATCGAGCGTTTGCTCATCGCCCTGCTCGCCGACGGCCACATGCTGGTCGAGGGCGCGCCGGGTCTGGCCAAGACCAAAGCGATCAAAGAACTCGCCGAGGGCATCGAAGCCCAGTTCCATCGCATCCAGTTCACTCCTGACCTGTTGCCGGCCGACATCACCGGCACCGAGATCTATCGCCCGGAAACCGGCAGCTTCGTGTTCCAGCAGGGCCCGATCTTCCACAACCTGGTGCTGGCCGACGAAATCAACCGTGCCCCGGCCAAGGTGCAATCGGCGCTGCTCGAGGCCATGGCCGAACGTCAGGTCAGTGTCGGCCGCAGCACCTATGAGCTGTCGCCGCTGTTTCTGGTAATGGCCACGCAAAACCCGATCGAGCAGGAAGGCACTTACCCGCTGCCGGAAGCCCAGCTCGACCGTTTCCTCATGCACGTGAAAATCGGTTTCCCGGATGCCGCCGTCGAGCGCCGCATCCTCCAGCAGGCCCGTGGCGAAGCCTTAAACGGTGAAACCAAGCCCGAACGCCGCGTGAGCCAACAGGCGATCTTCGCCGCGCGCAAGGAAATCCTTGGTCTGTACATGGCCGACGCTGTGGAGGAATACCTCGTGCAACTGGTCATGGCCACGCGCAACCCGGCCAAGTTCGACCCGGAAATGGCCGAGTGGATCGCCTACGGCGCCAGCCCGCGCGGCTCGATCGCCCTCGACCGCTGTGCCCGCGCTCACGCCTGGCTGGCCGGTCGCGACTTCGTCAGCCCGGAAGACATTCAAGCGGTGCTGTTCGATGTCTTGCGTCACCGCATCATTTTGTCGTTTGAAGCCGAAGCCGCCGGCATCGATCAGGATCGGGTGGTGCAGCGGATTCTCGACGTCGTAGCCGTCGCTTGACCCCCATGAACGCCCCCCTGCCGTCCGAACCAGGCATCCGCGTCAGCCTCGCCGAGCTGATCGAGATGCGCCACCGCGTGCGTGAAGTGCAGCTGTTTTCCACGCCGAGCCAGCGCAGCCCGCTGATCGGCCTGCATCACTCGAAATTCCGTGGCCGTGGCGTCGACTTCGATCAGGTGCGGGTCTATCAGGCCGGCGACGACGTGCGCACCATCGACTGGCGGGTGACCGCACGCACGCAAGAGCCGCACACCAAGCTGTTCCATGAAGAACGCGAACGGCCGATTTTCATCATGGTCGAGCAAAGCACGCGGCTGTTTTTCGGTTCCGGGCTGATGTTCAAATCGGTGCTCGCGGCGCAAGTGGCGGCGTTGATTGGCTGGGCGGCGCTCGGCCATAACGACCGCGTTGGCGGACTGGTGTTCGGCGACAACGAGCACTACGAAATCAAGCCTCGGCGCAGCAAACAGAGCCTGCTGCAATTGCTCAACCGCCTGGTCAAGGTCAATCAGTCGCTGCATAGCGAGCGTGAACCGGATCGCGATGCGTTTGGCGTGGCCTTGCGCCGTGCCCGTGAAGTGTTGCGTCCGGGCAGCCTGGCCATCGTGATTTGCGACGAACGTGCACTGTCGGACAGCGCCGAACAACAGCTCAGCCTCTTATCGCGTCATTGTGACCTGTTGATGTTGCCGATTTCCGATCCGCTGGATCACGCCCTCCCCGCTGCCGGCCTGCTCAGATTCGCCGAACGCGGCGCGCAACTCGAACTCGACACGCTGAATTTCGACCTGCGCCAGACCTATCGCGCCCAGGCCGAAGCGCGGATCGCGCGCTGGGAATTGCTCGCGCAAAAGCTGCGGGTGTTGCTGATGCCGCTGAGCACGCAAAGTGAAATGGTTGAGCAGATGCGCGAATTCCTCAATCCGCAGCGTCCGGGGAAAGGTCGATGAACGGCCTCGAACAACTGCAACCGCTGATCTCGCCGCCACCGATTGCCTTCTGGCCGCCGGCGCCGGGCTGGTGGCTGCTGCTTCTATTGTTGCCGCTGCTCGGTTTCGCCGCGTGGAAGCTGCGCCGTTTCATCCCAATGAAAAAACGCCCGATCGTGCGGGCCGAACAACCACTCGACCCGGTGCGCATTGCCGCCCTCGCGGAACTGGCGCAAATGCCCAAACCCTACGACGGCGCCCCGGCCGGCGCGTGGCTGCAACAGCTCAACGGTCTGCTCAAACGCCTGTGCCGCAACCATTATCCCTACAGCCAGAGCCACACCCTCAACGGTCGTAAATGGCTGGCCTTTCTCGACAACCGCTGCCCGGCCGCCGGCCTGACGCGCTGGATGGTGCTGGTCGAAGGCGCGTACAAACCGGAATGCAAACTCGACGACAAAGCCATCGCCGGCCTGACCCAAGCGGTCGACACGTGGATTCGCAAACATGTTTGAGTTCGCCTGGCCGTGGATCTTCGTGCTGCTGCCGCTGCCGTGGCTGATGCGTCTGGTGCTGCCGGTGGCCGACAGCGGCGAGCCGGCCTTGAAAGTCAGTTTCCTGTCGGACCTCGAAGGCCTCGCCCGCCGTCGTGCCCGCGCCAATTTACCCGCGTGGCGTCAACAGGCACCGTTCATGCTGTTGTGGCTGTTGCTGCTGACCGCCGCCGCCCGCCCGCAGTGGCTCGGCGAACCGCTGCCGATTGCCGCCAGCGGGCGTGATCTGCTGGTGGCGGTGGATGTATCCGGCTCGATGGATTTCCCCGACATGCAGTGGCAGGACGAAGAAGTCAGTCGCCTGTCGCTGGTACAGCATCTGCTCGGCGACTTCCTTGAAAGCCGCGATGGCGACCGGGTCGGCCTGATCCTGTTTGGCAGTCAGGCGTATCTGCAAGCGCCGCTGACCTTTGATCGCCACACCGTGCGTGTCTGGCTCGACGAAGCGCGCATCGGCATTGCCGGCAAGAACACCGCCATCGGTGATGCCATCGGTCTGGCGCTGAAACGTCTGCGCATGCGCCCAGCGCAAAGTCGTGTGCTGATTCTGGTCACTGACGGCGCCAACAATGGCGGCGAAATCGACCCGCTGACGGCGGCAAAACTGGCCGCCAGCGAAGGTGTGAAGATCTACCCGATCGGCATCGGCGCCAATCCCGAAGACAGCGGCTCGACCGGCCTGCTTGGCGTCAATCCGAGCCTGGACCTCGACGAGCCGGCGCTCAAAGCCATCGCCGAGGTCACGGGCGGACAATATTTCCGTGCTCACGACGGCAAAGAACTGCAAGCCATCAAAGACACACTCGACCAGCTCGAACCGGTCACCCAGCAACCGACTCAGGCACGCCCGGCGCAAGCGTTGTATCACTGGCCTTTGGCGCTGGCGCTGTGGTTGAGCCTGTTGCTGGTCGCGCGCGAATTGTGGCCGGACAACCCGCTGCAACGCCTGTTCACCAAGGAACTGTATCTGCAAAGTCCACTGCCTGACTGGCGTGAGCGCCTCAAGCGCCTGCGTCTGCGGAGGCGCCGATGATCGCGCTCTGGCCGCACTGGTTCCGTCCGTGGTGGCTGCTGTTGCTGCCGCTGCTGGGCTGGCTGATCTGGCTACTCTGGCACCGGCAGAAACGCGCCGGGCGCTGGCAGATGATTTTGCCGCCGGCGTTTCATGCCACCCTGCTCAGCGGCGGTAACGGTCGCGACAGCAAACTGCCGTGGGTCGCCCTGGCAGTGGCGTGGTTGCTGACGATTCTGGCGCTGCTCGGGCCGAGTTGGGAGCGCGTCGAACAGACCAGCCAGAAACCCGCCGATCCATTGGTGGTGGTGCTGGAACTGACTCCGGAAATGCTTGCCACCGACTCGCCGCCAACTCGCCTGGAGCAAGCGCGGCGCAAGCTGTTCGACCTGTTGCAGGCGCGCAGCGATGCGCAGACCGCCATCGTCGTCTTCGCCGGCAGCGCACACACGCTGGTACCGCTGTCGGATGACCTGGCGACCAGTCGAAACCTGCTCGATGCGCTCAAACCGTCGTTGATGCCGGAAAGCGGCCACCGAGCCGATCTGGCCATCGGCAAAGCGCTGGCGCTACTGAAACAGGGCGCGCTCGGTCAGGGACGGATTCTGCTGATCGGCTCGTCGCTCGATGAAGAAGAACGCCAAGGCATTCGGCGCGCACTCAGCGGGCAATCGACGCAGTTGCTGATGCTTGGCGTCGGCACCGCCGAAGGTGCGCCGATCGCTCAGGAGGACGGCAGTTTCCTCAAGGACGAGCAAGGCGCGATTCGCGTTCCGCAACTCGACAGTCCGGGCCTGAGCGCATTCCTCAACAGCGTCGGCGGCGAATACCATCCTGCCCGCCTCGACGAAGCGGATCTTGGCGCGCTGGGTCTGCTCAACGGCCCGCGCAGTCTGCGCGACGATGGCCAGACCGTGCGCCTCGATACCTGGGCCGATCAGGGTTACTGGCTGCTGTTGCCGCTGTTGCTGCTCGCCGCCTGCGCCGGGCGTCGCGGCTGGTTGTTCTGCCTGCCGTTACTACTGTGTCTGCCGCAGCCGAGCTACGCTTTTGACTTTGAGGATTTGTGGCTGCGCCCCGATCAACAGGGCCTGCACCTGCTCAAACAGAAGCGTCCGGCCGAAGCCGCGCAGCATTTTGACGATCACCAATGGCAAGGGGTGGCGTTGTACGAGGCCGGCGACTACAGTGGCGCCGCCCAGCGCTTTGGCGAAGGCAGCGATGCCCGCGCCCACTACAATCGTGGCAACGCTCTGGCAAAAAGCGGTGAGCTGGAAGCGGCCATCGACGCCTATGAACAGGCCCTGGAACTGCAACCGGATTTGCGTCCGGCGCAGACCAACAAGGCGCTGGTGGAAAACCTGCTGAAGCAGAAAAATACGCCGCCGCCCGCCGAGCCGGACACTCAGCCGAGCGCACAGCAAAGTCTGCCGGGCGACGAACCAGCGCCCGCGACCACGCCGCCGCCCGCTGTGAAAAGTGACACCCAGAGCCCGTCGCAGCCTGTCGAGTCGGCCAGCGAGCCGCCAACGACCACGCCGCCGCAGCCAGGCCCCAACGAAGTGCCGGGCAGCGACGAGGAAGAACAAACGGACACCGTGCCGACGCTGCGCCCGAGTGAAGACAACCTCCAGGGCGAGCAACGTCAGGCACTGGAACAATGGCTGGGCAAGATCCCCGACGACCCGGGCGAGTTGCTGCGACGCAAATTCTGGTACGAACAGCAACAACATCAGGATCAGGAAAACACTCGATGACTCGCTTCACCGCTCTCTTGCTGCCCCTGCTGCTCTGCACGGCCCCCGCCCAGGCGGCCGAGTTGACGGCCAGCGTGGATCGCAGTCGCCTGAACTCCGGCGAGACGGTCGAACTCACCCTCGAAACCAGCGATGTCACCCAGTTCGGCAAACCCGACCTGACCGCGCTGGAAGCGTTGTTCGAAGTGCGCGGCACGCGCCAGGTCAACCAGCTCAATACCCTCAATGGCGACAACCGCGCGACCACGCGCTGGATCATCACCCTGCTGCCCAAAGAGAATGGCAGCGTGGTCATCCCGCCGCTGCAACTGGGCGACGCGCAGAGCCAGCCGATCACCGTGCAAGTGGTCGAAAGCGACACCCGCGAGAACAAGAACAGCCTTGATCCGGTGTTCATCGAGGCCAGCCTCGACCAGTCCAGCGTCTATGTGCAGGCCCAGGCGATCCTGACCCTGCGCATCTACCATTCGGTGTCGCTGTACGACGACAGCAGCCTGACGCCGCTGCAAATCGCCGATGCGCGCATCGAGCAACTCGGTGACACGCGCACATACGAAAAAGACCTCAACGGCGTGCGCCATGGCGTGATCGAGATGCGTTATGCGATCTACCCGCAGCACAGCGGTTTGCTGACCATCGCGCCGCAGACGTTCAGCGCCACACTGGTCGACACGCAGCCCTCTCAGGATGCCAATGCGCAGGGGCCGAAACCGGGCAAACTGATGCGCGTCAGCTCCGCCGAAATCCCCCTGACCGTCAAACCCAAACCCCTGACCTATCCGGTCGACGCGCCGTGGCTGCCGGCGCGCAGCCTGAGCCTGAGCGAAAGCTGGAACCCGGAACCGGAACACACTCAGGTCGGCGATTCGATGACGCGCAGCCTGACCCTGAAAGTCGAAGGCCTCGCCAGCTCACAACTGCCAGCGCTCCCCGCCACCGACGTCAACGGTCTGCGCCGCTACCCCGATCAACCGGTGCTAAGCAACCAGAGCACCGACCGGGGCATTGTCGGCAGCCGCGAAGAACGCGAAGCCTTGGTGCCGAGCCGTAGCGGCGCCATCGAATTACCGACCGTCGACGTGGTCTGGTGGAACACCTTCGAAGACCATCTGGAACACAGCAGCCTGCCCGCGCGTACCCTGCAAGTGGCCAACAACCCGAGCCTGCAAGTCGACACCCCGGCCGGCAATCTGCAACCGAGCGCCGTCGATAACGATGTGCTGTGGTGGTGGAAACTCAGCACCCTGATCCTCGCCTGCACCACCCTGCTCGGCTTCGGCCTGTGGTGGCGCGCACGCTGGCAACCGGCGGTGCATCGCGCCGCCCAAACCGGCCCGAGTCCACGCACGTTGATGGACGACATCAAGCGTGCGAGTCAGGCAAATGACCCGCAGGCGACGCGGCAGGCGCTGGATGCGTGGGCGCGGCAGCAGCCGGAGACGCTGGCGGATATGGCGGCGCGGTTTGTGCCTTTGTCGGATGCGCTGGATGGGTTGAATGGTGCGCTGTACAGCGAGACGGGCCAGCATTGGCAAGGTGAGGATCTGTGGCGGGCGATCCGCACGATTCCGACGGCGGAACGGGTGCAGGATCCGGTGGGTGATAGCGGGTTGCCGCCGCTTTATCCGAAGTGAACCCACAATCCCTCAACGAACACTTGAGGGATGTATTTGGCAGGTCTGACTTGCAACGAGCTGACGATTGCCTGCCGAAGGGCACGACGAAACTCCCCCTTCGGACTGGATAGACAGGCATCACTCTGGGTCTGTCTTGCTGCGCCGCTCAGACAAACGACAGGCGGCCAGAGCCACCCGTTCGTTTCCCGGAACGCGAAAATTCGGCGTCCCCGATCAATACTTGAATTTCGTTTTCACCTGTTCGCCTTCGCGATAAGAGAGAACAAACGCCTTCCATGGTTCACCGCGTTTGACTGCGTTTGCCTGCAACTGATCGACCAGACGAAGAATTTTCGCCCCGTTTATATCGGTTTCGGCGTTCCAGTCCTCAATCCCGTCTTTCTCGACGGCCAATTCCGTTTCTATATAGCCCTCACCCAGCTCAACACCGTATCGGAACGCGTCATAGCCATGGACGATGCCTGCTTCGACCAATTGGAAAATCTCTTCGAAAATTTTTATATCTTCAGTGATCACTAAATAACCTCCGGAATTTGGTGGGGTTGGATCCCTCAGTGATCGAGCACAGAACGAACATGTTCCGTCAGTCCAATTAAATCCTCGTATGCCACTGGACCAAGTAAAGGTTCATGAGTGGACAAATAGACCGCTGCCGTGATGTTTGCTTGCAAAGCACATCCACCCACCTCCCACAACCTTGACGGTGCAATCATCCAGTTAATCCCACGTAACCCTTCGCGTGACCGGCCGACAAGCGCCCATGATAAAGCACCCTTGTAGCCTTCCACGGCGGCCTTTAACTTGTCGATATCAACCTTGCTAATACACTCAAACCTGAAAGCGATGAAGGGTGGCAGTGCAGAATGATCCTCCCGCTGCATTTCATTCCCACCCTTACTTTTGGAAAACGCTGTTGATACTTTTGCCACTCCAATACGCCAATTTCAGCAATAACAGTCAGGAGATGGCCTTCTTCATTTTCAACTGTCACAAATCAAAGACCTTTGATGCCTCGAGAAAGACCACGTTTATTTAAACGGGATCTGTCCTTTTTTCCCAAGCTCAGTCGCTCTTCGTCTTTGAAGACTCTACTTCCATCTTCAACTTTTCTTTGAATCCGAGCACTTCCGACAGAGGCACGACCCATTCGGAAATCCTGTCGCCATCTTCGTTAACGACCTCGCGCACACCGACGTAAGTATTGACATCGTCCACATTAAACCCAGGAACAACGTCGTCTAGAAAAACCACACTATTCTGAATGTGAACAGACTCTCCAACAAAATACAAAACCCAGACCATCAGGAAATTTGCGGACTCTGGATCAAGCATTGAAGTGACTAATACTGAATGCTGTCTTCTTTCGAGACCGAGACAAAGCGATGAGTACCAGCTATTCAAGTATTCCTGCCTGCCCCAGAAAGAGATCGGAGCAAAGAAGCTTTCCTCTTCCTCACCCAGTCGTATCAATCCACGTAAAGCCTGGGTACCAAAGTGCTCGAAAGGCTCTTTTTCCAGCAATATTTCAAAGCTCATTATTTAATCCTTCACCCAATTCAAATCTTTATCGTACGTACCGACACGCCTGCCCTTTTTATCAAATACTTTCCATCCGCCCGTTACGTTATGTCCATCCACATCAGGCGTGATGTATTTTTTTCCATCAAAGAATACCGGTTGCCCATGGGAGTCGAATGGTGCCTTCTGAGGGGGAATGCGCCGATCAAACCCCAAACGCGCGGCCGCCTCCTTAAATTCGGCACCTCTCTTCAGGTCTGGAGAGGATCCGCCACCAGTATGACTTTCACCAGACCTGTCGCGAACAGCCAGAACTCTACTGCCAGCTTTGATACCCAGCGATTGCAGCTCACCGAGAACCGCATCGACCAAAAAGCGTGCCGCTACAACGTTTCCGTCACCATTGAAAGGATGTTGGATTTTATCTTCTTGATGGGCTGCCTTGCCTTCCGTATTGAGTTCGATCACTTCATCTTCAGGCACCCCCAGGAAAAGCGCCGCCAGTTTGACAGCGGCCTCATCCTTGTACTCTTCAATCTTTCCATCCGTAGCGGCGTTAATGGCAGCGTTGAGCGTAATGGTCAGCATGAATTTCAGTGGCCCCATTACAGCTTGCGCTGCAACGGCAATCGCTTGAACCTGCTCAAGAGGTAATTTATCAGCGAGCAGCAGTACATCCTGCAACTGACCGAGGGCTTGCCTGCCCATTTTGATTCCTGTCCCCTCTACAAAAGAAGGGTCAAGATAAACGACGTCTTTTTTGCCGCCACTGCCGTCATCTTCAAGGCTGAACGAACAGTCCCCTCTGGTGACACACGACTGCACTTCCTTGTCATAGTTCTCCGCCAAGTTGGCGAAGTTGCTCAAGCCCTGGAAGATTCCTGCATCCAGCGATTTCAAATCGGAAGGATCGAAGCCTCGGCGAACAAGATTTTTCGCGACATCCAGTGCCTTCTCGTCACCCAGACTCTCACGGGCCAATGAAGGCACGTCATCAATGTCAAGTCGTATAAGTGCGATTTCTGCCTGTACGTTTTTTGCGGCATGCACGGCAAAAAGCGCTTGGTTGAGCAGCGTCTTATGAATATTCGTAACGTTATCGCCCCATCGCTCGAGTGTCTCTAACGGATGGCTAACGGCATCAAGGGAAGTATTGCTTACATACAACGTCGTGCGATGTTCCTCATCCTTGGTGATCTCATAGGCCTTGTTCACATCACGATTAAGACCCGCCGTGGAATCCTGGCCGGTAGCCTTGTCGTTACGCACGACAATCTGACCTTCACCCACGGTGGCATTCAGCGTCTGCTGACGGTCCTTGTCGTACTTGTAGCCCTCCACGGCCCAGCTGTTTTTGCTCTCGCCTTCCATGCCCTTGTTCGGCTTGTCGGCTTGGGCGCCACCGCCCCCGCCCCCGCCCCCGCCATAACTGCCGCTGACATTGAGGTAATAACCGTGCTCGTTATCCTTGCCGGTGATGTTGCGGTAGCCGAGGGTGTCAGTGTCGAGTTTCAGGTTGCCGTTGTCAGCGCTGATCACCGAGCCATCGAGTTGCGTATGTTTTTCGGTACGGATGTCGACTTTGCTTTTGCCACTGATAACAGTCTGATTGTCGACCCAGTTGGTCTTGCCGTTGGTCTCGCCATAACCCAGCGAACCGCTGACCGTTGCGCCGAAGCTCACCGCAACCGTCAGGCTGGCGTCGAACTCCTTGCCTTCGACCTTGCCGGTGTTCGGCACAGAGGTCACGGTCAGGTTGCGACCGACATCACCGATGACTTCGTCGCCGCGCAGGGTCGCGCCAGCGATATTGGTATCGCGACCGCTTTCGAAACCCAGTTTGTTGCCGGCATACAGATAGGCTTCTTGCTGCTTGACGCCCTCACGGTTGAGATCGCCGATACCCACATTCGCCGAACCATAAACACCGAAGCCGTCCTGGCCGGCGATGATGCCGCCCTCCGCACCCCAGCTACGCCGATCGTGCGAACTCTCGTAGGCGTTTTGCGCCGAGAGAATATTCAGATCGTTACCGGCCTTGAGGGAGATATCCCGCTCGGCGGTGGCCCGGGTGCCGATCAGGGTCAGATCGTTTTCCGCGTCAAGGTTGATGCTGCCACCAGCGTTCAACTGAGTTGCCGTTGAGGTGCCTTGAGTCGACTTGTCTACGGTGCCGGCATTGCTGACACCCACGCCCAGTTTGAAGCCGCCGGTGGTGCCCCCTTTGACGCCACCCTTGCTTTGGGTCGAATGCCCGTCACTGCTTTCCGAGCCATGCGCAACGTCAAAGGTGATGTCCTTGCCTTTGACGTTGATGTCACGGCCGGCATTGAACTCGCTACCGCTGACATTGACGTTATTGCCAGCGTCCAGCGAGATGTCATTGCCTGCAGAAAGTGTCGACGGACGTTGAGTGACCGACGTCTGAGTCTGGCTTGAACTGACGCTCGATCCACCGATATGTCCGTCAAATTTCGGTCCACTGAAGAACTGATCCAGCGTATCAACCGACTTCAGTACGCTTGAGCCTTTGCTAACCCCATCCTCACCTTTGCCAGTGCCTTTGAGGCCATCCATGGTGTTGCCGATGTTGTAGGCCGTGGTCACGGTGATGCCGTTGCGCTTGATGCTGTCACGGATGGTGACTTCGCTGGCCTCTTCCTTGGCATCGATATTGATATCGCGGTCGGCCTTGAGCTTGATGTTGTTCTCAGCGGTCAGATCGGAACCTTGCTGGTTGATGTCGCGACCGGCGTTTACATTGATGTTCATCCCCGCATCGATGGAGCTGCCCGCTGCGGTGTAGCCCTTGCTGTTGACGCCATGTTGAAGGGTTTCGCTGCCGACGAACGTGGTGAAGGCATTGCTGTCGATGGTCTGTTTGATCCCGACGCTTTTGTCCGTCTCCCAAGTATTGCTGCGCTGCTGATCGATCGAGGCAACCACGTTGACATCGCGGCCGGCATCGAGCGAAACGCTGTTATCGGCACTGATTCCACTGCCAATGATGTTGATGTCCCGAGATGCATTGAGAATCGCATCGTGCCCGGCATTGACCTGGCTGCCAATGCTGTTGGAACTGACGACTTCACGTCCGCCATTGTGCGAGGCACCGACGGTGATATCGGCTCCCAGCCCCGGAGTACCGGCAAAGACACCAATGGTGTCCTTGAGCGACATACCCAGTTTTTTCTTGTATTCCTCGGCTCGGCTGTACGCTTGGTCATCCGCAGACGACAGGGTGATATCACCCTCCTTGTCCACGAGACCCGCATGCAGTTCAGCATCATTGTCAGCGTTGACTTCACTGGCGTTCAGACGAACATCGCGTCCTGCCAGGACCACGGCATCATGCCCGGCGTTCAACTGGCTACCGACTTGAGTAACAGCAGTCTGTAAGTGGCTGCTGCCACTTTTCGACAGGCCGAAAGTACCTGTCTTGGTTTTCTTGGTGTAAGAGCCGGATTCTTCTGTAGCGGAAAGAACAGCCACATCGTTGGTCGCACCGACGACGAGGTCTTTGCCGGCGTTCAATTGACTACCGATGATGGTGACATTGCGCCCGCCATCCAGACTCACGGCGCCGTCTTCGTCCTTGGACGAGTTGACGGTCAAGTCACGTCCAGCCTCGATCACGGAAGCTACGTTCTCGCTCTCATAACTTTCTGTCGTGGTGGTTTTGCTGCGCCCGAACGAGCCCTTTTTCTTCTTGTAGTAATAAGAAGAACTTTCGTCTTTGGCCGAGGCAACGGTGATGTCCTGAGCCGCATCGAGGCTGACATCTTCCGTAGCCTTGATCCGACTGGCGATGATGCCCAGATCGTTACCCGCATTCAGCGCGATATCGCGTCCGGCGTTCAATACCGACGACTGCTGCGTGATGCTGTGGGTTTCGTTCGCGCGCTTCTTGCTGCGCGAGACGTAGTCACTCTCGTCGGCGGCCGAAGTAATGACAATGTCATGGCCTGAATCGACGCTGAGATCGCGCTTGGCATCCAGTCGACTGGCCACAATCGCCACGTCACGATCAGCGCTGATCGACAGATCCCGCCCGGACGTCACTTCAGCGCCGTGCTGGGTAATCGTCTGATTGAGATAACTGCCGCCACGAGCATCGGTGCTGCGATTCTGCACCGAGGTGATGTTCACATCGCGATCAGCATCGAGCGTCATGTCCCGACCGCTTTGCAGCACGCCACCGATATTGTTGATGTCCTGACCGGACTTGATGGTCAGATCATTGGCCGCCTCGATCCGAGCAGCGTTATCGAGATAGTCGCGGTGGCTTGTATTACCGAACCGGCCGTAATCGACACTGGTCACATCACGCTGGTTGATCACGCTGCCGTTGGTGGCCGTCAGGCTGACATCCTTGCCCGAGATAATGCCGCCGGACTTGTTGATGATGTCGTTGCCGGCCTTCAGCGTCAGGCGTTCGCCGGCTTCGATCAGACCGGTGTTGGTGAGGTTGTTACCGGCTTCGGCCGACAGGTTGTTGGAGGCTCGCAGCGTGCCGGCGTTATCGAGGTTGCCGCCGGCGATCAGAGTGACGTCGCCGCCCTGAATCAATGCCCCGTTTGGCGCCAACCGGTTATTCGCCTGCGCCAGATACAGCACCGGCACCAGCACTTTTTCGCCGTTCACTTCGTGCTCTTCGAGCCAGACGATGTCATGGGTCAGTGCCGCGACTTGTTGCGCGGTCAGGGTAACGCCCACCGACAGGTTGAGCTGATCCTTGCTGGCGATGGCGTTGTTCATCAGGTACTTGAACATGCCTTCGTCAGAGGTCTGACCATCGATGAAGCGTTGGCCGGTGCGGGCCACCACGGCCTGCTGCACCATGCGCTGCTCGAACAGACCATCGCCCAGACGCTTGGCGCTGGTGTCGGGGTCGTAGCCGAGCTTGCCCAGCAGATAGTCCGAACTCATGAACTGCTTGAGGTTGGTCAGCACCGGGTTGGTTTCGATCAGGTATTTGTGCGGGTTGGAGCGCACGCTGGTGTCGGGCAAACCTTGTACGCGCGGTACGTCAAAGGACGGGCTGCCACGACCAGGCACTAGCACACCGACTGGACCGTCAGCCGCAGTTGCACCCACGTTGAACTGAGCCGTTCTGTCGTTGAGATTCAGCGACGCGGCATCACTCAACGCCAGGTCGCGTTTTTTCATCGAGACCGGATCGTTCTTGTCGATCTGGAAATCGGTGGCATGTCTGACCGGCATTCCGGTGGTATGTCCAGAGGATGCAGCAGTGATCGAGCCGATTGCCCAGTCTTTGACCGGCGAGATCGCTTGCTCGCTGCCGTCCTTCCGGCTGAGGCGGAACAGACCGTTATCGCCGGTCGGCAGGGTGAAGCCCG
This sequence comes from Pseudomonas sp. A34-9, assembly GCF_029543085.1. NCBI lineage: Bacteria > Pseudomonadati > Pseudomonadota > Gammaproteobacteria > Pseudomonadales > Pseudomonadaceae > Pseudomonas > Pseudomonas sp. A34-9. The sequence continues at coordinate 2,837,393 of NZ_CP119967.1, read as the reverse complement.
GCAAGGCCAGTGGGTTGACCTGTTGCTGGGCCAGGTCTGGAGGAAGCTGGGCGTTGATGCGAATGACCGGAATAGTCGCTCCGGCATTCACTCCAGTCTGCGGAGCATTCTTACCAACCGGGGCGAAGCTGGTGTAGGCCTGCAAGGTACCGTTTTTGATGGTCGTTTTAGCATTGACCTCCACTGCCTGGCCGGCCTGAATGATCGCGGAGGCTCCGCCTTTGCTTGTGTAAGTGATACCGCCACCGGGTACTAGCGCATATCCCAGCAGTTTCGCCGGTACAGGAACGTCAGGGCCTTGGCCGAAGTATGGATTGAGTGTTGTTTTGGTCTGATTACCACGAGAAATGGGCGCTAACCCGCAAGCCTGCCAATCCTGCCCGCCGCACGAATAGAACGAATACTCATGCTCGTACTTGGAGTTTTTTTTCGCGTAAGCCGTGACCAGGCCGGTGACGTCATCAAACAGATAATCGAAATCACGGTTTCTGGCTTCGTAGACTAGGGTCTTGGTATAGCTTCCGGATTCCAGCCCTGTGTTATCAAACGTGTCGACGTCGAGTTTGATATTTTTCCCCGCTGAGAACAGCGAAGCGAAGTTGGAAAAATTGCCGACGGTTGCGTTTACATTGCCGCCAACGGAGACAACAGCCTGCTCGCCACTGATGGTCGACTCTGACTCGTATTGTTCCTCGACGAAGAAATTCATCCACTTGCATTCGCCGCCGATGCACTGGTAGGTGATATCACCGGAAACAAGCTTGTCCTGCCCCAGGACGCCTTCCGTTTTGTTACTGAAATTGCTGGCTGACAACGAAAAGTCACCGTCCACATTTATCGTGGCAGCCCGGTTGTTAACGTTGTTCGCCCGACCGCCGTCCATGCCGGTGATCGTCAGATTGCCAAGGCTGTACACATTGCCGTTCTGGTTGGTGAAATCGTTAACCAGCAGATTCATGTTGCCGCCGCTGAAGAGCAGGCCGCGCTCGTTCACCAGACTTGCAGTCCTGATCTTCAGGGTCTGCGCAGCCCCCAACGTACCGGTGTTGCTCACGCCACCTGCGTTGATCGTCATCGTATTGTTGGACGTCAGTCGTCCGCCGGCATTGTTCAGCAACCCGCCAATGGTGAACGTGCCCTGCCCGCCACTGCCAATGCTCGAAGCGCTGGTCAGGCCCAGTTGCGCAGCATTGAAGGTCATATCGCCCAGACTGCTGACACGACCATTGCCGCCGTAGTTGCCGGACAGCTGGATATCCATGTTGCCATCGCTGGCGATCAAGCCCTCGTTGGTCCAGTTGCCCCCGCGCCCCACCAATTGATTGGAAGCGAGCAACTGCCCGCTCGCCGTCTGCACAAAATTGCCGACATTCACCGTCAACCGCCCGGCCTGAATCACGCTACTGTTGGTCCAGCTGTCCGCGTTCAGCGTCAGTCCGCCACGGGTCACCAGCGAGCCGCCGGCGTTCATCACGTTGGCCGTGGAAATGCCTAATTCACCAAGGCCGACATGCGTCACGGAACCGCCAGCGTTGAGGAAACTCGGGGCTGCAAGGGTGAAATCGGTGTTGGCGGTTTCCACCAGACCATTACGGTTGTCAAACAGGCTGCCGATCTGGAAATCGGTTTTGCCGCTGGTGCCGAGCGCGCGCAGTTTGCCGTCCTGGTTGTCGAGATTGGCCGCGCGAATGGCTAAAGTGCTGGCGCTTTCGATCAGGCCGCTGCGGTTGCTGAAGTTGCCGTCGGCACCCAGCTCGATGCTGCTGCCGCTGATCTGGCCGCTGTTGTTGTTCATCGAGCCGGCGATGGTTTTTACCACGCCGCGCGCATAGATCCCGCCGCCGCTGTTGTCGAGGGTATTGCCGCCGGCGTTGAGCAGGATGTTGCCGGTGTTGGCGGCGATGCGCCCGCCGTCGCTGTAGATGCCGCCCAGCGCTTGCAAGTCAAGGCGACTGCCTTCAATTTTGCCGCCCTGACCGTTGCGCAATACGCCGTTCAATCGAGTTTGCAGCAGACCTTTAAGACTTGAAAGCGCCCCGCCACGGCTGTCGAGGCTGGCAGCGTTGAGGGTCAGGTCGCCGTTCTGGGCGATGATTTTGCCGCCCTGGTTGTCGATCGCGCCGCTGCCGGTGTTCACGCTCAGCGCGGTCATGCTTTGCACCGCGCCTTGGGCATTGTTCAGTGCGGCGGCGGTGATGGACACGCCGGCATCGCGGCTGGACAGCAGGCCGTCAGCGTCGTTGCGCAGCATGCCGCCGGCGGTGATTTCCAGTTGGCCGTTGGCCGAGACGGTGCCGCGTTGGCTGTTATTCAGGTCGCCACTGGTGAGCAAGCTCAGCAGGGTCTGGCTGATCAACTGGCCGTCCTGGTTGTCGACGCTGGCCGAGCGTTTGATCAGTAATGCGCCGCCGCTGCCGAGTGCGCCATTGACGTTGATCAGGGCACCGAGCAAATCGAGGGTGACGCTGTCGTCACCGACCAACCTGCCTTTCGTGTTATTCAGCTCGCCGCCGGTTAAGGTCAGGGCCTTTTTGGCCATGACGTTGCCGGCGTTGTTGTTCAGGCCGGCCGCACGGATGTCGAGGGTCTCGCCACTTTTGATCAAGCCTCCGGCAGCGTTATTGATCGCGCCGCCACTCATGCTCAGGGTTTGCTTACCTTCACTGCTGACGGTGCCGCCGCTGTTATCCAGACTGGCGGCGGTGATACTCACTTCGCCGAGGCCGCCGATGCCGCCCATGCTGTGGTTGAGCAAGGCGCCGCTCAGGTCGATGTTAACGTTGCCGAGCTGGCTGGAAATGGCGCCTTCCTGGCTGTTGTCGAGGCTGCCGCCGCTGATGCTCACGCCCTTCCAGCCGGAGACCAGACCGCCCTGGTTTTTCAGGTCGGCCGCCGTTACGGTCAGTTGATCGTTGCTGATCAGGTTGCCGCCACGGTTATCGAGGCGGTTGCCGGTGAGGCTAAAGCTGTTGACGCTGGAGATTTCGCCTTGCTGGTTATTCAGGTCACGCAGGGTGGCGATGCTCAGCACGCCTTTGCTGTTGATCACGCCATTCTGGTTATTCAGGTCGCGCAGGTGAGCAATGCTCAACCCGCCCTTGCTGCTGATCACACCGTCCTGGTTATTCAGATCCTGCGCGGTGGCGCCCAGATCCATATTCAGGCCGGAAACGCCGACCAGCGTGCCGCCCTGATTGTTCAGACCGGTGCTGTTCAGGGTCAGTTGTTGTGCGGCGCGGATGCTGCCTTTGTTGGTATTTTTCAACAGGCCATCGACGCTGACCTCGATAAAGCTGTCACTGAGCAATACACCGCCGTCGCTGTTATCCAGACTCGCCGCCCGAATCTGCAACGCCGCAGCGGCAATCGTGCCTTTGATCGAGGTCAGTGCGTGGTCGAGGGTCAGGGTAAGTTTCTGGTTGCTCAGCAGTTGGCCGCCGCTGTTGTCCAGCGACTTGGCGATCAGTTCAAAAGCCTGGTCGCTGGAAATCTCGCCGCCCCGGTTGTTCACGTCGGTGAGGTTTTTCAGTAGTAACTGGTCCGGCGCGTTGATCACGCCGCCCTGATTGTTCAGCGCGCCACCGTTCAGATCGAGGCTGACGGTAGCGCCGCTGAACAGCTTGCCGCCCTGCTGGTCGAGCCCCTGGACATTGGCGTTAAGCGTCTTGCCCGCGCCCAGACTGCCACCGCTGTTGGTCACCTGACCGGCACTGATCTCGACGTGGTCGTCAGCGTAAATGCTCGCCTGATTGTTGTTGAGGGCACCCGTGCTGATGTTCAGTTTGGCCTTGCTGCTGATCACACCTTTTTGCTGGTTATCCAGCGCGCTGCTGTTGAGGGTGATATCGCCATCGGTCAGCAGGCTGCCGCCCTGGTTGCTGACGGCGCCGCGCGTGTCGACGGTCAGCGCTTTGGCGCTGGAGACCGTGCCGGCGTCGTTGTTGAGGCTAGCGGCGTTGATCGCCAGGGTGCCTTCGTTGACGAGGCTACCCTGCGCGTTGTTCAGATCCCCGGAGAGATTGATCGCGAGGTCTTTCTGACTGGTCAGGCGACCACTGTTCTCCAGCATCTTGCCGCTCAGCGTCAGCCCGGTATCACCGGACAGCAGGCCTTTATTGCGGTTGATGACGTCATTGACGGTCAGCGCCAGATTGCCGCCGGCTAGCATGTAACCGCTGTCGCTGTTGTCGAGCCACGCGCCGATCAGACTCACGTCGCTCTTGCTCGACAATTCGCCGCTGCGGTTGTCGACACGGTCGACGTTGAGGCTCAGCGCTTTTGTTGAACCGATCAGGCCTTCCTGACGGTTATCCAGACTCGCGGCTTTGATCGTCAGGCCGTTGTCGGCGATGACCACGCCGTCGTGGTTATCGAACATTCCGGTGACGCTGAAATCAATGTCGCCGCGCGCGCGAATGTCGCCGCTGGTGTTGTTCAACGTGACGCTGCGACTATCGAGGCTGGCAGAAGCGATGACACCTTTGACGTTGCTCAGGGCACGGTCGATAACCAGGCTGAGTTTTTCATTGCTCAGTAATTTGCCGCCGTCGTTGTTCAGATTTTGCGCGTTGACGGCCCAAGCCTTGGCGGCAGAGATTTCGCCGGCGCTGTTGTTGATGTCCTTGAGGTTTTTCAGCAGCAACTGGCCCGGCGTATGGATATTGCCGCGCTGGTTATTGAGCAGACCGTTGTTCATGTCCAGGGTCAGGTCGCCGTTGCTGAACAGCTCACCGCCATCCTGCTCCAGCGAGGTCAGCGACGCCTCGAGTTTCTGCTGACTGCCGAGGCTGCCGCCGGAGTTGTCCAGGTGCGCGGCGGTCAATAATAGTGAGCCATCGGTGGCGATACTGCCGCCCTGTCGGTTCTTCAACTCACCGGTAGTCAGGGTCGAATCAGCCTTGGCGCTGATGATGCCGTTGTCGCTGTTATCCAGACTGCCACTTTTAAAGGTCAGGCCTTTCTGCGAAACGATCAGGCCGCCCTGACTCAGCACGGAACCGCTGGCGGTCAGCGCCATCGCTTCAAGGCTCGACAGTTTGCCCAGACGGTTGTCGAGGCTGCCGGCGCTGAGGGTCATCTGCCCTTCGCTGCTGATCAGACCTTGCTGGTTGTCCATGGTCTCGTCAAAGGTCAGCCCGAGAGTGTTCTGGCTGACGATGCGCCCACCGACGTTACTCAGGCCGATGCCGCTGAGCGTGCTCGCGCCTTTGCTGAAAATCAGGCCGTTGGTGGCGTTGATGATCTGCTCGACCTTCAGCGCCAGCGTGGTGTCGGACAGCACCTTGCCGCCTTCGCTGTTGTCCAGGCGCGAACCATTGATGTGCAAATCCAGTTGGCTGGAAAGCGTGCTGGCGCGGTTGTCGATCTGCTCGACGTTGACCGTCAGGGCCTTGAGCGAACCAACCAGGCTGTCCTGATGGCTGTTGAGGGTTTTGCCGGTCAGCAGCAGATTGCCTTCGGCGACCAGTTCACCGTGTTGTTGATTGAGGCTGTCGATGTTGGCGTCGATATCGCCTTTGGCGGAAATCCGTCCGCCATCGTTGGTCACGGCTTTGGCTTTGAGGCTCAACACACCGGTCGAAGTCAGCAGGCCGCCATTGCTATTGTCGAGTGTGTTGCCGTCGAAGCTCAGCGCCGTCTTGCTTTCGAGGCGGCCCTTGTCACGGTTGTCCAGGTTGTCGATCAGCAGTTTGGCTGCCTGATCGGCGCGCAAGGTGCCGCCGCGATTGTCGGTGGTGGTACTGCTGACGGTCAGGGCGTCCAGGCTGGAAATCTTGCCGGCGCGGTTATCCAGGCGCGTGGCCTGCACGTCCATGGCGCCGTTGGCCTGGATCAGGCCCTTGTTCTGGTTGTTCAGTTGCTCGCTGATGCGTGTGGTCAGCGTGCCTTCGCTGGTCAACTGGCCCTGCTGGCTGTTGTCGAGCTGTTGGGCTTTCAGCGTGAGATTCTGTTTGGCGCCGATCTTGCCGGTGCGGTTGTTGATTGCGCCGAGGGCGCTGATATCGAGCAAACGGCCGGCGCTCATCAGGCCGGCAACGTTGTCCAGCGAGGTGACGTTGAGGACCGCGTCGGTCTGGCTGCTGAGTTCGCCGTTGCTGTTGATCAGTTGGCCGATGTTGGCGGTGAGGCTGGCGTTGCTGGTGATCACGCCTTGGCTGTTCAGCACCTGCGCGGCATTGAGGTTCAGGGTGCCGTTGCTCTGCAGCTTGCCGGCATTGCGGTTGTCCAGCGTACCGGCGGTGATGACGGCGGTTTGCGCGCTCAGGGTGCCGCCCTGGTTGTTCAGGGTTTGCGCGGTGTTGACCGTCAGGTTGCGGCTGGCGGTGAGGCTTTTGCCGCTGTTGTCGAGGTTCTGCGCAGTTATGCTCAGGTCACCACTGGCATTGCGGCTACCGTCGGCGTTGACGCCCGCCTCAATGGCGCCGGCGTTGGTCAGTTGGCCGCCGGCACTCAGGCTGATGCTTTCCCGGGCCGCGAGGGTCTGGCGGTTGGTCAGGTTGCCTTGGGTCTGCACATTGAGCGCGGTGCCGGCGTAGATCGGGCCGCGAGCATCAAGGCTGGTGGCTTTGACGTTGACTGCGCCGGTGGCCGAGGTGTCGACCAGGCTCAGTTGGCCATTGGCATCGAGCTGGATATCACCGCCGCTGGCAATCAGCTTGCCGTCGAGTTTCACCCCGACGCCGGCCTCGGTGCCGACCAGTTTGATCGCCCCGGCGTACATGCCGCCCAGTGCCGAGGAGTCGATGGCCAGTTGCGGTTTGGCGCTACCGTCATCGGCCCGCGCCGTGGCATTGAGGGTTTGTGCATTGACGTCGTTGCGACCGGCAACAATCGTCAGGTTCTGCGCCTGCAGTTGCGCGTTGATCTTTGCGCTGCGGGTGATGATTTCGAAACGGTCGACGTTGGTCGCATTAAGGCCCGCGCCCTCGATGGCCACAGTCCCCTGATCGACCTGAAAGCGATCCAGCCGACCGTTGTCGAGCACCGGTTTGCCGGTGGTCAACGTGACGCGCGGCGAGTTGATAAAGCCGCAACCGTTGCAGGTGATGCCATAGGGGTTGGCGACGATGACCCGTGCCGACTGCCCCGCCACTTCGGTGTAACCGCGCAACTGGCTCGGGTTGCCGCTGATGACTTCGTTGAGAATCGCCTGTGCCGAACCGCTGTTTTTCAGGTTCGGGTTGTCGATGATATGCCCGCCCAGCTGGGTGAGATTGTTCTGCGTCGAGCCGTTGTTGAGGATCAGCCCCTGCGCACCGACGTTGTAGTCGTGGAACTGGTTATGCGACAGGCCGGCGGCATTGGGTGTGGCGATGTTGATGATCGGCACGCCGTTGCCGGCGCGGTCCAGCGAGGTATTCGGGTTGGCCACCACGATGCCGTCAGCCTGCGCCCACATCGGTTGCCAGAACATGACGTTCGCCAAGAGAAACGCCAAGCCGCGTTTGGGCATGCCGAGGAAAGACTCGCGTTTTTTTACGGCAGCAGCAGGCTGACGAGCGAGAAAGGCGTACTGGCGAACGTCCATGTTGAAGATCTCTTTACAACGGGCAGTAATAGTTGGATTGACGGCAGGCGCACTACCTGCTGATTGGCACCTACATGGGTGCGATCAGAGCAAAAAAAGGGTAAAGGGAGATGACGTAATGACGAAGTCGATCTCGGAGCAGACCGTGAAACGGCCCGTTGCACCCGGTAGTAGCGCATTGATATCAAAATAGGGGCGCGATATTAGATGGCCACTATTTTGGCGTCAATTTTTGAATCACTTGAGGTGTCGCTCCCGATGAGCGGTAGAAGTAAAGCCGCGCGCTACTGAATAGTGGTTGGCCTGCACAACAAGCCCTCCCGCCGCAATAATCTGTAAACTCTCCCCTCTTTCGCCGCCATCATTTCACCTGCGGCCATCACCTCTTTAATTGTTGCGGAGTCCACCTTGCGTCTGTTCCACACCTCCGACTGGCACCTTGGGCAAAACCTGCACGGCCAGGAGCGCGATTTCGAGCACGCCTGTTTTCTCGAATGGCTGCTGCGCCAATTGCAACTGGCGCAGCCGGATGTGCTGCTGATTGCCGGGGACATCTTCGACACGGTCAATCCGCCGGTCAAAGCGCAGGAACGCCTCTACGATTTCATCGTCAGCGCCCACGAACAGCAGCCGTTGCTGACCATCGTGATGATTGCCGGCAACCATGATTCTGGCTCGCGGATTGAACTGCCCGCGCCGTTGATGCGCCGTTTGCGCACCCATGCGTTGGGCCGGGTGTTGTGGCTGGATGACGGGCAACTGGATGCCGAACGCCTGCTCCTGCCGTTGCCGGATAAAACCGGGGAAGTCGCCGCATGGTGCCTAGCGTTGCCGTTCCTGCGTCCGGCGGAAGTGACCGGCGCGCATCTGGGCGACAACTATTTGCGTGGCATCGGTCAGGTGCACGAATGGCTGATCGAAGCGGCCAACGCCAAGCGCCAACCCGGTCAGGCATTGATTGCCATCAGCCACGCGCACATGGCCGGCGGTTCCGTGTCGGAAGACTCCGAACGCAGCCTGATCATCGGCAACGCCGAAGCCCTGCCCGCCAGCCTGTTCGGGCCGAGCATCAGCTACGTTGCCCTCGGCCATTTGCACAAGCCGCAGAAGGTCAATGGTGAGGAGCGCATCCGCTACAGCGGTTCGCCGATTCCGTTGTCGTTTTCGGAGATCGGTTATCAGCACCAGATTCTCGACGTCACGCTCGACGGCGAAACCCTGGTCAGCGTCGAGCCGAAACTGATCCCGCGCTCGGTCAATCTGCAGCGCATCGGCCCGGCACCGCTGGCCGAGATTCTGCTGCAACTGGCGGATCTGCCGAACATCGATCTGCTCGCCGAAACCCAGCGTCAACCGTGGCTCGAAGTGCGCGTAACCCTCGATGAACCGCAGCCGGATCTGCGCCATCAAGTGGAAAGCGCCCTGCAAGGCAAAGCCGTGCGACTGGTGCGCATTGCCGCTGAATACGCCGGCAATCGGGGTGCTGACGGCGTCGAAGATGGCACTGCACTGATCGAGCTCGACCAACTCACCCCGCAGGAGTTGTTCAGCCGCGCCTGGTTCGACAACTACGGCAACGAAGTCGATGAGCAGACGCTGAAGGACTTCGCCGAACTGCTGCAGGACGTGCAACTGGAGGGCGAGCAGCCATGAAGATTCTCGCCATTCGCCTGAAAAACCTGGCCTCGCTGGCCGGTCCGTTCGAGATTGATTTCACCGCTGAGCCGTTGGCCAGCGCCGGTTTGTTCGCGATCACCGGCCCGACCGGCGCCGGTAAAAGTACTCTGCTCGACGCCTTGTGCCTGGCGCTGTTCGGCGCCGTGCCGCGTCTGAACAACACCGGTCGTGACGCCAAAGTCCCGGATGCCGACGGCGAAATCGCCACTGGCGACCCGCGCACCCTGCTGCGTCGCGGTACCGGCGAAGGTTATGCCGAGGTGGATTTTGTCGGTGTCGATGGCCGCCGTTATCGGGCGCGCTGGGAAGCCAACCGCGCCCGCGAGAAAGCTGGCGGCAAGTTGCAGGCCAGCCGTCAGAGCCTGCGCGACATCGATCAGGACCAACTGCTCGCCAGCCAGAAGGGCGAATACAAAACTCAACTGGAAGCCGCGCTCGGCCTGAACTTCGAACAGTTCACCCGCGCCGTGCTGCTGGCGCAGAGCGAGTTCAGTGCGTTCCTCAAGGCGGACGACAACGACCGCAGCGAGCTGCTGGAAAAACTCACCGACACCGCGCTGTACACACGCCTCGGCCGCCGCGCTTTCGACAAGACCAAAGAGGCCCGCGAAGCGCACAAGCTGCTGCAGGATCAGGCCACCGGCGTCACGCCACTGGCACCCGAAGCCCGGGCCGAACTGGATGAGCGCTTTCACGCCGCGCAACAGCAAATGAAGTTGCAGCAGGCGCAACTCAAGCAGCTTGAGCAGCAGCACGGCTGGCTCAAGGATTTGCGTGTGTTGCAGGACGCCCAGCAAGCCGCCGCCGAGCAATTGCACAGCGCTGAGCAGCAATCCGAAGGTCTGGCCGGCGAACGGGTGAAGCTGACACGTCTGGAGCAGCTCGGCCCGCAACGGCACCAGTTCGCGCGAAAAACCGAACTCGATGCGCTGCTGACGCCACTGGCCGCACAAATCGCCACGCACACGCAGCAACACGCCGAACTGACTGAGCGCCAGAAGCAACTGGAACAAAATCTCGACGCGGCGAAAGTTGCGCTGACCGAAGCGCAACAACGGCAGAGCGAAAACGCGCCACTGTTGCGTCAGGCCTTTGAAGAACAAAGCACCCTCGCCCGTCTGGCCAGGGAGGTCGCGCAAAGCGCTGAAACCAGGCGCAATGCGCAGCAGGCCTGCACCGAGGGCCAAAACGCCATTCAAGCCTTGCTGGAAAAACAGACCCAAGTCGCCGAACGCCTGCAACGCATCGCCGCCGAACTTGAGCAAAGCGCTCATCTGGCGCCGCTGAGCGATGCGTGGAATGCCTACCGCGATCGCCTGCAACAGCTGATGTTGATCGGCAATCGCTTGAACAAGGGCCAGGCGGAACTGGCGAGCCTCGAAGAAAACGCGACGCGCAGCGCAGCCGAGCTTGCCACGCAGAAACAGCAACTGGAGGTGCTGTTCAAAGAAGCCGGCGCCGAACCCGATGCTGTTGCCGAACAGATCGGCATCCTCGGCACGCTGCTGCAGGACAACCGCAAGCAACTGCGCGCCTTCGAAGAGCTGTCACGTCTGTGGGCCACGCAACAGGATCTGGACAAGCGCAGCAGCGAGCTGCAACAGCGTCAGCTCAGCGCCCAGCACGAGCGCGAGCGCCTGACTCAGGACGGCGTGAAAACCAAAGCCGAGCTGACCGTCGCCGAGCAAACCCTCAACGTCACCCGCGACCTGCTTGAACGCCAGCGCCTGGCGCGCAGTGCCAGTGTCGAGGAGTTGCGCGCGCAGTTGCAGGACGACCAACCGTGCCCGGTCTGCGGCAGCAACGAGCATCCGTATCATCAGCCGGAAGCGTTGCTGCAAAGCCTCGGTCGCCATGATGAAAGCGAGCAGGCCAACGCCCAGCAGGTGGTCGATCAGCTCAAGGAAAAACTCATCGAACTGCGCGCCGAAGTCGGTGGCGTCATTGCTCAGCAGAAAGAATTGCTGCAACAGCAGGAACAACTGGCCGCCCAGCAACAAGCGTTGGCCCCAAGTCTCGAGGCGCATCCACTGGCCACGCAATTGTTCAATCAGGACGCCGCCAAGCGCGACGCCTGGCTCGCCCGACAAAACGATCAACTGAACCAAAGCATCACTCAGGACGAACAACGCCAGAGCGCCCTGCTCACCCTGCAACAGGATGCTGCGCGCCTGACCCAGCAATTGCGTCAGGCGGAGACAGCGCATCAGCAAGCGGCGCAACACCTGAGCAATCAGCAGCGTGAACTGAGCAGCGACCGTCAGCGTCTCGACGAAGAACTGACGGCGTTCGGCAATCTGCTGCCGGCCGACACCCTCGAAGCCTTGCGCCAGGAACCGGCGGCGACGTTCATGCAGCTTGACCGGCAGATCGCCGAGCGCCTGGCGCAGGTCGATCAGCAGAAGGAAGAACAGGCCGAGCAGCAACAGCGGCAACAGACTCTGGAGAAAGAGCAGGACCGCCAACAGACCCGCGCGCAGCAGTCGCTCAGCGCTGAACAGCAATTCACTGCGCTGACTGAGCAACAGCAAGCCTGCCAGCAGAAACTCGCACAATTGCTCGGCGAGCACAGCAGCGCCGAGCACTGGCAGCAGCAACTCGAGCAAGCGGTTGAGCAGGCGCGCAACGCCGAAACCGGCACCGCCCAGGAACTGCAAAGCGTGCGCACGCAACTCGTGCAGATCGCGGCCGAACTCAAAGCGCAACAGGAGCGCTTGCACGCGCTGCAAAACGAAGAGCAGGATCTGGCCGGCAAGATTGCCGACTGGCGCGCCCGCCATCCGGAGCTGGATGACGGTGGCCTCGAAGACCTGTTGCGGGTCGACGACGCGCAAGTCGCCGAGCTGCGTCAGCGTCTGCAACACAATGAAAAAGCCATCGAACAAGCCAAGGTGTTGTTGCAGGAACGCGATCAGCGCTTGCTCGATCATCAGGCCCAGCACAACGGCAACCTTGATGCCGAACAACTGACCAGCGCCCTCGCCGACCTGCAAAACCAGTTCATCGTCAGCGAGCAGCAATGCGCCGAACTGCGTGCCGAACAGGTCGAAGACCAGCGCCGACAGAACGCCAATCAGGCGCTGGCCCAGCAGATCGCCTCGGCGTATGCCGAATATCAACGCTGGGCGCGACTGAGTGCCTTGATCGGCTCAGCCACCGGCGACACCTTCCGCAAGATCGCCCAGGCCTACAACCTCGACCTGCTGGTGCACCACGCCAACGTGCAACTGCGCCAACTGGTCAAACGCTATCGCCTGAAACGCGGCGGCAGCATGCTCGGTTTGCTGGTGATGGACACAGAAATGGGCGACGAACTGCGCTCGGTGCATTCGTTGTCCGGCGGCGAGACGTTCCTGGTGTCGCTGGCGTTGGCGTTGGGCCTGGCGTCGATGGCGTCGAGTACGCTGAAGATCGAATCGCTGTTTATCGATGAAGGCTTTGGCAGCCTCGATCCGGAGTCGCTGCAACTGGCGATGGATGCGCTCGATGGCTTGCAGGCGCAGGGTCGCAAGGTCGCGGTGATTTCCCACGTGCAGGAAATGCATGAGCGGATCCCGGTGCAGATTCAGGTACAGCGTCAGGGCAACGGTTTGAGCACACTGGAGGTGAAATGAACACGCTGTATTCTTTCCGCCGCTGCCCGTATGCGATGCGCGCGCGGATGGCCTTGCGTTATTCGGGTGTGCCGGTGGACATTGTCGAGGTCAGCCTCAAAGCGAAACCGGCGCAGATGTTGGCGATCTCGCCGAAAGGCACGGTGCCGGTGCTGGATGCGGGTGGGCGGGTCATTGACGAGAGCCTGGAGATCATGCGCTGGGCGTTGGCGCAGAATGATCCGGATGACTGGTTGCTGGCGGGCGATTCGCGGATAGCCGAACTGATCGAGGCGAACGATCAAGAGTTCAAAGTGCATTTGAATCGCTACAAGTACGCCGAGCGTTATCCCGAACAGTCGATGGAGGTTTATCGGGCTGAAGGGGCGTTGTTCTTGCAGCGGCTGGAGGAGTTGCTGACCGATCGCGATTACTTGCTGACCGATCACCCGAGCCTGGCCGATATCGCCCTGCTGCCGTTCGTTCGCCAGTTTGCCCATGTTGACCGTGAGTGGTTTGCGCAGACGCCCTACTCCCGTCTACAGGCCTGGTTGCAGCGCTTTCTCGAATCCGACCTCTTCACCTCGATCATGAAGAAGTAACCCCTGGCTTCTTGCTTGATCGTTCCCACGCTCTGCGTGGGAATGCCTCAAGGGACGCTCCGCGTTCCAATCGGACGCGGAGCGTCCGGGGCTGCGTTCCCACGCGGAGCGTGGGAACGATCAATCGCGTTGTCTAAGCCAGCGCGTTGCACATACCGAGTGCCATGCAATCCACTTCGAAGGGCCCGAGAAAATCCGCCGAGACTTTTACCGGTGGATTGCCGGCCATCAGCCCTAACGTATTCGCCCGTTCGATGTTGTGCGCGATGGTGTGATTGGCCTCTATGGCGCGGGCCAATGCACCCACCGAGCCCTGACCGATTCCCAGTAATGACGCGCCGTTGGTGAAGAACGCTAAACCTGCGATCACCCAGAGTCTGTAACCTTTCATGCGCCGCCGACTCCCGCGAGTTCGGCCCGGTCGATCATCACGCTTTGCGAGCGGACTTCGAACTGGACGCCGGGATGGGCGACCTGGATCGGGGCGTCGAAGCTGTGTTCCATCTGCGAGGCGATGCTGACGAACACCACCACGGCCAGGTAAAGACCAATGGCCAGGTAGGCGCCGCGTTTGGCTGAATGAATGATTGCGCTGGCCATGGTGTTCTCCCGTGGGCATGTTTCGATGCCCACAGAATCGATCAAAAAAGCCGTGGCAACCACTCAGGGTTTTCCATAGTAAACATCAGCTTCGTTGATTATTTAGCCAGTCTATTTGCGGGTTTGAAGAAACCTATCAGGCCGCGAAAAACACACAGGTAGGAGCTGCCGAAGGCTGCGATCTTTTGATTTTGCTTTGCGGATCGTTCCCACGCTCGGCGTGGGCATTCAGCCCGTGACGCTGCGCGTCACTGGACGCAGAGCGTCCCTAGAGGCATTCCCACGCAGAGCGTGGGAACGATCAAACAAAATCAAAAGATCGCAGCCTTCGGCAGCTCCTACAGGAGTGTGCCGTGCAGGCGCTCAGTGTTGGGCTTTGTGATCCAGGGCGGCGTAGAAGTTGGCGCTCTGTTGCAGGTATTTTTGGGTGTAGCTCTGGGTGTGGGATTTTTTGCTGGCGATTTCAACGTTGGCACCGGCAGGCAGTACCACGGTGGCGGAGATGGCGGAAGCGGCGATGATGGAGAAGAGATTGAAGTTCATGGCGGTAACCCTCGTGTTCGGTTGGCTTGCTTGCCCGGTTGGGCTGTGAAGCAAACTTAACGCTCGAGGGTTGATCGCTTGAAATGCTTTGTAGCATTACCGGATATCAGCGCGATTAATACAAAGAGACAGGCCCCGTAAACCGGGGCCTGTGGCTTATTGTCGCACTAGAAACTTGAGGTCGCTCGGCGCGTCCATCGGCAGTTTCTGCACGGTTTTGCCGAGCAGACCGGTCTTGCCATCGCGTTCAACGACGACAATCTGGTTGCTCTTCTGGTTGGCAATCAGCAGGAATTTGCCGCTCGGATCGAGGCTGAATTCGCGCGGGTGATCACCTTCCACCGAACGTTTTTGCAGTTCTTTGAGCTGACCGGTTGCCGGATCAATCGCGAACACCACCAGTTGATTGGCGGTGCCACGGTTGCTGACGTAGAGGAACTTGCCATCCGCCGAGGCGTGCAGCGCGGCGCCGGCCTTGTCCGAAGTTGGCTGGCCGGCCGCCAGATCGACCAGTTGCGTCTGGGTCAGCACGCCGTCGTTGTAGTCGAACACCGCAACCTGCGCGCTCATTTCCATGGTCAGCCAAGCGTGTTTGCCATCGGCGCTGAACAGCAAATGACGTGGGCCGCTGCCGGCAGGTAACGCCACAGAAGCTGTTTTCGCCGGGGTCAGCGGCAGCTCCGGGTTGGCTTTCGGGTCGAATTGGTAGATGAAGACTTTGTCCGCACCGAGGTCGTTGGAGAACACATAGCGTCCGTCCGGCGAAGAGACCGTCGAGTGCACGTGGTTCGACGCCTGGCGCTCGGGATTGACCCGGCTGGCCGGGTGCGCGCTCATCTGCACGACGGGTTTGAGCTTGCCGTCAGCACCGACCGGCAAAACCGCCAGCGTTCCGCCCGGATCTTCCACCACCGAATAATTGCTGACGAACAGGTGGCTGGCGTCAGCGCTGAGGCTTGAATGAGTTGGCTCGTTGCCCAGGCTCTGCACTTGATTGATCAAGGTCAGGGCGTGGGTTTTCGGATCAATCGAATAGCTGCTGACGCGACCGACCGGGTCTTTCTGGCCAGGGCCGTTTTCATTGACCACGAACAGGCGATGCTGGTCTTTGGACAGGGTCAGCCATGACGGGTTTTCGCTCTTGACCACTTGCAGCGGCTTGGCGGCGATCTGGCCGGTGGCACTGTCGAAATTCATTCGATAAATGCCTTGGCTGGTGCCGGCGGTGTAGGAGCCGACCAGCAATTGGAAGTTCTCGGCAGAGGCCGTGGACAGCCCCATGGCGCCGACGCTGCCGGCCATCAGCAGCGGCCAGAATTTACGCATTTTCATCAGATTCTTCCTCATCATCGCTGCTGCTGACTACGTCGCCGAGGCAGACCAGGCGATGTTCGCCGGTGGTCTTGGTGTCGCTGGCATAGCCAATGACCAGCCAGCTCTGCAGGTCTTCATCAAACGTTGCGGCTTCGACCTGCGCGGGGGTGAACTCCCAATGCTTGGCCGCTCGACCGTCGATGCATTCGATGTGCAGGTTGTCGTCTTCGTCGAGGGCGAATTCGAAGGCATGCAGGCCGTCGATTTCGACCATGCCGCAGTGTTCGAGGGCGTTGAGAAGGGTTTGGGCAGTCATGGCAAACAGTCTTTCTAGGGGGGAAAGGGCCAATGATAGCTCAAAGCCCCGCTCTTGATCGTTCCCACGCTCCGCGTGGGAATGCCTCGAGGGACGCTCCGCGTTCCAGCTCAAGACCGGGAGGCAGAGCGTCCCGGACTGCATTCCCACGCAGAGCGTGGGAACGATCATGTGGTGTGGATTAAAGGGCGTCGCGCGACGGCTTGCCGTCGACCAGACGCTGGATGCGCAGCGGGTTGGCGTTTTTCAGCGGCTCCGGCAGCAAGCTGTCCGGGTAGTTCTGGAAGCACACCGGGCGCAGGAAGCGGTCGATCGCCAAGGTGCCAACCGAGGTGCCACGGGCATCGGACGTCGCCGGATACGGCCCGCCGTGCACCATCGAATCACAGACCTCGACACCGGTCGGATAACCGTTGAGCAGGATCCGCCCGACCTTCTGCTCAAGCAGCGGCGTCAGCTCTGCGAAGCGCTCGAAGTCCGCCAGTTCACCAATAATCGTTGCGGTGAGTTGCCCGTGCAAACCGTGCAACGCAGCGCTCAGTTGCGCCTTGTCCGCCACTTCGACAATCACCGTGGTCGGGCCGAACACTTCTTCCTGCAGCACTTCATCGCCATCGATCAACAAGCGTGCATCAGCCTTGAACAACTGCGGCTGCGCCTGATTGCCCTGCTGTGGATTGCCCGCCAGATGCTCGATGCCGGGATGCGCCAACAGCTTCTGCAAGCCTTTGCCGTAGCTGCCAAGCGTGCCGGCGTTTAGCATGGTTTGTGCCGGTTGATCGCCGATCAAACCAGCGACTTGCTGGACGAACGCGCTGAACTGCGGCGAACGGATGCCGATGACCAGACCAGGATTGGTACAGAACTGGCCGCAGCCCTGCACTACCGAAGCGGTCAGGTCACGAGCAACCGTTTCCGAACGCTCGGCAAGCGCCTGCGGCAGAACGATCACCGGGTTGATGCTCGACATCTCGGCGAACACCGGAATCGGTTGCGGGCGCGCAGCGGCCATGTCACACAGTGCCCGACCGCCCTTGAGCGAACCGGTGAAACCGACTGCCTGAATCGCCGGGTGCTTGACCAGCCACTCGCCGACGCCACCGCCATAGATCATGTTGAACACGCCGGCCGGCATCGCGGTTTTTTCTGCGGCGCGGATTACCGCATCAGCCACCAACTCAGCCGTGGCCATGTGCCCGCTGTGAGCCTTGAACACCACCGGGCAACCGGCGGCCAGTGCCGAAGCGGTGTCACCGCCGGCCGTGGAAAACGCCAGTGGAAAGTTGCTTGCGCCAAACACCGCTACCGGGCCGAGGCCGATGCGGTATTGACGCAGATCCGGACGCGGCAATGGCTGGCGATCCGGCAGTGGCAAATCGATGCGCGCACCGTAGAAATCGCCACGACGCAGCACTTTGGCGAACAGACGCATTTGCCCGCTGGTGCGTCCACGCTCGCCTTGAATACGTCCGGCCGGCAATGCCGTTTCGCGGCAGACCACAGCGACGAAGTCATCACCGAGCGCGTCCAGTTCATCGGCAATTGCGTCGAGGAACTGTGCGCGGCGCTCGGCGCTGAGGCTGCGATACGCCGGGTACGCGGCAGCGGCGGCTTTGGCGGCGGCGTCGACTTCTTCCATCGTGGCCTGGATGAAATCGTGCGGCAGTTGCTCGCCCGTCGTTGCGTCGACCGATAGCAGTTTGACGTTGCCAGCGGCGCTGCGCTGACCACCGATGTAGTTGTGACCGAGAATCTGAGTCATGGGATCTCCTTAAAGGGTGCCGATGCTGTCCGGTTCGTAAGCCGCTGGAACCGGGACGATGCCGTTGACCAGTGGCGCGCCGAATTCGGCCTGGCTGATTTCAAAGACGTCACCCGGCTGGGTGCGGATGCCATCAGCGAACGACAGCGTCGCGGTGCCGAAGAAGTGAATGTGCACGTCACCGGGACGCAGGAACTGACTGTATTTAAAGTGGTGGTATTCGAGGTTGGCGAGGCTGTGGCACATGTTCGCCTCGCCGCTGAGAAACTCGTTCTGCCAGAGCACTTCGCCGTCACGCAGGATGCGACTGGTGCCGGCCAGATGTTGAGGCAGTTCGCCGGTACGAAGTTCCGGGCCATAGCTGCAACTGCGCAGTTTCGAGTGCGCGAGGTACAGGTAGTTCTTGCGCTCCATGACGTGGTCGGAGAACTCGTTGCCCACCGCGAAACCGAGGCGATAAGGCTTGCCGTCGTTGCCGATGATGTAGAGGCCGGCCATTTCCGGTTCTTCACCGGCGTCTTCGGCAAACGGCGGCACCGGGAACGGCTGGCCCGGACGCACGACGATGCTGCCATCGCCTTTGTAGAACCATTCCGGTTGCACACCGGCCTGCCCCGCCGCCGGTTTACCGCCCTCCACGCCCCATTTGAAGATGCGCATGGTATCGGTCATGGTCGCTTCGTCGCCGACTTGTTGGTGCATTTTGTCCCGCGCCGAGGCACTGCCAAGATGCGTCAGGCCAGTACCGCTGATCAGCATGTGCGCCGGGTCCGGATGGTCGAGGGGCGGCAGCACGCGCAGTTGTGAGAGCAGCTCGGCGTAGTCGTGGCTGATGCCGAGGCCGAGGATTTGCACTTGTTGCTCGAGGGTGTTGCCGGCCTCGATGGCGGCCAGCGCCAGATCACGCGTGCTGCGGGCGTCCTGCACTTCGCGCACCAGACCGTTGTCGACCACGCCGACGCGGCGTTCGCGGTTGCTTAATTCGAATTGAACCAGATGCATGATTTTCTCCTGTGTTATTCGAAACACTGCAGCTCCCTGTAGGAGTGAGCCTGCTCGCGATAGCGGTGTGTCAGTTAACATCTTTTTGACTGATACACCGCTATCGCGAGCAGGCTCACTCCTAAAGGGGGCCGGTGTTGGTCAGTTCAGGTGCGGGTAGCGCCGCGTGCGCTGGCGGCGAACTGGTCGACTGGCAGCACGTGTTTGCGTTCCAGCACGCGGTAGACGACACCAGTCAGGATCAAGCCGAACACCATCACTCCAGAGAGGAAATACAACCCCGAAGCCAGATTGCCGGTGTACTCCTTCAACGCCCCGATCACGAAAGGCCCGATGTACCCGCCCAGATTCCCTACCGAGTTGATCAGTGCAATCCCCGCCGCCGCACTCGCGCCGGCGAAGAACCGTCCCGGCAGGGTCCAGAACACCGCCGTGCAGGAAAACAGCGCGAACGCCACCAGACACAGCGCCGCCAGTTGCGCGACCGGCAGCGACAGCCAGGCACTGAGGAACAGGCCAATCGCACCCAGCACGTAAAGCACGGCGAGATGCCCGTAGCGATCATTCAATCGATCAGAACTGCGCGGCACGATCAGCAAGCCGATGATCCCGAAGATGTACGGCACCGACGACACAAAACCGGTGACCAGATCGCTGCCACCAAACTGTTTGATCAACGTCGGCAGCCACAGGCCCAAGCCATAAATGCTCAGCGTCACCGGCAGATAGAACAGTGCGAGCAGCAACACGCGTTTGTCTTTCAGCGCATGCAGCGGATTGCCGTGACGGGTCTGGCTGTATTCCTGCAAATCCTTTTTCAGCTCGCCGGTCAGCCAGTCCTTCTCGGCCTGAGCCAGCCATTTCACTTGCTGCGGGCCATCCGGCAACCAGCGCAACACCGGCCAGGTCAACAGGATCGCCGGGGTGCCGATGACGATGAACAGCCACTGCCAGCCATGCAGACCCAGCACGCCGTCCATGCCGAGCAAACCGCCGGACACCGGGCCGGTGATCATCATCGCGATCGGTTGCGAGAGGATGAACAGCCCGAGGATCTTGCCGCGATGGCGCACCGGGAACCATTGGGTGATGTAGTAGAGAACGCCAGGAAAGAACCCCGCCTCGGCCGCGCCGAGCAGAAAGCGCATCACGTAGAAACTGTGCGGGCCCTGAACGAAGGCCATGCCGATGGTGATCGCGCCCCAGGTAATCATGATTCGCGCGAACCAGCGCCGCGCGCCAAAGCGTTCGAGCATCAGGTTGCTGGGGATTTCGAAAAGAAAGTAACCAATGAAGAACAGCCCGGCGCCGAGGCCGTAGGCGGCGTCGCCGATGCCGATGTCGGCGCCCATGTGCAGCTTGGCGAAGCCGACGGCGGAGCGATCCACATAGGCGATCAGGTACAGCAGGATCAGGAAGGGAATCAGTTTCAGCGTAATGCGCCGTATCAGCCGCAGTTCCTGGCTCATGAGATCGGTCTCCGATTGTTGTTTTTATAGAACCTCGGGGGACGCCTCTCACGGAAAACCGCCAGGGCCATCCCTCCATCGAAAACGACTATATAGTAATACTAATTAACCAACAACACTTCCAAACATTGGTTTTTGAGCTTATGTTAGGCCGTAACTGGAACACTATAGTCATACAATAAGAGAATCGATCATGTCTGATAAGAAACCCACCCTGCGCTCCGCCCAATGGTTTGGCACGGCCGACAAGAACGGCTTCATGTACCGCAGCTGGATGAAGAATCAGGGCATCGCCGACCACCAGTTCCACGGCAAGCCGATCATCGGCATCTGCAACACCTGGTCGGAATTGACCCCGTGCAACGCGCACTTCCGCCAGATCGCGGAGCACGTCAAACGCGGGGTGATCGAGGCCGGTGGCTTTCCAGTGGAATTCCCGGTGTTTTCCAACGGCGAATCGAACCTGCGTCCTACCGCCATGCTCACCCGCAACCTGGCGAGCATGGACGTTGAAGAAGCGATTCGCGGCAACCCGATTGACGGCGTGGTGCTGCTGACCGGTTGCGACAAAACCACCCCGGCGCTGCTGATGGGCGCGGCCAGTTGCGACGTGCCGGCCATCGTCGTCACCGGCGGGCCGATGCTCAATGGCAAGCACAAGGGCAAGGACATCGGTTCCGGCACCGTGGTCTGGCAGCTCAGCGAACAGGTCAAGGCTGGCACCATCACCATTGACGATTTCCTTGCGGCCGAGGGCGGCATGTCGCGTTCGGCGGGCACCTGCAACACCATGGGCACCGCATCGACGATGGCTTGCATGGCGGAAGCACTGGGCACTTCGCTGCCGCACAACGCGGCGATTCCGGCGGTGGATGCGCGGCGTTATGTGTTGGCGCACATGTCCGGCATGCGGGCGGTGGAGATGGTGCGCGAAGATTTGAAACTGTCGAAGATTCTGACTAAAGAAGCCTTCGAGAACGCTATTCGTGTGAACGCCGCCATCGGCGGTTCGACCAACGCCGTGATCCACTTGAAGGCGATTGCCGGGCGCATCGGCGTCGAGCTGGATCTGGACGACTGGACGCGCATCGGGCGCGGCATGCCGACCATCGTCGACCTGCAACCGTCCGGGCGTTTCCTGATGGAAGAGTTCTATTACGCCGGTGGCTTGCCAGCGGTGCTGCGCCGCCTCGGTGAAGCGAATCTGATCCCCAACCCGAATGCATTGACGGTCAACGGCAAGTCCATCGGCGAGAACACCAAGGACGCGCCGATCTACGGCGAAGACGAAGTGATCCGCACCCTCGACAATCCGATTCGCGCCGACGGAGGGATCTGTGTGTTGCGCGGTAACCTGGCACCGCTCGGTGCGGTGCTCAAGCCGTCCGCTGCGACGCCGGAACTGATGCAGCACCGTGGCCGCGCGGTGGTGTTCGAGAACTTCGACATGTACAAGGCGCGGATCAACGATCCGGAGCTGGACGTCGATAAAGATTCGATTTTGGTGATGAAGAACTGCGGGCCGAAGGGTTACCCGGGCATGGCCGAAGTCGGCAACATGGGTTTGCCGGCCAAGCTGTTGGCGCAGGGTGTGACCGACATGGTGCGCATTTCTGATGCGCGGATGAGCGGCACCGCGTATGGCACGGTGGTTTTGCACGTGGCGCCGGAAGCGGCGGCCGGCGGGCCTCTGGCGACGGCGCAGGAAGGCGACTGGATCGAGCTGGATTGCGCCACCGGGCGCTTGCATCTGGATATTCCGGATGCCGAACTGGCAGCGCGCATGGCCGATCTGCAACCACCGCAGCAGTTGCTGGTGGGCGGCTACCGTCAGCTGTACATCGATCACGTGTTGCAAGCAGATCAGGGTTGCGACTTTGATTTCCTGGTGGGTTGCCGTGGCGCGGAAGTCCCCCGTCATTCCCATTAAGATCAAAAGATCGCAGCCTGCGGCAGCTCCTACATTGGAATGCATTCCCCTGTGGGAGCGAGCCTGCTCGCGAAGAGGGAGTGTCAGTCAATATACAGTTGCCTGACCCACCGCTTTCGCGAGCAGGCTCGCTCCCACATTTGGCTTGTGTATCTGCCTCAAGATTGTGCCGTGCCTGCTATGATGCGCGGCATCTCCATCGCTCAGGATCGCGCCGTTCCCCATGGATTACCGCAAACCCTCCGACCGTAAAAGCATGCACTCGCGCATCGTCCAGGAACTGGGCATGCAGATCGTCTCCGGACGCTTTTTGCCCGACGACAAACTGCCCGCCGAAGCCTTGCTCTGCGAGGAGTACGCGGTCAGTCGGCCGGTATTGCGCGAAGCCACGCGGGTGCTGGTGGCCAAGGGGTTGGTGTATTCAAAACCGCGTGTCGGCACGGTGGTCAAGGCGCGCCGCGAGTGGCACATGCTCGACCCGGACGTGCTGCACTGGCTGATGCAAAGCAGCCCGCAGAATGAATTCTTCAATGTGCTGACCAGTGTGCGCAGCATTATCGAACCCGCCGCTGCTGCCCTCGCCGCTCAACATGCAACCGATGCCGACATCGCCGCCATCGGTGAGGCGTATCAGCGCATGGAAGCGGCGCCGACACCGGAAGCGCTGTTGCAGCCGGATCTGGATTTTCATAGCCGGATTGCCGATGCGACGCATAATGATTTGCTGGCGAATCTGTGCAACATGTTGTCGGTGGCGATTGCCGAGGCGTTGAAGCATTCGAATCAGCGGCCGAATCTGCATGAGTTGGCGTTGCCTCGGCATAAGGCGATTCTTACCGCTATCGAGAATCGTGATGCGCTTGGGGCTCGGCATGCGACGCTCGTACAGCTGGACGATGCGCGGAGTGCGCTGAGTGTTGTGCTTGGGGCTGAGCTTTCTTAAGGCTTGAGATCTTCTGCCCTCACCCTAGCCCTCCCGAAACGTCGGACCGCCCAGAGGTAGAGGGGACCGATTGGGGGATATTCGAGAGTTACGCCGACTTGAACGATCTGCTGTGAATCCATAATCGACTCGGTATTTCAGGTCGATGGATCAAGCCGCACACTTCGGTCGGTTCCCTCTCCCTACGGGCGGTCCGACGTTTCGGGAGGGCTAGGGTGAGGGGCTGTTGATCTTTAGCCACAAAAAAAGCCGCAACCCTAAGGTTGCGGCTTTGTCGTTTCAGCCTTTCAGATCAGTGCGCAAACAGCGAATTGCCCTTCTGCCCCGCCAGCTTCTCCGGTTTGATCAGGAACCTGGCCAGTGCCGGCAGCAGCCACAGCGCACCGAACATGTTCCACAGCAACATGAAGGTCAGCATCAGGCCCATGTCGGCCTGGAACTTGATCGCCGAGAAAATCCAGGTACACACCCCAATCGCCAGACACAGACCGGTAAACAGCACCGCCTTACCGGTGGATTTCAGCGTCTGGTAATAGGCTTCCTGCAACGGAAGGCCGGCACGCAGGAAACTCTCCAGACGGCTATAGATGTAGATGCCGTAGTCGACACCGATCCCCACACCCAGCGCCACCACCGGCAGCGTCGCGACTTTCACACCGATGCCCATGAACGCCATCAGCGCGTTGCCGAGTACCGAGGTCAGTACCAGCGGCAGGACGATGCACAAGGTCGCCGCCCACGAACGGAAGGTGATCATGCACATCACCGCCACGCAGATGTACACCAGAATCAGGATGGTCAGCTCAGCCTGTTTGATGACTTCGTTGGTGGCCGCTTCGATCCCGGCGTTACCGGCCGCGAGGATGAATTCCAGACCGTCCTTGTTGTTGTCCTTGGCGAATTCCTGCACCGCGTGCACCGCACGATCAAGGGTTTCAGCCTTGTGATCGTTGAGGAACACCAGCACCGGCGCCAGCGAGCAACTGTTGTTGTACAGACCGTCAGCGCGGGCAATCGAGTTGTTCAGCACGTCCGGATTGCGTGACAGGGTTTCCCATTTCAGGTTGCCCTCGTTCATCCCCTTGATCATTTGCTTGGACACGGTCACCAGCGAGATCGCAGACTGCACGCCCTCGGTGTTCTGCATCTTCCACATCAGTTCATCGATCGGCGCCATGGCCTCAAAGCGTGAACAGCCTTCAGCCTTGGTCTTGACCATCACCACCAGCACATCGGAGCTGGTCGAGTAGTTGTTGATGATGAAGTTGTTGTCCTTGTTGTAACGCGAGTCCGGACGCAGTTCCGGCGCGCCCTGGTCGAGGTCGCCGATTTTCAGGTTCTGGCTGTACCAGAGGCCGCCACCGAAGGCGATCAGCGCCAGCACCACCGAGATGCGTGCGACTTTCGGGTTGGCAAAGTTCGACAGCAGACGCCAGAACGGGTGTTCGCGGTTTGCGTCTTTCTTGCTCTTGGCAATCGCGCGTTTACTGATACCGACATAGGAAATCGCCACCGGCAGCAGAATCAGGTTGGTGAACACGATCACCGCCACGCCGATGGACGCGCCGATGGCCAGTTCACGGATCACGCCGATGTCGATGATCAACAGCGTGATGAAACCCACCGCGTCCGCGAGAATCGCGATCATCCCCGGCAGGAACAATTGCCGGAAGGTGCGGCGCGCTGCGGTCAGTGCGTTATCGGCCTCGCTGGATTGCAGGGCGATACCGTTGATCTTCTGCACGCCGTGGGAAATGCCGATGGCGAAGATCAGGAACGGCACCAGCATCGAATACGGATCGAGCCCGAAGCCGAAAAAGTGCATCAGACCGAGCTGCCAGACCACCGCCACCAGCGTCGTGCTCAACACCGCAATGGTGCTGCGTACGCAGTTGGTGAACCACAGCAGCAGGATCAGGGTGATGACGAACGCGATGCCGAAGAACAGCACCACCATCACCAGACCGTCGATCAGGTCGCCGACCTTCTTGGCGAAACCGACGATGTGGATTTTGACATTGGGGTTCTGCGCTTCGAACTTGTTGCGGATCTTGTCTTCGAGTTCATGGGAGAACTTGCGATAGTCCAGTGCAAGCAACTTGCCCTGGTCTTCCGGATCCGGATAGGACTCCAGCAGCGGGATGTCGACGATGCTCGATTTGAAGTCATTGGCCACCAGACGCCCGACCTGCCCGGACTTGAGCACGTTGTTGCGTAGCAGATCGAGGCTGTCCTGCGAGCCGTTGTAGCTCTGCGGGATCACTTCACCGCCGGCAAAACCCTCTTCGGTCACTTCGGTCCAGCGCACGCTCGGACTCCACAGCGACTTCAGGCCGGAGCGGTCAACGCCGGAGATGTAGAACACTTCATCGTTGATCTGACGCAGGGTCTCCATGTACTCCTTGGAGAAGATGTCGCCGTCCTTGGCCTCCACCGAAATGCGCACGGTGTTGCCCAGGTTCGCCAGATCGTTGCGGTGCTCCATCATCTTCTCGATGAACGGATGCTTGAGCGGGATCATTTTTTCGAAACTGGTCGACGGCCGGATCAACGTCGCCTGCCAGAACAGGAAAATGCTCACCACCAGGCAGATGAGGATCACTGCCGGGCGGTTGTTGAAGATCAGGCGCTCAAGAAATGTCGCCTTGTCCTGCTGAGGAGTGATCAAGGAAGTCATAGCCCCGCCTTCTTATTATTGATCTCGGCACCGTTTGGCAGCGTGGTGTGAACGCCACCCTGCCCGCTCAGAATCAGGTTGCCGTCGCCAGCCGCAGTGACCGATGACAGCGAGATGCGGTCCGGACGGTTGAACACGCTGAAGGTTTCGCCGTTGTCACTGCTGCTGATCACCGAACCGCCGTTGCCGACGATCACGATCGAGCCGTCTTCGAGCAAGGTTGCGCCGGACAGGCCGAACTCCAGCGATCCGCGCGCAGCTTTCAGTTCGACCTGCTCCCAGGTGCTGCCGAAATCCGTGGAGCGATAAAGGTTGCCGCGCAGGCCGTAAGCCAGCAGGGTCTGCGGTTGCGCCGTGCCGATCACGCCGAACAGCGAGCCTTCGTACGGGCCTTCGAGTTTTTCCCAGGTCTGGCCCCAGTCGGCGGAGCGGAACATGCTGCCCGACTCGCCGACGATGAACAGCCCGGCGTCTTTCACCGCGGCGATGGCGTTGAGGTGGAATTGATCTTCGTTGTCGAGGCGGTCGCTGACGTCTTGCCAGTTCTTGCCGCCGTCGGTGGTTTCCAGCAGCGCACCGTACGCGCCGACGGCGAGGCCGCTGTTGACGTCCTTGAACCAGACGTCGAGCAGTGGCGATTCGCGTTTGAGGTCTTCGAATTGCTTGGTCCAGGTCAGACCGCCGTCTGCGCTGGCGAGGATTTGCGCGTCATGACCGACCGCCCAGCCGTGCTTGTCGTCGACAAAGTACACCGCGGTCAGCAGTTGCCGGCTCGGCACCTTGGCCTGGGTCCAGGTTTTGCCTTGGTCATCGGAGTAGAGAATGTGCCCGCGATCCCCGACCGCGACCAAACGCGCACCGGCGTGGACGACATCAAGAATCAGGCTTTTCGTGGCTTTGGCGGATTCGGTGGCGTAGACCACGTCGGCTGGCGCCTCGGCGGCATTCACCGGGGCCGATAACGTGGCAAAGCCCAGCAGAGAGAGTGCTGTGGCCAGCAACGCGGTGTTGCGTAACGCCGGCGGGCGGCAACGACTCATAGACCTTCCCCTATTTATTATTGTTAGGCCATTGGGCCTTCAAGGGCGCCGCAAGTGTGCTCCGTTGATGGCTGCTCAGGAGCATAGTCCTGAAACCCGCAATCCAGAGCCACTTCGGAAGCTGGCTCATCCTATCGGGCTTTCGAAACGTCTGACAATCGGCGCCACGTTATCTTTTGTTAACCGCGAGCGGAGCTCTACTAACGCTGATTTCCATTGTGGGAGCGAGCCTGCTCGCGAATGCGGTGCACCAGTCACCCTGTTTATTGGCTGACCCACCGCTTTCGCGAGCAGGCTCGCTCCCACAGGGTTAGCGGTGATCTCAGGATTTGTGGTGACGGGTGAATGCATCGCCATTCGCCGGATGGATGCGACAAAACTCGTGAGGGGGACTTGCACGATCGGTATTATGGTATACCATCAGACGCACAGACACTCTCAATCCCCCTACGGAGCAGCTCATGAGTTTCGAAATTCGCAAGATCGTCAGCTATGTCGAAGAAACCTTCATCGAAGGCGGCAAAGCCACTGACAAGCCGGTGACCATGGTCGGCCTCGCCGTGGTGATGAAGAACCCTTGGGTGGGCAACGGTTTCGTTGAAGACCTCAAGCCGCAGATCCGCGCCAATTGCTCCGACCTCGGTGCCCTGATGGTTGAGCGTCTGGTCGGCATCATCGGCGGTGCCGAGAAGATCGAGGCCTACGGCAAAGCGGCCGTGGTCGGCGCTGACGGCGAGATCGAACACGCCTCTGCGGTGATCCACACCCTGCGCTTCGGCAACCACTACCGCGAAGCCGTCAACGCCAAGAGCTACCTGAGCTTCACCAACAAGCGCGGTGGCCCGGGCACCTCGATTCAGATACCGATGATGCACAAGGACGACGAAGGCCAGCGTTCGCACTACATCACCCTGGAAATGCAGATCGAAGACGCGCCGCGTGCCGACGAAATTGTCGTGGTGCTGGGTTGCGCCGACGGTGGTCGCCTGCACCCGCGCATCGGCAACCGCTACATCGATCTGGAAGAACTGGCCGCCGAAAAAGCCCAGTAACCCCAATAAAAAGGCATTGCAGGAGCGCTCCATGATTCGGCTCACCGCTGAACTCACCCCGGCTGGCACCAGTTACCTGGCGACCGGCCAAGGCCAGCCCGTGGTCTTGATCCACGGCGTGGGCCTGAACAAAGAAATGTGGGGCGGCCAGATAGTCGGCCTGTCCAGCCAATACCGGGTCATCGCCTACGACATGCTCGGTCATGGCGCCAGCCCGCGACCGGCCAGCGGTACCGCCCTGCTCGGTTACGCCGATCAGTTGTTGGAGCTGCTCGATCATCTGAATCTGCCGCAGGCAGCGGTGATCGGTTTCTCCATGGGCGGTCTGGTCGCGCGGGCCTTTGCCCTGCATTACCCGGAGCGCCTGCAAAGCCTGGTGGTGTTGAACAGCGTGTTCAACCGCAGCGAAGAACAGCGTGCCGGCGTTATCGCCCGCACCGCGCAAGCCGCTGAACATGGCCCGGACGCCAACGCCGAAGCTGCGTTGTCACGCTGGTTCAGCCGCGAATATCAGGCGGCCAATCCGGCGCAGATCGCGGCGATCCGCCAGACCCTGGCCGGCAATGATCCGCAAGGCTACCTGACCACCTACGAATTGTTCGCCACCCAAGACATGTACCGCGTTGACGACCTGGGCAGCATTCAGGCGCCGACGCTGATCGCCACTGGCGAGCTCGATCCGGGTTCGACCCCGGAAATGGCCGAGCAACTGGCCCGGCGCATCCCCGGTGCGACGGTTGTCGTGCTGCCCGAACAACGGCATATGATGCCGGTAGAGTCACCGCGACTGGTCAACCAGACGCTGCTGGAATTTCTGCAATTCGCACACTCCCGACAAAACCAGATAAAGGGGATCGTTGCATGACACTCGCACGCTTCCAGATGTGCATCGGCGGAGAATGGGTCGACGCCCTCTCCGGCAAGACCTTCGAAAGCCTCAACCCGGCCACGGCACAAGCCTGGGCCGAGCTGCCTGACGCTGATGAGGCTGACGTCGAACGCGCCGTGCAATCGGCACAGACTGCTTTCGACAGCCCGGCATGGCGTGGTCTGACCGCCACCGCGCGCGGCAAATTGCTGCGCCGCCTCGGTGACTTGATCGCCGAAAATAAAGAACAACTGGCGCAGCTGGAAAGCCGTGACAACGGCAAGCTGATCCGCGAGACCCGTGGGCAAGTCAGTTATCTGCCAGAGTTTTTCCACTACACCGCAGGCTTGGCCGACAAGCTTGAAGGCGGCACCCTGCCGCTGGATAAGCCGGATCTGTTCGCCTACACCGTGCATGAAGCGATGGGCGTGGTCGCGGCGATCATTCCGTGGAACAGCCCGCTGTACCTGACCGCGATCAAACTCGCCCCGGCTCTCGCCGCCGGCAACACGATTGTGATCAAGCCGTCCGAACACGCTTCGGCAACGATTCTTGAGCTCGCGCGTCTGGCCCTCGAAGCCGGGATTCCGCCGGGCGTGGTCAACGTCGTTACCGGTTATGGCCCGAGCACCGGCGCCGCCCTCACCCGCCATCCGCTGATCCGCAAAATTGCCTTCACTGGCGGCGCGGCGACGGCGAGGCATGTGGTGCGCAGCAGTGCGGAAAACTTCGCCAAGCTGTCGCTGGAACTGGGCGGCAAGTCGCCGAACATTATCTTCGCCGACGCCGATCTGGACAGCGCGATTAACGGTGCGATTGCCGGGATCTACGCCGCGTCCGGGCAGAGCTGCGTGTCCGGTTCGCGCCTGTTGGTGCAGGACGAGATCTACGACGAATTCGTCAATCGGCTGGTCCAGCGCGCCCAGCGCATTCGTATCGGCAACCCGCAGGAAGACAACAGTGAGATGGGCCCGATGGCCACCGCGCAGCAACTGGCGGTGGTCGAAGGTCTGGTCGCTGATGCCATCGCTGAAGGCGCGCGTTTGCGTACCGGCGGCAAGCGTCCGACCGATCTCGGCGACGGCTGGTTCTACGAGCCGACGCTGTTCGAATGCGACCGCAATTCGATGAAGATCATGCAGGAAGAAGTCTTCGGCCCGGTGGCTTCGGTGATTCGCTTTAAAGATGAAGCCGAAGCGCTGGCCATCGCCAACGACTCGCAGTTCGGCCTTGCGGCCGGCATCTGGACGCGCGATCTCGGTCGCGCTCATCGCCTCGCGCGCGATGTGCGCTCGGGGATTATCTGGGTCAACACTTACCGCGCGGTGTCGGCGATGGCACCGATCGGCGGCTTCAAGAACAGTGGCTATGGACGCGAAAGCGGCATCGATTCGGTGCTGGCCTACACCGAACTGAAAACGGTGTGGATCAACCTCTCTCAGGCACCGATGCCTGATCCGTTTGTGATGCGCTAGGAGTCCTGCGAAATGATCGAACCCGGCATTTACAAAGACGTCATGAGCTCGTTCCCGTCCGGCGTCACGGTGGTCACCACCCTTGACCCGGACGGCGGCATCGTCGGCATCACCGCCAGCGCCTTCAGTGCGCTGTCGATTGACCCGGCGCTGGTGCTGTTCTGCCCAAACTATGCTTCCGACACCTACCCGGTGTTGCGCGACAGCAAGAAGTTCGCGATCCACTTGCTGTCCGCCGACCAGACAGCTGAGGCCTATGCGTTTGCCGGTAAAGGCAAGGACAAGGCCAAGGACATCGAGTGGCATTTGAGCGAACTCGGTAACCCGATTCTGGCCAAGGCCACGGCGATCATCGAATGCGAGCTGTGGCGGGAGTACGACGGCGGTGACCACGCGATTATTGTGGGCGCAGTGAAAAACCTGATCCTGCCAGCGCAACCGGTGACGCCGATGATTTACCACAAGGGCAAGCTCGGGCCGTTGCCGACCCTGGCCTGACGGATTTACACAAATCCCCTGTAGGAGCTGCCGCAGGCTGCGATCTTTTGACGTTGATTTTCAAGAGCAAGATCAAAAGATCGCAGCCTTCGGCAGCTCCTACATAAGGGATCTGTGGTGACAGGAGGATTTATGAGTAACGAGAAGTATGAAACGGGTCTGAAAATCCGCACTCAGGTATTGGGCGAAGCCTACGTGCAGCGTTCGATCGACAACGCCGACGACTTCACCCGCCCCTTGCAGGAAATGGTCACCGAATACTGCTGGGGCCATGTCTGGGACCGTGAGGGTTTGTCGCTCAAGGAGCGCAGCATGATCAACCTGGCGATGATCTCGGCGCTCAACCGCCCGCACGAACTCAAGCTGCATGTGCGTGGCGCCTTGCGTAACGGCCTGAGTCGTGAGCAAATACGCGAAATTCTGCTTCAGGTCGGCATTTATTGCGGCGTTCCGGCAGCCGTGGACAGTTTCCGGCTGGCCCGTGAAGCCTTTGCCGAAGCCGACGCCGAAGCCTCAGTTAACCCCTCGGCTGTTTAGATGCCCGTCTGGCATGGACAGCCAACCGAAAGAGCGGACCCCATGAAACGCCTGCCACTCGACGACAGCTTCAAGGTCAATCGCAACCCCGTTACCCTGCGCGAAATCGTGCTGGATAAGCTGCGTAGCGCCATCATGAACTTCCAGCTTCTGCCGGGCGACCGTCTGGTGGAGCGCGATCTGTGCGATCGCCTGGGTGTCAGCCGCACCTCCGTTCGCGAAGCTTTGCGGCACCTCGAATCTGAAGGTCTGGTCGAGTTCGCCGATGCCAAAGGCCCGCGCGTAGCAATCATCACCCTCGCCGATGCCGTCGATATCTACGAATTGCGCTGCGTGCTCGAAGGTTTGATCGTGCAGCTGTTCACCCTACGCGCCAAGGCCAAGGACATCAAAGCCTTGGAAAAGGCCCTCGACGACAACCGCAAGGCGTTGAAGGACGGCGAGTTGCAGCAGGTGATCGACTCGGTGCAGGGCTTCTACGACGTGCTGCTCGAAGGTTCGGGCAACCATGTTGCGGCGACTCAGTTGCGTCAGTTGCAGGCACGCATCAGTTACCTGCGCGCGACCTCGGTGTCGCAGGAAAACCGTCGCGGCGCGAGTAATCAGGAAATGGAAAAAATGGTCGAGGCGATCAAGAGCGGCGATCCGCTGGCGGCCCATCAGGCCTGCGTCGATCACGTTCGTGCTGCCGCTGCCGTGGCCCTCGATTACCTCAAGCGCAAGCAGGAAGAGACCGGTTCTGTCGTTAAAGGCACGCCGGCCATGACCCTGCCGATCGCCTTGAAAGAACCCCGTATAGGTCACTGATATGTTCAGCCCGAGCTATTGCCCGAAATGCGGTGGCCCTGACCTCGGTCAGCAGATACCGCCGGGCGATACGCACGAGCGCCTGATGTGCCGCGGCTGCGGCTACATCCACTACGTCAATCCGAAGATCATTGCCGGCTGCATCATCGAGCAGGACGGCAAATACCTGCTGTGCCAACGGGCGATCCCCCCGCGCCCGGGCACCTGGACGCTGCCCGCAGGTTTCATGGAAAGCGGCGAGACCACCGAGCAGGCGGCGCTGCGCGAAGTCTGGGAAGAAAGCGGCGTGCGCGCGGAAATCGTCTCGCCGTATTCGATTTTCAGCGTGCCGAAGATCAGCGAGGTGTACATCATCTTCCGTGCAATCGCGCTGGAGATCACCGGGCAGTACGGGCCGGAAACCCTCGATTACAAGTTCTTCGCGCCTGAAGACATCCCGTGGGAGCAGATCTATTACCCGGCGATCCGGCAGATTCTCGAGCGTTATATCGAAGAGCGCCAGGCTGGGGTGTATGGGATCTACATGGGCAATGATGACAGCGGCAAGATTCACTTCATCCGCTGATCACATTGATCGTTCCCACGCTCCGCGTGGGAATGCAGCCCGGGACGCTCCGCGTCCTTTCAACAGCCGAACGCGGAGCGTCCGCAGAGGCATTCCCACGCGGAGCGTGGGAACGATCAATCAAAAGATCGCAGCCTTCGGCAGCTCCTACAGGGGTTCTGCATTTCAGAGTGGGGCGATGCCTTCGACGATGATGATTTCCGCCCTCGCCCATTCCTCGCGATAACTCTTCGCTTCCTGGTACGCCGCCGAGTGGTAGCACGCCACGGCTGTTTCGTAGTTTTCAAACTCGATCACCACGCTGCGCTGCGGCGTCTGGCGCCCCTCCATCGCCTCACTACGTCCGCCTCTGGCCAGAAACTTCGCGCCAAACTCAGCGAACGCCGCCGGCGCACGCTGGGTGTATTGGCTGTAGTGATCGGCATCGGCTATATCCACATGAGCAATCCAGTACGCCTTCATAGTGACCTCTTTGTTTATTTTGTATTATGGTATACCAATATATTTCCAACGAACCCTGAGAGTCCAGCATGGCCTTCAACAGCATCGAAGAAATCATCGAAGATTATCGCCTCGGCAAAATGGTCCTGCTGGTCGATGACGAAGACCGCGAAAACGAAGGCGACCTGTTGCTCGCCGCCGACCGTTGCACGCCCGAGGCGATCAGCTTCATGGCCCGTGAAGCACGCGGGCTGATCTGCCTGACGCTGACCGACGAACACTGCCAGCGTTTGGGCCTGGAGCAAATGGTGCCGGCCAATGGCAGCGTGTTCAGCACCGCGTTTACCGTGTCGATTGAAGCGGCGGTCGGCGTGACCACCGGTATTTCGGCGGCAGATCGTGCTTGCACCGTTGCCGCTGCCGTCGCGCCGAATGCCCGCGCTGAAGACCTGGTGCAGCCGGGCCACATCTTCCCGCTGCGCGCCAAGGAAGGTGGCGTGCTGACCCGCGCCGGTCATACCGAAGCCGGTTGCGATCTGGCCCGATTGGCCGGGTTCACGCCGGCCTCGGTTATCGTCGAGGTGATGAACGACGACGGCACCATGGCCCGTCGCCCGGATCTGGAACTGTTCGCGCGCAAGCACGGGATCAAGATCGGCACCATCGCCGACCTGATCCACTATCGCCTGAGCACCGAACACACCATCGAACGGATTGGCGAACGCGAGCTGCCGACGGTGCATGGCACGTTCCGTTTGATCACCTTTGAGGATCGCATCGAGGGCGGCGTGCACATGGCCATGGTCATGGGTGATTTGCGCCGTGAAGAACCGACGCTGGTGCGTGTGCACGTGATCGATCCGCTGCGCGATCTGGTCGGTGCCGAATACAGCGGGCCGACGAACTGGACGCTGTGGGCGGCGTTGCAACGAGTGGCGGCCGAGGGGCATGGAGTTGTGGTGGTGTTGGCCAATCATGAATCGTCGCAGGCGTTGCTGGAACGCGTGCCGCAACTGACCCAGCCGCCGCGACAGTTCAGCCGTTCGCAATCGCGGATTTATTCGGAGGTGGGTACAGGGGCGCAGATTCTGCAGAATCTGGGGGTTGGCAAGCTGCGTCACTTGGGCCCTCCTCTGAAATACGCTGGCCTGACCGGGTATGACCTGGAAGTGGTCGAGAGTATTCCGTTCACCGAGTGAAGCTGCCCTCACCCCAGCCCTCTCCCGGAGGGAGAGGGAGCCTACCGAGGTGTTTGCACGCTATACGCCGACCTGAGATACCGAGCCGAACTCAGGTTTTGAGCAGCACGAAGATCGGCTCCCTTTCCCCCTCTCCCATTGGGAGAGGGCTGGGGTGAGGGGCTGGATTTGAAGTGCACCCTTCATCTCATGCCGAACACATCCAAAAAACCATAATCAACAGATAACCGGTAAGGCAAAGTGCTTGCACAAAGTTTGGAATACCATAATATGATATTCCATAGACCGGACACTCCAACGAACGTCCAGCTACTGCTCCCGACAGGCGGGCAACAACGCAAGCCCGCTCAAAAACACAACAATGAGGGCGTAAAAATGGTGTTGAACAAAGCTGCAACCGCGATCTTTTTTGCGGGACTGCTCAGCGTCACCGGCCAGGCTGCAATGGCTGCCGAAAGCGTGAACTTCGTCAGCTGGGGCGGAAGCACCCAGGATGCGCAGAAACAGGCCTGGGCCGATCCGTTCAGCAAGGCCAGCGGCATCACCGTCGTGCAGGACGGCCCGACCGACTACGGCAAACTCAAAGCCATGGTCGAGAGCGGCAACGTGCAGTGGGACGTGGTCGATGTCGAAGCCGATTTCGCCCTGCGTGCCGCCGCTGAAGGCCTGCTCGAACCCCTCGACTTCAAAGTCATCCAGCGCGACAAGATCGACCCGCGTTTCGTCAGCGATTACGGCGTCGGCTCGTTCTTCTTCTCCTTCGTCCTCGGCTACAACGAGGGCAAACTCGGCGCCAACAAGCCGCAGGACTGGAGCGCCCTGTTCGACACCAAAACCTACCCAGGCAAACGCGCCCTGTACAAATGGCCTAGTCCAGGCGTGCTCGAACTGGCGCTGCTGGCCGACGGCGTAGCGGCTGACAAGCTCTACCCGCTGGATCTGGATCGCGCCTTCAAGAAACTCGACACCATCAAGAAAGACATCGTCTGGTGGGGCGGCGGCGCGCAGTCGCAGCAACTGCTGGCCTCCGGTGAAGCGAGCATGGGCCAGTTCTGGAATGGTCGTATCCACGCCCTGCAAGAAGACGGCGCGCCGGTCGGCGTGAGCTGGAAACAGAATCTGGTCATGGCCGACATTCTGGTGATTCCAAAAGGCTCGAAAAACAAGGATGCGGCGATGAAGTTCCTGGCCAACGCCAGCGGCGCCAAAGGTCAGGCCGACTTCTCCAACCTGACCGCCTACGCCCCGGTCAACCTCGACAGTGTGCAGCGTCTGGATTCGACGCTGGCCCCCAACCTGCCGACTGCCTACGCTAAGGATCAGATCACTCTTGATTTCGCGTACTGGGCCAAAAACGGCCAGGCCATCGCGACACGGTGGAACGAATGGCTGGTCAAATGAAAATGGCGGCCACCGCGTCCCGTCCCTCCACTGCCACCGGGAGCGCCGCAAGCGCTGCCGGTTCGGCCCACGGAACACAGGCGGTTGCGATGCAGCAAGCCCCGTCCCTCAGACAACGCTGGAGCGGCGCCGGCAACCTCGCGCCGGCGCTGCTGTTCATCGGCCTGTTCTTTCTCGCGCCGTTGATTGGCCTGCTGTTGCGCGGCGTGCTCGAACCGACCCCGGGCCTTGGCAACTACGAACAACTGTTCGCCAACTCGGCGTATGCGCGAGTGCTGCTCAACACCTTTTCGGTGGCCGGGCTGGTGACGCTGTTCAGCCTGCTGCTGGGATTTCCGCTCGCCTGGGCGATCACTCTGGTGCCACGCGGCTGGGGACGCTGGATCCTCAACATCGTGCTGCTGTCGATGTGGACCAGCCTGCTCGCCCGCACCTATTCATGGCTGGTGCTGCTGCAAGCGTCCGGCGTGATCAACAAGGCCTTGATGGCGATGGGCATCATCGATCAGCCGCTGGAGATGGTGCACAACCTCACCGGCGTGGTGATCGGCATGAGCTACATCATGATCCCGTTCATCGTCCTGCCGTTGCAGGCGACCATGCAGGCCATCGACCCGATGATTCTGCAGGCCGGCTCGATCTGCGGCGCGAGTCCGTGGACCAACTTCTGGCGGGTGTTTCTGCCGCTGTGCCGGCCGGGTCTGGCGTCAGGCGGGTTGATGGTGTTCGTGATGTCGCTCGGTTACTACGTGACCCCGGCGCTGCTCGGCGGCGCGCAGAACATGATGCTGCCGGAGTTCATCATTCAGCAGGTGCAATCGTTCCTCAACTGGGGTCTGGCCAGTGCCGGCGCCGCGTTGCTGATCGCGATCACTTTGGTGCTGTTCTACTTCTACCTGAAGCTTCAGCCGGAATCCCCGGTTGGCGCCAGTAACGCGAGGTAAGCCGACATGCTCCTGACTCCCAACGCGATGAGCCGGCGCATGCGCTTCGGCCTCTACGCCACCACCGGGCTGATCGGTCTGTTCCTGCTGTTGCCGATTGTGTTTATCGTGCTGCTGTCCTTCGGCTCCTCCCAGTGGCTGGTGTTTCCGCCACCGGGCTGGACGCTGAAATGGTACGGCCAGTTCTTCTCCAACCCGGACTGGATGAACGCCGCGGCGGCCAGCCTCAAGGTTGCCGTGCTAACGACGATCTTTGCGGTGGCCCTTGGTTTGCCGACTGCGTTTGCGCTGGTGCGCGGGCGCTTTCCTGGCCGGGAAATGCTCTACGGTCTGTTCACCCTGCCGATGATCGTGCCGCTGGTGATCATCGCCGTGGCGGTGTACGCGCTGTTTCTCAAGCTCGGTTACACCGGCACGATGTTCGCCTTCGTCGTCAGCCATGTGATCGTCGCGCTGCCGTTCACCATCATCTCGATCATCAACTCGCTGAAGCTGTTCGATCAGTCGATTGAGGACGCGGCGGTGATCTGCGGTGCTTCACGCCTGCAAGCGGTGTTCAAGGTGACGTTCCCGGCGATCCGTCCGGGCATGGTCGCCGGCGCCCTCTTCGCCTTCCTCGTTTCGTGGGACGAAGTGGTGCTCAGCGTGATGATGGCAAGCCCGACCCTGCAAACCCTTCCCGTGAAAATGTGGACCACCCTGCGCCAGGACCTGACGCCAGTGATCGCCGTCGCTTCGACGCTGCTGATCGGCTTGTCGGTGTTGGTCATGGTCATCGCCGCCGCGCTGCGCCGGCGCAACGAAATCAGCGCCTGAGCGCCAGGAGTACGACATGAGTGCCGTGATCAAAGACGCCTCCCAGCAGAATGACAAACCCCTGGTCAGCCTGCGCAACCTGAACAAGCACTACGGCGATTTTGCTGCCGTCGACAACATCTCGCTGGACATCAAGGACGGTGAATTCCTCACCTTCCTCGGCTCCAGCGGCTCGGGCAAGAGCACCACGCTGTCGATGCTCGCCGGGTTTGAAACGCCGAGCAGCGGCGAGATCCTCGTCAACGGTCAGTCGCTGGTGAATGTGCCGCCGCACAAGCGCGACATCGGCATGGTGTTCCAGCGCTACTCGCTGTTCCCGCATTTGTCGGTGCGCGACAACATCGCCTTCCCTTTGGCGATCCGCAAACTGGCGGCGGCCGAGCGCGACAAGCGCGTCGATGCGATGTTGAAACTGGTGCAACTGGAACAGTTCGCGCATCGCCGCCCTTCGCAACTGTCTGGCGGCCAGCAACAACGCGTCGCCATCGCCCGCGCGCTGGTCTACGAGCCACGCATTCTGTTGATGGACGAACCGCTCGGTGCGCTGGATAAAAAACTGCGTGAAGATCTGCAGGATGAACTGCGCCAACT
Organism: Pseudomonas sp. A34-9; assembly: GCF_029543085.1. NCBI lineage: Bacteria > Pseudomonadati > Pseudomonadota > Gammaproteobacteria > Pseudomonadales > Pseudomonadaceae > Pseudomonas > Pseudomonas sp. A34-9. The sequence goes on along the minus strand of NZ_CP119967.1, from coordinate 2,799,203 downwards.
GCATCGCCGTCTGGGCATTACCATTGTTTACGTGACCCACGACCAGGAAGAAGCCATGCGCTTGTCGCAGCGCATTGCAATTTTCAGTCACGGCAAGATTGTCGGCCTGGGCAGCGGTTATGACCTTTATCAAAATCCGCCGAATGCGTTTGTCGCGTCGTTCCTCGGCAACTCGAACTTCCTCAAACTCAAGGCGCAGGGTCATGCGGCGGCGAGTTTTGAGGGGCAGTCGTTGTCGATTCGGCTGACGACGGGCTTGCACACGGATCAGGATGTGTTGCTGATGGTGCGGCCGGAAAAGGCCTTGGCGTTGAGCGTGGCGCAAGCGATCAGCGAACCGTTACCGTCGGGGTGGAACGAGGTGTCAGCGAAGGTTGTGGAAGTGCTGTTCCTCGGCGAAAGCCAGACCTGCAGCGTGGTCACGTCGGGCGGGACTTCGATGACGGTGAAGGCCTTGTCAGCCGCCGGCATGCCGCTCAAGGCCGGCGACCCGGTGCAAGTGCGCTGGGCGACTGCCGATGCTTGCGTGTACACCGAATGGACCGAAGGCGACCTCAACAAGGCTGCCGGTTCTCATTGAGAACGAGTCGCCTGCTCCCCCTCACCCCAGCCCTCTCCCTGAGGGAGAGGGAGCCGACCGAGGCGTCTTGCGTCTGACATCGACCTGAAAGATCAGTGGCGATTATGGATTCACTGAGCAGTTTTCAGGTCGGCATCCCTCTCCAATCTCCCCCAATCAGTCCCCTCTCCCTCTGGGAGAGGGCTAGGGTGAGGGAACCAGTCGACGCGGTATCAGACAATAGCGCGGTAGCCTTCAATTTCGTCCGGCCAAGCGGTGAGGATTTCAAACCCAGTCTCCGTCACCGCAACCATATGCTCCCACTGCGCCGACAACGAGCCATCCTTGGTCAGCACAGTCCAGCCATCCGGCATGTTCTTCACATGGCGTTTACCGGCATTGAGCATCGGCTCTACGGTAAAAATCATCCCGGCCTTGAGCTTCATGCCCTGATTCGGAAAGCCGTAATGCAGAATCTGCGGTTCATCGTGATAGACCTTGCCGATCCCGTGCCCGCAATACTCGCGCACTACGCTGAAGCCCTCCTTCTCCGCCAGGCTCTGGATCGCATGGCCGATATCGCCCAGGGTCGCGCCCGGCTTGACCACGCGAATACCCGCGCACATCGCCTCGTAGGTGGTCTTGATCAGATGCTGCGCTTCAGGCGTCGCCTCGCCGACCACGTACATGCGGCTGGTGTCACCAAACCAGCCATCCTTGATTACCGCGATGTCGAGGTTGACGATGTCGCCATCCTTCAACGGCGTGCCCGACGGAATGCCGTGGCACACGACATCGTTGACCGAGGCGCAGACGGTTTTCGGAAAGCCGTGATAGCCGACGTTGGCCGGCACCGCTTTCTGCACGTTGACGATGTAGTCGTTGCACAGTTTATCGAGCTGATCAGTGGTGACGCCCGCCTTAACGTGCGGCACCAGCATTGCCAACACTTCAGCGGCGAGTTTGCCGGCAGCTCGCGATTGTGCGATGTCGGCCGGGGTGTTGATCTTGATCTGGTTTCTCATGCGCTGACGGCTTCCTGAGTCAGTTGTTGCAAATCCAGCCCGCCGTTCTGTTCGGCGCGGATCAGCAAGCGGCAAATGGCGCTGTGGTCGAGGTTGGGGTGCAGTTCGGCGAGCATGCCGATGCGCATCCAGTGCTCGGCCTGCGCGTTGATCGAGCGGCTGAGGGCGTTGCTGGAGATCCGCAGGTTCTCGTGCATGTCCTCTGAAATCTTTACGATGCCCATATATGAATCCGATACGATGTGTATATGGATCGTATATTAGCCAAGCCCTCACCAAGATTGCAAACACACACGCTGATCGTTCTCACGCTCATGCGTGGGAATGCAGCCCGTGACCAAATCGCAGGCAAAAAAAAGCTGCCAAAAAATGGCAGCGAAAACTTTAAGAACACGCGATGTATTGGGCTCAGCATAGACGCCGGATAATGACAGTGTCATGACAGCGACACATTCACTGAACCGCCCCTGCCCCGTCATCAGGCTGTCATCAAGATCACGGCAGAATCCTCGCAAACCGTCTTGCGCCGCGCGGCGGCTGTTTTGCAAGGATTCCCATGAAAGAAGACGCCTCGCTGTTTGCCGCCATCGACCTGGGTTCGAATGCCTTTCGCCTGATGATCGGCCAATCGGTGCGCAGTCGAAAAGGCTTGCAGATTCAAGAAGTGAAAACCCTGCGCGAGCCGGTGCGCCTTGCCGAAGGCTTTGACGGCGGCGCGCTGGATGCGTTGGCGCTGGATCGTGGCTGGCAGGCCTTGGCCAGGTTCGGCAAGAAACTGCGCGGTTTCGAAGCCGGCCGAGTCCGTGCGGTGGCGACCAGCGCGGTGCGCGAAGCCGACAATGCGCAACTGTTTCTGGCCAGTGCCGAGCGGCATCTGGGATTTCCCATTGACGTGATTTGCGGCCATGAAGAGGCGCGTCTGGTCTACGCCGGCGTCACCCACGCCTTGCCGAGCGCCGCAGACCTGCGCCTGGTGGTCGACATCGGCGGCGGTTCCACTGAGCTGATTCTCGGCCAGGGTTCACAACCGTTGCTCACCGAGAGCATCGCCATCGGCAGTGGCACCTTGAGCACGCGGTTTTTCCGCGGCGGCGAGGTGTCCGCCGGCGCGCTACAGGAAGCCGAACGCTTCGCCATCCTGCAGTTTGAAAAAGTTGCCCGGCGCTACCGGGCTCAGGGCTGGCAGCAAACCATCGGCTCTTCCGGCACCGCGCGCATGCTTGCCAAAGTGCTCAAGGCCAACCACCTCAACGACTTCGGTCAGGACGGCATCACCTATGGCGGGCTGCTGCGCCTGTCGCTGCTGCTGTTGAAGGTGAACAATGTGCAACAGCTCAAGCTCGCCGGCCTGCAAGCCCATCGTCAGAGCATTCTGCCCGGCGGTCTGGTGTTGATGCTCGCGGCATTCAAAGTGTTCGGCATCGCGCAAATGTTGCCGTCGGAACCGGGCCTGCGTCTGGGCGTGTTGCACGGTTTGATGAGCCAGCACTAATCCTCGCCGCGACAGATTCGTCTCCCCTTCAGCGGCGCGATCGACTACCATGCCGCCGCCGGTTTCCAAACGGGATTAATAGGGAATCCGAGGTGCTTGCACAGCATCGATCGGAACTGCCCCCGCAACTGTAGGTGCTGAGCCTGCTCCACGACTGCCACTGGGTGACCCCCGGGAAGGCCGGAGCCAGGCGCTGACGCATCAGTCAGGAGACCTGCCGGCACAGTGACTACTAACCGGCGGGGTGTCCGGGAAGGACATCGTGCCGTGCGCATCAATGCTTGATGCCCGGCCTTGCGCGGTTGCCCTGACTGCGTTCGATGGTGTGTTTCCGATCCGTACTCTCCCGCTCCCCGTACGGTTCCCCTGGAGACTGCCCCATGCTGCTGCCCCGCGTTGCCACCCTCATCACCGGCCTGAGCCTTGGCGCCATGGCGCAAGCGGCACCGACGGTCTATCCGCTGACGATCGAAAACTGCGGCAGCACTCTGACCTTCCAGCACGCGCCGACGCGCACCGTGACCATCGGCCAGGCCGGCACGGAAATGCTCTACGCCATGGGTCTGGGCGACAAAGTCGTCGGCACCTCACTGTGGTTCAACAATGTGCTGAGCACGTACAAAGCGCAGGACGACAAGATCGAGCGTCTGGCTGACAACGAGCCGAGTTTCGAATCGGTGATCGGCAAGCGCCCGGAACTGGTCGCCGTGGAGCTGGAATGGATGGTCGGCCCGCAAGGTGCGGTGGGCACTCGCGAGCAGTTTCATGAACTGAAGATTCCGACGTACCTGCTGCCCTCCGATTGCGAAGCCAAGGACAACCTCGTCGGCGCCGATGGCACGCGGCTGGCGCCGTTTCGCATTGATACGATCTACAAGAGCGTGAGCCAACTGGCGCAGATCTTCGATGTGCAGGAGCGTGGCCGGCAGCTCAACGACGAACTCAAGGCCAGCCTCGCCAGATCGATTGCCACCGCCCAGGGTAAACAGCTCAAGGACGCCAGCGCGCTGGTCTGGTTTTCCAGCGCACAAATGGACATCGAGCCATTCGTGGCCGGGCACAAAGGCATTCCCGACTTCATGCTCAGCACCCTCGGCGTGCGCAACGTGGTGGACTCCGATGAGGAGTGGCCAACCGTTGGCTGGGAAACCATCGCCAAGGCCAATCCAACCTTTCTCGTCATCGCGCGCATGGATCGTCGCCGCTTCCCCGCTGACGACTATGAAAAGAAACTCGCCTTCCTGCGCAGCGATCCGGTGACGCGCAACATGGACGCGGTGAAACACAACCGCATCATCATTCTCGACGCCATGGCCATGCAGGCCAGCCTGCGCATGTTCGACGGCATCGAGCAACTGGCCACGGCCATCAACGGCTATGACCTGTCGCAATGAGTGCCAGCCTGATCCGTACGTTGCTGGCCTTGGCCACGCTGTTGATGGCAGTGGTTGCTGGCGTGGCCATCGGTGAAACTTCGATTGAACCGGGTGTGGTGCTGCAGGTGTTGGCCAACAAACTGTGGGGCGCCGGGTACACGCTCGACCCTATCGATGAAGGCATCGTCTGGAATTACCGCCTGACGCGCGCCCTGGTCGCGGCCGCGTGCGGTGCCGGTCTGGCGACGTGCGGGGTGATTCTGCAATCGCTGCTGCGCAACCCTTTGGCGGATCCGTATCTGCTGGGGATTTCTGCCGGTGCTTCGACCGGGGCAGTGATGGTGGCGCTACTCGGGGTTGGCGCCGGGATGATCTCGCTGTCCGTCGGTGCCTTCGCCGGCGCGGTCACGGCGTTCGTGCTGGTGATTCTGCTGGCGAGAGTCAGCGGTTCGGCCAGCGGCACCGGGCAGATCATTCTCGCCGGGATCGCCGGCTCGCAGCTGTTCAACGCGCTGACGGCGTTTCTGATCACCCGCTCGGCCAGCTCCGAGCAGGCACGCGGGATCATGTTCTGGCTGCTGGGCAATCTGGGCGGCGTGCGCTGGCCATCGGTGTGGCTGGCGGTGCCAGTGGCCGTGTTGGGGTTGGTCGTGTGTCTGTGGCACCGGCGGGCGCTGGATGCGTTCACCTTTGGCGCGGATTCGGCGGCGTCGCTGGGCATTGCGGTGCGACGTGTGCAGATTCTGTTGATTGGCTGCGCGGCGCTGGTGACGGCGGTGATGGTGTCGATTGTCGGATCGATCGGTTTTGTCGGCCTGGTGATCCCCCACGCCGCGCGGCTGTTGCTTGGCACCGGTCACGCGCGGTTGCTGCCGGCCAGTGCCTTGGGCGGTGCGGTGTTTTTGATTGCTGCCGATGTGCTGTCGCGCACGCTGATCAAGGGCCAGGTGATTCCGGTCGGGGTGATTACCGCGCTGGTCGGTGCGCCTGTGTTCGCCTTGATTCTGGTTGGCCGCAGGTCTGCACGATGAACAGTGTTTTGAGTTGTTCTGGTTTGAGCTTCAAGGTGCGCGGCGCCGAGTTGCTCAACGGTGTCAGCCTTGACGTTCAGCGTGGCGAAACCCTCGGCATCGTCGGGCCAAATGGCTCGGGCAAATCCACCCTGTTGAAGTTGCTCGCCGGGTTGCGCGAACCGAGCGCCGGCGAGGTGCTGCTCGACGGCCAGCGCCTCGGCAAAATGGCCCGACGCAGCATTGCGCAGACGCTGGCGGTGGTCGAACAACAGGCCGACACCGACGACGGCATTCGCGTGTTTGATGCCGTGGCGTTAGGGCGCACGCCCTGGCTGTCGGCGCTGCAACCGTGGTCGGCGGACGACGACGCCATCGTCCAGCAGGCGCTCACCGACGTTGACGCGATGCACCTGCGCACGCGTCTCTGGCGCAGCCTCTCGGGGGGTGAACGACAGCGGGTGCATATCGCTCGCGCCTTGGCGCAACGACCGCAAATCCTGTTGCTGGACGAGCCGGCCAATCACCTCGACATTCAGCATCAGTTGACCATTCTCAACGTGGTACAGGCGTTGCCGGTGACCACGTTGATCGCGCTGCATGATCTCAATCAGGCGCTGAAGTGTGATCGTCTGGCGGTGCTGGAGCGCGGGCGACTGGTGGCGTTGGGCGAACCGCTGGCGGTGCTGACGCCGCAGCGGTTACAGGAGACTTTCGGGGTCAGGGCGCATTACCTGACGGACCCGTTCGATGGGGCGCAGATTCTTCGATTCCACTCATGAGGCTGTGCATGTGAGTTGTCTGCCACACCGGGTCAGCGTCGACATCGATGATCTCGAAGCCCTGCCGCTGCCAGAACGCGATGGCGCCCGGTAAAAACGGATGGGTGTGCAGGTAAATCAACTCGACTCCGTCGGCGAGTGCCAGATCCTTGAGCGATCGATACAGTGCACCGGCCAGCCCTGAGCGTCGCTGCGAGGGCAGGACGAACAGACGGACGATTTCCACCACTTTAAAGTCTGGATAGGGCAGGTGCGGAAAGCGCCGGTCGTAAGGGAGATAGCCGATTGAGGCGACAATCTGCCCTTCATGGCGGGCGATCAGAAAACGCCCTGCCCCACGAAGATAAACCTCGGCAAAACGCGCCAGATCGTCGGGCATGCCGGTCGCGCCGAGCTTGGGGAAAAGCTCGGCGCGGGCCTTTAGAACAAAATCCAGTACTTCAGCAATGTCTGCGTCGGCCACGGCCTGGATAACGGGTTGATCACTCATGTAACGGCAAACACCTGGACTGCGGCTGGGCACAGTAGCAACAGCCTCACGGCGATGCCAAGAAAATCCCCGATTCTGAACTTCATACACAACCCTTGTAGGAGTGAGCCTGCTCGCGATGGCGTCGCATCAGTCACTATTAGTTGACTGACACACCGCTATCGCGAGCAGGCTCACTCCTACAGGGGATTGTGTGTATTCCTGTGGTTAAGGGGTCAGGCCAGCTCTTTGCGCAGTTGCCGGGCAGCGGTGACCATGTGCACCAGCGCCGCTTCAGTCTCCGGCCAGCCACGGGTTTTCAAACCGCAGTCCGGGTTGACCCACAGACGCTCGGCCGGAATGCGCTTGGCAGCCTTGCGCAGCAGATTAGCCATTTCCGAAGCATCCGGAACCCGTGGCGAGTGGATGTCGTAGACGCCCGGGCCGATCTCGTTCGGGTAAGCGAACGCTTCAAAGGCATCCAGCAACTCCATGTCGGAACGCGAGGTTTCGATGGTGATCACGTCGGCATCCATCGCCGCGATGGACTCGATCACGTCGTTGAACTCGCTGTAGCACATATGCGTGTGGATCTGCGTTTCGTCTCGCACACCGGAGGCGCACAGGCGGAACACTTCCGTCGCCCAGTCCAGATAATGCTGCCACTGCGCCTGACGCAACGGCAGACCTTCACGAAACGCGGCCTCGTCGATCTGCACGATCTTGATGCCGGCGGCTTCCAGATCCACCACCTCATCGCGGATCGCCAGCGCCAATTGGCGGGCCTGCACTTCACGGCTGACGTCTTCACGCGGGAACGACCACATCAGCATCGTCACCGGACCGGTCAGCATGCCTTTCATGACCTTGTCGGTCAGGCCCTGGGCGTAGCGGATCCACTCGACAGTCATGGCTTTCGGACGGCTGAGGTCGCCGAAGATCACTGCCGGTTTCACGCAACGCGAACCGTAACTTTGTACCCAGCCGAAACGGCTGAACACATAGCCGTCCAGTTGCTCGGCAAAGTATTCGACCATGTCGTTGCGCTCGGCTTCACCGTGTACCAGCACGTCGAGGCCCAGACGCTCCTGAATTTCCACCGCGTGACGGATCTCGCTGTGCATGGCTTCGGTGTATTCGGCTTCAGTCAGCTTGCCTTGTTTGAACGACTGACGAGCGAGGCGGATCGACGCGGTTTGCGGGAACGAACCGATCGTTGTGGTCGGGAACAGCGGCAGATCAAGACCGGCGCGTTGCTTGGCGATGCGCTTGGCAAACAGCGACTGACGCTGGCTGTCCTTGGCCGTAATCGCCGCAACCCGCGCTTGCACCGCAGGCTTGTGAATGCGCGGCGAGGCCGCGCGGGCAGCCTGCACCGAGCGGCTTTCAGTCAATGCACGCAGCACTTTCGGCGCTTCCGGTTGATTGACCGCTTGAGCCAGAACAGCCACTTCTTCGCACTTCTGCACAGCGAAGGCCAGCCAGCTTTTCAACTCGGCATCGAGCTGGTCTTCACGGCCGAGATCCACCGGGCTGTGCAACAGCGAGCAGGACGGCGCGACCCACAAACGCTCGCCCAGACGCTCATGGGCATGGCGCAATGTCGCCAAGGCGTTTTCCAGATCGCAGCGCCAGACGTTACGGCCATTAACCACGCCCAGCGACAACACTTTGTAGGCCGGCAGACGATCAAGAATGGTCGGGTACTGCTCCGGCGCACGCACCAAATCAATGTGCAGGCCGTCGACCGGCAGGTTTGCCGCCAGACCGAGGTTTTCTTCCAGGCCACCGAAGTACGTGGCCAGCAGTTTTTTCAGCGGGTCACGCTGGATCTGGTTATAGGCACGCTCGAAAGCGTTCTTCCATTCCTGCGGCAGATCGAGCACCAGAATCGGTTCGTCGATCTGCACCCACTCGACCCCTTGAGCAGCGAGACGCGCGAAGATCTGCCCGTACAGCGGCAGCAAACGATCGAGCAATTCCAGCTTGTCGAATTCAGCACCTTTGGCCTTGCCCAGCCACAGGTAAGTCAGCGGGCCAATGATCACCGGTTTGACCTTGTGGCCCAGCGCCCGGGCTTCTTCGACTTCTTCGAACAATTGCTCCCAGCCCAGTTGAAACTGCTGATCGACGCTGAATTCCGGGACCAGGTAGTGATAGTTGGTGTCGAACCACTTGGTCATTTCCTCGGCGTGCGCACCGCCGCAGCAACTGTCACTGACGCCACGGGCCATGCCGAACAGGGTTTGCAGATTGGCTTTGCCATCGTGCGGGCGGAAGCGCTCGGGGATCACACCGAACATCAGCGAGTGCGTCAGCACCTGGTCATACCAGGCGAAATCGCCAACCGGCAGCAGCTCGATGCCAGCGTTTTTCTGCAAGTCCCAGTGGGCCTTGCGCAGCTCGCGACCGACGTCACGCAGGCCTGCCTCGTTCAGTTCTCCTTTCCAGAACGCCTCTTGCGCTTTCTTAAGTTCGCGGTCGCGACCGATGCGCGGAAATCCAAGGGAATGGGCCAGTGCCATAACAAACAACTCCAATGTCTTGTTGATGGCGGTCATTGTCGGCAGCAGCACGTGGTGAGACAAACTCATTTTAATCCTGATCACCACAAGTATTGCTCATGATCAATCGTTCGCTGCCTGCCCCCCGAAAGGCACCGGCCCTGTGCGCTGCCAAAAATACCGGGCTGTTTTCGCTGCAGGAAATTGCTTCACGAATCAAGCTATTGATGGCCGTGAAGACGCCCTTTGGATACTCAATGGCGCCTCCATGTAAACCCAGGTAAACCGTGCCCTGCAGCCCTCCGATTTGGTTCTATCGTTAGATCGAATTGGCTGTATTTGCGACGGACTAATGGTTGCGACAGAGCAGGTCTGAGCCTATGTTGCACGCGAGTCTTTTCCCCGCGATTGGAACGCGATCAACACCACCAAGAGGTGAAGAAATGTCAAAGGAATCACGCCCTGCCGTACTTGGGCTGATCGGCAATACTCCGCTTGTGCAAGTCACCCGCTTCGACACCGGGCCTTGCACGCTGTTTCTCAAACTTGAATCGCAGAACCCTGGGGGCTCGATCAAGGACCGCATCGGCCTGGCGATGATCGACGCCGCCGAACGCGATGGACGCCTGCAACCCGGCGGCACCATCGTCGAGGCCACCGCCGGCAACACCGGTCTGGGCCTGGCATTGGTAGGCCGCGCCAAAGGCTATCGCGTGGTGCTGGTCGTGCCGGACAAAATGTCCACCGAAAAAGTCCTGCACTTGAAGGCAATGGGCGCCGAGGTGCACATCACCCGCTCCGACGTCGGCAAGGGTCATCCCGAGTATTACCAGGACGTCGCCGCGCGTTTGGCGAAAGACATTCCCGGCGCGTTTTTCGCCGACCAGTTCAACAACCCGGCCAACCCGTTGGCGCATGAATGCAGTACTGCGCCGGAGATCTGGGCGCAGACCGAACATGATCTGGACGCCATCGTCGTGGGTGTCGGTTCGGCCGGCACGCTGACGGGCCTGAGCCGCTTCTTCAAACGCGTGCAGCCGGATCTGGAAATGGTCCTCGCCGACCCGGTCGGTTCGGTGATGGCGCAATACAGCCGCGACGGCTCCCTGCCGACGCCCGGCTCTTGGGCGGTGGAAGGCATCGGTGAAGACTTCATTCCATCGATCACCGACCTCTCCAGCGTGCGCCACGCCTACTCGATCAGCGATGAAGAGAGCTTCGATCACGCCCGCCAGTTGCTCAAGGCCGAGGGCATTCTCGGCGGCTCGTCGACCGGCACCCTGCTCGCGGCGGCGCTGCGTTATTGCCGCGAACAGACCGAGCCGAAACGTGTGGTCAGCTTTGTCTGCGACACCGGCACGCGCTATCTGTCGAAGGTCTACAACGACCAGTGGATGACCGATCAAGGCCTGTTGCAACGCAAGGGTTACGGTGATTTGCGTGACCTCATCGCCCGGCGCTTCGAGGACGGCCGCGTGATCAGCGTCGGCCCTGACGACACCCTGCTGACCGCGTTCCAGCGCATGCGCCTGGCCGATGTCTCGCAATTGCCGGTGCTGGTGGAAGGCAAGCAACTGGTCGGCGTGATCGACGAATCGGACATCCTGCTGCCTGTGCACGAAGATGCATCCCGCTTCAGCCAATCGGTCTCCAGCGTGATGACCGACAAGCTGCAAACCCTTGCCCCCGGCGCCAGCCTTTCCGAGCTGGAAGCGGTGCTCAGCCGTGGCCTCGTCGCCATCATCGCCGATGCATCGGGTTTCCATGGCCTGATCACGCGCACCGACATGCTCAACCAATTACGGAGATCCCTCGCATGAGTCAGCACGACGATAAATCCCAAGGCTTCGCGACCCGGGTGATTCACGCCGGGCAAACGCCGGACCCGACCACCGGCGCGCTGATGCCGCCGATCTACGCCAACTCCACCTACCTGCAAGACAGCCCTGGCGTGCACAAGGGCTTCGACTACGGGCGCTCGCACAATCCGACGCGTTTTGCGTTGGAGCGTTGTGTGGCCGATCTTGAAGGTGGCACCCGCGCGTTCGCCTTCGCGTCCGGGCTGGCGACGATCTCCACCGTCCTCGAACTGATCGATGCCGGTTCGCACGTCATCTCCGGCAATGACCTCTATGGCGGCACCTTTCGCCTGTTCGACAAGGTGCGCCAGCGCAGTGCCGGGCATCGTTTCAGCTATGTCGATCTGACTGATCTGGCAGCGTTCGAAGCGGCGCTGCAGGACGACACGCGTCTGGTCATCGTCGAGTCGCCAACCAACCCGTTGCTGAGCCTGTCGGATCTGGCCGCGATTGCGCGCATCTGCCGTGCACGCGGGATCATCAGCGTGGCTGACAACACCTTTGCCAGCCCGTATATCCAGCGGCCGCTGGAGCTGGGTTTCGACATCGTGCTGCACTCGACCACCAAGTATTTGAACGGTCACTCCGACGTGATCGGCGGCATCGCCGTGGTCGGCCAGAACGAAGAACTGGCCGAGAAGCTGGGCTTTTTGCAGAACGCGGTCGGTGCGATTTCCGGGCCGTTCGATGCGTTTCTCACCCTGCGCGGGGTCAAGACTCTGGCGCTGCGCATGGAGCGTCATTGCAGCAACGCGCTGGATCTGGCGCAGTGGCTGGAGCAACAGCCGCAGGTTAAACGCGTTTACTACCCGGGGCTGGCCTCGCATCCGCAGCATGAATTGGCCAAGCGCCAGATGCGCGGTTTCGGCGGGATGATTTCCGTCGACCTGAACAGTGACCTGGACGGTGCGCGACGTTTTCTCGAGAACGTGAAGATCTTCGCCCTGGCGGAAAGTCTCGGCGGCGTGGAAAGCCTGATTGAACATCCGGCGATCATGACCCATGCGACCATCCCGGCCGATACCCGCGCCAAACTGGGCATTGGCGATGGCCTGGTGCGTCTGTCGGTGGGTGTTGAAGACGTCGAAGACCTGCGCGCGGATCTCGCGCAGGCGCTGCAATCGATCTGACCTTGCAAGAACGACAAAGCCCGCACGAAGCGGGCTTTGGTGTTCGAGTAGGCGGCCAGTGCTGGTCTCTGGCTTACAAGGTTTATCGGGCTTCCCACAGTACCGGGTCAAATTGAAAGTTAGTGCCTCGGCTGCTTCACACGGCATAAGGGCTGGATCTCAGCGCGGAGATCTTTCTAACCGTGTACCTTTCGGAGCGCGCCCCACGCCCCCTTGCTATCCGATTGCGCATCAGTCTGCGTCTTCGCCTACATCTTTGAGCCTAGCAAAGGCTCGTGGACTTGAATCAGAGTTTTTAGACTGATTTGAGCTTTGCCCGAATCGGGCAGGAAGAGAAGCGCCTAAAGGCCGTCGATCCCCCCGCCGTACCGCTGCGCTATCGCGATCTATACTCAATCAGTTCGATTATGTTTATGTCGACACCCGCGCGCCAGACGGCGTGCCCGTGCCTTTCGCCCACCAGACGACCCAGGCCAATGAGTCGCACTGCCAGCGAGCATACGGCGAGCGATGCCTTGTCGCTTTGTGGCTGCCGGGTCATGGAGAAAACTATGAAACACAAGCTGTTGTCAGGCGTGCTTCTGGCGGTCGTGGCGACCGTTGTGGTGCCCAATGTCTGGGCCGCGCAGCCGCAGGCGTTGGCTTCCGATGGATCGGATCATGTCGGGGCCGGAGCGGTAGCTTCGGATGGTGCTGATCATGTGGGTGCGGGCGCGGTGGCTTCCGATGGGGCTGATCATGTCGGCGCTGGTGCGGTGGCTTCTGATGGTGCCGATCATGTTGGTGCGGGTGCCGTGGCTTCTGATGGCGCCGATCATGTTGGCGCTGGCGCAGTCGCTTCTGATGGCGCCGATCATGTTGGCGCTGGCGAAGTCGCTTCTGATGGCGCCGACCATGTTGGCGCAGGCGCGGTGGCTTCTGACGGCGCTGACCATGTTGGCGCAGGCGCGGTAGCTTCTGACGGCGCTGATCATGTTGGCGCAGGCGCGGTGGCTTCTGACGGCGCTGACCATGTTGGCGCAGGCGCGGTGGCTTCTGACGGCGCTGACCATGTTGGCGCAGGCGCGGTGGCTTCTGACGGCGCTGACCATGTTGGCGCGGGCGCGGTCGCTTCTGACGGTGCCGACCATGTTGGTGCAGGCGCATTGGCTGCAGATGGCGCCGATCGTACGGGCGTCAACCGGGTGGCCTATTCTCGTGTCGGCGTTGGCTCTGATCGAGTTGCCTCAGCATTGATGACGGGCAGCTATTCCGACCAGTTCAACAGCCCACAGTAACCCTCTCTCGGCGCAACAGGCGGATCCTTCCAGCCGCCTGTTGAGCGCCGCACTAGCACATTTGTGCTAATCGACCGCCCTGTCGCCGGGCGCTATATTCCCACGCAACCCCCGATGCTACTCAACGTTGCCTGTTTGCAGCGTGCGGGATCGTTGTGCCTGGACATCAAAAAAGACCAAGGAAGAAACACCATGAAATCCCTGATCGCAACACTCACCCTCAGCGCCCTGTTCCTCACGGGCTGCGCCACACCCAAACAATGGGAAGCCACCGGCGGCAGCAAAAACGATGGCATCGTCCAGGTCTCCTATGAACTGGGTCAATTCGAAAGCGGCCAGACCAGCGCCGAACAAGGCCTGACCGTCGCCGCACAACGCTGCAAGACCTGGGGCTACAAAAACGCCGAGGTTACCGGTTCCGAGAAAAACAACTGCCGCACCATGGGCCAATACAACTGCCTGCAAACCACCATCACCCAGGATTACCTGTGCAAACGATAGACGCCTGACCCTGTAGGAGCTGACGAGTGCAACGAGGCTGCGATCTTTTGATCTTGCTCTTCACGTCAACATCAAAAGATCGCAGCGTGCCGCAGCGCCTACAGGGTTTCGGGTTGTGGTCGACGTTCGCGCAGGGTACGCAAGGTCGCGCGCAGTTCCGCCGGGCGTACCGGTTTGGACAGGATGGCGATGTCGCGGTCGTGCAGGGCTGCCTGGATTTTTTCGACGTCATGTCCGGTGATGATCATCGCTGGCACAGCCCAACCGCGCTGCCTGCGCACATCGTCGATGCATTCGATACCGGTAGCGTGGGTGCCGAGGTCATAGTCGGCAACGATGATGTCGCAGTCGGTAATCAGATTCTGCCCGCTCAGCTCCGCCTGCACCGAGCAGCCCCAGCGCTCCAATAACGCCGAAGTCGCAAGCAACACATTGCGATCATCCTCCACCAGACACACCTTCAAGCCGGTCAGCAAACCGACCTGGCGCACCTCATCCCGATTGACCGCCGACTGCGGCGGCGCGGTGATCGGCAACCCGTACAAGGTCACCGCCGTTCCCCGCCCGAGCCGCGAGCGCAGGGCAACACCCACGCCAATCAACTCCCCCAGACGCTTGACGATCGACAGCCCCAGCCCCACGCCTTCGACGTCTTTGTCGCGCACTTGCCGCACCCGGTAAAACTCCTCGAACACCTTGCCCAGATGCTCCTCGGCGATACCGTTGCCACGGTCATAAACCACGATCGCCAGCCCTGCCCCGCGCCGACGCACGCCGATCAACACCGGCCGATGCGCACCGTATTTGAAGCAGTTGGACAGCACGTTCTGCACCATGGTCGCCAGCAACGCCGGATCGGTCTGAACCCAGTACTGGCAAGCACGCAAACGCAGCTCAACGCCGGCCCAACGAGCGGCTTCAGCGTTCTGGCGAATCAAATCCGCCAGCCATTCGCCCAGATTCACGCTTTGCAGCTTGGGCAAGACACGACCGTTATCGAGGGTGTATAGGTCGAGAATCGAGCGAAACAACTGCGACACGTTGAGCAACGAACGGTCGATGTTGTCGACCAACCGCCGCTCGTCATCACCCAATCGCGACTCACGCAGGCACGCGGTAAACAGGCCAATCGAATGGATCGGCTGACGCAGGTCATGACTGGCCTGGGCAAGAAAGCGCGACTTTTCCAGATTCGCCGCAACCGCTTCTTCGGAGGCCTTGCGCGTACGTTCCAGCAACAAATGCGCATAAAACGGAATCACCGTGCTGGTGAGCATCAGCATCAACACCATGAACGGTTGCGCCTGCCACACCGGCGTCAGTCGATAAACACACAGCAATGCCAGCAACGCCAGTGCGGTGGCAATCGCCAGATAGCGCGAGCCGTAGCGCATGCCATTGCCAAGGTTGACCCAAATGATCACCGCATACAGCGGCAGCGCCATCTCGCCACCCACCACCAGACCAAAGCAGGTGCCGGTGTAATCGTGGATCATGCCGAAAATCCGTCGCGCCGGGTAATGCCCCGGCCAGCGCGCAATCGCCTGACGCAGGGCGATGGAGGCCAACAAAAACACAATGATGTAGGTAATGATCGGCAGGTACGTATCGAAGCGCTGCCCCGGCAAAAAACCCAGTATGAGCATGTAAACCACGGCAATGCTGGCAATGATAATGCGCAGATTGGCCTGGTCGAGTTCGGTGTTTTTCTCGAACTTCATGGTCAAACGTCCTTGTGCGGCAATCGTCAGTTTCCGAATCAGCCTACAGGCAACCTTCGCGCCCGGTGCTAAGGTGCAAGCCTTGAACAACGCTTGACCCAGGGAGGGTCACGCCATGACCTGCCGAATTATCATAGCCGACGATCACCCGCTGTTTCGCGAAGCGATGCTGCGCACGGTTCAGCGGTTGCTGCCCGAAGCCGTTATCGACGAAGCCGGCGATCTCGACGCCGTGCTGGCCCTGCTGCCTTTGGGTGATGCGCCGGACACATTGATTCTCGATCTGCGTTTCCCCGGGCTCACGTGTGTCAGCCAGCTCGCCGAACTGCGTCGACGCTTGCCGCGTACCACGCTGATCGTGGTGTCGATGGTCGATGATGAGTCGTTGATCAGCGAAGTCATGACCGCTGGCATTGACGGTTTTATCGGCAAAAACATTGCCCCCGATGAAATCGGTCAGGCGATTCTGGCGATTCGTGAAGGTGAGGTGCTGGTGAAGTTTGCGCCGTCCGGCTTGCTGCCGCTGGAAACCGGCGCCGCCCTTACGCCTCGTCAGCAAGACGTTCTGCGCTTGATCGCCCAAGGCAAGACCAACAAGGAAATCGCCCGTGAACTGGATATTTCCCCGTTCACGGTGCGGATTCATGTGTCGTCGTTGTTGCGCACCTTGAACGTGCCCTCGCGTGCAGCCGCCGTGAAATACGCAGGAACTCTGTAGGAGCTGCCGCAGGCTGCGATCTTTTGACTTTGTTTTTTAAAAGACAAGATCAAAAGATCGCAGCCTTCGGCAGCTCCTACATGGGGGCGGTGTGTTACGGGTCGACTTGCGCCATCAGCTCTGGCACCGATTCCGGGCGTTTGGCGTAGCGCTGGGCCAGCACCGCACAGACCATCAGTTGAATCTGATGGAACAGCATCAACGGCAGAATCAACACGCCAATCGTGCTGCCGGCAAACAACACCTGCGCCATCGGCACACCGGTGGCCAAGCTCTTTTTCGAGCCGCAGAACAAAATGGTGATGCGGTCTTCCTGGCTGAAGCCGAAGGCCTTGCCGAGCAGTGTCGATGCCAGCAACACCAGCGCCAGCAGGATGCAGCAAACCACCACCAGCCCGAGCAGATCGACTACCGGGATCTGATGCCAGATGCCTTCGTTGACCGCCTCGCTGAATGCGCCGTAGACCACCAACAGAATCGAGCCCTGATCGACGAACTTCAGCCAGTTCTTGTTGCGCCCCACCCACGCACCGATCCAGCGCCGGGCGATCTGCCCGGCAATAAATGGCAGCAGCAATTGCACGCTGATTTTCAGAATCGCATCCAGCGTCGAACCGCCGTCACCGTGGACGTTGAGCAGCAGCGTCACCAACAACGGCGTAAGGAAAATCCCGAACAGGCTCGACGCCGCCGCGCTGCAAATCGCCGCCGGGATATTGCCCCGCGCCAGTGAGGTGAAGGCGATCGCCGACTGCACTGTCGCCGGCAACGCGCACAGGTAAAGCATGCCCATGTACAGCTTGTCGCCGATCAGCGGTGACAGCAGTGGTTTGAGCGCCAGGCCCAGTAACGGGAAAAGCACAAACGTCAGGCCGAACACCAGCAAATGCAGGCGCCAGTGGCCGGCGCCGGCAATGATCGATTCACGCGAGAGCTTGGCGCCATGCAGGAAAAACAACAGGGCGATGGCGATGTTGGTCAGCCAGCCGAAGCCGACGGCGACCTGGCCGCTGGCCGGCAGGAAACTGGCCAGCAGCACGACGCCAATCAGCGTAAGGGTGAAGTTGTCGGGTAAAAAGCGTGGGCGAGTCATGGTCGGTTCATCCGGGGGTTGCCAGTGCGTGCTGACGACTCTAACGTGACTGCCAATTACCGACTAACGCCGAAGGGCCACAAGATGCCGCCTAAAGGACATGACAAAAGCGTGCGGCGCAGCATTCCCGGGCTGCCCAGCCTGCCGCGCCCACTGTACGGGCGCACCGAATCACTGCCCAATCGCGCCCTGACCCGGCGTCACAGTCACCCGTGGGTACAGTTGTCCTATGCGATTCAGGGCGTGCTCGAAATCCAGACCAGCGTCGGCCGCTTTGTCGCCCCGCCGGAGCGCGCCGTGTGGATCCCGGCGGGCGTGCCGCATCGGGTATTCAGCTCGCCGCACACGGAAATGCGCAGCCTCTACATCGATTGCAGCGTCGCCGGATGGGCAATCGAGCGCTGTCATGTGCTCGGCGTCAGCGATCTGCTCAGGGAACTGATCCGCGCGTTCAGTCAGGTCCCGGTGGAATACGACCCGAGTGGCCCGCACGGACGTCTCGCCCAAGTGATCCTCGATCAACTGGCCGAAGCGCCGCAGATCGACCTGATGCTGCCGCTGCCGCAAGACACCCGCTTAAAGCAGATCTACCAGAGCCTTGAACAACACCCGGAACAGCAGACCACGCTGAGCCACTGGAGCGAGAAGTTCGGCGTCACCGAAAAGACCCTTACGCGCCTGTTTCTGCGCGACACCGGCCTGACCTTCCGCGCCTGGCGCCAGCGCTTGCGCCTGCTCGGTGCGCTGACACCGTTGGAGAAAGGGGAGCGCGTCACCGACGTCGCGCTGGCCTGCGGTTATGAATCGACGTCGGCGTTTATTGCGGCGTTTCGCCAACAGTTCGGCGAGACGCCCGGCGAGTTTTTTCGCTGATCAGCGATCCGCCAATTCTTCCAGCAGATCCGCCGACGGCACGAAATACAGACTTCCGGTGACCGCCGTGCTGAAGTCCAACAACTTGTCGTAGTTGCCCGGCGGCTTGCCGACGAACATGTTTTCCAGCATCTGCTCCATCGGCTCGGGCGAGCGCGCATAGCCGATAAAGAAGGTGCCGAACTCCCCGGCTCCCGGACGGCCGAACGGCATGTTGTCCCGGAGGATTTTCACTTCCTCGCCTTGGGCGTTGGTGATGGTGGTCAGCGCGCTGTGCGAGTTGCTCGGTTTGACGGCATCGTCCAGTTCGATATCGGAGAGTTTCGTGCGACCAATCACCCGCTCCTGCGCCTCGACGCTCAAGCCGTTCCAGACGCTCATGTTGTGCAGGTACTTTTGCACCAGCACATAACTGCCACCGCTGAAGTCCGGGTCTTCATCACCGACGATGGTGAAATTGACCGCTTTGCGCCCGACCGGGTTTTCCGTGCCGTCGACGAAACCAATGATGCTGCGCATGTCGAAATAGCGGAAACCCTGCACCTCATCGACCACCGTCACCGCCTCACCGAGGGCCGCCATGATCTGTGTGGCCAGCTCAAAACACAGGTCCATTTGATCGGCGCGGATGTGCAGCAAAAGGTCACCCGGGGTTGCCGGAGCGTGCCGCCCTTCCCCGCCAAACTCGCGAAAACCGTGCAGCGACGCCGGACGCGGACTGCCAAACAGGCGATCCCAGGCATTCGAGGAAAAGCCGCAGATGCACGTCAGATTGCCCGTCGGTACGCGCTTGCCAACCGAACGCACCAGCCCGGCGACATCGCCGCACCAGTCTTTGACGGTTTGCGCGGCTTCAGCTCCTGCATTCAATGTCGCGACAATGAAAATCGCGCTGCTGGTAATCGGACTGCACACCGCTTGAGGTTCGAGAATGTCGGTATTCATCGCTGAAAACATTGCTCCGTAAAAAGTGCCCGAGCTGTTAACGAGGGCGGATAGTTCGTTTTTAACGAACTGTTGCGCAGAAATAAACGATTTTTCTTTGCCGCAAACTCGTCGCTAGCATGGCCTCGTCTGACCCCAATCCAATAATAGACAGGGAGCGTGACATGCCAGCCACAAACATCAATATCGGCGAACCGTGGATGTGGGGCGCCTTCATCGTCTTCGTGCTTGCCATGCTGGCATTGGACCTGTTCGTCTTCGGGGGGCGCAAGGCGCATCGGGTGTCAGTGCGCGAAGCCTTGTCCTGGGTCATCGCCTGGTGCTTGCTGGCACTGAGTTTCGCGGCGCTGCTCTGGTGGTATCTGCACGGCGCGTTCGGCGCTGACACCGCCCGGCAGAAAACCCTCGAATTCCTCACTGGATATCTGATCGAGCAATCGCTGTCGATCGACAACATGTTCGTCTTCGTGATGATCTTCAGCTACTTCGCCGTGCCGCCGGAGCTTCAGCGGCGGGTGTTGCTGTATGGCGTGCTCGGGGCCATCGTGATGCGCGCGGTGATGATTTTTGCCGGTGTCTGGCTGGTTTCCCAGTTC
Source organism: Pseudomonas sp. A34-9 (assembly GCF_029543085.1). Taxonomy (NCBI): domain Bacteria; kingdom Pseudomonadati; phylum Pseudomonadota; class Gammaproteobacteria; order Pseudomonadales; family Pseudomonadaceae; genus Pseudomonas; species Pseudomonas sp. A34-9. The sequence continues at coordinate 2,779,273 of NZ_CP119967.1, read as the reverse complement.
GAATGGCTGCTGTATGCGTTCGGGGTGTTCCTGATCTTCACCGGGATCAAGATGCTGGTGTTTGCCGAGCACCAGCCGGACCTGGACAAGAATCCGTTGCTGCGCTGGGTGCGCGGACATATGCGCATCACCAGTAGCTTTCATGGCGAACGCTTTTTCGTCCTGCAGAACGGCGTGCGCTGGGCGACTCCGATGTTCCTGGTACTGGTGCTGATTGAGGCCAGTGACCTGATGTTTGCGGTCGACAGCATCCCGGCAATCTTCGCCGTGACGACTGATCCGTTCATTGTGTTCACTTCGAATATCTTCGCGATCATGGGATTGCGCGCGCTGTATTTCCTGCTGGCGGACATGGCGGACCGCTTTCACTTGCTCAAGTATGGGCTGGCGATTGTGCTGGTGTTTATCGGCGGCAAGATGGTGTTGCTGCCGTGGCTGCACATGCCGGTGGAATGGTCGTTGGCGGTGGTGGGCGGGGTGATTCTGGGTTCGGTCCTGTTGAGTCTCGCCATTACTCGCAAACAAGACCAGAAACAACCTCTGTAGGAGCTGCCGCAGGCTGCGATCTTTTGACTTTGACTTTCTAAAACAAGATCAAAAGATCGCAGCCTGCGGCAGCTCCTACAGGGGGATGTGGGTTATTTATCGGACTTGATGTTGGTCCACACGCGTGTGCGTACACGCTCGATTTTCTGCGGCAACGGTTGCACGACGTAGAGGTTTTTCAGCGCTTCAGGTGTCGGCGTCAGGTTCGGGTTGCCGGTGATTTCCTTGTTGATCAGCGGCATCGAATCCTTGTTCGCATTCGGGTAGCCGAGGAAGTCGCTGATCGGTGCGATCACTTTCGGGTCGAGCAGGTTGTTGAGGAATTCATGGGCCTCGGCGACGTTCTTCGCGCTCTTCGGAATCGCAAAGGTGTCGAACCAGATCGGCGCGCCTTCCTTCGGCAGACGCCAATCAACGACTACACCGTTGCCGGCTTCTTTGGCGCGGTTGCCGAACTGGTAGAAGCTGCCGGAGTAACCGATGGCCACACAGATGTCGCCGTTGGCAATGTCGGTCATGTATTTGGCCGAGTTGAAATAGGTCACGTAGGGGCGAACCTTGAGCATCAGCTCCTTGGCTTTTTCATAGTCGGCGGGGTTCTGGCTGTTCGGGTCGAGGCCCAGGTAATGCAGGGCCAGCGGCAGGATTTCCGTTGGCGAATCAAGCATCGCCACGCCGCAGGATTTGAGCTTTTCCATGTTCTCCGGTTTGAACACCAGATCCCAACTGTCTACCGGCGCGTTGTCGCCCAGTGCCGCTTTGACCTTGGCCGGGTTGAAGCCGATCAATACGGTGCCGACCATGTACGGGACGCCGTACTGGTTGCCCGGATCGTTCTTGCCCAGCAGTTTCAACAGTTCCGGATCCTGGTGGCTCCAGTTCGGCAGTTTCGATTTATCCAGTTTCTGAAACACGCCAGCCTTGATCTGCGTTTCAAGGAACTGGTTCGACGGCACCACCAAGTCGTAACCGGAGTTGCCGGTCAGCAGTTTGGCTTCCAGGGATTCGTTGGTGTCGAAGGTGTCCCAGGTCACTTTGATGCCGCTTTTCGCGGCGAAATCCTTGGGCACGGACGGCAGGATGTAGTCCGCCCAGTTGTACACGCGCAATTCGCGTTGCTCGGCTTGAACCGCGCCGGCCAGCAGCGTCAGCCCACACACTGTGGCACCCAGAATACGTTTCATCGTGACCATGGTTGTTCCCCAAAAAGCAGCGTGAGTTCGATGGTTTTTATGTTCTGTACACGGCAGCGGCTGTAAAGGTAGCCGGGGTAAAAAAAGGTTCAGCGTCTGGTTGTGGCTTTGATTCTTGCTGACAGCGTAGACGGAGCACAGTGGGGGATGGGCCAAAAGGGGATCGATGTGGCCAATTTGATTGACCGCCGGGATGCGGAAACAACAATGCCCGGCAAATGACCGGGCATTGTGCTGAAGCGGATCAGATCAGTCGGTGTAACCCAACCGGGCCGCCCTGCTCTGCTCAGCCTGGCCGCGCGTGGCCAGGCAGTAATACAACGGCACGGTGACCACCAGGCCGACCAGCCAGGACAAGTCCGCGCCCTCGACCAGATTGGCGTACGGCCCGACATACAGCGAGGTATTGGCAAACGGCAACTGCACGAGGATGCCAATGAAATAGGCAATGATCGCGTGCAGGTTGAAGCGTCCGTAAACCCCGCCATCGGCGCGGAAGATCGAGGTGATGTCGTAGCAGCCGCGCTTGATCAGGTAGAAGTCGATCAGGTTGATCGACGCCCAGGGCACCAGCACCAGCAGCAACGCCAGAATCAAACCAATGAACTCGGAAATGAAATCCGCCGACGCGCCCAGTGCGACCACGCAGCAACCCGCCAGTACCACGCTCGACAACACGACGCGCACCTTGATGCTCGGCGTCCATTGACTGGCAAAGGTCTGGATCGAAGTGATGATCGACAGCACCGCGCCATACAGATTCAGCGCGTTGTGGCTGATGATATTAAGCAGGAACAACACCATCAGAATCGGCCCGAGCCACCCGGTCGACTGCTTGACCGCGACCATCGCTTCGGTGCCTTCCGGTGTGGCCAGCACGGCAACTGCACCAAAGCTGAACGACAGAATCGTGCCCAGCGTCGCGCCCAGATAAGTAGCCCAGAACGGTTTGGCAATGCCAATGCCCGCCGGCAGGTAACGCGAGTAATCGGACACATACGGCGAAAAGCTGATCTGCCAGATGATCCCCAGCGACACCGTCGCCAGCCAGCCGGACAGGTTGAAACTGCCGCGCGTGAGAAAGTCCGCCGGCAAGTCATGGGCAAAGATATAGATGAAGCCCGCCAGCAACGCGCTGCCCATCACCCAGGTGCCGATGCGGTTCAGCGTGTGGATGAAGTTATAGCCGATCACGCCAATTGCCGTGGCCGCCAGCGCACCGATCAAAATGCTTAACGGCGCCGGCACAGAGGGGGCGATGCCGACGATGGATTTACCGGCCAGCACGATGTTGGAAATGAAGAAGCCGATGTAGATGATCGCCGCAAAGAACACGATCAACAGCGCGCCGTAACGGCCGAACTGGCCGCGACTCTGGACCATTTGCGGAATACCCATGCGCGGACCTTGCGCCGACGCCAGCGCAATCACCACACCGCCGATCAGGTGCCCCAGCGCAATCGCCAGCAGCCCCCAGAGCAAATCGAGGTGGAACACCTGAACCACCATGGCGCCGGTGACGATGGGCAGTGGCGCAATGTTGGTGCTGAACCACAGGGTGAACAGGTCGCGGGCCTTCCCGTGGCGTTCCGCGAGTGGGACGTAGTCGACCGTATGGTTCTCGATCAACGGATCTTGCCGGGACATCTGGGACATATGCATGAACTCGAGTTTGTCTGTTCTTATCGTTGTATGAAGCCAAACCGGGGGGACTCTGCGGCCGCCCCTCAGATGCAGACCATATTATGGTATTCCAAACAATTCACAAGACTGATCCGTAGTTTGCGGCGCTATCTGATCCGCCATCCTCGCTGAAACCACGGGCTGCGGCGCAGTTGAAAGCCCTGTAAACGCTGAGTTTCCGACGAACGCGGCAGGTTTATCGGTTCAGCTGAAAAGCCCTTGCAAAGATCGAATACTGGTATACCATCAGACCAACAACACATAAAAACAGCAGCACCACACCCGAGGACCGACCAATGATCGATGCCGCCATCTACAAACAAGTCATGGGCTCGTTCCCGTCCGGCGTAACCGTTATTACCACCCTGGATGATGACGGTCAGATTGTCGGCCTGACCGCCAGCGCCTTCAGCTCGCTGTCGATGGACCCGGCGCTGGTGCTGTTCTGCCCCAACTACAGCTCTGATTCCTACCCGGTGCTGATCAAAAACAAACGCTTTGCCATCCACGTTCTGTCCGGCGGCCAGCAGAGCGAAGCCTACGCCTTCGCCCGCAAAGGCAAGGACAAGGCACAGGGCATCGAGTGGACCTTGAGCGAACTGGGTAACCCGATCCTCGCCAATGCGACAGCTATCATCGAGTGTGAGCTGTGGCGCGAATACGAAGGCGGCGACCACGCCATCATGGTCGGCGCGGTGAAGAACCTGATCGTCCCCGAGCAGATCGCCGGGCCACTGGTGTACTGCCACGGCAAGATGGGCGCCCTGCCCGTTCTGGCCTGATCGTCAGCCCTGGACAATTCCACTGTAGGAGTGAGCCTGCTCGCGATAGCGATTTATCCGATGTCGATGTGTCTCGTGACACACCGCAATCGCGAGCAAGCTCGCTCCCACATGTAGCCTCAACAACAAAAGATCCGAGGAAGCGTCATGAAATTTTCCCTGTTCATCCACATGGAACGCTGGGACGAAAGCGTCAGCCATCGCCAACTGTTCGAAGACCTCACCGAACTGACCCTGATGGCCGAGGCCGGTGGTTTCAGCACCGTGTGGATCGGCGAACACCACGCCATGGAATACACCATCTCGCCAAGCCCGATGCCATTGCTCGCCTACCTCGCCGCCAAAACCACCACCATCCACCTCGGCGCCGGCACCATCATCGCGCCGTTCTGGCATCCGCTGCGCGTTGCTGGTGAATGCGCGTTGCTCGACGTCATCAGCAACGGTCGTATGGAAGTCGGCCTGGCCCGCGGCGCCTATCAGGTTGAATTCGATCGCATGGCCGGCGGCATGCCCGCTTCATCCGGAGGACAGGCATTGCGCGAAATGGTCCCGGTGGTCCGCGCACTGTGGCAAGGCGACTACGCCCACGACGGCGACATCTGGAAATTCCCGACCTCGACCAGCGTACCGAAGCCGATCCAAAAGCCGAATCCGCCGATGTGGATCGCCGCCCGCGACCCTGACTCGCACAACTTCGCCGTGGCCAATGGCTGCAACGTAATGGTCACGCCGTTGATGAAGGGCGACGAAGAAGTCCTCGATTTGAAGAACAAATTCCAGACCGCGCTGGATAACAACCCGGATGTGCCGCGTCCGCAATTGATGGTGCTGCGTCATACCCACGTGCACACCGCTGATAACCCGGACGGCTGGAAAGTCGGCGCGAAAGCGATCTCACGGTTCTACCGCACGTTCGATGCGTGGTTCGGCAACAAGGAAACGCCGGTCAATGGCTTCCTCGCGCCGAGCCCGGAAGAAAAGTTTGCCGGACGTCCGGAGTTTGAGCTGGAGAGTTTGCACAAAACGGCGATGATCGGTACGCCGGAAGAAATCATTCCGCGGATCAAGTACTACCAGGAACTGGGGGTGGATGAGTTCAGTTTCTGGTGTGATAACAGCTTGCCGCATGAGGAGAAGAAGAAGTCGCTGGAGTTGTTTATCAAGCACGTGGTGCCGGCGTTTCAGTAAACTCTTACTGGCTCAGCCCGGTAAATGAAAACGCCCCGGCAAAGTTCGGGGCGTTTTAGTTTTACGCGGGTTCATCGTCCCAGAAATTTCCTGCGGGTGCGTATTGTCCATCTCGGAAAACAGTGCACCAACCAAAGCTTCGGTAGAACATTTCAAGATCAATGATCTGGTAAAGGCTTTCGCTAATTTTACTTAACGTAATGAGACTATTGGCATAGTGAGTGTATTGACCACCCGCCCCGGCGACCGCCCGTCGTTCCAGTTCCTCACGACTCCAGCCCGATACTATCCCGGATGATTCAGGGACCGTATCCGAGAAGGAAATTTCGAACTGCTTTGAAACCTTGCAAAAGCAGGGAATCCGTTGCTGTCTGAGCAAATCATCGGAGATGAGGTTGTCAGGGAAATGAATGTGTAATTTCAAATGGCTCAGGCTCCGATGAAGCTACGTTGACCTCAAAAACGCTGAAAAACGGGGTCAGCCGACGTTTCTAAGTATTCGCTAAACAAGGTCTACCCACATTTATTTCATACCACTGTACGGATCAGCGATATTATCACCCAACTCAGTAATTGCCTCTTCGATCTCGATAGCCACTTCTGAGGACAGCTCACTGATATTCTGGCTTGATATAAAGTCAAACAGTCCAGCCAACCCAAGGTCTGCCGCAACGACGATCGATCCCTCAGCAAATTCGAAATCAAACCCATCCCACTCACTGATCAAGACTTTTTTAATTTGAGTCTTTAGTGGCTCGCACAACGGTTCATAGGTGTGCCACTGACGATCACTGAGCTCTAACAAAGCCACTAAAAAATCATGCTTTGACTTTCCAGAGAAAGACTTCTCCATGAGCAGTTCGTGTAGCTCCTTTGCCACATCTTCTACAGGCATCGAGTCAGGAAGCGATTGATAATAGAAAAGAGTCTTCGTCATTTATAATCTACACGCAATAAAGGGTAACGGGGACACGGCGCGCTTTCGGAATATTCTCTAAAAGTGATCTACCCCACTTATCCTCCGCCTCCAATCCGACACTTTCCTTATGGCGTTCCTAAGAGGTTTTTATATTTTGCATAAACCGCGCTTCGCGAAAGAATAGCATCGTCCACGTCATTTAATATACAGGAGCACGCCGCCGCAAAGCTCAAAAAAACCTCCACATACATCAACTTGGCGTGCTCAGTATGATCCAGATCAACCTCGATCATTACCTGCGGAGTGTCTCCTAAAACATCCTGCCACTCCTGCAGATCTTCGGCATCATAAAACTCTTCAAGAATATCTCTTGAATGCAAGGACAACCAGATGCTTGAATCGCCCTGACCAAAGGTGCCCCGATGAGGCATGCCGGAACTCACGAACCCACCCTGTGCCAGGATGATTTCCTTAAAATCGTCTGTGGTCAACTTTTCTGATGAAATGATTATCGCTGATAATGACATAATTATGATCCCCCGCCCCCATTCCTACCTGTTCCACGTAACCTTCAATCAGACTTATGTGGCTGGCTTAAATTATCAATCATCTTATTCCGCTAATCAGCAGAGACGCAACAAACCGGGATCAAACTCAATTAGTACGGGAAGTCCCCCAGGGCTTGTACCCATTTATCCCATTTTCCTTCTATCCATTCTCAAGAAGCCCACTGGGTTTTATCAGGATACTCGCCTTTTACGAAGAGCCGAGCGAGCTTCATACCCGCTCTTTCCGACCATTTTCCGCTTACATCCAACGGGCATTCCTTTATGACGCTTATAGTTTCCTTTATTTTATCTAGCCGTATCAGACCTACATCGCCGCCCCGGCCAAACGTATATTCCACATACTCTTCAGTCTCCAAAACCTTGTCCATCTCTATATAAATAGCCACGTACACCTCTCAATTTAGTGACCTGAATAACGAATCTGTCCCTGAGAAATCCCTGATTTTTCTTACAGAAAATCAAGAAGTTGGAATATTGAAGAGACCTGCATGAGTCGGCAACTTGGTTTGCACCACACAAATACAAGAAAGCGAACCCATGCAGGCCATCCGATTTTTACACAGAGCGCTCGCTCAAGCACTGCTCTCTATCCATTCTCGTCGCCTGACATCACTGATGAGTTGTGTCAGTTCGTTACTGCATGGACGTCGCCTGACACTGACCGCTCTTGGCCGTTTTATGAAGGGAAAACCGGGATAGACCACATTTTCGGAATACCGTCTAAACGTGATCTGTCCCCCATTTACACCCATTTACACCTCAGGGTCTGCCCCCTTTTTTTCGATTAGATATGTGGGGTTCCATCAGAGACGGAATGACCGCCTTTATAGTTTTTACCAACCTAGATGTGTCGTTTAGACAATCAACATCCTCACTGACGCCCGGTACTCGAAGCAAAGCATCAATCGTATCCCTGGCGGCTTCAACATTTACAACCCAATAATCTGACTTGATGTCTGCAAGTGCAGAAATTAATTCACCATCATACCGATCCCCTGCCAGAACATCTTCTGACAAAAAACGCGTAGCGATAGTTAATAGATTAGCGACAAACAAATCCTGTCTCAAAGCTCGACATACATCGCCGACCTCAAAATCGCCAAAATCCGTATCACGAACAGACAGATACCACTCGCTCAAAGAGGACATCTGCTCTTCTGGTGACCAAGCAACCGAATATTTTTTTTTCCAACTCTCGAAATGTCATATTCCTGCACCATTCAGGGCCGATTCGATTCGGCTAATAGTATCCAACGCTCGTTGACGTGTCGCCGCTGCCACAGGGTCAGTTACGCCTTTCAAAGTTTCAGTGTGATTTCTCAATCCTCGGAGTAGATCATTCATCTCTTTGAGGTGGTCCCAATAGCCTCCACCAGGCTTCGGAACTGGGTCACCAGCCATGTCTCTGAGTGGGAAAACGGGGACAGACCACGTTTTCGGAGTGCTTTCTAAACGTGGTCTGTCCCCATTTATCTCAGAGATCGACACTCCGCTCGGGTTAATATTTTTAATATGCTGCTCCCAATCCCCTTTAGGAATAGGGTTGGACGATAGCCGTGGATTATAAACATATCGACCATCCGTATAGACTTGGTGGGGAAAACGGGGGCAGACGACGTTTTTTTGAATAAATTTTAAAGCCTCGGCTTGCTCCCTTTATCTAAATGTGGTCTGTCCCCATTTACAACTTCTTGATTTTCTGTAATAAAAATTGGGGATTCCTCAGGGTCTACCCCATTTATTCGTCCCCATTTATTCCCCAACTAATAAATCTATCTTGGCGAAAACCGTCTACGCAAAAATGTTTTGTAGCTGTCAGGGGCGGCACTTATTAAAGTCTCGAGATCATCACCACGGACAAGAGAATGATCAACTATAGACTCAACAAAATAGTACAGATGCTCAGAGTTCTCACTCAATAGAAACTCGAACTCTCGAAGAAATTCCAATACACGTTCAAATGAATTTTCCTGCACCAAGGTGCTGCCTAAAAACTCGTACGCGGATACGTAGTATGACTTATCAATAATGCAATCCACGCCACCTAACTCTTTTAATGAAGCTTCCAGCGCTTGAGCGGAAAAGAAGGGCAAAGAAACCAACCACAAAACAAAACTTCTGAAGCGCTCATCGGCCAAGAGCATTATCGACATCCTTTATTAGCTGTTTAGCAAAATCAATACCCCGCTGACTGTAAGGATCTTTCCGGGCGGTCGATTATCGGCATTACGAACTAGATCACTCAGTCTATTGCTAACCTCGATGGCTTTTTGCTCAGGGTAAAAAGGGGCCAGACCACGTTTTCAGAGTGCTTTCTAAACGTGGTCTGTCCCCATTTATCCCAGCGTTGGATTGTTTATGAATTTCAGCAACTGCTCCTGTTTCCCTGCTTTAGTACCGCTCGCCACTTCGATAATGAAATTAGGCGTTTCAGCATCAATTTCGCCAAGACCCAAGGGTTTCCCGTCTACCAGTAAAACGGGGACAGCCCACGTTTTGGAGTATTTCTAAGTGTGGTCTGTCCCCATTTCCCCTAAGTCATTTTTGAACAGTTCGCGTAAGCATCTGCCGGCTGCCCGCCCTGCCCTCCAAGCGCCAAATACTGAGCATGAGGGGTAACTATGTGCGAGTGCTCTGATTGTGCGTTAATACGGTAACTTGACCAGCGATATTGTGCCGGATGAGCTACCATTTTCGCTCTGACTGGATTCATTTCGATGTATCGATAACAGCACAACAAATATCGTTCACTCTCAACAAGACATGAACGATATCGGCCTTCCCACAAACTTCCGCTGCGACGATACGTACGATTTACATATTGGACGTATCTCTGGCCGACACCTTTCATCAGCAGGCTTGCGCTGTTGGCATTATGAGGACTTATTAACAAATGAACGTGATTAGTCATTAAGCACCACGCATGAATATCACAATCATTTTTAGAGGCCTGTTCGGCCAAAAGCTCCAAATAAAAAAGGTAGTCTTCCTCGGTAAAAAAACAGGCAGTTCTATTGTTACCTCGCTGAATCAAGTGCAGTGGTACGTCTGGCATCGAAACTCGGGGTCTACGCGGCATCGTTGAATCCTTTCAATTGGTCGAACTGAAAGCTTAGCGGGCCGCATGGCTAAAATGACGGAGAAATTTAACGTATTGTTTCAGCCAATTAGATTAAACGTGGTCTGTCCCCATTTACTCCAGTAACTAACTGACACAACTCATCAGTGATGTCAGGCGACGAGAATGGATAGAGGGCAGTGCTTGAGCGAGCGCTTTGTGCAAAAATCGGATGGCCTGCATGGGGTCGGTTTCTTGTATTTGTGTGGTGCAAACCAAGTTGCCGACTCATGCAGGTCTCTTCAATATTCCAACTTTTTGATTTTCTGTAAGAAAAATCGGGGATCCCTCAGGGTCTGTCCCCATTTACCACCCAAAAAAATCACCTCTTCAAAAGCATTTTCTCCAGATCCAGCACAGATAACAGCCCCACATTACTTTTCGTCATTTTTGCACTTTCAATAGCAGCGTTAATCGGAACTGAATACTTTGACACATCCAAACCGAGGCTCACCATGGACCTAATGGCATCCAATGCCGCACACGTTACTTCCTCACTTCCGCGAGACATTACCTCAAGCAACACATAAAGCGCTCGCTCTTCAGCAACGTCTCCCATTGATTCACACATGCGCAAAACCCAGTACTCGCTCTTATCTCTTACAGACGACAAAAGAATCGACCAGTCATCTTCGGAAAAATCGTCCAACATATCTGAAGCTTCAACAATTGCGACATCGGACCAATAATCGATTGGAAATTCATCTGTCGCAAACCGACCAATCAACTCATCATATTTCTTATACATATTATTGCCCCATAAAACTTTGTGCCGAAGCACAACCTGCGCCACAAGGATAACCTGCCGTCACGTTATCACCCACTTTAATAACCTCAACCTTAACGCCATTGACCGTGGATTGATAGAGAGACGCTCCATCCGAAGTCCTTGTTGCCACCGGCTTGGTATCCCCAACAAGCTTGACGGCGTTAATTGTTTGCGCATCAGTCCAACTCTCCGGAAACAGCGTACTCTTTTTTATATTAGAAAGAGTACCGTCCTCGAACTGAGTTACGAATTTCACCTGCCTTGAACCGTCAGCATAAGTGCTCACCACTTCCACTGCAAAATCCGGGTGCAAATTATCAATAAACCCACTGTGGCCACCTATTATTTTTTTTGTTCCATTGCCATTTTTTACAACTCTTTGGCCATACAGAATTTTTTGTTCCATCTCCGCAGAGAGGGAAAACGGGGACAGACCACGTTTTCGGAGTGCTTTCTAAACGTGGTCTGTCCCCATTTATCCCACGCGAAGCAGGTCATGAGCTCCGCTTTCAAAGCAATAGCCTTAAACGTCGGCGGGTGTTGTCGCTGTGGCGACTGGGGTTGGAATACTGGTGCAGCGGGCGTGGCTCAACGTCTCGAAAAACCTTGGAGAGACTTGAGCACGCGTTGCGAGACGAGGTACATCAACAAGCACAGGCATTGGGATAGGTTTGTGAGGATCCCTCAGGGCCCGCCCCCATTTACTCTCCATAGTTTATTCAAAACAATCAAAAGCCTAGAGTACACAAGCAACTGCACTTCAAGAGCAAAATCCCGATTTGAACAAATGAGTTCCAACGGCAGAACAACATTCAGATCTTTATCTTCAGCCGCCTGGGAAAAAACATCTACAGAAAGGTGGCTTTTAATATTTAAAATATCCAAATACATTATACATTCCTGCGTCGTAAGCCACTCGACAACCACCCCATCCTCAAACATACACAGCTTGCAATTAACAAGCTCTATTTTGTAAAGCCCCGCCCCCAATACCTCATGCCGAATCGATCGAACGTAAGTTCCAAACCCAGAAGCGATCAAACTTTCAAGCTCTTTGATAGGTTTCATTTCCGAAGCCCTTTTATAAATTCTTTAAGCCCATCTTTGGTTGTCGGGAAGCTGTAAGAAAAAGGATCCATCAGGGATCCATCAGGGACAGACCACGTTTATTTAAACGTGGCCTGCCCCATTATCCTCATTGCGTGTCTGCGCTCTGGAGCAGTAGACAACAAAGTTGGCGGACTATGATCTTGTCGCTCTTTATCCTCGGTACCTGACATCTGTGCGGATCAAATCCAACAATTCGCGCCAATTCCAAAGAATACCCTCTAGATGATCAAAAGGAACATTCTGTCCCATTTCACTTTCAGGAAAGGCATTCATCGCTTTTTCACAGGCGACATAGAAAACGTTGAAACACAGCACATCAACGTTTCGAAGTGAAATAAAGCTTTGACCCTGTTCATCCAGCGGCTCATAAATCTTCAACAGGCAATCGCTATCCTTCGCTAAATAACAAGCCCGTGTACTTTCAACTACACAGTCAAACACACCCGTGGTTAAGGCCCTCCCGACCCCATCCGCGACCGCTATGTACATCCCCATACATCACCTCAGAATTATGATTTTATCTTTCGAGACAGAAGGCAAATTATCAATCCAACTTTTGACAAGCCTCTGATTCTCAATAGTTAAATTCCTGAAATCAAGGGGCACTATATCTGACTTCTCGATATGCTTTATGAGCTAATCATAAACAGGGCTTCAGGCTCGCAAAAGTAACCTGGAGCGGCGATATCAGAGCAACAGCTTTAGAGAACGACGAGTGCTTTCATTGTGGCGGCTTGGCCTGGAGTATTGGCGTAGATGCATAGAGTTCGGAGGCAGCGAAGACTGGGGAACATTGGAGACGGCTCTGCGTGATTGAGGTGCATCATCAGGCGCAGAGCCTGGAGTAGATTTGTGGGGATCCCTCAGAGTCTGTCCCCATTTATCTTCCCCTCTATTTTATTCGGTCCACATATTCATAAACTCACGATCATGGCGCTTGTTCGTTAACCAGATAAAAAAATCGTCAAATTGTTCTTCAGACCAAGGATCCATCGGATCAAGTACCACAGCCGGATACTCAAATTCAAATGCTGAGCTATTCAAGCCTGAAAATATTACCTCATTTGTACTTCCATTTTTTCTAACAGAAACACTCCAAGACGGATCACTGAAAAGCACCTTGCTACGATTAACAAATAGAACAGGGCTTTCTATCGATGCATAAACCCCTGCAAATCCACCAGGAAAACTCACATACAAAGCCTTGTTTCTTGGTTCTCTCTGACCCGACTTTTCCTCTGTGATGGGGTTGTAATTTTCATCACACAACAAAACGAAACGACGGTCATTTTTATGCTGAAAAACTATATATTCCATTCTCATCCCCGCCCTACCGAGCCTTGATAGCGTTGAAGATATGAGGCAGGTTGCTTACTCAACCATTCGCCAAAATTTCCGAGCAAAGTATCGACATCCGGGTTTGGCCGAACTGCTGACTTGATGATATCGGTGTACGAGCGACCGTTCTTGATCAAATAATCACCGGTCGGGCCAAGCGCATCGCCGTAGCGATCAAGAACGAACTCATAAATAAACTCTTTAAGTGGACCCGGCGTTAAGTCCTTATATTCCAAACCCAACTGGCGCCTGGCCTGGTTGGCTTCCGTCGCGAGGTTGCGGAGTTCATCCTGCGTCATGTTCGGCTGTATCCTTTCCGCATAAGAGGAAAGTTCAGCGACTTTCCGCTCATATTCTTTTCGCAAGGGATTCGACTTGATATTTTCGCCGAGGCTATCAATCAGCTTCTGCTGAATAACCACTCGATTAAAACCCGATACCACTGGAGGCGCAACAGGTGGATCAAGCACTGGCACGTCCGTATCCCGGGGGGAAAACGGGGACAGACTACGTTTTCGGAGCACTTTCTAAACGTGGCCTGCCCCCATTTACCTCCGCCTACTATCTAAACCGCCAGTCATGTACCGATATATGCTTTATGATTTGATTTGGCGAATGTAAAAGAGATGCCCGATGATCAGTAACAAAACTAATTCCAGAAATGTATTCGCCTTTATCAAGTATCAAAAATTCGTCATCCATATCGTTGAAGTCAATTTCAAAATCCGTCTGAAGCGCCAGCAAATCATCACCGACCCGAACACCCGCAAACGCCCCTGAATACGCTCCACCTACAACTATCTGATAGAGGATCTCACGCTGCTCAAAAACAAGTTGAACGCAGCTATTCTTGAACGTCAGATTGACAGCATCATTACCCTGACAACCTGATTTTTTCTTTACCCCAATCCATCCCGAATTTTTACCAAGCAACTCATGTATCTCGGAGTTGTCTTCATACCAAGCTACAGGACCTATCAACTTCATTACCGACGAAAGGCTGACGCCTAACTGAAAGCCTGCAGCGCTTACTTCAGGATTCAGGTCGGCGTCCATATCTGGACAAAAAACATCGCTCATTTTATGCACCTCACCAAGGCAGCCACTTTCCGCCGATATATTTCAAACGACTGCCATTCTTATCAAAATACTGTTGATACTTTGTAATCGTCCCTGGGAAAAACGGGGACAGACCACGTTTTCGGAGTGCTTTCTAAACGTGGTCTGTCCCCATTTATCCTCAGCAAAAAGGCTGTGCCTGAGGCGTCAATTCGAGACCAGTCGACCAGAATCAGAGGATGCTTGAGCGAACCCAGCAATGCACGAAGCATCACCCAATAGAATAATGGGCGCTCTGATCTCAAGTGTTGATTGCCCAGCAACCGATCCACGCGCTTGATCGAATGCTTGGGGTAAGCACGCCCCTTCATAAAACGGCCAAGAGCGGTCAGTGTCAGGCGATGTCCATGCAGTAACGAACTGACACAACTCATCAGTGATGTCAGGCGACGAGAATGGATAGAGGGCAGTGCTTGAGCGAGCGCTTTGTGCAAAAATCGGATGGCCTGCATGGGTTCGGTTTCTTGTATTTGTGTGGTGCAAACCAAGTTGCCGACTCATGCAGGCCTCTTCAATATTCCAACTTCTTGATTTTATGTAAGAAAAATCGGGGATCCCTCAGGATCTGTCCCCATTTATTCCAATTATTCAAATTCGATAGAGTCGAGAATTGTTTGCAGTTTGACGGGATCAGCCGCACCACCAAAATAGTATTCATTCCCGCCCAGATCCTTCAAGTCGTCCGGAGTTCCTTTCCAGTAGAGGACGAAGAATTTTTCATCCAGCAGATCTTCCATAGCCCCTCCGTCCTGAAATGATGACACCCGAATGTAGGGTCCATAAATGTTGTCAATGCACACCACAACCCGCTTACCAGTTACTGAATCAATCATATTTTCAATCCCACTTTATACTGTTGAACCAGTCGAGTTCCTCTTTGGTTGGTGCACGCTTGTCTCCCTTATTATTGACAGCATCCTCGAACCTTATCGGCCTGGCCTTTCCCGGAACATAGGGATTTAACTCCGTTTCCTTAACCCTCGTTCGGGTCATATCAAACTCAGTACCGTCTTTGTACACGATTTTTATTCCCGGCTCTCCACCCTGGCCACCAAGGCGCGTCTCATTTTTTGTAATTCTCGTCGTTATGGTTCCGATCTCCTTGGACTTAGCCGAGGCATTTCCCGGTATGAGGCCAATCCCCAGCTTGACCATATCCGCAACGAATCGTGTGAGTTCACCTCCGCTGAGTGACTTCACGACAGAAGCCATCGAACCGGTAGAGTTCAAATTGCCCGCCTGAATATCACCAACCCAGGCAGCTTCTCCCCCCTTTCCTTCAGTCCTTAATTCTTTGATCAGGTCCGAGAATTTACGATCATCGTCTGCCAGCTCATTCGCAATTTTACGGCAGCTTTCAATTGACTCTCTACAAACCGCATCGCGATCCAGTTCTCGCTGCTTGTTAAGCGCTTCGTATCTATCTCGAACAGCTTGCTTTTCCGCATCGGTGTCTTTGCTGTCTATTTCGGCCAGCATCTCTTTCACCTCACGGTGATAGAGATAGTTATACGTCGTAGCATTCCCCGCGATGGTCGCCCCTAGCTGGGAGTCTCCATCCACAGCAGCGGCCGCCAACACACCTGTTAACTGCGACAGCATCACCTGCATTTGGTCGTTGCCGCCTGCGAACTTCACGAGGACGTTCATCGCCGCTTCGTTCAGCCCGGCCGCCGCGGCCCCTGTAGCAAAATCCCCACCTGTTACCTCGGAAAGCAAGCCCCCCATCAGCGCATGCGCGACAACTTTTACTACGCCGCCTTCCGGGAATTTGATCGTTTGATCGCCAACAAATTTGAACCCGGTCGCCATGGCGACACTGCTCGCCTCACCCAGCAACGCCGCTCCAAAGTTGTCACCAAAGCTACCGCCACCAATGGTGGTGGAAATACCGCTGGAGATAATCGCGCGCCCCGTCGTGCGGATGGCGACATCAGTAATATTGCTGCTGGTCAGGATATTTGCGGTTTTACTGCCACCAGCCGCAAACCAGTTAGTATCTGCATAATCGAGCATGCCCGCCGTAAACCCGGCAATAGCCGCATTTTTCAAGCTCCCGGCACTGAAGGTCTCCTTGAAAGCGGCCCCGAGATCACCCTTGTTATTAATGGTGCTGGTAACGCCCGTGGTTGCCAGACTTGTGGCGACTGCCCCACCGAAGCCACCGCCGACCAAGCCCAGCCCTGCCGGCCCCATCACGAAGGACATCATGATGGCGATTGCTATTTGTGCTGCCGGGCCCAGTCCCGAGTTCTCGTATTTGAAAGACTCGTGAATTTCCTTCACCCGCTGCCAATCCACGTCCCCCCGGGCCTCGGCATCTTTCAACCAGGCCAACTGCGGATCAGCCTTGACCATAGCGTCAATGGTCTGGCTGACGGATTGCTGATTCACATCCTTGATGTCGATTTTCAGGCCATCGACCGCCTTGATAACGATATTGCCCTTGGCGATCATCTGGGTTTGGCGCAAGGTCTCGTCGGTATTGCCGCGACCTTTGGAGGACACCCAGCCAACGCTGTTGTTGGTCTTGGTATGGTTTTCGTCATGGAGGTCCTTGACCCCCTGAAAAGTAATCGCCCCGCCACTGTCCAGCGTGAGGTTGTTGCCACTTTCCAGTTTGGCGACTTGATATAGCTGATCACCCTTGCTCGACAGCGTCAGGTTGCCACCGGCCTTGATTTCGGAGCCGATGTGCTTAATGTCGGTCACCTCATCGTGCTGCATCTTAAGCTTGCCGAAGCTGCCTTTTTTCTTCATGTCATACAACGAGTAATCCGTATCTTGCGCGGCCAGGAGTTCGAGGCGGTCTCCTGCAACCAGGTAGGCTTCATCACCCGCTGTAACACGGCTGGAAATCACACTCAGGTCTTTGCCCGCATCCAGCTTGACGTCGCCCCCAGCAGTAATACCTGACATGACTTGAGTGACATGATCCTCTTGACGAGTCATGTTCTTGTTTTTGGAGCGCGAATGCTCCTCGTCCGCCGCCGAGGTGATGACCACGTTGTCAGTGGCTTTTATCGACACATCACGCTTGGCATCAATCTCACTGGCAATCACATTGATGTCGCGCTTGGCATCAGCCTTGAAATCACGCCCGGCATCAATATCGGCGCCCAGTTGCGTGACACTGCTGACAGCTCCCCTCCAGCCCAGCGAGGCACTGTCGTTGACCTGCACAGACGACACATTGACATCACGCCCGGCATTCAACGCCATGTCCTGACCGCTTTTCATCACGCCGCCAATGACGTTGATGTCCTTGGCCGCTTTGACGGTCAGGTCGTTGGCGGCTTCGATCCACGCAGCGTTGTCGGCAAAGTCCTGATGCCGGGTGACGGTGCCGTACTGGTCGTCCATCGAGGTGATGGTTCGTTCGTTGATCACATCGCCCGTGCGCGTGGTCAGGCTGACGTCCTTGCCGGCAATGATGCCGCCGGCCTTGTTGACGATGTTGTTGGTGGCCAGCAGGTCCAGACGGTTGCCCGCCTCGATCGAGCCACTGTTGACCAGATCCTTGCCCGCCGTGGCGGAGAGGTTGTTGGTGGCTTTGAGCGTGCCGACGTTGTCGAGGTTTTCACCGGCGATCAGCGTCACATCGTTACCAGCAATCAACGCCCCGGTCGGGCCCAAACGGCCGTTGGCCTGGGCCAGATAAACCACCGGCACCAACACCTTTTCGCCATTCACTTCGTGCTCTTCGAGCCAGACGATGTCGTGGGTCAGCGCGGCGACTTGCTGCGACGTGAGGCCGACGCCAACCGACAGGTTGAGCGCGTCCTTGCTGGCGATGGCGTTGTTCATCAGGTACTTGAACATGCCCTCGTTGGAGGTCTGGCCATCGAGGAAAGCCTGGCCGGTGCGGGCGGTGACGGCTTGCTGGATCAGGCGTTGTTCGTAGAGGCCATCGCCGAGGCGTTTGGCGCTTTGATCGGGGTTGTAGCCGAGTTTTTCCAGCAGATAATCCGAGCTCATGAACGACTTGAGGTCGGTGAGTACCGGGTTGGTTTCGATCAGGTATTTGTGCGGATTTGACGGCGCCGTGGTGTCTGGTAGGCCGGTGACACGCGTGACCGCACGGGTGTCGATCGACTCTTTGATGTCGTTACCGCGGCCGGGCTTGCCCGTGCCGGCAGAACTCTCCGGCACTTTTGTATCGACGGTACTGGCGACTGCCTGAACCATACTTGGCGTACGGTGGAATGTATCGACGGCGCGGGTACTGTCGGACACCGGCGCAGGCGCATCGATAAACAGATTGCGCGGCCCGCTGCTGCTGCCGGCGACCATATGATCCTGGGCATTCACCGATTCGCTGCCGACCGTCCACGTTGGCGCTGGCCCGGTGTTGCCGGCTGTGGCGCCACTGCTGCCCTGCCCGCTCAGACGGAACAAACCGTTCTCGCCCGTCGGCAGAGAGAAGCCAGGCAGGCTCAGCGGATTGACTTGCTGTTGCGCAAGGTCCGGCGGCAGTTGGCTGTTGATGTGGACAACGACAGTGCCGCTGTTGCCGACCGAGGTATCAGCAACTTTGTTGGTGCCACCGGTCGAGCTGTAATCCTGATGGATAACGCTGTTTTCAACTTCCCGGGTGGCGGTGATCGAGACATTGCCGCCGGCCTGAATCACTGCATTGCGCGAGTTCGTGGTATCGGTGGTTCCCGTACTGTTCACCGGCTTCTCGACAGCAACGCCTTTTTCGAACGGTGCCAGTTCACTCGGTATTGCCATCAGATTATTCGGGTCATACAGCGAAGGCGTTGAGGTTTCAAAGCCCGCGGTATAGCCAGACATGGCTCGGCCATACTTGCGGCTACCGACGTTTTCGCCCGTCTCGGCGTCGACGATGACGATGCCATTGCCCACGGTTTTAGCGATCGCTTTACGGATCAGGCCTTCCGGCGCGATGACGTAATACACAAAAGGGAAATCAGGGTTGTTACGCTGGTTGTACGGCAAGATCACGTTGGCCATGAATTGCGCCGTGGTGCCCGTGCCCATCTCGAAGTTGTATTGACGCGTGACTTCGACGGTCCCGCTCTTGGCGCCAATGTTCTTCAAGCTGTCGGCAGTGATGGTGATGTTGCCACCCGCCGCTATCGTGCTTTTGCTGTTGAGGAACGTGCCACCCTGGAAAGTGAAATCCTTGCCGACGTTGAACATCGCCGAAGCGCTGGTATCGGTGTCGAAGAATTGGTAAGTCTCGCGAGTGGCGAGGAAGTTGTTGAAGGTGCCGCCAACACAGTCGCCACAGCTGGCTGCAATCAATCCGGAGATGAGCTTGCGTTCAACCGACGCCGTCGGCCCTTCCGTGCGGTTTTCAAACACATCGGCACTGAGCGTAAACCCGCGCCCGCTCTCCATCGAGCCGGAAATGTTGTACACCCCCGCTGCCCGCGCCGCGCCGGCATACCCGCCGATCACCACATCGCCCAGACCGTAGAAATCACCGTTCTGGTTGGTTAGCGTGCTGACGCTGAGGGTCATGTTGTTGCCGCTGAAAATCAGCCCGCGATCGTTGAGCAACGAAGGCGTGTTGATGATGAGGTTCTGCGCCGCGCCCAGAGTGCCGTAGTTGGCAACGCTGCCCGCGTTGATCGTCAGGTCTTCGCTGGAGGTCATGCGTCCGGCGTTGCTGAGTTGCCCGCCGATATTGACGGTCGACGTGGCGCCTACCGCAAAACTGCCACCCGCCGCTACGTTCATTTGCGCGGCGGAAAGGTAAGCGCCGCGCTGACTGGTCAAGCGGCCGCTGCCAGCATAGGTTCCGCCGATTTGCATATCGAGGATGCCATCACTGGCGATCAAGCCATCGTTGCTCCAGTTGCCGCCACGGATCTGCAGGGAATCGGAAGCCAATAATTTGCCACTGGCGGTCTGGCTGAATTGTCCGACGTTGACGCTAAGGCGCCCGGCTTGAATGACGCTGGAGTTGCTCCAGCTGTCGGCGTTGAGTTCCAGCAGCCCGCCGGTGACGATGCTGCCGCCGGCGCCAATGACATTGGCGGTAGAGACGTCGAACTTGCCGCGCCCAACGTGGTTGAGTTGCCCGCCGGCATTGAGGAGGCCGCCGACGGCCAGGGTCATGTCGGTGTTGGCGGTTTCCAGCACGCCGTTGCGGTTGTCGAGCAAACCGCCGATCTGGAACAGGGTTTTGCCGGTGTTGCCCAGTGAACGCAGACGTCCATTCTGATTGTCGACGCTGGCAGCTTTTACGCTCAGTTGGCTATCGGTTTCGATGACACCCGTGCCGTTGCGTAATGCACCACTGAGGCCGAAGTCGATGCGGTTGGCAGCGATCTGCCCGCCAGCGTTTTCCAGGCTTGCGCCGGTGACGCCCAACAGTCCTTTCGAATACAGCACGCCATTGCTGTTATCGAGCGCCGCAGTGGTGATGCCGAGGTCTGCCGCTTGCGCCGAAATCCGCCCGCCGTTGTTGTCCAGACCCGCCAGTGCCGCCAGGGTTAGGCCCTGCGCCTGAATGATGCCGCCCTGGCGATTGTTATTGAGGTCAAAACCGTTGCGCAGCACACCGACGGTGCGCGCTTCCAGGGCACCTTTGATGCTGGACAGCGTGCCGCCACGGTTATCGATATTGGCCGCGTTGACAAAGACATTGCCATTTTGCGCGATGACCTTGCCGCTCTGGTTGTCGAAGTCACCGCTGACTTCGAGGGTCAACGCGCCATCGCTCTGGATCGAACCTTTACCGTTGCGCAGGCTGGCTGCGTTCAGTTGCACGCCGGCCTTCTGGCTGTAGATCAGACCGTCGGCGCTGTTGTTGACGGCGCCCATTGCGGTGATCTGCAACTGGTCGTTCGCCGCGAGGGTGCCCTTGTTGCTGTTGTCCAGCGAAGCGGTGCGCGCCTCCAGTGTTTTCTGGCTGGCGATCTGGCCGTTCTGATTGCGCAGATCGGTGACGCCCTTGATCAACATCGCGCCGCTGCTCGCGAGTTTGCCGGCGTTGTTGTTCAAGTCTCCGCTCAGGTTGAGGGTGATCGCGGCGTTGCTGGCGATCTGGCCACCGTTGTTGTCCAGACCTGAGGCCGTGGCGGTGAACGCCTGTTCGACATTGATTGAGCCGCCGGCATTGGTGAACGCCGTGCTGACGACATCCAGCGCCGCACCACTGTAGATCAGGCCTTGGCTGTTATTGAGCGCACCGCCCAGCGTCAGGACTTGCCCTGCGCCACTGCTCAGATTGCCCTTGTTGTTGTCGAGACTGCCCGCCTTGACGTGCAGATTGCCTTGGGCAACTAAGGCCCCCGCGTCGCTGTTGAGCAGCGCATTTTTGAGGTCGACCGAGACATCGGCGAACTTGCTGGAGAGCGTGCCGCTGTTGCGGTTGTCCAGGCTGTTGGCATTGACGGTGAGTCCTTGCCAACCGGAGATCAAGCCTTTCTGGTTGAGCAGGTCGGTGCCACGCAACAGCAGCTTTTCACCGCTGATGATTTTGCCGGCGCTGTTGTTCACGGCGCGGGCAATCAGCTCAAAACCGAGGTTGCTGGAAATCTCGCCACCCTGGTTGTTCACGTCACGCAGACGTTTGAGCGTCAATGGCCCTTGCGCCGTGAGCACGCCGCGCTGGTTGTCGAGATCGCCATTGGCCAGATCGAGAGTGACGGCTTTGTCACCCACCAGGCGTCCGCCGTTCTGGGTCAAGGACGTCAGCTTCAGGTCGATGTCACCACCAGCGGAGACTTCGCCGCCGTCGCTGGAATCCAGCCCGGTGGCGGTCAGCGTCAGGTTGCCTTGGCTGTTGATCAAACCACTGTTGCGGTTGTTCAACTCGGCGCTGGTGATCTCGATGGACTGCGTCGCACTGAGCAAGCCCTTGGCGTCGTTGCGCAGCAATCCGTCGACGGTCAGGCCGAGGTCGCCACGGCTGACCAGATTGCCGCCGCTGTTGTTCAGGCTGGCGGCGCGCGCGTCGATGGTGGCTGCGCCGATCATGCCTTTGACGTTGTCCAGCGCGGCCGCGATGCGCAGGGTCAAGCCCTGATTGCTCAAGAGTTTGCCGTTGCTGTTGTCGAGGCTTTGCGCGATCAGGCTGAACGCCTCGGCGCTGGAAATCGTGCCGCCCTGGTTGTTGACGCCGTTGAGTTGCTTGAGCAGCAGTGCGCCCGGAGCGTTGATCAAACCACCGATGTTGCTCAACTGGCCGTGGTTCAGGTCCAGGCTTAGTTGCGTGTTGCTGAACAGCTTGCCGCCCTGTTGATCAAGCCCGCTGACCGAAGCCGTCAGCGCGTTCTGACTGCCGATACTGCCGTCGCCACTGTTAGTGACCTGGCCAGCCGTGAGGTTCAGGGTGTCGGCGCTGCTCAGTCGACCGTTGCTGTTATCAAAAGCGCCGGTGGTGACCGTGACCGCACCTTTACCGCTGAGCTTGCCTTGCTGGCGGTTGTCGAGGCTGGCGCTGTTCAATAGCAGCGCGCCGTCGGTGACGATCTCGCCGCCCTGATTGTCGATGCTGGCGTCGCTGTTCAACATCAAGTCCGCAGCACTGGACAGGCTGCCTTTTACGTTAGTCAGTTTCGCATTGTTGACCGTCAGCGTGCCTTCGCTGCTGACCTTGCCCGAGGTGTTATCAAAGGCGCCGGAGAGGTTCAACAGCATGCCTTGCTGACTGAGCAATTCGCCGCCGTCGTTCACCAGCGAGCGCCCCTGCAGGTTGAACTGCGAGCCCGCATCGATCAGGCCTTTG
This sequence comes from Pseudomonas sp. A34-9, assembly GCF_029543085.1. Classification (NCBI taxonomy): domain Bacteria; kingdom Pseudomonadati; phylum Pseudomonadota; class Gammaproteobacteria; order Pseudomonadales; family Pseudomonadaceae; genus Pseudomonas; species Pseudomonas sp. A34-9. The sequence continues at coordinate 2,756,229 of NZ_CP119967.1, read as the reverse complement.
GTGCGGTTGAGCACTTCGTCGACGGTAAGGGTCAGGGCTTTGCCAGTGAAGATTTTGCCGCCATCGCTGTTATCGAGTTTTTTACCGGTAACGCGCAAATCGCCGTTGCTGCTGATCTCGCCACCACGGGTGTCCAGATCGGCGACGGTCAGGGTCATGTCTTGGCTCGACCCCAGCAGACCGTTCTGCCGGTTATCGAGTTGATCGGCCTGCAGTTTGAGGACGCCGGTGGCGATCAACTGACCTTTCTGGTTGTTGACGGATTTTGCCTGCACGCTGGCATCGGCCTTGCCGGCGATATTGCCTTCACGGTTGTCCACTTCATCGGCGTTGACAGTGAGTTGGCCGTCAGCGATGACCGTGCCGAGTTGGTTATCCAGAGTCTTGTCGGTGGTGAGCAACAAAACGCCGCGACTGCTGACAAGGCCTTCGTGGTTGTCGAGGCTGGCGCTGTGACTGTCCAGCGAGGCGGCGGAGATGACGCCTTTGAGGTTGTTCAATGCCGCCGCAATGCGCAACGTCAGCCCCTGTTGACTGAGCAGTTTGCCGTTGCTGTTGTCGAGGTCATGCGCGGCGAGTATGAAGGCTTGCTGGCTGGAAATTTCCCCGCCCTGGTTGTTCACGCCGTTGAGGTTTTTCAACAGCAGCGTGCCGGGCGCATTGATCAAACCGTTCTGGTTGTTCAACTGGCCATTGTTCAGATCGAGGGTCAGATCAGTTTTGCTGAACAGTTCACCGCCCTGTTGATCCAGCCCGGTGAGCGAAACATCCAGCGCCTGCTGACTGGCGATGCGGCCCGCGGCGTTGTTGACCTGCCCTGCCTTGAGCGTCAGCGCCGCTCCGCTGCTGAGTTTGCCGCCCTGGCTGTTGTCGAATCCGCCGGTCTCGACCCGGCTGCTGCCTTGGCCGTAAATCACGCCTTTGCGGCTGTTATCAAGACTGCCGCTGTTGACGGTCAGCAGGCTGTCGCTGTTGATCGAACCGGCCTGATTGAGCAACACGCCAGTGCTGGTCAATTTCAGGCTGCCGGCACTGCCGAGGCTGCCGTTGCTGTTGTCGATGCGTGCGGCGTTGACGGTCAGCGTGCCGTCGCTGCTGATCACGCCGAGCGAATTGATCAGCGCGTCATCAAGGGTAATCACCAGACCGTTGAGGCTGCTGAGATTGCCGCCGCTGTTGTTCAGCGTAGTGCCGGTAACCGTTACCGCGCCTTTGGTGGCGGCGATTAAACCTTTGCTCTGGTTGATCAGCTTGGCGACGCTCAGACCAAGGTCGCTGGCGGAAAGGATTTTGCCGCCGTCACTGTTATCCAGATGCAAGCCTTTGATGTTCATCAGCAGACTGCTGGAGATTTCGCCGCTGCGATTGTCGACGTCGTCGACCGAGAGTGTCAGCGCTTTTGTCGTGCCGACCAGCCCGCCGTTACGGTTGTCGAGGGTCTTGCCAGTCAGGCTCAGATTGCCTTGGGCAACCAGCGCACCGCCCTGTTGTTGCAGCAGGCCGATGGTTGCCAGCAGATCACCCTGACTGGCAATCCGTCCGGCCGCGTTTTGAATTTCCGTAGCGGTAAGGTTGACGGGGCCGACCGCACTGACCAGGCCACCGCTGTTATCCAGCCGGGTGCCGACGTAGGTCAAGCCAGCCTTGCTGCTGATCACGCCTTTTTCGCGGTTATCCAGTTGCGCGACATTCAGGGTTAACTGCTGGTCGGCCTGAATCACCCCGCCCCGGTTTTCGGCGACATCGGCGCGCACGGCTAGCGTGCTTTTGCCGATGACTTTACCGTCGCTATTCAGCAGCGTGCCGGCCTGCAGATCGATGGCGCCTTTGGCCGAGATATCGCCTTTGTTGCGGTTGTCGAGCGTGGCGTTGATGCGGCCAATCAGGTTGCCATCGCTGACCAGTGCACCGGCTTCACGGTTGTCCAGGCTGGCAGCTTTCAAAAATACTGTGCGTCCCGAACCGAGCACGCCGTCGCGGTTGTCCAGCGCACCGCTGAGATCGATATTCAGGCCCAGGTCACCGAGAATCTGCCCGCTGCGGTTATCGAGCAGGCCGCCGGTGATGGCGATGTTCTGCGCGCTAAGCGAACCTTTCTGGTTATTCAGAGATGCGGCGTTGACCGTCAGGTTGCGGCTCGCGGTGAGACTTTTGCTGCTGTTGTCGAGGTCCTGCGCGGTCAGGCTCAGATCACCGTTGGCATTGCGGCTGCCGTCGGTGTTGACGCCCGCTTCGATGGCGCCAGCGTTGGTCAGTTGACCGCCAGCGCTGAGGCTGAGGCTGTCGCGGGCCGCGAGGGTTTGGCGGTTGGTCAGGTTGCCTTGGGTCTGCACATTGAGCGCGGTGCCGGCGTAGACCGGGCCGCGCGCATCGAGACTGGCGGCTTTGACGTTGACCGCGCCTGTAGCCGACGTATCGGCCAGACTCAGCTGGCCGTTGGCGTCGAGCTGGATATCGCCACCGCTGGCGATCAGTTTGCCGTCGAGTTTCACCCCGACCCCGGCTTCGGTACCGACCAGTTTGATCGCCCCGGCATACATGCCGCCGAGTGCCGAGGAGTCGATGGCCAGTTGCGGTTTGCTGCTGCCGTCCTCGGCGCGTGCGGTGGCGTTGAGGGTTTGTGCATTGACGTCGTTGCGACCGGCGACAATCGTCAGGTTTTGTGCCTGGAGTTGCGCGTTGATCTTCGCGCTGCGGGTGATGATTTCGAAGCGGTCGACATTGGTCGCGTTGAGTCCCGCGCCCTCGATGGCCACCGAACCCTGATCAACCTGAAAGCGATCCAGCCGGCCGTTCTCCAGCACCGGTTTACCGGTGGTCAAGGTCACACGCGGCGAGTTGATGAAACCGCAACCGTTGCAAGTAATGCCGTAAGGGTTGGCGACGATGACCCGCGCCGACTGCCCTGCCACTTCCGTGTAACCACGCAACTGACTCGGGTTGCCGCTGATGACTTCGTTGAGAATCGCCTGCGCCGAACCGCTGTTCTTCAGGTTCGGGTTGTCGACAATGTGCCCACCCAACTGCGTGATCGTGTTCTGGGTCGAGCCGTTGTTGAGGATCAGTCCTTGCGCGCCGACGTTGTAATCATGGAACTGGTTATGCGACAGCCCGCTGGCGTTGGGCGTGGCGATGTTGATGATCGGTACGCCGTTGCCGGCGCGATCCAGCGAGGTGTTGGGGTTGGCAACCACAATACCGTCGGCCTGCGCCCACATCGGTTGCCAGAACATGACGTTCGCCAGCAGAAATGCCAACCCGCGCTTGGGCATGCCCAAAAAGCGCTCACGGTCTTTTACGGCCGCAGAAGGTTGGAACGCAAGAAAGGCGAACTGACGAACGTCCATGTCAATGATCTCGAGAAGTTGCTTTAGATGAAGAAGTCGATGCAGAAATAGATCGGTGCTTCGCGCACGGTCAGCGCGTCCGGCCGTTCCGGGGAATAAGTAACGTCACACTGGCGACGCCCTTGAGCTCGATGCTCTGGATGGGAAAAAGCGGGTATCAGTGACGCAGCCGGAAGTCGATGCTGCGGCGGCGAAGTGAAATGGAGACATGCACAGCAAAGCTGCGCACAACCTCGCCGCGAGGGCGGGTGAGGACATGTTCGATCCCTTGAAACGAAAGTGACATCAAAATAGTGGCGCGATATTAGATGGCCATCATTTTGACGTCAATCTTACGTTTCGACCGCTTGTCGCTACGTGCGGGGGATTTTCAATTTTTGGACGTCACAGCAATTCGTTGATCCGGCCGGCTAACATCGTAAACATGCTGCTCGCAACCCTGCCCGACAAACTGAAACTCCACCAGGTAGACCTTGCTTCGTTCCGGCGTAAAAGTACTGTTCAGCGGCCCACAGCTATAAGTATTGCCAGTGCCCATGCCGTTGGAACGCCCTGACACCTCGAAGGGTTCGTCGGCATTGGCTTGCGTTTCCAGCTGAGGGAAGTGCTTGAACGTGGCGCTATTGGCCGCTTCGCTAACTTTGGCGATCCAGCCGAATACCTTGCCCCGCCCGGAATCCACCACAGTACCCAGCACTTCCATTCGTTGATCAGGATCTGCAGCACGGCGAACCGAGAACTCGACAGGGTATGTGTAGCCTGTCGATTTCATGATGACTTTGGCGTGTTGTGCATCTGGCGTTGCCGTTTTTTGCTGAAGTTGGACACCATCCTTTAAAAGAGGTACTTGAACGTCTCAATAACCAACGTCACCAGAACCCGCGGCGACGTGCTACCTGTATCGCGACACTTCTTATAACCCGCCCAGAAGGTTCTTGTATTTCTCACAAACCGAACTACTGGACAGGGTGGAATCGTCCACGTCATTCAAAACACAAGGCCAGGCTTTCGCAAAACTCAAAAAAACCTTCAAATACATTAACTTCGCGTGTTCAGTATGATCTAGATTAATCTCAATCATTGTCTGCGGAGTAGCCCCGAGAGCATCCTGCCATTCTTGCTGATCTTCGGCATCATAAAACTCATCAAGAATATCTCTTGAATGCAGGGCCAACCAAATATCTGAATCATACTCACCAACGCCACCGCGAGAAGGTTTTCCAGCACTCACGAACCCGCCATGTTCTAGGAGCACGGCTTTAAAATCGTCCGTGCTCAACTTTTCTGATGATATGATCATTGCCGACAATGACACAATTAAAGCCCTTCTTTTAGCTCTTTAAAAATGCGCTGCACATAATGTGAGATGGACTACACTACAATACAAAAATGGGAAAAAAAGGTGGCGGATTTAATTTCGGTTGGATTTGTGATCCTTTTCCGCGAAAAAACAAATCTGCCACCTTTAACTTCTCAGTTACTTGGACCAACTGGAAAAACCTGATCCCAGAGAATCGATGTGAGATATTCCTTGGCATCTGCCTCGTCATCTGCCGGATATACGACATAGTCATCGTTGTCTAGCAGCAAAACCCAGGATACAGAGTCATCTTGATAAAGAGATTCAAGTTCCCGCTCGATATTCGATCGCTGCTCCGGATCATCCAGCATACGCCTTAACAAACTTTGAGCTTCCGAGTCACTCAGCCCTACCTCTACCGAAAATACCGACCTCAAAATATTAACCACACGCAAGTAGTTCATAAGCAGTCACCTAGCTGGAAATATAGTAATGGTTTGCCATGTATTACTTGCTTTATCAAGTTCATAGGTTGCCTGAACGCTGCGCAAGTTCTGCACCAAATTCGGCGCACCGTGCATAGAAGGGGACAATTTACTTCCGCCAACGCGTTCAAATCCACGCCCGAGATCGACACCAAGATCACCTACGTCGGATGGCTTGATGGAGGAAAACGGGGACAGACTACGGTTTCAAAGTGTTTTCTAAACGTGGTCTGTCCCCATTTATTCACTCCTTTGATTACACTTCCAACATAGGCACCGCCTAATCCGCCCGTCAGGGTGACGCCAAACCCTTTGCCCTGGGTCGCCATGCCTACGACCGTTGCAATGAACGCATCGGAGTAGCTGAACGAGGGATCCCTAGGGACAGCCTCCCCTTTTCGCTTTGTCTTCAGAAGAGAAAAAAAACAAGCACATACAAAAACATCGCTACTCCCGCCAACACCGCGCGGTGCTTTGGATTATCTTCGGGAGCCATTCCTCCCGGTCCAATAGTGACCCAACCATCGCGCAAGTAATTGTAGACCGCTTGACCAAACCATATCTGCCCCAAGACCATCGCAAAGAAACGCTCCCGGTCCCCATTGAACCGTAAAACGCCAGCAACCAATGCGACCACCAATAATGTCAGGCCAATTGCGTGTTTGTAGCGTTTGAGTTCACTCAACATTCACTAGTCCTTAAAAAAGCCGAGCGTCTTGTCCGCGAGCTTGTCCCACGCACCGGTCATACCAATAGTATTCGATGCCTTGCTGGCTACCTCCTTCGATAAACCACTGGCGACAGCAAATTTTTCGAAACCGGCACTCAACCCGGCGCTAGTCAACGACTTATTGAAGTCCTCTGGCCCCTTTAAATAGCCTGATAACAATCCTACCAGCGTTGATCCGTTAGACAGCAGCGTGGCCGTCAAACCTGCCGCCGGGACTGACGCAGCGCCCATGAACCAGCCGGCATTGCTCAATGCGTCGATATTGGCGGCGCGTATCCACTGAAGGGTTGCTGCATCTCCAAAGTCGAGGTTCGCCCCCGCTGTAAGGCAATCGGTACTTGCACAAGAATAATAGCGCGGGGTGTAGGCGTTGCCGTCTATGACAATAGGTACTCTATACCCGCCTTTTTCATCCAATGGGTAACCTGTCAATGGATCTCTTTTACCCGATCCGTTAGGCGTCTTCGTCCAATCATGCTTGTCGTTCAAAGAGCCGAATCCTGTCTCGGCCGTCAGCGCCCAACTGTATGCACCAGTACTTTCTTTGATAAAGGCAATAATGTCTCTATCGGCAGGTGCAAAGTTCTGCAAATACATGCCGTTGCCCAAATCAATCCAGTTACCACCGGTATCGTAGATCCCGGAACTTGGCACGACAATGTCTGTTCCCCCAGTGATATTCGTGCCCTTGACGGAAGACAATCGCAGTTGTGCTTCAATTTGCTCAGCCGTGTATTTGCCACCACTGCGCGCGGCCAATTGAGCGGCAAGGTCCTTATCTTCTTTGTGTAGTTGACGGTTGAACTGCGTAGCAAACTTTGTGACCCAGGCGGCATTTGCCAATGTGTTAGCAGTGACATTCTCTTGAACCGAACCGGCCAGTACTCCAATGATTTGAGAACTCATCGTCAGGAGGTTCGGATCACCTTTGACCAGGTTATCCAGATAACCAATCAGTGCCTCATTTGCACCAGCGGCCAGCGCACCGGTTGCAAAATCACCTCCGGTGGCCTCGGCCAGGAGCCCCCCTACCATTGCGTGAATGACAACCTTGGTCGCAGATCCGTCATCGATTACATCCTTGGTGAGATCACCTACAAGGTTGAAGCTGACGGCCGCCAATGTATTGAACAACGCAGTTTTGAGTACATCGCTGACATTTGCATCGCCACCCAGTGCCTTGGTTATCAGTGCAGACGTACCGCCCTGCAATACTTGACTTCCTGCGAATTGCCCCACCCCCGTCCAGGTGGTCAATGGCGGAGATATCACTTTATTGGTAATCGGGTCGACTTTTATGCCTGTCAGGTCGTTTAAATAGGCGGAGGTCAACCCCGCAGTGAGACCGGAAATAACATATCCCTGAAGAGCGTCGGAAGAAGTAATGTCAGCAAATACGGCTCCAAGATCACCACCATTATTGATAAAGCTAACCGAGGCATTTGTCGCCGCACCGGAAGCAACGGCAGCAATACCTGCTGCCCAGGCAGTTCCCACTGTTCCGCTCAAGGCTCCGAGAACCGCCGGCCCAACCACTGCGGCCATGACGATCGCGATGATCATTTGCGAAGCCGGGCCCAAACCGGAGTTGTTGTATTTGAACGACTCGTGAATTTCCTTCACCAGCCGCCAGTCGACATCACCCCGCACTTCAGCGTCTTTCAACCACGCCAGTTGTGGATCGGCCTTGACCATTGTGTCGATGGTTTGACTAACGGATTGCTGGTTGACGTCCTTGATATCGATCTTCAGTCCTTCAACTGCTTTGATCGTTATTATCCCGCCTGCCGTCATATGGGTCTGACGCAGCGTTTCATCGGTATTACCCTTACCTTTCGATGACACCCATGCCGCGTTATTGTTGGTTTTCTCGTGGCTTTCCTGATGCAGGTCCTTCACACCTTCAAATGTAATGGAGCCACCGCTTTCCAGAATGATGTTCCTGCCACTTTCAAGTTCCGCCACCTGATACCGCTGGTCACCTTTGCTTTTCAGGGTCAGGTCACCTCCGGCTGTGATCTCGCTGCCGATATGAGTATTCTTTGTAACTTCGTCGCGCTTGGTTTGAAGCTTGCCGAAACTACCCTTTTTCTTTTTGTCATAGAGCGAATAGTCAGAGTCCTGCAATGCAAGTATTTCGAGTTCGTCGCCCGCCGCCAAATAGGCTTCGTCGCCTGCGGTAATCCGACTTGAAATCACGCTGAGGTCTTTGCCTGCGTCTAGCTTGACGTCGCCGCCCGCAGAAATTCCAGACATGACTTGGCTGACATGATCTTCCTGACGGGTAACTTTCTTGTTTTTGGAGAGTGAGTGTTCTTCATCCGCAGCCGACGTGATGACGATATCGCCGACCGCCTTCATCGTCACATCACGCTGGGCATCGATTTGACTGGCAATGACATTGATATCGCGTTTGACATCAGCTTTGAAATCGCCTCCAGCATCAATTTCAGCGCCTAATTGGGTCACATCGCTGCTGTTGTGCTTCGCGTCCTGGTAAACACTGTTGGATACTTGCACCGAGGATATATTCAAGTCTCGACCGGCATTCAGCGCCATGTCGCGACCACTTTGCATGACACCACCAAGAATGTTGATGTCCTGAGCAGCTTTAACGGTAAGGTCATTCGCGGCTTCGATTCTTGCAGCGTTTTCGGCATAGTCATGCATCTGGATGCCAAATCGGGTGGCATTGGCGGAAGTCGTTATCGTCCGGGTGTTGAGCACGTCCCCTTTGAGGGTAGTCAGGCTCACATCGCGACCTGTAATAATCCCGCCAGACTTGTTGACGATATCATTGGTCGCCAACAGATCCAGACGATTACCCGCCTCAATCAAACCGCTATTGACCAGATCCTTTCCAGCCGTCGCCAATAGGTTATTCGTCGCCTTCAACGTCCCGACGTTATCCAGGTTCTCCCCCGCAATCAGCGTCACATCATTACCGGCAATCAACGCCCCGGTCGGGCCCAAACGGCCGTTGGCCTGGGCCAGATAAACCACCGGCACCAACACCTTTTCGCCATTCACTTCGTGCTCTTCGAGCCACACGATGTCGTGGGTCAGCGCCGCGACTTGCTGCGAGGTGAGACCGACGCCGACCGACAGGTTGAGTGCGTCCTTGCTGGCGATGGCGTTGTTCATCAGGTACTTGAACATGCCCTCGTTGGAGGTCTGGCCGTCGAGGAAAGCCTGACCAGTGCGCGCAGTGACGGCTTGCTGAATCAGGCGCTGCTCGTAGAGACCGTCGCCCAGGCGCTTGGCGCTCTGGTCGGGGTCATAGCCGAGTTTTTCCAGCAGGTAGTCGGAGCTCATGAACGACTTGAGGTCGGTGAGTACCGGGTTGGTTTCAATCAGGTATTTGTGTGCGTTGGACGGAGCCTTGGTATCCGGCAGGCCTGTGACACGGGTAACCGGCCGGGTATCAATCGACTCCTTGGCGTCGTTGCCGCGATCTTTCATGCCCGGCCCGGCGGAATTCACTGGCACGTTGACGTCGACCTTACTGGCCACGGCCTGAACCACACTCGGCGTGCGATGGAAGGTGTCTACCGCACGCGTGCTGTCGGAGACTGCTGGCGGTGCATCAATAAAAAGATTGCGCGGACCGCCACTGCTGCCAGCCACGACGTGCTCTTCTGTGGTGACGTTTTGCCCGCCCACGGTCCAGGTTGGCGCCGGACCCGTGGCGCCCACGGGCGCACTATCGCTGGCACCCTGACCGCTCAAGCGGAACAGGCCGTTTTCACCAGTTGGCAGTGAGAAGCCTGGCAGGGACAGCGGATTGACTTGCTGCTGGGCGAGGTCCGGCGGCAGTTGGCTGTTGATACGGATGACGGTGGTGCCAGTATTGCCGACATTGGTGTTGCCGACCTTGTTTGAGCCTCCGGTGGAGCCGTAATCTTCGTGGATCACGCTGTTTTGCAAAGTCTTGGTGGCAGTGATCGAAACATTGCCACCGGCCTGGATGACCGCATTGCGACCCGCGACGGGACTGGTGCCGTCAGTGGCGACTTCCTTATCAGAGGTCAGCGTGAAGCCCTGCAGCCTGGTCGGCATTTCGAGCAGGTTATTGGGGTCGTATTGAGACTGCGGGCTGGTGTTGCCCCAGGCATAGCCGGACAGAGTAAGATCGCCGACAGACTTGTTCGTCACCGAGTCCTTGATCACAACCACTCGTGTCAGTCCACCGTCGTGACCGGGTTCCCGGCCCGTTGCCGATGTAACGACACCCTGGGCAAAATTCCCCGTTCCATCAATGTAATAGACGTTCGGAAAGTCAGGGTTATTGCGCTGGTTGTACGCCACCACCTCAGGCATGAAAACATTGAAAGAACCCGAGTCGATCGCACCGGTACGGAAGATTCGGGTGCGCTCGATGCTGCCGCTGACCGCACCGACGTTCCTCATGTTGTTGGCATTGATAGTGATGTTGCCGGAGGCGCTGAGCGTACTTTTGCTGTTGAGGAATTCACCGCCGTTGAAAATGAAATCGCTACCGGCCGTCAGCAACGATGAAGCCGTGGTGTCATTGTCCTGGCCACCTTCGAAAACTTCGTGGGCGATCAGGTTGACGTCGTAGGTGCCACCCGAACAATCGCCGCATTGAACGCCGATAAAACCGGAGACCAGTTTACGGTTCAAAGCGAAGCTCTGCGTCCCATCGTCCCCCGAGGTACGGTTGGCGAAGTTGGCGGCGTCAATCTTGAAGGTCTTGCCGCTCTCCATCGAACCTGACAGGTTCGACACCTGACTGGCCTGTGCGGTCCCGTAACCCTTGATCGTCACATTCCCCAGCCCGTAGAAATCACCGTTCTGGTTGGTCAGGTTGCCTACGCTGAGCGTCATGTCGTTGCCGCTGAAAATCAGCCCGCGATCATTGAGTAATGAAGGCGTGTTGATGTTTAGGTTCTGCGCCGCACCCAGGGTGCCGTAGTTGGCGAGGCTGCCGGCGTTGACGGTCAGGTCTTCGCTGGAGGTGATGCGTCCGGCATTGATGAGCTGACCGCCGACACTGATGGTCGAGGTCGCACCCGCCGCAAAGCTTCCAGCGGCACCGAGGTTCATCTGTGCGGCAGAGAGGTAAGTCCCACTCTGACTCGACAGCCGGCCATTGCCGCTGTAGGCCCCGCTCAACTGCATATCGATCAAGCCGTCACTGGCGATCAAACCGTCGTTGATCCAGTTCGCGCCGCGCACCTGCAACAGATCCGAAGCGAGCAACTTGCCGTTAGCGGCCTGACTGAACTGCCGAACATTGACGTTCAGACGTCCGGCCTGGATGACACTGCTGTTATTCCAGGTATCGGCATTGAGTTCCAGCAATCCGCCGGTGGTGATGCTGCCGCCGGCACCCATCACGTTCGCCGTGGAGATATCGAACCTGCCACGACCAACGTGGTTGAGTTGCCCGCCGTTATTGAGGAAGCTGCCAACGTTGACGGTCATGTCGGTGTTGGCGGTTTCCAGAACGCCGTTGCGGTTGTCGAGTTGCCCGCCGATCTGGAATTCGGTCTTGCCAGAGTTGCCCAGCGAACGCAGGCGGCCATTCTGGTTATTGACGCTGGCCGCTCTGACGCTCAGTTGCGTGTTGCTTTCAATGACACCCGCGCCGTTGCTCAGCGCGCCGCTGAGACCGAAGTCGATGCGCTCCGCTGCAATCTGCCCGGCGCCGTTATCCAGACCATTGCCGCTGACGCTCACCAGGCCTTTTGCATAGAGCACACCGTTGCGGTTATCGAAACCTGCCGTGGTGGTGACTGCATCGGCCGCTTGCGCGGAGATTCGCCCGCCGTTGTTGTCCAGCCCGGCCAATGCCGACAGCTTCAGGCCCTGTGCCTGAATGATGCCGCCCTGACGATTGTTGTTGAGATCAAAGCCATTGCGCAGCACACCGACGGTGCGCGCTTCGAGCGCGCCCTTGATGCTGGACAGAATCCCGCCACGGTTATCGATGTTGGCAGCACTGATGCTCACATCGCCGTTCTGGGCGATGACTTTACCGCTCTGGTTGTCGAGATCGCCGGTGACATTCAGGGTCAGGCCGGTTTCGCTTTGCAGCGCGCCTTTGCCGTTATTCAGACTCGCAGCCTTGAGTTGCAGAGCTGCGTTCTGGCTATAGATCAAACCGTCAGCGTTATTACGCACTGCGCCGCTGGCGGTGATCTGCAACAGATCTCTGGCAGCGATGGTGCCCTTGTTGCTGTTATCCAGCGACCCGGTCAGCAGTTCCAGAGCGTTCTGACTGGCGAGTTGGCCATTCTGGTTGCTCAGATCAGTTACGCCCTGGATCAGCACTGGACCCGCGCCGGCCAGTCGGCCGCCGTTGTTGTTGAGATCGCCGCTGAGATTAAGGGTGATCGCGTCGTTACTGGCGATCTGGCCGCCACTATTGTCCAGTCGCGAAACCGTGGCGCTGATCGCCTGCTGCGCATTGATCGCGCCGCCAACGTTGATCAGCGCCATGCTGACCAGATCCAGCGCCGCATCGCTGGCGATCAGCCCGCCCTGATTGTTATTGAGCGCCCCGTTCAATGTCAGGCTCTGCCCTGCGCCACTGCTTAGAATGCCTTTGTTGCTGTTATCGAGGCTGCCGGCCTTGACCACCAGGCTGCCCTCGGCAACCAGCGCACCGGCACTGCTGTTGAGCAACGCGCCTTTGAGATCGACCGAAACATCACCGAACTTGCTGGAGAGCGTGCCGCCGTCGCGGTTGTCCAGACTGTCGCCGCTGACACTCAACCCCTGCCAACCAGACAACAAGCCCTTTTGGCTGGTCAGTGCGGTGCCGCGCAGCAACAGTTTTTCGCCGCTGATCAATTTGCCAGCGCTGTTGTTCACAGCCCGGGCGATGACGTCGAAACTCAGGTTGCTGGAGATTTCACCGCGCTGGTTGTTCAGGTCGCGCAGACGCTTGAGAGTCAACGGACCTTTGGCGGTGAGCAGACCGTTCTGATTGTCGAGGTCGCCGTTGGCCAGGTCCAGCGTGACGGCTTTGTCGCCCAACAGGCGCCCACCGTTCTGGGTCAACGAGGTCAAGACAAGATTGATGTCGCCGGCAGCGGAGACTTCGCCGCCATTGCTGGAGTCCAGGCCGGTGGCGGTCAGCGTCAGGCTGCCTTTGCTATTGATCAAACCATTGTCGCGGTTGTTCAGCGCCATCGCATTGAGTGTGATCGCGCTGACGCCCAACAACGTGCCGCTCTGGTTGTTCAGGTCGGCGCTGGTGATGTTCAACGCTTGTGCAGCACTGATCAACCCGCCGGCATCGTTGCGCAGCAGGCCCTCGACCGTCAGTTCAAGGTCGCCTCGGCTGACCAGATTGCCGCCGCTGCTGTTCAGGCTGGCCGCCCGCACATCGATCGACGCCGCGCCGATCAGGCCTTTGACGTTATTCAGCGCATTAGCGATGCGCAGGATCAGCCCCTGATTGCTCAGCAGTTTGCCGTTGCTGTTGTCCAGGTTTTCAGCACTCAGGGTGAACGCTTCGGTGCTGGAAATCGTGCCGCCCTGGTTGTTGACGCCATTGAGTTGCTTGAGTAACAGAGTGCCAGGCGCACTGATCACACCGTTGATGTTGTTCAGTTGGCCGTGGTTCAGGTCCAGGCTCAGGCGCGTGTTGCTGAACAGCTTGCCGCCCTGTTGATCGAAGCCTGTGACCGAAGCCGTCAACGCCCCCTGACTACCGATACTGCCTGCGTTGCTATTGGTGACCTGAGCGGCGACGAGGTTGAGGGTATCGGCGCTACTCAACGAACCGCTGCTGTTGTCGAAGGCCCCGGTCGTGACCGTGACCGCGCCTTTGCCGCTGAGGGTGCCCTTCTGGCGATTATCCAGACCGGTGCTGTTGAGCACGAGCGCGCCATCGGTGACGATCCGGCCTCCTTGGTTATCGACGTTGCCAGTACTGTCCAGGGTCAGGTCCGCCGCACTGGACAGGCTGCCCTCGGTGTTGCTCAGTTGCGCGGTGCTGACGGTCAGCCCCCCTTCGCTGCTGACTTTGCCCAGACGGTTGGCGAAGTCGCCAGTGAGGCTCAGGCCCATGTCCTGTTGGCTGAGCAATTCGCCACCGCTGTTATCCAGCGAACGTCCCTGCAGCTTCAACAGCGTGCCCGCGTCGATCATGCCTTTGTTACGGTTGAGCAATTGATCGACCGTCAGGGTCAGGACCTTGCCAGTGAAAACCTGGCCGCCATCGCTGTTATCGAGTTTTTTACCGGTAATCAGCAGCTCGCTATTGGAGGTGATTTCACCGCCACGGTTGTCCAGCTCATCGACCGTCAGGGTCATGGCTTTGGTCGAGCCGAGCAAACCGCCCTGACGGTTGTCGAGGGTGTCGGCGTTCAGTTTGAGCACACCGGTGGCGATCAGTTGACCGTCCTGGTTATTCAGGCTTTTGACCTGAACGCTGGCATCAGACTTGCCGGCGATGCTGCCCTGCTGGTTAACCAGCGCATCGGCGGTCAGCGTCATTTCACCGTCGGCGACAAGTGTGCCGAGCTGGTTGTTCAGGGTCTTGTCAGTGGTCAACGTGAGGAGCCCACGGCTGCTGATCAAGCCATCCTGGTTATCGAGGCTGGCGGAATGGCTGCCCAGCGTTGCGGCAGAGATAACGCCTTTGACGTTGTTCAACGCTTGGGCAATGCGCAGGGTCAGCCCCTGTTGACTGATCAATTTGCCGCTGCTGTTGTCCAGATCGTTGGCGGCGAGCGTAAACGCTTGCTGGCTGGAGATCTCGCCGTTCTTGTTGCTCACACCGTTGAGGTTTTTCAGCAGCAACGTGCCAGGCGCGTTGATCAAACCGTTCTGGTTGTTCAATTGTCCGTTGTTCAGGTCAAGGGTCAGATCGGACTTGCTGAACAGTTCACCGCCCTGCTGATCCAGCCCGCGCACCGAAGCGGTAAGGGCCTGCTGACTGGCAATCCGCCCGGTGGCGTTATTGACCTGCGCCGCGTCGAGTTCCAGCGTCGCGCCACTGATCAGCCGACCGCCCTGGCTGTTGTCGACATCGCCGGTGGTGATACGTGTTGCACCCGCCCCCGAGATCAGGCCTTTGCGGCTGTTATCCAGCGTGCCGCTTTTGAGGGTCAATGTGCTGTCGGTGCTGATCGAACCGGCCTGATTGAGCAGTGCTCCGGCGCTGATGATCCGCAGGATACCGGCGCTGCCCAGCGTACCGGCACTGTTGTCGATCCGGCCGACAGTGGCCGTCAGCGTGCCTTCGCTGCTGATGTTGCCTTGAGCGTTGATCAAGGCATCGTCGAGGGTGATCACCAGACCATTGAGGCTGTCGAAGCGTCCGCCACTGTTATCCAGGCTGCTGCCGGTCAGCGTCGTTGTGCCCTTGGCACTGATCAGGCCTTTGCTCAGGTTGATCAGCTTCGCCACACTGAGGCCAAGAGCGGTGCCGGCCAGCAGCTTTCCGCCGTCGCTGTTGTCCAGGCGCTGGCCCTTGATGTTGAGCAGCAGATTGCTGGAGATTTCGCCGCTGCGGTTGTCGATCTCGTCAACCGCCAGTGTCAGCGCTTTTGTGGTGCCTACCAGGCCGCCGTTGCGATTGTCGAGGCTCTTGCCGGTCAGGCTCAGATTGCCTTGAGCGACCAGCGCACCACCCTGTTGTTGTAGCAGACCGATGGTGGCCATCAGGTCGCCCTGACTGGAAATGCGCCCTGCGGTGTTTTGCACTTCGCCGGCCTCAATGCTGACTGGACCGACCGCACTGACCAGCCCGCCGCTGTTGTCCAGACGCGTGCCGGTATAGGCGACACCGGCCTTGCCGCTGACCTGGCCCTTGTCGCGGTTATCCAGTCGATCGACCTTGAGCGTCAGTTGCTGATCAGCCTGAATCACACCGGCACGGTTGTCCGCCGTGTCGCTGCGCAGCGCCAGCGTGGTTTTGCCTATAACTTTACCGTCGCGGTTGTCGAGGCTGCCGGTTTGCGCGTCGATGGTGCCCTTGGCGGTGATCTCGCCCTTGTTGCGGTTGTCGAGCACACCGCGCACACGGACGGTCATGCTGCCGTCGCTGACCAGCACACCGCCATCGCGGTTATCCAGGCTGGCAGCTTGCAGGTTCACCGACTGGCCGGAGCCGAGCACTCCGTCACGGTTGTCCAGCGCACCACGCAGATCGATATTCAACCCCAGGTCGCCAAGGATCTGACCGCTGCGGTTATTCACTCCATCGGCGCTGAGTTGGATGACAGCGTTGCTGGAAAGCTCACCATTGCTGTTGTCCAGCAGGCCGAAACTGCCGGTCAGGTTACCCGCGCTGTGGATCAGACCTTGAGTATTCAGCGCCTGATTGGCGGTCACGCTCAGCGTAGCGTTGCCAAGCACATGCCCCGCGTTGCGATTGTCCAGAGAACCGGCACTGACCGCTGTGCTCTGAGCGCTCAGCGTGCCGCCCTGATTGTTCAGGGTTTGCGCGGTGCTGACCGTCAGATTGCGGCTGGCGGTGAGCGTTTTGCCGGTGTTGTCAAGATTCTGTGCGGTGAGGCTCAGATCGCCGCTGGCATTGCGGCTGCCGTCGGCGTTAACGCCGGCGTCGATGGCGCCGGCGTTGGTCAATTGGCCGCCAGTGCTGAGATTGATGCTGTCGCGGGCCGCGAGAGTCTGGCGGTTGGTCAGGTTGCCTTGGGTTTGCACGTTAACGCTGGTGCCGGCGTAAACCGGACCGCGTGCGTCGAGGCTGGCAGCCTTGAGGTTGACCGCGCCGGTGGCCGAGGTGTCGGCCAGACTCAGTTGGCCGTTGGCGTCGAGCTGAATATCACCGCCACTGGCAATCAATTTGCCGTCGAGTTTCACCCCGACCCCGGCTTCGGTGCCGACCAGTTTGATCGCCCCGGCGTACATGCCGCCCAGTGCCGAGGAGTCGATGGCCAGTTGCGGTTTGGCGCTGCCGTCCTCTGCCCGCGCAGTGGCGTTGAGATTGTCGGCATTGACATCGTTGCGGCCGGCGACGATCGTTAAATTCTGTGCCTGAATCTGTGCGTTGATTTTCGCGCTGCGGGTGATGATTTCAAAGCGGTCGACATTGGTCGCGTTAAGGCCCGCCCCTTCGATGGCCACAGAACCCTGATCCACTTGAAAGCGATCCAGCCGACCGTTGTCGAGCACCGGTTTACCAGTGGTCAAGGTCACCCGTGGCGAGTTGATGAAACCGCAACCGTTGCAGGTAATGCCATACGGGTTGGCGACAATCACCCGCGCCGACTGCCCCGCCACTTCGGTGTAGCCGCGCAACTGGCTCGGGTTACCGCTGATGACTTCGTTGAGAATTGCTTGCGCCGAACCGCTGTTCTTCAGGTTCGGGTTGTCAATGATGTGCCCGCCCAGCTGGGTGAGATTATTCTGCGTCGAGCCGTTGTTGAGGATCAGCCCTTGCGCGCCGACGTTGTAGTCGTGGAACTGGTTATGCGACAGGCCGCTGGCATTTGGCGTGGCAATGTTGATGATCGGCACGCCATTGCCGGCGCGGTCCAGTGAGGTGTTGGGGTTGGCTACGACAATGCCGTCAGCCTGCGCCCACATCGGTTGCCAGAACATGACGTTCGCCAGCAGAAACGCCAACCCACGCTTGGGCATGCCCAAAAAGCGCTCGCGCTCTTTCACGACCGCAGAAGGTTGGAGCGCAAGAAAGGCGTACTGACGAACGTCCATGTCGATGATCTCGAAGAGTTGTTTTTAGATGAAGAAATCCAGGCGGAAATAGATCGGTGCTTCACGCTCGGTCAGCGCGTCCGGCCGTTCCAGGGAATGGGCAAACGTCACGCTGGCGGCCACGTGCTGACCACGGGCGAACAGCTCCAGCGAGTTGCTCGACATGCGCCCGTGCTGATCCCCGTTGTACTGATTGTTCTGGATCACGCCTTGGTCGTAACCGAGGCTGGTGCCGTATTCGGCGAACACCGGCTGCAGCCACTCGACAGTCACCGGACGGCTCCAGCGCAGGTCGTTGCGCCAGTAACCGCCGCTGTCGCCGGACAGCGACTGGTCCTTGTAACCACGGATCGACGATGAGCCGCCGAGGCTGGTGCGTTGCGGGCTGAACAGCACGTCTTCACTGCGCTGACCGGTCATCAAACTGCTGAAGCTGAACGACTCGCCCCACACCTTGAACGGTTGCAGATAGCTCAGGGTCGCGGTGTATTTGCGGTAGCGGGCATCCGGTTCACCCGGGCCTGGGTCGTGGCTGCCCTGCGCGTCGAACGCGCCGATTCCTTCTTGCATGCCCGCGTCAAAGTTGACGAAGGCACTGCCGACACGCCGACCGTGGTTGAAGCCGAACTGCGCTTCGCTGATGCGGTTGCTGCTCAGCTTGAGTTTGCTGTCTTCGATGAAGTTATTGGTGCGCAGGTACGACAGGCCAGCGCTGAGCGAGGTCTTGCTGACGGCGTCGCGATGGATCACCCGCTCGGCGCGAACCTGATGGTTTTCGCTGTCGCCGGTCTGTTTGAAGTTGTAGCCATTGGCGGCGATTTGCGAGCGGTACTCACTCTGGCTGTAGGTGTAGGTGAAATTCCACCAGCCCCACGGCAGGTTGTAATTGAGCATGGCGTTGTTGGAGGTGTGCTGGTGGTCGGTCATCGCATCGTGACCACCGCGCAGGCTCAACTGATCGGCCAGGCCGAGCGGGCTGTCCCAATCGAACGTGGTGCCCCACTGCTGCTCGCCGGTGCTGCGCTGGCCGTCGTTACTGCGCGACAAACCGGCGCGCCATGGTTTCTGCGGGCTATTGGTGACCAGCACGTTGCTGCCACCGACGTTCTGCCCTGGCGCCAACTCCATCTTCGCTTGATTGGAAGGCAGGCGATTGAGCTGATCGACCATCTGTTCGATCTCACGCAGATTAACCAGCTCACCCGCCTTACCGGGAAAAGCCATGGCCAGTTCGCGTTCCGAAAGCTTGCTGTTCTCGGCCCCTTTCAGGCCTTCGAGCTTGCCTTCGACCACCAACACTTTCAGGTGCCCGCCAGACAGATCCTGTTGTGGCAAGTAGGCACGGCTGGTGACCAGACCTTTCTCGATGTAGTAATCGGTGATGACTTTGAGCAGCTCGTTGAGCTGCGGTACACCGAGGCATTCGCCGATGTAGGGTTTGAGCAGGCGAGTCTTGTCGCGCTCGGAAAGACTGTCCGCACCTTTGAGTTCGATGTCTTTGATCGGGAAACACCGAGTATCGGTGGGGGCTGCCGGTTGTGCAGGCTTGGCGTCTTTACCGGGCAGGTCCTTGAGTTCTTCGAGGCGCCGCTGCTGCTCTTCGAGCAGGCGATTCTGGCGGTCACGAATAAGGTCGGTGTCACCGGGTGTGGGGGCCGCAAGGACAAGCTGGAGTGGAGACAGGCACAGCAACGCTACGCACAACCTCGCCACGAGGGCGGGTGAGGACATGTTCGATCCCTCGAGACGAAAGTGACATCAAAATAGTGGCGCGATATTAGATGGCCATCATTTTGACGTCAAACAATCGTTTCGACCGTTTGTCGGGTTTGTATCAGGGATTGAACAAACGGGGCCGTTGCAGCCCCGCAGTGCTTCTGACTGGCTCAGCCGCGGACACGGCGCTCATCAAATGCATAATCTTCCTGGCAATCAGCCGTAGGACCTTTCTCCACATTGACGTAATGCACCGTATCGGCATCTTTAAACGTGTAGGTGTAAACATCAGGCACAGCCACGCCATTGGTTCTCAGCACATTCTTGCCATTGGCAGCTGCCCAAGTGCCATGTTCGGTCTGCAATTGCTGTGTCTGTCTGGCGTCTCGGAAAAAGGTGATGGAGAACGTACCGTCGGCGTTGAACTGGTTTTTCCAGGACATGAACTGGCATTTGCCATTTTCGTCGCGCAGACCTTTCCATGAACCGACCAGCGATGGGTCATTGACCGGCTTATTAGTGGCGCAGCCAGACAATGTGGCGGCCAGAACGATAAGTGCCAGAGAGAGATTCCGTTTCACAGGGTGTTTCCTTTTTTTCGATAAATTCAGTGCGTTGTGCATGCCGATTCAACTTTTTACGAGCGTGCGCTGCCGAGGCTGAGTAACGTCATAAACATGCTGTTCGCAATGCTCACCGCTGAACTGGAACTCCACCTGATAGACCTTGCCACGCTCGGGATTGAACACCGTTGTCAGCGGTCCACAGGTATAAATACCCGCTGTCACCCGGCTGTTCGAATACCCCGAAACCTCAAAAGGCTTGCCCGCATCCGCTTGTGCCTCCAATTGCGGGAAGCGCTTGACCGTTGCGCTGTTGGCCACTTCATTAAGCTTGGCGATCCAGCCGAACACTTGGCCCCGGCCTGAATCGACGACGGTGCCGAGCACTTCCATCCGGCGGTCAGTGTCATCCGCACGCCTGATGGAGAACTCCACCGGATTGGTACCACCGGTGGCTTTCATGATGACTTTGGCGTGCTGGTCATCCGTAGCCACGGTCTTTTGGCCCAACTGGACACCGTCTTTGAGCAGGCTCGGGGAGGAATCCCGAACATTGGAATGGCAGCCCGCCAGCATCAGAATCACAGCCAGAGGCACAAGTGCGCGTTTACTCACGGAGGAGGTTTCTCTATTGAGGACAGGAATTGAGCAGCGACATCAAAACAGTGGCGCGATATTAGATGGCCATCATTTTGACGTCAAACCTATGTTGTCGCCGTTCATCAGTGCTCAACAGCCAATCGGGTTGCGACGTCCTGAGGCGCCAGCACACGCCCATCGGCCGCCATCAATTGCAGTTTGCGAATCGGTTGCCGATCTTGCGCATCGACCATCACCGAACCCGGCTCACCCGGCGCGTACATGAACTCACCACCCCACTGTGACAGCGCGACAATCACGGTTTGCAAGGCTTTGCCGCGCTCAGTCAGCACGTACTCCTTATAAGCGCCGCCATCGGCCGCTGGCAGCGCTTGCAGAATGCCCTGCTCCACCAGCCCCTTGAGGCGCGCGCTGAGCATGTTTTTGGCGATATCCAGACTCTTCTGAAAATCATTGAAACGGCGAATCCCGTCCAGCGCGTCGCGAATGATCAGCAATGACCACCAGTCACCAATCAGGTCCAGCGTGCGGGCGACCGGGCAGGCATTGCCCTGCAGACTTTTGCGTTTCACGTAAACGTACTCCCTCGATTCAGTCGGCGGCCGGGCGGCTTTGAGTTGCATCATACAACTCTGGCGCGGTTCCACGACCGGGCCGACGCAAAACCAGCACCTGCATACAAGTAGCCGGATCGTTTTGCGCTGATAGTGAATGCCGCCATTTCGGCATCGAACCCTGAAGCAGGAGTTTCCATGAGCACCTTCACCACGCAAGATGGCACCGAGATTTACTACAAGGATTGGGGCAGCGGTAAACCCGTGCTGTTCAGCCACGGCTGGCCGCTGGATGCCGACATGTGGGAATACCAGATGGAATACCTGAGCAGCCGTGGCTATCGCACCATCGCGTTTGATCGCCGTGGCTTCGGTCGTTCCGACCAGCCGTGGACTGGTTATGACTACGACACCTTCGCCGATGACATCGCGCAACTGATCAATCACCTGGACCTGCGCGACGTGACGCTGGTGGGCTTCTCCATGGGCGGCGGCGACGTCAGCCGCTACATCGCCCGGCATGGCAGCGAGCGCGTTGCAGGGCTGGTGTTGCTGGGCGCGGTGACGCCGCTGTTCGGCAAGAAAGCCGATTTCCCGCAAGGCGTCGACACCTCGGTGTTCGACGGCATCAAGGCCGGCCTGCTGCAGGATCGTGCGCAGTTCATCGCCGACTTCGCCGCGCCGTTCTACGGCACCAATCAGGGCCAAAAGGTCTCCGAGGGTGTGCTCACGCAAACGTTGAACATCGCCCTGCTGGCTTCGCTCAAAGGCACCGTGGATTGCGTCACCGCGTTCTCCGAAACCGACTTCCGCCCGGACATGGCCAAGATTGATGTACCAACCCTGGTGATCCATGGCGACGGCGATCAGATCGTGCCGTTCGAAACCACCGGCAAACAGGCGGCTGCACAAATCAAAGGCGCCGAGTTGAAGGTGTACGCCGGGGCGCCGCATGGTTTTGCGGTGACCCATGCGCAGGCGTTGAATGAGGATTTGCTGGCGTTTCTCAAACGCTGAAAATTCAGCATTGAAAAGTCCGTCAGCCGCCGTTTGACGGACTTTTTTGTTACCCTCAGTCCCAGCCAGGTTTGTCCCGGCCGGGCTGTCCATCATTGCCGAACACTGCGGCGCCATCATTCGCTTGAATGTTTACCGATGAAAGCAACCCGCGCGGACGTACGTGACGGTTGCCATCCAAACGCGCCCGGACAATTATCACGTCGTTTTGACATTTTTTTCCCAGTTCACTTAGTAGGGTGCGTTATACGGATAACAGGAACCCGCTCATGCCCCCTTCCGACCTCAACGCAATGGACGAAGACATCACTGTTCAAGCCGCCGATTGGTGCATGCGTCTGCACGATGGCGATTGTCCGCCGGCTGTACGCCAGGACTTCCAGCGCTGGATACAACTCGACCCGCGCCACGCTTTCGAATACGCCAAAATGCTCGAGATCTGGGATCTCAGCGGCCAATTGCCGGATGAACCCGAGACGGCGAAAAAACTCCTCACCGGTCCTGGGGCAGCGCCTGACAGCAAGCGTGAAATTTAGCCGCCAGGTTTGCCCCTCCCTTCCCGCGCCCAGAGCTGCAGCCCGCATTTTTAAAGGCTTTCGCCGCTCTGCATCAGAATTTTATCTTCACATCCCAGCTTAATAATATTTTACCGATACCCCCCCTCTCCCTAGTCTGACCTCAAGCCAAACGGACAAGCCAACAGCGGCCCGAATCCCACTGCCTTGCTAGGAAGGATGTAGAGATGACCCCTGAAATAATAAAAACAGACACGCTGATCGTGGGTGCCGGCCAAGCGGGCGTGGCCATGAGCGAGCACCTGAGCAAACTCGGTGTGCCGCACCTCGTGCTGGAGCGCAATCGTATTGCCGAACGCTGGCGCACCGGACGCTGGGACTCGCTGGTTGCCAACGGCCCGGCGTGGCACGACCGCTTCCCTGGCCTGGAATTCGATGACGTCGATCCCGACGGTTTCGCCCCGAAAGAACGCGTGGCTGACTATTTCGAAGCCTATGCGAAGAAATTCAATGCGCCGATCCGTACCGGCGTTGACGTGAAAAGCGTGGTGCGCAATGTCGGTCGCCCGGGTTTCACCGTCGAGACCTCCGAAGGTGTGATCGAGGCCAACCGCGTGGTCGCCGCGACTGGCCCGTTCCAGAAACCGGTGATCCCGGCGATTGCTCCGCAAGACGAACGTCTGCTGCAAATCCACTCCGCCGACTACCGTAACCCGCAGCAATTGCCGGCTGGCGCAGTGCTGGTCGTCGGTGCCGGTTCTTCCGGCGTGCAGATCGCCGATGAACTGCAACGCTCCGGCAAGCAGGTTTACCTGTCCGTCGGCGCCCACGACCGCCCGCCTCGCGCTTACCGCAACCGGGATTTCTGCTGGTGGCTGGGCGTGCTCGGCGAATGGGATCAGGCAGCGATGAAACCGGGGCGCGAGCACGTGACCATCGCAGTCAGCGGCGCCCATGGCGGTCGCACCATCGATTTCCGTGGTCTGGCCCATCGCGGCATGACCCTGGTCGGCGTCACCGAGTCGTTCAATGACGGCGTGGTGACCTTCAAGCAGGATCTGCTCGGCAACCTCACGCGTGGCGACGAAAACTATCTGGCGCTGCTGGATGCTGCAGACGCCTACATCGAGCGCAACGGCCTCGATCTGCCGGAAGAACCGGAGGCGCGCGAAACTTATCCGGACCCTGAGTGCGTGAAAAATCCGTTGGTCGATCTGGATCTGGCCAAGGCTGGCGTCACCTCGATCATCTGGGCCACCGGGTTCGCCGTGGATTATTCGTGGTTGCAGGTCGCGGCGTTCGACGACAAGGGCAAGCCTGTGCATCAGCGTGGTGTGTCGAGCGAACCGGGGGTGTATTTCCTCGGCCTGCCATGGCAGTCGCGCCGTGGCTCGTCGTTTATCTGGGGTGTGTGGCACGACGCCAAGCATGTTGCCGATCACATCGCCACCCAGCGCAAGTATCTGGACTACCGCGATGCCGAGCAGCGTGAAGCCGCACTGCATTCGAGCAGCCACAACAAAGCCGCCGATACCGTCGACGCTTGATTGCCTTTTTTTCGCTCCGGCGCCAATTGCGCCGGGGCACACCCTCTTCAGGAGTTTCACATGAGCCAGCCAACCCACACTCGCATCCGCATGTTCAACACCAAAGACACCTACCCGAACCAGACGCTGGACAACGACCTGTGCCAGGCCGTTCGCGCCGGCAACACCGTGTATGTGCGCGGTCAGGTCGGCACCGATTTCGACGGCAATCTGGTAGGCCTGGGTGACCCGCGTGCGCAGGCCGAACAAGCGATGCGCAACGTCAAACAACTGCTGGAAGAAGCCGGCAGCGACATGAGCCACATCGTCAAAACCACCACTTACTTGATCGACCCGCGTTATCGCGAAGCGGTGTACGGGGAAGTGGGCAAGTGGCTCAAAGGCGTGTTCCCGATCTCCACCGGGCTGGTGGTGTCGGCGCTGGGGCAGCCGCAGTGGCTGATGGAGATTGATGTGATCGCGGTGATTCCTGAGTAAGGCATCACACCGAGTCGCGGCCTTCGCGAGCAAGCTCGCTCCCACATTTGAAATGCGTTCCCCTGTAGGAGCGAGCCTGCTCGCGAAGAGGCCAGTCCAGACACACAAGGAGTTCATCAGATGACCTTTTCAATCACAGCCCGCTGCGCCGAAACCGGCCAGTTCGGTGTCGCCATCAGTTCCTCCAGCATCGCCGTCGGCGCTCGCTGCCCGTGGCTGCTGCCGGGTGTTGGCGCCGTGTCGAGCCAGAACATCACCCTGCCGTCCCTCGGCCCGGAAGTCCTTGCGCTGATGGAGCAAGGCCTGGCCCCCGATGACGCGCTGGACAAAGTCCTGACCCGCAACGGCTACAGCCAG
This sequence comes from Pseudomonas sp. A34-9, assembly GCF_029543085.1. NCBI lineage: Bacteria > Pseudomonadati > Pseudomonadota > Gammaproteobacteria > Pseudomonadales > Pseudomonadaceae > Pseudomonas > Pseudomonas sp. A34-9. The sequence continues at coordinate 2,731,360 of NZ_CP119967.1, read as the reverse complement.
TACCGCCAGATCACCGCGATCAACCACCTTGGCCAGACTGCGCATTTCAGCGGTGCGCAAACCCTCGGCGTGCACAACGCCGTCACCGGCGAACAGTGCGTCGCCGCCGGCAACATGCTCGCCGGGCGTTCGGTCATCGAAGCGATGGTCAGCGCCTTTGAGGACGGCGAAGGTCAACTCGCTGATCGCTTGCTCAAAGCCCTGCACGCCGCACAAGCGCTCGGCGGTGAAGCCGGCCCGGTGCATTCGGCCGCCGTCGTGGTGGTCGGCGAGCAGACCTGGCCGATCGTCAACCTGCGTGTCGACTGGGCCGATGAGGACCCGATCGGCCAGTTGCAAAAGCTCTGGAATGCCTATGAGCCGCAGCTTCAGGACTACATCGATCGCGCCCTCGATCCGGCCCGGGCACCGGGTTATGGCGTCGCCGGGGATGATCGATGAACAGTGTCGAGTTGCTCAAGGCGCTGGTGGCGTTCGACACAACCAGCCGAGAATCCAACTTGCAGCTGATCGAATTCGTTCGCGATTACCTCGAAGGTTTCGACATCCCGTGTGCGCTGATTTACAACGACGAGCGCAGTAAAGCCAACCTGTTCGCCACGATCGGCCCGGTGGATCAACCGGGCATCGTGCTGTCCGGGCACACCGATGTGGTGCCGGTCGATGGCCAGCCGTGGACGCTGCCGCCATTTGAACTGACGGAACACGACGGCAAACTGTTCGGCCGTGGTACGGCGGACATGAAGGGCTACATCGCCTGCGTGCTGGCCCTGGTGCCGTCGCTGGTTAAAGCGCCGCTGCGCCTGCCGGTGCACATTGCCTTGTCTTATGACGAAGAAGTCGGCTGCCTCGGCGTGCGCTCGTTGCTCAAGGTCTTGCAGCAGCGCCCGATCAAACCGTTGCTGTGCATCATCGGCGAGCCGACCGAACTGAAACCGGTGCTCGGCCACAAGGGCAAACTGGCGATGCGCTGCGATGTGCAGGGCCATCCGTGCCATTCGGCGTACGCGCCGCTCGGGGTCAACGCGATTGAGTACGCCGCCGAACTGATCGGCGAACTGGGTCGGCTCGGCCAGCAGTTGAAAGCGCCGGAGCATCACGATGCGCGCTTCGATCCGCCCTACAGCACGGTGCAAACCGGCGTGATCAGCGGCGGCAAGGCCTTGAACATCGTGCCTGCCGATTGCCGTTTCGATTTCGAGATTCGCGCCCTGCCCTCGCAGGACCCGGCCCTCGTCGCCGAAGCACTGAAAGCCTACGCCGAACGCGAAGTGTTGCCGCGTATGCGAGCGGTCAATGCGCAGAGTGATATCCGTTTCAGTGCCTTGTCGGCGTATCCGGGGTTGGCCACCGATGCGCAAAGCCAGGCGGCGGAGTTGATCTCAGCCTTCTGCGGCTCAAAGGATTTCGGCACTGTAGCGTTTGGTACCGAAGGTGGACTGTTTGATGCGGTGGGCATTCCCACGGTGGTCTGCGGTCCCGGGAGCATGGACCAGGGGCACAAACCCGACGAGTTTGTCAGCCTCGGTCAACTGCAGGCGTGCGATGCCATGCTGCAACGGATGCTGTGCTTTATCAGCCTCTGAACAGCGGCTCGACGGCACTTACGGGTGCAGCCGGGCCAACTCCTCGCGGCAATGATCGACAAACAACTGCACCGGTTTGGTCAGTTGTACCCGACGCAGCCAGGCTGCGGACAATCCCGAACCGGTGACGTCTTCCACCAGCGGCACACACACGACTTGCTGGCCGTCGTAGGTGTAGTCGCTGAACGGTTTGGTCACCAGAATCGAAAAGCCGAAACCGTTGCCGACCATACCGCGGACCATCTCGATCGACGGCGAGCTGAAGACGATGTTCGGCGTCAGGCCACGCTCTTCGAAGATGCTCACGAAGTAGGTGCGGCTCGGCACCACGTCGAGCAGGATCATCGGTTCCAGCACCAGATCATGCAGCGAGACTTTCGCCTGTTGCGCAAAGCGGTGGCTCGCCGGCAGCAACGCATAAGGCTGCTGCGGCGGCATCAGCGGCGTGGTTTCAATGGTGCTGTCCAGGTCGTGTTCGAACAGCATCGCCATGTCGATGCTGCCGGCGGTCAGGGCCTGCACCAGTTCTTGTTGCTCGCCATCACGAATACGGATTTCCACCCCCGGCCAGCGCGCCTTGAACCCGGCGATCAGGCGCGGTAGATAGAGCGGCGCGACGGTTTCGAAACAGCCGATATCGATCTGCCCCGCGACCACATCATTGTCGGCCAGGGCGTTCTGCTCAAACTCATGGGCCACCCGCAGCAGCTCCAGCGCCTTGCGATAAAAGCGCGAGCCACTGGGTGTCAGCGACACGCCTTGAGCGTGGTGGCGGATGAACAGCTGCACACCGAAGCTTTCTTCCAGATGCTTGATCGCAGTGGAAACCGAGGGTTGCGCGATGTAGAGCTTGCGCGAAGCTTCGGCGACGCTGCCGCAGTCGGCGGTGGTGACGAAGTATTTGAGCTGGCGCAGGTTGTAGGCGGCCATGGGCACCTCCAGAAAAGATCAAAAGATCGCAGCCTTCGGCAGCTCCTACAACGAGCACGGCGCTACAGATCAGGGTTTGAACATACCGGACAGCTCTGCCAGCCGAAGCATATTTTTTTTAAGGTCTGAAGCAACAAACTTACTAATTTATCTCTCGCGACGCTTTGCACATGATCACTTCAACAAGAAATGCGCCGCCCGTGCCGGCGCTTGCCGAAGTACGTCCACGTACTCATCCTTGCCTTGGAGTTCGTCATGGCTACCCCTGCAGCATCCTCCGCTCCGCTGATTGAAAAACACACGATAGGATACGTGCCCCCCGAAGATCGCCACGGAAAGGTCAGGGATCTGTTCACGCTCTGGTTCGGCGGCAACATCGCGCCGTTGCCCATCGTCACCGGTGCGCTGGGCGTGCAGTTGTTTCACTTGAATCTGGTCTGGGGCATCGTCGCGATTCTCGTCGGCCATCTGGTCGGCGGCGTGCTGATGGCGCTGCACTCGGCACAAGGCCCGCAAATGGGCATCCCGCAAATGATCCAGAGCCGCGCGCAGTTCGGCTCCCTCGGTGCGTTGCTGGTGGTGCTGATCGCCGGCGTCATGTACATCGGCTTCTTCGCTTCCAATATCGTCCTCGCCGGCAAGTCGCTGCACGGTGTGGTCGACAGCGTTCCAGTACCGGTCGGCATCGTCATCGGTGCGTTCGGTTCGGGCATCATCGGCATCATCGGCTACCGCTTCATTCACGTGCTCAATCGCATCGGCACCTGGGTGCTGGGGATCGGTATCATCGTCGGTTTTGGCTATATCTTCACCCACATCCAAACCGATGACTTCCTCACCCGTGGCAGCTTCAACCTGTCCGGCTGGCTGGCCACGGTGTCGTTGGCGGCGTTGTGGCAGATCGCGTTTGCGCCTTACGTGTCTGATTATTCGCGTTACTTGCCGGCCGACGTGAAAGTCTCGTCGACGTTCTGGACCACGTATCTGGGTTCGGCGCTGGGCTCGAGTCTGGCGTTCATTTTCGGCGCCGTCGCGGTGCTGGCGACGCCTGTGGGCATGGACACCATGGACGCGGTCAAACTCGCCACAGGTTCCATTGGCCCGCTGATGCTGGTGCTGTTTCTGCTCAGCGTGATCAGCCACAACGCTCTCAATTTGTACGGTGCGGTGTTGTCGCTGATCACCCTGGTGCAAACCTTCGCCTACCGCTGGATCCCCACCGCCAAGAGCCGCGCGGTGATCTCGGTCATCGTGCTGCTGGCCTGCTGCTTTGCCGCCGTCGGCGCCTCGAAGGACTTCATCGGCCACTTCGTTGACATGGTGCTGGTGTTGTTGGTGGTGCTGGTGCCGTGGACGGCGATCAACCTGATCGACTTCTACGCGATCCACAAAGGCCAGTACGACATCCAGTCGATCTTCCAGGTCGACGGCGGCATCTACGGCCGCTACAACCCGCAGGCCTTGCTGGCTTATGCGATCGGCATTGCCGTGCAGATCCCGTTCATGAACACGCCGCTGTACGTCGGCCCGGTGTCGGCACACATCAACGGCGCGGATCTGTCCTGGCTGGTGGGACTGCTGGTGACCTCACCGCTGTATTTCTGGCTGGCCAACCGCGACACGTCTTACCGTCGGCGGATGATGGGCGGGAAACTGGCGAGCAGTCTGTGAGATTGACTCGATGAAAACCAAGGCCCGCCCAGTGCGGGCCTTGTCTATTGCGGTGTGGTATTACTTCAGGCCTGACGACTGTTGGCTAAGGGACATCCAATGCTGCGAATACTCGGTAAAGCCTCATCGATCAACGTGCGCAAAGTGCTGTGGACGTGCGCTGAATTGCAGATTCCTTTCGAGCGTGAAGACTGGGGTTCAGGATTCAGATCGACGAACGATGTGGAGTTTCTCGCGCTCAATCCCTGTGCCATGGTGCCGGTGATTGAGGACGGGGATTTCACGCTGTGGGAATCGAACACGATCATTCGTTATCTTGTGTCGCGCTATGACGGTTCGCACCTCTATCCGACTGACGCGCAAGCCCGGGCACGGGTTGATCAGTGGATCGACTGGCAAGCGTCGGAGCTGAATCGCTCGTGGTCGTACGCGTTTTTATCGCTGGTGCGCCAGTCACCGGAGCATCAGGACAACACCGCACTGTCAGCCGGTTGCCGCGACTGGGCGCGGAACATGGCCATCCTCGATCGACAACTGGAAAAGACCGGCGCCTACGTCAGCGGTGAACAGTTTTCCCTGGCGGACATTCCCATCGGGCTGTCGGTGAATCGCTGGTTCGAAACGCCACTGGCTCACCCGGATTTTCCCGCAGTGAGGGCCTATTACGAACGCCTGAGTTTGCGTCCCGGCTACGTGCTGCACGGTCGCAACGGCACGCCGTGATCGAGGCTATTTGCCTTTGAACGCCTCTCGCCGCGCCTGCCGTTCGGCGGCGTAGGCTGCTTGTGGCTGGCTGATCAGATCTTCCCGACGCAAGGGTTCGCCACAGTGATCGCACAGCGGCCCGAGGCCGGCGTCGTGGTTGCAGTTTTTGTGGGTCATGTTCACTGCCAGCCCCTCCTCCGGTGCCTTGCACCAGGTCTCTCCCCACGCCCGCAGCGCAATGATTACCGGGTAGAACGCCTCGCCTTTCGCGGTGAGGTGGTACTCGTAGCGTTTCGGTCGCTCGTTGTACAAGCGCCGCTCGACCAGCCCATCCGCTTCCAGACATTTCAGACGCGCGGCGACCATTTGCGGCGTACCGCCGGTCTGCGCCTGGATCTCGTCATAGCGATGATTGGCCATGAATAATTCGCGCAAAACCAGCACGGTCCAGCGGTCGCCGACGATCGTCTCAGCCCGGGAGATCGGGCACAGCGTGTCAGGACGACTATCGTTTACTGCCATCAGGGCTTGCCTCTTTTACAGTTACTATGATTATCATATCTACACGATGCCGGGACAAGCCCTGTGCACCGATCAATTCAATTGCCGGAGCCAACAGCCATGTCGAATACCTCCTACCCGCTGGACAGAACCGCCTATTTGCTGGTCGATCCGTACAACGATTTTCTCTCGGACGGCGGCAAGATCTTTCCGCTGATCAAACCGATGGCCGAACAGAATGGCCTGCTCGACAACCTGCGCAAACTCGACCGCACGGTACGCGACCTGAAGATTCCGGTGGTCATCGTACCCCATCATCGCTGGGAAAAAGGCGACTACGAAACCTGGGACCACCCGACCCCGACCCAATGCAAAATCATGCACATGCACCACTTTGCCCGGGGCGAATGGGGCGGCGAATGGCACCCGGATTTCGCCCCGAAGGACGGCGACATCGTGGTTCAGGAACACTGGGGATCCAGTGGTTTCGCCAACACCGATCTGGATTTTCGCCTGAAGCAGCAAGGCGTCACCCACGTGATCATCGTCGGCCTGCTGGCCAACACCTGCATCGAAGCGACCGCGCGCTATGCCTCGGAACTGGGCTACCACGTCACCCTGGTGCGCGATGCAACGGCGGCCTTCAAAGCGGAAATGATGCACGCCGCCCACGAACTCAACGGCCCGACATTCGCGCACGTTATTGCCAGCACCGACGAACTGATTACCAACCTCAAATCCCAAGGTGAAGCGCAATGAATCTGACCGGCCATTTGCTGATCGGCGCGGCGGACGTTGCGGCCACCGAAGGCACGATGAAAGCGCTGAATCCGGCGACTGATCATCTGATCGAACCGGACTTCGCTTTCGGCGGTGCGGCACAAGTTGATCAGGCAGCCACACTCGCCGATGCTGCGTTCGACCACTACAGCCACACCTCGCTGGCCGAGCGTGCCGCGTTTCTCGAAACCATCGCTGAAAACCTCGATGAGGTGCGCAATGAACTGGCCGCGCGCGCGGCACTGGAAACCGGCCTGCCGCAAGCCCAGCTCGAAGGCGAAGCCGCAAAAGCGGCCACCCAGTTTCGCCAGTTCGCCGATGTCGTGCGCAAGGGCCGTTTCCTGCAACTGGCGATCGACCCGGCGCAACCCGAGCGTCAACCGCGCCCACGGATGGATCATCGCCTGCAAAAAATCGCCATTGGACCGGTGGCGATTTTCGGCGCGAGCAACTTTCCGATTTCCTACTCGGTGGCGGGTGGCGACACTGCGTCGGCATTGGCGGCCGGGGCCACCGTGATTCTCAAGGCGCACAACGCGCATCCCGGGGCCTCGGAAATTCAGGCCCGCGCCATTCGTAAAGCCGTGCAGGCGCATGGCTTGCCCGAAGGGGTTTTTTCGATGGTGCGTGGCGGCGGCAATGCCATTGGCGAAGCGCTGGTGGATCATCCGCTGATCAAGGCTGTGACCTTCACCGGCTCCGAACAGGGCGGCATGGCGCTCTATCGCCGCGCGCAATTGCGCTGCGATCCGATCCCGGTATTCACTGAAATGACCAGCGTCAACCCGACCTTCATCCTGCCCGAGGCGCTGGCGGCTCGCGGCGCCGAAATCGGCGACGGCTTTATCGAGCGCATGCTGGTCAACGTCGGCCAGGCCTGCCTGTGTCCGTCGATCCTGATTGCCATCCGCGGTGCGGGGTTTGATGAACTGCGCAGCGCCATGCGCAAACGGGTCAGCGAGGCACCGGCGCGGACAATGCTGACGCCGGGCATTCATGGCGCCTACGTCGAGGGTCTGATGGCGATGGAAGGTGCCGGCGCGCAGGTGATCGCAGCAGGCACGCCGGCCGATGCCACGTTCGCCGGACGTGCGGCCTTGCTGGAAATCGAGGGGCAGCATTTGCTCAGCGAACCGGCACTGGCGAACGAAGTGTTCGGCCCGTCGGCACTGTTGGTATCGGTCAGTGATGAAGCCGAGCTGCTGGCAGTCGCCCGCTCGTTCAAGGGTCAGCTCAGCGCGGCGATTCACCTTGAAAGTGTCGATCTGGGATTGGCGCGGCGCCTGCTGCCGATTCTCGAACGGCGCACCGGGCGCATCGTGGTCAACGCCTTCGCCCACCCACAGGAAGTGACCTTCGCCACCGTGCACGGCGGGCCATTTCCCGCTACATCGGACAGCCGCTTCACTTCGGTCGGCATGACCTCGATCGAGCGCTTCTTGCGGCCCGTGACGTATCAAGGGTTTCCCGATGAGTTGTTGCCAGAGGTATTGCGTGAAGGTAATCCGCTGAATCTGCCGCGCAGTATTGACGGGGCGTTTTGACGGGCAAAAAAATGCCGGACTCTGTCGCAAGAGCCCGGCTTTGTTTACTGCGAAATCAAGTCAGGCCGGAACACCCAGAATGATGTGCGAAGCCTTGATCACGGCTGTGGCGCTGACACCTTTGGCCAGGCCCAGCTCGGCAACGGCATCACGGGTCACGATCGAGTAGACCCGGGAACCACCAGCCAGCTCGATGACCACTTCGGCGTTGACCGCGCCGTCGGTCACGCTCAGCACTTTACCTTCCAGGCAGTTGCGCGCCGACAGGCGGATGTCACTGGACTCGGTCATCAACATGACCCATGGCGCCTTGACCAGCGCGACGGCTTCTTTGCCGACGGCGATGCCGAGGCTCTTGATGCTTTCCATGGTCACGACGGCCACCAATTGCTCACCGCCAGCCAATGTCAGTACCACTTCGGCGTTGACCGCGCCGGCCTGAACATTGCTGACTTTGCCTTTGAATACGTTGCGAGCGCTGACTTTCATGCTGGACGTCCTGTTTTTTTGACTTTGGAGTTAGGAAACGGCGGGCATCATCGAAGTTGGCGCTATATAAAAACAACTACAGCGCTGCGCCCTGTTGTCACGCCCCCTACATAAAAGCACGCCCCGAAGATCAGCACGGCTCAGATCAGCAGGTCCTCATAGAAAGCGCCAAACGGCCGCGACGGATGAGCGATCTGGATTTCCAGAATCCACACGCCGGCATGCGGCGCCTGATCAAAATCGCCCAGATCGCCGCCCCGGTGAATCGCATGAGGAAAATCGCTGACCCGATGGCCCTTGATATTCAGGTTCAGTACCCAGCCCATCGCCTCGGCCTGATCACTGGCATAACGATAAAGCTCAACCCCGGAAACACCCTCACGCCAGAAGGCTTCGACGCGGTCGAACAATTCCTTGGCCGCCGCCGCGCAAGCGAGCATTTGCGGATCAGCACCGGTGGTGAACGTCGCGCCCGCATCACCTTCATGGCCCTGCCAGACCACCCCCATATCGATGAAAAAAATATCCTCTTCGCCCAACACCGGATCGCCATCGGAACGCTGTTTGAACGTCTTGAGCGTGTTGGCACCGAAGCGGATCAGCAGCGGATGCCAGATCCGGTCCATGTCCAGCTCAGCGAGGATTTCCTTGCCCCGCGCCGTCGCTTCCGATTCGAGCATGCCCGGTTTGATCACGGCGGCGATGGCGTCGACGGCTTTCCAGGTCAACTGTTGCGCGTGGCGCATGGTTTCCAGCACAAAACGTTCGCCGACCGCTTCTTTACCGCCCAGGGCTGTGGTCATTTCCTTGTTCCTCATGGCTACGCTGTATAGTTTTTTATATTGCGAAACGTCGACCAAGATACAGCCATGACACAAAGCGTCAATTACTCTTCTGCACGCACCACCCCGCGCTCTTCGAGCAAGCGCACAAACATGCTCAGACTGCGCGACACCGTGCCCCGTCGCCACACCAGCCAAGTGGTCAGGTAGCGAAAATCCGCCGCCAATGGCCAAACGCTGACGGTCGCACTGCCGGGCATGCTCTGCAGCATTTTGCGCGGCATCAAGGCCAGCCCGGCACCGGCGCTGACGCAGGCGAGCATGCCGTGATACGACTCCATTTCAAAGATCTTGCCCGGCACGGCGGCGTCGGTGCTGAACCATTTTTCAAAATGGTGACGGTAGGAACAGTTGGAACGGAAGGCATAAATATTCTCACCGTTGACATCCGCCGCACGCTCGACGGGCGCGTGGTTGATCGGCGCGATGATGACCATCTCTTCTTCGAATGCCGGCACGCCTTCCAGCGTCGGATGCAACACCGGGCCGTCGACGAATGCAGCGGCCAGACGCCCGGAGAGCACGCCGTCGATCATCGTGCCGGAGGGCCCGGTAGACAGGTCCAGATCGACTTTCGGGTGCAATTGGTTGTACGCCGCCAGCAGCTCGGGGATGCGCACCGCCGCCGTGCTTTCCAGCGAACCCAATGGAAAAGCGCCCTGCGGTTCCTCCCCCGCCACCGTCGCCCGTGCCTCTTGCACCAGGTCGAGAATGCGTCGCGCGTACTCAAGAAAACTCCACCCGGCCGGCGACAAACGCAAACGGCTTTTCTCGCGGATAAACAGATCAACGCCCAGATCCTGCTCAAGCTGCTTGATCCGCGTGGTCAGGTTCGACGGCACGCGATGGATCTGCGCGGCGGCGGCGCTGATGCTGCCGTGTTCGGCAACCGCTTTGAAGATTTCCAGCTGCACCAGATCCACAGTCATTCTCCAATCGTGAAAGAAACGATCTTTATTATTCAGTTTCCAGAAAACAAACACCACCCTACTCTAGGCTCATCCGACGAACATGCAGGACGAAGCCATGAGCCAGATTTCCAGCCAGACCCACGCCATCTCGATCAACCCCGCCACGGGCGAGCAGATCGGCCACTACGCGTTTGAATCCGCTGCGGCCCTCGACGCCGCGCTGACCCGCGCAGCTTTCGGCTTCGGCAAATGGAAGCGCAAGCCGTTGCAGGATCGTTCGCGCTTGTTGAGCGCCCTCGCCGGTGCGCTGCGTGAAACCAGCGACGCCATGGCGACCATGATCACCCTGGAAATGGGCAAGCCAATCGCCCAGGCGCGCGGCGAAATCGAAAAATGCGCCAAGCTCTGCGAGTGGTACGCCGAGAATGGCCCGGCGATGCTCGACGCTGAACCGACGCAAGTCGAAGGTGGCAAGGCGCGCATCGAGTACCGTCCGCTCGGCCCGATCCTCGCGGTAATGCCGTGGAACTTCCCGATCTGGCAAGTGCTGCGCGGTGCCGTTCCGGCGCTGATCGCCGGCAACACTTACGTGCTCAAGCATGCGCCGAACGTGATGGGCAGCGCCTATCTGTTGCGCGACGCCTTCACCCGCGCCGGATTCGCCGATGGCGTGTTTGAAGTGATCAACGTCACCCCGGAAGGCGTTTCCACCGCCATCGCTGACCCACGCATTGCCGCCGTGACCTTGACCGGCAGCGTCCGTGCCGGCATGGCCATCGGTGCTCAGGCCGGTGCCGCGTTGAAAAAATGCGTGCTGGAACTGGGTGGTTCCGATCCATTTATCGTGCTCAACGACGCCGATCTGGATGAGGCGGTACAAGCCGCCGTCATCGGTCGCTACCAGAACTCCGGCCAGGTTTGCGCTGCCGCCAAACGCCTGATCATCGAAGAAGGCGTGGTCGAGGAATTTACCCGCAAGTTCGTCGAGGCTACGCGTCAGTTGAAGGTCGGCGATCCATTGTCCGCCGAGACCTACATCGGCCCGATGGCGCGTTTCGATCTGCGTGATGAACTCGACCAGCAAGTGCGCGACACCCTGGAAGAAGGCGCCACCCTGCTGCTCGGCGGCGGCAAGTCGCAAGGCCCGGGCAACTACTACGAACCGACCGTGCTGGCCGACGTCACCGACCGCATGACCTCGTTCAAACAGGAACTGTTCGGCCCGGTCGCGTCGATCATCACCGCCCGCGATTGTGCGCATGCCGTGGCCTTGGCCAACGACAGCGAATTCGGTCTGACCGCAACGATCTACACCGCCAACGTGGCACTGGCTCAGCAACTGACCAGCGAACTGGACACGGGCGGCGTGTTCATCAACGGCTACTCCGCCAGCGACCCGCGCGTGACCTTTGGTGGCGTGAAGAAGAGTGGTTTCGGCCGTGAACTGTCGCACTTCGGCGTGCGCGAGTTCTGCAACGCGCAAACCGTGTGGCTGGATCGTAAATAAACCAGCCAACGGAAAAACCTGTGGGAGCGAGCTTGCTCGCGAAGGCGTCGTGTCAGTCGACATCAATGTTGAATGATTGACCGCTTTCGCGAGCAAGCTCGCTCCCACATTGGGTTTATGCGGCAGCGGCGTCTGGTGCAAGTACTGGCTGACTGGTGCCCGTACTATCCGGGTCTGCACCTGTACTACCCGAACCGGCGCCATGTGCTGGCCGCCCTCAAAGCGTTTATCGACTTCGTGCGCAATCAAGCGTTAGGCGTTTACAGATACTTGAGCCAGGCAATGTCGCGGCGCCGAGCCTTCAACGCCGAGAACCAGCGTACGGCCGGGAACAGCGCAATCGCGAGAATGACTGCCGCCAGCCAGATCGCCGAGACGGACGAAAAACCGAAATAGCTGCCCTGATTCAGCCCGAACAGGGCCACGCCGATCAGGTACAAAACCTTCAATGCGTACAAATGCAGCAGGTAGAAAAACATCGGCGCCGAACCGAAAACGCTCAACCCGCGAATCCAGCGACGATCCTGTGAGCGCTCGAACGCCAGTAGCAGCAACAGCCCGGCGCTCACCGTCAGCGCGATAAACAGCAGCGACGGTGGGTACTTGGTGATGTTGAAAAAACTCATCAGGGTCTGCAGCAGCGTGTCACCCACGGCCCATGGTTTTTCACCATAGCCGTTGATCAGGCGCAACCCGACAAAACCCAGCAGCCCGGCGCTCCCCGCAAGCAGCAGGTGCTGTTGCCGAAACCCCGCCCCAACGCCGCGAGCAAACCACGGCCCCAGCGCATAACCCAGACCGATCACACCGATCCACGGCAACAACGGATAGGACGTGCGCAGACGAAGGCTGTCGCTGACCTCGATCCAGCCGCGATCATGCAAAACCGCCCACGGTACATGCAGCACCGACTCCACGGGGAAATGCACCGCGTCGAGCAGGTTGTGTCCGCCGATGATCATCAGGCTCAACGTCAGCAACAGCCCGCGCGGCAGCCAGACCAGCAGCGACAAGGCAATCATGCTCAAGCCGATGGCCCAGATCACTTGCAGATAAATCACGCTCGGCGACAACTGGAACGTCCACGCGAAGTTCACCAACGTAAATTCCAGCACCACCAGAAACAGACCACGCTTGAACAGAAAGGCGCTGACATCAGACTTGCCCGCGTACTTTTCACCGAACAACCACGCCGACAATCCGCTCAGCAACACAAACACCGGCGCGCACAGATGCGCCAGCGTGCGGCTGAAAAACAGCGCCGGCTCGGTGCCGGCGATGTCCATCGGGTCACTGACCTGACGATGCAGCAAGAAGGTTTCACGCACGTGGTCCAACAGCATGAACAAAATGACCAGGCCTCTGAGGGCGTCAATGGACAGCAGGCGGCCAGTGGTCAACGGGGCAGAACGAGGGAGCACAATCGTCATGAGCGTTTCGCAATCGAAGGGAAAACAACTGGGGCCACAAGGGTTCCCCTTTAAATTTTGCGTTACCTTATAACATCAAAAAGCAAAATCCCAATCCTGATCGACAGTGATACCCGGAAAAACCGCAGCCGATCATGCCGCGCCATTTGCCCAATAGCCTCAGGCTTCTATAGTGATCAGGTCTCCCCTGCCCTTGCGGCCTGCTGTCGAGCGTTGTCCATGGTCAACACCGAACACCTGATCATTTGCGAGCACTGCGATTGTGTGTACGAAAAAGCCGTGCTGGCCAAACACCAGAAAACCTCGTGCGTGCGCTGCGGCGGTGTCCTCCAGCGCTTCAACGGTTTGACCGTCGAACAGCGCCTGGCCCTGACGTTCACGGCGGCGATGCTGTGGTTGTTTGCGAACTTCTATCCGGTGATGAGCATCAGCCTCAAAGGCCTTAAAAACAGCGCGACACTGTGGGATTCGGTGCTGGCACTGAGTCAGGGACCGATCACGTTCATGGCGATGGTCGCGGCGATTTCGATCATCATTGCCCCGGCGTTTCAATTGGTGCTGCTGATCTGGGTGCTCAGCTTCGCCCTGTCCTCCCGACGTGCTCCGGGCTTCAAGCTGTGCATGCGCTGGCTGGAAACCCTGCGGCCGTGGAGCATGCTCGAAGTGTGCCTGCTGGGGGCGATGGTGGCGGTGTTCAAACTGGCCGGATTGCTTGATGTATTGCCCGGCATTGGCCTGTTTGCACTGGCCGTGCTGAGCCTGATGATGATCAGAATTGCCGGCCGCGACATCCGCGACCTTTGGGACATTCTATGAAACGGCCACCGACCGCCAGCGAACTCAATCTGTGCCTGTGCCACAGCTGCGGGCTGGCCTGCGACATGACCGACGAGCCACATGAATGCCCGCGCTGCGATGCGCCACTGCACCGGCGCAAGAGCAACTCACTGGCCCGTACCTGGGCCTATATGCTCGCGGCGCTGGCGTTTTACGTGCCGGCCAATCTGCTGCCGGTGATGAACACCACCATGCTCGGCAGCGGCGCCGACAGCACGATCATGAGTGGCGTGCTGGAGTTCTGGGAACACGGCGCGTGGGACATCGCCCTGATCATTTTCATCGCCAGTATCGCCGTGCCGGGCGTCAAGTTCGTTGCCCTCACGTTGCTATTGATGACCGTGCAGCGCGACAGCGCCTGGGCGCGCAAGGAGCGCTCGAAGCTGTTCCGCTTCGTCGAGCTGATCGGCTATTGGTCGATGCTCGACGTGCTGGTGGTGGCGCTGGTCGCAGCATTGGTGAAGTTTCAGGCGCTGGGCGATATCGAACCACGACCGGGCATTCTGTTCTTCGGCCTGGTCGTGGTGTTCACCATGCTGGCGGCGATGAGTTTCGATCCGCGTCTGATTTGGGACAAGGACACCGGCGGCGACCTCAGCGACGCTGAACCTCAAGCAGCACCTGCAACGGATGACGCAGTGCCTGATCCGACTGGCGCTTGACCTGACTGCGGCAGGAATAACCGGTCGCCAGCGCTTCACCCTTCTGCGCCGGCGCGTCTACCTGACGGGCCCACGACTGCTCATAGATCAGCGCTGAGGTTTCGCGATTGCGCGCCTCGTGGCCGTAAGTGCCGGACATGCCACAGCAACCGGTGGCTTGTGTGGCCAGTTGCAAACCTGCGCGCTCGAAGACCTGCTCCCACTGTCGAGTCGCGGCCGGGGCGTTGGTTTTCTCGGTGCAATGGGCAAGCAAGCGGAACGACGCGGGCTTGTCCTGAGGCAACCGCTCCGGCATGACTTTGAGCAACCACTCCTGCACCAGCGCCACTTCCGGGCATTCCTCCATGCCCGGCACTTTCAGATATTCCTGGCGATACACCAGCGTCATCGCCGGATCGAGGCCCAGCAACGGCACGCCCACATCCGCCAACTCACGCAGCTGCCGGGCGTTGCGCAACGCTGCGCGGTTGAACGCCGAGAGGAAGCCTTGCACATGCAACGGCTTGCCGTTGGCGCTGAACGGTGCCAGATACACCTGATAGCCGAGGCGCGAAATCAGCTCGACCAGATCGGCCAACAGCGGCGCTTCGAAGTAACGCGTGAAGGCGTCCTGCACGATCACCACGCTGCGCTCACGTTGCGCCTCGGTCAGCGCCGACAAGGTCGAAACCGTCGCCGGTTGCACCTGCCAACGGCCCATCGCCGCATGGAAATCAAAACGACTGAGCAGCGGCACGTCGATCATGCCGCCGACCCGTTCCAACAGGCTGCGAACGAATGACGCGCCCATCAAAGCGTTATACAGCGCCGGAATCCGCGCCATGTACGGGATGCTGTACTCCAGCGAAGCGATCAGATAATCCCGCGCCGGACGCAGATAACGGCTGTGATACAGCTCGAGAAAGCGCGAACGAAACTCCGGCACATTGACCTTCACCGGGCACTGCCCCGCGCAGGACTTGCACGCCAGGCAACCAGCCATGGCGTCATAGACTTCGTGAGAAAAGTCCTCGGACTGCGCACGGCTGTTGCGCCAGCGCTGCCACAACGTGCTGAAAAAGGCAGGCTTGCGAATCGTGTCGGACAACACGTCGACGCCCGCCTCGCCCTGCAAGCGCAGCCATTCGCGAATCAACGAGGCGCGGCCCTTGGGTGATTGCGCACGCTCACGGGTGGCTTTCCACGACGGGCACATGGCGTCATCAGGATCGAAGTTGTAGCAGGCGCCGTTGCCGTTGCAATGCATGGCCGCGCCGTAGTCCTGCCAGACTTTTTCGTCGATCTGCCGATCCAGTTCACCGCGCAAAGTGACTTCGTCGATCTTCAGCAGCGCCGCGCCGGTGTTGGCCGGGGTGGCGATCTTGCCCGGGTTGAATTGATTGAACGGGTCGAATGCGGCCTTCAGCGCTTGCAGGGCCGGATACAACTCCCCGAAAAATGCCGGGGCGTATTCCGAGCGCAAGCCTTTGCCATGCTCACCCCACAACAGCCCGCCGTAACGCTGGGTCAGCGCTGCGACGCCATCGGACACCGGGCGTACCAGCGCCGCTTGCTGCGGATCTTTCATGTCAAGGATCGGCCGTACGTGCAGCACGCCTGCATCGACGTGACCGAACATGCCGTACTGCAAACCATGGCTGTCGAGCAGGTCGCGCAACTCGGCAATGTACTCGGCCAGGTGTTGCGGCGGCACGGCGGTGTCTTCGACAAACGGCTGCGGCCGCGCTTCACCGGCGACGTTGCCGAGCAAGCCCACCGCACGTTTGCGCATGCCATAGACCTTGTTCACCGCTGCGTGGCCGACCGCCAGCGTGTGGCCCAAACGCTCGACAGTGCGGTCGCTGCTCAAGTGGCCGACGAACGCCTCGACCCGGCGTTGCAATGCTTCGGGGTCATCACCGCAGAACTCGACAAGGTTGATACCCAGGGTCGGGCGCTCGGCGCTTTCTGGAAAATACTCGGCAACGCCGTGCCAGACGATGTCCTGCATCGCCAGCAACAACACTTTCGAGTCAACGGTTTCGATCGACAACGGCTTGAGCGCCATCAAGGCGCGGGCGTCGCGCAGTGCATCCATGAACCCGGCGTAGCGGATGTTCACCAGCATCGTGTGTTTGGGGATCGGCAATACATTCAGCCGCGCTTCGACCACGAAACCCAGCGAGCCTTCAGCGCCGCACAGCACGCTGTTGAGGTTGAAACGGTTGTCCGCCTCACGCAGATGCGCGAGGTCATAACCGGTCAGGCAGCGATTGAGATCGGGAAAGCGCGCTTTGATCAGCTCGCCCTGCTCATCGATGATCTGCCGCGCGCAACGATGGACTTCACCGACGCGGTCTTCGCGGGCGCACAGTGCATCAAGCTCAGTGTCCTCAAGGGGCAAACCGTGCAGACGCTCACCGCCGCGCAGAATCATATCGAGTTCAAGCACATGATCGCGGGTCTTGCCATAGGTGCAACTGCCCTGGCCACTGGCGTCGGTGTTGATCATGCCGCCAACGGTGGCGCGGTTGGAGGTCGACAATTCCGGGGCGAAAAACAGCCCGGCGGATTTCAGCGCAGCGTTGAGCTGATCCTTGACCACCCCGGCCTGCACCCGCACCCACCGTTCCTCGACGTTGATTTCGAGGATGCGGTTCATGTGCCGCGACAGGTCGACGACGATGCCGTCAGTCAGCGATTGGCCGTTGGTGCCGGTGCCACCGCCGCGCGGCGTGATCACCACTTGCTGGTACGCCGGTTCGGCGATCAGCCGTGCGACCCGGGCCACGTCATCGGTATCCAGCGGAAATACCGCTGCTTGCGGCAGGCGCTGATAGATCGAATTGTCGGTCGCCAGCACCACGCGGCTGGCGTAATCGGCGCTGATTTCACCGCGAAAGCCACTGTTCTTCAGGGCATCGAGGAATTGTTGGTAATCGCGGGTCAGGACTTTCGCGGGGGACAGCTGGGCAATCATCGGTCAGGTTATCTCGGTCAAATCGGGCCGCGTGGCGGTGAACAGTTGTACGCAACGAATGATTGCGTCAGGCTCCGCCATCTAATGGTGCCCATGTTCATTGCTGGCAGACCCTGGGACAACCGTAAATTCGACCCGCTATTGATGACTTTTACGAATGAATCCGCGCACGCTCACCCCTTCCATGTCGTTATTGCTGGCTTTCGAGGCCGCCGCGCGCCACGAAAGCTACACCCGCGCCGCCCACGAACTGTCGCTGACGCAGAGTGCGGTCAGCCGGCAGGTGCAGATTCTCGAGAAGATGCTCGGCATGCGCTTGTTCAGCCGCGAAGGTCGGCAAGTGGTGCTGACCGATGTCGGGCGCATGTATCAACGTGAACTCGCCGAAGCGCTTGGGCAGATTCGCAGTGCGACCTTGCAGGCCATGGCGTTCGGCTCGGGCATTCACAGCTTGCGCCTGGCGACGCTGCCAACGTTCGGTTCGAAATGGCTGCTGCCACGGCTGAAGGATTTCTACACCGCGCACCCGGGCATGACCGTGCACTTGCATTCGCGTATCGCCGCAATCGACTTCGATACCAGCGAAATCGATGCGGCAATCTGTGTCGGCGGTGGTGACTGGCCGGGGCTGGCCGCCCTGCCCCTGCACACGGAAGAACTGGTGGTGATCGCCAGTGCGCAGCTGTCCGATGCTGAGCGCGATGACGCCGAACAGCATATCGCCGGGCAACTGCTGCTCAATGTCAGCAGCAATGCGCAGGCGTGGGCGGAATGGTTCAGTCATCACCGCTTGCCACACCGCAGCATGCGCATCGGCCCGAGTTTTGAAATGACCTCGCACTTGATTCAAGCGGTGCGGGCGAATATCGGTGTGGGGTTGGTGCCGCGAATTCTGGTTGAGGATGAGTTGCTCAGCGGTGAATTGCTGCAACTGGGGCAGCCGATTACCAGCCGGCGCAGCTACTACCTGGTGTATCCGCCGCGCAATGAGAACCTGCCGTCGCTGAAAGCGTTTCGGGATTGGCTGCTGGAAACGTTGTAACCGTGAGGACGCCATCGCGAGCAGGCTCACTCCTACAGTTGGAATGCGCCTCCCTGTAGGAGTGAGCCTGCTCGCGATGGCGTCAATGCAGACACCTCAAAACCGTGGTTTAACCGCCTTCCAGTCCGGCTTGTAGCGCTGCATTTGCCGCACATCATCACGCTGACGAATCCCGCACGTCAGGTACTGATCATGCAGCTTGGCCAACTGCTCATGATCGAGCTCCAGCCCAAGCCCCGGCGCTCGCGTGATCTTCACGCAACCATCGACAATCGGCAGTTTGCCGCCCTTGATCACCTCTTCATCCGGTTCCTGCCACGGGTAATGCGTATCGCAGGCGTAATCCAGATTCGGCACGGCTGCCGCCACATGCGCCATCGCCATCAGGCTGATGCCCAGGTGGGAATTGGAATGCATCGACACGCCCACGCCGAACACATCGCACATCTTCGCCAGCGTCTGCGTGTCGCGCAGACCGCCCCAGTAATGATGGTCGGCGAGAACAATCTGCACGCTGTTTTGCGCGACGCTGCGGCGGAACTCGTCGAAATCGGTAACCACCATGTTGGTCGCCAGCGGCAGCCCGGTGCGCTTGTGCAACTCGGCCATGCCGTGGAGGCCAGGGGTTGGGTCTTCGTAATATTGCAGATCATCGCCGAGCAATTCGGCCATGCGAATCGAAGTTTGCAGCGACCAGTTGCCATTCGGATCGATGCGCAGCGGGTAGCCGGGGAAGGCTTTTTTCAGCGCCTTGATGCACGCCACTTCATGCTCCGGCGGCAACGTGCCGGCCTTGAGCTTGATGCTTTTGAACCCGTACGCCTCGATCATGCGCGCAGCTTGCGCGACGATTTGCTGCTCGCTGAGCGCCTCGCCCCAATTGTCCGGTTTGTAAGGCGAATCGACATGCTGCGCGTACTTGAAAAACAGGTAAGCGCTGAACGGCACTTCATCGCGAATCGCGCCGCCGAGCAGGTCCACCAGCGGCACATTCAGGTAATGCGCCTGCAAATCGAGAAACGCCACTTCGAACGCCGAATAGGCATTGCTCACCGCTTTGCTGGCATGAGAACCGGGCGCGAGTTCGGCACCGGCGAGACTGGCAGGTTTGTTCGCGGCAACGGTCGCCTGCACGATGGCGCGCAACTGGTTGAGATTGAACGGGTCGAGGCCGATCAGTTGCGCCTGCAACTGCTGCTGGATCGCCAGCGCCGGGGCATCGCCATAGCTTTCGCCGAGGCCGATGTAGCCGTTGTCGCTTTCGATTTCGATGATCGAACGCAAGGCAAAGGGTTCGTGGATACCGCTGGCGTTGAGCAGCGGCGGATCACGGAAGGCAATCGGGGTCACGGTGACTCGGGTGATTTTCAAGATAACGCTCCTGACAGATCAACAATCAATTCAGTGGCTCGCGGCCGGGCTGGCCGTCGCAACGACGGCGGTCTCGTCATGGGGCTTTGCCAGGGTTTTACCCTTGGCACCCGGCGCGGTACGGGCGAAAAAGATCACCACCGCAGCGATCAGCGACGTCGCCGCCAGGCCGTACAGTCCGCCCTCGATGGAGCCGGTGGTTTCTTCGAGGAAGCCGAACGCCGTCGGCGCGACGAAGCCGCCGAGGTTGCCGATGGAGTTGATCAGGGCGATCACCGCAGCGGCGATACGCGCATCCAGATAGCTTTGCGGAATCGGCCAGAACAGCGCCGACGCAGCCTTGAAGCCGATGGCGGCGAAACAGATGGCAACGAAGGCGAAGATCGGCCCGCCAGTGGTCGACATGAACATGCCGATCGCCGCGATCACTAACGTCAGCGCTACCCATGCCTGCTGAAATTTCCACTTGCCGGCCATCGCCGCAAAACCGTACATGGCGACAATCGAAATGATCCATGGGATCGAATTAAGCAGGCCAACCTGGAAGTCGCCGAGATTGCCCATCTTCTTGATCATGCTCGGCAGCCAGAACGTTGCGCCGTAAATGGTCAGGGCGATAGAAAAGTAGATGAAGCAGAACAGCGCAATCTGCCGGTCCGCCAACAGCTTGAACATCGACGGCCTGGCCACCTGCACCGCCTCACGAGCGCGCTGCTCTTCGGCAATCGCCGCTACCAGCGCCTCGCGCTCTTCTTCGCTCAGCCACTTGGCTTGACGCGGATGCGATTGCAGCCAGAACCAGACAAACGCGCAAAGCACCACCGATGCTGCGCCCTCGATCAAAAACATCCACTGCCAGCCGTGCAGGCCCAGTCCGCTGATGTGCAGCAGCGCACCGGACACCGGGCCGGAGATCACCGAGGCAATCGCCGAGCCACTGAGAAACACCGCCATGGTCTTGCCACGCTCGGAAGCCGGCAGCCATTGGGTAAAGTAATAAATGATCCCCGGAAAGAACCCAGCCTCTGCCGCGCCAAGAATAAATCGCAGCACGTAGAAACTGGTTTCACCTTTGACGAACGCCATGGCCATGGCGGCAGCGCCCCAAGTGAACATGATCCGCGTCAGCCAGACTCGCGCGCCGTAACGTTGCAAAAGCATGTTCGACGGCACTTCGAACAGCGCATAGCCAACGAAGAACAATCCGGCGCCGAGGCCGTAAGCCGCCGCGCCTATGCCCAGATCGGTTTCCATATGACTGCGCACGAAACCGATGTTGACCCGATCGATGTAGTTGACGATGAACATCACCACGAACAGCGGCAGCACGTGGCGCTTGACCTTGGCGGCGGCACGGGCGAGAACCGTGACGTCCAGCGGACTCTGGAGGGTTTTCAAGGGCGACTCCCGATCTTGTTTTTTTAGGGATGGCGTGAAGCGTTGGGCCGATCATGGACGGGGGCATTGATCCCGTCTAATCTAACTTGGCATTCGATTGATACCCGGATTAGATCAATGTTCGAACTGACCCAACTGCGCTGCTTCACCACTGTCGCCACCGAACTCAACTTTCGCCGCGCCGCCGAGCGACTGAACATGACCCAGCCGCCGCTGAGCCGGCAGATCCAGTTGCTGGAGCATCACCTTGGCGTCGAGCTGTTCACCCGCAGCACCCGTAGCGTCGCGCTGACCGCCGCCGGCCGTGCTTTTTTCATCGAAGCACAGAACCTGCTGGAACGCGCGCAGCAAGCGGCAGTCACCGCCCGGCGGTTTGCCGAGGGCGACATCGGTTCGGTGAACATCAGTTTTGTAGGCAGCGCGGTGTATGAGTTTCTGCCCAAGGTGATCGCCGAGGCGCGATTGAAACAGCCGCAGGTGAAAATCGATCTGACGGAGATGAATACTTACCAGCAGCACGAAGCCCTGCGCGCGCGCCGCATCGATCTGGGCATCGCCCGTGCGCCATTATTGGAGCCGGGCTACGCGACTGAATGCCTGGTGCGTGAACCGTTTGTACTGGCAGTGCCGAGCGGTCATCCATTGGCAACGGCGGCTGAAGTGGCGGTCAGTGATCTGGATAAGCAGCCGTTCCTGATGTACTCCCACGCCGCGTATCCGCCGTTCAACGAATTGCTCACCGGCATGCTGCGCTCAGCGCGGGTCGCGCCGGATTATGTGCAGTGGCTGGGTTCTTCTCTGACGATTCTGGCGCTGGTCAACGCTGGCATGGGCCTGGCACTGGTACCGCGTTGCGCTACCAGTGTGGTGTTCAAAAATGTGGTGTTCCGCGAGATCGATCTGGGCGAAGGCGTGCAGAGCGAGCTGCATCTGATCTGGCGAGAGAACAACGACAATCCGGCGTTCGCAATGTTGCTGGAAGCGATTCGCCGGGCGGTGGCTGAGGGTTGGGGCTGAAGAAAATACTAGCTCTTCAACGGTGGTGGAGCGCTCGGTGCTCTGGGCTGAGCATTTGCCACTGGCTTGCCATCTTTCGTGTAACGACGCGCCACCCATTCTGGCATTGGTTGCGGTGCTCTGGCTGTCATAACGAAACCTCCGATTTCGGGCCGAATTCGACCCACTTGACCTTCCCGGAATCTATCAGCAAAAACTCAGCGCCAAAAGGCACTTCTGCCCCTTCGGCATCCAGCCAACAGGGATTCTGCATCACGAACTGGCCACTGCTGGATTCCGGCGGCCACTCCACGGGCCAGCCAAAAACGCGCCTTTCGTCGCTCAAATGCAGTGTGACCAGACGATGATGCTGGGCAAAAATGCTGAACCATTCGCTGGGGTAGGAAGTTTGTTTCGTGACATTTCGACTGCGTAACCAGCCATGCAATTTGTCATTCGTGGCCAGATAGCAGGAAACCAACCCCAGCGTCACCGACACAACGAATGCCCACATCGTTTCGACCTTGGCATCCCATTTCCCTACAGAAAAGCCTTTCGAACCCACCCACAGACATATGGCCCCAATCCCCAAAACCGCACCATGAATCACAAACGTGAAAATCAACGCCTGCACAATCTGCCCAAACGTATCGGGTCGTTTAAACGCCGTCAGCGAATAAAAAATCCACGCCGACAAAAAACCGGGAATCAGATACTGCAACAGCGGAATAACTTCTTTGACCAGATCATCCATGATCCGAGGCTCCTTGAAAGGTCATACCGGCCTGACTATCAACCGGCCCTCAAAAGCCTAGTGCACACGACTGACAACCCTCGCGCACAACTGTCACCACTCATTACGTGCCATCCCCCTTTGTGCGGACAAAAAAATCCCGCTCAGGGAGCGGGATTCATTGACGCTGCGATGGTTATGCAACCACCGGAATCAGCGGATCAGCCGCTGCCAACGCACTCACTCGATCAGCCGCTGGCGGATAAATCCACTGGGTGTTGATCTGGGTTTTCAGGGTTTTGCCTTCCTGCTTGACCAGTTTCACCTGACGATCCCAGCCTTCGGTGTACACCGCGCCCCAGGCACCGAGGTCCAGGCAGGTCACGTATTTCGGCTGGCTATACGGCGTCGGGTCGACTCCGAGAATCTGCGCCGCGACGTTGTTGCCGGCGTGACGCCCCAGCGAAATCGCGTGCTGGCAGGTCATCAGCGCGTAGTTGCCGATGTCGTCGGTGGCGGCGTAAGCCACGTCGCCGGTGGCGAAGATGTCGTCCTGACCGATGACTTTAAGGTGTGCGTCGACGTGCAGGCGACCTTGTGTGTCTCGCTCGGCGGGGATCTGCTCGGTCAGCGAACTGGCGCGCACGCCGGTGGTCCAGACCACCGTTTTCGCCTCGATATGCTGGCCGTCCGAAAGCGTCACTCCGCTGGCATCCACCGACTGCACGGATACGCCCAGACGCCATTCGACGCCCAATGCTTCGCTGGCTTCGAGGATGGACTGGCTGATTTCTTCGCCCATCGACGCGCCGATCTTCTGCCCGCGATCAACGATGATCACATTGATGTCGACCTGCTCGCCAAGAATCTCACGCAGGCGACCCGGCATTTCGGTTGCCGTTTCAATCCCGGTGAAACCACCGCCCGCCACCACGACCGTGTTGCGCGCCCGGGTTTCGGGAAGGATTTTCAGCGCTTTCAGATGGGTTTCCAGGCGAATGGCTGCTTCGATCTGGTCGACGTCAAATGCATATTGCGCGACGCCCGGTGTGGCCGACTGCGCCAGACCACTGCCACTGGCCAGAACGAGTTTGTCGTAGTGAAACACTTGCTTGTCGCCGGAGGCATCGGTGTAACCAACGGTTTTTTTCGCCACGTCGATGGTTTCGGCTGCGCCTTTGATGAAGTGAACGCCGACTGCTTCGAACAGTTCATGCAGCGGAGCGGCCAGTTGATGCGCATTCGGTTCATAGAAGCGTGGACGTACGCGCAACTCCGCTTGCGGTGCGAGAACGCTGATTTCGACGTCGTCGCGACCTTGCTGGTCAACCAGACGCGTAGCGCTCAACGCCGACCACATGCCGCCAAACCCTGCGCCGATAATCAGAATCTGCTGCTTCATTGTGTTTCTCCAGAAAACGCCCAACGGTGGAAAGAGGTGACATCAAGTTCGTCGTGAGTCAGACCTTGCCAACCCAATACCGCCGACTTTATTGGTCGGATATAAATCTCACAAGTCAGATTATCCGATAGCTTTAATCGGATTTATCGATAAATAATACGCTGTATCGACTTAAGCAAATCCCCAGCCGATGAGAAAATCAGCCAGTTTCATGGCATTTCAGCGCATAAGGCGGATTGCCGAGTTCAGTTCAGGCTGTTAGCATTTACGACAAATCAAGTCGGACTTATTTATGTCTCTTTACAGTGCAGGCGTCGAATACGGCATCCATTGCCTGGCATTCCTCGTCACCAACAGCCGCGAAACTCGCGAGGCCAGCGTGCGTGACCTCGCCGAACTGCAAGGCGTGCCGCTGGAATACCTGGCGAAGATCTTCACCAAACTGGCCAAGGGCAAACTGGTGGTGGCGTCCGAAGGGGTGCGCGGCGGATTCAGCCTGGCGCGGCCGGCCGATGAAATCACCCTGCTCGACATCGTCAAAGCCATCGACGGGCACAAGAATATTTTCGAGTGCCGCGACATTCGCGGGCGTTGTGCCCTGTTTGAAGGCAACGCGCCGGCGTGGGCCGTCGACGGCACGTGCTCGATTCACGCCGCCATGATGACTGCGCAACAACGCATGGAAGAAGCGCTGGCCCAACAGACGATTCTCGACATCGCCAGAAAGGTCGGGCGCAAAGCACCAAAAGAGTTCGGTCAGCAAGTGGAAGACTGGATTCAGGACCGGCGGGAGAAAAAGGGCAATGTAGGCAGCATTCCCCTGACCGACATTTCAGACTGAAAGGCCTGCCTGACAGCAGTCGAAAAAAAAGCAGAAGCCGTTGATCCGGCTTCTGCTTTTTTTGTCTCTGCAGCGTCGTTACAGGCAGTCACGCACCGATTGGCGCAACGAACCGGACTTGGCCCACGGCGGCCCCTGATACAACGAGACCCGGCTGCCATCCTTGTATTTGACGATGTCGAGAATCTCGTCCGCCGTGATGACGCTCGGCGCGGTGATGCGGTAACCGTTGGAAATCGACGTCTGCGAGGTTTTCGCGACATCCCGCTGCCACAACGGCAATACGCACGCGGCATAGTCCTTGGGCGTCTTTTCACTGGTCTTGCTGATATTCGGCTCACCCGGCACCAGCGAGGCCGGTAACGAGCAACCCGCCAACATGGCCAACGCCAGACTCCCGATCCATATCCGCATGGTGTATTCCTGATCTGAAAAAAAGCGAATGTAGCGTGTAAGCGGCTCTACATCCATCGTGGCAACGCGCCCATGGCGCAATCTGCACAACTTTTCACAACCGTTCAGCCTGCTGATGAACTGGCTTTGCCCATCAGCGAAAAATGCGACTACTCTTTTCTACCGAGAATGTTCTGGAGGTGATCATGCGGCTCAATGAATACGAACACGAACTTCAACGCGACTTGCAAAGCGTTGCATCGGACTTGAGATGGTCGGCAGTCGACCTGAAACGTATCGCGGAACAACTGCGCAAATCCGGCAACGAGGCCGACGCGCAAACCGTACTGAGATCCTGCGAGGTGCTGCAAAGCGATGAAGAACGGTTGCAACTCTATGCCAGGGAAGTGAAAGCCCGCGCCATCAGCCGAACCAAGGTCCACTGAGACCCACCCGCCCTACCCCAAACAAAAGCCCCGACGCATGCCGGGGCTTTTTCGTACTGCCAGCCAGTCAGTGGTTTTTGTGACTTTGTGCGCGCGTCGAGCGTTTTTTGTAGCCGGGCAGTGCGGCGGCGTAGGCCAGCGCTTCCTCCCGGCTGCCAAACGACGCCAGCCGATCGCCCTGAGTGCAAACCCGCCATGGGCCATTGTTTACGCTAAGCACGTCATAGCCGTTCATGTGCATCTTGTTCAACATCGGCATGCTCATGGACACCTCCATTTTTTGCTAACGGTCAGATCCAGCTTCACGCTTTTACCTTACACCTCGATCCGCACGAAATGCCGACCGAGTGTCGCCAGGCTTCGACGGTGATGGGTCTGGCACTTTTCGCTGTCATCAATGCTCAAAATTCCAATGAACCCTTGCCGCATGCCTCGGCTCAAATATTGCAGTTTTATTTCTATTTTGTGACAGGCAGTAATCAGGTAACAGATGAAAGTACGTGCAACCGTTATATGCGAGCAGGATCGCCACATTCTCCTGGTGCGCAAACCCCGCTGTCGCTGGACCTTGCCCGGTGGCAAAGTCGAGCCCGGAGAAACCCGCGCGGAGGCCGCCGTACGCGAATTGCAGGAAGAAACCGGCCTGAACGCTGACGACGTGTTGTATCTGATGGAACTGCAGAACGGCAGCACGCGGCATCATGTCTACGAAGCGTCCGTGCAGGACTTTGCGCACGTGCGCCCACAAAACGAGATCACCGAATGCATCTGGCATCCGCTGGATGCCGTGGGCAATCTGCAGACCAGCGAAGCGACGCTGCGCATCGTTCGAGCGTTTCAACGGCGTTTATGACGCGTTAGCCGGCGAACGCTCGGCGGCCGGCGCTCATTTCGGTGCGTAATTCGCCGATGAAGTTGGAAATGTCACGGATCGTGACAAGGTGTTCCGGGGAAACGCCATTCAACAGCAACTCGACGCGCCCGCTGTCCGGCTCATAAACCTTGATTTGCAGCAGGCCCTGCGTGCTCGGAATGCAATCGCACTTGAACGCAGGAAAGCCGGATTCGACAATCCGGCAGATATCGTCAATGGCAAGCATGAGTGGACGCCTCGCAGGCGATGGGGTCGGTCGACTCGTTGAGCATAGATGAGCAATTTGTGTCTCGCTCGATACAAAAATGCCAACCCGATCACAACTTTCCAGCCTGCCTTCAGTGCGCGTCGTGATCCCAGATCCAGTTCCATATCCCCGGCAAATTCACCGCTTCCGAGCTTTTCTCCACCGTGCGAGCCAACGCGGCTTTTTCCAGCGCGGCGTGATCATCGTAGAAAGGTTTGTCCGCCAGCGTCACGCCTGTGGCGGCGGCGCTCTCCAGCAGAATTTGCAGGTATTCGCGGGTGTGCCGCGCGGTATAGCGATTGAGGTCATGAAACGTCACTACCACCGGAATCACGCCGTCAACGGTCGGAAATTCGCCAAGGGCAATACGTTCACGGACTTCTGATAATTGTCGCAGCATGTTTGCCCGCCGCCGGGGGCTGGCATTGAAGCCCCAGATCTTGCCGTCGTTGGCGCTTAAATCCGTCAGCAACACATGCAAACCGTGCTGCTGATAGGCCGCGAAGGTGCGTTTGTCGTAGTTCCAGAACGGCGGGCGCAGCAACGTCGGCGGCGCCCCGGTGATGGCAGCGATATCAGCCGTGCCGTTGGTCAGTGACTCTTCGAGTGCTTGCGGGTCGAGCGAGCGATGATTGGTGTGCCAGTGGGTGGCCGTGTGAAACGCGAGTATGTGCCCCTCTTGATGCTCGCGACGCATGATGGCGCGGCCGATGTCACTGTTGCCTGCTCGCGGCGCGCGCGTCTGCACGAAAAACACCGCTTTGATATTTGGCATCAGCGGATTGTCCTTGAGACTGTCGAGTACCGTGGCCGACGGATTCCAGAAACTCGAAGCGCTGGGGCCGTCGTCGAACGTCAACAGAAAGCGCACCGGCGCCTGCGACTTCAGGCGCGCTTCGGTTTGCGCGGTCATTTCTATCGGGGCGGCGATACACCCGGCCAGCCCGAGAGCAATAAGCGCGGCACAAAGAAGTTTGAATCCGGATGTCATGTTTTGCCTTGAGCACGGCGACTGCCGTCATGTTGTCGATTGGCAAAACTCCCTCGCCCCTATCCATCCCTGCGCTCCGATACGCGAG
Source organism: Pseudomonas sp. A34-9 (assembly GCF_029543085.1). NCBI lineage: Bacteria > Pseudomonadati > Pseudomonadota > Gammaproteobacteria > Pseudomonadales > Pseudomonadaceae > Pseudomonas > Pseudomonas sp. A34-9. The sequence goes on along the minus strand of NZ_CP119967.1, from coordinate 2,703,184 downwards.
CGGAGATAGGATAAGGTACACAGGGTTTGGTTCCGGCGCTCGTTCAGTGAGCCAATGCCTGTTGAAAAGACGTGTCGATAATTCCAGCGGTGGCCAACGGAGCCGGCAGCGCTTTCACTTTGAACAAGAAGTCGGCAGTGCTTTGCAGGTCCGTAGCGGCTTGCTGGTCCACCGGCCCGACCGTCATGTGCGCCTGGCGCAACCAGTGACGAGACACCTGCTGATCGAGATTGGCTTTCTTCGCCCACAGATCGGCGTATTCATCCGTATGGCTATCAACCCATGCCCGGGCCCGTTTCAAACGACCGAGAAAATCCGCAATGGCCGCACGTTTGCTGTCGATGGACGGCGTGGACGCAGCGATTGCACTGAGTCCCGGCATCAAGTTCTTTGCGGTCAGGATCGGCCGCGCGCCGGAGAACACGATCTGCTGGGAAATGTACGGTTCCCACACAGGGAAAGCGTCAATGCTGCCCTGCGGCAAGGCTGCGGCGGCATCGATTGGCATCAACTTGACGAAGTCAACGTAGTTCTCCGGCAGTCCACCCTGCTCCAGAGCGCGCAAGGTCAACTGCTGGCTCCAGGCGCCGGGCCAGTAGGCGACTTTTTTGCCCTTCAGATCGGCGATGGTTTTTACCGGCGAATCCTTCGGCACCAACAGCGCGATGGTGTCCGGATTTTGCCGCGAAACGCCGATCAGCTTGACCGGCGCCTGCTTGGCGGCCAGAAACAAAAAGCCGGAATCACCGAGGAAGCCCAGATCCAGCGAACCCGTCTGCAGGGCTTCCGCCAAGGGCGCTGCGGCCTGGAAGTGTTTCCAGTCGACGGTATACGGTGCGTCTTTCAACACGCCGGACGCCTCCACCGAGGCACGAATGTTGTAGTAGTTCTGATCACCGACGTGCAGGACCAACGTCTCGGCTGCGTAGGAAAGTGGCGAAGTAAACAGGGCAGCGCTTAGCGCACCGCGTAGGAAACGAGAAAGCTTCATGGCGAGTCCTGCAAAGGAGATTGCATAGACCATAACGCTGTTATTTCCTGGTTTTGAAATTCGATTAACGCATAAGCTCATCTCCGTTGAGCGCTGCTGTTTGCTTGGCAACAGTGACGGACCACAGTGTTGCTCACGCAACAGCTGGAGTCTCGCAATACCCGCTCAAGCCCTTTTAAAACGGCGCTTTCAAGTACATGGCACAGAGCCTGCAATATTCCTTTCATGCAGGAAGCATTCGATAAAAATATCTTTTTGGACATAAGAAACCTGTGCCTTTGCCGGAGCGCCCCATGACATCTTTCTTTCTTCCTCTTAAATCATTGCTGGTCGCCAGCGCAATGATGCTGAGCCTGCAACCGCTCGCCCACGCGGCCGAAACCGCGCCGGCAGAAGTGCATCTCGACTACGCCTATTACTCGCCAGTCAGCCTGGTGCTCAAGCACTTCGGCTTCCTCGAAAAAGCCTTGCCGCAAACCAAAGTCAGCTGGGTATTGAGCCAGGGCAGCAACCGCTCGCTGGAATACCTGAACAGTGGCGGTGTGGATTTCGCTTCCAGTGCCAGCCTCGCCGCTGTGCTGAGCCGCGCCAACGGCAGCCCGATCAAATCGGTCTACGTCTACAGCCGTGCCGAATGGACGGCATTGGTGGTGCGCAAGGACTCGCCATATCAGACCGTCGCCGACCTGAAGGGCAAAAAGATCGCCGCCACCAAAGGCACCGACCCGTACCTGTTCACCCTGCGCAGCCTGCAACAGGCCGGCCTGAAAAAAGACGATGTGGAACTGGTTCATCTGCAGCATCCAGATGGCCGCACCGCGCTGGAAAAGGGCGATGTCGACGCCTGGGCCGGACTCGATCCGCACATGGCCGCCAGTCAGGTGCAGGCCGGTTCGCGCCTGCTCTACCGCAACCCGGCGTTCAACAGTTACGGCGTCGTCAGCGTCACCGAGCAATACGCCAAAGAACATCCGCAGACCATCGACACCGTCATCAAAGCCTACGAACAGGCCCGCGACTGGGCCTTGAAAAACCCTGATGAATTCGCCGCCCTGCTCGCCAAGGAGTCCGGCTTGCCGCTCGACGTGGCCAAGCTGCAACTGTCACGCACCGACCTGAGCAGCCCGCAACTCACCCGGCAGGACATCAGCGCCTCCAAGGCAGCGGCGCCGATTCTGGTCTCCGAGGAGCTGGTGCGTCGTGGCGTGAATGTCGATCAAGTCATCGATCAATTGCTCGACAGCGGTGTGCAGCAAGCCGTCGCCCACCAGTAACCGATCAGTCTCACGACACATCCGCACCTGTCGCGGATGGGTCGTGAGCGGAGCTGAACCATGACCACTCACAGCAATGACTTGCCCGCGCCACTTGCCGTGTCGCGTCAGCGCCCGGCGGGTTTCAGTCCGGCGTGGCAGCGCCGTTTCAAAGGCTTGGCCGTGCCGCTGCTGATCATCATCGCACTGGAAATTATCGTACGCATCGGTTGGCTGCCGTCCTACCAGATGCCGGCGCCGAGCGAAATCGCCCTGACCCTCACCGACCTTGCCGAAGGCGCACTGTGGAAACACATCGGCGCCAGCCTGATTCGCGTGTTGCTGGGTTTTGCCATTGGCGCCAGTCTCGCCCTGGTGTTTGCTGCCTGGGTCGGTTTGAGCCGCGAAGCCGAGGCCTATCTGGAGCCGACTTTTGCAGCGCTGCGTTCCATTCCGAGCCTGGCCTGGGTGCCGCTGCTGCTGTTGTGGCTGGGCATCGACGAGACGTCGAAAATTGTCTTGATCGCTATCGGTGCGTTCTTTCCGGTGTACGTCAACGTGGTCGCGGCGATTCGCGACATTGACCGCAAACTGGTGGAAGTCGGCCGCATCTATGGCTTCAGCCGCTTGCAACTGGTGCGACGAATTTTGCTGCCGGCCGCCCTGCCCGGCCTGTTCACCGGGTTGCGCAGCGGCATGAGCCTGGCGTGGATGTTTCTCGTGGCGGCGGAGTTGATCGCGGCCACCAAGGGCCTGGGCTATCTGCTCAGTGACGGCCGGGAAACCTCGCGGCCGGACATCGTACTGGCCGCGATCATCGTGCTCGCCTTACTCGGTAAATTCAGCGATGGCTTGCTGGCCATGCTCGAACGCCGCTGGCTGGGCTGGCGTGACACGTTCACCGGCCAGGACGCCAACGACTAAGCTGAAATCTCCAACCGGAGATTCAGGCCATGTGCGGAAGACTCTCGCAGTACCGTGGCATTCATGACTTCGTCGCGGTGCTGAGCATTCCCGACGCGTTGATCAATCACGTCGGCGACGCGCCACTCGATCGCTACAACGCGGCGCCGACCACCGCGCTGGCCGTCCTTCGTCAACAAGGTCAGCACCTGCATGCCGACAATTTGCGCTGGGGCTGGCGCCCGCATTGGGCCAAGGATCGCCCACCACCGATCAATGCCCGGGTCGAGAAAGTCGCCCATGGCCCGTTCTTCCGGGCGATCTGGCGACAACGTTTGATTGTGCCCATCGACAACTGGTTTGAATGGGTCGATAGCGAAGAAAAAAGCCGACAACCGTGGCTGATCCGTCGCGCGGACCACGGAGCAATTTTCTGTGCGGCCATCGGTCAATTTCCGACAGCCGAAACGCCGGCCCGGGACGACGACGGCTTCGTGATCATCACCGCCGATGCCGTCGGCGGCCTGCTCGACATCCATGATCGCCGACCGCTGGTGTTCCGCGCAGATCGGGTGCGCGAGTGGCTCGATCCGGCGACGCCGGTTGAACGCGCCGAGCAAATGTTGCTGTTCGAAAGTGAAGGCAGTGAAGTGTTCGAATGGCACAAAGTCGGCAAAGCCGTCGGTAACGTGCGCAATCAGGGGAGCAGTTTGATTATCGAGCAGAGTTAAACATTTACCGCCCTGACGCGTTTATCCACTGTAGGAGCTGCCGAAGGCTGCGATCTGTTGACTTTGCTTTTTCACAACAGATCTCAGCCTTCGGCAGCTCCTAGGGGTGGCGCATGATCGTTACAACGTCTGTTTCATCCTTGAAACGCTGCCAATAAAACACACGTTCGAATGAACTAACCGCCTGTCTGACATTTCAACCGTCATACATACATTTAGATGCACTACGGATAGCATGCGCGCCGCATTGCCGATTGGTATACCAGTTGACCAAAGAGTCAACAAACCAGGAATCCCCTACAACGTCTACAAGCCTTGCAGAGAAATAAGTTGCGCGACGATTTTGCAATCAAACAGGTCAGCGGCCTGGAGTGTATTTATCTGTCGATGACAGAACGCTTTGAACTCGACTGTTTTATCGGCCACTACATCAAGACTCGGAACCTGCGTACCGTTCCCGATATCGAACGCACCCTGCGCACCACCCTCGAAGCGTATCCCGGCCACCCACCGGTGATGGTCAACGAGCTGAACGCGTGGATCGACCGAACATTGGGATACCGGGCCTCACACCCCGACTTCACGCAGCTGGACGATCTCTGAACCACAAAAAAGCCCCGCACATGCGGGGCTTTTTCGTACAAATCACTCAAAATTTGCGGTCAGGGTCTGAAAGCTCTCGGCTGTCATCGTGCTTCCAGGTTTGTTCCTTATGCTTCTCCCGCTCTATTTCCTCTTCGCTCGGCTCATCAGTCTCTTGCTCATCCGCCTGCGGATGCTTCTGCTCAGTCGCCATGCGCACCTCCCGTTATCAGTAAACCTCCATCCCTGAAGCGTAGAACAGACAACTTACAACCACCAGCGCAGCAAAAAGAAGAACGCCATGCTCAACAGCATGCTGAGCAAAGTACTGCGCGTATATATCACCAGTGCGATCGCCACCAGCGAACTAAGCAAATACGGATTATCCCACTGCAGATTCAGCTGTTTGTCGGGCATGAAGACAATCGGCCCACAGATAGCGGTCAACATCCCCGGTACCGCAAACCCGAGAAACTGTCGCGCATTACTGCTCAGACGCACCGGTAAACGCGGTTCGAGAAACACGTAGCGATTGAGAAACACCAGAATCCCCATGCCGAAAATCACCGCCCAAACCATCATGTACGCTCCCGATACAGCTTGTTGCAGATAAACCCTGCGCTCATTCCGGCCAGCCCGGACAACACCAGGGCCGAGCCCCATTGCCAGTAACTGAACAGCACCGAACAAAACAGCGACACCGCCACACACACCACCGTCGGCACGTTACGCACCACCGGCGTGATCAATGCGATAAACGTGGCGGCAATCGAAAAATCCAGTCCCAGGTGCTCAAGCCCCGGAATGCTGCTACCGAGGACAATGCCGGCCAGGGTGAACAGATTCCACGCGATGTAGAACGTCAGGCCGACGCCGAGCGCATACCAGCGATTGAATTGTTGACGATCATGCTGACTGGTCAGCGCAAACAACTCATCGGTGAGCAAAAAACCCAGACCTATGCGCCAGCGACCCGGCAACGGCGAAATCACCGAACGCATACTCATGCCGTATAGCAAGTGCTGCGACGTCAGCAGCAGCGTGGTCAGCAGAATAGAGAAAATCCCCGCCCCGCCCTTGAGCATACCGATCGCCACCAGTTGCGCAGCGCCGGCAAACACGATGCTCGACAAGCCTTGGCCTTGCAGCGGCGTAAGGTTGGCTTCGATCGCCATTGAACCGGCCAACAGCCCCCACGGCGCGGTGGCCAGAGACAACGGCATGATCGCCGCAGCGCCGCGAAGGAACGCACTGCGCGGCATAAGTGAGTCAGACATAAACGTTCTTCAACCAGGAAAACGGTCGCAGACTGTGCCAGCCATTTCGCTTCTCTGGCTTGAACAATCTTGCGCACTTGTGGGAAATCGGCCGGATGCGCACCGATTGGCAAATTTTCGCACTGAGCTTTGCCTCACTGACCGGCGTAACATAGCGCCATTCACAATCGCGTCAGGGAGACGACATGCTGTACCGAATCGCAGCCGACGGGCTGGTGCTGTTTCATTTGCTGTTCATTCTCTTCGTGCTGTTCGGCGGGCTGCTGGTGCTCAAGTGGCCCCGGCTGATGTGGTTGCACTTGCCGGCCGCCGCATGGGGCTTCGCCGTCGAGATGTTGCACCTGACCTGCCCGCTGACCTACTGGGAAAACCTCATGCGCCACGCCGCCGGGCAATCGGAATACGCCGGCGGTTTCATCGAGCACTACATCTGGCCGATCATCTACCCCGCCGGGCTCACGCCGCAGATTCAACTGGCGCTGGGCAGTGTGGTGCTGTCGGTCAACCTGCTGGTGTATGGGCGCTTGATCCGTTCGTGGAAACTTCGCCGGGCCAGGCGCATTCCGTTTTAGCGCGACGCCGGTTTCAAGCCTTCCAGCCAGGCCGGATCCAGGCGCGTTTGCTCGGTATCAAGCCCCAGCGCCTGCATCCGCTCCTTATGCGCCTCAACTTCCCGCCACAGTTGCCCGTGATCGCTGGAGTTACCGTCCAGTTCGTGCATTTGCGTCAAACCCAAATGGTAGAAACGCAGAACCTTCATCGCCAGCGGATCGTTCTGCTCCACCGCAGCGGTCACCTGATGCATCACATTGGTGATGCTCATCAGGTTGCGCTTGAGTCGCCAGCTGTACACGGCTGGCGCCATCCAGCTCTGATTCCAGAAGCGCCCGCGCAGTAACGCTGCAGTCAGCAGAAACGCCACAAACACCCCGCCGACATTGAAGCGCAGGTTATCGCCACCGGGCTCGCCGAACAGCGCCACCGCCACGCTGGAAAACAACATCGCCAGCACCAGGAACAGCACAGCGATGATGATCGTGCTGCGCCGGGTCTGCTGGCGAAAGGTGGCGGCGTCCATCGGCTGAATCTCGAACATCACAAATGACTTCCTTGAGCGACAAAAGGGGTAACTGAAAAAACCGGCCGGCGCATTATCGCCTCTGCTGCGGATTTAGCTATGCTGGGGCTCCTTTTCATCTTTTCAGCGTCCAACGGGGACATGGCGGTATAGCGCAGATCGTGCCATCTTCATTCATGGATACACACTATTCGGATGCCATTCGCCTGGTTTTGGGATGACATCGTTTTAAGGATCATTGCATGACCCAACGACACGTAATCAATGCCTCGGTCAGCCCGAAAGGCAGCCTGGAAACCCTTTCTCAACGTGAAGTTCAGCAACTGAGCGAAGCCGGATCCGGCAGTACCTACACCCTCTTCCGCCAGTGCGCCCTGGCCATCCTCAATACCGGCGCCCATGTCGATAACGCCAAGACCATCCTCGAAGCCTACAAAGACTTCGAAATCCGCATTCACCAACAGGATCGCGGCGTACGCCTGGAGCTGCTGAACGCTCCGGCCGATGCCTTCGTCGACGGCGAAATGATCGCCAGCACCCGCGAAATGCTGTTCAGCGCCCTGCGCGACATCGTCTACACCGAAAATGAACTCGACAGCCAACGCATCGACCTGAGCACCTCGCAAGGCATCAGCGACTACGTTTTCCACCTGCTGCGCAACGCGCGCACCCTGCGCCCGGGCGTCGAGCCGAAAATCGTCGTGTGCTGGGGCGGCCACTCGATCAACACCGAAGAATACAAATACACCAAGAAAGTCGGCCACGAACTTGGCCTGCGCAGCCTCGACATCTGCACCGGTTGCGGCCCCGGCGTGATGAAAGGCCCGATGAAGGGCGCGACCATCGCCCACGCCAAACAGCGTATTCACGGTGGTCGTTATCTTGGTTTGACCGAGCCGGGCATCATCGCCGCCGAAGCGCCGAACCCGATCGTCAACGAACTGGTGATTCTGCCGGACATCGAAAAACGTCTGGAAGCGTTCGTGCGGGTTGGCCACGGCATCATCATCTTCCCGGGCGGCGCCGGTACTGCCGAAGAGTTCCTCTATCTGCTCGGCATCCTGATGCATCCGGACAACGCCGGCCTGCCGTTCCCGGTAATCCTGACCGGGCCGAAACATGCCGCACCGTATCTGGAACAGCTCGACGCGTTCGTCATCGCCACCCTCGGCGAAGCGGCCAAACAGCATTACGAAATCATCATCGACGACCCGGCTGAAGTCGCACGGCAGATGACCCAGGGCTTGAAAGCGGTGAAGCAGTTCCGCCGCGAGCGCAACGATGCGTTTCATTTCAACTGGCTGCTGAAGATCGACGAAGGCTTCCAGCGCCCGTTCGATCCGACCCACGAGAACATGGCCAATCTGAAACTGCACCGCGACCAGCCACCCCACGAACTGGCGGCCAACCTGCGCCGGGCGTTTTCCGGGATCGTCGCCGGCAACGTCAAGGACAAGGGCATTCGCCTGATCGAAGAACACGGGCCGTACCAGATCCGTGGTGATGCGGCGATCATGCAACCGCTCGATGCGCTGCTCAAAGCCTTCGTCGCCCAACACCGGATGAAGCTACCGGGTGGCGCGGCGTATGTGCCGTGTTATCGAGTGGTGGCTTAACTCTTTCGCTTACCACGCTACAAATGCAGGAGCGAGCTGCTCGCGATAGCGGTAGATCAGTCACCTTTTATATCGACTGAACCAACGCTATCGCGAGCAGGCTCACTCCTACAGGTTCTGTGGTGTGGCACAAAGGGTGTTTACAACCAGAGTCCCCCTGTGGGAGCAAGCTTGCTCGCGAAGAGGCCCGAAAGAGCACCTCAATTTTCCGACGTTCCCACCAACCGCGCAGCCAGCGCCTTGGCCTGCAACGCCACATCCGTCACCGCCGTACTCTCCCACCACATCCCGCGCAACGGTGGCCCCATAGCAAACAATGGATTCGCAACCTGCCCGTGTTTGTCTAGAACTGCGCCATCACCCGCAGCCGCAATCCCCAACGCCAACGGTCCCGGTCGCACCAGTCCCCGTGCCAACAACTGTTGCGGTAATGGTCGCGCCACTCGGCGCCAGTCGTACTCGATGCCACTGGAGTTGATCAGCGCGGCGCCATGCACCACGCAAGTCGCAGACTCGCCACGCCGCCGAATACGAATGCTGACACCACCTTCGGGACTCGGCTCAAGCCCTTTGAACGACGCGGCCTGAATGCGCAATCGCCCTTGCGCCTGCAACCGTTCAACCAGTGCCGCACTCAACGGCGGCGAACGATGATGATGGCTCTCCCACCACGGCCGCACATGCCGTACGAATTGTCGACGCTGCAGGTCAGTTGCCTGACTCCACAATCGGCCGATGTGCACCCGGACCGTATCCAGTGGCGCCTGCCAATCGATGCCTTGGGCGATGGCTGTCTGGCATTGCCGGCGCAATTCGCGCAATAACTGGCGCGGCGAGCGCAGGCTGTGATCGTTGCCAAGAAAGTCCACCCAGGACGGCGGTTGGCGGCGCACATGGGGCAACAGGCCATGCCGCGAAAACACTTCAATCGGCCCGCGATGCCCGGCTTGCTCCAGCGATACCACGGCATCGACCATGGTCAGGCCGGAGCCGATGATCATCACGGTGGATTGCGGATCGAGCTGGCGCATGGCCGCGACATCCCAGGGATCGAGGGCGGCAGCGTTGAGGCCACTGGAAGCTTTCTGCGGAGTTCGTGCAGCGGGGAACATACCGGTCGCCAGCACCGCGCAGGCTCCTTGCAATAACTGCCCATCGCTCAGCGTGAGCTGCACCGAATCGGTATCGACTTGCAGATCGACGACCTCCGCGCGGATGTGCTCCGCACTCGAGCCATTCTGCATTCCGACAATGCGCGCTTCAGCCAGACGCTGCTGTACATAAACACCAAACAATCCGCGCGGTGGAAACAGCTCGCTGACCGGTACATTCTGCTCGGCCGATTCAGGCCAGCCACCACCGGCAATGTGCTCGGTGAGCCATTGCGTCAGATCATCAGGATTATCCGGATCGACGCTCATTCGCGCCGCGTTGCCGTTGAGCGTGTGCCCCAACTCGACCGCGCTGTACGCCTCGCCCCTTCCCAACTCAGCACGCGGCTCAATGATCAGAATCTTGCGTCGGCCAGGCAGACGCAACAATTGCACCGCCAGCATCGTGCCGCTGAGACCTGCGCCGATAATCAGGATGTCTGCAAATCGCAAAGATATAGATAATTCCGTGTGGACCTGCTGGCTCATGGCTTTTTACTAAGGGGATTTATTCTGGGTAACAATATGCTAAATCGCCCCTTTTATCAGCTGGTCTTGTTTAAGATTTGGGAGGGTCTAGACAAACAATTCGACGAAACCCAGGATATCGAAAAAAGTTGCAAACAGAGCCCGCCTGATAATCAGAACGGGCTGCCCTATCTGAGCTCAACTACTTACGGCGGGTATTTACGGCAAGAACAATACTGTAAAAGGCAACCTCCGCTGGGAAATCATTTCCGCCTCCACCTGGAAAGACGGAGTAGTGAAACGGGATTTTGATGTTGCCTGAATATTTCAACAAAATACTTTTTGGGATTTTTAATTCACCCCCAATCTCTGGCAGGACAGGTCTTACAACCCCCAAATACTCTTTATTTTCTCCGATGTATACGTCTGCATCGTCATTTGGACCTGCCCACGGCTCTTGCACAGGAGGAATAATCACTGTAGCGATTTCACCTAGAGTACTGAGGTTAATTACGCCATCTACTGCCTCTTTAATAATGAGTTGCTTAAGCATTTTATAAATCCTCTTCAGATACCTAATGGAATTCATTGCAATTGCATTAGAGTTGAAGGGTATTTCACCGTCTACTGTCAGAAATTACAGGTTCAAGCCACTAACCGACGAATGGTAGTCAACAGTCAAATCACCACATTACGCACAAACCGCGCCGCCACTTGCCCATCATTGCGATACGCATGCGGCTGGTTACTGGCAAACATGAAGAATTCCCCCGTACCGATGTTCTGCGGCTGATCGCCAAGCATCAGGGTCAAGCAACCTTCGAACACATAGATCTGCTCGCTCCAGCCGTCGGCATCCGGTTGCGACGGGTAGACCTCGCCCGGTTGCAGGCACCATTCCCATTGCTCGACTTCGCGGGTAGCGGTGGCTTTCGACAGCAACACGGCTTTGCTGCCGGGAATCGTCCCGGCCCAGGCCACTTCGTTGATCCGACTCGGATCGCGGGCATCGGGCGCCTGGATCAGATCACTGAAGGCGACGTCGAGCGCCTCCGCAACGCGGTCGAGGGTTGTCAGGCTGACATTCTTTTCGCCAGCCTCGATCGCCACCAGCATGCGCCGGCTGACACCGGATTTTTCCGCCAGCGCGGTCTGGCTCAGGTCGGCGGCATGCCGCAGGCGCCTGACGTTCTGGCTGACGTGTTGTAAAACGGAAGCCCGTTGTGTTGAATCTTTGTGCACTATATTGCTCACTCGGTGAGGTTGGGCAGTATACTGCGCAACGTTGGGCGCATTGTGCGGCCTCCTTTTTATAGTGCGCAAGGTCATGACGTCGCTTAACAACGCCTCCGCTTCTCTCCGTTTCTCTCGTTTCAGCAAAGCCGAGTGCGTGCTGGTACTGATCACCATGGTCTGGGGCGGTACCTTCCTGCTGGTTCAGCACGCGATGACCGTCAGCGGCCCGATGTTTTTCGTCGGCCTGCGTTTTGCGGCGGCGGCTTTTATCGTTGCGCTGTTCTCGTGGCGTCATCTGCGCGAACTGACCTTGTTCGAACTCAAGGCCGGCGCCTTCATCGGCGTGGCGATCATGCTTGGTTACGGTTTGCAGACGGTCGGTTTGCAAACGATCCCAAGCAGCCAGTCGGCGTTCATTACCGCGTTGTACGTGCCATTCGTGCCGTTGTTGCAATGGCTGGTACTGGGGCGGCGGCCCGGACTGATGCCAAGCATCGGCATCATGCTGGCGTTCACCGGGTTGATGTTGTTGTCGGGGCCGTCCGGGGCTGCGCTGAATTTCAGTCCCGGTGAAATTGTCACGTTGATCAGCGCCATCGCCATCGCCGCCGAGATCATTTTGATCAGCACCTATGCCGGACAAGTGGATGTGCGCCGGGTGACCGTGGTGCAACTGGCGGTGACGTCGGTGCTGTCCTTTTTGATGGTCGTCCCGACCGGAGAAATGATTCCGGATTTCTCCTGGACCCTGCTGGTGACCGCTTTGGGTCTGGGCGCGGCAAGTGCAGCGATTCAGGTGGCGATGAACTGGGCGCAAAAGAGCGTTTCGCCAACTCGGGCAACATTGATCTACGCCGGTGAGCCGGTGTGGGCCGGGATTGTCGGACGGATTGCCGGGGAGCGTTTGCCGGCGATTGCGCTGGTGGGCGCAGGGTTGATTGTGGCGGCGGTGATTGTCAGTGAGTTGAAGACCAAGGGTAAGACTTCGCCATACCAAGCGAATGTGGGTCAGGGCACTGAAGGTTAAATCAGCGCCGGATTGCGATTAACATCATGCTTATAGTTATTTGACAAGACCGGCGTTGAGTCGAGTGCTCAACGCCGGCTGCCTACTATTACCGCGGCGATACAAAGCGTAGCCGCCATCCTGGTTGTACCGCCGTCACTTCTTTTGAACAATGCCATATAAACATATGCATCCCTTGCACTGTCTATTACCGACCCTTTTTTATCCAAATGTGTTCCAGTAATAATAGGGCGGAGTGGAGACGATGCCTGCGTCGTCGTCGATTACCCAGTCTATGCGTCCGGGGTCGATTGTCCCACCTGACTTTACAATCGCACGATTGGCACCGGTAGGAACCATTACCGACCCGTAACCGGCTATAGGTCTTTTGAGATATAAGCGTCGCTCGTAGGGCAGCGACTGACACGAAATTGTGAACATTAAATTTTTTCTGTCAGGATAATTAAAGGGGATCTTAGTGCCACTTGGATAGCTGATTCCCAATTCGCTTACGATTGACAATAATCTCGGCGGAGCAAGCTCCACGACCCGTATGCTCCAAAATTCGGCAGAACCGCGAGTATAGCTTGCACTGAACCTATGCTCACCTAGCGAGAGTTCTGTGATCGGGGCCTCCCATCGCCCATCGGTTGCAACAGTTGACCCTCTAAACTGCGCGCCATCGTAGATTTCGACGTTCGCGCCCACTTGCGCAGTTCCTGATAACACTACCGAGCGGGCAACGGTTTCGTAGCCATGAAAAATGTCCCGCCCAGCCAAGTCCTTCACCGACGTAATTCTGACTGGATCCAAGGCGCCAACCACTTGCGCGCTGGCAGGGATCGAGGACGCAATAACCTCACCGCCTCGAACCTGTTGATACACCACCTTCACGGTACTGTCGGCAATGATCTTGTTGTTATCAATACTCCACACGAATTGATTCGGCACTGTGGTTATCTGCGTTGTCAGTTCGTGAGTAGCCACGACGTTGTCATTCAACTCGGCGGTGAAAGCCAGCTTGATGAAGTCCCCCACTTTCCAGATCGTGTCGACGAGGTGAATCAATGCTGACAACGGATTACCGTGCAACTTGACGAGGTCGACCTTGCTGGGATCGTCATTGTTATCACTGAGGATTTCTCGAAGGATCGCCGACGAAAGATCAATACGGCGAAGATGAACATCGATCTGCTTGGTTGATGATCGGTTGAAATTGCCCAACTGGTCAAAAACCACGAAATCCAGTGGCACATGCGGGCTGTCACCGACCCTCTGAAATGTGTCCGTGAACAGCTTTTTGGTGACCGGTACCGACGCGTCGGTGATATCCCATTCAACCGTCTCATCACCTATCTGGAAGCGGATGCGGCTATGGTCCCGCAGGTTGGAACAGGTGAATCCGAACTCCACACCTTGCGCTGCGCGTGCAGCACTGACCCCGTCCCCGAGCACATCGGGCGGTATCACCAGATCCATCCCCTGCGGCGCCGGGTCACCGGGCGCGCGCAGGTAATACAGCACGTTCAAATCTCGAGAGTATGCACTGTTCCCACCCGGACGCGTCACCTTGTAACGGATCCCGTTGAGGCCGTTAAGCAATCTGCCATGGGAAATGTAAAGGCGGATACGCGACTGTTCCTCACCCGGATCGACGGTCTTGCCTGTAACGGGAGTGGGATCGTTATTAACGTACAGGTCAACGCGATCATCGACTGCCATATCCCAGGAAAGCGACTGCAACTGCAGCTCGGCCCATGGATCAATGAGGCATTCCAGCCCTTTTGGCTCTCCGTCATAGAGAGATTTCGGAATGCCCCCGTGAGCGAGATCGGCAGGTTTCACCGGGGAGATCCACCCCTGAATGATCACTGGATAAAGTACAAACAACTGATTCAGCGCTGATGACTGGATGTCCATGATTTTCTCCCGCAAGTGTGATCCAACCGAGTCCTCTCGATTGCGAAAACCATCACACTCCTCACCCGCAAGACTGACAACTGTCACATCTGACAGGTAGATCCTGATTTCCGACAGATGGTCGCTGCTATCTGCAAGAAGAATCCAAATGCAGCCGATGCTAATTCCTCCTGCGTAGGAGGTATTTACACAAATCGGATGGAGCCTGCTCACAATAGCGCCATCCCAGGCAACATCCCTTCACCTGAAACAATGCCAAACAGAAAATTCCAGACTACTTTGTAGGATTCTGAGACATCCTGGCGTTTGGTGATCGGGGAGCTGGCACGTATGATGCTTCACAAACTTCCGCAGATTAGAAGCCTATGTCCCTGATAGTTCTACTGCTTCTGCCATTCATTGGCAGCTGTCTGGCAGCGGTGCTGCCACACAACGCGCGTAATACCGAGTCCCTGTTGGCAGGTCTGGTCGCTTTGATCGGCACCGTCCAGGTCGCGATGTTGTACCCGCAAATTGCCCACGGCGGCGTGATCCGCGAAGAGTTCATGTGGCTGCCCAGCCTCGGGCTGAACTTTGTCCTGCGCATGGACGGCTTCGCCTGGCTGTTCTCGATGCTGGTACTCGGCATCGGCACGCTCGTTTCTCTCTATGCGCGTTATTACATGTCGCCGGACGACCCGGTGCCGCGTTTCTTCGCGTTTTTCCTGGCATTCATGGGCGCCATGCTCGGCCTGGTGATCTCCGGCAACCTGATCCAGATCGTGTTCTTCTGGGAGCTGACCAGTCTCTTTTCATTCTTGCTGATCGGCTATTGGCATCACCGTGCCGACGCCCGTCGCGGCGCTTACATGGCGTTGATGGTCACCGGGGCTGGCGGGTTATGCCTGCTGGCGGGGGTCATGATCCTCGGCCATGTCGTCGGCAGCTATGACCTCGACAAGGTCCTGGCCGCCGGCGACATGATTCGTGCACATGCCCTCTACCCTATCCTGTTACCCCTCATTCTTATTGGCGCACTCAGCAAAAGTGCGCAGTTTCCTTTCCATTTCTGGCTGCCCCACGCGATGGCGGCGCCGACCCCGGTTTCGGCTTATCTGCACTCGGCCACCATGGTCAAGGCCGGGGTGTTCCTGCTCGCCCGTCTGTGGCCGTCGCTGTCCGGCAGTGAGGAATGGTTCTACATCGTCAGCGGCGCTGGCGCCTGTACGCTGTTGCTCGGCGCGTATTGCGCGATGTTCCAGAACGACCTCAAAGGTCTGCTGGCCTACTCGACCATCAGCCACCTGGGCCTGATCACGTTGCTGCTGGGGCTGAACAGTCCTCTGGCGGCTGTGGCGGCGGTGTTCCACATCCTCAACCACGCCACGTTCAAGGCCTCGCTGTTCATGGCGGCGGGCATCATCGACCACGAAAGCGGCACCCGCGATATCCGCAAGCTCAGCGGTCTGATCAAACTGATTCCCTTCACCGCGACGCTGGCCATGGTTGCCAGCGCCTCGATGGCAGGTGTGCCGCTGCTGAACGGCTTCCTGTCGAAAGAAATGTTCTTCGCCGAAACCGTGTTCATCAACGCCACGGCGTGGGTCGAAGCGGCGCTGCCGATTGTTGCGACGATTGCCGGTACGTTCAGCGTTGCCTACTCGCTGCGATTTACCGTCGATGTGTTCTTTGGTCCACCGGCCACTGACCTTCCGCACACTCCGCACGAGCCGCCACGCTGGATGCGCGCGCCGGTGGAGTTGCTGGTATTCACCTGTTTGTTGGTGGGGATTTTCCCGGCGCAGATCGTCGGCCCGTTGCTCGCCGCAGCGGCGTTGCCAGTCGTCGGTGGCGTACTGCCGGAATACAGTCTGGCGATCTGGCACGGTCTGAACGCGCCAATGATCATGAGCCTGATCGCCATGTCTGGCGGCATCGTGCTCTACCTGTTGCTGCGCAATCAGTTCAGACAGGGACGCTTCAAATACCCGCCGCTGGTAGGCCGCTTCAACGGCAAGCGCCTGTTCGAGCGCAGTCTGGTAGAGATGATGCGCATGGCTCGCCGTGTGGAACGCCGACTCGGCACCCGACGCCTGCAAATGCAGCTGTTTCTGATGGTACTGGCGGCGGTGCTTGCCGGCCTGATTCCGATGCTGCACAGCAGCCTGAGCTGGGGCGACCGGCCGAAGATTCCCGGCTCGATCGTTTTCGTGACCCTGTGGCTGCTGGCTATCGCCTGCGCCCTCGGTGCCGCGTGGCAGGCCAAGTATCACCGTCTCGCCGCCCTGACCATGGTCAGCGTCTGCGGCCTGATGACGTGCGTCACCTTCGTGTGGTTCTCCGCGCCGGATCTGGCCCTGACGCAACTGGCGGTCGAAGTCGTGACCACCGTGCTGATCCTGCTCGGCCTGCGCTGGCTGCCACGCCGTATCGAAGAAGTCTCGCCACTGCCAAGCAGCCTGCGCAAGGCACGCATTCGTCGTCTGCGCGACTTGCTCCTGTCGAT
Organism: Pseudomonas sp. A34-9; assembly: GCF_029543085.1. Taxonomy (NCBI): domain Bacteria; kingdom Pseudomonadati; phylum Pseudomonadota; class Gammaproteobacteria; order Pseudomonadales; family Pseudomonadaceae; genus Pseudomonas; species Pseudomonas sp. A34-9. The sequence goes on along the minus strand of NZ_CP119967.1, from coordinate 2,686,487 downwards.
TGCCGTCGGTGGCGGCATGGCGCTGCTGTCCTACGCCATGCTCACGCGGCAGACGCCGAACGACATCTCCTCGTTCTACCTCAGCCGCGCCATGCCCGAGGGCGGCGGCAGCAACGTGGTCAACGTGATGCTGGTGGATTTCCGTGGCTTCGACACCCTTGGCGAAATCACCGTGCTGGTCGCCGTGGCGCTGACCGTATTCGCCCTGCTGCGGCGTTTCCGCCCACCGAAAGAAAGCCTGCAACTGCCTGCCCAGCAGCGCTTGCTGGCGCCGGACGTGGTCACCGACCTGGTCAACCCGCGTTCGGCCAGCGACACCGCACTCGGTTTCATGATGGTGCCGGCAGTGCTGGTGCGCCTGCTGCTGCCGATTGCGCTGGTGGTGTCGTTCTACCTGTTCATGCGCGGGCACAACCAACCAGGTGGCGGCTTCGTCGCCGGGCTGGTGATGTCGGTGGCGTTCATCCTGCAATACATGGTCGCCGGTACACAGTGGGTCGAGGCGCAAATGAGCCTGCGGCCGCTGCGCTGGATGGGCACCGGGTTGCTGTTCGCCACCGCTACAGGCCTGGGCGCGATGCTGGTCGGTTATCCGTTCCTGACCACGCACACCTGGCATTTCACCTTGCCGCTGCTCGGTGACATCCATGTCGCCAGCGCACTGTTCTTCGATATCGGCGTGTACGGCGTGGTGGTCGGTTCGACGCTGTTGATTCTCACCGCCCTCGCCCACCAATCGGTGCGGGGTCACAAGACCGCATCGCTGCCCAAGTCCGTCGCCAGCAAAGGAGCCGTCTGATGGAAGAAGTCATCGCAATCGCCATCGGCGTACTCGCCGCCTCCGGCGTCTGGCTGATCCTGCGGCCACGGACCTTTCAGGTGGTCATGGGCCTGTGTCTGCTGTCGTATGGCGTCAACCTGTTCATTTTCAGCATGGGCAGTCTGTTCATCGGCAAGGAGCCGGTGATCAAGGACGGCGTCACCCAGGACTTGCTGCACTACACCGACCCGCTGCCACAGGCCCTGGTCCTCACCGCGATCGTCATCAGCTTCGCCATGACTGCGCTGTTCCTCGTCGTTCTGCTCGCCTCGCGCGGCCTGACCGGCACCGACCACGTCGACGGCCGGGAGCCTAAAGAATGATGGCGATGACTCACCTGATCGCCGCACCGATTCTGCTGCCGCTGCTGACTGCCGCCATCATGCTGATGCTCGGTGAACGGCACCGACCGCTGAAGGCGAAAATCAACCTGTTCTCCAGCCTTATCGGCCTGTTCATTTCGGTGCTGTTGCTGCAATGGACGCAGACCACCGGCGTGCCCGGTTCCATCGGTGTGTACCTGCCGGGCAACTGGCAGGCGCCATTCGGCATTGTGCTGGTGGTCGATCGGCTGTCGGCGCTGATGCTGGTGCTGACCGGGGTCATCGGCGTCAGCGCCCTGCTCTTCGCCATGGCACGTTGGGACGGCGCCGGTTCGAGCTTTCACGCGTTGTTCCAGATTCAATTGATGGGCCTGTACGGCGCGTTCCTGACGGCGGATCTGTTCAACCTTTTCGTGTTCTTCGAAGTGCTGCTGGCCGCGTCTTATGGCCTGCTGTTGCATGGATCGGGTCGCGCGCGGGTGTCGTCGGGGCTGCATTACATCTCGATCAACCTGCTGGCCTCGTCGCTGTTTTTGATCGGCGCGGCACTGATTTACGGGGTTACCGGCACCTTGAACATGGCCGATCTGGCGATGAAGATTCCGCTGGTACCTGAAGCCGACCGTGGCTTGCTGCACGCCGGTGCAGGGATTCTCGCCGTCGCGTTCCTGGCCAAGGCCGGTATGTGGCCGCTGAATTTCTGGCTCGTACCCGCCTATTCATCGGCCAGTGCACCGGTGGCGGCGATGTTCGCGATCATGACCAAGGTTGGCGTCTACACCCTGCTGCGTCTGTGGACCCTGTTGTTTTCCGGGCAGGCCGGAGCGTCGGCATTCTTCGGCGGCGACTGGCTGATCTACGGCGGCATGGCGACGATGGCCTGCGCCGCGCTGGCGATTCTCGCCGCGCAACGCCTGGAGCGCATGGCCAGCCTGAGCATTCTGGTGTCGGCCGGTATCCTGTTGTCCGCAGTAGGCTTCGCCCAACCGAACCTGATCGGCGCAGCGCTGTTCTATCTGGTCAGCTCAACGCTGGCATTGAGCGCGCTGTTCCTGCTGGCCGAGCTGATCGAACGTTCGCGCTCGGCCAACGAGATCCCGCTGGAGGACGAAAGCGAACTGCTGCCGCGTCCGCAGGAATCCCTGCAGCCACCCAAAGGCATCAACCTCGATGACGAGCAGAAAGCCGTGGTCGGTCAGGTCATCCCATGGACCATGGCGTTTCTCGGCCTGAGCTTCATCGCCTGCGCCCTGCTGATCATCGGCATGCCGCCGCTGTCCGGTTTTATCGGCAAGCTCAGCCTGATCGGGGCATTGCTCAATCCGCTGGGCCTGGGCACGGGCGCGCCGATATCCAACGCGGCCTGGGCGTTGCTGGCGCTACTGATCCTCACCGGCCTCGCGTCGTTGATGGCGTTCTCGCGCCTCGGCATCCAGCGTTTCTGGACACCGCAGGAGCGTCCCTCGCCGCTGCTGCGCAAACTCGAATGCGCGCCGATCTTCCTGCTACTGGGGCTGAGCATCGTCCTGACCTTCAAGGCTGAACCCCTGCTGCGTTACACCCAGGCCACCGCCGACGCGCTGAACAACCCGCAGCAGTACGTGATGGCGGTGCTCGGCACTCGCGCCGTGCCGAGCCCGGAAGCCAAGGCCGCGATGCTGGAGGTGCAGCCATGAAGCGTGTGTTTCCTGCACCGTTGTTGTCGCTGGCGCTGTGCGCCTTGTGGCTGACCCTGAACCTGTCGATCAGCCCGGGCAATCTGCTGCTCGGCGCGATACTGGGTTTTGCTGCACCGTTGATGATGCGCAAACTGCGTCCGAAACAAGTGCGCATTCGCCGTCCGGGAACGATTCTGCGTCTGTTCCTGCTCGTGGGCCGTGACGTGGTGACGTCCAACCTGATCGTCGCCTGGGGCGTGCTCAACGCCGGCCGTCGCCCTCCGCACTCGGGTTTTGTCAAAGTCCCGCTGGACTTGCGCGATGCCCACGGTCTGGCGACCCTGGCGATGATCTGCACGGTGGTGCCCGGCACAGTGTGGTCGGAACTGTCGCTGGATCGCAGCATTCTGTTGCTGCACGTCTGGGATCTGGATGATGAAGCGCAATTCATCGAGCACTTCAAGACCACCTACGAGCGGCCGTTGATGGAGATTTTCGAATGAGCCCATTACTGTCGAATGCCATCCTGCTGACGCTGTTCCTGTTCTCGCTGGCCATGGTGCTGACGCTGGTGCGCCTGTTCAAAGGCCCGTCGGCACAGGATCGGGTCTTGGCGCTGGATTACCTGTACATCGTCGCGATGCTGATGATGCTGACCCTGGGCATTCGTTACTCCAGTGACACGTATTTCGAAGCGGCGCTGCTGATCGCGCTGTTCGGCTTCGTCGGCTCGTTTGCCCTGGCGAAATTCCTGCTGCGTGGCGAGGTGATCGAATGAATGCTGAATTGTCTCTGTGGGTCGAGATTCCGGTGGCGATCCTGCTGGTACTCAGCGGTCTGTTCGCGTTGATCGGTGCGATCGGCTTATTGCGCATGAAGGATTACTTCCAGCGCATGCACCCGCCGGCACTGGCTTCGACCCTGGGTGCATGGTGTGTGGCATTGGCGTCGATCATCTGCTTTTCGGCGCTGAAGTCCGGGCCGGTGGTGCATGCCTGGCTGATTCCGATTCTGCTCGCGATCACCGTGCCGGTGACCACCTTGCTACTGGCTCGGGCGGCGTTGTTCCGCAAGCGCATGGCCGGGGATGATGTGCCGGCAGAGGTCAGCAGCCGCCGAACCGAGAGTGGTAGCTGAAGTTTTGTATTGTCTGCAATGACGTTATCGCGAGCAGGCTCACTCCTACAGAGAAACGCATTCCAAATGTAGGAGTGAGCCTGCTCGCGATAGCAATCTCCAGATCACCTCAAATCTCAAACCCAGGCCACCGCCAACAACCCCGCTCCCAACGCCAGACACAACGGCGAATACACCCAGGTGTCCAGTCGCGCAAACCGCGAGTCCTTCACGTCCTTGAAAAACCCGACCAGATGCGAATCACCAATCGCCCGGGCAAACATCAACAGCGCAATTGCGCTGATCACCCATTGCAACGCCTTATGGGTCACCGCCGGCATTCCCCAGCCAACCCGCATACACACCAACACAGCGATCACCAGCAACGCGGCTGCCACCACCAACGTGAGCCAGCCCGACGGTTTGAATGCCGGGCGCACCGTTGCGACAAATCCGCGCACCGGCACCTGCGGCACCACGACGGCCGCCGCCCACTGCCCACCCAGCGCCCAATACACATGCATCAGGCTGATCAGGGCAAATACCGTCACCAGCCATTGAGCCAACACAAAGGTCATGGTTGAAATCCTTGGAAAGGGATTTGAACAAATCATCCTAGTCGCATTTTTTTCAAGTGCACGACCGATCAGCGGTACGGTAAAGTGCCGCTCCATGAAATTCTCCCGTTCCGATCGCTCACTGCTGGCCTGGATGCTCTATTGCTGCGTCCTGTTCAACGTGTTCGCCTGCAGCATCGGTCACGGACAAATGGTCGGCATGCAGCTCAACGGTATCGGCGGCCAGTTCTGTACGGTCGACCCGGCCACCCAGGCACCGCTCGCCAGCAATCCCACCGAAGAACAATTGCCAACCCTGTCCAAGGCCTTCGGTTGCCCGCTGTGCTCGGTCGGCGGCGGCATGGGCCCGGCGTTCAACTCGAGCCTGACCCTGGCGATCCTGCCGGAACAACACAGCCCGCCAGTGGCGCCCATCGTCAGCGCCGACCTCCCTGCCCGCTTCACATGGCCTTCGGCCAATCCTCGCGCCCCACCGCTCGCCTGAGTGTCTCAGCCTTTTTGATTTGTCAGCCCACTGCGCCAACGCGCGGCGTTCGCCTGTGCGCTGACTCCTAGACAAGCATTCAGGATTCAATGATGAAACAACTCACTTTGCTGGCGAGCCTGTGCGGCTGCCTGTCCGTCAACGTCTGGGCGCAATCCACCGTGGATCTGGCGCCGATCACCATCGATGGCGAATCCGGCGCGGAACCGGGCCTGAGCCTCGACCAATCCAGCGGCATGGCCTCGCGCCTCGGATTAAGCGTGCGCGACACACCCGCCTCGGTGGCCATCGCCAATCGCAACGACATCGAGCGCCACGGCGCGCAAAACTTCCAGGACGCCGCCAACACCCTGCCCGGGGTCAACGCCAGCGCACCGCCGGGGTTTGGCGGATTCGTTTCCTATCGCGGCTTTACCAGCAGCCAGATCACTCAGATGTTCAACGGCATCAACGTGTCCGGCGGCCTCGCGCGGCCAGTCGATTCGTGGATTTACGACCGTGTGGAACTGGTCGGTGGCCCGTCGTCGCTGATCAATGGCGCGGGCTCCGTCGGCGGCTCGCTGAACTACGTGACCAAACTGGCCTCCCGCGATGAACAGGCAGTTGAAGGTCGAATCAGCTACGGCACCTACGACACGACCGAAACCGCGTTCGGCCTCAACCATGCCCTGACCGACCCAAGCGCCGACGTCCAGCATTACGCGCGACTCGACGTCAGCCACAACACCAGCAACGGCTACATCGACCGCCAGGAGCGCGATGCCTGGAGCGCGGCGTTCTCGCTGCTCAGCGATCTCACTCCGAACCTGTCGCACACGTTGGCGCTGGAATATCAGGACGAACACGAAGACAGTCCTTACTGGGGCACGCCCGTACTCAATCCCAAGGCCGGCGAATTGAAGATCGACAAACACAATCGCTTCAACAACTACAACGTCGAGGACGGTCGGTACGAGCAGCGGACAATATGGGTGCGCTCGATCATCGACTACCGGATCAACGACAGCACTACCCTGCGCAACACGCTGTATCACCTCGACAGCCAGCGCGATTACCGCAACCTCGAAACCTACCAGTACAACGCTGACAACACGGCCGTGAACCGTTCCACCGCGTATCAGGTACGCCACCAGGGCGAGCAGAACGGCAACCAGTTCGAGCTGCGCCATGACAACACGCTTTTCGGTCTCGACACGACGTGGTCGGGGGGCTTCGAATACAAGGTCAACCAGACCACCAATTCGCCCCTGAACGTCAAAGGTGCCAGCACAGTGGACCCGAACAACTACCGCCCGGGGCGCTTCTACGATATCCCGGGCACCAACCCCAAGCTGATCAGCGACAAGACCAACGAGGTCACCACCAAGGCGCTGTTCGCGGAAAACCGGCTGGCGTTGACCGACAAGCTCTCGCTGCTTACCGGTCTGCGTTATGACGACATTGACCTCGACGTGACCAACCATCGCACTGTAACTGCCGCTAACCCCAAGCACCTCAAGCGTCGTTGGGAGCCGGTCACCGGCCGCGCCGGCCTGACGTACCAATTCATTCCATCGGCCAACGTCTACGTGCAATACAGCACCGCCGCCGAGCAGCCGAACGGTACGCAGGACTTCGACGTTTCGACCGGTAAACAGTGGGAGATTGGCAGCAAATTTGATTATCTGAACGGGCGTGGTTCTGCGACGATTGCCGCCTACACCATTGAGCGAAAGGACTTTGCCGTGACCGATCCGCTGGACCCGACCACCAGCATTGCGGTCGGTCAGCAGACCTCGAAAGGAGTAGAGATCGCCAGCTCGTTACGGATCACCGACAAGTTATTGGCCGAAGGTAACTTCGCCTGGGTCGATGCGCAGTACGATGATTTCACCGAAAAGAATGCCGCCGGGGTGGTGGTATCGCGCAAGGGCAACACGCCGACCAACGTGCCGGATCGGGTCGGCAATCTGTGGCTGACCTATGATTTTTCGCCGCAATGGCGAGGTGGGGTTGATGCGCGGTATGTCGCGTCGGTGTATGCCGACACGGCGAACACCATGACCGTGCCGTCGTACACCTTGTTTGGCAGCTTCCTCAGCTACAAGGTGGATTCGCACACCACCGTGACCGGGCGCGTGCGCAACCTGACCAATGAGGTGTGTGCCGAATTCGCGCATGTTTCGCCGGCGTATTACCTCGGAACACCGCGGACCTTTGAATTTGCGGTGATGACGAAATTTTAAGACCTTCGCGAGCAAGCTCGCTCCCACATTGTGTGGACGACACATATCCGTTGTGGGAGCGAGCTTGCTCGCGAAGAGGCCCGTCGCTACAGCCTCTATTTAAGATCAGCCGAAACCTTCTCCGCCACATCCTTCGGCAACCAGGCCTGCCACACGTCCGGGTGGGCCTTCATGAAGGTCACCGCTGCATCCCGTGGCGCCGTGTGCTTCTCGCTCATTTCCGCCAACGCCTTGTTCAACGGCTCGATCGGAAAATCCACTTTGCTGAAGAACTCGGCAATCTGCGGATACTGCTTCTGGAACGGCGTAGACACGCCAATCGACAGCTTCGAGGCCAACGATCGGGTCGGTTTCGGGTTGGGATTATCGGCGTCGGTCAGCGTCTTCCACGCCTCGGCATCAAACGGCGGCTCTTCCAGCTGCACCAGTTTGAACTTGCCCAGCAGCGGCGTCGGTGACCAGTAGTAGAACAGCACCGGTTTGCCGCGACGAATCGAAGAACTGATCTCGGCATCCAGCGCCGCGCCTGAGCCACTGCGGAAATTGGTGTAGTCATCCTGGAGACCGTAAGCCGTCAGCTTCTGCTTGTTGACCACTTCCGAGGTCCAGCCGATCGGGCTGTTGAGGAATCGCCCCTTGCTCGGTGTTTCCGGGTCCTTGAACACGTCTTTGTATTTCTTCAGATCGCTGACACTGCGCAAATCCGGCGCCAACGGCTTGATGCCCTTGGCCGGGTCGCCCTTGATCACGTACTCCGGCACCCACCAACCCTCGGTAGCGCCCTTGACCGTATCGCCCAGGCTGACGACTTTGCCTTCGGCCTCGGCCTTGACCCACACCGGACTGCGCCCGGCCCATTCTTCGCCAATGACTTGAATATCATTGTTGGCCAGTGCGGTTTCCAGCGTGATGGTGGTGCCAGGCAAAGTGTCGGTCGGCAAACCATAGCCCTTCTCGACGATGATCCGCAGAACATCGGTAATCAGGCTGCCGCTTTCCCAGTTCAGGTCGGCAAAATGGATCGGCGCCTGGGCGGCCATCACCGATTGCGCTGATGTCAGCAAACCGAACGTGGCCACGCTGGCGGCCAATAACCGTCGAAATCCGTTCATGCATTGCACCTCGTGCTGTTCACAGCAATGGCAGGATGGCCTGACAGAAGACCGCAAGCCTCTGAATACTCAGTCAACTGACTGTAGCCGAGGTTCCTGCTTTTTCCGGGCCGAACCCCGGACGAGGTCATGAATCAGACTTTTCCTGCAAGCTTTGCAGCTCACGTCTGACCATGCTGGCGTACTCCGCGGGACGCAACTGATAGATCTGCGCCGCCACCCAATTCAACCAGGCGCCTTGCAGTTCGGCCTTGGCGGTGAACAAACGCCGGGCCTCCTCGCGTGCAGTGTCGAGGTTTTGCGAATGGAAATCCGCGCGGTTCACTCGCTGGCCTTGAACGTCACCAGTTCACCCTTGCGCCACTTGGCGGCTTTGGCGGTCACGGCTTTCAGCGTTTTGGTCAGGCCTTCCTGCAATTGCTGATGAGCGGCAAACACGGTCACTACGCTATGGCCTTCCTTGAACAGGATCGCGTGCCCGTCAGCGGTCTCGACGAATGCGTAATCGCCCAGTCCATAGACCGTGAGTTTGATTTCACGAAAGCGGATATCCATCTTGCCGCCCTCGCGGCTGGGCAAGACCGATGCACTGAAATGATCGCCGACCTTGAGTTTCAGCCCCGGCTTGTCATCAACCACCAAGGCGCTTTCGGTGTCGATCTCGGCCACGTAAATGCCTTCGGCGTTCTGCTCAGTGATGTAAACAAAACGCGACTGGAACAACTTGACCAGCTTTGCACGCAAATCACCCAACACGAACAACGCATGCATATCGAGATTACTGACTGCCAAAGAATCATCCCCACATCTGAAAAAACCGCACACGGAAAACGCGCACGGCAAAAAACGGCCAGGCCGATGTCACTGCCAAATCAATCAATAGAGCCCGAATCGAGCAGAGTGCTCATTCAACACGAGGCTGGTAAGACTACTGGATTGTCACACGCGAAACTCATCCCGATGTCGCCAAAGCTTGAAGGAAAAATCCTCACCGTTGGCAAGAGCAGTCTGACTACTGACTTTAGGGAAAATTCTCACGAAAAAAAGCACTTTTCCGACATATCGCTGGCGAAAAATTGCTTTAGATAAGCCCTGTCGCCAACGGGTACTGGCGATTCTAGAGCAGCGATGCTCATTCCGACTACCCGCAACGGTCTGTAAATATCGGCCAACTGATGAAAAGGACTTCATATGTGCACCCTGACTCACTTTGCCATGACCCCTGACGCCCGGAACGAATTGCCGCTGATACTGCGTGCCACCGTTATCAACGACCATTACCCGCGTTTCCAGGTCGTACCCGCCGGCAATGCCTTCTTCCATATAAAGGAAACATTGACCGGCCGTGTAAGAGGTTTCCGCGAAGATCACAACGAAGCATGTGCGCTTGCTCGCTCACTTGAAATGCAAATCGAACTCCTGGCCAGCGACTGCCTCAGATAAAGAGAACGATTGACGGCACCCTACCGGCGCAAATCAGAAAGGAGTACATGATGGATCTCGAAGGCTACAACTTGAAAACCCTCTTCGATCAGTTGAACCTGCCTTCCGAAAGCGCAGACATCGACGACTTCATCGAAACCCATCCACTGGACGCCGAAACCAAACTGGTCGACGCCCCCTTCTGGTCGGAATCTCAAAAGCAAACGCTCGAAGAGTGGATCGGCAAAGACGACGACAGGGCAATAGTTTTCGATGAACTGAACGTACGCCTGCACGACGGCAAGTAATTCTGATCAGTGCAGGCTGTCACTCGGCTCGGCGTGCAACTGCGCGAGCCACGCGGCCTTGCACTCCTCGGCCTCGTCGCGACTGGCAAACGCGGTACCGCGACGCTCGCCATTGAGCAACACCACCCAGCAGACGCTGCGCCCCATTGCGCGTAAACCCGCAGGCACGCCACTGCCGATCATCACGGCGACATCAACTCTGCACTGCATGCAGCCCTCCCGAAATCATTAGCACCCTAACTAAGCGGTCAGATTAATGATTTCTTCCGAGCGGAAACAGCAAGCTCCGTGCACAGATTCATTGCATCAGAAGTAACAATCGCTCAACGCGGACTTTCCGGCTTATAGCCCAGACGCAATCCACCCCAGTGCCGGCCCTTGATCATGATCGGCACCGAAAGGTCATGCATCAGCTCACCGGTGTCGCGGGTGTAGGTCTGCAATAACACCGGTTGCTGATGGCTACCGCAGCGAATACCGGTGCGGTCGGCAAACTTGCGTTTGGTGCGATTGTTCACTGCGTCGACCTGCGCATCGCCCGTCAACGGCTGACTGAACAGCTGATTATGCGTCGGCACATACCCCTGTTGCGTGCAGGCAATGGCGAACACCAGCCCCTCGTGACGCGGCAACAACGGCTCCTGAATTGCCGGCAACACCTGATCGGTGTAGCGGTCGAAACGGGTTTGAAATTTCGCCGGTTGTGTATTCGGGATCGGCTGATACTGGCGATCAAACAGGTCTTCGAGGCTGATCCGGCCCTGCTCGACATCCGCCTCGAAACGCGCAGTAATCTGGCTCGCGCCTTCGCGGGCCAGATCGTAGATACGCTGGTGATAGTCATCCAGACCGACTTCAGCCAAGCGCTCGCTGATGGTTTCCGCCTGCCCTTCCATTTGCACTGCCGCTTCAGCGAGGCGGCGGGTCTGTTGATCGCTGATCGCCAGATCGCTGCGCATTTGCTCAATGGCTTTGAAAAGACTGTCCAGTTGTTCGCGATTGGTTTCCGCGCCCTGGGCGATTTCACCGACCTGACTTTCCACCCCGGCAGCCAATCGTGCAATGTTGTCCAGATGCTGACCGGTGTGCTCGACCTGCTCGACACCGGTCTGCAGATCACTCGACAGCTGGCGAATCTGCTCCACCACCTGCGCCGTGCGTTGCTGAATATCAGCGACCATCTCACCGACTTCACCGGTTGCCGACGCCGTGCGCGCGGCCAACCCGCGAACTTCGTCCGCCACCACCGCAAAACCGCGACCATGCTCACCGGCTCGCGCCGCTTCGATCGCCGCGTTCAATGCGAGCAGATTGGTTTGACTGGCAATCGACTGAATCACCAGCGTCACGCGCTGAATATCATCGCTACGCACACTCAAGGCTTCGATCAATTCACGGCTGGCATTGGCGCGCTGGCTGAGCTGATGCATGCGCGAGATCGAATCCACCAGTTCCGTGCGCCCTGCTGCGCTGCTGTGATGCGCCTGACTCGCTGCCTCAAGGGCTTCGCGGCTGAGTTGCGACGTCGCGTGCTCGGTGGCGATCATCACCTCGGCGTTGCTGACAATCTGCGCCGCCGCATCGAGTTGCGATTCGAGCTTGCTCGCCAGTTCCTTGACCGAAAACGCCACGCCGGCCGCCGACAACGCGTTGTGGCTGGTGGTGTAGGAAAGGTCGCGGGTCAGTTCGGACATTGCGCTGCCAAGGTCGGCAGGCTGAGATTCGGGGATGGCTCGGGAGCGCAGGCGCGGCAGCCAGATAATCAGCACTGCCAGCGGCATGCCGATGTACAGCGACCACTCACCCAGTGTCATGCCGGCCAGCAACAGCATCAGGGCGATGCTTTGCAGGGTCGGTGCGATCCAGCTGTTTTTCGGCAAAAGCACTGGTGCAGGCAACGCCCCAACCAGAGATCCATCTCTCGTCATTTCAACACCCCACGCTTGTTCTCATTGTTGTGACTGCATTAAACGCCACTACAACGCCATTATCCATGGTCCGTTAGTCGTGGGGTCTGTGGCAGGTCAATGGAACGGCTCGGGTTTATTGAAGACGAGCAAAAACAAAGATCGCAGCCTCCAGCAACGCCCGTGTAGGAGCTGCCGAAGGCTGCGATCTTTTCAAGGCGCCCCTATTGAAAGGGTCACCTCGCAGAATCAGGCCTGACGCTGGTGCTTGTCGATCTGCTCGTGACGCTCTTGAGCTTCGATGCAGTACTTGGTGGTCGGGCTGATCAACAGGCGCTTCAGGCCGATAGCCTCGCCGCTGTCATCGCACCAGCCAAAACTGTCTTCCTTGATGCGCTCAAGGGCTTGTTCCAGTTGCGGCAGCATGCGCTGGTCGCGATCGATCGCGTTTACCAGCCAAGTGCGCTCTTCTTCAACCGAAGCCGCGTCTGCCGGGTCAGCCGGGGTGTCCAGGCTTTCGATGGCGATACGATTTTGCTCAATGCGCTCGTGGGTTTCGACTTTCATGTTCTGCAACAGCTCAGTGAAGAAAGCGTGCTGCTCGGCATTCATGTAGTCATCTGCCGGCATGGCCAGCAACTTGTCCTTTGTCATTGATATCTCTATAAAAAAACGTGCATTAAGGCGAATTAGGGAGCGTTTCGGCGAACCGCGTGCGGTCGGCGAAAAGGCATCGTTTATTGCAAATGCCACCCGGCACTCAATTTACGAGGGGCGGCAGTCTAAGGCCCGATCGAGGCCTCAGCAACTGTAAATACAGGGAATTTGTCCGACAAAGCCCGGAAACTGCTCTGACACAGCGTTACACGGGCAATCGGAGTGCGTTTATAGCAAGAAATTCAGTCGAGCGGCTGTATATAGAAGACAAACGGCTAACCGCGCTGCGTTCAGACGCAATTTTTTACCACGCACTGCATCGTTTCAGCAAAGCAGACCCCGAAAGGCCCCACTACTATCAGGCCCACCGTGTGATCAACCAGCCTGAAGGATGACCTATGCCCCGCCCCGATCTGCCGGCCACCGACGAGGTTCCTCTCGCCAGTCCCCCGATCAATGCCGAGCGCCTGCTGCAACTGATCACCGAGGAATACGACGCTCTGCCGCGCCAGCTCAAACGCATCGCCAGCTACATCAGCCAACAGAGCGACCGGATCATGGTCGACCGCATCAGCGACATCGCCCGCGAATGCGAAGTGCACCCGTCCGCCATCGTTCGCTTCTCGCAACGCTTCGGTTTCAGCGGCTTCAGCGAAATGCAGGCGCTGTTCCGCAGCGCTTACACGCACAAAGCCTCGCCGGTGCAAAACTACCAGCAACGCATCCGCAGCATGATCGCCAACCCGTCGCAGCAAGCCAGCGCCGGCGACCTCGCCCGCGAATGCATCGACGCCACCCGCTCCGGCATCGAACGCCTGGGCCGCGAACTCGACGACGCTGCGTTCGAAAAAGCCGTCGACCTGATCGTCAACGCCGACAACATCTACGTCGTCGGCGTGCGCCGCTCCTTCGCCGTCGCCGACTACCTCGTTTACAACTTGCAACACACCCAGAAACGAATTCATCTGGTTTCAGGGCTAGGCGGCAGCTATCGAGAGCAAATGCGCAGCGTGCGCGCCAACGACCTGGTCATCGCCATCAGCTTCGTACCCTACGCCAAGGAAACCCAACACTGCCTGCGCTTCGCCCGACAGCAACGGGCCAACACCCTGATCCTCACCGACAGCCACCTCTCGCCACTGGCAAAACTCGCCGACAGCGTATTGCTGATCAACGAAGGCAGCGCCCTCGCCTTTCGTTCGCTGAGTGCAACGTTGTGTTTGTGCCAGGCCTTGTTTGTGGCGGTGGCCTATCGACTGGAACTGAATGTCGATGAGATTCACGAACAACCGGGATTCGACGACTGACAATTGCCTAAACGTCGGCCAGGTTATGCCTTCCCACCGGTTTGACTTGAAGGAACGCGTCATGAAACTGATCGGTATGCTGGACTCTCCCTTACGTACGCCGCGTGGCGATCTCCGCCTAATGCCTGGACGCCCACCACAGAAATCAGCAGGTGCGGATTGCGCGGGTGGTCAGATCAACGGTAAGGCGGAGCGCTCCGGTAATAGATGGGTGCAACGGTTGAGGACCGTCAACTGCGCAAAATCGATAACGTCATCACCCGCCAGCCAATGCCGTCCCGGGAAGCTGTATTTGACGGGTTTCGTACTGTCACCCAGACCCATGCACTGAACGCTCACGACTTTGTCAGCAAGACTGGCAAATGCATGAGGCAAGGTTGCTAGAGCGATGTCTGGCGCTTCGAAAAACCTGCCATCAAAACCATCGAAACTGATGGTCCGAAGAGCAAGATCAACAACCTTGATCAAGCCCTTTGCGGTAATGACGCGTAGTCGGTCGGTAAAGGTTTTCTCGGGGTCGTAATCAAGCAGACAAACTGTACACGTTCCAATTTTCAGCTTGTTTCCTTCCAACCATACATCGATGTTTCCCAGGGAAGTAGCGTCAAACTCCCAGGTCGATATCTGACTCTTTCCTGTGTCAGGCCAAGTGCCTTTTGTCTCGATTTCCAATGATGCACCTGCCACAAGATGAACCAGATATACAGAGCCCGCCCCTCTAATTTTTCCGGTTGGTGCTTGCGAATGGAATTTGAGGCAGCATGGTGTGTCGTACAGTAAAAATGGGACTTCGCGATATGTTGTTCCGCTTGGAGTTGTCATTGTATTGCTCCGATGATTTGCCATTGGGCTATTGAAAAAAGAGGCATCGCACCTGATCTGCAAGGACAACAAGCAGCGTCGCCGCCCTGGCGAGATCAGGTGTTTTCATGGAGTAATTGTCGGCAACCGGATTTCATCAGGTGCGGTATATAGATATCGCCTCGAAAATTTTTGCGTTTGGGGTACCGGATCAGCGTCCAGCAAACGTAATGTTTGTGCCTGGCCACGTTTTGTCGCGGGTGGACTGTCCGCTGGCAGAAAATCGATGAGATGCGCGTGAACAACCCGGCTTAAACGACTGACAATTGCCTCAACGTCGGCTAGGTTATGCCTTCCCACCGGTTTGACTTGAAGGAACGCGTCATGAAACTGATCGGCATGCTGGACTCCCCTTACGTGCGCCGCGTGGCGATCTCCGCCAAACGCTTGGGGATCGACCTCGAACACGAGTCGGTCTCGGTGTTCCGCCACTTCGAGCAATTCCAGCAGATCAACCCGGTGGTCAAAGCCCCCACGCTGATCCTCGACGACGGCGTGGTCCTGATGGACTCGACCCTCATCCTCGACTACCTCGAAGCCAGTTCCGGCAAAAGCCTGCTGCCGAGCGATCTCAAACAACGCGCCCACACCCGGCGCCTGATCGGCCTCAGCCTCGCCGCCTGCGAAAAAGCCGTGCAGCTCTACTACGAGCGCAACCTGCGCCCGGCCGACATTCAATACCAACCGTGGGTCGAACGCGTCGAAGGCCAACTCGCCGCCGCGTTAACCGCCCTCGAGCAAGAACTGGAAAAAACCGGCCTGCCCACCGACGGCACCCTCACCCAGGCCGGCATCAGCCTCGCCGTCGCCTGGAGCTTCACCGGCCTCGTCGTCCCCGACCAGATCGACACCCGCCGCTACCCGCACATCGCCCAATACACCGCCTACGCCGAAACCCTCGAAGCGTTCGTCAGCACCCCGATGACCTGACCATGAGCACCACCGACACCGCCGCCCCGGCATTAAAGGAAATCTTCAACGCCGAGCGCTTGCAACACATCGCCCGCGAAATGAGCGCCGTGTACCCGGCGTTCAAGGCCAAGGCGTTTCTCAAACATGCCGAGGACGGACTCGCCGAATTATCAGTGATGCAACGCATGGCGCGTGTCAGCGAAAGCCTGCATGCCGTGTTGCCGCTGGATTACCAAGATTCCCTCGAAGTGCTTTTCGAACTCGCCCCACGATTGAACAGCGGCTTCGTCAGCATGTGCCTGCCGCATTACGTCGCGAGCTATGGCGGGCACGCGTTCGATACCTCCATGGATGCGCTGAAATACTTCACCACCTTCGGCTCCTCCGAATTCGCCATCCGCCACTTTCTGCGCAGCGACCTGGAACGCTCGCTGGAACGGATGCACGACTGGACCCGCGACGAAAACCACCACGTTCGACGCCTCGCCAGCGAAGGCAGCCGCCCTCGCCTGCCTTGGTCGTTTCGATTGGAAGCGGTGCAGGCGGATCCGCAGTTGGCCTCCGGGATACTTGATCGGTTGAAGGCGGATGAGAGTTTGTACGTGCGCAAGTCCGTGGCGAATCATTTGAATGATGTGACGAAGGTGCATCCGGAGTGGGTGTTGGACACGATTGAAGGGTGGTCGTTGGAGAATAAGCATACGGCCTGGATTGCAAAGCATGCGTTGCGGAGTTTGATCAAGCAGGGGGATTTGCGGGCGCTGACGGTGATTGGCGCGGGGGCGAAGGCTGAGGTTGAGTTGTTGGATGTGCGGGTTGAGCCGGCGGTGGTGCGGTTGGGGGAAGCGATTACGTTGTCGTTTGTGGTGAAGTCGACGGTGGCGCATGAGCAGCGGTTGGTGATTGATTATGCGATTGACTATGTGAAGGCGAATGGCGGGGTTTCGAGGAAGGTTTTTAAGTTGAAGACGGTGGATTTGGTGGGGTTTAAGAGTGTGGTGGTGGGGAGGAGACAGCAGATTAAGGACTTTACTACGCATAAGCATTATTTCGGGCAACATAGAGTGAGCGTTATAGTTAATGGTATTTTTATGTCCAGAAGTGCATTTGACATTATCCAAGGTTGAACCCAAAAAACGCCTTGAAAATGATCCGGTAGATTCTAAAATAATCACCCCCTCGAAAGGCAGCCACGAGATGACGCGCAAAAACATAACGGAACGCTCACCGCGCTTGACATTTTCGGCTTCATCTTAGTTAATTGACGAGCGCCGTAGAAAAAAGCCTTTACAATAATGCCCCATGGAAAGCGAGTTTTTAATAGGATATTAGGAGCAAATAGTGCCAGCAAACTCAAGCGAATATTTCTCGCCAGCTATTCGTAGAGTACGAATCCAGCATTTAACAATTTACGAGATATCTGAAGACAAACTAAAAAACTTAGGGTCTGGATCTTCGGCTTCTTTACATCTCAATTTCTCGATCGCTCTTCTTTCCACTTTCGCTTCTTTATCGATCGCAATATCAACAACTACCTTCCCTTCCGACAAAGTATATTTGCTATTTTCTGCAACTTTGATCAGCCATTATTGGTTTTTCCTTATTATTCCCCTGGTTCAAGCAGCACAGATCTGGACCCATTATTGCAAAAACAGTCCGAGACCGTTTGATCCCCGATAGCGAACCAATTCCATTTCCAACTCTGTTAGATATTCAAGAGAATGATTCATGAAATTCACTCACTACGATCTTAAACAATGCCAGCAAGGGCAATCTGTCGAAGTAACCTTGGAAGGTAACGCTGCTAATGTGCTTTTAATGGACAGCATTAATTTTCAGAATTACAAGAATGGCCGGAAGCATCAGCATTTTGGTGGCCACATGACAACTTCAATTAGCAAACTACCGATCCCACGCACTGGGCACTGGCACGTAGTGATTGATTTAGGCGGTTTCCCAGGCTCGGTACGTTCAAGTGTTCGAGTCATTCAATAACTATATCAATAACTTAGCGGGCAATGGAGAACAAACCACAATCAACATCACCTAAAAATGGGGTTTCACCTCCGAACTTTACCATGCAAAAAATCTAACTTTTAGTTCTCACTTAAGAACCAAGGGGGACAGTTTGATTTTTTTGAAAAAAAATCCGCACCTTTTCTCTCCAGAAAACCAGTATAAAAGTGCGCAACACCACCACTATTTTTCTCACAACTCTCAAATTGATTAGTGCACGACAAGCAAAGCTAAAAGGAAACCGTTTTGAACGAAATAACCAATATACTAGAGCATAAAAAATTCTCTTCAATCTCCAAGCTGGACACCTCCGAACTTATAAAATGGAAAAATGATGAAATCAATTTCTGGTCGGAGAACCTGAAAAAAATCAACCAAAATAAAAACCAGGCTCACTTACCAAGCATCAGCCAAGCAACCATTAACAAAATAACCACTTATATTCAGCAACTTGAAAAAAGCAAAGAGATCATCCCTAGTAATGAAGCGAAAGAACAGATCATAAACTTTGTCTATGAGGCGAACCTCCCAAATCATGACGAGCACGTATCTCAGATATTAACAATAAACGCTTACGCCCCCTTAAAGTTCGAACTTATATTAATCTCTTACGAACTATCACTAAATAGTGAGCTATCGGCCCTTACAGAAATTTACACCCAAAAAGCCACCTTACTGGCTGAGTCAACTAACCTTAAAATAAATGAAACTATAAAAAAATTTAACAACGAACTTGAAGTCAAGATTGAATCCGAGAAAAAAAACATTCAGGCAACAGTCGAAAGAATAAATGAGACCAGTGCAGCAGCAGTTGAACGAATTAAAAACGCAGTATCTGCAGGAACTGAGGCAGTAAACCTTTCCGAACCTGTAAGATATTGGAATGAGAGACGATCAACCCATCAAGAAAATGCTATAAAAAATGGGAAGCGGGCTGTATTTTCTGCATGCACGTTCCTAAGCATGTTGGTACTATTAATAGCATATGAATACGCAGCAGGCAGAGAACTCAACTACTCATGGGGAACTATAAACCTTCCAAAAAACAACTTCAGCATTGCATTTTTGATTGTCTTCACGACTGCTGGTATTTGGTGTACACGAATTTTCATAAAATTAATGATGGCTAACATCTCACTAGAATCTGAATCCCTCGAACGATCAACGATGATAAAAACTTATGTAGCAATGATTGCCATCAATGGTTCACCCGACGCAGACAAGCAAACTCTTTTCTATACGACCTTATTCAGACCTACGCAAAGTTCTTTCTCCGAAGAGGGGACAGCACCAGAATTCAGCAGAATACTTGAAATAATAATGAAAAAATAAATCCCACTTCATCTAATGCAATTGTAAACTTCTTTAGGGACGTCGTACTTTTCGATATATCGCTTGGGCTTTTCGTTAACCGGGTGCGCGCATAACACCCCTGGTTATGGACATGGCTCGGCCCAAGCGGTTTTACCCTAACTGAGCCTTGGCCAGTTCACATGACAATGGCATGGCTGTTAGATACTACAAAATCCCCCCTAGAACCAAACCTTACAGTTTTCGGGTTCCCCACTCACTACTTTCCCATTCAGATGTCGAGTCATTTTTTGCTGGAAGTAGACTAATAGACTGGAAGGTATTCATGAACAACGCGCAACAGGATGTTAGGTTTCTTGATTACCTTTCGGCTTACCAACTCCCATACGGGACGCCGAACTTCTCGATGTAGTGCTTGGATTTTTCACTGACAGAATATGCGTATCGCCCTTGGTTCTTCCCCTGGCTGGGCCCCAAGGGATCGATCTCGGCTTGAGTTCTGGTCACTTTGACAGGACGGTGGCAAGAGTCTCTGACAAACACCTGCACAACGCCCCCAGGAGCAAGGCCCAGGTAGATTGAAGCGCTATAGCTAGCCTGCTGTTCCGGAGCTTCCGGACACCGCTGATTAACCGACTTCATCATCAGGTTCCTCGCCTCTTCGGGCACATCAACCCAAACATGATATGTCTGTGGCTCGACAATTGATTGCCAGCGCACGTAAATGCGCTTGGGAAGATCAGCACCAATCACTGGTTTTGCAGCACCACCTACTGCGTGCCAGCCTCGAGCGGACTCTTTACCGTCTTCTGGCTCCCCGCCTGCGGCCGTTCCGGATCCTGTGCGCTTGAATAGCTTGCCGTTGATGTCTTCTACAGCGCTGTCCTCAACCCACACCTTCATGTAATAGGGCTCGGTGAACGCAAGCTCCCAGGATTCGGCTTTGGGATCATTCTTGGCCGACAGCGGATCAGCAGATTGACAGGCTGTCATGAATAGAGCGCACAGCAGGGTCACAAGAACTTTCATTACCAAAGCGTCCAGTCAGGTACATGAGGATGTTGCACGCGGATTGAGTCTTCCGTGGGGGCATTGATGTAAACCGCGTTGATTCCACTGCCGTCTTTTCGGCCAAGTGGATGGTTCCAATTGGCGGAGGTGTGAATGTACTTCAATTTCAGCAATTCATCTTCTTGCGCTGTGACGCTGTAGTCACCTGCCAAGAATCTATCGCACAGGGGTTGCAGCTCTTCAGGAATGGCCAGATCAGGCGTATCTGGAATGTCGTTGAATCGAGCTCCCTTATCTTTTGCCAAGCGGTGCATCACTCGCAGGTAGACCCTGGACAACATGCCACTCACCGGGCGTTTAAGCTGCAGAGCGGCGTACACACGCTTCACATTGGGACTGAGTCGATCTTGCGGGCTGTTCGGCATCAGCAATGCGTCGGGCGTTACGATTTCAAGCATTTCCGTAGGCCAGCCTTTGGCTAACCACTGGGTCTTGGCATTGACGGCATCGCGGTAGATCGAAGTCGTCGTGACATCAGTATTCCAAGGCACGATCAGCGTTTGCATGGGACTGACAAGTACACACTCCTGCGCCTCTTCCAGATAGCCTCCGCCGATATCCGAATGCACGCCCGGCAAGGTTATCTCCAAGTGATCCGCTTTGACGCGACTGAGTGCAAAGTTGGCGCGGCATTCATCACGGGCAGACAACTGCACGACGTCAGTAAAAAAACGACGATCGAGATAGAGTTTGATGCCGGTCGCAACAGCGCTTTTGATGTTGCCAAGATTCGACCAACCAGCAATCGATGGGACGGTATCGAACAAGCCGATAAACCCCATGTTGATGTCACTTTTATACTGGTCGTTGAATTTAGGGCTGAAGGCTCTGGGCAGGTTTCTCAGCACGGTGCCAAGCGGGCCACGACTGGTGCGGACGATCTCATTGGCAAAATGTCGAGCCGCTGCGGCGCCACGACTGAAGCCAAACGTGTCGAACGTCAAGGAAGCGATTTCACTCCCTGGGTTATCGATCAGGACTCGGCTGATAGCTTGTTGAATGACTGGAAATGAGGACTCGACTCGACCGGCAACACCTGTTTCACCGCGTCCGGTGCCAGCGCCGAACTTACTGTCTTCTTCTCCGGAGCGCGTGCCAATGCCCTCGATATAGACGACGCGGGAGGTTCGCTTCAGCGGCCCCTCTCCTACTGCGTCAGGTACGGCGTCATACAAGTCGCTCAGCCTTTTCACATTGCTGACATCGTTGCCGTAACTGCTGTCCGGATCACTCATGTAAGGCATGCAACTCGCAGGAATATCCTCCGGCGCAATCGGATGCTGCGCCCCACACAGCAATCCCGCCGCCGTGTTGTTCGCATTATTCCCAGTGCCATCAAAGAACACCCCAATCCTCAACGCAATCCCGATTTTCTCAGGTTCGCGCGCAGGTTCTTTCCCGTGTTTCTCATATTCCGCCCAACGCTGGGCGTGAATATCGACGGGTTTGGCTTCTTCGTAGCGATGGTTTGGGGGGGGGTTGGGTACGTAGCCACTCATCCGTGATTCCTGGTTCTGATCCTTGAGAACGGCCCGAAGGGTGACAGCCGAGCCTGGGGGGCGCAAGCCGTGGCCGTGTGCCAGCCAGGGTGTGACAGCGGGGTTCGACGAGGGTTTCCCCTCGTCGGGGTGGGGGTTAGCTGGCGATTTCGACGTTATCCAGCGCTTGGTTGACGGCGATTTCGCCGAGCATCACAACTTGGGCGATGCCCAGTGCGGTTTTGCGGTGGGAGGTTTCGAGCATGGCGGCGAAGTTGAGGAGCATTTCGCTGGCGGAGCCGAGGGTTTCGCTGGCGTTGGCAAGCAGGGATTCGCTGTTGTACTTGGGGTTGGCGAGGTACATGCGTTCGGGTTGTTGGGTGCTAGCCATGATTTGGCTGGCGGGTTTGAGGTAGTGGTCGAGGGCGCGTTCGGCGGCTTCGTGGAAGCGCTTTGAATCGGGGGATTCGTAGGGGGAAGTTGAGTCGGTTTCTGGTGGGTTGGGTGTTGGTTTGATCATTGATGAAGCTCCTACGTCAAAAAAAGGAGCCGTCACTCTCGCTACCAAACGAGGGTGGCGGCCATGCGCAGGTTGGTAGACCGGGACGTAGAAAACCGGCGCGCCCGAAGACGCCCTGTGCATGACCACCATAAAGCCGTGTCGAACAGACACTGCGAATCATGATGCTTATGCAATCTACGAAAACTCAGGGCTACCAAACCCGATCGCTGTTTTCAGCGACCGACAGACGATAGAACCCGCGACCTAGACGCACAAGCCGGCGGATTCTGGCTTAGTCGTAGGTAACGGCGCAAGGCGTTGTAGGGTTTCGGTGGTTACTTGAGGCTTCGTTTAAACAGTGGTGGTTTTTACTGTTTATTTCGGTCAGTGGTTGATGGGGTGATTGGGTGGACGTCTTCGCGAGCAAGCTCGCTCCCACAGGGATTTGTGGTTGAGTTGGGATTGGTGGTGGCTGAGCTGGCGTTATCGCGAGCAGGCTCACTCCTACAGGGGATTGAGTCTGGCTTGGGATTTGGGGTGGCTGGGCTGACGTCTTCGCGAGCAGGCTCGCTCCCACAGGTTTTGTGTTGGGCTCGGGGTTCGCAGTGGCCGGCTGGCATCATCGCGGGCAAGCCCGGCTCCCACAGGGATTGGGGGATGGTTAGGGTCGGTGGCGTGTCATGTTGATCAACGCTGAACGTTTGCCACCCGGCGCCGGGCGCTCTTCGATGGAGAACGGCACGAAGCCGAGTTTTGGGTAGAGCAGCAGGCCTGCGGTGTTTTCATTGAAGCAGGACAGTTGCACTTCCTTGGCCTGGTATTTTTCGAAACCCAGTGCGGTCATGGTTTCGACGATGTATTGCGCAACACCTTGGCCACGGGCGTAGGGCGCGACGATGACGTTGCCGATGCAGCAGATGCCATCGTGCTCAGCGCGGTAGAAGTTGGCGAAGCCGACGAATTCGCCGTTGGCCAGGAACACCGTGGAGTCGAAACGCTGGCTGATCGCGCTGTGCATCTGCTCTTCCGTCAGCGGGAAGTTGGCTTTCGGGAACATGAAGAACAGCTCTTGTTCACCTTGGGGAAAGCTGCAGAGGGTGTTGACGTCGTCGGCCGTCACTGGCCGGTGGGTGAAATTCATCGCTGCCCTGCCCTCACTTTTTACCCGCCAGATGATGCGCAACCAAGGCGTTGGCATGGCCGTGGCCCATGCCGTGTTCCTCCTTGAGCCACGCCACCAGTTCCATGTGTTTCTTGTCGGCGAGGCCGGCGAGCAGGTTCAGCCAGTGATCGATGGGCTGACCGTATTTTTTCTCGATGGAGGGAAAGTACGACGCCGGGCCTTTTACCTTGTTGTCTTCGCTCATGTTGCAAACTCCCTGTGGTCCCGACGGAGGGTCGGCGGACGCTCCTTGTCGGCAGGTCATAGAGTGGACGCGAGACGCTGTTCCGGCAAGTGGCCCGCCGATCAGTTCGGGCCACACGGCACCCGTTATTTTTTCGATAGCGCTCTGAGTCGCTCTCTATCGGTCAGCCCATCGGTCCTGACGCTGGCGACAGTTGTGTGGTTTTTCTGCTCCGGCGAAAGGATCGGTTCGCCGGGGTATCGGTAATCGCTAAAGCCCTGCATGACTTTTTGGTCGATGGCACTGTTACCGCAACTTTGCCGCAAGGCGATTGCTGGCATCAACGAGCCGGGGGTGTAAGTCAGTTCCAGCTGCACCGACTTGCGCTCGGGGGTCGACAGCTTTTCTTGCGCCAGCGCTTTCTCGATATCTTCAATCTTCGCCCTGACGCCGTACTGCATCCGGTTGAGATAAACCTTGTTGTACTGCTGTTGTTGTTCGATCGTCATCACCACGCCTTTGGTGCGCAGGCGTTGGAGGTTGTCCCATGAGTCGGCTTTGAAATACAGCTTCAGCGCCCCCTGAAGGTCTTGCGGGCCGCCTTTGCCGTTCTCCAGAAACTCGGCGACTTTGAGCTCCATTGCGGTATTGCCGGGCTCCGCGATAGAGCGCTCATAAAAGTCCCGGGCAGCCACCAGATCGACCGGCCCGCCGACACCGGCTGCCGCCATATCGCCCAGGCGGCTGTAGACATTCGGCGCACGTCGGGCCACCGCCTCATAGATGTCTTTGGCCTTCTCGATATCTTTCGGCACGCCATGTCCCTGCTCGTACATCTCACCGAGGATCACCTTGCAGTTGGTGTTCTGGGTGCTGAGATAGCGGATGTCGTCGAACTGCTGCTCGCTGATCGACGCTTGCTTGAAGTACGCCGCACAACGAAAGCTGGGGAATTCATCGTTCGCAAGATTGGGGCGATGGTGGGATTTGCAGCCTGCAACGAGGGCAGTAAGCGCCAGTACAGCAACAACCTTGTTCATGAATGGCATCCGTTGAAATCGTGCAGATTTCATCGGCAGGCAGGCGCAAAACCTGAGGTGTCGGTTACTCGAACACACCACAAAAAACTGTGGGAGCGAGCCTGCTCGCGAAGAGGCCGTGTCAGCCAACGTCATCATAGGCTGACACACCGCTTTCGCGAGCAGGCTCGCTCCCACAGGGGTTGTAGTGGATCAGGGTTATTCCGTACGCCCCGGCAGCATGCGAACGAGGGTGTTATCCCGCACCCAATAATGGTGAAACAACCCCGCCAGCGCATGCAGCCCGATCAGCCAGTAACCGGTGCTGCCAATCAGTTCATGCCAGTACTTCAGTTGCTTGGCGAAGTCCGGGTCGATGGCCACGGGTGCCGGGACGTGGAAGCCGAAGTACGGGAACGGTTTGTCGGCGGCGGCGAGCATCAGCCAGGCGAGGATTGGGGTGGCGATCATCAGGCCGTACAGCGCCAGGTGTGTCAGGTGCGCGATGCCGGTCTGCCACGCCGGTGGCTTGGGCGTGATCGGCGGGCGTGGACTGAGGCGGCCGAGCAGGCGGATCCATACCAGGGCGAAGATGCTCGCGCCGAACAGGCCGTGGAAGCCCATCAGCAAGCCGCGCGCTTCGCTGCCCTTGGGCATGTAGCCCTTGATTTCGACGCAGGCGTAGACGCCGACGAACAGCGCCAGCATCAGCCAGTGCAGGGTGATTGAGAGTTTTCCATAACGGGTTACGGCGGTGTCGCGGGTCATAAGCTGCGCCTCGTGATAGTCGTGAATGGCGGCCGATTCGTTCGACCGTCTCGATCCGGTTGCCGGGCGAACCGACGGCGTTACCCTGCCCGCCCAGTCTTAAGAGAGTCTGAAGACAGAGCGTCAGATTAACCTTTTTTCACCTTCAGACTTCGTTAAGAAATGCCTCCGATACTCGCCTCAAACCATTGAGGGAGGCGTTCTGCCCATGCCCGATTTCGACTGGAACATCCCCCTGCCCCTGCGCTTCGGTCAAGCCGAGACGCCGCAGATGACGTTGACCGGTGCCCTGCCCGACGATGCCCTGCGAGAGCCGTTCGAAGCCTTCATTCAGCAACGTTTTCGCAAGGCCCATGGTGCCGATATTCGCCACTTCATGCCCGAGCTGTTCGGCATGCACAACGGCGATGGCGAGTTGTGTGCCGTGGCCGGGGTGCGTCGCGCGCATCTGCAGCCACTGTTTCTCGAGCGCTATCTGGATGAGCCAATCGAACCGTTGATCAGCGCGGCGGCGAATCGTCCGGTCGAGCGCAGCGCCATCGTCGAAGTCGGCAACCTCGCCGCCAGCGACACCGGCAGTGCGCGCCTGAGCATCATCGCTATCACCTACCTGCTGGCCATGGGCGGCCTGGAATGGGTGACGTTCACCGGCAACATCGGCCTGGTCAACAGCTTCCATCGCCTGGGTTTGAAGCCAGTGACATTGTGCGCCGCTGATCCGGATCGATTGGGTGACGAGCGTCAACACTGGGGCAGTTATTACGAAAGTAAACCTTGGGTGCACGTCGGCAACATCCGCGCCGGGTTCATCCATTTGCGCAATATCGGCCTGTTTACCCGCCTGGGTTTGCCGAGTTCGATTGAAGGAGCCTGCCATGTCGCTTGAACTGCAACGCTTCCAGGAAACCCTGCGCGACCATGCCCGGCGCAATGACAACGCGACCGCCCTGTGGGGCGACACGCTGAAACTCGATTACGCCACGGTGTACGCCGAGGTGCTGTATCGCCAGGAGCGCTTGCGCGATGAGCAAGCGCAGGTGATTGCGCTGGCGCTGGACAACGGCGTCGACGCGATGCTCTGGGATCTGGCCGTGCTGTTCGAAGGCCTGACTTGCGTGACCCTGCCGCCGTTTTTCAGTGCGGCGCAACGTGCCCACTGTCTGGAACAGAGCCAGGCCGAACGAGTGATCGCCGAGCCGGAGCTGGGCGCCGAACTGCTCGCGGCCGGCTATGAACAACGCGGCGAGTTCTGGTGCCGCTCGTTCAGTGGCCCCAGTCGTATGCCGGCCGGCACGGCAAAACTCACCTTCACGTCCGGCACCACCGGCACGCCGAAAGGTGTGTGCCTGAGCGCCGACAGCCTGCTGCGGGTTGCACGGGAGCTGCATCAAGCCAGCGAAGCGACAGGCCCGCAGCATCATCTGGCGCTGTTGCCGTTGGCGATCTTGCTGGAGAACCTCGGCTGTTACGCCGCGCTGTATGCCGGCGCGATGCTCAGTTTGCCGAGCCAGAAAACCCTCGGCATTCAGGGCGCCAGCGGTGTCGAGATTCCGCGCCTGCTCGGTTATCTGGCCAGCCGTGCGCCGGAGAGTCTGATCCTGGTGCCGCAGTTGCTGCTGTTACTGGTCAGCGCCGCCGAGCAGAAAGCCTTCGACCCGCAAACTCTTCGCTTTGCCGCTGTCGGCGGTGCGCGGGTGTCGGCGGATCTGCTGCACCGCGCGCAACGGCTCGGGCTGCCGGTTTATGAAGGTTACGGCTTGTCCGAATGCGCCTCGGTGGTGTGCCTCAATCGCCCTGGTGCGCGCCGCCCCGGCAGCGTCGGCCGACCGTTGCCGCATGTCGAAGTGCGCCTGGCCGAGGACGGCGAAGTGCTGATCAAGGGCTCGACGTTGCTCGGTTATCTGGGCGACGCGCCGTACGCTGATGAGTGGTGGCCGAGCGGCGATCTGGGTGAGTTTGACCCGGAAGGTTTTCTTTATCTCAAGGGCCGCGAGAAGCACCAGTTCGTCACCAGTTTCGGGCGCAACGTCAACCCGGAATGGGTCGAGTCCGAGCTGACCCAGCGCCGCCATATCGCTCAGGCGTTCGTTTACGGCGAGGCCTTGCCGCGCAATCACGCCCTGCTCTGGCCGCATCGCCCGGACTGCACCGACGCCGAACTGGCCGCTGCCGTCGCCGAAGCCAACGAGGCCTTGCCCGATTACGCCCAGGTGCATCAGTGGACGCGACTGCCACAACCGTTCACCGCCGCCAATGGCTTGCTCACCGCCAACGGCCGCCCGCGCCGCGACGCCATCGTCGCGCAGTACCACGCGCAATTGACCGAATCCGCTGTTTCCGAGGAGTCCGCATCATGAGTTTTTTTGACACCCTGCAAGAAGCCACGCAACAGGAACGCCACGAACTGTTCAACCTGCCGATCATCCTCGATGCCCTGCAAGGCAAGGTCAGCCTCGACAGTTATCGGGCGTTTCTCGCCCAGGCGTATTACCACGTGCGCCATACCGTGCCGCTGATGATGGCCTGCGGCGCACGCCTGCCGACGCGTCTGGAATGGCTGCGCAAAGCGGTAGCCGAGTACATCGAAGACGAATACGGCCACGAGCACTGGGTGCTCAACGACATCGCCGCGTGTGGCGGTGATCACGATGCGGTGCGCGACGGGCAGCCGTCGTTGTCGATCGAGTTGATGGTCAGCTTCCTTTACGACCTGATCGCCCGGGGCAATCCGGTGGGTCTGTTCGGCATGGTCAACGTGCTCGAAGGCACCAGCATCGCCCTGGCCACCCACGCGGCGGGCAGCATTCGCGAGCGCCTGGCGTTGCCGGAAACCGCGTTCAGTTACCTGAGCTCCCACGGTTCGCTCGACATCGAGCACATGCAAACCTATCGGCACCTGATGAATCAGTTGGAAGATCCTGCCGATCAAGCCGCCGTGATCCATGCCTCGAAGGTCGTTTATCGCCTGTACACCGACATGTTCCGTGGCTTGCCGCGTGACGCGGAGGCTCAACATGCAGCTGCGTGAGGCGCGGGTGGTGCTGACCGGCGCCAGTGGCGGCATCGGCCTGGCCATCGCCGAAACCTTGTGCGCCGCTGGTGCCCATGTGCTGGCGGTAGCGCGGCATCAGGAGGCACTGGCGCCGCTGCTCAAGCGCTACCCCGAGTCGTTGTGCTGGGTCGGCGCTGACCTGACCTTCCTCAGCGACCGGCGCAAAGTGTTGGTCGCCGCCGAAGCCATCGGCGGCATCAACTTGCTGATCAACGCCGCCGGGGTCAATCACTTCGCCATGCTCGAACAGCTGGATGACAGCGACATCAACGCGATGCTTGCAGTGAACATCAGTGCGCCGATGTGCCTGACCAAACTGCTGTTGCCGTTGCTCAAGCAGGCCGACAGCGCGATGGTGGTCAACGTCGGCTCGACCTATGGCTCGATCGGCTACCCCGGTTACGCCAGTTATTGCGCGAGCAAATTCGCTTTGCGCGGGTTTTCCGAGGCGTTGCGCCGCGAGCTCGCCGACACTCGCGTCAGCGTGCTGTACGTCGCGCCCCGCGCCACGCGTACCTCGATGAACAGCGCCGCCGCGCAAGCGTTGAACGATGCACTCAAGGCCAACGTCGACGATCCGCAAACCGTGGCTTCGGCGGTGATCCATGCGATAGCAGGTGATCGCCGCGACCTCTATCTGGGCTGGCCGGAACGCTTCTTCGTCCGCCTGAACAACCTGCTGCCGCATCTGGTCGATCGAGGCCTGCGCAAGCAGTTGCCGCTGATCCGCCGCCTCAGTGAAAAACCTGACAACGAGTCGCCAAAGCCATGAAAAAACTATCCGCATGCCTGTTGCTCGCCGTCCTGAGTCAAAGCGTCTGGGCGTTGGAACCGGCCGACCAGAAACGTCTCGAAGGCATCCAGCAGAGCTGGGCGCACATCCAATATGAAGTGGCGGAAAAACAGCGCGCCGCCGCATTCGAGCAATTGGCCAGCGAGGCCAACGCGTTCACCACGCAGCGCCCGGCGGTGGCCGAAGCGTGGATCTGGAAAGGCATCGTCACCAGCAGTTGGGCCGGTGCCGAAGGCGGCCTCGGAGCCTTGGGCAAAGCCAAGGACACCAAGGCCGACCTGGAGAAATCCCTGAGCCTCGACCCCAAAGCCCTGCAAGGCTCGGCCTACACCAGCCTCGCCGCGCTGTATGACCGTGTGCCCGGCTGGCCCATCGGTTTCGGCGACAGCGACAAGGCCGAGCAACTGCTCAAGCAAGCCTTGCAACTCAACCCCGATGGCATCGACAGCCTGTACTTCTGGGGCGATCACCTCTACCGTCAGAAGCGCTACGCTGAAGCCAAAGCTGCGCTGCTCAAAGCCCAGCAAGCCGCGCCGCGCCCGGGCCGCGAAAGTGCCGATGCCGGGCGCCGCAAAGAGATCGCCGCCCTGCTGGTGGACGTGAACAAGAAACTCGACTGACAGGAGTCCGCGTGCGTTTATTACTGGTTGAGGATGACGTGGCGCTGGGTGAAGGCATTCATCAGGCGCTGGGCCGCGAGGGTTACACCGTCGACTGGCTCAAGGACGGCAGCAGCGCGTTGCATGCGCTGCTCAGCGAAACCTTCGATGTCGCCGTGCTGGATCTCGGTCTGCCGCGCATGGACGGCCTGCAAGTGCTGCGCCGCCTGCGTGACAGCGGTTCGAATCTGCCGGTGCTGATTCTTACCGCTCGCGATGCCACCGAGGACCGCATCGCCGGGCTCGACGCCGGGGCCGACGACTACCTGATCAAACCGTTCGATCTGGACGAGCTCAAGGCACGCTTGCGCGCCTTGTTGCGCCGCAGTGCCGGGCGCGCCCACGCGTTGATCGAACACGCCGGCATCAGCCTCAACCCCGGCACCCAGCAAGTCAGCTATCAGGGCCAGCCCGTGGCCCTGACGCCCAAGGAATATCAGTTGCTGCACGAACTGCTGTCACCGCCGGGTCGGGTGATGACCCGCGATCAACTGATGCAACTGCTTTACGGCTGGAACGAAGAAGCCGAAAGCAACACCCTCGAGGTGCACATCCACCATCTGCGCAAGAAATTTTCCACCGACCTGATCCGCACCATTCGCGGTGTCGGTTATCTGGTGGAGGAGCGTCGATGACCTCGATCCGCCGCCGCACGCTGACCCTGATCATCGGCCTGTTGCTGGCCGGCCTCGCGGTACTCAGCACCTTCAACCTGCATGACAGCAACCACGAAATCGCCGAGGTCTACGACGCGCAACTGGCGCAGAACGCGCGTCTGTTGCAAGGCGTGATGCGCATGCCACTGGCCAGCAAACAGCACGCCGAACTGTACCAGGCATTCAACTCGGCGCTGGGCGAAGCGGTGCCGCGTGGCGACGGTCATCCTTACGAACGCAAAATTGCCTTTCAGGTGTGGAATCCTGCCGGTGATGTGTTGGTGCACACCGCCAGCGCACCGTCCTTCAAGGCGCCGCCGACGCAGCCCGGCTTCAGCGATGTGGTGGATCTGAACAGTCGTCACTGGCGCGCCTTTCTCCTCGAAGACCCGCAAAACAACCTGCGCATCTGGGTCGGTGAGCGCGACGATGTGCGCGCCGATCTGGTCGACCGCATCGTCCGCCACACGCTGTGGCCGAACGTGGTCGGCAGCTTGCTGCTGGCGGCGATGGTCTGGCTGGCCATCGGCTGGGGTCTCAAGCCCTTGGCGAACATGGCCGAGACCCTGCGCGCCCGTCACAGCGGTTCGCTGGAACCCTTGCAACTGGCGCCGCTGCCCAGTGAGCTGGAACCGATGCAGGCGGCGCTTAATCGCATGCTCGCGCAGATCCAGGAAGTGCTTGGCCGTGAACGGCGTTTTATCGCCGATGCCGCCCACGAAATGCGCACGCCGCTGGCGGTGCTGCGGGTGCATGCGCAAAACCTGCAGGAGGCCGGCACCGAGCAGGAGCGCCGCGAATCGCTGGCGTTTCTGATCGCCGGGGTCGACCGCACCAGTCGCCTGGTCAACCAGTTGCTGACCATGGCGCGCCTGGAGCCGAAACCCAATCCGCCGCCGCTGCAACGCATCGACCTCAGCGAAACCGTGCGCAATAGCCTGGTGCAACTGACGCCTTGGTTGCTGAGCAAACACCTGGAGCTGGCCTTCGAAGACAGCGCACAGCCGTTCAACATCATGGCCAGCCCCGACACCATCGACATCGCCCTGAACAACCTGATCACCAATGCCGCCAACTTCTCCCCCGAGCACGGCGTGATCACCGTGCTGCTCAGCCAGGACGAGGGTTTCTATCACTTGAGCGTCGACGATCAAGGACCGGGCATCGATGAAGCGGACCGGGCGCGGTTGTTCGAGCGCTTCTACAGTCGCGGCAATGCCCAGGGTGCGGGGCTGGGGCTGACCATCGTCAACACCATCGCCACGCAGTTGGGCGGACGAATCACCTTGGTCAACCGCGCTGAAGGCGGCCTGCGCGCGACGTTGTCGATTCCTGACGGGCAACCGCGCACCGCCGGGCAACGCAGCACCCGCGAGCCGTCGCAGAGTTGAGTCCACCGCCCCTCGTCGAGGCACGGCCTCAAATCGAGCGTTGGTTGACCCGCGCCATCAACTGCCCGGCGCTTTCCTTGCGCTCGGAGTAACGGTCGACCAGATGCGCCTGTTGATCACGCAGCAGCACGGTGAACTTCACCAACTCCTCCATCACATCCACCACGCGATCATAAAACGGCGACGGCTTCATCCGCCCGGCATCGTCGAATTCCATGTAGGCCTTCGGCACCGAGGATTGATTGGGGATGGTGAACATGCGCATCCAGCGGCCCAGGACGCGCAACTGGTTGACCACGTTGAACGACTGCGAACCGCCGCAGACCTGCATCACCGCCAGGGTCTTGCCCTGAGTCGGGCGTACCGCGCCAAGTTCCAGCGGGATCCAGTCGATCTGCGCCTTGAACACGGCAGACATTGCGCCGTGCCGTTCCGGCGAGCACCACACCTGCCCTTCCGACCACAGCACCAGATCGCGCAGTTCCTGCACCTTGGGGTGATCAACGGGAACGTCGTCGGGCAGTGGCAGACCGGACGGGTTGAAGGTGCGCGTTTCGGCGCCGAAGTGTTCGAGCAGGCGCGCGGCCTCCTCTACCAGCAAACGGCTGAACGAGCGTTCGCGGGTCGAGCCGTAGAGCAGCAGGATGCGCGGTTTGTGCGCGTCCGGTTGCGAGGGTTCGGCGTTATCGAACAGATTGAGATCGAGGTTGGGCAGTTCGGACATACATCCTCCTTAAAGCGTGCCGATTCGGTCGAGCTCAGCCTTGAGTTGATCGCGGCTGAGCGAGTGGAAAGGCAGATCGAGGAAGGCCTGACAGCGTTGGCCGATGCGCATAAGGGTCGCGTGAAAGGCCGCGTCGACAGTGGCTTCGTCGCCCTTCACTTCGGACGGATCTTCCAGCCCCCAGTGGGATTTCAGCGCCGGGCCGAAATACACCGGGCAAGTCTCGCCAGCGGCTTTGTCGCACACGGTGATGACGATGTCTGGCGGGTTGCTTGCGAAGGCGTCGTTGCCTTTGCTGTGCAAACCATCAATGGCAATGCCGGCCTGCTGCAGCGTCGACAGGCTGCGCGGCAGCACCTGACCTTTGGGGAAACTGCCGGCACTCACCGCTTCGAATCCGGCAGGCGCCAGGTGATTGAACATGGCTTCAGAAAGGATGCTGCGGCAGCTGTTGGCCGTGCACATGAACAGAATTCGCATGGTTTTTTCTCTCTCAGCAGCAGGCGGCTTCGCGAACCGGGCGGCCATTCATGTTTTGCAGGCGGGCGGCGTTGTCCTTGAGCCAATCGGCGTTGGCCTTGGACGTCACTTGCAGGATTTCGCGCACCCACGTCGGCAGATCCGGGTTGAGACGGTAATAGACCCATTGGCCCTGACGCCGATCGAGCAGCAGGCCATTGCTGCGCAGTTGCGCGAGATGGCGGCTGATTTTCGGTTGGCTGTCGCCGAGTGCGCACATCAGCTCGCAGACGCAGAGTTCACCTTGTTCGGCGATGAGCAGCATGGCGCGGACGCGGGTTTCGTCGGCGAGGCTCTTGAAGACTTCGGTGGGGGTGATCATGGAACGGACTCAATACATACGGAAATTCGAATATACGTATATCCATATATACGGTCAAACAAGATCAAAAGATCGCAGCCTTCGGCAGCTCCTACAGAAATCGGTGTAGGAGCTGCCGAAGGCTGCGATCTTTTGATCTCAAAGGTTAAGCAACAACCCCTGCTCCGCTTCACACAACCCCACCACATAATCCCAGACCACCCGCAGCCGCACCGACTTATGCAGCTCGCGCCGCGTGCTGATCCAGTAACTGCGCTCGATACTTTCATCCGTCAGCAACGGCACCAGTTGCGGATCCGACTCGGCCATGTAGCAAGGCAGCACCGCAATGCCCAATCCCGACCGCGCCGCTTCCTGCTGAGCGATGACGCTGGTGCTACGGAATACAACCCGAGGGCTGCGGCAGAAGCTGTTGAGAAACATCAATTCCTGGCTGAACAGCAAATCGTCCACATAACCGATCCATGCATGCCGCCCAAGGTCTTCGCGGCTGTGCAGTGGCGGGGCTTTATCGAGATAGCGTTGGCTGGCGTACAACGCGAGGCGATAATCCGTGAGTTTGCGCGTCACCAGCATGTCCGCCGCCGGCTGCTCCAGATGAATGCTGATTTCCGCCTCACGATTGAGGATGCTGACAAAGCGCGGCACCGCGACCAGTTCCACTTCCAGCCCCGGGTAACGCTCGAACAGCCCGATCATGCGACTGGCAAGAAACTTGATGCCCAGCCCTTCGGTGACGCCGACACGGATCTTGCCCAGCGGCGCGGTGGATTGGGTGATCTCTTCCTGCGCCAGCAACGCAACGTTTTCCATCGCCTCAGCATGTTTAAGCAGCGCCTCCCCCGCCGGGGTCATTTCATAGCCTTGCGCGTGCTGGACGAACAGCGCGGTGCCGAGGCTTTTTTCGATGGCTTCGATGTGGCGAGCGACGGTGGCGTGGGTGGTGTTGAGACGGCGGGCGGCGGTGAGCAGGCGGCCGCTGCGTTGCAGCTCGAGAAAAAACCGCAGGTCGTTCCAGTCGAACATGGGTTGTCCTTGTCGGCTATGGTCTATGCAGGCTGTTTAAAAACGCACAGCGGCTGCGCAAAAACTAACATTCTTTTGACGAAAGCTAACAACTAGAGTGTCCGACAATAAAAACAAAAAGCGAGGTCAGGGAATGCAGACTTCCCTCGATGAATACGACTACATCGTGGTCGGCGCCGGCCCTGCCGGGTGCTTGCTGGCCAATCGGCTGTCAGCGGATCCGCAGCAGCGCGTGCTGTTGCTCGAAGCCGGCGGGCGCGACAACTATGCGTGGATTCACATTCCTGTCGGTTACCTGTTCTGCATCGGTAACCCGCGTACCGACTGGTGCTTCAAGACCGAAGAACAACCGGGCCTCAACGGCCGCGCGCTGAGCTATCCGCGCGGCAAAGTGTTGGGTGGCTGTTCGTCCATCAACGGCATGATCTACATGCGCGGCCAGGCCAACGACTACGATGGCTGGGCGGCCGAGGGCAATCCGGGCTGGGCCTGGAACGATGTGCTACCGCTGTTCAAACAAAGCGAAAACCACTTTGCCGGTGCTGCTGAGTTCCACGGCGCCAAAGGTGAATGGCGGGTCGAGCAGCAGCGCCTGTCGTGGCCGATTCTGGATGCGTTTCGCAGTGCCGCCGAGCAGAGCGGCATCGCCAGCATCGACGACTTCAATCGGGGCGACAACGAGGGCTGCGGCTACTTCCAGGTCAATCAGAAAGCCGGCGTGCGCTGGAACGCGGCGAAGGCGTTTTTGAAACCGGTGCGTGACCGGGCGAATCTGACGGTGCTGACCGGGGTTGAGGTGGATCGGGTGTTGCTCGAGGACGGCCGTGCATCAAAAGTCAGCGCGCGGCATGAAGGCCAGAGCAAACAGTTCAAGGCGCGCAAGGAGATCGTCCTGTGCGCCGGCGCGGTCGGCTCGCCGAGCATTCTGCAGCGCTCCGGGATTGGCCCGCGTCCGCTGCTCGAACGTTTGGGCATCGGCGTGATTCATGAGTTGCCGGGCGTCGGCGGCAACCTGCAGGATCACCTGCAACTGCGCCTGATCTACAAACTGGAAAACGCCCGCACGCTGAACCAGATCGCCGGCAGCGTGTGGGGCAAGATGGGCATGGGCCTGCGTTATCTGTATGACCGCAGCGGGCCGCTGTCGATGGCGCCCAGTCAGTTGGGCGCGTTTGCGCGCTCAGGGCCGGAGCAGACTTCGGCGAACCTTGAGTACCACGTGCAGCCCCTGTCGCTGGAGCGCTTTGGCGAGCCGTTGCACAGCTTTCCGGCCTTTACCGCGTCGGTGTGCGATCTGCGTCCGCAGAGTCGTGGACGCATCGAGATTCGTTCGGCGGATCCGCAGGAAGCGCCGCTGATTCAACCCAACTACCTCAGCCATCCTGAAGATTTACGGGTAGCGGCAGATGCGATTCGTCTGACCCGGCGCATCGTCAGCGCCCCTGCCCTGCAAGCGTTTAAACCGGTCGAGTATCTGCCAGGCGACAGTCTGCAAAGCGAAGAGCAGTTGCACGAAGCGGCGGCGAAGATCGGCACCACAATTTTCCATCCGGTCGGCACTTGCCGCATGGGCAATGACGGCGATGCGGTGGTCGACGCACAGCTGCGTGTGCACGGCGTGCCCGGTTTGCGGATTGCCGATGCGTCGATCATGCCGCGCATCACCTCGGGCAACACCTGTTCGCCTACGCTGATGATTGCCGAGAAGGCTGCTCAGTTGATCCTCAACCCCAACACCAGGAGCAGCACCCCGAAATTGGAGCTGGCCCAAACTCTGTAGGAGCTGCCGAAGGCTGCGATCTTTTGACTTTGGATGTTCCAGATCAAAAGCAAGATCAAAAGATCGCAGCCTGCGGCAGCTCCTACAAGGAACCGCGTTTGATTCAAGGCATCACCCGGACACGCAACACCAGTGGAACAACAAAAACAATCACTGTGAGGGATACCGATATGTCAGAACACGCTCAGCCGCTGGGCGCTGCGAGCAGCGCCGAGACCAGCAATGCCACGCAAAAAGTCATTTTCGCTTCATCACTGGGGACGGTGTTCGAGTGGTATGACTTCTTCCTTTACGGCGCCCTCGCGGCGGTGATCAGCAAACAGTTTTTCGCCGGGGTCAACGACACCACAGCGTTCATCTTTGCCCTGATGGCCTTCGCCGCAGGCTTTATCGTGCGGCCGTTCGGGGCGCTGGTGTTCGGTCGGTTGGGGGACATGATCGGGCGCAAATACACCTTTCTCGCAACAATCATCCTGATGGGCGTGGCGACGTTCTGCGTCGGTCTGCTGCCGACCTACGCCAGCATCGGCATCGCCGCGCCGATCATTCTGGTGGTGCTGCGCATGCTTCAGGGCCTGGCGCTTGGCGGTGAATACGGCGGCGCGGCGACCTACGTGGCCGAGCATGCACCGATTGGCAAACGCGGCTTCCACACCAGCTGGATTCAGTCCACAGCCACCCTCGGTCTGTTGCTGTCGCTGCTGGTGGTGCTCGGTTGCCGCTACTTCACCGGCGATCAGTTTGAAGTCTGGGGCTGGCGCATTCCGTTCCTGCTGTCGATCGTCCTGCTGGGCATTTCCACCTGGATCCGCCTGAGCCTGCACGAGTCGCCGGCCTATCTGAAAATGAAAGAGGAAGGCAAAACCTCGAAAGCACCGATCCGCGAATCCTTCGGCAAATGGGAAAACCTCAAAGTCGTGCTGATCGCCCTGTTCAGCATCAACGCCGGGCAAGCGGTGACCTTCTACGCGGCGCAGTTCTACGTGCTGTTCTTCCTCACCCAGTTCCTGAAAATGGACCCGGCGGTGGCCAACACCTTGCTGATCATCAGCGTGGTCATCGGCGCACCCTTCTTCATCATTTTCGGCTGGCTGTCGGACAAGGTCGGGCGCAAACCGGTGCTGATGCTTGGCTTGCTGCTGGCCACGGCGCTGTACTTTCCGATCTTCAAATCCCTCGCCCACTACGCCAACCCGGCGATCGATCAGGCCAGCCGTCAGGCGCCGATCACCGTACTGGCGGATCCGGCGACCTGCACCTTCCAGTTCGACCCGGTGGGCAAAGCCAAATTCGACAGCCCGTGCGACAAGGTCAAAACCTTCCTGGTCAAGCAAGGCCTGCCCTACTCCAGCGCCGCCGCTCCGGCGGGCAGCGCCGTGCAAGTGAGCGTCGGCGACGTCAAACTCGATGGCTTCGACGAGGCCGCACTGCGCGGTGCGATTACCCTGGCCGGCTACCCGCAACAGGCCGACTTGCAGCAGATCAACAAACCGATGATCGTCGCTCTGATCGTGGCGCTGATCATCATCTCGGCCATGTGCTACGGCCCGTTGGCAGCGCTGATGGTCGAACTGTTCCCGACACGCATTCGCTACACCTCGATGTCGCTGCCGTACCACATCGGCAACGGCTGGTTTGGCGGGTTCCTGCCGACGGTGTCGTTTGCCCTGGTGGTGTACACCGGGGACATCTTTTACGGGCTGTGGTACCCGGTGCTGATTACTGGGGTGAGCCTGGTGGTGGGGATGATCTGTTTGCGTGAGACGAAGAATATCGATCTCGACAAGAACTGAAACTCAAGCAGACAAATCAATCGGCGAGGGCTATTACCCTCGCCGTTTTTTTGCTCAGGCATCTGCCTTGATCACCTCAAACTTCACCTGATCCGGATAAAACGCCACATAGTCGCGGATCGGCGCCACTGACACTTTCGGATTCTCGTAAGTCCACACTGCATTCCCCCCTTCATGCCCCGGCACTTGCAGGCTGAAGTAGTTAGCGTCGCCCTTGTACGGGCAATAACTGGTGTGATCGGTGCGGGCGAAGTACTTTTCATCGATGTCTTCGCGAGGGACGTAATAGACCGGCGGGTAGTTGGCTTCGTTGAGGATCAATACGTGGGAGGATGCGGCGACCTGGATGCCGTGAAATTTCACTATCAGGCAGCCGGGAAGTTGTTCGAGAGCAATGACGGGGCTGGGTCCGGGGCTTTTCATGGGGCTTCTCCTGAAGACGGCGAAGAGACCGGTTCAGGTATAGCCCATCGGTTCTGGTTGGGGTGGGTTTACAGCCGAACGGCCCTGCTCTTTAAACTCAAAGGCCCCTCACCCCAGCCCTCTCCCGGAGGGAGAGGGAACTGACCGAGTTGTCTGGCGAAATCCATCGACCTGAAAAATCGAGTCGATTATGGATTCAAAGCCAATCGTTCAAGTCGGTGAATTTCGCCAATATCCCCCAATCGGTCCCCTCTCCCACTGGGAGAGGGTTAGGGTGAGGGCCGCTTTCAGGCATCACGCAACAATATCAGTCGCCACCGCTTGCCCCACCACACCCACAGCAAAGTCCACCGAACCCTGCCCCGTCAGATCAACCATCAGGCTGGTCTGATCGGTTTGCGCGAAGTAGGTCAGGATCGCGTCGCCCGCATGCCCGGTGAAACCGCTAACAAAGTTCAGCGACGCCGCGCCCGTGGCGAAACCGGCGATCCCCGACAGGTCGATCTTGTCCAGGCCGCTGGTGAAATCCATGATCCAGTCCGGCGCGGTCATGGTCGAGTCGCTGGCAGCGCCAAATACAAAGGTGTCTGCGCCTGCACCGCCCCACAAGGTATCGCCACCGCCACCACCGTAAATGATGTCATTACCGGCACCGCCGACCAGTTCGTTGGCAACGGCGTTGCCGATCAGCAGGTCATTGCCTGAACCGCCGATGGCATTTTCCACGGTCACGCCGTGAGCGATGGAGACGTTGCCGACCAAGCCGCCGACATCGGAGAACGAGCCTTCATTGAGGTTTATCTTCTGGTTCTGGCTGAAGCCGGAGAAGTCCAGCGTGTCATTACCGCCGCCATCCCACACCGAGAAAACGACTTTGGAGGACGCCGAAGTGGCGCTGTAGAAATCGCGCTCGGCGTTGGAGTTGAACCCGTACGTGGTGTCATCGGCGCGGGTCGCGTAGTTGGCGCCATACAGTTTCTGCACCGCGACGATGTCATCCAGCAATGGCGCCGAAGCGTACGCACCACTGCCGTCCTTGCTGAAGTTCTGCTCGGTGTTGGCTTCGCTCCAGTAGCTCATCAGGCTGTAGCCGCGAGTGTCTTCGGCATATTTTGCGTCGTTGTAGGTCGGGTTGCCGTTGCCGGCGTTGTAGGCGCCCGGGTGCGACAGGCCGAGGGTGTGGCCGATCTCGTGGGTCAACGTCTGGCGCCCGTAATTGTTGGTGTCCGGGGTTTTGTTGACTTGATACTGATCGTTGATCAGATACCACGACTGGCCGTCATAACCGCCGCCGCTCGGCAGGTAAGCGAATGCCGCGCCTCCGGTGCTGACATCGTAGTTGCCGAAGGTCATGTGGCCATCGCCACCCTTGCCTTCAGTGAACGTGACGTTGGCGACGTCAGCCCAGGACTGCATGGCCAGCACGGCTTGCGCCTTTTGCTGGGCGCTGAACTCGCTGAAGTTGCCCAGTTTGACGTTGTAGTTCGCCGGTTTCTCGGTCAGGAAGGTATAGCTGAGGTCGATCTTGCCATCAGCGTTCTTGTCGCCCCACGACAGGCCTTTGCGCAGGATTTCGTCAGCGGCCTGATCGGCAGTGAATGAAGGTTTGCCGTTGACCAGCCCGACGCCACGGTCATACAGGTGGCTGAAGGTATCGACTTGATCGAAGGCGCTGGTGGTGTTGGATTTGGCTTGAGCCATGGTGGACTTCCTTGTTTCTGAGTAGTCAGTGTCGACAGACCACGGCGATCTTCTGGCGAGATCGTCCTGTCACTCGCGTGTTTTGAATCGGCGAAAAACCTGACACACGCGCCAACCGGGCGCTAATCAATTTCTCGATAGCCGGGCCTGCGTCCCGGTATTACCCGTCACGTGCTGTAATGTTTTTTATCTGTATATCCATACAGATAAAAGTTGCCCCTGAGGCCAAGTCCGGCCATTCTGTGCACCTGTTCCGACCTTGATCGACGATGGTGGTTATGCGGCTGTACCTCTGTGAAAAACCCTCCCAGGCCAAAGACATTGCGGCCGTGCTCGGCGCCAGGCGTCGGGGCGACGGCTGCTGGCTGGGAACGGACGTCACGGTGACCTGGTGCATCGGCCACTTGCTCGAAACCGCGCCACCGGATGCCTACGACGCACGCTACAAGCGCTGGGTGCTGGCCGATCTGCCGATCATCCCGGACAAGTGGAAAATGACCGTCAAACCGCGCACGGCCAGCCAGTACAAAGCGGTCAAGCGCCTGCTTGGCGAAGCCAGCGAACTGATCATCGCCACCGACGCCGACCGTGAGGGCGAGATGATCGCCCGGGAACTGGTCGAGCATTGTCGTTATCGCGGGCCGATCCGCCGATTGTGGCTGTCGGCGCTGGACGAAGCCTCGATCCGCAAGGCCCTGGCCGCCCTGAAACCGGGGGCCGAGACGTTCAGCCTGTATCACTCGGCGCTGGGCCGTTCGCGGGCGGATTGGCTGATCGGCATGAACATGAGCCGGCTGTTTACGCTGCTGGGACGTCAATCGGGTTATCAAGGCGTGTTGCCGGTCGGCCGCGTACAGACGCCAACCTTGCGGCTGGTGGTCGATCGCGATCGCAGCATCGCCGATTTCGTGCCGGTGCCATTCTGGGCGATCGACGTCGATTTGCTGCACAACGGCATCCCGTTTACCGCGCAATGGCGCGCGCCGTCGGATGCCTGTGATGATCAGGAACGCTGCCTCAATCAGGCGCTGGCCCAGCAAGCGGCGGCGGCGATCAGCGGCGCTGCCAGTGCCCGGGTGGTCAAGCTGAAAACCGAGCGCATGCGCGAAGTGGCGCCCCTGCCCTTCGATCTCGGCACCTTGCAGGAAGTCTGCTCGAAGAAACTCGGCCTCGGCGCGCAGGAAACCCTCGACATCGCCCAGGCGCTCTACGAAACCTACAAGGTCATCACCTACCCACGCAGCGATTGCGGCTACCTGCCGCTAAGCCAGCACAGCGAGGCGCCGGGGATTCTTGCGGCATTGCGGCAGGCCGATCCGGGCCTTGAGGCGCTCAACGGGTTTCTGGAGCCGCAACGCAAATCCCGGGCATGGAACGATGCCAAGGTCAGCGCTCACCACGGCATTATCCCCACCGCTGCGGCGAAGAACCTTGATCGCTTGAGCGGCAAGCACCGCTCGGTGTACACGCTGATCCGCGCACGCTATCTGGCGCAGTTCCTGCCCAATCATGAATACGATCGCACCCAGGCCGATTTCGATTGCGCCGGCGAAGCCTTGCGTGCGGTCGGCAAGCAGATCATCGAGCCGGGCTGGAAACGCGCACTGCCCGAGGCACTGGCACCGGCCAAGGGCCGCGAAGCACCCGCGCCGCAAACCTTGCCGGCCCTGAGCCAGGGTGTCGAATGCGCCATCGCCGCTGTGAAGCTCAAGGATCTATGGACGCAACCGCCCAAACCTTACACCGAGGGCGATCTGATCAAGGCGATGAAAAACGTCGCCAAACTGGTGGAAGATCCGCTGCTCAAACAGAAGCTCAAGGACACCACCGGGATCGGCACCGAGGCCACCCGCGCGTCGATCATTCAGGGGTTGCTGGATCGTGGCTATCTGGTGAAAAACGGCAAGGCCCTCGCCGCCACCCCGGCCGCGTTCAGCCTGATCGATGCGGTGCCCCGCGCGATTGCCGATCCCGGCACCACGGCGATCTGGGAGCAGGCGCTGGACATGGTGCAAAGCGGCGAAATGAGTCTGGAAGAATTCGTCACCAAACAAGCGGCGTGGATGAGCAAGCAAGTGACGCGCTGTTCCAGCCTCAACCTGACCATCAGCGGCCCGCCACCGGCCGGTAAAGCGGCGGCACCGTGGAAGAAGAAACGTAAATCGACGCGCAGCAAAACCACAGGCACCACCAAACGCACGGCGAAACCAGCTGCCAAATAAAACCCGCTACTGTTTCTGCAAGGCTCATCACTTTCAGGAACCCGGCGCATGGCCAATATCGAACTGCACTCCGCCCCGCGCGATGAACTGGAGATCATCGAAAACCTCATGCAGTTCTACATGTATGACTTCAGCGAATGGCTGCCGCTGAAGCTGGCTGATCACGGTTTCTTCTCCATACAGCCGAAAACCGACTACTGGCGCCAACCGGCCACTCGACCGTTCCTGATTCGCGTCGACGGCGAACTTGCCGGTTTCGTCACCGTCGATAGCGAAATCCATATCGCCGGAGCCGACCATAACATCGGTAATTTCTTCATCGCCCGGCGCTTTCGTGGCCAAGGCGTCGCGCAGTTTGTCATCTCTGCCCTCTTGAGCCGGATCGGCGGTCAATGGCAAATTTTCCACATCGACGCCAACCTGCCTGCGCAACGCTTCTGGGCCGGGCTCATCCCTGAATTGAGCGGCGGCGACTTCACCCGCCAGCAGCGCGAAGTGGACGGCTATCCGTGCACGTTCTACCGCCTGCGCACGCCGTTTTCCGTTGCCTGAACGGATTCTTTCTCATTCCAAAACAGCTTTGTCCGACAATATGTAGTGCTCAAAAATAATCACTACAAAACCGTTGACGGCGTCGTTTTGCTTTTGCATGATGAAGACGTTCCCCGATCGGGAACATGGGTAACACGCTTGAGCAAACTCGTCTGACCGCCGAGTTGTTTTTTCCGGATACACGCTGCCCACAAGGCAGATTGAAGAAGCTGACCTGGCCTGAACGTCCAGTACAAGGACGAGAAGCGCTGGCGAAAATTCTCAAGATGCTTGTGGTCGACACTGTAAAGGTCGTCAAGGAGCCTCCCGGTTTTCGCTGCTTCTCCTCGTTGTGACGCTATTGCGTAGCAGTTATTCAACACGACTACATGCAACAGATGCACGACCCCGTACTTCACACGGGCGAGCGCTGACGTCCTGGTTTCGGTGCCAGGGATCAACTAACCGATGGGCTACCTGTATTAGCGAATCAACTTTGAAAGATCACCAGACTGGTCAAGGGGCAACATTATGAATCTGAACAATCAACCTACTATCGAAGAACTGGCTCGTATGTTCGCTGCGCAGAAAGACAGCCACGACAGCCATATTCTGTGGATCAGCAAGTCGGGGCAGGTGCATATTGACTGCCTGGCGCCTCATGCTGGCGAAGAAGAGTTCGACCGCAACCATCAGAACCTGCTGGCCCGCCTGAAGATGTACCGCCGCGGCCACGGTTATGTTGGCAAGAAAGCCGCGGCCGACAAGGACTTCATCGGTAATGTTCTGCAAACGCTGAAACAGGCGTGGGATTCGATGCAGAACAACAACGAAGTTCGGGTGATTGATCGGTTCTGCTGAGTTAGTAATTAAATAATTGAAAGGCCTGCTTCCTTAAAGGAAGCAGGCCTTTT
Organism: Pseudomonas sp. A34-9; assembly: GCF_029543085.1. NCBI lineage: Bacteria > Pseudomonadati > Pseudomonadota > Gammaproteobacteria > Pseudomonadales > Pseudomonadaceae > Pseudomonas > Pseudomonas sp. A34-9. The sequence continues at coordinate 2,642,780 of NZ_CP119967.1, read as the reverse complement.
TTTGTTCGCTTGCATTGATTTGGCGTGACTGGAATTGTAGCCCCTCACCCCAGCCCTCTCCCGAGGGAGAGGGAGCCGACCGAGTGATCTCAAGCCATCCGTCAACCCGGAACACCGAGCTGAATATGGATTCAGCAAAACACTCTCAGGTCGGCGTATTACTCCAATATCCCTCGGTCAGTCCCCTCTCCCTCCGGGCGGTCCGACGTTTCGGGAGGGTTAGGTTGAGGGGCTTCCCATGCCCAACACCAATTCCACAAACGCCACCGCCGCCGCACTGTGATAATTATTGCGCCGCCGCAACACCGCCGCCCCACGCTGCGGCGCTTCACTCTCTACTCGTAGCCTGCGCAACGCGCGATCCTGCGTCGCAATCGCCTGCGGCAGCATCGTCGCCAGCGGCGCATGACGCACCACTTCCAGCAAGGTGCTGACCGAATTCACCTCGATCCGCACCTGCGGCGTAATCCCGTGTTGGCGGAAATACTCGTCCACCGATAACCGCGTGATGAAGTCCGGCGCCAACAAGGCAAAGTCCAGCGAAGCGATATCACCCGGCGTCAGTACCGAGTTGCTGTCATACAGCGGATGCTCGCGCCCGACCATGATCCCCAACGTCTCGGTAAACGCCGGAATACACTCGATATCAGGACTGCGCACCGGCGTAAACGCAATCGCGATATCCAGCGAGTCATCCGCCAACCCCGCCTCGATGTCATCCATCGACAGCTCGAAAATCTGCAAATGAATCCCCGGATAGCGCGCGGCAAAGTCACGCACCAACGGCCCGACCAGATACGCCATGAACGTCGGCGTCATCGCCAGGCGCAACCTCCCGCGAGACAGATCCTTCACGTCATGCAATGCGCGCTTGCCCGCCTCCAGCTCCACCAGCACCCGTCGCGCGCATTCGATGTAGGCCGCGCCGGCGTCCGTCGGTTTGACCGTACGCGAGGTGCGATCAAACAGGTTCACCCCAAGGGTTTCTTCCAGTTGGCGGATCTGTTGCGACAGGGTCGGCTGCGACACGTGCAGTGCCTCGGCGGCACGGGTGAAGCCGCCGTGATCGGCAACGGCCAGCAAATAACGCAAATGTCGCAGCAGCATGGGAAACACCATCTATAGGCAGGGCTTATGTAAGGCATTGTATATCGGTCTTGGACGCTATGGATGAATCGGCAGAAGATCAATCCCACACAGCAAGCCAATCCCTGAAAGGAGTGACACCATGCAACAGTCCCACGCCTACAACGACACCAGCCTGGCCCTGACCACCCGCGTTCTCGATGCCAAGGCACGCAAAGATCTGTCGTGGCAGGATCTTGCCGACGGCACCGGCCTGAGCCTGGCTTTCGTGACCGCCGCCCTGCTCGGCCAGCACCCGCTGCCGGAAACCGCCGCCCAAGTGGTTGGCGACAAGCTTGAACTGTCGGTTGAAGACGTCGCGGCGATGCAGATCATCCCGCTGCGTGGCAGCCTCAGCGGTGTGCCGACCGACCCGACCATCTACCGCTTCCACGAGATGATCCAGATTTACGGCACCACCCTCAAAGCCTTGGTTCACGAACAGTTCGGCGACGGCATCATCAGCGCGATCAACTTCAAACTCGACATCAAGAAAGTCGAAGACCCGGAAGGCGGCTCCCGCGCCGTGGTCACCCTCGACGGCAAGTTCCTACCTCTGCGTCCGTTCTGATCCGCTCCGGCCCGCAGCCTGCGTGCGGGCCAACCCCTCTCCTATGGCTACCCGTCACCAACCGCATCTGGAGGCTGCCCCATGCAAAAAATTCTGTTGATTCTGGCCCTGCTCGGCGGTTTTTCCGTCCCGGCATTTGCCGCTGACGAGGCCGTCGCCTACCGCTACGGCATGCAACTGGATATCACCCAGGTGCTGAGCATTACCCCGGTTGCCGATGTGTGTGGCGTGGTTCCGGTCGAGATGACGTATCTGGACAGCCACGGCCGCAAACACATTCTTCAATACAGCGAATTCGGCAGCGGTTGCTCGAACTAAGAGGACAACACCATGAAAAACCTGATTGATGGCTTCCTGAAATTCCAGAACGAAGCGTTTCCGCAACGCACCGAACTGTTCAAACACCTGGCGACCACGCAACAGCCCGGCACCTTGTTCATCACCTGTTCCGACAGCCGTGTCGTGCCGGAACTGCTGACCCAGCAGGAACCCGGCGAGCTGTTCGTGATCCGCAATGCCGGCAATATCGTGCCGTCCTACAGCCCGCATCCGGGCGGGGTTTCGGCGACGGTGGAGTACGCGGTGGCGGTGCTTGGGGTGACCGACATTGTGATCTGCGGGCATTCTGACTGCGGCGCGATGACTGCGATCGCCCAGTGTAAATGCATGGATCACCTGCCCGCCGTCAGCGGCTGGTTGCAGCATGCCGAGTCGGCGAAAGTGGTTAACGAGTCGCGGCCGCATGCCAATGACGCGGCGAAGTTGAGTTCGATGGTGCGCGAGAACGTGATCGCGCAACTGGCGAACATTCAGACCCACCCGAGCGTGCGTCTGGCCCAGGAGAAAGGCCTGCTGAATCTGCATGGCTGGGTGTATGACATCGAGACCGGTTCGATCGATGCGCTGTCCGCCGACCGCCGCACGTTTGTGCCGCTGGCCGAGCAACCGGCGACTTGCGCAATTCAGGCAAACGCCACCGCAGCCGCCTGAGCAACTGATCGTTCCCACGCTCTGCGTGGGAATGCCTCCGGGGACGCTCTGCGTCCAGTGACGCGGAGCGTCACGGGCTGCGTTCCCACGCTGGAGCGTGGGAACGATCAAAGATCAAAAGATCGCAGCCTTCGGCAGCTCCTACACGGGATCAGCGTTTTACGGTGAGGTCGAGTTGGGTCATGCGGCTACGAACAGTGAACACCCCGTCACCGGAAAGAATCGCACTACGCGCAAACAAGCGCCCGCTCTCCCAGTTCGAAAGGCCCAGTTCCGGCTTGTTCAGTGCGTACTGCCCATCGACCCAACGGGTAATGCCATTGCCCACGAATGGCGCGTTGACTGCGTTGTAAAAATGCTCCTGAACCTGCGCATCTTCGCTGATCAACGACACGGTGAACTGCGGGCTGTAACGGTTGAACAGCGCAATCGCCTGATCCAGGTCGTCGACGATCATCAGGCTGACTTCCGGGGTTTCTTCCCATTCCCACTCGCGGCCCAACGCCGACTCCGCCAACGGCTCAGCCAGTGCTTCGGTCTGATAACCCTCGGCGCGATAGACCTCGACCGTCGCGTTCTGCCACTCACTCGGCAAGCAGCCTTCGCTGCCTTCGACGATGTGCAACTTGCAGCCCTGGCCACGCGCAATGCCGGCTTGTTGCAGCGCATCGAGAAACAACGGCACCAGTTCCGCCGCGCGATCACGCTGGATCAGGCACACGTTGAGGGTGTTGCACACTTTACGGTCCAGCGAGTTGCGCACCACGGCGGCAAAGCGTGTGGCGTCCGCAGCACGGTCCGCGATCAACCACGCACCACCTGTGCCGTGCAGGCTGACGGCGGTGCCGGCCTGCTGGGCAATACTGCCCAGCTGACTGACCGCACGACCCGAACCGCGCGCGACAGCCAACGACAAACGTCGATCAGCAAACATCGCCCAACCGGCGGCATGATTGACGCTTTCCACCAAGGACACCGCGCCCGGCGGCAGACCGGCGTCGGCCAGCGCCGGGTTCAAGGCGTGAGTGACGATAGCTTGCGCAGTGCCCAAGGCATCGCTGCCGATGCGCAGCACGGCGGTGTTGCCGGTGCGCAAGACACCGGCCGCGTCGGCAAACACGTTCGGCCGACCTTCAAAAACAAACGCGACGATGCCCAGAGGCGAAACCACTTGCTCGACCTTCCAGCCGTCGTGCTCGACGCTGCTGATGACTTTGCCGCGGGTGGCGGCCGCATCACGCCAGGCGCGCAGGCCGGCGATCATGTCGCGGCGCATGCGCTCATCAGCGAGCAGTCGGGTGGTGGAGCGGCCGCGCGCCTTGGCCCGTTCGATGTCGGCAAGGTTGGCGACTTCGATCTGCGCCCAGCACTCGGGGGTTTCCAGTCGTTGCGCGAACAGGTCGAAAAACTGGCTGATCGCCTCATCGGACACCGTCGACAGCGCGGTGAATGCTGCTGCTGCGTGCTCGATCGCCACAGACGCCGCTTGCTGATCCGCCACGGGGATCAGCAGCAACTCGCCACTGACCTGCTCGACCAGCAGGTGGTCACCGGGCTGAAAGCGCGCAGCCAGTTCGGGGCTGACCACGGTGACGCGGTTACCGGCGAAAGGGATCGGCGTGCCAGCGACTAGACGTTCGAGCGCAAGAGACATGAAGCGGATTCACCATGCAGGGGGCGGCCGGAAAATGTATAGGAACACCCTCTCCCCAGGCAACACAAAACCCTTGTGGACAACAACATCCTGTGGGAGCGAGCCTGCTCGCGAAAGCGGTGGATCTGAGACATCAATGTTGGCTGACCTGACGCCTTCGCGAGCAGGCTCGCTCCCACAGGGTTTTTTAGTGTTTGGCGGACGGGTCAGAAGACTGACCAGCCAATCCGCGCGCTAAGCATCTCCAGCGCCGCCATCCCCGCCAGTGAATTGCCGGCGGCATTCAGCTCTGGCGACCACACGCAAACCGTGAACTGCCCCGGCACCACCGCGACAATCCCACCGCCGACGCCACTCTTGCCCGGCAAGCCGACGCGGTACGCGAAGTTGCCCGCTTCGTCATACAGCCCGCTGGTGGCCATGATCGAGTTGACCTGCTGGGTTTGCCGACGCGTCAGGATCTGTTCGCCACTGTGTTTGCAAAAACCGTCGTTGGCCAGAAAGCAGAACGCCCGGGCCAGATCAATGCAGTTCATGCGCAATGCGCAGTGGCTGAAATAGCTGCGCAGCACCGCTTCGACATCGTTGTGAAAATTGCCGAACGACTGCATCAGATACGCCATCGCCGCATTGCGCGCGCGATGCTGGTATTCGGAGTCGGCGACTTTGCCGTCGATCATGATCTGCGGATTGCCGGACAGGCGCCGGACGAAATCGCGCATCGACAGGGTCGGTGCAGCAAAGCGCGACTGGTTGATATCGCAGATCACCAGCGCGCCGGCATTGATGAACGGGTTGCGTGGCCGACCGCGCTCGAATTCCAGTTGCACCAGCGAGTTGAACGGTTGCCCGGACGGCTCGTGACCGAGGCGCTCCCAGATCGCTTCGCCGGAATGATCGATCGCCTGCACCAGGCTGAACACCTTGGAAATACTCTGCACCGAGAACGGCGTCTCGGCGTCACCGGCGCAGTACATCTCGCCGTCGTTGCCGTACACGGCGATGCCCAGTTGATTCGCCGGCACGGTGCCGAGGGCAGGAATGTAGTCAGCCACCTTGCCCTGCCCGATCAACGGGCGGACAGCGTCAAGAATCTCGTTCAACAGCGCTTGCATGCCGGGTTCCGAAGTCTCGCCCCATGGGATTGCGGGGACACTGGGGCTAGACGCTGCGCCCGCCCGTCGAATCACACCGGCCGCCATCGCACTGCATGTTCTAGGCTCAAGCGCACATTCAAAACGCGAGAGCACCCATGCACCTCGAAGGCTCCTGCCATTGCGGCGAGGTCACATTCAGCCTGACCAGCGCCCACCCCTACCCTTATCAACGCTGCTATTGCTCGATCTGCCGCAAGACTCAGGGCGGCGGCGGTTATGCGATCAACCTCGGCGGCGACGCGACCAGCCTCAAGGTGCGCGGACGCAAACACATCAGCGTCTATCACGCGAAGATGAAAGACGCCGGTGACCAGCGCGCTCATCGCAGCACCGCCGAGCGGCATTTCTGTTCACTGTGCGGCAGCGGGTTGTGGCTGTTCAGCCCGGAGTGGCCTGAGCTGATCCACCCGTTTGCATCGGCCATCGACACACCGTTGCCGGTGCCGCCGGAGCACACGCATCTGATGCTCGGCTCGAAAGCGCCATGGGTGGAAGTCGAGGCCAAAACCAAAGACCAACAGTTCGACGTCTACCCCGAAGAGTCCATCGCCCAGTGGCATGAACGCCTGAACTTGACCCGATAGATCCATGGCAAACATAAATCCCTGTGGGAGCGAGCTTGCTCGCGAAGGCGTCCGGTCAGTCAGCATTGATATTTCTGACCCGGCGCTTTCGCGAGCAAGCTCGCTCCCACAGGTTTTTTCATCGTTCTTGATTCGGCGCAGTTCCCTTTTCCCGCATTCGTTCGGTTAACCCCTCAGAAGCACTTCAACTACCGATCGATTCGATGCAAAGGGATCTCCATGTCGCACGTCCGTTTCCGTTTTGCCTTGTGCCCACTGGCACTGGCCCTGCTGAGCATTTCTGCCAACGCCGCTGAAAAAACCGACCAGACCCTGCAACTGGGCGCCACCAATATTTCCGCTCAAGGCCTGGGCGCCACCACCGAAGACACTCGCGCTTACACCACCGGCGCCATGTCTTCGGCCACTGGCTTGCCGCTGTCGATCCGCGAAACCCCGCAGTCGGTGACCGTCATCACTCGCCAGCAAATGGACGATCGCGGCGTGCAAAGCATCGGCGATGCACTGCGCAATACCCCCGGCATTTCCATGCAGAAGTACGACAGCGACCGTACCGAGTTTTCCGCGCGCGGCCTGGCGATCACCAACTTCCAGTACGACGGCATCAATATTCCCTACGATGGCGTCTACGGCGAGAACCCGAACAACGGCGATGACGCCGCCAGCATCGACCGCATTGAAATCATCAAGGGCGCGACCGGCCTGATGACCGGTTCCGGCGACCCGTCGGCCACGGTCAACCTGATCCGCAAGAAGCCGACCAAAGCGTTCAAAGCGTCGCTCAGCGGCACGGTCGGCTCATGGGATGCCTATCGCACCGTGGGTGATATTTCCGGTTCGCTGACGGAGTCGGGCAACGTGCGCGGACGTTTCGTCGGCGCCTATTCCGATCAGAATTCCTACCTGGATCACTACAGCCAGCGCAAAGACCTGTTCTACGGCATCCTCGAAGCTGACCTCAGCGACGACACCTTGCTGACCTTTGGCGTCGACAAATCCAGCACGACGCCACGCGGCTCGTCGTGGACCGGCAACCCGGTGTATTTCGCCGATGGCGGGCGCACTGATTTCGGCCGCCACTTCAACTCTGCCGCCGACTGGAGCCGCCGCGATTTCGACAACATCACCTACTTCGCATCCCTGGAGCAGGCGCTGGCCAATGACTGGAAATTCAAGGTCAGCCTCGACCAGAAAACCACCGATCACGATACGCGCCTGGCCTCGGCCAGCGGCGGTAATCCGAACCGCGCCAGCGGTGAAGGCATGTTCATGTACTGGGGCCGCTGGGAAGGTCACCGCGTGCAGAACACCGCAGACGTCAACGTCTCCGGCCCGTTCACCCTGGGCGGTCGCGAACATGAACTGATCGCCGGGGTCATGACCTCGCACTCGCGCCAGACCGGCGCGACCTACGACACCAGCGCTTTTTCCGAAGTCCCCGGCAGCATCTACGACTGGGACGGCAATCTGCCGAAACAGGACTTCCCGAAGAACGGCAAATACGAACGCACCCAGAGCCAGAACGGCATTTATCTGGCCACGCGCCTGCGTCCGACCGACGATCTTTCGGTGATCCTCGGCAGCCGCCTGAGCACTTTCAAATACAACGAAGACTACCGTTACAACCCGGGTGCCGGTCTCGACGACACCCACACCAGCTACAAGGAACATGGCGTGGTCACGCCTTACGCCGGGGCGATCTATGACCTCGACGATACCTACTCGCTGTATGCCAGCTACACCCGCATCTATCAGCCGCAAACCTACAAGGACGCCAACGGCTCGACCCTGGCCCCGGTCGAAGGCGACAGCTATGAAACCGGTTTGAAAGCGGCGTATTTCGACGGTCGTCTCAACGCCAGCCTGGCGTTCTTCCGCATCGAGCAGGACGGCGTGGCCGAGTCGATCGGCACCAACGCGGTGACCAACGAAGGCATCTACAAAGCCACCGACGGCGCCACCACCAAAGGCGTGGAGCTCGAACTGGCCGGCGAACTGGCCGAAGGCTGGAACGTCTCCGCCGGCTACACCTACGCGCGCACCCGTGATGCCGATGAGCAGCGTATGTACGGTTATCCGCTGTCGACCACCAAACCCGAGCATACGGTGCGCACCTTCACCACCTACCGCTTGCCAGGCGTGCTCGACAAGGTCACCGTCGGTGGCGGCGTGAGCTGGCAGAGTGCGTTCTACGGCAAGATCTACAGCGCCCCGGCGGGCGACTACACGCGGATCAAACAAGGCGGCTACACCCTCGTCGACCTGATGAGCCGCTATCAGTACAACGAGCACCTGAGCTTCACGGTCAACGCCAACAACGTGTTCGACAAGCGTTACCTGACGGGTCTGGGCAACTTCGACACCACGTTCTACGGTGAGCCGCGCAATCTGATGCTGACGACCAAGTGGGATTTCTGATCGTTAATAAACCTTGAATTGGCGGCGCCACGGATGGCCCCATCGCGAGCAGGCTGGCTCCCAAAAGGATCTGTGCTGTTCACAAATCCAATGTGGGAGCCAGCTTGCTCGCGAAGGGGCCGGCACAGATCGCGGCATTAATCCAGGTGCGCCCAGGTCATCCGGAACGACGCTCCACCCCAAGGCGAATCGCCCACTTCCACCTGCCCGCCATGGGACTGCGAGACCCGCCGCACCAACGCCAGGCCCAAACCAAACCCGCCGGTGCGGCGATCCCGGCTCGCGTCCAGCCGCGAAAACGGTTCAAAGATCTTCTCGCGCCCGTCCACCGGCACCCCCGGCCCATCGTCGTTGACTCGCACTTGGTAATAATCGCCCGTGCGCTCCAGTGTCACCTCAACCCGCTGCTCGGCGTAACGAATGGCGTTGCGCAGCAGATTGATCACCGCACGCGCCATGAATCGCGGCTCAATGCGCACGGTATCGAGCCGGCAATCACCGATCAGCAACTGCACCCCGGCCGCTTCGGCCTCCAGCGCGACGCTGCCGACCACGCTGTCGAGCCAATTGGCAGCCTGAATGTTTTCACGCTTGATCACCGTTGCGCCGCGCTCAAGGCTGGCGTAGGTCAACAGTTCCGACACCATTTCCTCGAGCTCGCCGAGGTCGGCGTACATGTCGGCAATCAGCTCGCGGTTCTGGCTGGCGTCCGGCTGCTGTTTGAGCTGGTCGAGCTCAAACGACAGCCGCGCAATCGGCGTGCGCAGTTCATGGGACACGGCGTTGGTCAGTTCTCGCTGATTGGCGATCAACCCTTCAATGCGTGCGGCCATCAGATTGAAGTGCTCGGCCAGATCGCGGATGTTCGAGCGTTTCGACAGTTGAATGCGCACCGCCAGATCGTTGTCGCCGAAACGCTCGGCGGCCAGGCGCAGCTTTTCCAGATCGCGCCAGTGCGGACGCACCCAGAAAAACAGCACGATGCCGATCAGCACGGCAATCATCAGGTAGGCAGCGGCGATGTAGAACGGCATCAGACTCGGCTCTGCCGGCAAGCGGATGCTGAGTAATTGCGGGCCATCGTCAATCGCGGAAATGTACTGGGTGTACTTGTCACGGATCACCAGCAACCCTTTGGCCAACTCGGCTTTTTCCGTTTCGCTCAGTGTCAGTTCAGAGGCGTCGACCAGCGTCAGTCCCAAGCCATAATGCGGGCGAATCGTTTCCAGCTGGTTTTCCCGGGCCGCGCCGTCGAGGTCACGCAACTGCTGAGCCAACGTCCACGCCTGCCCCCGCACGGCTTCGCGGTTGTAGTCCCGCATCTGATAATCGAGCAAGGCATCAAAGGTTCGCTCGACCGTCTGCAAGGCCAGCACCAGACCAATCGTCATGACCAGAAACAGCCCGAGAAATAACCGCAGCATCTACAGCTCCCACGCGAACGGATTGAACAGATAACCCTTGCCCCACACGGTCTTGATACACATCGGCTCGCGGGGGTTGTCCTTGAGCTTGTTGCGCAACTTGCTGATGTACACGTCGACGCTGCGGTTGAGGCCGTCGAAGGCAATCCCGCGCATGCGATTGAGGATGTCGTCACGCGACAGCACCTTGCCGGCGGCGCTGGCCAGTAACCACAGCAGCTCGAATTCCATGGTGGTCATTTCGATGACCTCGCCCGCCAGCCGCACTTCGCGACAACTGCGGTCAACGCTCAACTGGCCAAACTCCATAAAACTCACCACGTTGCTGTCCGGCACCTGTCGCCGTTGCAGCGCTCGCAACCGGGCCAGCAACACCGGCGGCTTGATTGGCTTGATCACGTAGTCATCGGCACCGGACTCCAGACCGAGAATGTGGTCGAGATCATCTTCCTTGGCGGTCAAAATCACGATCGGCGTGTCCGACACGCTGCGAATCTCGCGGCACACGTGCAAACCGCTCTGCCCCGGCAGCATCAGGTCGAGTACCACGACTTTCGGCTTGAATTCCAGAAAGGCAGCCACGGCCAGATCACCGCGCAGCACGGTGCGCACCTCGTAGCCGTGTTGTTCGAGGAAGTGGGCGATCAGCGCCGCCAGACGCTCATCGTCTTCCACCAGCAGGACTTTGCCAAAACCCAGGTTATCCATAACGACGTCTGCCGCCCATCTGTAAAGTGGTCGGCATTATGGCGGCAATCGCGGGCAAGGCGTTTATGGCGGGCAGCAAAAACCGGCCGCAGGGGCCGGTTTTCGGTGATGTTTCATACTCTTAAGAGTTTTTAACATTCACACGCTGATCGCTTCATCTGTAGGAGCTGCCGAAGACTGCGATCTTTTGATCCGGCTTCTTCAAAAGCAAAAGATCGCAGCCTTCGGCAGCTCCTACACGGAGTCATGTGGTGGCAGGCACGCCGCTGTGGAAGCGGAATTCTTCATCCGGCGACTCGATCAGCTCCTGCTCGGCGGCGCGGACTTTTTCGATGACCTGAGCAATATCCTTCGCATCGCCATACTGATAGGCCAGTTTCAGATAACCCTGAAAATGCCGTGCCTCGCTTTTCAGCAGGCCGAAGTAGAACTTGCCGAGCTCTTCGTCCAGGTGCGGCACCAGGGCTTCGAATCGCTCGCAACTGCGCGCTTCGATAAACGCGCCGACCACCAGCGTATCGACCAGTTTTACCGGCTCATGGCTACGCACCACCTTGCGCAAGCCCGAGGCATAACGGCCGGCGTGAAGCTGGCGCAGTTCGATCTTGCGCCGCTTCATGATGCGCATGACCTGTTCGTGGTGCACCAGTTCTTCCCGGGCCAGACGCGACATCATGTTGATCAGGTCGACGTGGGAATGGTACTTGGCTATCAGGCTCAGCGCGGTGCTGGCAGCCTTGAACTCGCAGTTCTTGTGGTCGATCAGCAGGGTTTCCTGATCGGCCAGGGCGGCCTGGACCCAGGCGTCTGGCGTGCGGCAGCCAAGGAATTCGTGGATTTCGGGAAGGATCATGGGGCTCACGGTAAAGGTGTTCGAGCGAAGGGCGCCGATTATACCGGCCTGCCCGCAGACCACCAGCCACCACCGTTGATATGCATCAAGTCGCAGCCTCATGAGCAGCAACTATAGTTGTGCAACGCCGTGCCTTTTCTTTGCTGGAGACTCCGCTCATGCAAGCCATTCGCAGCATTCTGGTGGTCATTGAACCCGAACATCCGGAAAGCCTGGCGCTCAAGCGCGCCAAGTTGATCGCCGGCGTGACCCAGGCCCACCTGCACCTGTTGGTGTGCGACAAGAAACACGACCACGCCGGCATGCTCAGCGTACTCAAAGCCGCGCTGCTGGCCGACGGCTACAGCGTGACCACCGAACAGGCGTGGAATGAGAGCCTGCACGAAACCATCATCGATGTGCAGCAGGCCGAGGGCTGCGGGCTGGTGATCAAGCAGCACTTCCCCGACAGCTCACTGAAAAAAGCCCTGCTGACCCCGGCGGACTGGAAACTGCTGCGTCACTGCCCGACCCCGGTGCTGCTGGTGAAAACCGCAGGTTCCTGGAAGGACAAAGTGATTCTGGCGGCGGTGGATGTGGGCAATGCCGATGGTGAACACCGGCATTTGCACACAACGATTATTGATCATGGCTATGACATTGCCAGTCTGGCCAAGGCGCATCTGCATGTAATCGCGGCGCATCCATCGCCGATGCTCTCGGCTGCCGACCCGACGCTGCAACTGAGCGAAACCATCGCGGCACGTTATCGCGAGCAATGCCGAGCGTTTCAGGCGGAATTCGATGTCGATGATGAGCATCTGCACATCGAAGAAGGCCCGGCGGATGTGTTGATTCCGTTCATGGCGCACAAGCTGCAGGCGGCAGTCACCGTGATTGGCACGGTGGCACGGACCGGGCTGTCAGGGGCGTTGATCGGCAATACGGCGGAAGTGGTGCTGGATGCGCTGGAGAGCGATGTGCTGGTGCTCAAGCCGCAGGAAGTTGAGGATCATCTGGTGGAGTTGGCGGTGAAACATTAGGTGCAAAAGATCGCAGCCTTCGGCAGCTCCTACAGGTAGAACGCATTTCCATGCAGGAGCTGCCGAAGGCTGCGATCTTTTGATGTTCAGGCGCCGAAGGCGTCTTTGAGAAAGCCCGGTGCGATGTAGCGCTGGTAGTGCGCTTCCGACAGCAGGAAGAATTCCCGATCAATGGCATCGCGCAATTCCGGCAGGTTCCAGTCGCGAAACTCCGGCAGCAACACCATTCCGTACGCTTCCAGATTAATGATCACTCGCGCCCCCCGGGCGATGAGCTGATACGCCCAGCAATATTCCGACTGATGCGGTACGAAGCGGATCTTGCGTTGTTCCAGCTGCTCGCGCAGGCGCGCCGAATCGAAAATCTCGACCTTGCCTGCCATCACTTGTGACAGCAATTGCTCCAGGCGCAACCACACCGCGCGCTTTTCCTCCTCGTTGTACCCATTCCAGTGGATCACTTCGTGGTGGAAACGCTTGCAGCCACGGCACACCAGATCACCGTAAACAGTGGAGCAGAGGCCGACGCAGGGGGTCTTGATGGTCTGATTGGGCATAAGATAGGCAAAACACTGAAACGCGGAACAGGTCGGCATGTTAGCCCTTTGTCAGGCATTGATCACCCCTCAAACATCAGGGTCTCAGACACACCGCGCGTTTGACCCGGCCACGCGCATTGCCACGAAAGTCCAATAGAGCCCGACTTACCTTTAAATTTTTTTTGCCGTAGAATCAGCCAGCCTTTTAAGGCGCCAATGTCCGTTAGAAGCTGTTTTCAAAGCGTCACGAGCACAGTCGTTCCTTCAGAGCGGTGTTGGCGAGGGATTTTTCCAGCGGGGAAAAATCCAGCGCCAACCCTCATCAGCTCCCCGTTCTGCAGGCGTAAAACTTTGAAAGCAGCTTCTGTAAGGAATTGCCGGTAATTCTGGCCAAACGACCCACAACGTCGTGAGGAGCATGAGTACGGCAATTTCGGGATGAGCGTCCCGGACACCCATTTGGGACCACTGATGAGGGTAATAACTGTGCTTGAAGCCTACCGCAAACATATCGAAGAGCGTGCAGCCCTGGGTATCGTTCCCCAGCCGCTTAACGCCGAACAAACAGCAGGCCTGGTCGAGCTGCTGAAAAACCCTCCGGCTGGCGAAGAAGAATTTCTCGTTGACCTGATCACCAATCGCATTCCACCAGGCGTGGACGAAGCGGCCTATGTCAAAGCCGGCTTCCTGTCTGCACTGGCCAAGGGCGAAGTATCCTCCCTTCTGCTGGACAAAAAGCGCGCTGTAGAACTGCTCGGCACCATGCAGGGCGGCTACAACATCGTCACTCTGGTTGAACTGCTGGACGACGCCGAGCTGGCGCCAGTCGCTGCCGCGCAACTCAAGCACACCCTGCTGATGTTCGATGCGTTCCACGACGTCGCGGAAAAAGCCAAGAACGGCAACGTTCACGCTAAAGCCGTGCTGCAATCCTGGGCTGATGGCGAGTGGTTCAAGAACCGTCCGACCCTGGCCGACAAGATCAGCCTGCGCGTGTTCAAGGTCACCGGCGAAACCAACACCGACGACCTGTCCCCTGCTCCAGATGCCTGGTCGCGTCCAGACATCCCGCTGCACGCCCTGGCCATGCTGAAAATGGCCCGTGACGGCATCGTTCCTGATCAGCAGGGCGCCATCGGCCCGATGAAGCAGATCGAAGAAATGCGCGGTCAAGGCTTCCCGATCGCCTACGTCGGTGACGTGGTCGGTACCGGTTCGTCGCGTAAATCGGCCACCAACTCGGTGCTGTGGTTCTTCGGCGATGACGTCCCTTACGTGCCGAACAAGCGTGCTGGCGGTTTCTGCTTCGGCAGCAAAATCGCTCCGATCTTCTACAACACCATGGAAGATGCTGGCGCACTGCCAATCGAGTTCGACGTTTCCAACATGAACATGGGCGACGTGATCGACCTGTATCCGCATGCTGGCAAAGTCTGCAAACACGGCACCGACGAAGTCCTGACCACCTTCGAAATGAAGACCCCGGTCCTGTTGGACGAAGTGCGTGCCGGCGGCCGTATTCCGCTGATCATCGGCCGTGGCCTGACCGAGAAGGCTCGCGCCGAACTGGGTCTGCCACCGTTCGACCTGTTCAAGAAGCCTGATGCACCGATTGAAAGCACCAAGGGTTACACCCTGGCGCAGAAAATGGTCGGCAAGGCTTGCGGTCTGGCAGAAGGCAAAGGCATCCGTCCTGGCACCTACTGCGAACCGAAAATGACCACCGTGGGTTCTCAGGACACCACCGGTCCAATGACCCGTGACGAACTGAAAGACCTGGCGTGCCTGGGCTTCTCGGCTGATCTGGTGATGCAGTCCTTCTGCCACACCGCGGCGTATCCAAAGCCGATCGACGTGACCACCCACCACACCCTGCCTGACTTCATCATGACCCGCGGCGGCGTTTCCCTGCGTCCGGGCGACGGCATCATCCACTCGTGGCTGAACCGCATGCTGCTGCCAGACACCGTCGGTACCGGTGGTGACTCGCACACCCGTTTCCCGATGGGCATTTCGTTCCCGGCCGGTTCTGGCCTGGTTGCGTTTGCTGCGGCCACCGGCGTTATGCCGCTGGACATGCCGGAATCGATCCTGGTGCGCTTCAAAGGCAAAATGAAACCTGGCATCACCCTGCGTGACCTGGTTCATGCCATTCCGTACTTCGCTATCCAGAACGGTCTGCTGACCGTCGAGAAGAAAGGCAAGAAAAACGCCTTCTCCGGCCGCATCCTGGAAATCGAAGGCCTGGAAGGTCTGACCCTGGAGCAGGCGTTCGAACTGTCCGACGCCTCGGCCGAACGTTCGGCTGCCGGTTGCACCATCAAGCTGTCGAAAGAGTCGATCACCGAGTACCTGAACTCCAACATCACCCTGCTGCGCTGGATGATCGGCGAAGGTTACGGCGATGCGCGTACCCTGGAACGTCGTGCCCAAGCGATGGAAGCCTGGGTTGCCAACCCTGAGCTGATGGAAGCCGATGCCGACGCCGAATACGCCGAAATCATCGAAATCGATCTGGCCGACATCAGCGAGCCGGTATTGTGCGCGCCGAACGATCCGGACGACGCCCGTCTGCTGTCCAGCGTTGCTGGCGAGAAGATCGACGAAGTGTTCATCGGTTCGTGCATGACCAACATCGGTCACTTCCGCGCTGCCGGTAAACTGCTGGATCAGGTCAAGGGTCAGCTGCCAACCCGTCTGTGGCTGTCGCCGCCGACCAAAATGGACGCTCACCAATTGACCGAAGAAGGCTACTACGGCATCTACGGCAAGGCTGGCGCACGCATGGAAATGCCAGGCTGCTCGCTGTGCATGGGTAACCAGGCACGCGTTGAGCCGAACAGCACCGTGGTGTCGACGTCGACCCGTAACTTCCCGAACCGTCTGGGCGACGGCGCGAACGTCTACCTGGCTTCGGCTGAGCTGGCGTCCGTGGCTTCGATCCTGGGTCGCCTGCCGACCGTCGAGGAGTACATGGAATACGCTGGCAAGATCGACAGCATGGCGGCCGATATCTACCGCTACCTGTCCTTCGACCAGATCGCCGAGTTCCGTGAAGCTGCTGCGAACGCCAACATCCCGGTCGTTCAAGCCTAACGCTGCAACGCGCTGAAAAACGCCGCCCATCGTCAGATGTGCGGCGTTTTTTATGCCTTGGAATACCGTCCCCTGTAGGAGTGAGCCTGCTCGCGATAGCGGTGTGTCAGATACATTTGTATCGACTGACACACCGCTATCGCGAGCAGGCTCACTCCTACAAGGGATTATGTGTTGAGTTTGAGGGCTTGCCGGACCGCGCCATCAACGCTCAGCCCGCTAAGCGTCACGCCATTGGCCGACACTTCGGGCAACGCCTCCAGCACCACCAACGCCCCATGCTTGAGTCGGGCCAGAATCAGCCGCTTGCCCTCCTGATGCACACGCAGGAAAAACTCCTGCATCGCCTCGATACTGGTGCCATCCAGATCCGGCGTTTCCTCCAGACTCAAAATCACCGTGTGCACCGGCGCATCCGCATGCCGAATCAAGCGTAACGCCGCACCGAGGATCCGCTCGACATTGGCAAAGAACAACGCCTCGCCCGGCCGTACGATCAACACCCCCGGCTCGGTGATTGCCGTCGGATGGCGCTGCTGATCAACGAAGTCATGCCCGCCATCAATTCGTCCGAGCACTTGAATGTCCGCCGAGGACATCTGCTTGAGCATCAGCAAGACACTGATCGCCACCGCCACCAGCAAACCGTCCAGCACGCCGAGCACCAGCACCGCGGCCACCGCGCACAGCACCAGCACGCGATCGCGACGCCAGATGAAGTAACGCCCCAATGGCTGCAGACTCAAACCGCGACCCAACGCGTGCATGACAATCGCCGCCAATACCGGCTCAGGGGTCAAAGCGATCCACGGCAACACGGTCAGCACGATGATCAGCACCACCAATGCCGCCACCGCGCCGGCCCAACGTGATGTGGCGCCCGCCGCTTCATTCGCCGACGTCGCCGAATAGCCCGCCCCCGCCGGCATGCCATGGAACAACCCGGACAACAGGTTCGACGCGCCCAGCGCCAGCAAATCGCGGTTGGACGTCACGCGGTCACCATGTTTGAGCGCGTACGCACTGATCGAGCCGTAAGACTCCGCGTACAGAATCATCACCAGCGCAAACCCCACCTCCCCCAGTCGCAGCCAGTCGGCGAACGGTAATACCGGCAGGTTGGGCACTTCCAGGCTGAGGTCGATAATGCCGATCATCTTCACGCCGTACGCCGGCAGGTTCAGCCATTGTCCGGCAGCGATGCCGATCACCACCACCAGCAAACCACCGGGCAATCGTGGCAACCGCGAAAACACCGCCAACAGAATCAATGCCACTGCCGCAACAGCCGCCGCCGGCCAGTTCCACTGCGGCAATTGCGCCAGCAACTGTGGGGCGAAGCGCACCAGATTGGCGTCGGTCAGATGCACGCCGACCACACTGGCGACCTGCTTGAGAATGATCGTCAGCGCCAAGCCGAAGGCAAACCCGCGCAACACCGGTTTGGCAATGAACGCCGTAACGCTGCCCAGACGAAAGATCCCGGCCAGCACAAACAGCGCGCCCGTGACCAATACCAGGCCGACCGCCAGCGTCGCGCGCAATTGCGGGTCACCATTGGCCAGCGTTGCCGTAGCCGCCGCCAGTACGGCTGCTGAAGATGATGTCGCCGAAACAATGGCAAAACGACTGGTGCCAAACAGCCCATAACAGAGCAACCCGGCAAACAGGGCGATCACCCCGGCCTGGGGCGCGAGCGCGGCGATGGTCGAATAGGCCACCGCTTCGGGCAGCAACAGCCCGGCGATCGACAGACCGGCGAGTACATCCCGCCAGCGATCGGGTTGTTCAACGAGTTGCGGGGCGCTCGACAATCCACTGTCTCCAGACGAAAAAAAACCGCTGTGCGCATCACGCACAGCGGCCACTGTAGCTGAGTATCCGAGGCTTTGGCTTACGCCGTCAGGGAATAAATCAACGCCGAAATTGCCACCAGGCCCACGGCGGTGACAAACACGTTCGACGCCTGACCACGATAGCGGGCCATCGCCGGCACCTTACGGATGGCGTACATCGGCATCAGGAACAGAATCGCCGCGATCACCGGGCCGCCGATGGTTTCGATCATGCCCAGAATGCTCGGGTTCAGCGTCGCCACAATCCAGCAGATCACCAGCATGAACGCCGCGACGATGCGATCCAGTGCCTTGGCGCCCGGACGCTTGCCGCTTTTGATGATCAAGCCCTTCAGGCCTTCGCTGGCACCGATGTAGTGACCGAGGAACGACTTGGAGATCGCCACAAACGCAATCAACGGCGCGGCGAAAGCGATGGTCGGATTGCTGAAGTGGTTGGCCAGGTACGACAGGATCGACAGATTCTGCGCCTTGGCCTCGGCCAGTTGTTCCGGCGACAGGGTCAGCACGCAACTGAAGACGAAGAACAGCACCATCACCACCATCAACAGGTGGGCACGGCAGAGGATCTGCGAGCTGCGCTGGTCGGCGTTAGCGCCGTAACGACGCTTCTGATCCACTGCAAACGCCGAGATGATCGGCGAGTGGTTGAACGAAAACACCATCACCGGAATCGCCAGCCACAAGGTGTGCAGCAACGCCGACGGTGCCGGCACCTGCGAAGCGGTGGCGAGGATGCCGCCGTTCCAGTGCGGAATCAGGTACACCGCGAGGAACAACAGCGCGACGATGAACGGGTACACCATCAGGCTCATCGCCTTGACGATCGCCTGCTCGCCGCAACGCACCACGGCCAGCAGGCCGAGGATCAGCACCAACGACAGCCAGATGCGCGGCGGCGGTGTGATGTGCAATTGGTGTTCGAGGAAACTGGCGACCGTGTTGGTCAGACCGACGCTGTAGATCAGCAGGATCGGGAAGATCGCGAAGAAGTACAGCAAGGTGATCAGCGCACCGGCCTTGATGCCGAAATGCTCCTCGACCACGTCGGTGATGTCGGCGCCTTCGCGACCGGAGAGCACAAAGCGGGTCAGGCCACGGTGTGCGTAGAACGTCATAGGGAAGGCCAGCAGCGCGAGGATCACCAGCGGCCAGAAGCCACCCAGCCCTGCGTTGATCGGCAAAAACAGGGTACCGGCGCCGATGGCCGTCCCAAACAGTCCCAACATCCAGGTGGTGTCCTGGCGATTCCAGCTCGAAAGTTCAGCGGGTGCTGCTGCGTCAAAGCGCTCTTCGACGCTATTGGCCTGATCATTCATCCGGTCGGATCTCCGCATTCCGGTCACTTGCCACTCGGTCAGGACGCGTCGGAAAAAACCGACAGACATGCTCCGGCCGAAACAGGGGCGCGATTCTCCGCGATAAATGAGCAGAAGCAAAGACTTAGCTGAGGAATGGTTGTGCGGAGCAGATCAGAGGGGTGTCGTTTTTGAGAAATCATCTGTCGTACATGAGTATCCACGCTGTCGTTAACAGGCATGTGCAACGGTATTCAGATGGCTCGGGCCAACATCATCACGAAAACGATCCCCACCGCGCCCATCAACATTCCAAGACTAAATAGCAAAACCGTTTCACGCCTTTCGGCTTTGCGAAAGGGCTTCATGGCTTCTCTGAACTCAAACTCCTCTTGATACAGACGGTCTATCCTGGCTCTGCTTTCCTCTGTGCTCATACTGCCTCCTTCCCTTTTCTTGGTGCTCTGGGTCAACGCGTAGGCGCAACGGCAACCTGCCGCGCACTCTTACAGCTTCAAATACAACCCTACGGCGGTGGCGATCGCAGTCAATGCCCCAGCCCCCACCACAACGGGATACAAAAAAGTCTCAAGTTTCAGTTTTGCTTCCTCCGCCAGGAACTTGCGCCTCTCCGCGCCGAGCTTTTGGGTTTCCGTCTGTAGCCTTTCGAGCTCCACATTTTTGTGGTCATCAAGATGCATGAACCTTCCTTGGCTGCTGGCGGTTAACGCAAGGGAAGCTTTTCCACCCTGGACCACCTCCCATTGCTGTCCCATGATTTCGCGTTAACGGTTCGCCGGATAGCAGATGGATCTGCCGAATTCGTAGGCAAAATCCGCGAATTTCGTAGGTCGCCTCATACAAAAACAGCGGCGAGGTCATCCCCCATCCTTTCAATTTACTCGAGATGTTCTAGCGTCAATGAGTCCCCTGAACCCCGGAGTCTCTGCCCATGCCCCTCGTCCGCGTCGACATCAAACAGCACACCGATCCCACTTTCGCCAAACGCATCGGCGAGCAGATCTACGCCGCCATGCGCAGCACGATCAATGTCCCGGAGCATGACAACTTCCAGATCCTCGCCGAACACGACGGCGAGCATTTCATCTTCGACCCGCAATACCTGGGCATCCAGCGCAGTGAGCGTCTGGTGATCATCCAGATCAGCCTCAACGAAGGTCGAACCCTGGAGCAGAAAAAAGCCCTGTACCAGACCATCGCCCATAACCTGAACACGCAATTGGGCATCCGCCTCGAAGACGTGTTCATCAACCTGGTGGAAGTAAAAAAGGAAAACTGGTCATTCGGTAAAGGCATCGCTCAATACGCCAGTTGACAGTGGCGCGACGGCGCCAGCATGATCGGCCCATGAACCTTTGCGCGCTGCAACTCACCCCTACCACCACAACCGCCACCGGCGGGTCGTGGTGTTGGCGCGTGAGGTAACTCCAGCGCAGCAAACCCAAGGCCCCGCCAGCAATGGACGGGGCCTTGTTGTTTCTCCCGTCCGTGCGGCATCTGCAGCAATCAAGGAGAACCACCATGCCCGCAGCACTGTTGATCATCGATATGCAGGTCGGTCTGTTCCACGGGCCGGAAACGCCCCACGACGGCGAACGGGTGCTCGCCAATATCCGCCACCTGATCGCTCAGGCTCGCCAGCATCGAGTGCCGATCTTCGCCGTGCGCCACACCGGCCCGCAGGGTTCGCCAATCGCCGCCGGCAGCCCCTTCTGGCAATTGCTGCCAGCGCTTGAACTGGACGCTGAAATCGACACCCTCTTCGATAAATCCCGCCCCAACGCCTTCCACGCTACCGGGCTGGCGCAGCAACTCAGCGCCGCGCAAGTCGACGACCTATATATAGTCGGCATGAAAAGCCAGTTCTGCATCGACAGCACCTGCCGCGCCGCCGCCGATTCAGGTTTCAAACCGCTGCTGGTCGCCGATGCCCACACTTGCATGGACACGCCAGCGCTGCCAGCCCAAGCCATCATTGACCATCACAACGCCACCCTCGGCGCGGCCTTCGCCCGACTGATCAACTGTGCCGACGTCAGCTTCTGACGAAGCGCCAGGCCGCTCCCCACATCAGCTCCTACACTGCCTGATGCGGGATAGCGGCCAGCATTGCCAAACCGCTCTGGAATCAGCACTCTGAAACACATTTGATGCCCCGACCCCGACGTTCACAGGAGCCGCGCAATGCCCGCAACCGTTCTGGTACTGGTTGAAACCATCAATGACTACTTGCCGATTCTCGAACATCAGGGCTTTCACCTGATCCTCGCCCCCACACCCGCCGAACGTGCGCAAGCGATCGCTACCCACGGTAGCCGCATCGACGCGGTGCTGACCCGTGGCCCGCTGGGCCTGACCGCCGACGAAATTGCCGCCCTGCCGGCGTTGAAAATCATCACGGTCATTGGCGCCGGCTACGAGCACGTCGACCTGCAGGCCGCGAGCGACCGCGGCATCACCGTCACCAACGGCGCCGGGGTCAATGCCTCGTCGGTGGCCGACCACGCGATGGCCATGTTATTGGCGCTGGTACGGGATATTCCGCGTTGCGACGCTGCGGTGCGCCGGGGTGAATGGCCGAAGATCATGCGGCCATCGCTGGCCGGTAAACGGCTGGGGATTCTCGGGCTGGGCGCGGTGGGCATGGCGATTGCCAAACGCGCAAATCTCGGCTTCGACATGCAGATCAGCTATCACAGCCGCCAGCTACGCAACGATGTGCCTTACGCGTTCTGCTCGACGCCGACCGAACTGGCGCGGGCCTCGGATTTCCTGATCGTCGCCACGCCGGGCGGCATCGGTACACAGCATCTGATCACCCGCGCGGTACTCGATGCATTGGGGCCGAAAGGCTTTATCGTCAACATTGCCCGCGCCAGTGTGATCGCCACGGCGGATCTGATCACGGCCCTTGAACAACGCCGGATTGCCGGCGCCGCGCTGGATGTGTTCGATCACGAGCCGCAAGTGCCGGATGCGCTGAAGACCCTGAGCAATGTGCTGCTGACACCGCACGTTGCCGGCCTGTCTCCGGAAGCGACTCAGGGCACCGTGGAACTGGTGGGCAAAAACCTCACGGCATTTTTCTCCGGGCAACCGGTACTCACACCGATCGCACTTCCTCCAAGGCTCGACAACCAACGCGTGCACTGACCACAACCCCAGTCCTGCGGTAGCTCCTGCACAGGGGCTGTCGCGCTTATTCGGAACGCTGATTATCCGGCAACACGCTAACCTATAAGACCGACCTGGGCTTGTGACTGCCCGAGTGCACCATTAGATTAGCCAATGATGTCTGGCCTCCAAAATAAGCAGAAGGGATAAGCATGGCGCTTACTGACCAGTCCACCCGTATCCGCTCTGGCGAAGAACTCGATGCCAGCCTGATCGATCCGTACCTCAAGGCGCACATTCCGGGCCTGAGCGGCTTGCCGGCGATCAGCCAGTTCCCCGGCGGTGCGTCGAACCTGACCTACCTGCTGGAATACCCGGAACAGGAGTTCGTCCTGCGCCGCCCACCGTTTGGCCACAAAGCCAAGTCTGCCCACGACATGGGCCGCGAATTCCGCATCCTCAATCAATTGCGCGACGGCTTCCCGTATTGCCCGAAAGCCTACGTACATTGCACCGACGAATCAGTGATCGGTGCCGAGTTCTATGTGATGGAACGGGTCAAGGGGATCATCCTGCGCTCGGAGCTGCCGCCGGAACTGGGCCTCGACTCGGCGAAAACCGAAGCCTTGTGCAAAAGCTTCATCGACCGCTTCGTCGAACTGCACCGCGTCGACTACAGCGCCTGTGGCCTCGGTGATCTGGGCAAGCCGCAAGGCTACGTCGCCCGTCAGATCAAAGGCTGGAGCGAGCGCTACGAAAAAGCCCTGACCCCGGACGCGCCGCATTGGGAAGCCGTGAAAGCCTGGCTCAACGACAAGATGCCCGCCGACCACCCGACTTCAAGCATCGTCCACAACGACTATCGCTTCGACAACGTCATCCTCGACCCGCACAACCCGATGCAGATCATCGGCGTGCTCGATTGGGAACTGACCACCCTCGGCGACCCGCTGATGGACCTGGGCAACACCCTCGCCTATTGGATTCAGGCGGACGACCCGGCGCCGGTGCAACTGATGCGCCGCCAGCCGAGCCATGCGCCGGGCATGCTCACCCGCCGCGAGTTCGTCGATTACTACGCCGAACGTTCGGGCATCCAGATCGACAATTTCGACTTCTACTACACCTACGGCCTGTTTCGCCTGGCCGGCATCGTGCAGCAGATCTACTACCGTTTCTACCACGGCCAGACCCAGGACAAACGCTTCGCGCAGTTCATTCACATGAACAAACTGCTGGAGCAGATGAGCTTGCAGGTCATTGCGAAATCGAGCCTCTGACGGCCCCCACCCAGGAACCCTTATGTCCAAGACTCAGTTGTTCGACCTCGACGGCAAGATCGCTTTCGTCTCCGGCGCCAGCCGTGGCATCGGTGAAGCCATCGCCAAACTGCTCGCCCAGCAAGGCGCCCACGTGATCGTCTCGAGCCGTAAACTCGACGGCTGCCAACACGTTGCCGATGCGATCATTGCTGCGGGCGGCAAAGCCACCGCAGTGGCCTGCCACATCGGTGAAATGGAACAGATTGCCCAAGTGTTCGCCGGGATCAAGGAACAGTTCGGTCGCCTCGACATTCTGGTCAACAATGCCGCGACCAATCCGCAGTTCTGCAATGTGCTGGACACTGACCTCGGTGCCTTCCAGAAGACTGTCGATGTGAACATTCGTGGCTATTTCTTCATGTCGGTGGAAGCCGGCAAACTGATGCGCGAAAACGGTGGTGGCAGCATCATCAACGTCGCCTCGATCAACGGCATTTCGCCGGGGATCTTCCAGGGCATCTACTCGGTGACCAAGGCGGCGGTGATCAACATGACCAAGGTATTTGCCAAGGAATGCGCGCAGTTCGGCATCCGCTGCAATGCCTTGCTACCGGGCCTGACCGACACCAAGTTCGCCTCGGCACTGGTGAAGAACGATGCGATCCTCAAGCAGGCACTGACGCAGATCCCGCTCAAGCGCGTGGCGGATCCGAGTGAAATGGCCGGTGCGGTGTTGTACCTGGCCAGCGATGCGTCGAGCTACACCACCGGGGTTGCGCTGAATGTGGACGGTGGGTTCCTGTCCTGATCCCACTCGGGACTTGAACTGATCTTGTCCCTGTAGGAGCTGCCGAAGGCTGCGATCTTTTGATCTTGTTTCTAAAAATCAAAAGATCGCAGCCTTCGGCAGCTCCTACAGGGATTTGTGTATCAGGCAATGACTTTGGGCAGTTGCCAGCCGAAATGCACCGACAGCAAACGCAACGTCAAACACACCGCCCCCGCCAGCAACGCCGCCGCTACCGGTGAAACGCCCAGCTTGCGAGCAACGATCAACACCGCCGCGCCTAAAAATGCCGAACTCGCATACAAATCCACCTGCAACACCACCGGTATCCGCGCCAGCACAATGTCGCGAATCACCCCGCCACCAACGCCAGTGATCGTACCCATCAGCATCGCCACAAACGGCGTAATCCCGAAGTTCAGCGCTTTTTGCGCACCGGCCACGGCAAACAGCGCCAACCCCGCTGCATCCAGCACAATCAACGTTGAACCGGACCAGCCCAGCACCTGCTCATGAAAGACAAACGCCAACCCGCCCATGAAAAACGCCAGCGCCGGGTAGCGCCAGTCGGCCACGGCATTGGGTGGCGTCGCACCAATCAGCAAGTCACGGGTGACCCCGCCGCCGAGGGCGACGATAAACGCAATCACCATCACCCCGAGCAGGTCGAGCTGACTGCGCATCGCCGCAATGGCACCTTCCACGGCAAACACCGCCGTACCGGCCAGGTCGGCGACCAGCACAATCCGCTCAACCCGAGACCTACGCCCCGCAGGCGCTACTGCGTGACGCAACGGGTGGTCGTGATGTGTCGAGTAACCTGCCCGTCGGCGTACACGTCACCGGCGACTTCAGTGTTTTCGAGCACCTGGCAAGTACGTTCCGGTGGCGGAGGTGGCGCAACCGGTGGAGGGGGTGGAGGACTGGCACAACCCGCCAGCAAAACGGCAAAAAAAGCCAACGGCAACACGCGTTTCCCAAGATTGTTCATAGGACGACCCGCGATGAATGGAAGAGCAACTTCCGCGACCCAACCGACCACGGAAGACCTGACCACTCATTCTTTATAGCCGAGGCCCCTGCAAGCGCCAGTGAATTGGCCGGATTGGGTGGTTATGGCTGTCGATTTTGCGTTGCGGTTTGAGCGGGTTGGCAGACGGAGATCCGCTTTGCCAGCCAGGCCGCAATCGCCAGCAGGCTAGCTCCTACAGTGGAGTTGGGTGCATCCAGCAAAGAATTGGTTGGCCGTAAGACCGCCTTCGCGAGCAAGCTTGCTCCCACAGTTGACCTGAGTACACCTGGCAAAGATGGGTTGGCTGCCAAGCCGCAATCGCGAGCAGGCTCCCTCCTACATTGGGATTGAGTACATCCGCTAGATCATTGGTCGGCTGTCAGGCCGCTTTCGCGAGCAAGCTCGCTCCCACAGTTGACCTGAGTACACTTGGCAAAGATGGGTTGGCTGCCAAGCCGCAATCGCCAGCAGGCTAGCTCCTACAGTGGAGTTGGGTGCATCCAGCAAAGGATTGGTTGGCCGTAAGACCGCTTTCGCGAGCAAGCTCGCTCCCACAGTTGACCTGAGTACACCTGGCAAAGATGGGTTGGCTGCCAAGCCGCAATCGCCAGCAGGCTCACTCCTACATTGGGATTGAGTACATCCGCTAGACCATTGGTCGGCTGTCAGGCCGCCTTCGCGAGCAAGCTCGCTCCTACAAAAAAGCAAAAGCAGGCAGCGCCCACCCCGCACCGCTTCTGCCCCTCACCACTCAACAGGATGAGCGTTAGCTCGGCTGCGGCTTTTGATCTTGATCTACGGGCGACATCGGAAGGCTGAGTGGAGGGATTGATCCGGGGGTGGGAGCGCAGCGACCGTTTGGCGAAGCCAAACACAGCGAGAGGAGGTGCAGCGAAGCAAACCGTAGGCGCTGCGCCCGGATCAATCCCGGAACGAAGGAACCCCGAGCCTCAGCGAGCGGGCCGAACGTAGGAGCATGAACGGGACAACCACATAGGTAACAGTTAAGTTCAGGCACATGGGTAACACCTGATCACTTATTTTTGATTACTTTGAGCGTCAGATAACCATCCTTAGCGTCTCGTTCATCAACACGTCCCAGTAGAACAGGCCCAAAGATGATGTCCCAAACACCCTCGCTGATGCTCTCCAATCCGACTATCTGATGTTTCAGGACATAGCCCACATAGATTCTGAGCCTTCCTTTGTTCACTACGCCGTTGGAGTCCGTTCGGTATGCCTCAACATGGCTGGGGTATTTCATCTCCGGCAACTTTCTCGGAAATACCCGTGAAGAGCTGATGTAGCAAGAGGCCGGGGTTTTCTGCCCCAATGCCTCATGAAAACGCTCATGATTATAGTGCTGCATGAACAGATCAAAATGCTTCTGCTGAGCTCCCCACTCAATTTCCGGCGGTCTTGGCAATGTACTTTTAAGCGTGCGGTGCATGCGTTCATGCCGTCCGTTTTGCTCAGGTCGCCCAGGTTGAGTCCGCTCATGAATGATGCCTAGACGAGCCCACCAAATGGATAATTGTGATAACCCCGCACGCCCGCCGCTGGCAAAAGGGACACCGTTATCAGTGCGGATCCGCTCAGGCATCCCATACGTCTTAAATAACCGTTCGAAGGTGGCTTTGGCGTCCTTGAAAGTCGTGCTCGGCATACTTTCACAAGCCAGTAAAAATCGACTGGCGTGATCCATTACCGTCAACGGGTAACACCAGACACCGTCTCCTGTCAGGTATTGGCCTTTGTAATCAGCGCTCCAGAGCTGATTAGGAAGGTCGGCTTTCTGGAGTGGTTTTGGATAGACAGCGACACGCTGACGCAACCGTCGAGACACCACTAGCCCCGCTTTTTTAAGCACGTTGTAGATCGTGGTTTTGGAGGGCGGCGGCTGATCTGGAAACCGCTCTTGCAGGGCTGTCTGGATCTTTTTCGGGCCCGGCGTGGTTTGACCTTGGCGCCGCAGCTCAAGAATGGCTTCTTTGACCGCAAACGGCACAGCCTGTGCTTGAGAATGACGCTTGCGACTGCACTCCGCCAAGCCATTGATGCTGTCCGCGTTGTAGCGGGCCACCCACTTGTAGCCAGTCTTGCGACTGATGCTGTGAGCCGCACAGAGTTGACTGAAGTTGAGCCGACCGGACAGATAGTCGGCGATGAACATCACTTTAAGGTCCATAGGTTTCAGCTCTCGCCACGGCATGGTCAGATCCTCGGAATCGACCAGTGCCAGTTAAAAACTGTTACCTATGTGCTTGAACTGTTTTGTTACCTATGTGGGTGAGTCATACCAGCAAGCCTTTTTGGTTACTTTTTCGGCGTCTGGAAAAAGTGACCCGCCGTAAGGGCGGAACCCTACTCAGCAACACCCGAAGAAACGGATATACCCCCAAACCCCCAAAAGCATGGCCGGCCCAAAGGCCGCCAAGCCTAAAACGCCTAAGCCAAATCCGGATCCCGAGCAGAACGCAAAGAATTGCTCTCAAGCTCATACCGCAACTCTTCAATCAACGCCTCCACCGACTCCGGCGTGCGCAGCGCATTAAGTTTCAGCCCACTGATCACCAGATCGACCTGCCCCGACACCGGGTGATAAAGCTTCACGGTCAGCGAATGATCCCCATCCACCAGACACTCACACGCCAGCGGCGAAAAACTGCGCTCAAGCTGCGCGCGCAACTGCGCAAGATTTATCATCAGACTGTTCCTTTAACGACTGCGAAGGGCCGCGATCCCGAGCCGAAAAGACTCGTATCGCACCCCGCCAGACTAAGAACAGCCGTCGACCGCCAACACCTCAATTTGCACCTGTCGAACTAGTGCATTTGCACCTCAGCGCTGGCCCTTGGCGCCCCGCTCCCCGGAAAACAGCCCACGCTCCCGCGCCCAGACAATCGCCTCACTGCGGCTGTGCACATCCAGCTTGGAATACACCGTCGCCACATGATTGCGCACCGTATTCGGCGCCAGTTTCAGTCGCGCCGCGATCTCCTTGTCCGCCAGCCCTTCACAGATCAACCCCAGCACATCACGCTCGCGCGCCGTCAGATCGGTGAACGACACGCTGGGCAGTTGCGGCGAATTGACCTTCTTCACATTGGCCAGTTTCTCGATCAACGTACGGCTGAACCAGGAAGCGTCTTTCATCACTTCCTCAATCGCCGCCACCAGCTCCAGCTCGGTGCGCTTGCGCTCGGTGATGTCCATCAACACCAGCAAATAACACGGCATATCCTGAATATTCACGGTGTCGGCGGACAGCGCACACTCGAGCAGGTCCGCATCCTTCCTGCGCACCCGCACATCCACGCGATCCACCCGACCGTTTTTCGCCAGCGCGGCCAACAACCGTGTGCGCGCGCCGCCGTCATCGATGAAATCCAGCTGCGTGACGGTTTTGCCGAGCACGTCCTCGCTGTCATAGGCCAGGGTTTCGAGGAACGCCTGATTGACGTCGATCACCTGTTGCTCGTCGGCACTGCAGATCAGGATCGGTACCGGCGTCAGGCGAAAGGCCTTGGCAAAACGTTCCTCACTCTGGCGCAGCGCCACCTCGGCCTTGTGCCGCAACTCCATGTCGACAAAGGAAAACAGCATGCAATCCTCATCGTTGAGCGTCAGCGGCTGGCCGGCGACGATCACTTGCTTGCTGCTGCCATCGGGCAGGCGCAGTTCAGCCTGCATTTGCGGGATGGTCGCAACGTCGCGCAGACGCTGGATCGCCAGATCCCGGTGTTCGGCCTGCTCAAAAATATCGATTTCATAAGAGGAAGTGCCAATCACTTGCTCACGGGTGTACCCGGTCATCTCCAGAAACCCCGGATTGACTTTGATGTAGCGCAGGTCGCTGAGACGACAGATCACCGCCGGTGCCGGATTGGCGTTGAACGTCCTTTCGAAGCGCTGCTCGGCATTGGCCCAGTCAGTGACGTCGCTCATGATCAGCACCAGCGACTCGGGCTGCCCTTCGCGATCGGTGAGGATCATGCTGCGCACACTGTGCACCCAGATGCGCTCGGGGTCGTCGATCGGGGACACTTCGATCAGTACGTCACTGAAACTTTCACAGCGCGCGACCCGGCTGATCGGATAGTTTTCGGCGCTGATCGAGTGATTGTTGCGATAGCGCAGATTGAATTTTTTGGCGTATTCGTCGGCATTGTGGCCCAGATCGGTGATCCGGCTGACACCGTGCATGGCCAGTGCCGCTTCGTTGGCCCAGAGAATGCTCTTATCCAGCTCCAGCAGAATCACCCCGTCGGACAGCCCGGCAATGATCTGCTGCAACTGGCGGCGATTGGTTTCGGTGGTCAGGACTTCCTGGCTCATTGGATCTCCACAAGTGATACGCCATGTGAAGAGTACGACCGCACGGGTTTGTGATCGTGCCACCCTTTTCACACACACCAAATCCCTCTGTAGGAGCTGCCGAAGGCTGCGATCTTTTGATCTTGATCTGTAAAAAATCAAAGTCGAAAGATCGCAGCCTTCGGCAGCTCCTACAGGGGTTTGGGGTTGCCGCTGAGTTCTCGGAGGGTGTCGAGAAACAGCTTGAGCACCGGCGAAGCATCGTCCGCCCGATAAGTGGCATACAACGGCACCTCCGGCAGCGCCGGGGTCAAGCGCCGAAACACCAACCCCGCCGGGGCCAATTGCTCGATGGACGCCGGCAACAGCGCCACGCCAAACCCGGCACGCACCAGGCTCAGCAAGGTCTGCACCTCGATCACCTGCTGCCTGATCTGCGGCGTGAACCCGGCCTGAATGCAGCACTGATACAGAAAATGGGCGAACCGCGACTGCTTCAACTCCAGCGCCACGAACGGCTCTTGCGCCAGATCCGCCGGCGCCAGCACCTCGCGATCAGCCAGCGGATGATCCGCCGGCATCACCACATGGATCGGCTCGTAGATCAGCAGTTCATTGCGCAACTGCGGATCGTCGTAACCGACACGAAACACACAGGCATCGATGCGTTTTTCCTTCAACGCCTTGACCTGTGCCGCCGGGGTCATTTCATGCAGACGCCAGTTGACCTGCGGATAGCGCTCACGAAACAGATGCAGGGCCTTGGGCAGCACGCCGACCATTACCGAACTGATCATGCCGATTTCCAGCTCGCCCAGTTGCCCGCGTCCGGTCTGTCGCGTCAGGTCCAGCGCCCGCTCAAGCTGTTCAAACACCAGCGGTGCCTGCTCCTTGAGCATCTGCCCCGCCGCCGTCAGTTCAACCCGATGATGACTGCGCTCGAACAGCGGCGTGCCCAGTTCCTCCTCCAGCAGGCGAATCTGCTGGCTCAACGGTGGCTGGCAGATGTGCAGGCGTTCGGCAGCGCGACCGAAGTGCAACTCATCGGCCAACGCCATGAAGTACCGCAGCAGACGCAAATCCATGGCGGTTTACCCCAGGTTCAATGGCGTCGAACGTTGGCGCACGCCGGTCAGCGCGAACAGGGCATTGGCGATGGCCGGCACCACCGATGGACTGCCCAACTCACCGACGCCACCCGGTTTGTCTGGTTCGCCATCCAGTACGAGGATATCGGTGGCCGGCATGTCGGACATGCGCGTGACGCGGTAGTCGTGGAAATTGCTCTGCGCCACCCGGCCTTGTTTGATGTCGAGGCGGTCGAACAACGCATGGCCGAAACCCCACATCAAGCCGCCATAAATCTGCTCTTCGACACCGCCCGGCGAGACCGCCAAACCGCAATCGACCACGCAGGTGAGCTTCTCGACCTGGGCCTTGCCGTCAACCGTCGCCACTCGCGCAACCACCGCGATAAAACTGGTGTAACCCTGATTGGTCGCGATCCCCAGGGCCGTGCCGGGTGGCAACGGTTTGCCCCAACCGGCGCGCTCGGCCGCTTGCTTCAGCACTGCCACGTGCCGTGGCCGCTCCTGCATATTGGCCAGCCTGAATGCCAATGGATCTTCACCGGCAGCGTGAGCCAGTTCATCCATGAAGCTTTCCACGGCGAACACATTCGGGATGAAACTCACCGAGCGATACCAACCACTGGGCACGTTGCTTTCGTGCTTGACCCAGTTCAGCTCCAGATGCGGCGGACGGTAGGCGAAGTCCCACGCGGTGATCGCCTCCGTGGTGCTGTAATCCATCTTGTCGGGGCGTTCGAAATAGCCCGGCTCCCACTGTTCCGGTGAGGCCGGTGACACCGCGTGCAGTTGCAGCGCGCTGAGTTTGCCCTGGGCGTCGAGCGCGCCTTTGACCCGATGCAGCGTCGCCGGATGATTGAACAGCGCGTGCATTTCATCTTCGCGGCTGTTGAGCAGCTTCACCGGCACACCGGTTTTCTGCGCCAGATACGCGACTTCAAACAACCAGTATTTCGCCTCCCGTGCACCGAAGCTGCCGCCGGAGACCAGCTCATGAATGGTCACGTTGGCCTTGTCGATCCCGCACACGGTTTGCGCTGCCTCCAGCGCCGAGGACGGCACCTGCACGCCGCCCCAGTAAGTGATTGCCTTGTCCTTGACCTGTGCGGTGATACAGATCGGCTCCAGCGGGTTTTGCACCTTGTAGGGCATGGTGTAATCGGCTTCGATCAGCTTCGCCGCGCCCGCCCATTGCCCGGCGACATCGCCGTGGGTCATGGCTTTGACGGTTTGCGCTTGAGGATCGCCGATGGCTCGGGCCTGAGCGCTGAACAATTGCTCACTGTCGAACCCGGCCAGCGGCGAATCGCTCCATTTGATCTCCAGCACCTTGCGGCCCTGCTGCGCTGCCCAGAACGTATCTGCCAACACGGCGACACCTTCCAGATTGCCGCCGAGTACATTGGGCCGCCCCGGAATCGCCAGCACTTTGCGCACGCCCGGCACTTTCAGAGCCGCAGCAGAATCGACGCTGAGCACTGTTGCCCCGACCACCGGCGCGCGCTGGATCACCGCCACCAGCATGGCCGGCAATTGCACGTCGATGCTGTACTTGAACCGCCCGCAGACCTTGGCCGCCGCATCGCGCTTGTGGCGCAGTTTGCCGATGTATTTGAACTGCGCCGGATCCTTCAGCGTGACGTTGCTCGGGGCGGACAGATTCGCCGCGACGCCGACCAGTTCGCCATAACCGAGGCTGCGCTGGCTCGCGGTGTGGACGACTCGGCCTTCTTCGGTGGTGCAACTGTCAGGGCTGACTTTCCACTGCTTGGCTGCCGCCGTAATCAATAGCGCCCGCGCCGTAGCACCGGCCATGCGCAAGCGATCGTATTCGAGGGAAACGCTGGTGCTGCCGCCCGTGGAAAAGACCTTCCAGACCGGATGCATATAGGTTTCGAAAAACGGATCTTCCGGGGTGATCACCTGTACGGTCATCGGGTTGACGTCCAGCTCTTCCGCCACGCACGCGGCCAGCGCCGTTTGCGTGCCGGTGCCGGAATCGTGCTTGTGCACCACCAGTTTCACCGTACCGTCGGGAAAGATGCGCACCCAGGCATTCGGCTCGAATTCTCTGGCCGGTGCCGGGGCTTTCGGGTCAGTGGCCGCCATGCCGCCGGGCAAATACAGGGCAATCGCCAAGCCTGAAGCAACCGTCGCCGCTTGCTTGAGAAAAACCCGCCGTGGCAGTTCGAGGCGGGTATCGTCGATGAGGCTCATCACGCCTCCTTCGGCGCATTCGCCGCACGTTTGATCGCTTTGTTGATGCGCCCGTAGGTGCCGCAGCGGCAGATATTCCCGGACATCGCATTGCGGATCGAATCGTCGGTCACCGCCGCACCGGTGTTGAGCAACGCAGCGGCGGACATGATCTGCCCGGATTGACAGTAGCCGCATTGCGGCACATCTTCGGCGACCCAGGCCAGTTGCAGCGGATGGTTTTCCGTCGGCGACAGGCCTTCGATGGTGGTGATGCTGTGGCCCGCGACGGCGGCCGCCGGCAACTGGCAGGAACGTACCGCGACACCGTCCAGGTGCACGGTGCAGGCACCGCACAGGCCCATGCCGCAACCGAACTTGGTGCCGGTGAGTTTCAGTTGATCACGCAGTACCCATAACAAGGGCATGGAGGAGGACGCTTCATCCAGCTCGCGTCGTTCGCCGTTAACCGTGAATGCAATCATTGTCAGGCTCCAAAAGAGCGGCCCGTCTTTGTGCGGGCCTGGTGACCGATTATTGGAACCCTGAGCAACACGCGGCCAGCGACGATTTCTGCCAACCGCTGTAAGCAGGACTAACAACATGTACAAGCGATACCCGTCGGTGCAGTCCATGAGCGCGTTTATCCACGCGGCGCGCAGCGGCAGTTTCTCCAGTGCGGCGCGCAAGCTCGACCTCACGCACAGCGCGATCAGCCAGCAGATCCGCGCGCTGGAAGATTTCATTGGCCAGCCGCTGTTCGTCCGTGAAGGCGGCGGCAGCAACCTGACTGACGCCGGACAGTTGTTTGCCAGTGTGTTGTCGGATGGCCTGGCGCAAATCGACCGGGCGATCTCTTCGGTGAAGAACCGCAGCGTGGCGCAACGCCTGACCCTGGATGTCGACAGTGAACTGGCGCAGAGCTGGCTCAATCCGCGCTTGCCGCAGTTGCTCGATGGACTGCCGGATTACGAGGTGACGCTGCTGTCGATGCCGCGCAGTGATCGCAGTACGTTTGAGCGGGTCGATCTGGCGTTGCGTTATGGCTATGGCGATTGGGATGACTGTGAGATGACGCAGATTTGCGGCGACCGGGTGTTGGCGGTGGCTTCGCCGGCGTTGCTTGAGCGCTACGGTTTACAGGTGCCGTTGAGCCCGGCGCAAATCCTCGAACTGCCGCTGTTGGGCTATACGCGACGCTCCTGGATTCCGTGGCTGGATGCGGCCGGAATGCCGCCCGTCGAACCGCCGGCGCGGGTGATTTTTGATAATGCGGCGAACCTGATTGCCGCGGCTGAGGCCGGGGTTGGCGCGGGACTGGTGCGTGGATTACTGGCCGCTGATGCGTTGCGCAGTGGGCGGTTGGTGGCGCTGAACGAGGCGCAGATTGCGGCGCATTACAACCTCTACGCGGTGTGGCCGCATGGGCAGGCAGAGCGGGTCGCGCCGGTGGTTGAAGCGATCAAACAGTTGGCTCTGAGTACGCTTGAGAATGCTGCCCTCACCCTAGCCCTCTCCCAGAGGTAGAGGGGACCGATCGGGGAATATTGACGAATTACGCCGACGTGAACGCTCAGCTGTGAATCCATAATCGACTGGGTCTTTCAGGTCGATGTAAACCGCAAGACACCTCCGTAGGCTCCCTCTCCCTCCGGGAGAGGGCTGGGGTGAGGGCAAGGCTCTTGATCCAAGACCCATATCCCAGAAGTATCACCACCCCACCCAATTAATATTGTACGAACCCCGCCCCCCTTTCCAATACTCGCCCTCAGCAACCACCCACCCGGGCCGGATGCGAACAGGCGAGGGAATGCGCGTGTCTTGCGCATAGAAACGGCCGATTGCCCGGGACGTGGATGCCGAGAGCCGCAAGGCTCCCTTCCCCGCTATCAGGAGATCGACTGCAATGATCATCGATATCAGCTGCTATCCCACGGATCTCGTGGACCTCGCCTGGAGGCATGACGGTGACCCGTTCACCGGCGAGCGTCTGCTGGAGATGATGGATGGCCCGTACATGGTCAACGGCAAGCCGCGCCGTATCGACAAAGCCTTCATCCAGCCACCGCAAGGCAACACGATCTACACCTGGACCGACGGTGACCTCACCGGCCGTGAATCCATCGATGCCTACATGGCCTACACCCTGAAAATGGTCCAGACCTACCCGGATCGCTTCATCGGCTGCTTCGTCTACAACCCGCGCTGCGGCGTTGAAAACGGCGTCGAAGCGATCGAACGCTACGTCAAGGAACACGGCTTCAAGATGGTGCAAATGCAGGCCAACATGCACGCCTACCGGCCTGACCGTGCCCTCGACTGGGTGCGTCCGTGCTTCGAGAAATGCGCCGAGCTGGGCATTCCGGTCAAGCTGCACACCGGCGACGGGCCATACAGCATCCCGTCGGAATGGGTGCCGATGATCAAGGAGTTTCCCAACGTCGATTTCATCATGGCCCACTTCGGCGTGCAGACCGGCGGAGTCTACGTGTTCGAACCGATGCAATGGGCGATGGAGTTGCCCAACGTCTACTGCGAATCCGGCTGGTGCCTGCAATCGCGGATCGTCGAATTCGCCAAGGTCTTGCCGACGCACAAGATCCTCTTCGGCACCGACACACCGCCGAACGAACCGGGCATGTGGTTGCGCCTGCTCGAAGTGCTCTGCCACGAACCGCCGCAAGGCCTGAACCTCGACGAGGACACCCTCGAAGACTATCTGGGCAACAACACCGCGCGGATGATCGGCCTCGAGCCAACCCCGCCACCGCGTTCCGTTTCCGAAGCAGAGGCGCAACTCAAGCGCCCCGTCACCACTCAACTGGCCAGGAGCTGAACCGATGATTATCGATACCCATCTGCACCCCACCAACCTGGTCGACGAGGCCTGGCGCCACACCGGCGAACCGTTCACCGGCGAGCGCATGCTCAAGTTGATGGACGGCCCGTACATGATCAACGGCAAGCCGCGCCGCATCGACATGGGTTTCATCCAGCCGCCACCGGGCAACACCGGTTATCGCGACGGCAACCGCCGGGGCCGTGAGGGCGTGCGCGACTACATGTCCTACGTCGCCGAACTCTGCGTGAAGTACCCGGATCGCTTCATCGGCAACTTCAACTTCAACCCGCGCTGGGGACCGGAAAACGGTGCGGCGGAGCTGGAATTCCATATCAAGGAATACGGCTTCAAGATGCTCAAGCTGCACGCCAACATGCACGGCTATCGCCCGGACCGCGCACTCGACTGGCTGCGTCCGGCGATGAAGGTCTGCGCCAAGTACAACATTGTCGTGCTGATCCACACCGGCGACGGCCCGTACACGATTCCGACGATGTTCTACCCGATCATCCGCGAATTCCCGATGGTCAATTTCATCATCGGTCACTTCGGTATCCAGACCGGCGGCAACTACTCGTTCGAAGCGTTCTGGATGGCTATGGACACGCCGAACGTGTACTGCGAATCGGGCTGGTGCTTCCAGTCGCGGATCGTCGAATTCGCCAAGGAACTGCCGCGCAACAAGATCGTGTTCGGCACGGACTCACCGCCGAACGAGCCGGGGATGTGGCTGCGCGAACTTGAGGTGTTGTGCTCGCCGGCACCGCAAGGCCTGGGGATTGATGAGGATCATCTCGAGGACTATCTGGGCAACAACATTGCCCGGTTGTGCGGGATCGAACCGACGCCACCGCCCAAGGATCTGGCCGAGGCCGACATACGCCTGACCACCACGTACTTGTAGCCACACACAAAACCCAATGTGGGAGCGAGCCTGCTCGCGAAAGCGGTGAGTCAGTCGCCATCAATTTTGAATGACCTACCGCATTCGCGAGCAGGCTCGCTCCCACAGGGCTCAGTGTTACGACCGGAACACAGCGACTTTACAGGCACGAAGATGAACCGGCGTTTCGCTCGACCGGCAGGCCAACGGCTGGCTGCGCGAATGCCCCCTCACCCCTGCGTGCCTGCTTTTTACGAGGTGACACCATGACCCGTTCGACGCTCGGTGATTCTCAGGACTTCCACGTGTTCATCGACGCCTATCGCCGTGAGTACCCGGACGATGTGCTGACCGTCACCCAAGCCATTTCCGCCGATCAGGACGTCACCGCCCTGGTCGATGCCCTCGCCGCCCAGGGCCGCGATCCGCTGCTGATCTGCGAACACGTCGGCAACCTCGGCGTACCGGTGGCAACCAACCTGTTCGCCTCGCGAACCCGCATCGCCCGCCTGTTCGGCGTAACGCCTGCGCAGTTGCACGAAACCTTTCAAACCCGCGCCAACCGGCCCATCGCACCGCGTTACGTGGAAAGCGGCCCGATCCTCGATGAAGTGTTCGAAGGCGAAGCGCTGGATCTGGCGCTGCTGCCGATGCTCAAGCATTTCGACAGCGATCGCGGACCGTACATCACCAACGCGATCATCGTTGCCGAAGACCCGCTGACCGGCATCGCCAACATGAGCTACCACCGCTCGATGCGCCACGCCCGCCAGGCGCTCGCCACCAGCCTGCATTCACGCGGTCATCTGTGGCGGATGCTGCAAACCGCCCGCGAACGTGGCGAAGAATTACGCGTGGCGATGGTGGTTGGTGCACATCCGCTGTTCATGCTCGCCGCCGCTGCACGCTTGCCGTACGGCAGCGATGAACGCGCCGTAGCCGGCGGACTGTTCGGCGCGCCGCTGGAACTGGTGAAAACGCCGCGCTACGGCATCGGTGTGCCAGCGTATGCCGAGTTCGTTCTGGAAGGCGCCATCGACCCGGCGGCTTATGCCGAGGAAGGCCCGTTCGGCGAATTCAGCGGTTATTCCTCGGATCGCTCGACCAACAATGTGCTGCGCGTCGACACCCTGTTAAGGCGCAAAGACGCCTGGCTGGTCGACGTGATGGGCGGGCGCTACGCCGAGCATCTGACGCTCGCCCGTCTGCCCCGCGAAGCCGAGATGAGCGAAAAACTCAAGGCACGCTTCCCCGCCGTCACCGCCGTGCATTACCCCAATTCCGGCACGCACTTTCACTGCTACGTCGCACTGGACCAAAGCCGCGACGGCGAGGCACGGCAGATCATGCTGGCCCTGCTCGGCTGGGATCCGTACCTGAAAACCGTGATCGCGGTAGACAGCGATATCGACATCAGTGATGACAGTCAGGTGCTGTGGGCCCTGGCCACGCACTTCCAGCCGCACCTGGATATTTTTACCATTGATGGTTTGCCGGGCAGTCCGCTCGATCCTTCGTCCTCGGTCAATGGCACGACTTCGCGGATGGGCCTGGATGCCACGCGTGGTTCGGGTTTTGACGGGATCAAGGCGCAGCTTGATCAGGAAGTTCTGGAGCGCGCGCGGGTTCTGCTCAAAGGGCTTGAATCGTGAACCGGCAACGGATGGTGGTCGGCATCAGCGGCGCGTCCGGCTTCATCTACGGCGTGCGTTTACTGCAATTGCTGAATGAGCTGGACATCGAAAGCCACCTGATCATCAGCCGTGCCGCACTCCTGACCATGGCCCACGAAACCGACTATAAACTGGCCGACGTCACCGCACTGGCCAGTCATTACCACCGCGCCGACGACGTCGCCGCCGGGATCGCCAGCGGCTCGTTTCGCTGTCTCGGCATGGTGGTCGCGCCATGTTCGATGCGCACGTTGGCGGAGATTGCCACCGGCACGTCATCGGGGCTGATTGGCCGCGCCGCCGACGTCACCCTCAAGGAGCGCCGCACGCTGGTGCTGATGGCCCGCGAAACCCCGCTGACCCTCGCTCACCTGCGCAACATGACCGCCGTCACCGAGATGGGCGGGATCATCGCCCCGCCGGTGCCAGCCTTCTACGCCCGCCCGGAAAGCCTCGGGCAGATGGTCGATCACAGCCTTGGTCGGGTGCTCGACTTGTTTGGCCTTGATGCCGGCACTGCGCGACGCTGGCAAGAACACCCAGAACCCTGTGGGAGCGAGCCTGCTCGCGAAAGCGGTGGGTCAGTCGGCATCACCGCTCAATGACACACCGCATTCGCGAGCAGGCTCGCTCCCACAGTTGATCGTACTCCGACAAAAAACACAGATAAGGAGCCTCACCATGAACACCCCTTTCAACGCGCCAACCCGCAACACCAAAATCCCCGTGACCATCCTCACCGGTTTCCTCGGTGCCGGTAAAACCACCCTGCTCAACTACATCCTCAAGGAAAACCACGGACGCAAAATCGCTGTGATCGAAAACGAATTCGGTGAAGTCGGCATCGACGGCGACCTCGTCCTCAGCTCGGAAACCGAAGAAATCTACGAAATGGTCAACGGCTGCGTGTGCTGCACCGCCGAGGTTCGCGAGGATCTGGTGCGCATCGTTCGCGAATTGGTGGCGCGCCCGGTGCGCCTTGATCACATCCTTATCGAAACCAGCGGCCTGGCCGATCCGTACCCGGTGGCGCAGAGTTTTTTCATCAATGACCCGATCGCCGATGAAGTCGAACTCGACGCGATCGTGACCATGGTCGACGCCAAGCACATCGCCCAACACCTGGAGGATTTGCAGCTGGACGGCGTCGACAATCAGGCGGTGGATCAGATTGTTTGCGCCGACCGGATTGTCATCAACAAGGTCGATCTGGTCAGCAGCGACGAGGTGGAAACCCTGCGCGGCAAGATCAGGGGTTTGAACGCCACAGCGGATCTGGTGACCTCGACCCATGCGCAAATCGACCTGAGCAAAATCCTCGGTATCGGTGCGTTTGAATGCACGCAGAAGCTGATGGAAATCGGCGCGGACCAGCATGATCACGATCACCACGACCATGAGCATCACGCAGAGCACTCTATTGAAGAGCAGGATCACCAACACGACCCAAGCGTGTCATCGGTAGGCATCGCCGTGGACGGCGCGGTCAACCTGATGGCGTTCCATCGCTGGATCAGCGAGCTGCGCTCCTCTCAGGCCGACAATCTTTATCGCATGAAAGGCGTACTCGCGGTGGCCAACGAAGACCAGCGCTACGTGCTGCAAGGCGTGCACAGCCTGGTGGAGTTCCGTGCCTCGACCGCATGGGGCACGGAGCCGCGCTCAAGCAAGATCGTGTTCATCGGCCGCGACCTGGATCGCGCGGCGCTGAACCAGGGCTTCGCCGCCTGCCTGGCAGGCTGAAACAAGGCATCGGAGCCGGTGGATGGCGGCTTCGCAGCACGAATGACTGATGCCGATCAGCGAAACGCTGCAAAACCTGTGGGAGCGAGCCTGCTCGCGAATGCGGTGGGCCATTGAACAGTGATGTCGACTGACACAACGCTTTCGCGAGCAGGCTCGCTCCCACAAGGGATCTTCAGTGTTCCCAGGTCCGAGGCATCAGACGAATACCCCTCTCTACCGCATAAAAACAGCCAGAGGTGTTTCCCCATGTCGTCAGCCACATCCCCATCGAACAGCGCATCCACCGTGCATCCCGTCGACCGCATTCTGCCGGTACGACAGATGCTCACCCTCGGCCTGCAACACATGGCCGTCTCGTACATCGGCGCCATCGCCGTGCCGTTGATTGTTGCCAGTGCCCTGAAAATGTCCCACGCCGACACGGTGGTGCTGATCAGCACCACGCTGTTCTGTTCCGGCATTGCCACCCTGTTGCAAACCGTCGGTTTCTGGAAATTCGGCGTGCGCCTGCCGATTCTGCAGGGCGTGGCGTTCAGCAGCGTCGGCCCGGTGATCGCCATCGGCAGCAACCCCGAGGTGGGATTTGCCGGGGTCTGCGGGGCGGTGATCGGCGCCGGGATTTTCACAATGTTGATGGCGCCATTTGTGGGTCGATTGCGGCGCTTCTTCCCGCCCGTGGTCACCGGTTGCATCGTCACG
Source organism: Pseudomonas sp. A34-9 (assembly GCF_029543085.1). Lineage (NCBI taxonomy): Bacteria > Pseudomonadati > Pseudomonadota > Gammaproteobacteria > Pseudomonadales > Pseudomonadaceae > Pseudomonas > Pseudomonas sp. A34-9. The sequence continues at coordinate 2,601,845 of NZ_CP119967.1, read as the reverse complement.
GTGATCGGTCTGCAGCTGTTCCCGATTGCTTATGAATGGGTCGGTGGCGGGCGCAACGCGAGCAACTTCGGCGCGCCGGCGTTCCTCGGTGTGGCGGTGGTGGTGTTACTCACAATCCTGCTGGTCAACCGTTATGGCAGCCCACTGCTGCGCAACATGGCAGTGTTGATCGGCATGCTGATCGGTGCCGGTCTGGCCTACGGTCTGGGCATGGGCAGTTTTCACAGCGTCGAAGAAGCGCCATGGCTGACCGTGCCCTACCCGTTCTATTTCGGCTTGCCGACCTTCAGCCTGATCCCTATCGCGACCATGGTGGTGGTGATGATCGTGCAGATGGTCGAGTCGATGGGGCTGTTCGTGGCCATCGGCGACATCGTCGAAAAACCGGTGGAAGATAAACAGGTCATCAACGGCCTGCGCGCCAATGGCCTGGCCAGCACCATCGCCGGCATGTTCGCCGCATTTCCCTTTATCGCCTTTATGGAAAACGTCGGCCTGGTGATCCTCACCGGCGTACGCAGCCGTTGGGTGGTCGCGGTCAGCGGCTTGCTGATGTGCTCGATTGCGTTGGTGCCGAAGGCCGGCGCGATCATCGCCTCGATGCCGACTGCCGCCCTCGGTGGCGCCGGCATCGCCATGTTCGGTGTGGTCGCGGCGGCGGGCATTCAGACCCTCGCCAAAGTCGACTATGAGCGCAATCGCTACAACGTGCTGATCGTCGGTTTCACCATCGCCGCCGCGCTGGTACCGGTGCTCGCACCCACCTTGTTCAAACAACTCCCCGAGTGGTCGCAGCCGTTCCTGCACAGCAGCGTGGTTATCGCTTGCCTGGTGTCGGTGCTGCTCAACGCCGCGCTGAATGGCGTCAGCGTGCCGGAAACCACCGCCAGCAAATCCGCCTCGCACATCCTTTAGTTTGGAGCTGCCCATGACTCAACTTCAGAACATCCTGATCAAGAACCCGGTCGCGGTGATGACCGGCCTGCGCGGCCCCCGCGCGCGGGCCGGCGCCGTGGACATCCGCGTGGTCAACGGTCGCATCGCCCAAATAGCCGCCAACCTTGAGCCACAACCCGGCGAACAAGTGAGCGACGCGCGCAACTGCGTGGTCTATCCGGGCTGGATCAACACTCACCATCACCTGTTCCAGAACCTGCTCAAAGCCGTGCCCGAAGGCCTCAATCAGGATCTGCAAGGCTGGCTGGCCAGCGTGCCCTACCCGCGCCTCAACCGCTTCACCCCGCAATTGGCGCGGATCGCCGCACGGCTGGGCATGGTCGAATTGCTGCTGTCCGGCGTCACCACCTGCGCCGATCACCATTACCTCTACCACGCCCACGGCAGCACCGAGACCGGCGACCTGTTGTTCGACATGGCCGATGAATTTGGCCTGCGCTTTGTACTGTGCCGAGGCGGCGCGCTGGAATCGGCCAGCGCACACCCGGGCTTCTCGAAAACCGCACTGCAACCGGAAAGCCTCGAGCAAATGGTCGGCGATATCGAGCGACTGAAATCGCTGTATAACCAGGACACCCCGGACGCGATGCGTCGCGTCGTTGTCGCCCCAACCACGCCAACCTTCTCGCTGCCGCCGACACTGTTGCGCGAACTCGCTCACACCGCGCGCGGCCTCGGTTTGCGATTGCACACGCACCTGTCGGAAACGCAGAACTACGTGAATTTCTGCCGCGAAAAATACAACTGCCTGCCGGTGGAATTCGTCGCCGAACACGAATGGCTCGGCCCCGACGTCTGGTTCGCCCACGCCGTACACCTGCAACCGGGCGAAATCCGCATGCTCGCGCAAACCGGCACCGGCATCGCCCACTGCCCGGTGAGCAACGCCCGACTGGGCAGCGGCGTCGCGCCGGTGCCGCAAATGTACGAGGCCGGCGTGGCGATTTCCCTGGGCGTGGATGGCGTGGCCTCCAACGAGTCCGGAAGCATGGTCGGCGAAGCCAACACCGCGTGGCTGATCCACCGCGCCGAACAAGGCGCCTCGGCGACCACCGCTGAAGATGTCATTCACTGGGGCACGGCGGGCGGCGCGCAAGTATTGGGGCTCGGTGCGGTCGGCACACTGGAAGTCGGTCAGGCTGCGGATCTGGTGATCTACAGCCTCGATCATCCACGCTTCTATGGCTTCCACGACAGCGCCGTCGCCCCGGTGGTGGCGGGAGAACCGATTACGGTGAAATACAGTCTGGTCGGCGGCCGCGTGGTCGTGGATAACGGGGTGATTCCGGGCCTGGACATCGAACGCATGCGCGCCGAAGCGTGGGAAGGTGTGCAGGAAATGATGAAGGTCGACGACTGATCCGAACCCACAAAAATACCCATGTAGGAGTGAGCCTGCTCGCGATAGCAAACTTTCAGTCGACCGAGTAAACAGGCAATAAAAAGGAGAGCAGGCAACCACCATGCTCTCCTTTTTCGTTGTACCGCTTCAAAAAATTACAGGTCTGACATCGACTTGATTGCCAGCTCTATCCTTTCACGCGCAGCTCCAGTCAAGCGCTTTACGCCGAAAGTTTTGGCAATTTCCAAAGGCATGTCGCCGGCGGAAATCAAAGACGCAACCATTAATAGTTCCTCAGCGGCGATCTCCTCCACCGACCTGCCATCATCCAATGTCGCTGGTATCCGATATTTGTTCCAACCAGCAATATCACTTTCGGAATGCCAAACAAATTGGCCATCAACTGGATCACTTTTCAGATGATGATTTTGCTCTGTCAGATCAAGAACTCGCTCTCGAATGAGACGCCCAGAGCGTTGAAAGCCATGTGCCCGGGCTACGCGCTGAACCAACACTGAATCGAGGATAGGAGCTTCCTGCAACAAAACATGTGCAATCAATTCAGCAAGAACTGCATCATATTCAGGCGAGTAAAACGCCTCCGCATTGATTCTGTCGCCCACGCTTGTGAAGTCGGTAACGCGGTATTCATCCTTGATTGCGGGTGAGGCCTGCAGTGCAAACGACTTTGCGATTTTGACTTCGGGAGGTAGTTCGTCAGAAGCATCGCCCTCTGATACAGCAGAAATTTCCTCTTGTTCTACGTCATTCGGCAATGCAGCACTATGCACCAATGACAAATGAGGTATTGAGTATTCCTGCTCAACTGTTTTGCTAACAAGAGCAGTCGCACGCGATTCATCCAAAAGAGCTTCGAGCGTTGCATGCAAGCGATCCAGCGCACCAGACTTATCAATCCACCACTCTGTAGACCAGAGCCGAACCAGCTTCCAGCCCAACCCTTGCAGGATTGCGCTACGAACCTTGTCGCGATCTCGCGCGGTGGCCGCACTGTGATAGGTCGCACCGTCACATTCAACACCAACCAGATAATCACCAGGTCTGTCCGGATGGACAATGCCTAGATCAATTCGGAAACGAGATACCCCAATTTGTGGTACGACTTGCCAGCCTTTTCGTCTCAGCTCTTGAGCAACAGCTTCCTCAAAAGGAGAGTCATAACCACCCACTGAACCCTGCACTGCCTCAGCAAGAGCCCTTGGCCCTCTCTGCGCAAATTCAATGAAGTGCTTAAGATCGCGAACAGCCCGGGCGTTGGTGCGATTCAAATCAATCATCGAAGAATCAAAAGATGAGAAAACCATCATCTCCCTGCGTGCACGGGTTATCGCCACGTTCAAACGACGCCATCCGCCTTCTTTGTTCAATGGGCCGAAGTTCATCGACATAACCTGCGCACCAGGCTCGGTTGGGCCATATCCGATACCTAGCATGATCAAATCGCGCTCATCGCCCTGGACTGTCTCCAAGTTTTTTACGACGACAGGTTCGGCAATGTCATGCTGGAAAAAGGGCTCAATCTGGGGGAACTGTTGCCGCGCCCTATCCAACAGATCGTTAATCAGTCTTTGCTGGTCGCTATTGAGTGTGATGATCCCAATAGTATGACCGCTCGCTACAAACGCTGGATCCATCAATCGCTTCACAGTCTCGGTAACGATGGCCTCGGCTTCGGCCTGATTGTGCCTGCCCTTGCCTTTCGCGTAGACGCCATCAACACGTCGCCACTCCACAGCACTGGCACGCGTTTCAGCTGCAGGGAAAGTAATTAGATTACTGTCGTAGTAGCGATGGTTCGAGAATGCGATCAAGCTTTCATGGCGACTCCGATAGTGCCAACTTAAGCTATGACTTGGGATGCCTGCGCCCAGACACTCATCCAAAATGCTCTCCATGTCCTCAGCAGTATCATCTTCGGTGGCAGATGCGGCGCGATTGAAAAAGTTGGTTGGAGGCATCTGACGGGGATCACCCGCAATGACCACCTGCTTACCCCTCGCGATTGAACCTATGGCATCCCATGGAGCAATTTGCGAAGCCTCATCGAATATCACCAAGTCAAAAAGTGCGAGGTCCGTTGGAAGATATTGCGCAATCGAAAGAGGGCTCATCAGCATGCAAGGAGCGAGTTTCGACATGGCATCGCCCATCTCAACAGCAAGCTGTCGCACGGGTTTGTGCCGACGTGATTTTTGCAGCTCGTGCTTCAGGATGCCGAAACCACCTTGCTTGCCGATCTCGTTTTTCGACGGGATCAATCCACAAAGCTTCGCTCGAATGTATCGAACAGTAAGCTTGGAAAGATCTTCATCCAGACGTACAAACGCCTCAATATCGCTAGTGTGCTCCGCTGGCACGAAATTACGCAGCAGCGGTTCCGCGTCGATCATCACCCTTGCAAACCAGCGTGCATAAGATGTTTCGAACGCGTCTACAGTCCCGCCCTCTGGTAACCCTTTAATTGCCAATGCATCACTTAACGGCTGAAGCCCGGCTGCTATTGCCTCTTCACGCACCCGACACCAATCGCACCAGGCTTTTAACTTCAACTCATGACGAGAAATAGCACTGGACGCATCAAGCAATGACTCAATTGTTAATTTGCCCTCTGCCGGGCGGTTACTCAGTTCATTGAAGCGTTTGCTCGTTTGATTGAACACTTCCAATGCATCTTTTAACTGGTGAAGCGCTGCGGCGATAAAGCCACCCCCGCCCAATAACTCATTGGCTTCAACCACAAGCTTTTGAGTGGCTCCGCGCAGTGCAATAAGATCTTCAGGGGACTCAGCGTTAGAGCTGATCAACGTTCGAAGGCGTTCAGCGAGCTCCCATGCTACTGCCATCGCGGATTGATCACTAGAAACGCCGCTCCATCCAGGCACAGCGTTTATATCTGCAGACAAGCTGTCTAGGGAGATAAGCAGATCACGCATTTCGAGCAGTCTGGCAAGATCCTGCTCAACGTTCGGTAGTCCAACCGCTCCGCCCTGACCCGCTAGGTTTTTACCCACCTTTTTCTTGGCCAAAGTAGCGAGGAACCAAAATTTGGTCTTGCCAGTTTCCCAGTCGTTTTTGAGTTGTTCGAGGTTGATGGTGCGGCAGGCTTCTGAGGCGTAACGCACCGACAGCGAGCGTTCAATTTCACGGTAATTTGTGAGGATCTGCACAGCTTTCTTGGCTGCAACTATCTTGGCACTTGCATTCAACGTGAATGCAAAAGAGAGATCGATACCGTGCGTATCTACCAAGAGCGCAACAAACTGGCAAAAACGCTCGATGTCCTCTCCACTTGTAACGGCTAGGGGAAGATCGGTGGCTCTCAACAAGTTATTACAGGCGATCTTCAGCCGTTCAATGACTCCCGGCAGCTCCCTTGATACTGCAGCGATCGACTCTTGCCAGCCATTAGACCATTCGGTGGGAGCGATGAGCGAGAAGTCCGCTGACAGATCGCGGGCAGCCTGACTATTCAAGTCGAGACGCCGGGCAAGATCACGCAGGCGCGCGTAATCTTCCGCGTCGTGAGAAGTTCCCTCTGGCCATGCAATACGTGGCAATGCGGCGTGCCCATCCCGTACGACACGACCTATCGCCTGATGGACTGTTAATCCATTAAGTTGCCGACGATGCAAGGTTTCCACGACTTCGTTCAATCGATTTCGTAGTTTGTGCAGTTTTGCCGTTTCTACAGCCCACTCATCAGCAGTCAAGGCATCGCGAACATCCCAAGCCCGCTCCAGTTGTTTAAGTACTTCAACCTTGGATGTTTTGCTGGAGTGCAGCTCAAGACAGAATTCGCCTAGCCCTTTTTCTTCGAGCCGACGATAAACAACATCCAAAGCGGCCATTTTTTCTGCGACGAACAAGACCCTGCGACCTAGGGCCAGGTTGTGGGCGATCATGTTGGCGATGGTTTGGGACTTACCGGTGCCGGGAGGTCCATCAAGAACGAAATCACAACCACTGGCGGAGGCAACAACTGCAGCCAATTGGGAGGAGTCAGCCGGTAACGGTGTGAACAGATCGGCCGGTCTGACTTTTCTATCCAACTCGTGAGGCTGCGGAAACTCCCCCGACGTAGCAAAACCTTCACCGCCAACACTTCTCTCCAGCAAATGCTTGACCATCGGGCTCTTCAAAAGCTGCTCAGAGCGAGCAGCCAGATCCTGCCACATCAAATATTTCGCGAAGGAGAACGTTCCCAACACGAGCTCTGTGGTGACCTCGAAGCCCGGCACATCTCTGATAGCACGGCGCACCGTATTCCAGATCCCAGTGACATCAATGCCACTGTCGTCGGTGGGAAGGTCACCCTCAAGCCCCGGAATAACGAGTTCAAAGTCATGTCGTAACAGTTCGAGCAGGGTCAAATTGAAGCGAGGCTCATCCTCAAGCAAAGTCATCGTCACGCCGGACAACGCACTTTTACGATCAAGTTTTACGGGTAGCAAAATTAAAGGAGCGGAATAGGTTTTTGGGTCGTCTGCCGACTTTTTCCACTTTAAAAACCCGAGTGCAAGAAAGAGAGTATTCGCTCCGCCTTCATCAAGATCACTTCGAGCTTTGCGGTACAGGTCAATCAGCGCTACTTCGAGTTTAGGTTTTTCAAGGGTGGCCAGTACCTCACCACGAGACAATGCACTGCGAGCGTATTCATCTCTGAGCGACTCTCGATTTTGTTGCTCATAGAGTGCCGCATCTCGACCTCCAGCCTCCAGATCCGGTATAGAAACGATCCTGATGCGCTTGCCGCTGGCCAATTGGTCTTCTAGCTCGGCGGGCTCAGGACAGATCAAGCGCACACCTTTAGCACTATCCGGCAAATGTAATAGTCGATTTCGAGTAGTCAGGTCGAGAAGCTTACGTTGCCACAGCGTCAGCTTACCGGCGGGTGTTTCTGAGTCAGTCGGAATTTCGACGTCAAAACCCGGTAATTGTGGTGGTATTTCCAACGCTACGAACTCTACCCCGGACTCTTGACCCACATCGGACTTCGACGCCGGAATTGACGTTGCCAAAGGACGGATACGCTGCATGCGTGCTCGATGCATATCAATGGCCATGATGAAATCATCATCGTTGACCTGTCTTTCAGCTGTACTAATCGCCTGACTGAAACCTGGCACAGGGAATTGCGTTGCCAGAGTGGTTTCAAATACGAGTGCCTCTTTCAGGTCAATCCGCTTTCGTACCGCGGAGGCCTCATCTGTAATCAGTTGGGAAAACTCCTGAGGCTGCAACCAAACACCTGCAAAAGCATGACCTTTGGTCAGCAACAGAAGTGCGTTCAGCCCGGCTTGCTCCAGTGCTGCGGCAAAAAGCAACGCTGTGTCCAGGCATGTTGCAACACCGCCCTCCAATATGAGGCTGGGGGTTCTGACTTTCTGGCCGAAAGTCTCAAAGCTTGCCGGCGGCAGCGCATAGCTCAATTTAAGCCCGCAGACTGCTGACCATATTGCGGAGGTGAGCTCCCAGGTTCTGGTTCTGGACTTACTTTCGTAACCGTTGATGCCATCCGCTTTGCCAGCTCGGCGCAGAACATCAGAAGCAGATTTGAGTATCCGATCTACCGCAGGATCATTTGGCATCGCAAACGCCGGCAGCAGTTCTGGCATGGAGTTAACACCCCCCCATTCATTTCTTGCCAACAGCTCAACCGGGAAGCTTTGACTATTGAGAACTTCACCGCTGCAACGTAGGCGTAGCACAAGGGTCGCACTAAGGCTTTCCGTCAAATCGGCGAGATAAGCGGCATTCAGCTTTAAATTGCGCTCTGAAATATGCAGCGTCGAATCTTTGTTTAATCGATCCAGTCGCCAAGTCTTGCCTTCAAGGAAAGGAGGATCCGCGACAAGCTCCAGCTCAAGATCGCTGTAATCAGCTTCACCATCGTTGTGTACGGTCAGCTCTCTGAGGACCGGGACAGAATTTTGGTGAGAAGCGAAGCCAATCTTGCTGGCGATCACTCCCTCGATCTTGATGGTCATGAACCATTTTCTCCATGGCAAATTCGACGAAACGACTTCTGAATACTTAAAAACAGAGGCCATACTCACCGACAAGGATAGATTTTGAAACTGCTTTTTCGATCAAAGGTAGGGATAAGGGCTCTCCTACAGTCGAGTCTTTAGATTTAGCCCTTTGATGAACAAGAAAGTTGCTTGTTTAATCCTTCTGCATGCGTGCTTCATATCATATGGTCCACCTGAGCAAACCAACCCCCACAAACTTGGGCATTCGCGACTTCCGGCTTTGTCGACTAACGTTAATACCTCATCGGATTGAGCCCCTGCCCCGCAACACCGGGCTCTTGATCAAGGAGAGACTGATGACGTCGCGTCGCACCATCGAACAGACTTACCGCACCTGGTCCAGCCCGATTCTGCTGGAGCTGAAGAAACGTGAGCACCAAATGGCGCCGGTCGAGCGTCAGGCCCTTGAAAATGTCCTGGTGGAAAGAAGGCTGCTGGACATCGGCGGCCCGGAGGGTATTGAACGTCGTCGCAACAGCGGTGGCTGATACTCCGCTTTCGCGAGCAGGCTCGCTCCCACAGTGATTGAGGGTGAACGCTTCATACCTTGTGGGTGCGAGCTCGCTTGCGAAGAGACCAGCAAAGATGCCTTGATCATTGAGGCCGACGCACCGCCCTCAGCCGCCCACTGTCGCCGCCACCGCGATAAAAGCGATCCGCGCCGTCAGCCTCCAGACTCGAAACTCGATTTCGCTCGTTACAAGCCCATGGAGTTTCAACTGGCGTAGCAATATGTCTTCAGACCGGAGAAATCGTTGCGAGCAGGCCGATCAGAATGGTCAATGTCAGGAATCCACCCAGAAAAATCGCCATCTTGTTCATGTTGCTCTCCTCAATGCCGAGCTTGCGGTGCACTGGGCGCTTCGGGATGAAGGACTGCCGCGAGTGACCGAGCTGTGGGGCTATTTTGAGCGGATGACTGAGCCGGTAACAGAGGCAGATCCAGTGAAAAAATACGGATCAGATACACATCTGATCCGCATGGGCCATGGGCCGATATTCAGATCGCGGCACAAGGGTTCAATTTCGCCGTGGTTGATCTAGAGTCATTGCCGTCGCGACAACAACAAGAAAAATCCTGGAGTGAACATGACCGATCTGAACCTGCAACCCAACGTCGCCGCATCGCTGGGCAAATGGCACGAAATGATCCGCACCGGCAACCTCAGCGCCCTGCCCGGCCTGCTCGACCCGCAAGCCGTGTTTCGCTCGCCGATGGCGCACACGCCTTATCCGGGCGCGCCAGTGGTGTCGATGATCCTCAATACCGTGTTCGAGGTGTTTGAAGACTTCACCTATCACCGTGAACTGGCGACTGCCGATGGCTTGAATGTGATTCTGGAGTTCAGCGCCAAGGTGGGTTCGAAGGAGCTGAAAGGCATCGACATGATTCGCTTTGATGAGAGCGGGAAGATTGTCGAGTTTGAAGTGATGGTGCGGCCGCTGAGTGGGTTGCAGGCGTTGGGGGAAGAGATGGGGCGGCGACTCGGCGCTTATCTGGCAAAGGCCAAATCCTGAGCACCTGAAAAACCCTGTAGGAGCTGCCGCAGGCTGCGACCTTTTGATTTTGATCTTTCAAAAGCAAGATCAAAATCAAAAGATCGCAGCCTCGTTTCACTCGGCAGCTCCTAGAAAAATATTTGCCATAAAAAAGCCCACTGACCGTCGCCGGTTCAGTGGGCTTTGTGTGTCAGGCGTCTAGTTACAGCGCCATGTCACGTGCAGCGTTTTCCTTCGGAGCTTCAGCTTTTTGAGCTGCAGGTGCAGCCGGAGCAGCAGCCTGACCAATCACCGGAGGCGTCGGCAGTTCGAGGATCTTGGCGGTGTAAGCCCACTCCGCAGCCACTTTGGCCGGATCGCTGTTCAGCTGAGTGCCGTAGCTTGGCACGATCTGGTGCAGCTTGGTTTGCCACTCAGGGGTAGCCACTTTGTCTTTGAAGACTTTCTGCAGCACGCTCAGCATGATCGGTGCAGCGGTCGACGCGCCTGGCGATGCGCCCAGCAGGCCGGCGATGGAGCCGTCTTGTGCAGCAACGATTTCGGTGCCCAGTTTCAGCACGCCGCCAGCGGCTTCATCACGCTTGATGATTTGCACGCGTTGGCCGGCTTGCCACAGGCGCCAGTCTTCGGCTTTGGCGTTCGGGAAGTATTCCTTCAGCGCGTTCAGACGGTCTTCATCCGACAGCATCAGTTGGCCAGCCAGGTACTCGACCAGCGGGTATTCCTTGATGCCGACCTTGGTCATAGGCCAGATGTTGTGGGTGGTGGTGCTGGTCAGCAGGTCCAGGTACGAACCTTCCTTGAGGAACTTGGTGCTGAAGGTCGCGAACGGGCCAAACAGGATGACGCGCTTGCCGTCCAGAACACGGGTGTCCAGGTGCGGAACGGACATCGGTGGTGCGCCAACCGATGCTTTACCGTAGGCCTTGGCCAGGTGCTGTTCAGCGATGGCCGGGTTATCGGTCACCAGGAACGAACCACCAACCGGGAAGCCAGCGTATTCCTTGGCTTCAGGAATGCCGGACTTCTGCAGCAGGTGCAATGCACCGCCGCCCGCGCCGATGAACACGAACTTGGCGTCGGTTTCGGTTTTGGTGCCGTCTTTCAGGTTTTTGTAGCTGACGCGCCAGGTGCCGTCTTCGTTCTTGGTGATGTCCTGCACTTCGCTGGACAGTTTCAGATCGAAGTTAGGCTTGGTCTGCAGGTACGTGGCGAACTGGCGGGTGATTTCGCCGAAGTTCATGTCGGTACCCAGCGGGCTCCAGGTGGCCGCGATTTTCTGGTTCGGGTCACGCCCTTCCATCATCAGCGGAACCCACTTCTTGATCACAGCCGGGTCTTCGGAGTACTGCATGCCGGCGAACAGCGGGCTCGCTTGCAGGGCTTCGTAGCGCTTTTTCAGGAACTTGATGTTGTCATCGCCCCACACAAAGCTCATGTGCGGCGTGGTGTTGATGAACGAGCGAGGGTTCTTCAGAACGCCTTGCTGAACCTGCCAGGCCCAGAACTGACGGGAGACCTGGAACGCTTCGTTGATCTCGACGGCTTTCGGGATCGTCACGTTGCCTTTGTCGTCTTCCGGGGTGTAGTTCAGCTCAGCGAGCGCCGAGTGACCGGTACCGGCGTTGTTCCAGCCGTTGGAGCTTTCCAGGGCGACGCCGTCGAGGCGCTCGACCATTTCCATCGACCAGCTTGGCTCCAGCTCATTGATCCACACACCGAGGGTGGTGCTCATGATGCCGCCGCCGATCAGCAGAACGTCGACTTTCTTTGCTTCGTCAGCATTGGCGGATGTCATCCCCATCGCCAAAGCCAGACCCAGCAGGGCTGTGTTCACTTTTTTAAACATCTGTTGCACCTATGATAAAACGCCTTCCGCCCGCCGCTGTTATCAGTATGCGATCCGCTTTGATGACGCTCAGGCTAGCGTCGCAGATTCCGGCACACTTCAATTTTGACGGGTGGGCACACAAGGCCGACATGCTGCATCGACCTCAGTTAATGTCCCTTCTGAACTGACTTCTTATCATTATTGGCTCAGCTACTTGAGCGACAGGGATTCCGTCGGCCCGCCCGCAGGCAAGCAAACTGAATAAGGTCAAACCAAGTTGGCGCGAAGAATATCACGTCAGGGCAAACCCGCGCGTCTGTTCCCGACTTGAGAGTCTTTTTCCGCTCAGGACTCTATCGGCCGGCGAAGGCTGAACATAACCCCGGACGATCCGCACTTTGAAGCAGTGCCTTATCTGAAGATTATCTGCTAGGTTGTACGATGACTGATGAATCAGTCGTCTCCCATAACAACAAGGAAATAACCTTCATGACCAAGACCCGACTCCTGATCAGTTTTCTCTGTGCCTTCAACGGTTACGCCATGGCCGCGTCTGCCCCGGCGGAAAAGGATGTCGCCCAAGCGGTGGACCATCTGACCCAGGCGATGCTGCACAAGGACATCGCCGAACTGAACGCCCTCACCGCGCCCAACCTGACCTACGGCCATTCCAGCGGCAAGATTCAGGACAAAAAGGAATTCATTGCCGACATCGAAACCGGCAAGAGCGCGTTCAAGACCCTGGAAATGCAGAACCAGACCATTACCCTGTCCGGCGATACCGCGCTGGTGCGCCACCACTTTTCAGCGCAGGCGTTGAAAGGGACTGAAGTGGTGCCGACGGAAATCGAGAACTTTCAGATCTGGCAGAAGCAGGACGGCCAGTGGTTGTTGGTGGGGCGGCAGGCGTTCAAGTTCTGATCGGGGTTAACTGACTCTGAATAGATGTTGACTGGGCTGCCGTCTTCGCGAGCAGGCTCGCTCCCACAAGGGAACGCATTCCAAAGGTGGGAGCGAGCCTGCTCGCGAAGGCGGCAGCCCAAGCACTACACATCTTCCTGGTTACAACCGAAACCGATCCACCGACTGCGCCAACTGCCCCGCCAGCCTCGACAACTCATCAGTGGTATTCGCCGTTTGCCCGATCACCCGGCTGTTGCCTTCGGACATCCCCGCGATCATTTCCACCTGATGCGCAATCTCGTTACTGGCCTGGCTCTGCTCGCCAATCGTGCGGGTGATGTCGTTGACCAGTTGCGTCGTGCTCAGCGTCGCGTCGAGAATTTCACGTATCGCCCGCTCGACATCCGCCGTCACCGCCATGCCTTTGTCGACCTGCGCGACGCCCGCCTCCATGCTGCTGACCGCCTCACGGGTGCTGTGTTGAATGCGCGCAACCATCGCGGCGATTTCCTGGGTCGAGGCGCTGGTGCGCGCCGCCAGGCTGCGCACTTCATCCGCGACCACCGCAAAGCCCCTGCCCTGTTCCCCGGCCCGGGCCGCTTCAATGGCAGCATTGAGCGCCAGCAGGTTGGTCTGGTCGGCAATGCTCTTGATCACCTGAATGATGTTGAAAATGGCTTCGGATTCCTGATCCAGCGTGCGGATCACCTGGGCCGACTGTTGCGCTGATCGGGCGATATCGTCCATGTCGCTGACCACTTGATGGATCACTCCGCCGCCCTCCTTGGCCAGCGTCTCGGCCTGACTGGCCATGCTCAGGGCACGTTCGGCGTGGCGGGTGATTTCCTCGATGCTCGCGGTCATCTGGCTGGCCGCCGCAGCCATGGTGCCGGCAGCGACGCTTTGCTGCTGGCTGCTGTCGGCGACCTGATGGCAACCATGGCTGAGTTGTTCGCTCATGCCACTGACGCCGTGAGCATTGCGCCGCACCACATCGATCATGTTGCGCAAATCGCGCTGCATGGTCGCCAACGTACGAATCAAGACACTGGCTTCATCCTTGCCGGACGGTTCGGCAATCGGCTCGCTGAGGTTGCCGTGGGCGATGCTTTCGGCGATACGGCTGGCGGTCTTCAACGGCCCCATGATGCTCAGGATGACCCAGCGCCCCTGAATCAAGAGCAGCACAAGACTGGCGAGCAACACCACGCCGAGCGCAACGTTGGCATTGCGGATGGCGGTTTCGGTGCCTGCGCTGGTCTGCCGCGTATTGGACTCGATCAACTCGCTCAACGCGGCCATTTGCGCTTCAAGCTGGCCAAACGCAGTGTTGAAGGTGCCCAGTTCCTGCTGAGCGGCATCGGGATTGTCCAACGCCAAACCGACGATCCGCTCGCCCGCGTTGATGTAGGTATCGAGGCTCGGTTTGATCTGCTCCAGCGCCGTGCGCAATGTCGGGTTGATTGGCAGCTTGAGGTTCTCCTCGAGCACCTCACGAAAATGCCCCGCATGCTCGTTGATCGAATCGCGCACCTCGGACGCCGTACTGGTGCTCTTGCCCAACCCCACCAGCATCGCCGAGTAGACATCGGCGCGCAGGGCGTCGTGCATCATGTCGGCTTCCATGTGGTTGCGCAGCGCGCTCATGCTGACCGCGTTATCGCTGACCGCCGAGGCCATCCGCTGATTGCCGATGTAACTGACCAGACTCACGATCAAGGCTGTCAGCAGACTTGTCACAATCAGCAACACTAAACGCAGTTTGATCGACACCGGATTTTCCTCCCTCGTCACGCCCGTAAGCGCTTGTCAGCCTTCAGTTAAGCCTATTTGCGCAGGTCTGCCGCGCCAGAGCGTGTCAGCAGGTGTCGGCATGCTGGCCAAAGGCAGCAAAACTTTCCGATTGCGCGGCAAGTCACACTTTGCAACGCCGGAGGATGTGCCTTCATCGCCGGTTAATGCCGGCAGGCTATTGAGTCCGTCGTTCTGAACACTCTTGCAGCAAAAGGAAAATGCTTATGAAACGCGCATTGTGGTTGGGTTTGCTCGGCACCTTCGCCATCGGCACCGCACAGGCGGCGACGGAAAAAGTCGCGATCAATCTGGTCAGCGCCGACGGTGCGCCACAGGCTATCGGCTCGGTCACCATCAGTGAGACGGCATATGGCCTGTTGTTCACGCCCGACCTGAAATCCCTGCCGGCCGGCGTGCACGGTTTTCACGTGCATGAAAACGGTAGCTGTGAAGCCGGCATGAAGGACGGCGTGAAAGGCGCCGCACTGGCCGCAGGCGGACATTTCGATCCGCAAAAAACCGCCAAGCACCTCGGCCCTTACGCCGACGGTCATTTGGGTGATCTTCCGGCGGTTTACGTGAGCGCTGACGGCATCGCCAACTATCCGGTGCTGGCGCCGCGTCTGAAAAAAATTTCCGAGATCAAGGGCCACGCGCTGATGATCCACGCCGGTGGCGACAACCACGCCGACATGCCCAAACCGCTGGGCGGTGGCGGTGATCGCATGGCCTGCGGGGTGATCTGAGCCGTCGCAGTCTGAAGGCCGGGCAACCCGCCATGGTGTTGCCCGCGTCTGTCTTGCAATAACGCAGACTTTCCAGCGCCACGGAACTCCCGCTCACCGCGCCCCTCTCACATTATGCAGTCCTTCCCTTTTTGCTTCGCGCTTGTGGAGGAACACCGTCATGCGCAAGTTAGTGCTCGTTTCTTCTTTACTCTTATGCCTGCCAGTCGGTTCGGCGTTGGCCCGTGTTGATGCGGGCGACGTCGCTACTTCGGCCGGTGTCTCCGCGTCGCTGTACTCGACCTTCAAGGATCACAAAATGGTGATTCCAGCCCGTGACGACTTGTCTGCATTTGTCGCCAGTGGCGGGGCCATTCGTGGGGTTTATCTTGAATCGGTGCTGCAACAGGTCCGCCAGAACAACCCTGGACTCAACGCCAGCGATGAAGATCTGGCCAACGCGATTCTGGTGCATTACGAAGGCCTGAATCAGTAGCCGTCACGGATAAAGCAGCCGATGGATGGCCGCTGAAGGCGCATAGGCAAAACGGTCCGACGGCCTCTATGATGGAGGCCATGACGACTTCTGTGCCCTTGCGCTCACCCTGCCCGCCCGGCGCCTGCATTTGCGGGCGCGACCCGTTGCTGCAGACGCCCGGCGCGGACTTGCGCATCCTGCGTCTGACCCGTGAGGAAGAGAAGCGCCTGCTCGCTCGCCTGGAAATGCTCAAAGACCTCGATGATCTCAAACGCCTGCAACAGCGAATGTTCGAGCAACTGGGCATTCGCGTCGACGTCGCTCCCGGTTTCAACGAAGTGCGCACGATGCGGGGCATTGCCATTCAGATCGACGAGTTACCCGGCCTGTGCCGCAAGACGCGCGCAGCGATTCCGGCCGCTATCCGTCGCGGCCTGGAAAACCACCCGCAAATCGCTTTCGAATTGCTCAACGCGCACGACTTGCTGCGCGACACCTGATCACTTTTTCAGCCCCAGGCGTTTGCGCATCTCGGCGGTGATGCTCTGGCGGGTTTTCTTCATGTCAGCCCACGGCTCGTCGCCAACCTCCGCCAACCGCTCATGAACGTTGTGCACGTTCCACTGATTGCCACCCTTGATCTCGGCGACCTCTTCGCGAAACAGCGGCACCGACACCGGCAAGCCTTCGCGGGTGCGCGCGGCGTAAGCGCAGATGGTGGTGGCGCCCAGACCGTTGCGCAGGTAATCGATAAAGATCCGCCCGACGCGATTTTTCGGCCCCGAGACCGCAGAAAACCGGTCCGGCAACAGCTTGGCAATATGATTGACGATGGCGTGGCTGAAATCCTTGACTTCATCCCAGCCGAGTTTTCGGGTTAGTGGCACGACGAGGTGAATACCCTTGCCGCCACTGGTTTTAAGGAACGCTTTCAATCCCAATTCATCGAGCACGGTCAATGTCAGCGCCGTCGCTTCGACCATGCTTTTCCACGGCAACGACGGGTCCGGGTCGAGGTCGAGGACAAAGCGATCGGGCTTGTCCAGATCGATCGTGGTCGCATTCCAGGTGTGCAGTTCAACGGTGCTCATCTGCACCGCGCCGATCAGCGCTTCGGCATTGTTGATCAGCATCACCGGTTGCCCGGTGACATCCTTGTCCAGCGTGGTGATGCCAGGGATCGCCAGGCGTTCGGCGTTTTTCTGGAAGAACAGTTCGCCGGCAATGCCGTCTGGAGCGCGCACCAGGGCCACCGGGCGATCCTTGAGTTGCGGCAGGATCCATTCGGCGACGCTGGCGTAATACTCGGCCAGTTGCATCTTGGTCGTACCGCTGACCGCGTCGATCACCCGGTCCGGGTGCGTAATGCGCACCTTGCCGTTGGCCAGGCCGAGCTGTGACGGCGCCGTGTCAGCGTTGCTCACCGGGGCTTTTTTCGTCGGTTTCTTCGTTGCCGTTTTCTTCTCTGCAGTCTTCACGGAGTTCACTCGCTCCTCAGTGATGTCTTTGGCCGGTTTGTCATCGCGCAAGCCATGGAACACGGCGTGGCGCACCGAACCGTCCTTGGTCATTTCAGCAAACGCGACTTCCGCCAGCAGTTTCGGCTTGAGCCAATGCACGCCTTTGACCTCGAAGCCGCTGGGTGGGTTGACCACCGCCGCCTTCTTCGCCTGCAACGGTTTGAGTTGAGCCAGAATGCTTTTCAACGTCGACTCGCTGAAGCCTGTGCCGACCTTGCCGGCGTAGCGCAATTCGCCGCTGTCGCGGTCATGCAGCCCCAGCAACAAGGCGCCGAATGCACTGCGCGAACCTTTCGGATCGGTGTAGCCGACGATCACAAACTCCTGACGGTGCTTGCACTTGAGCTTGATCCAGTCGCCACTGCGCCGCGACACATACGGCGAGCCGAGGCGTTTGCCAATCAGGCCTTCCATCTGCATCTGGCAGGCACTGTTGAGCAGTGCATCGGGGGTTTCGTCGAAGGCTTCGGAGAAGCGCAACAAGGGTTGCTGATGATTGCCGAGCACCGTGGCCAGCGCGGCGCGCCGCTCTTCGACCGGCACTTCACGCAGGTCGACACCGTTGAGATACGGCAGATCGAACAGGTAGTAGAGAATGTTGCCGCTGCTCCCAGCTTCAAAAGCATTTTGCAGGGCCTGAAAGTCCGGTACGCCTTGTTCATTGGCGATGACCATTTCACCGTCCAGCCATGCTGATTCCAATCCCAGCGCGGCCAGGGCAGCGGCCTGTTGCGGTAACTTGTGGGTCCAGTCGTGACCGTTGCGAGTAAACAGTTGCACCTGATTATGATCAATGCGCGCCATGATCCGGTAGCCGTCGAATTTGATCTCATAGCTCCACTGCCCTTCGGGCGCACTGTCGACCAGCGTCGCCAGTTCCGGCTTGAGCTGCGCCGGCAGTCTGGCCTTGTGCGCGCCAGTGAGCTTGCCGGTCGCAGGTTTGCGCACCTTGGCCGGGGGCTTTTTCAGCGGTTTGCTTTGCTCGGCGGCCAGTTTCGGTTTGCCCACTATCGTGCGCTCGCTCAGCACACTGTCCGGCTCGGCAACCAGCACGTCGTAGTCATCCTGCGGCCGCGCAGCAGCGTCCTGGTGCTTGATCAGAAACCACTGCTCCTTCTTGCCCGGCATGTGCGTGCGCACCAGATTCCAGATGCCGGCAAGCTTTTCGCCCTGCAGCTCGAACTTGAGCTTGCCCTTTTCGTAGGCCTTGTGCGCATCTTCCAGCGGAATCCACACGCCACGATCCCAGACGATCACATCCCCGGCACCGTAGTGCCCTTCGGGAATGCTGCCCTCGAACGTTGCGTAATCCAGCGGATGATCCTCGACATGCACCGCCAGCCGCTTGACCTTGGGATCGAGCGACGGCCCTTTCGGCACCGCCCAACTCTTCAGTGCGCCATCGAGTTCCAGGCGAAAGTCGTAATGCAGGTGCGAAGCGTCGTGCTTCTGGATGCAGAACTGCAACGCGTGATCGGCGCCGGTTTTACGCCCTGAGCGCTTGACCGCGGCCGGTTCCGACGTCGCCGAAAAATCGCGCATGCGGTTGTAGTCGTCGAGGTTCCTGTTCATCGTGCACCTGCCTTGTTTCAGCCCATCCGGGTCACGGTCAGCGCCACCACTGCGATCCGGTCGACCCGTTGATAGCCGGGGTTGAGCAGTTCTTCGCCGAAGACATCCGGATCGAGTTCGCGGTACGTCCAGCCAAAGCGCTGCTCGTCCAGTCGTGGCAGCACGGTGTCGAGAAACGGATCGCGCCCATCGACCATCGCCACACCGGTGTAGAGCAACAGCGAGCCGCCGGGCGCCAGTCGATTCAGCGCTTGTTCGACAATGCGCAACGACAGCCCTGCCCCCAGCGTTCCGCCACCATGGCGATACGCGCGCTCCGCCGGATCGGCCATGTAGGGTGGGTTGGCGACAATCAGGTCGAACTCGCCATCGACGCCCTGCAACAGATCACTGGCGTGCACTTCGACGTTGGCGACTTCCGCCAGCGCGGCATTGATCGCGGTCAGACGCAACGCCGCAGGGTTGATGTCCAGCGCCAGCACCTGTGCCTCGCGACGGGCACGGCCGATCAGAATCGCACCGACGCCAGCCCCACAACCGATGTCCACCGCGCGATGGATGGGGGCGAAGTTCTGCTGCAGGTGGGCATGGATCAGTTGCGCAAAACGGTAGGTGTCGGGGCCGAAAAACACCGCGTCAGCCGCCTCGGTGGGGAACGCCGAATGCACGAAGAGCAAATCATCCAGACTTGACCAGCGCACCCTGCTCTTCAAGTGGCCTTCGTAACTATCAATGACCTGCGCGTCTTGCAGTTGCCGCTGTTCATCGGCCGACAACAACCCCGGCGCGAACGGACGCGACCAGCCGAACACATCGCGCAAAGAGTCGGCCATCTGGCCCTCGTCACGCTGGTTGACCCGTTGATGGGTCAACGGCGTCGGCGTGGTGAACCGATATCCGTCTGCCAACAAGCGCCGGCCGAGGTGCAGCAGCACGAGGTCGTTGGGGCAGAGTTTTTCTTCCTGATTCATCGGCAAGGTCCTTAAGGCAAGCGGGATTTGAGTTCGATAAAACGCCGCGTGGCGAGCAGTCCGGCCGGGTGTGCATGGCGGGCCGGGGCGAGCCAGGGGATCAGAATCGCCATCTGCGCCAAGCCGTCCTGACCTTGCAGCGCAGCGTTGAGCGCCTGTACGTCGGGATCCTGTTCAAGCCCTTCGATGGGCGCTGCGGTTTGACTGTGCCGTCGAACAGGTTTGGCTTTATCTGACGGCGTCCAGTCGCCGGCGATCCAGTCGTGCATCAGTTGTTTTTCGTAGGCATTGAACACGCCAAACATCGCCGCACCGTCGCCCGCGATCAGTTGCCAAAAACGACTGGCCTGCGGGTCTTCGTGGCGCTTGATCCAGCCTTTGTTCTGCAATGCCTGGAGAAAACCGGGCAATTGCTCCGGTGCCGCCAGCCACTGATTGACGGTCTGCCCTTCGAAGCGGCAGTAGTCGGAGTGCATGTGTTGGGCGAATGGGCACTTGCGTTCAAGCATCGCCAGCAATTCATGCTCAAGGTCGAAACCTTCAATGATCGCGCGACTGCCCTGCCCCAGGTCGTTGAGCCGATAGCCCAGCGCTACGCGGCGCAGAAACTCGGCGCGATCAGCCTCAAGTGGCAGCAGATCGAGCGCCGCCTGCACGGCTTTTTGCGCATGGCCGGTGCTGGCGTTGTCGATGGTCACATGCAGGGTGAAGTAGTAAGGATCGATGCCTAGCTCACTGAGTTCGTAACTGCTGATCAACAAGTGCAAAGGCAATTGTTCGTAGCCGAGGTTGTAGCCGATCACCTCGGGCAAGTAATCAGCGCCACAGACACCGAGCGCCAGTTGTATCGCGCCTTGCAGGTAGCGTTCATCGTCGATGGCGCTGCTGTCCTGCAAGTCGTGTTCGGCGAGCAATTTCTGGTAAATCACCACGTGATTTTGCGCTGGATTGCCTTCGCCCAGTTCTTCCAGAAAGGTTCGCAACAAGCCTTGGAAACGCGGGTCCTGCCAGCGCGGTAACAGGCCAGCAAGCCAGGCGCCGTCGACCAGTTTGGTCGGTGCCACCGCTTGCAGAAAATACAGCGCCTGCGCCTTGCCACGGAAGAACTGCCGAGGCCCACCGGCCTTGCGTTGTTGCAGATAGTCGGCGTATTGCCGGGCGACATCGGCGCAATGTTCGGCCACCCAGGCGTGCCACGTCGTCGGATCTTCGGGCAAAGAATCGCTGAGCTGCGCGGCAAGTTGCAGTTGCTCCTGCAAAAACGCCTGCGCAAGGTCCTGGCAATTATCATCGCGCAACAGCGCTTCATAGATCTGCCGGATGCTCCCGGCGGGGTTCATCGCATGCGGTTGGGCAGGCGCAGCTTGCAGGTGTGTCAGGACAGTCATGGCAAAGTTCTCGGTCGATTGGCAGGACGTTGTTCCACACGCCTCTACAGCAGCAGAGAGGCGGCGCCTGTGAAAAATTCAATCGACGTGAAAATTGCCCGGACGGACGGCCGTCAGATGCACTGAAACAACCTTTAGGAGCTGCCGAAGGCTCGGGCCGCGATCGGACGATCTTTTGATTCTGCTGTCAGGCCTGGCCTTTGGCCTGTTGTTCGAGATGCACCTGCAACTGCGGGTCGATATTCAACGCGGCTGCCAGTTCATCCAGATAACTGCGCTCGGCGTCCTGCTCGTCATCCACGAGGATCACGCTGACCAGATACATTTCAGCGGCCATGGCCGGATCGCCGTTGGCGGCCTGCGCAACTTCGTTGGCGTCCAGCGGTTTCGCGACTTCGTCCTCAAACCATTGCTGCAATTGGGGGTCGTCGGTGTGTTTGCTGATTTCCCCGCTGATCATCTGTTGTTCCCGGGCGTCGATCTCACCGTCAGCCTTGGCCGCCGCAATCAACGCGCGAAGCACCGCGTGGCTGTGTTCTTCGACGTCCGGGCCAGCAAGGAGATTCGCCGTCTGTGGAATCTGTTGCGGGGCCGCGCTGGCCTGGCTGCGTTGCCAGGCCTGATACGCCTGGAACGCCATCATGCCCAACGACGCCAGCGCCGCATAATTGGTCCCGCCGGAGCGGCTTTGCGTGCCGCCACCTGGCGCCCCACCCAAGGCACCGCCCAGACCACCACCGGCACCGCCGCCGAGCAAACCACCGAGCAGGCCGCCCAAGCCGCCAAGTCCACCGGCGGATCCGCCGCCGCTGGCCGCGCCCGAGCCGCCACCGAGCAGGCCGCCCAGCAACCCACCCAAGCCGCCCAAGCCGCCAGCCGGGTTGGCAGATTGTTGTCCCGCCGAGGCTTGGCCTCGCAGCAGTTGTTCAAGCAAATCGCTGGTGTTCATGACGTCATCCTCAAGCATTGGCAGTGACTGCGTCTGGCAACGATAGACCCCTTAAGCCATCGCGCCAGCACCGTTTGGCTGACACTCAATGCTCCGATGGATTTCGTCCGCGTATTTTTTGCCGGCCAGCTAAGATTGATCAATGGTGAACCTTATCCCGGCCAGACCGGTCGATAGCTGCAACCCCGACCCGGTTTGCCGGCGCCCTTCCCGCCAAGGGTGATACCCGGCTTGCTTCACTTTCTGGAGAACGCCCCCGTGATATCGACTGTACACATCGCCAGGCTCAAAGCATGGGGCGCCCATGGTTTTACTGCGACTGGCGTGGTCACTGCCTTTCTGGCCACCCTCGCCCTGTTGGAAAACCAGCCGACCCATTGCCTGATGTGGCTGGGCGTGGCGCTGATTGTCGATGGCCTCGACGGCGCGCTGGCGCGCAAGGTCAATGTGCAATCGGTGCTGCCGAGCTTCGACGGTTCGATCCTTGATCTGGTGATCGATTACCTGACGTACGTGTTCATTCCGGCGCTGTTCATCTATCGCTACATTCCATTGCCCGACTACACCCTGCTGCTCACCGTGTCGCTGATTCTGGTGTCGTCGCTGTTCTGCTTCTGCAACGTCAATATGAAGAGCAAGGACAACTACTTTGTCGGGTTTCCGGCGGCGTGGAATGTGGTCGCGCTGTGTTTGTACATCATCGGTCCGGGGCCCTGGATTACGTTCCTGACGGTAATTGGCCTGGCGTTGCTGACCGTGACGCGGATGAAGTTTTTGCACCCGTTCCGCGTACGCCGGTTCATGCCGATCAACATTGCGGTGACGGCGATCTGGCTGCTGTGCAGCCTGTCGCTGGTGCTCAACCATCCGGTAATCAATCCGATGGTGATGGGCTTGTGGTTGCTGATGTCGGCGTACTTTCTGGGGATCTGCATCTGGCGCACGGCGCTGGAGTGGTTTGAGCGGCCGCAGGTGAAATAGGCTCAACTGCCAAAGTACCTGCCCCTGTGGGAGCGAGCTTGCTCGCGAAGACGGTACATCAGTCAACTTTTTCGTCGACTGGAACACCGCTTTCGCGAGCAAGCTCGCTCCCACAATTGATTTCAGCGTTTAGTGATCACCACCTCCAGATACTCACTCGGCACCACCAATGAACCTTCCCCCGCCCGATTCAATCGATTGAGCAAATCCGCCAGATCACTCTCCAGCGCCTGCCCGCTCTCCGGCGGTAGTGCCGCAAAGGCCTTATGCACCGGCCCGTACCAATGGCGGAAGATGTCGATGAAATGCGCGGCCGAGCGATAGCGGAAGTTGAACTCGCGCCGCGTCACGCGCAGCAGAAAATCACGGTCGTCGAAATGCTTGTGCAGCCACGCATCGGAGCCCCAATTCGAGGGGGGCTGGGCACCGGCAGGCGGTGGCAGATGCCGGCCAAGGGTCTTGAACATCTGGCCAACAAAACCTTCCGGTGTCCAGTTGGCCAGACCAATCCGGCCGCCAAGGCGACAAACCCGGCCGAGTTCAGCAGCAGCCTTGTCCTGATCCGGCGCGAACATCACGCCAAAGGTCGACAGCACCACGTCGTAACTCTCGTCGGCGAACGGCAGCGCTTCGGCATCGGCCACCTGAAAAGTCACTTCCAGATGCTCCGCCCGGGCACGATCCTGCCCGCGCTCCAGCAATGCCGCGACGTAGTCGGTCGAGGTGACCAGACAACCGCGCCGTGCCGCCGCCAGCGTCGCATTACCGTTGCCGGCGGCGACATCCAGTACCTCCTCGTCGCAACGCAGGTCGCAAGCCTCGGCGAGGTTTTCACCGACGATTTGCAACGTCGTGCCAATCACGGCGTAGTCGCCACTGGCCCACGCGACTTTCTGGCGTTCCTTCAAGGCAGTCAGATCAATCGGGGTACTCATGAACGTGAACTCCGCTGCTGGGGGGAACCGGTGATCATTCGGCCGTCGTCGGATCGATGACCGTCACCACACGCGCCACACTGTTGGCAGGAAACCCACCGAGCCTGGCGTGTTCGCGCACTTGCTCTTCGTCGGGCGCGATGTACACGCAATAAACTTTGTCAGCCGTGACGTAACTCTGCAGCCACTGCACCTGCGGCCCGAGATCACGCAACGCCTGACAGGACGTTTGCGACACGGCCTTGAGTTCTGCATCCGACAGCTTTCCGGCTCCTGGAATCTCGCGTTCAATCACGAATTTCGGCATGGCAACCTCGCGTTCTTTTTATGTGGCAGGGCCGGCAGTGACCCTGCTCGTCCACTATCGCGCTGCAACCGGTTGGCGTCGCTGCCGATCGTCCGGCAACCCCTGAAACACGGGGTTTGCCGATGAGTGGCGCGAATCTGTTAAGCGGCTGGAACACCTTCAGGATTGCCAACGCTCGGCGATTGGTTTCTGATGTTCGCTCGCTTCTCGAACGGACTCGTCGGATGTCACTGAAAATTGATTGGCTCGCGCATCACATGCAGCACAGCGACCACTATGCCCAATGGATTCATCAACAATTCCCTTACGAATACGTCGACCAACCGCTGGCCGAATGGCAGCGTGAATTTGCCCAAGGCCAAGGTAATGGTGACTGGTCCTGCCTGATCGCCATGGACGGTGAACAGCTGGTCGGCGGCGCGGCGCTGGCACGCGATGACCTCGCCTCGCGCCCTGATCTCGGCCCATGGCTGGCCTGCGTATTCGTCAGCCCTGGCGCGCGCGGGCAAGGGCTGGCGGAACGCTTGATTGAAGGGATTTGTCAGGAGGCGAAAGACTGCGGGTTTGCCCGTTTGTACCTGCACACGCAGACAAAGCAGGATTACTACGCCAAACGCGGCTGGCAGGTTCTGCAGCGTTTTCGCGCTTGGGACAACGAGCAATGGCTCATGGCGCGTGACCTCTGAGCCATTGGTTTTGCTGATCAAGCGGCAGGTGCCTTCGCCTCCTTGAGCAACTGCTGGATCATCTGCTCCTGCGTTTCGTAGCGACCTTCGCCGAAGTGGCTGTAACGCACCTGCCCCCTGGCGTCGATCAGGTAATGCGCCGGCCAGTATTGATTGTCGAAGTTGCGCCAGATCGCATAGTTGTTATCGATGGCCACCGGGTAGGTAATGCCAAGTTTTTTCACCTGATCTTTAACGTTGTCGATGATTCGCTCATAGCCGTATTCCGGGGTGTGCACGCCGATCACTACGAGCCCGTCCTTTTCGTATTTCTGCGCCCAGTCTTTGACGTACGGCAAGGTGTGCTGACAGTTGATGCAGTCGTAGGTCCAGAAATCCACCAGCACCACTTTGCCGCGCAAGGAATCGGCGTTCAGCTCAGGCGAGTTGAGCCATTGCACCGCGCCGGAGAGTGAGGGCATCGCCCCTTGGCCCTGCTCCATCGGCGAGTCCGCGCGGACTTTGCTGACGACGTAATCGAGCACTTTCGGCACGTTTTCCAACAGGCTTTTTTCGACACGCGCCACGCCTGCGGATGACGTGTTGGCCAGCAAGGTTTTATCGGTGCCCGTGGCAATCACGGCGGCAGTGGCGAGCACCGCCACACCGGCCCCACGGCGCAGCCAACCGGTGACAGGGATCGACGGTTTCAAGCGGTTGACCAAGCGGCGCCCGGTGAAAATCAGCGTGCCCAGCGACAATGCACTGCCGGCGCCGTAGGCCAACAGCAACAGGCTGGTCTGCGCATTGGCACCTTGCAACATGGCCCCGCTGAGAATCACCCCGAGAATCGGACCGGCACACGGCGCCCACAGCAACCCCGTGGCCACGCCGAGCATGATCGAGCCCATCGGTCCGGCCTTCTTGCGCGCGCCCGGATCGAGGCGATTGCCGAGCATCACGAAGGGCCGCGTCAGCCAGTCGCCAATCCGCGCCGACATCAGCGACAGAGCGAACACACTCATCACGATCAGTGCGACGTAACGTCCGCTGTTGCTGGCCTGAACCACCCACTCGCTGCTGACCACGGCGAGGCTCGCAATCAAGGCAAAGGTCAGGGCCATGCCGCCGAGGGTCAACAAAATCGCCGCGCGGCTGCGTTGGGTACCGGCAAACAGAAACGGCACCACCGGCAGGATGCAGGGGCTGAGTACGGTCAGCAGACCGCCGAGGAATGCGATGAGGTACATAGTGAATCACCTTGGTTCAATGACTGTGATGAGGTGTTCAAACGCTCTGGGTTTCCAGCCAGTGGCTCTGCGGCGTACGGCTGGCGCCGTTCTCGGCAAACATCTGGCCTTGGGGCGTGCGGCTGGAGCCGTCCGCCGCAATCAGACCATCGCTGCCCTGCCTGGCCACCGGGGTCAGTTGCAAGCAGGTGCCGCTGTGGCAGCTATGCTGTTCAACCGCAGCGTTGGCATGGGCGCCGACGCCGGCCAGGGAGAACGCGATGGCGGTGAAAAAGCGCGAGAGGTTGTTCATGGTGTTGTTCCTTCTATAAAGAGTTGGCCTGGTTGCCGTTGAAGACTCAGTTGTCGTTGTGGCAGCCGTCGGCAAATTTGCTGTAATCGAGCACGCGGGTCTGGCCGGTCGAATCGAGATAAGTCATGCGCGCCTGGACAATGCCGCACGTCACCGAGTTGTCCTGTTTCAGCGAGATCACCTTCTGGATATCCAGGTGGGTGCCGTAGGTGTAGGTTTGCGGGGTGACATCGGCTTCGGCGCGGGCCGACAGCGTGCAGATGTTCAGGGCGGCAAACAGGCAGGCGGCGATTACGGATTTGTTGCTCATGGCGTATTCCTCAAGGCTTCAGTGGGTTTGAGCCGAGGCGATCGGTGAGGGCCTCGATGGAGCCTATTTGAGGCCCGCCAGGTATCGCGTCTGTGTCAGGAAAAGCCGTGTTTCCATCGCTGTGTATCCCGGCCAGCAGTGGATACACAGCGATACAAAACCCTGAAATAACCGCGTTTTTGCGTGCTCATGTATCCGTTGTCACGGCAGATACACTGCAATACAAAGGCAGGCAGGCGAGCCGCAGCAGGCTCGATAGACTGCTCGGCATTCCCCTTTGATAGAGGCTCGAACCCGATGGACCATGTCGATCACATTCTCATCGTCGACGACGACCGCGAGATCCGCGAACTGGTTGGCAACTACCTGAAGAAAAACGGCCTGCGCACCACGGTGGTCGCCGATGGCCGGCAGATGCGCAGCTTTCTTGAAGCCAACACCGTCGACCTGATCGTGCTCGACATCATGATGCCCGGCGACGATGGCCTGCAGTTATGCCGTGAACTGCGCGTGGGCAAACAAAAGGCCACGCCAGTGTTGATGCTGACCGCGCGCAACGATGAAACCGACCGCATCATCGGCCTGGAAATGGGCGCCGACGATTACCTGACCAAACCCTTCGCCGCCCGCGAATTGCTCGCGCGGATCAACGCCGTGCTGCGTCGCACGCGCATGCTGCCGCCGAATCTGGTGGTCACCGAAGCCGGTCGACTGCTCGCCTTCGGCCGTTGGCAGCTGGACACTTCGGCCCGTCACCTGCTGGACAAGGACGGCACCATGGTCGCCCTCAGCGGCGCCGAATACCGTTTGCTGCGGGTGTTTCTCGATCACCCGCAACGGGTGCTCAGTCGCGATCAACTGCTCAACCTGACCCAAGGCCGTGACGCGGATCTGTTCGACCGTTCCATCGATTTGCTGGTCAGCCGTTTGCGTCAGCGTCTGCTCGATGATGCGCGCGAGCCGGCCTACATCAAGACCGTGCGCAGCGAAGGTTACGTGTTCTCGCTGCCGGTCGAGATCCTCGGTGCCCCGGCATGAGCATCAATCTGCACTGGCCGCGCACCCTCGCCTCGCGCCTGTCGCTGATTTTCCTGATCGGCCTGCTGCTCGCCCAGGCGCTGTCGTTCGGCGCGCAGTATTACGAGCGTTACCAAAGTGCGAAAAACACCATGCTCGGCAATCTGGAAACCGACGTCTCGACGGCGATTGCAATCCTCGATCGCCTGCCCGCCGAAGAGCGCCCCGACTGGCTCACGCGTCTGGCACGAGCCAATTACGGCTACCTGTTGAGCGAAGGCGAGCCGGGCACGCCGATCGAGGCCGGTGATGTGCCGGTGGCTGTCACTTCGATCACGGAAGCCATCGGTGAACGCTATCCGCTGACCTTCACCGATATTCCCGGGCCGAAGAAACACTTTCAAGGCCATTTGCGCCTGAGCGACGGCAGCCCGGTGACCATCGACGTGCGCCCCGCCATGGCCCCGTTGTTGCCCTGGTTGCCGGTGGTCTTGCTCGGCCAACTGGCGCTGATGCTCGCCTGCACCTGGCTGGCGGTGCGCATTGCGGTCCGCCCCCTGACCCGGCTGGCCAACGCCGTGGAAACCCTTGACCCCAACGCCCACCCGATCAACCTCGACGAAAGCGGCCCCACCGAAGTGGTCTACGCCGCGCGAGCATTCAACGCGATGCAGGCGCGCATCGCGGCCTACCTCAAAGAGCGCATGCAACTGCTGGCGGCGATTTCCCATGACCTGCAAACGCCGATCACGCGGATGAAACTGCGCGCCGAGTTCATGGACGACTCCGCCGAGAAAGACAAACTGTGGAATGACCTCAGCGAGATGGAGCATCTGGTGCGCGAAGGCGTGGCTTATGCCCGCAGCATCCATGGCTCGACCGAGGAAAGCCGCCGCACCAACATGGATTCCTTCCTCGAAAGCCTGGTATTCGACTATCAGGACATGGGCAAGCAGGTGAACCTGGTCGGCAAGAGCGCGGCGGTCATCGACACTCGGCCCCATGCCTTGCGCCGGGTTCTGGTGAACCTGACCGACAACGCGCTGAAATTCGCCGGCGCCGCCGAAGTGTGGGTCGAAGCCAACAAGGGCAGCCTGGCGATCACCGTGATGGATCGAGGGCCGGGCATCGCTGAATCCGAACTGGCGCAAGTGCTGCAACCGTTCTACCGCGTGGAAAACTCGCGTAATCGCGATACCGGCGGCACCGGACTGGGGCTGGCTATCGCCCAGCAACTGGCCATGGCGTTGGGCGGCTCACTGACTTTGAGCAACCGCGAGGGTGGCGGGTTGTGTGCGGAACTGAAACTCCCCCTACATCCCCTGTAGGAGCTGCGGGACGCTGCGATCTTTTGATCTTGAAGATCAGGATCAAAAGATCGCAGCCTCGTTTCACTCGACAGCTCCTACCGGGGTTTGTAGCGGATCAAGAAATGCCGATCACGCTGTCCTCATGCATCTGCTGCAACAACGCCAGACCACTGTCGATGAACGAATGGCTGGCGGGCTGCCCCGCCTCCTGTGCCAGACCTTGCAACTGTTCGCGCCCCGTCAACGACGCAAACTCGGTGATGCGCTGCAGCAAGCGCCAGGCCAGCGGGCTCAGTTCGGAAAACCTCACACTCCAGTCTGCCGTGCGCCGCACCAGCAAAAACGTCGGTTGCCCCGGTGGCGTGGCGGGCTGATTATCCGGATCGAGTTCATGCACCGGCCACACATACGCCAGAGGCCAGGCCAACGCCGAGATTTGCAGCGGCCGTGCCAGCAACAGCGCCGGATCCGTCGACGGCAGCGCTTGAGCATCCGATTGCTGCAAGACCATCTCGACCCATTCGTAATGCGCCAGCTCCAGCAAAAACGCCGGCCACTCGCCCTCGCGCAACACCTGCGGTTGCGCAGCGAGATAGTCGAGAAACGTTTCGGCTATCTCTGCAAACTTTGGGGTCTGCGCCCGCCAGTCGCGCAAGAAACCTCGCACCAGCAGGCCCCAGCGTTGTTCCCCAATGATGCGGATCAACACCGGAAACGTGCCGCGCAATAATTGCGAAACGTTGTTGAACACCAGATCGCGATAGACGTTGACCCGCGCCACGTTCATGTCGGCCGGTGGCGATTGATGTTCGGGATCGCGCAAATACCGGGTCAGCGCCCGTTGTTGCTGTAGCAGGTTATCCACGATGGCGCCCCGCCGCTTGCAAGTGGCGAATGGTCTGCAACTCGGCGACCAGTTCGGAAAATGCCGGGAAGTTGAAATCCCGCTCCAATAAAGTGGGTTGCGCACCGAACCGCGCGTAGGCCTCGGCCAGCAATGCCCAGACCGCCGGCTTCACCGAGGCACCATGGGTGTCAATTTTCAGCGTATCGGACTCATCGAAATGCCCGGCCACATGCATGCCGACCACCCGGCCCGGCTCGATGCCGGCAAGAAAGATTTGCGGATCGAATCCGTGATTGATCGCGTTGACGTAGACATTGTTGACGTCCAGCAGCAAGTCGCAATCGGCCTCGCGCAGCACGGCGTTGGTGAAGGTCACTTCGTCCATGTCCTGACGCGGCGCGGCGTAGTAAGAGACATTTTCCACGGCCAGACGCCTGCCGAGAATGTCCTGAGCCTGACGGATTCGCGCGGCGACGTGGTACACCGCTTCTTCGGCGAACGGCAATGGCAGCAAGTCATACAGATGACCGTCATCACTGCAATAACTCAGGTGCTCGCTGTACAGCGGCACGTTGTAATGGTCGAGAAACACCCGGACCTCCTGCAAGAACCCGACATCCAGCGGCGCCGGTCCGCCGAGTGACAGCGACAAACCGTGACAGGACAACGGGTAGCGCTCGGCCAGTTCACGCAACGCCGCGCCATGGGCGCCGCCGACGCCGATCCAGTTTTCCGGAGCGACTTCGAGAAAGTCGAAATCGCCGCTGCGCGCAACTTGCAGGTCTTTGAGCAGGCCTCGGCGCAGGCCGAGGCCGACGCTGGGTGGCAGTGATGAGGGCGACGTATGCATGGGATGTATCTCAGCAGTGGATTTTCCACATTTGAGCCGCCGGATGTATTGGGTTTGTGTGCAGATGACTGAGCATTTGCAGCCCTGTGTGTCCCCCCATCACGGCGATACACAGTGATACAGAGTTATTGCCGCTCCCACAGGTTTTTCACTGTCCACAAATCCAGCATCACGCCCGGACCGGGGCTAGACTTCTTCATTACCCAGTCGAGGGGGACGCAGGACGTCAGCGGTGCCCTGCCCATACCCGTGACCACCGCCCGGTGGCGCACGCCTCGACCATCGACGCCGCCGGACCGTGATCCTGTTTCAGGAGCACACATAATGGATGAGGCGAAGCTCAACGAATTCATGGGCAAACTGGTCAACGATATGGGCGGCGCGGCGATGCTGGCCAATGTCATCGTCGGCGAAGAACTCGGTTTGTACCGGGCCATGGCCGACAGTCAACCAATCAGCGCCGATGCCCTCGCCGCCAAAACCACCTGCAACCCGCGTCTGGTGCGCGAATGGCTCAGCGCTCACGCCGCGTCCGGCTACATGGAGCACCACGACGGCCAGTTTCGTTTACCGGAAGAACAAGCGCTGGCGTTGGCCGTCGAAGACTCACCGGTCTACGTCGCTGGCGGACTCGGGGTGGTGGCGTCGTTTTTTCATGACAAGGACAAACTGGTCAAAGCCATGCGCGGCAATGGCGCCCTGCCATGGGGCGATCATCATCCGTGCATGTTCACCGGCACGGAGCGGTTCTTCCGGCCCGGTTATAAAGGCCACCTGATCGCCGAATGGCTGCCGGCACTGGACGGTGTGGTGGCCAAGCTTGAACAAGGCGCGAAAGTCGCCGACATCGGCTGCGGTCACGGCGCCTCGACGGTGATCATGGCCCAGGCGTTCCCCAACTCGCGCTTCGTCGGCTACGACTATCACGCGCCCTCGGTCACCGTCGCTAGCCAACGCGCCGAGGAAGCTGGGGTCAGCAGCCGCGCGAAGTTCTTCCAGGGCTCGGCGAAGAGCTACCCCGGCAATGATTACGACCTGATCTGCTATTTCGACTGCCTGCATGACATGGGCGACCCGGTCGGCGCCGCGCGCCACGCCTATGACTCGCTGAAAGACGACGGCACGGTGTTGCTGGTCGAGCCGTTTGCCAATGACACGCTGGACGACAACATCAACCCGGTCGGACGGCTGTTTTACGCCGCCTCGACGTTTATCTGCACGCCCAATTCGCTGTCGCAGGAAGTCGGCCTCGGCCTGGGCGCGCAGGCCGGGGAAATGCGTCTGCGCAAAGTGTTTGCCGAAGCCGGCTTCAAGCACTTCCGCCGGGCCACGCAGACACCGTTCAACCTGATTCTGGAGGCGCGCAAGTAAGCCACGCGGGTCGCGTGCTAACCTGCTGGCACTGCCCACTTCGGAGCGCTGACCATGCTCGACAGCCCGACCCGCGAACACCTCGATACCCTGCAAGAGGTGATGGCTGATGGCGACTTCATCGTATTGACCGGGGCCGGCATCAGCACACCGTCGGGCATTCCGGATTACCGCGACAGCGACGGTGTACGCCGTGGCCGACGACCGATGATGTACCAGGAATTCCTCGCCGCCCCCGAGTCGCGCCGCCGCTATTGGGCGCGGGCCATGCTCGGTTGGCCGAGGGTGCGTCAGGCACAGCCCAATG
Organism: Pseudomonas sp. A34-9; assembly: GCF_029543085.1. Taxonomy (NCBI): domain Bacteria; kingdom Pseudomonadati; phylum Pseudomonadota; class Gammaproteobacteria; order Pseudomonadales; family Pseudomonadaceae; genus Pseudomonas; species Pseudomonas sp. A34-9. Next base: position 2,569,420 of record NZ_CP119967.1, on the reverse strand, counting down.
CTGCGCACGAAGCGTTGGCCGGTTTGCAGCGCCATGGGCTGATCAGCGCCTTGATTACCCAGAACGTCGACACCCTGCACGATCAGGCCGGCAGTCACGATGTGATCGAACTGCACGGCAGCCTGCACCGGGTGTTGTGCCTGGACTGCGGTCAGCGCAGCGAGCGCGACGCGATTCAACAACTGATGGAGTTGCATAATCCGTATCTGGCCGGGGTCGACGCGGTGCAGGCACCGGATGGCGACACCCTGCTCGACCCGGCGTTCGAGGCGCGCTTTCAGGTGCCGCACTGTCCGCATTGCTTTGGCGAACGGATGAAACCGGACGTGGTGTTTTTCGGCGAAAACGTTGCGCAGCCTACGGCGGCACGGGCGATGGCGGCGGCAGAAAATGCGGCGGGGATGTTGGTGGTGGGGTCTTCGTTGATGGCTTACTCGGCGTTTCGCCTGTGCCGGGTGATTGCCGAACGCGGAAAACCGCTGATGGCGATCAATCTCGGCAAGACCCGTGCGGATGATTTGCTGGATTTGAAGATTGAAGCGTCGTGTGAACAGCTTTTGCCTTTATTGGTACGGCAGTTGATTCGGTGAGTTGCTGCACTCTGCGCTCGACTCAGGATCCAAGCCCCTCACCCTAGCCCTCTCCCAAGGGAGAGGGAACTGACCGAGTTGTCAGGCCTGAATACGGCGACCTGAAAATGCTGAGTCGAGCCCACAAGCTGAAGAACCCCCGATCATCTCCCTTCGCCCTAGCCCTAGCCCAAGGGAGAGGGGACTGACCGAATTGTTGACAAGCACACATCGACCTGAAAATTTCGAGTCGAACTCAGGATTTGAGAAATCCCCAATTGGCTCCCTTTCCCCCTCGCCCCCCTGGGGGAGAGGGTTGGGGTTGATCTGGCTTAATGATTCTGGACACCCCTGAAGGGCGTAATCTACGCCCAACGACGAGGTGTAATTTTGACTAGACGGTACTTTTCGACAGATTTCAAACGGGACGCGGCTTGCTTGGTACTGGATAAAGATTATTCAGTAAGTGAGGCCTGCGAAGCGATGGGGGTGGGCCCGACCGCTCTGCGCCGCTGGGTTGAGCAGTTGCGCCAGGAGCGCAACGGCAAGACGCCCGAAAGATCCAAGGCCATGACACCCGATCAACAACGCATTCAGGAACTGGAAGCAAAAATCCGACGGATTGAGCGTGAGAAAGAAATCTTAAAAAAGGCTACAGCTCTCTTGATGTCGGATTCCCTCGATCGATAAGGCTGGTCGAGGAGTTAAGCGAGCAATATCCAAGAACCGAGTTGTGTGGTGTGTTTGGAATCAACCGCAGCAGTTTTTACGACCGGTTGAAACAGGGCACAAAAGTTGATGTTGAACGCGATCGCCTCAAGATCAAGGCTGTTGAACTGCATCAGCAAAGTCGCGGTTCGATGGGCGCGCGAGGCCTGTCAGAGGCGTTGCGTAACGAAAAGGAGTCTGTAGGTCGCTACATGGCTCGTAGCCTGATGCGCGAAATTGGATTAAAGAGCCAGCAACGGCGCAGGCATCGTTACAAACCCAGCGGCGCGGAGGCTCAATACGCCCCTAACCATTTGGAGCGTAAATTCAACGTCGAGGCGCCCAATCAAGTGTGGTGTGGCGACGTGACTTACATCTGGGCGGGTACTTACTGGGTTTATCTGGCTGCGGTACTTGATCTGCATGCCCGACGCATCGTCGGCTGGGCGATGTCCCGAAGCCCGGATTCAGCACTAACCTGTCAAGCCTTGAAGGTGGCTTTCGAGTCGCGAGGACGGCCTGAAAACTTAATGTTCCATTCGGATCAGGGCTGTCATTACAGCAGCAAAATGTTCCGTGAAACGTTGTCGGACATGCGGATAAAACAAAGCATGAGTCGACGGGGAAACTGCTGGGATAACGCTCCGATGGAACGTTTCTTTGGCAGTTTGAAATCTGAATGGATACCCAAGGCCGGCTACCGAAACGAAGACGAAGCCAGTACCGATGTGTTGCGCTACCTGACCCACTATTACAATCGGATCAGGCTGCACAGCCACAACGGTTATAGGACTCCGGTAGCCATGGAGGCCCTGGCGGCATGAGAAATGAACAAAACCCTATAACTGTGTCCAGTATCGTTTGACCAGATCAGGTGAGGGGGTAGATCTCACAGCCGCCCCAGATCTTCAGCCTTGAGAATATCGAACAACGCCTGCGCCGCTGCCGACAGTTCATTGCCCGGCTCGGTCAGCACGCCGATGGCTCGCTCCACCGAATCATCCAGCGTCAGGCAATGGCCACCCAACTCCTGCATCTGCTCGGCGCACAACGCCGGGACGGCGCTGACACCCAGCCCACTGGCGACCATCCGCCCGACTGTTGCCAATTGATGGCTTTCAAACTCCACCGGCAACTTCATGCCCCGCGCCTGCAAGTGTTCTTCGAGCATCACCCGCACCGTTGATGGCCGCTGCAAGGTGATGAACGACTCCTGCAATAACGTCTGCCAATCGATCTCGCTGCGCTGCGCCAACGGCGAATCCTTCGACACCACCGCGACGAAGCGATCCCTGTACAGCGGCGTAAACGTCATCGACGTGTTTTGCATCGGCTCGAACGCCACCCCCAGTTCAACCTGACGGTCACGGACCATTTCCAGCACTTGCTCGTTGATCACGTCATTGACGGTGACATTGACGTTCGGATAGCGCGCACGAAACGTCTTGAGGATCGGCGGCAGCAGGTTGCCGGCAAACGACGGCATCGCCGCCAGCGTTACCCGCCCGCGCTGCAAGCTGAAGCGTTGACGCATTTCGTCTTCGGCGTTGTCCCAGTCGGCAATTAGCCGTCGCGCCAGCGGCAGCAGCGATTCGCCTTCCGCAGTCATCGCGACGTTGCGCGTGTTGCGGCTGAACAGGCGCCCGCCCAGGCCCTCTTCCAGCGCTTTGATGGTCAGGCTCAACGCCGATTGCGACAGGTGCAGACGCTCGCAGGCCACGGCGAAACTCAGGCTCTGGGCCACAGCGAGGAAGGCGCGAATCTGTTTGATGGTCATACTCAAGCCTCAGGAACGATCCAGCGTTAAGCCGCAAGCCATAACGCAACTATTGAGTTTTATCTATCAATCAACCTTAAAAATCAACTTAACAAATATATCCACCGGCGCGACACTCCAGTCATTCGGCTAGCCAGCCGCCCGCAAATAATAAAAGAGGTGCATATGGCAGGTTTCGACAAGCGCGTGAGTTCCTACGAGGAAGCCCTGGCCGGGCTTGAAGACGGCATGACCGTTATCGCCGGCGGCTTCGGTCTGTGCGGCATTCCGGAAAACCTGATCGCCGAGATCAAGCGCAAAGGCACCCGCGACCTCACCGTCGTCTCCAACAACTGCGGCGTCGACGGTTTCGGCCTCGGCGTGCTGCTCACCGATCGTCAGATCAGCAAAGTCATCGCCTCCTACGTCGGCGAAAACAAGCTGTTCGAAGAGCAACTGCTCAAGGGCGACATCGAAGTCATCCTGACCCCGCAAGGCACCCTCGCCGAGAAAATGCGCGCAGGCGGCGCCGGCATTCCGGCCTTCTTCACCGCCACCGGCGTCGGCACCCCCGTCGCCGAAGGCAAGGAAGTGCGCGAGTTCAAGGGTCGCAAGTACCTGATGGAAGAATCCATCACCGGCGACTTCGCCATCGTCAAAGGCTGGAAAGCCGACCACTTCGGCAATGTCATCTACCGTCACACCGCGCAGAACTTCAACCCACTGGCCGCCACCGCCGGCAAAATCACCGTGGTTGAAGTCGAAGAAATCGTCGAACCCGGCGAACTCGATCCCTCGCAGATCCACACCCCGGGCATCTACGTCGATCGGGTCATTTGCGGCACGTTCGAAAAACGCATCGAACAGCGCACCATCCGCAAATAATTCAGGCTGACGGAGAATAAAAACATGGCACTTACCCGCGAACAAATGGCTCAGCGCGTCGCCCGCGAAATGCAGGACGGCTTTTATGTGAACCTCGGCATCGGCATTCCGACCCTGGTCGCCAACTACATTCCCGACGGCATGGAAGTCATGCTGCAATCGGAAAACGGCCTGCTCGGCATGGGCCCGTTTCCGACCGAAGACACCATCGATGCCGACATGATCAACGCCGGCAAACAGACCGTGACCGCACGCATCGGCGCGTCGATTTTCAACTCCGCGGAATCCTTTGCGATGATTCGCGGTGGCCATGTCGACCTGACCGTGCTTGGCGCGTTCGAAGTCGACGTCGAAGGCAACATCGCCTCGTGGATGATCCCCGGCAAACTGGTCAAGGGCATGGGCGGCGCGATGGATCTGGTGGCCGGCGCCGACAACATCATCGTGATCATGACCCACGCATCGAAGGACGGTGAGTCCAAGCTGCTGTCCAAATGCAGCCTGCCGCTGACTGGCGCCGGCTGCATCAAGCGCGTGCTGACCGACCTCGCCTACCTGGAAATCGAAAATGGCGCTTTTGTCCTCAAGGAACGCGCACCTGGCGTCAGCGTCGAGGAAATCGTCGCCAAAACCGCTGGTAAACTGATCGTCCCGGATCACGTACCGGAAATGCAGTTCGCTGCCCAGTGAGGAATTCGAAAATGCAAGACGTCGTAATTGTTGCCGCCACGCGTACCGCGATCGGCAGTTTCCAGGGTTCCCTGGCCAGCGTGTCCGCCGTTGATCTGGGCGCGGCGGTGATCCGCCAATTGCTCGAACAGACCGGGCTGGACGGTGCGCAGGTCGATGAAGTGATTATGGGCCAGGTGCTGACCGCCGGCGCCGGCCAGAACCCGGCGCGTCAGGCTGCGATCAAGGCTGGCCTGCCGCACGCAGTACCTGCCATGACCCTGAACAAGGTGTGCGGTTCGGGCCTCAAAGCCCTGCACCTCGGTGCACAGGCGATCCGTTGCGGCGACGCTGACGTGATCATCGCCGGTGGCCAGGAAAACATGAGCCTGTCCAACTACGTCATGCCGGGCGCACGCACCGGTCTGCGCATGGGCCACGCGCAAATCGTCGACACCATGATCAGCGATGGCTTGTGGGATGCGTTCAACGACTACCACATGGGCATCACTGCCGAGAACCTGGTCGACAAATATGAGATCAGCCGTGAGCAGCAAGATGCTTTCGCCGCCGCTTCTCAGCAGAAAGCCGCTGCCGCCATTGAGGCCGGTCGCTTTGTCGATGAGATCACGCCGATCCTGATCCCGCAGCGCAAAGGCGATCCGGTTGCCTTCAAGGTCGACGAACAGCCACGTGGCGACACCACTGCCCAATCCCTGGCAAAACTGCGCCCGGCGTTCAAGAAGGACGGCAGTGTCACTGCGGGCAACGCCTCGTCGCTGAACGATGGCGCTGCCGCCGTGATTCTGATGAGCGCAGAGAAAGCCAAATCCCTCGGCCTGCCCGTACTGGCCACCATCGCCGCTTATGCCAACGCAGGCGTCGATCCGGCGATCATGGGCATCGGCCCGGTATCGGCGACCCGTCGCTGCCTCGACAAGGCCGGCTGGGATATCGGCCAGCTCGACCTGATCGAAGCCAACGAAGCCTTCGCCGCACAATCGCTGGCAGTGGCCAAGGATCTGCAATGGGATCTGGACAAGGTCAACGTCAACGGCGGCGCCATCGCGTTGGGCCATCCGATCGGTGCATCGGGTTGCCGCGTGCTGGTGACGCTGGTGCATGAAATGATCAAGCGTGATGCGAAAAAGGGTCTGGCGACCCTGTGCATCGGCGGCGGTCAGGGTGTGGCGCTGGCGCTGGAACGCGCATAACCAAGAGTTCAACAGAGAACGGCGGATCCACGACATCCGCTGTTTTCTGGCAACAAAAACCCGGTGCGACTTGCGTTGCACCGGGTGTTTTTTTGCCTGTTCGAAATGTACTTCGAATGTTGCGGCCCTATCGCGAGCAGGCTCACTCCTACATTGGAATTGTGAACCCATTCAATTGTAGGAGTGAGCCTGCTCGCGATAGGGCCACTCAAAGCACCAACGATCTAGGGCTTACGCAGCAAGTACGTATCCATGATCCACCCATGTTCCGCCCGCGCCACCTTGCGCACCCGCTCGATTTCCTCCGCGACATCCGCCAGCCTGCCCCTGATCAGAATCTCATCCGGCGTGCCCAGGTAAGCCCCCCAGTAAATCTCGGTCTGCTGATCGGCGACCCGCTGATACGCATCCTCGGCATCGAGCATCACCACCAGACTGTCCGTATCACTCACCTGCCCTGCCGCCAAACGCCGCCCGGTGGTGATTTCGATGGAACGACCGATCGTGTTCAGCGGCACCTTGTGCTGCGCCGCCAACGCCTGAACGCTGGTGATCCCGGGAATCACGTCAAACTCGAAGACGCACGTGCCCGAGGCCAGAATGGCCTGGAGGATACGCACGGTGCTGTCGTACAACGCCGGGTCGCCCCACACCAGGAAACCACCGCACTGGCCGTCGGACAATTCCTCATTGATAAGGCGTTCGAAGGTTTTCTGCTTGGCACGGTTCAAGTCATCGACACTGGCCGTGTAGTCGATATCGCCGCGCTCGCGTTCCGGGCTGTGAGCTTCGACGAAGCGATAGTCAGGGTCGTCGATGTAGCGCTCACACATGTCGCGACGCAGGTCGATCAACGTGTCCTTGCTCTGGCCTTTATCCATCAGGAAGAACACATCGACCCGGTTCAGCGCCTTCACCGCCTGCATCGTGATGTAGTCGGGATTGCCGGCACCGATGCCGATCACCAGCAGTTGTTTCATCACAAAGCTCCTTTAAGACACAGGCGCCAGCGCCCGGTGAAGCGCAGTTCGAGCATCGACAATGGTTCGACATCAATGTCATGGAACGCCGAACAGCGCATCACGTGGATCAGCGCAGCGCGGATGACAAACGGATGCGTCACCGCCACTACATGTTCCGGCGTGGTTTGCAGACTGGCCAGCCATTGCGCCACACGCTCACACAACTGCGCCACCGACTCACCGCCGTGGGGGCTGGTTTGCGGGTCTTCGAGCCAGGTGTGCAGCGCTTCTGCTTCCGAGGCTTGCAGGGCTTTGATCGAGATGCCGTGCCAGCGCCCCCAATCACAATCACGCAGCGCCTCATCAACCTGCGCGTCCGCGCCAAACCACGCCGCTGTCTGGCGCGTGCGCAACTCCGGCGCGCAAATCAAGCGTCGCGCGGCGTCGAAACGTTCCGCCAATTCGGCCGATGCCAGACCGCTATTTTCAACAGGTTCATTCGTAGGAAAACACGCCAATTTCTGTGCGACGGTTCGCGCATGGCAAATCAATGTCAAACGAGTGGTCTGCACAGGGATCGCTCCGGTGGGCCTTCATGAAAATCAGCGGCGCAAAGCCGTTCTGTCGGTAATTGTGCCGTAAACCGGGGGCTGCAGGGTGGCTGAATGGACGCGGCAAGTGCGGACAAAAGCAGAAATACGGCAATCTCTGACACTGTCGTGGGCGATGGACTACAAGCCCTGTCGAACTCCGTGTAGTCCTTGTTACACGGGCGTCTCGCCCTATTTTGGGGCCTTTTCAACACGATAAAAAATTCACTAGACATGTAATGCCAGTTACATAAATACTGTTTTAACGGATTATGAAGCGAATTCAACACCCTCATCCAGCAGGAGCCCGGATGCCCCCTCTCAGAGACCTGATCACCGATCCCGGCCTGGATCTTACGCCGTCGGAGCGCAAAGTCGTTCGCGCCTTGCTTGATCAGTACCCACGCAACGGTCTGGGGCCGATGGCGCGTCTGGCCGAACATGCCGGGGTCAGCGATCCGACCATTGTGCGGCTGGTGAAAAAACTCGGCTTCGGTGGTTACGCCGAATTCCAGGAAGCGCTGCTCAGCGACATGGACCATCGCTTGCGCTCGCCGCGCACGCTGCTGCAACCGCGCGCTCATCAGCACAAGGACGACGCCTGGAGCCACTATCTGGGCGACAGCCATCGCCTGCTGCTCGAAACCCAATCGCTGACCCAGCCGGAAGACGTGCGCATTCTCACCGACTGGCTGCTCGATGCCCGGCATCAGGTGTACTGCTTCGGCGGGCGCTTCAGCAGCCTGATGGCGACTTACCTGCTCAATCACCTGCGCCTGCTGCGCCCCGGCTGCTTCGCCCTGGAAGACAACGCGCAACTGCCGGATCGCCTGTTTGATCTGCAACGTCAGGACGTGGTGCTGCTGTTCGACTATCGCCGCTACCAGACCCAGGCCTTGCGGGTCGCCAGTGCGGCGAAAAACAACAACGCGCGCGTGGTGTTGTTCACTGACATCTATGCCTCGCCACTGCGCGAACTGGCCGACCTGATCATCAGCGCGCCGGTGGAATCGGCCTCGCCGTTCGACACCATGGTGCCCGCGCTGGCGCAGGTCGAGGCACTCATTGCCTGCCTGACCCTGCGCACCGAAAACCTCGCCGATCGCCTGGAAGGCATCGATGCCCTGCGCAATGACTTCAACACCCATCTGCTGGAGGATAAATAAGGATGTTCAGCCTTCCCCACCGCTCGCCGCGGGACTTGCCGTTCGTCACCGATCACACCGCACTGTTGCTGGTGGACATGCAGCGTGCCTGGCTCGAACCGCAGTTCGACGCGCACCTCAACGGGCCTGACGCCGAGTATTTCCTGACCCGGGCGCACATGCAGGTGGTGCCCAACCAGCGTCGCTTGCTCAGCGCTTTTCGCGAAACGCAGCAGAACGTGCTGCACACCATTATCGAAAGCCTCACCGCAGATGGTCGCGACCGCTCGCTCGACCACAAACTCTCGGACATGCACCTGCCCAAAGGCAGCGTGCAGGCCAGGATCATTGAAGACCTGAGCCCGGTGGAAAACGAAATCGTCCTGCCGAAGACCTCATCGGGCGTCTTCAACTCAACCAACATCGATTACGTGCTGCGCAACCTGGAAACCCGTCACCTGATCATCGCCGGCATCGTCACCGACCAGTGCGTCGACATGGCCGTGCGCGACGCCGCCGATCGCGGCTATCTGGTCACGCTGGTCGAGGACGCCTGCGCCACCTACAGCGCCGAACGCCATCACGCCTGCCTGAATGCGATCAAGGGTTACTGCTGGATCACCGACACCGACACCGTGCTCGCCCGCCTGCAGGAGATGCAGCCATGAGCGCCCGCCTGACACCGCTGCCGATGACCACGCTGGTCACCACCGACCTGATCGGCATCACCCGTGGCCGCTCGTTTCCCACCGATGAGCTTGAGCATTATCAAGCTGCAGGGTGCGGCTGGGTGCCGGCCAACAGCGCGTTGACGCCGCAGGACATCATTGCCTCGACCAATCCGTGGGGCGCGTATGGCGACCTGAGGCTGATTCCCGATCTGAGCAGCCGCGTCACCGTCGGCAACGGCCCGGACGCCGATGCGCCGGCGCTGGATTTCATCCACGGCGATATCCGCGAAACCGATGGCCGCCCCTGGGGCGCCTGCCCGCGCACGCTGTTGCGCGATGAAATCGAGCGTTACCGCGATGGACTGGGCTTGCAGGTCAACGCCGCGTTCGAACACGAATTCAACCTGCACGCCGGTTTTGCCGAGCATCTGGCATTTTCCCTCGAAGCCCAGCGTCAGGGCGCCGAGTTCGGCGGCTGGCTGCTCAGTGCCTTGCGCGCCGGTGGCGTCGAGCCGGAAATGTTTCTGCCCGAATACGGCAAACATCAATACGAGATCACCTGTCGCCCGACGCTCGGCGTGGCGGCGGCCGATCGCGCCGTCAACGTGCGCGAGATCACCCGCGAGATCGCCCGGCAAATGGGCCTGGACTTGAGCTTCGCGCCGAAGACCGCCGCCGACGCGGTGTGCAACGGCGTGCACCTGCACGTCAGCCTGCTCGACCTGGCCGGTCAGCCGACGCTGTACGACGCCGGCACCAGCAACGGACTGTCGAGCCTCGGCCAGCACTGGGCGGCGGGAATCCTGCATTACTTGCCGGCACTGTGTGCGTTCACCGCCCCGACGCCGGTGTCATACGAGCGCTTGCAGCCGCATCACTGGAGCGCGTCTTACGCTTGTCTGGGTCAACAGAACCGCGAGGCGGCGCTGCGCATCTGCCCGACTGTAACCCTGGGTGGCAAGCCTGTGGCCAACCAGTTCAATCTCGAATTCCGCGCCATGGACGCCACCGCCTCACCACATCTGGCCATGGCGGCGCTGCTGATTGCCGGACGACTGGGCATCGAACAGCGTCTGGCGCTGAACGCGATCACCAATGAAATTCCCGATTCACTCAACGATGAGCAACGCCAGGCCCGGGGCATCGTCGCCCTGCCCGCCTCGCTGGCCCAGGCGCTGGATTGCCTGCGCGACAGTGGCACCTTCACCCAATGGCTGCCCAAGCCGCTGCTCGACACCTACTACGCCCTGAAAACCGAGGAACTGGCGCTGACGGAACAGCTCTCGCCCGCTGACTTGTGTGAGCACTATGCACGCCTGTACTGAATCCGCCGAGCTGGGGTTGTACACCCGACCGGCCTACAACCTGAGCCGCGCTGACTCGACGCATCCGTTGATTCTGGTGTGCGAACACGCCAGCCGCTACATCCCCGGCGCCCTGAACAATCTGGGCCTGGACGAAGCTGCTGCCGCTGAACACATCGCCTGGGACATTGGTGCGCTGCAACTGGCCGAGCAGTTGTCGCAGATGCTTGGCGCAACGCTGTTGAGCGCCAATTATTCGCGACTGCTGATTGATCTGAACCGGCCACGGCATGCGCCGGACAGCATTCCTGCGCAAAGCGAGATTTATCAGGTGCCGGGCAACCGCGAACTGGACGAAGCCACCCGCGAATACCGCCGCCAGACCCTGTTCAAACCGTTTCACGCACGTTTGCAGACCTTGATCGACGAACGTGTTGCCCAGGGTCAAGCGGTGCGTGTCGTGGGGATTCACAGTTTCACCCCGGTGTATTACGGCCAGCCGCGACCACTGGAAGTCGGCGTGCTGTTCGGTCAGGCCAGGGCCTACGCGCAACGCCTGCTCGACGGCCTCGGCGAACACCCGCTGAAGGTGGCCGGCAATCAGCCGTACAAGATCGATCCGCTGGGCGACATGACCGTGCCGGTGCACGGCGATGCCCGTGGCCTCGACTCGGTGTTGATCGAGGTGCGCAATGACTTGCTGCGCAGCCCCGAAGCCGTATCGCGCTGGGCTGGATACCTCGCACCATTGCTGTAATGAATGAAAGACTGCTGACGCTGTAAACGATGGACCGATAACAACTAAAACGACCGACTGGCTTACAAGGAGTTGCGCTTCATGGAAATTGAAGAATTCGGCTACAAGCAAGAGTTGAAACGTAGCCTGACGCTGACCGACCTGGTGGTGTACGGGATGATCTTCATGATCCCCATCGCCCCGTTCGGTGTGTATGGCTATGTCAACGCCGAGGCCCCGGGGATGGTGCCGCTGGCGTACATCATCGGCATGGTCGCGATGCTGTTCACCGCGCTGAGCTACGGCAGCATGGCCAAGGCTTTTCCGATTGCCGGCTCCGTGTACTCCTACGCGCAACGCGGCCTTAATCAGCACGTCGGCTTCATCGCCGGCTGGCTGATGCTGCTCGATTACCTGCTGATTCCACCGCTGCTCTACGTCTACGCGGCGATGGCGCTCAACCATTTGTACCCGGACATTCCGAAAGTCGGCTTCATTCTGGCTTTCCTGGTCAGCGCGACCTTTGTCAACCTGCGCGGCATCACCTTTACCGCTCGGATGAACATCATCTTTCTGCTGGCGCAACTGGTGGTGCTGGGGATCTTCCTGTTCTACGCCTGGAATGCTCTGCACAACGGTGGCGGTAACGGCGAGCTGACCCTGGCGCCGCTGTATCACCCGGAAACCTTCAACTTCGCCTTGCTGATGCAAGCGGTGTCGATTGCCGTGCTGTCGTTCCTTGGCTTCGATGCGATTTCGACGCTCGCTGAAGAAATCAAGGGCGATCCGGGCAAGAGCGTCGGCAAAGCCGCGCTGATCACACTGGTGGTCATGGGCGTGATTTTCGTTGCACAAACCTGGATCGCCACCGATCTGGCGGCCGGCATGGGTTTCAAATCCGCCGACACCGCGTTCTATGAAATCGCCGAAATCGCCGCTGGCAGCTGGCTGGCGACCCTGACCGGTGTCGCGACGGCATTGGCTTGGGGCGTGGCCGTGGCCATCACCTCGCAAGCGGCAGTCTCGCGCCTGCTGTTCGGCATGGCCCGCGACGGCAAACTGCCGAAGGTGCTGGCCAAGGTGCACCCGAAACACAACACGCCGTATCTGAGCATTTACCTGGTCGCCGTGCTGTCGCTGGTGATCTGCTACCTGTTCATCAACTCGGTCGACACCCTCACCTCGCTGGTCAACTTCGGCGCGCTCAGCGGTTTCATGCTGCTGCACCTGACAGTGATCAACTACTACTGGCGTCGGCAGAAGTCCGGTCAGGTCGTGCGTCACCTGATCTGCCCGGTGATCGGCTTCATCATCGTCGCGGCCATCATGTACAACATGGGCGTCGATGCGCAGAAGCTCGGCCTGATCTGGATTGCCCTGGGTCTGGTGTACCTGTTCTTCCTCAACAAGCTCGGCGCCAGCACCGCGCTACCTGACCCGAGCAATGGCTGACAAGAAAAAGAGCGGCGTCTGACAACAAATCAGGCGACCGCCGATTTATCGCGTGGAAACCGACAGTGATAGTCAGGTTCGGCGCTTTGCCGAACCTTTTGATACAGGAGTATATCCATGCTGGTCTTACGCCCAGTCGAACAGACTGATCTGCCCCAGCTACAACAATTGGCCCGCGACAGTCTGGTGGGCGTGACCTCCTTGCCGGACGACCGCGAGCGTCTGCGCGAGAAAATCGCCGGTTCCTGTGCTTCGTTCGCCAGCGCGGCGGCGACTCACGGCGCGGAGAATTATTTCTTCGTGCTGGAGGATCTGGACAGCCAACGGCTGGTCGGCTGTTCGGAAATTCTTGCCAAGGCAGGCTTCAACGAGCCGTTCTACAGCCTGCGCAACCGCCATTTCACCAGTGCATCACGCGAGCTGAACATTGAACACGGCGTGCCAGCGCTGTCGCTGTGTCACGACCTCAACGACCACACGCTGCTGCGCGGTTTTCACATCGACGCAGGACTGGTGCGCACGCCGTTCTCCGAGTTGCTGTCACGGGCGCGGCTGTTGTTCATCGCCGCCCATGCGCCGCGCTTTGCCGAGGCCGTGATTACTGAAATCGTCGGCTACAGCGACGAGGCCGGCCATTCGCCGTTCTGGGATGCGCTGGGCAAGCACTTCTTCGACCTGCCTTACGCAGAAGCCGAGCGCCTGTGCGGGCTGCAAAGCCGCACGTTTCTCGCCGAACTGATGCCGCAATACCCGATTTACGTGCCGATGCTGCCACAAGCGGCGCAGGACTGTATCGGTCGCATTCACCCGGACGGTCAGGAAGCGTTCGACATTCTTGAGCGTGAAGGCTTCGAAACCAATAGCTACATCGACCTGTTCGACGCTGGCCCGACCCTGTATGCGCGCACCGCGAATATCCGGTCGATTGCCCACAGCCTGACTGCAACGGTGCAGCAACGGCCACAGATCGATGCCCGTGGCCGTTACCTGCTGAGCAACGACGCCCTGCACGGCTTTCGCGCGATCATTGCCGAACTCGATTATCAACCCGATCAACCGCTGTCCCTCACCCCTGCGATATGTGCGGCGCTGAACGTGACCGATGGCAGCCAGATCCGGCTGATTGCCCTGTGAAACCCGCGCGGTTACGCAGCCAACGACAGTGCCCGAACAGGCGCGCAGAAGGAGTTACAGCATGATTGTCCGCCCGGTCAAAGTCAGCGACCTGCCAGCCTTGATGGCACTGGTGCAACAGGCCGGCCCGGGGTTCACCACCCTGCCGGCCAACGAAGATCGCCTGTCCCACCGGGTCCGCTGGGCGCAACGGGCGTTCGCCGAACAGGTGGAACGGGCCGACGCTGACTACTTGTTTGTGCTCGAAGACGACGACATGCGCGTGGTCGGTGTCAGCGCACTGGCCGGGGCGGTCGGCCTGCGCGAGCCGTGGTACAACTATCGGGTCGGGTTGACGGTGAGTTCGGCGCCGGATCTGGGTATTCAGCGGCAGATCCCGACGCTGTTTCTTAACAACGAACTGACCGGCCAATCGGAGCTGTGCTCGCTGTTTCTCGGCCATGATCAGCGCCACGGCAGCAATGGCCGCCTGCTCTCGCTGGGGCGTTTGCTGTTCGTTGCCGAATTCCCGCACCTGTTCGGCGAGAAGATGATTGCCGAACTGCGCGGCAGCGCCGATGAGCACGGTTGTTCACCGTTCTGGGACAGTCTGGGCCGGCATTTCTTTCAAATGGACTTCAGCCATGCCGATCACTTGTCCGGGCTGGGCAACAAGTCGTTCATTGCCGAACTGATGCCGCGCCAGCCGTTGTACACCTGCCTGCTCACCGAACAGGCCCAGGCCGCGATCGGCCAGGCACACCCCAATACCGAGCCGGCGCTGAAAATCCTCCAGGCCGAAGGTTTTACCCACAAAGGCTACATCGACATTTTCGACGGCGGCCCGGTGATCGAAGCGCCGGTGCGCAGCATTCGCACCGTACGTGAAAGCGTCGAGTTGACCCTGAGCCTCGGCAGCCCGGACGAACAGGCGCCGCTGTGGCTGATTCACAACCGGCGTCTGGAAAACTGTCGCATCACCGTCGCCCGCGCCCGCCGGGTCGGCAGCAGCCTGGTGATCGACCGCCTCACCGCCAAGCGCCTGCAACTGCAACCGGGCAATTCGGTACGCGCGGTGATGCTGCCCAACCAACAGCAACAGGCGGAGGCGGCCTGACGGTCATCACCGCAAAAAGGTAAATCCTTTCAGCAAAAGAGTCCGCGACAACCTGTCCCTTGCAAATTCGTCATGATCCTTGACCCATTCGCGTGATAGCCTTTTCATTCTTCGGCGTTGACACCTTTGTTCAAGCCTTTCCATTCCTTTGTATTGGTGGAACTCGTATGACCAGGCTTTCCCATCAAGATTTGCGCCGTAACTTCCGCCAACTGCTGGCTTCCGACACCTGCTATCACACGGCTTCGGTGTTCGATCCGATGTCCGCGCGCATTGCCGCTGACCTGGGTTTTGAGGTGGGGATCCTCGGTGGTTCCGTGGCCTCGTTGCAGGTGCTGGGTGCCCCGGATTTTGCCCTGATCACCCTCAGCGAGTTCGCCGAACAGGCCACCCGCATCGGCCGCGTCGCCCAATTGCCGGTGATCGCCGACGCCGACCACGGCTACGGCAACGCCCTCAACGTGATGCGCACCATCGTTGAACTGGAACGCGCCGGCGTCGCCGCCCTGACCATCGAAGACACCTTGCTGCCGGCGCAATTCGGCCGCAAATCCACCGACCTGATCACCGTCGCCGAAGGCGTCGGCAAAATCCGCGCGGCGCTGGAAGCCCGGGTTGATACGGAAATGGCGATCATCGCCCGTACCAATGCCGGCATCCTGCCGAACCAGGAAATCATCAGCCGCACTCGCCAGTATCAGGCGGCCGGCGCTGACGGCATCTGCATGGTCGGGATTCAGGATTTCGATCAGCTCGAACAAATCGCCGAACACCTGAACGTACCGTTGATGCTGGTGACCTACGGCAACCCGGCGCTGCGCGACGACAAACGTCTGGCCGAACTGGGTGTGCGCGTGACCATTGACGGGCATGGCGCTTACTTTGCGGCGATCAAAGCGACGTACGACAGCCTGCGCGAACAGCGGCAGATCTTTACCCAGGCCTCCGACCTGAGCGCGACCGAACTGACCCACACCTATACCCAGCCGGAGGAATACATTCTCTGGGCCAAGGAATACATGAGCGTCAAGGAGTGATGCACACGCCTCACCGGCCCCTTCGCGAGCAAGCTCGCTCCCACATTTGATCGGTGTCGAACATGAATATTGTGTTCACCCAAGATCCACTGTGGGAGCGAGCTTGCTCGCGAAGGCGTCTGCCGCTACACCGCTAAACCGGTGTCTTGTAAGCCTCCTCCCGCTGCAGCGCCCGCGCCTGAATCACATTCAGAATCGCACAGCCCTCGCGCATCAACAGATGCACCGCGCTGGTCACCCGAGTCAGATCACAGTCGGAAATGCCCTTGAGGTTGAGACTGGCAAAGGTGTCAGCCAGATCGCGCACGACCACAAACCGGTGCATCGCACAGGCGGCCATGTCGCTAAGTTCTGAATGGGTGTTGAGGAAGAGCACCGGGGATTCGGCGTCGTAGGTGTCGATGGGGAGGAAGCGGGGCATTACTTGATCACACATTGGTATAACTCCTGTATTGAGAGAGCTACCACCAGTCGCGGCCAAACGAGGAAGGTGGCAGCCGTACGCGGGTTGGCCGACCGGATACAGGAACCGGCACACCCGAAGGTGTCCCACGCACAGCTGCCATAACACAACATCACAGACAAACATCGACTGAATATGTTGGGCAGACTGTACGTCTCTGTATCGACCGGCCAAGGTCGTTCGCGGTGTTTTTCCGCGAGCCCGAACTATAGGGGTCGATACCGAAATGCGGCAACAGGGTACGTTGTAGGAAACGTCTTGGAAAGTTGTACGCCGTCCGCGCCTTCCACTTTTCCCACAAAAGCCCCTCACCCTAGCCCTCTCCCAGAGGGAGAGGGAACTGATTGGGGGATGCTCTGGATCTACGCCGACGTGAGAGACCGCGTTGAATGCGAATTTGCATTCAACTTGATCTGCCGGTTGCCACATGGAACACAAACAACACGGTCAGTCCCCTCTCCCTCTGGGAGAGGGTTAGGGTGAGGGGCCGATTTATCTGGCACCCCGCCGACCTCATCACACCGCAGACCACCTCACCGCGGCTTAATGATCGTTCCCACGCTCCGCGTGGGAATGCAGCCCGGGACGCTCCGCGTCCCTTCCAGAGCCGAACGCGGAGCGTCCGTTGAGACATTCCCACGCAGAGCGAGGGAACGATCAAACCCTCACCGCGGCTTGGCCAACTCCATGATCATCCGCGACAACAGATAAATCCGCGGCGCCACGCTCGCCACCTCGGCGTACTCCTCCGGCGTGTGAATATTGCCGCCGACAATCCCGAAGCCATCCAGCGTCGGCGTACCGACCCCGGCCGACAGACTGGCATCCGCCGCGCCGCCACTGCCCTCCTCGGTCAATTTGCGGCCAATCTCGCCGTAAATTCCCTGGGCCATGGCCATCAAGCGATCCGACTCGGGAGTCTGCGGCATCGGCGGCAAGCCGCGCTGCAGAGACGTCTTCACTTCAGTCTCAGGAATCAGCTTGTCCTGGGACACCCGCGCAAGGTCCTGCTCGATCCGGTCAAACTCCTCCGGCACCGCCGCGCGCACGTCAGCCTTGGCCGTGGCTTGATCGGGAATCACGTTGGTGCGATCGCCGGCCTTGAGCACGGTGAAGTTGATGGTGGTTTTCTTCGCCTCATCGCCGAGTTTGCCCAGTTGCAGAATCTGATGCGCCGCCTCCATCGCTGCGTTGCGCCCCAGTTCCGGGGCGACGCCGGCGTGTGCGGCTTTGCCCTTGACCTCGACCAGCGCTGTCGCACTGCCCTTGCGCCACACCACCAGGCCATCGGCCGGGCGGCCCGGCTCAAGGTTGAGGGTCACGTCGTGTTGTTTGGCGGTTTTCTTGATCAGGTCGGTGGCGACGTCCGAACCGGTTTCTTCGCTGGCGTCGAGCAGGAAGGTGATTTGCGCGTAGTCCTTGAAGTCGAGGTTTTTCAGGACTTTCAGCGCATAGATCCCGGCGACGATGCCGCCCTTGTCATCCATCACCCCCGGCCCGTAAGCACGACCGTCCTTGATGTGGAATGGCCGCTCGGCCGCCGAACCTTCCTTGAACACCGTGTCCATGTGCGCCATCAACAGAATTTTCGCCTTGCCGGTGCCTTTGAACGTGGCCAGGACATGGTTGGATTTTTCCGGCGTATTGGGCACCAGTTCGATGGTCGCGCCGAGTTTTTTCAGCTCGTCGATGGCGATGTCGCTGACTTGCTTGAGGCCCGGTTCATAGCCGGAACCGGAGTCGATATTGACCAGCCGTTCCAGCAGTTTCAGCGCTTCTGGCTGGTATTGCCCGGCATCGGCGAGCACTTGTTTATGCGGTTCGGCGAAAGCGTGAGCAGCGCTGAAGGCGAGAGACAGGCCGAGACTGGCGGCCAGCAGGGAGCGAGAAAATGAGAACGTCATGAAGCGATCCTTGTTTCGCGTCGGGGGGATTTAACCGTACCCGACATTGGCGCAAGGCTCTACACCGAATGCGACATATCCCTGACCACCACCGAACACCGTAGGAGCTGCCGAAGGCTGCGATCTTTTGATCTTGTTTTTACAAAGCAAAATCAAAAGATCGCAGCCTTCGGCAGCTCCTACAGGGGATGTGGGGTGAAGCGGTCAAACCGAATCCAGCAACGTCTGCCGAGGCTTGTTATCGCAATTGCAGATCACCCGATTGCGCCCGCTCGCCTTGGCCTCGTACAACGCCTGATCGGCATCATTGAGCCAGCGTGTCGCGTCGGCATGCGCCGGGTCGTACGCCGCCAGGCCGATACTCAAACTGACCTTCAACGCCGGATTCTGCTCATAGCCCAGAATCGCGAAACGCTCACGCAACGCTTCCATCGCCTGCGCAGCGTTGAACAGCGGCAGTTCCGGCAGAATCACGCAGAACTCATCACCACCGTAGCGCCCCGCCACATCAGTCGCCCGCAGGTTCTGTTTAAGCAACTTGCTCAACTGGCGCAGCACGATGTCACCCGCGACGTGGCCGTAGGTGTCGTTGATCGCTTTGAAATGGTCGATGTCGATCAGCGCAATCGCCGCGCCCTGTTTCTGCCGCTTGCAGCGCTGAAAAGCGATCTCCAGTTGATCCTTCCAGGCACCGTGGTTGAGCAGGCCGGTGAGGCTGTCGGTGCGACTCAGGGCAAGCAGTTCGCGTTTATGCCGGCCCAGGGTGTAGGCCTGGCGAAAGCAGATCCAGCCCAGCGCCAACGGATACAGCAGCAGTAACGGGAAACAGGCGTACATTTGCGCAGGCGAGGTCTGCGGAACGAATGCCGGAGCAAACACCACCAGCCCCACGCCAACCCCGAGCAATTGCGCCGCAGAGCCTGCCAATAGAAAGCGTGAACCGCCGATGGCGACGTTGTTCATCGCCATCATCGAAATGGTCGTGGCAGTGGGCAGCGGATTGAAATGCATGGCGGCAAGCCAAAAGCCGCCGAAAAAGGCGTCGATCAACAGATTGCGGTGTTCAGCGTGATAAGGAACCCTGGAGCGGCGTGCCCATTGAAAGGCCAGATGCGGCCAGACCAGGCCGTTGAACAGCATCAGCGCCCAGACCCACAGCGGCGGATCCAGCGCATACATCGCGACGGATACACACAGCAGCCCGAGCAACAGCCCGAGGACTCGTGACGTATAAAGCCTCCTGGCTAATGAAAGTCCCTTTCCTCCCGTATTTCCCATAAGGACCTCGATCACGCACACCGCAGGACGGATGTGTTGGGAGTCTAACAGGGCAACGTTAAATAGCCATCACCGGCCAGCGGGCTGAATAGAGCGACATCAGGGCCGCGCACAGGGCAAATATTTGGCTATACATGAAAGGAGCAAAATGGAAAAACAACTATAAGAAGGAGGCCCATGCACACCTATAAAGTGTTGATCATCGGCAGCGGTTTTGGCGGCCAATGTGCCGCGATCAACCTGCTCAAAGCCGGGATCGACGATTTTCGCCTGCTGGAGCGAAGGGACTTCTTTGGCGGCACCTGGTGCCAGAACACCTACCCCGGCGCGGCGGTGGACGTGCCGTCGCCGCTGTATTCGCTGTCGTTTGCGCCATACCGCTGGTCGCAGATGTTCGCCGGGCAGGCCGAACTGCAGCGCTACACCGAGCACGTGATCGAGCAGTTCGGTTTGCGCGAGCGCGTCGAGTTGCAAGCCAACGTCGAGCGCGTCGAATGGGATGACACACAAAAACGCTGGGCCGTGCACACCGCCAGCAAAGGCACCTTTTATACGCAGTTCCTGATCAACGCCACCGGGCCATTGAGCCAACCGGTCATCCCGCACTTTCCCGGCCAGGATCGCTTTCAAGGCAAGACTTTTCATACGAACAACTGGGATCACAGCTACGACTATCGCGATAAACGCGTGGCCATCGTCGGCAGCGGCGCGAGTGCGGTGCAAGTGATTCCGGCCATTGCGCCGCAGGTCGAGCAACTGCACGTGTTCCAGCGCACGCCACACTGGGTGCTGCCCCGCGCCGATCGCCAGTTCGGACCGCTGCAACGCTGGCTGCTCGGCCGCAAACCCGCGTACAAACTATTGCGCTGGCTGATTTACTGGCAGTTCGAAACGCGGGTTATCGCGTTCAAATACTCGAAAGCGGCGATTCACTTGGTCCAGCAGCACGCCCTGCGTTTTCTCAAACGCCAGGTGCCGGACCCGGCGCTGCAGGAGAAACTCACCCCGGACTTCACCATCGGCTGCAAACGGGTGCTGGTGTCCAGTACCTATTACCCGGCGCTGAGTCGTGCCAACGTCACCTTGCACACCCGCGAGCAAGGCATCGCGTCCATCGACGAAACCGGAATCAACACTCAGGACGGCCAGCATATCGATGTTGATCTGATTGTCTGGTCGACCGGTTACGACGCCACCGATGGCGTGATTTCCTACCCGGTCAGTGGAAAAAACGCCGTGCAACTCAGAGATGTCTGGGCGCAATACCCGCGCGCGTATCTGGGCACCAGCCTGCCGGACTTTCCCAACCTGTTTATCGTCACCGGCCCCAACACCGGCATCGGTCACACCTCGGCGCTGTTCATCATCGAATCGCAGATGAACTACATCCTCGACTGCATTCGTACCGTGCAGGCCAAGGGTCTGCGCAGCATCGAAGTGCGCCCCGAAGCGGAACGTACCTACACTGAGATGATTCACCGGGAAATGGAGCGCACGGTCTGGAAGTCCGGCGGCTGCCACAGTTGGTATCAAAGCAAGAGCGGTCATGTGATCGCGATGTTTCCCGGCTTCAGTTTCAGCTATCACCGCTTGACCCGGGCGCTGAAACCGGCCGACCACATTCTGTCCTGAACACGTAAAAGGAAGACGTCGATGCTTTTGCTGTTTGTCGCCCTCGCGGTTTTCGTGGCCTGGAGCTGGTTGAGCTATCCGGCGGTCGGTCATTGGCTGTATGACCTGAACATGGCCATCGAGGCCAAGTTGTACAAATTGCACAAGATCGAAGTGCCGATTACCGAGATGACCGTCTCGACCTGGCAGGGCGGGCCGTATGAAGCGGCCAGCGCGATTCTGATGCTGCATGGCTACAGCGCCGACAAAAACCTGTGGCTGCGTTTTTCCCGGCACTTCGTGCGCCAGTATCGGGTGATCATCCCGGATCTGGCCGGTCATGGCGAAACCGGCTTCAAGGCCGGCGGCGGCTATGACATTCCGTTGCAGGCCAAGCGCATGATCCAGTTGCTCGACGTTTGCGGCGTGGAGAAAGTCCATGTGATCGGCAACTCGATGGGCGGCTACATCGCGGCGTGGCTGGCGGCGACTTATCCCGACCGGATCGCCTCGGTGGCGCTGATCGACCCGGCGGGCGTCACCGCGCCGCAGGCCAGCGACATGGAGCGGCATCTGGCACGCGGGCATAATCCGTTTCTGATCAATTCGCGGGAAGAGTTTCGGCGCTTTTATGCGATGACCATGGAATCGCCGCCGTGGGTGCCGAACCTGGTGCTTGACGCCATCGCCCAGCGCTACGAACAACAACGTGATGAACTGGAAGAGATCTTCCGCGATTTTCGCGCCAGCCCGCCGATGGAGCCGAAACTGGCCGACATCAAATGCCCGGCGCTGTTGCTCTGGGGGCGCAAGGATCGGCTGATCGACGTCAGCAGCGTTCCGGTGTGGAGCAAGGGCATCGCCAATTTGCGCGTGGATGTCTGGGATCACGTCGGGCATATGCCGATGGTCGAACAGCCGGGAAATACGGCGCGCCTGTATCGCGAGTTTTTGGGAAGCCAAAGATGACAACGCACCCTGCCCCCGATCGTTCCCACGCTCTGCGTGGGAATGCCTCAAGGGACGCTCCGCGTCCAGTGACGCGGAGCGTCACGGGCTGCATTCCCACGCAGAGCGTGGGAACGATCAAACGATCAAGGGTAAGGGCCTGAGATGAACATCCTTTATGACGAACGCCTCGACGGCCCGTTGCCGCAGGTGAACAAGGCTGAGTTGCTCAAGGCTCTGCAGCACGCCGTGCCGGACCTCGACATTTTATGGCGCGAGGAGGAACTCAAACCCTACGAATGCGACGGCCTCTCCGCCTACCGCACCACGCCGATGCTGGTCGCCCTGCCCCGTCGACTCGAGCAGGTGCAAACCCTGCTCAAACTCTGCCATCAACAGCACGTCCCGGTGGTGGCCCGTGGCGCTGGCACCGGGTTATCCGGCGGCGCCTTGCCGCTGGAACAGGGCCTGCTGTTAGTGATGGCGCGCTTCAATAATATTCTGCACATCGACCCGGCAGCCCGCACCGCGCGGGTTCAACCGGGGGTGCGCAATCTGGCGATCTCCCAGGCAGCGGCGCCCTTCGGCCTGTATTACGCGCCGGACCCGTCCTCGCAAATCGCCTGTTCGATCGGCGGCAACGTCGCGGAAAACGCCGGCGGTGTGCATTGCCTCAAGTACGGCCTGACTGTGCACAACCTGCTGAAAATCGAAGTACTGACCATCGAAGGCGAACGCCTGACCCTGGGTGCAGACGCCCTCGATTCAGCGGGTTTCGATTTGCTCGCGTTGTTCACCGGTTCCGAAGGCTTGCTGGGGATCATCACCGAAGTCACGGTCAAACTGCTGCCCAAACCCCAGGTCGCGAAAGTCCTGCTGGCCAGTTTCGACTCAGTGGAAAAGGCTGGCCGCGCGGTCGCCGAAATCATCGCGGCAGGGATCATTCCCGGCGGTCTGGAGATGATGGACAACCTCGCTATTCGCGCCGCCGAAGACTTCATTCACGCCGGTTACCCGGTCGATGCCGAGGCGATTCTGCTGTGCGAACTCGATGGCGTCGAAGCCGACGTCCACGACGATTGCCAACGGGTGCGCGACGTCATGACCGCGGCCGGCGCCACCGAAGTGCGTCAGGCCCGTGACGAAGCCGAGCGCGTGCGCTTCTGGGCCGGGCGCAAGAATGCCTTTCCGGCCATCGGGCGTTTGTCGCCCGATTACTACTGCATGGACGGCACCATTCCGCGCCGGGAATTGCCCGGTGTCCTGCAAGGCATCGCCCGCCTCGGCGAAGAATACGGTTTGCGCGTGGCCAACGTGTTTCATGCCGGCGACGGCAACATGCACCCGCTGATCCTGTTCGACGCCAATCAACCGGGCGAACTGCACCGCGCCGAAGCCTTGGGTGGCAAGATTCTCGAACTGTGCGTGCAGGTCGGCGGCAGCATCACCGGAGAACACGGCGTCGGCCGCGAGAAAATCAACCAGATGTGCGCGCAATTCAACAATGATGAACTGCGCCTGTTTCACGCGGTAAAAGCCGCGTTCGATCCCCAAGGCCTGCTCAACCCCGGCAAGAACATCCCGACCCTGCACCGCTGTGCCGAATTCGGTGCGATGCACATTCACGCCGGACAATTGCCCTTCCCCGAACTGGAGCGTTTCTGATGGCCGATGTTGACGCCGCCAGCGCCCTGCTCGATCAGGTCAACGAGGCCCGGGCGAATGCCACGCCGCTGAAAATCCAGGGTGGCAACAGCAAAGCGTTTCTCGGCCGCGAGGTGGCCGGCGAAGTGCTCGACACCCGTGCCCACTGCGGCATCGTCCGTTACGAGCCGACAGAATTGGTGATTACGGTGCGCGCCGGCACGCTGTTGTCCGAGCTGCTGGCGACGCTGGATGCTGCCGGACAAATGCTGCCCTGCGAGCCGCCGGCGTTCGGCGAAGGCGCCACCGTCGGCGGCATGATCGCCACGGGGTTGTCCGGGCCACGCCGACCGTGGTCTGGCTCGGTGCGCGACTTCGTCCTCGGCACGCGGGTGATCACCGGTCTTGGTCAGCACCTGCGTTTCGGCGGCGAAGTGATGAAAAACGTCGCCGGTTATGACCTGTCGCGACTGATGGCCGGCAGTTACGGCTGCCTCGGCGTGCTCACCGAAGTGTCGCTGAAAGTCCTGCCCAAACCGCGCCAGTGCCTGAGCATTCGCCTCGATATGGCATGCGCACAGGCGCTGGCGAAGCTTGCCGAGTGGGGTCAACAACCGTTGCCAATCAGTGCCGCGTGCCACGATGGCCAGAGCCTGTATCTGCGTCTTGAGGGCGGTGAAGGCTCGGTGACGGCGGCGCATCAACGACTCGGTGGTGAGCCACTGGACTCGCAGTTCTGGGGTGATCTGAATGAGCAACGGCTGGCGTTTTTCGATGAAGGCCGGCCGTTGTGGCGCTTGTCATTACCGAACAATCTCGGGCCACTGGACTTGCCCGGCGAGCAGTTGATCGACTGGGCCGGCGCGCAACGCTGGCTGAAATCAGACGCGGTGCACATCCACATTCTCGCGCAGGCACTAGGGGGCCATGCCACCTGTTTCAGCCACGGTGCCAGCGAGTCGCCGTTCCAGCCATTGCCCGCGACGCTGCTGCGCTATCACCGGCAACTCAAGGCGCAACTCGACCCGCAAGGACTGTTCAACCCCGGGCGGATGTACGCGGAGTTCTAGCCATGCAAACCACCCTCAGCGAACAATCGCGACAGCTGCCCCGCGCCGCCGAGGCGGAAAAGATTCTGCGCACCTGCGTGCATTGTGGTTTTTGCAATGCGACCTGCCCGACCTATCAGTTGCTCGGCGATGAACTCGATGGCCCGCGCGGACGTATCTACCTGATCAAGCAAGTGCTCGAAGGCGCGCCGGCAACCGCGCAGACACAACTGCACCTGGACCGCTGCCTGTCGTGCCGCAACTGCGAAACCACCTGCCCGTCCGGCGTCGACTATCACAACCTGCTCGACATCGGCCGCGCGGTGGTCGATCAAGCGGTGCCACGCCCGGCGGCGCAGCGTCTGTTGCGCGAGGGATTGCGCGCATTGGCACCGAATCCGGGATTGTTCAAAGGCTTGTTGCGGGTGGGCACGACGTTTCGGCCGCTGCTACCGCGAATCCTGGAAAGCAAACTGCCACAGCCTCAGCCGCTTTGCGGTTTGCGCCCCGCCCCGCGTCATGCCCGGCAGGTGTTGTTGCTTGAGGGCTGCGTACAACCGGGGTTATCACCAAACACCAATGACGCCACGGCGCGGGTGCTGGATCGCTTGGGCATCAGTGTCACGCCGGTGGCTGAGGCCGGTTGTTGCGGCGCGCTGGACTATCACCTCGACGCCCAGGCCAAAGGCCTCGACCGCGCCCGGCAGAACATCGATGCCTGGTGGCCGCACCTGCAAAACGGTGCCGAAGCGATTGTGCAGACCGCCAGCGGTTGCGGCGCATTCATCAAGGATTACGGGCATTTGCTGGCAGACGATCCGGTGTATGCGGCCAAGGCACGGGAAATCAGCGAGCGCACGCTGGATCTGGTGCAGGTACTTGCACAGGAACCGCTCGAACAGATCTGCGCTGCCACTGAACGGCGGATTGCCGTGCATTGCCCGTGCACGTTGCAGCACGCGTTGAAACTGGGCGGTGCGGTGGAAGCCGTGCTGACCCGCCTCGGTTTCAATCTCACCGCCGTGCCCGATGGCCATTTGTGCTGCGGCTCGGCGGGCACGTATTCGCTGACGCAACCGGTGCTGGCCCGGCAACTGCGCGACAATCGCCTCAATGCGCTGGAAAGCGGCCGCCCTGAGCTGATCGTCACCTCCAACGTCGGCTGTCAGAGCCATCTGGCCAGTGCTGGGCGCACCCGCCTGATGCATTGGATCGAACTGGTGGATCAGTCGTTGGCAGAATGAAGTTCGTAGGATTCTTCGTTTGCCCGCGTGCGAGAAGGCTGCGATCTTTTCCCTCATCCATTCCGTGACCGTGGCAGGAATTTTTTTCATGACCTTGCAGCCGTTCGTCAGCCCCGACCTGATCCGCCAACGCTTCTCCAAAGCCATGTCCGACATGTACCGCGAAGAAGTGCCGCTGTACGGCGCGCTGATGCAACTGGTGGAGCAGACCAATCGCGAGGTGCTTGCACGTCAGCCAGACATCGCCCGGCAACTCGACAGCACCGGCGAAATCGAACGGCTGGACATGGAGCGCCATGGCGCCATCCGCGTTGGCACCGCGACGGAACTGGCCACCCTCGCCCGCCTGTTTGCGGTGATGGGCATGCAACCGGTGGGTTATTACGACCTGACCCCGGCGGGCGTGCCGGTGCATTCCACGGCATTTCGCGCGGTGCATGAACAAGCGCTGCAAGTCAGTCCGTTTCGGGTGTTCACCTCGTTATTGCGTCTGGAGTTGATTGAAGATCCGCAGCTGCGCGCCTTTGCCGAATCCGTGCTGGCCAAGCGTTCGATCTTTACCCCGGAAGCATTACGCCTGATCGCGCAAGCTGAAACCGCAGGGGGACTGAATGAAAGCGAGACCGAGGCATTCGTCCTGCAGGCACTGGAAACCTTTCGCTGGCATCACAGCGCTACGGTAACTGCCGCGCAATATCAGACCTTGAGCGCCCAACATCGCCTGATCGCCGATGTGGTGGCGTTCAAAGGCCCGCACATCAATCACCTGACGCCGCGCACGCTGGACATCGACAGCGTTCAGGAACAGATGCCGGCCCATGGCATCACCCCGAAAGCCGTGATCGAAGGGCCGCCGCGCCGGGAGAGCCCGATCCTCTTGCGCCAGACCAGTTTCAAGGCGCTGGACGAGCCGATCGCCTTCACCGATCAAAGCGAAACCCTTGGCAGTCACAGCGCGCGATTCGGCGAGATCGAACAGCGCGGCGCAGCACTCACGCCCAAGGGCCGGGCGCTATACGACCGCTTGCTGAATGCCGCACGCGATGAACTCGGCGACTTCCCTAACGAAGCCAACGCCGCACGCTACAACGCGCTGATGGCCCAGCACTTTGGCGAATTCCCTGACAGTGTCGAGGGTATGCGTGAACAAGGGTTGGCGTACTTTCGTTATTTCGCTACGGAAAAGGGCCTCGCGGCAGGAGGACTTGGGCAATCGTCACTGGAGGACTTGTTGCGCGCTGGTTATGTGAAAGCTGAGCCGTTGGTGTACGAAGATTTTCTGCCGGTCAGTGCAGCGGGGATTTTTCAGTCAAACCTTGGCGATGCGGCGCAGGCGCATTATGGCGAGCATTCCAATCGGCAGGCCTTCGAGCAGGCACTGGGGCGCGCAACCATTGATGAGTTGGGGTTATATGCCGCGACGCAGCAGCGTTCGATTGATGAGTGTCTGTCCGCACTTTGCCGGTAACGGTCGAAAAGATCGCAGCCTGCGGCAGCTCCTACAGTTGGAATGCATTTTTCCTGTAGGAGCTGCCGAAGGCTGCGATCTTTTGCTCTTGAGGCAGCCGTTTCAGGCAAATGAAAGCATCTGGCCATTATGCGCAAGAAGTTGCGCACTTGATTTGCAAAAAAGACCTAGAAAACCGCTGAGAGCTTCGCCGTACAAGGCCTGCAGCCAAGTGCGCAAGAAGTTGCGCAGTACTGCGCAACTTCTTGCGCACTTTTGCGTTGGGCGAGCCTTTTATTTCTCACAAGCGCCTGAAAAATCAGACAAACACCCCGGCCCGCATGGTCGCCGCAATTGTTGGCACGCTCCTTGATAACAGTCAGGCACCCACCGGGCGATTTCGCCTCCCGGGCACCTTAAATTATTCCGCAAGGAGAGCACCCCATGGCAACACCAGCGTACATGTCGGTTACCGGCGAAAAACAAGGCCTGATCACTGCAGGCGCTTTCACCGCTGACTCCGTAGGCAACACCTACCAGGAAGGCCACGAAGACCAGGTTATGGTTCAGGCTTTCACCCACGACGTGATCATCCCGCGTGACCCGCAATCCGGTCAGCCAACCGGTCAGCGCGTTCACAAGCCAGTTGTGATCACCAAGGTCTACGACAAGGCTTCGCCTCTGCTGCAAGCTGCTCTGACCTCCGGCGAGCGCATGAGCGAAATCGTTATCCAGTGGTACCGTACTTCTGCTCAAGGTACTCAAGAGCACTACTACACCACCAAACTGGAAGACGCGATCATCGTCGCCATCAACAACAAAATGCACAACTGCCAGGATCCAGGCAACGCGCACTTCACCCACCTGGAAGAAGTGCAGTTCACCTACCGTAAAATCACCTGGACCCACGAAGTATCCGGTACTTCGGGTTCCGATGACTGGCGTGCTCCAGTCGTTTAATTACGGCTGATCGTTACAAGCATCGGCCAGCTCTGCTGGTCGATGTTGTTTTCGCAACTCCAGATTTTTGTGACAGCACGAGGAACAAGGGATGTTCGCGCCGGCCAATGAAACCCACTTTGCCCTGACCATCGAAGGTCTTTCCGCTGACTTTCAGGTGTTTACCCTGACCGGTCGGGAAGCCATCAGCCAGCCTTTTGTCTTTGAGGTGGAGCTGGTCAGTGAGCAGCCGTCGCTGGACCTCGAAACCCTCCTGCACAAACCGGCCTTCCTGCAACTGTCGCCTGACGGCAGCGGCATCCACGGCCAGATCTACCGCGCCGCGCAAGGCGACTCGGGCAAACGCCTGACCCGTTATTCGGTGACCCTGCGTCCGCAATTGTCCTACCTGGCGCATCGCATCAATCAGCGCATCTTCCAGAACCTCACCGTGCCAAAAATCATCGGCATGGTCCTCGAAGAGCACGGTATTCAAAGCAACGCCTACGAATTCAAGACCGGTTCGATCTATCCCGAGCGCGTCTACTGCGTGCAATACGATGAGTCGGACCTGCATTTCATCCAGCGCCTGTGCGAGGAAGAGGGTATCCACTACCACTTCGAGCACACGGCGACGGCGCACAAACTGGTGTTCGGCGATGACCAGACGGTGTTCCCGAAACTCAAGCCGGTGGCCTATCAGCAAGACTCCGGCATGGTCGCCAGCGACCCGGTGATCAAGCGCTTCGACCTGCGCCTGGAAACCCGTACCAGCCGCACCACCCGCCGCGATTACGATTTCGAAAAACCGCGCATCACCCTCGAAAGCGAACAGCGCGGCGACGCCCTGCCCGACCTCGAAGACTACGATTACCCGGGGCGCTTCATCGACCGCGAGCGCGGCAAACACCTGGCCAAACGCGCCCTCGAACGCCACCGCAGCGACTTCCAGCTCGCCGAAGGCAAAAGTGACCAGCCGTTGCTGGTCAGCGGCCACTTCCTCGCCCTGACCGCGCACCCGAAGGCCAAGTGGAACGACCTCTGGCTACTCACCGAAGTCCTCCACGAAGGCAAGCAGCCGCAAGTGCTCGAAGAGTCGGTGACCAGCGACACCACTGCGCTGAAAGACGATTTCCACCAGGGTTACCGCAACCGCTTCCAGGCCACCCCGTGGGACGTGCCGAACCGCCCGCCCCTGCGCCACCCGAAACCGCGCATCCTCGGCAGCCAAAGTGCCGTGGTCACCGGCCCGAAAGGTGAAGAGATCCACTGCGACCAGTACGGCAGGGTCAAAGTCCAGTTCCACTGGGACCGCGAAGGCCAGGCCGACGACAAGACCAGCTGCTGGCTGCGCGTCTCCAGCGCCTGGGCCGGCGCCCAGTACGGCGGCATCGCCATCCCGCGCATCGGCATGGAAGTGCTGGTGACCTTCCTTGAAGGCGACCCCGATCAACCGCTGATCAGCGGCTGCCTGTACCACAAGGAAAACACCGTCCCTTATGAACTGCCGGCGAACAAGACCCGCAGCACCTTCAAGACCCTCAGCTCGATGGGCGGTGGCGGCTACAACGAACTGCGCGTCGAAGACAAAAAAGGTCAGGAACAGATCTACCTGCACGCCCAGCGCGACTGGGACGAAAACATCGAGCACGACCAGAAAATCCGCGTCGGCAACGAACGCCACGACACCGTCGAGCAGAACAGCTACACCGAGTTCAAAGCCGAAGAACACCACACCGTCTACGCCGACCGCAAAGTCGAAACCCGCGCCAACGACCACCTCACCGTGGGCGTCAATCAGCACATCAAGATCGGCACCGGCCAGTTCATCGACGCCGGCCAGGAAATCCACCTGAGCAGCGGCATGAAAGTGGTGATGGAAGCAGGCGCAGAGCTGACCCTGATCGGCGGCGGCAGCTTCATCAAGATCGATGCCGGCGGCGTGACCATGAGCGGCCCGGTGATCAACATGAACTCCGGCGGCAGTCCCGGCAGCGGCACCGGCGCCGCCCCGCTGATGCCTGGCATCCTCAAACAGGCCGACGCCGACAAGGCCGGCCAGGTCCTGACCCCGGCCCAGATCAACACCCTCAAACGTAACGCGCCGTTCTGCGAAGAATGCGAAAAATGCAAGGCAGGTGCCTGTGCCATCTGATCGAATTACACCCAAGGATTGGCTGGCGCAACAACCGTTGCAAAATGGCGAGCGCCTGTACCTGATCATCAGTGCAGCAAGTGATTCCGACGCGCTGAAAAACCTGTACCTGACCGAACCCACCGCCCAGCTCATCCCGATCTGGGGCGGCACGCCCTACTCCACCTGGCAACCGGTGATGCCCTACGTCACCGAGCTCAAAGCCAATTCCGCGTTCCTGCCGTGGATCGCTGAAACCGATGCCCTCGAATGGGGCTGGCTGGCGGTGTCGCGCTCGGAGCCGAACGACGTGTTCGAGCACTTGCGCAGTCTGACGCAGGTGAAGATGCCGGACGGGACCGAGGTGTTTTTCCGGTTTTGGGATGGGCGGCATATTTACCCGATTCTGCATGGGCTTGGGGAGAAGGCTGGGGAAGTGATGCCGGTGTTTGAGCGGTATTTGATTAATGGGCAAGCGCTGGAGGTTGGGACGCGGGTTGTGCCGAGGGTGAAGGATTGGCCTTGGTGGGAGGTACCGAAGCCGTTGCTGGATGGCTTGGCCAAGGAAAACCCGTCAACGCTGATCAGCAACCTGATGCAGTGGCTGGAAGAAGATCGCCCGGACATCTACACCGCTTGGCCCGAAAACAACCTGAAGTTGAAAGTCAGCCGTTTCGTGCGCCGCCCGAATGCGCCGGACAATCTTAAAGAAGCACTGTTAAACCACCTGATTCTGGAGCAAGGCTGATGATCGCAAAGGAACGCATTGCCTTCGTTGACAACCAACTGAAGAATTTCAAGAACAGCCTGACGATTTACCAGAAACAAACTCATTCCTGGTATGCAAGTCTGGCTGATGAAGTCAGCCACAAAACCAACAAACCTTCCCTGCTGGGCATGGAGCGCATCATCAAAGCCGGCGGTTCATCAACCGCGGTGAGCATGACAGATGGCAACTTTAGCGTTGTGGCCAAGTGCCCGCTGAAAGGGCCTCTACTGATCGAGAGCAAGTTCGAATCGCTTTACGACATTCCTCTGGGCAATATTGAAGTTGAGGTAGTCGCAGAGGATGGCACCTCGACCCACAAGGTCAAACTGGACGCTCAAGGTAAAGCGAGTTGGTCAGATGGCGTACCGGGTAAACGCTACATAATCCGTGTTCACAACGAAGTGACACCAACGCAGATAAACACGCTGTTTGATTCTTACAAGGGGCTCAACAGCGAACTGGAAGGTTTTCTTCGCAAAAAATGGACGGGGCCCAACGGATATCGGCAGCAATGGTCCAGTCTGTCGCTCTCCGGTACCGTCATGGCTATTGGTAATGGCATCCTCGACGGTGGTTGGGAGGCAATTAAAGGCGTTTGGGATGGGATCAAACTTGTTCTCGATATCCTTCAAGATCCTGGAAAGTTTGGAAAAAAACTAGGCGAAGGTGCCCAAGAGCTAATCGATGTAGCAAAAACTGCCCCTGATGTCATGAAAAAGGCCATGCTTTTAGCCAGTGACGAAGCAGCGCTTTTCCTCATGATGCACACTGCGGTTATATGGCTGGCCAGCCTGCCACCGATGAAAACCGCAGGCGATGCCGCAAAAATGACTACGGCGGCTGTCGTGGGCATTGCCATCGATATCGTCATTTCCATTGTTTTGACAGTGGCCGCCGAAGGCACGGGCCTGATTTATCTCGCCGCACGGATCAAGAAATACGGAGAAATCGTCCTTAAAGCCGTTATTAATTTTGTTAAGTCAATCTTTGAAATTATTAAAGGCTTCATGGCATACGTTACCAAGTACGTTCCAGTGGCCGCGCGCGGTATTGGAAGGCAAGTTAAACAAGGCGTAGTGCAAGTTCGATTCGATGGTAAAGCAAACGCTCGTCTAGGTACTGGGGCGCACGGTGACGATGCTTCAAGACAAGCCACGACGCCCGCAAATAAAAGCGCTGAGCCCGTGTCTTGCACGCGCGTCGACAAATGCCCGGTTTCGATGGTTACCGGTGAAGAGTTACTGACGCTGACCGATGGTCAACTGGATGGTCTGCTACCGTTTGAGTGGACCCGCCTATACAGAACCAGCGCCGTGGAAATTGACTGCGGCTTGGGATATGGCTGGAGCCACGCACTGGCACATCGCCTCGAAATCAACGGCGACGAAGTCGTTTGGACCGACCACGAAAACCGCTCTACGCCCTTCCCGCTCCCGAGTGAACAACGTCCAGCCATCACCAACAGCCTCTCGCGAGCCGCCATTTTTCTCGGTGACGATCCCTCCGAACTGGTCCTGGCCCAAGCAGGTAAACGCCCATCGTTTTACCATTTCCGCTTTAACAGCAAAGGCGCAACTCTGATCGCCATCAGCGACAGCTATGGCAATCGACAGCACGTCACACGGGACATTCACGGCCGAATCAAACGTCTCGACAACGGTGCCGGCCGTGCCCTGCTTCTGCGTTACGACCGCAAACACATCATTGCGGTCGACTATCAGCAGTTTCTGCCTGCGGACAATCTTGAAGACACCTGGAACACCGTGCAGACGCTGGTTACCTACAGCTATGACGCCCAGCATCGCCTGATCGAGGCGAAGAATGCCGCCGGTGAAGCCGAACGCTATCGCTACAACGAACAGCACGTCATTCTCGAGCGGCAACTGGCGGGTGGTGCGGCGTTCTACTGGGAGTGGGAGAACGAAGGCAAACTGTCTCGCTGCACCCGTCACTGGGCCAACTTCTCGCAGATGGAAGCGCACTACGCCTGGGATGACAAAGGCAGCGTAACCGTAACCAACGCCGACGGCAGCGAAGAGGTGTACACCCACGATGATCAGGCGCGACTGATCAGCAAGGTCGACCCGGACGGCGCCGAGCATCTCAAGGCCTACAATGAAAAAGGCCAGCTGGTCGCGGAAAAGGATCCGTTAGGAGCGGTCACCGAGTACCGCTACGACGACAACGGCTTGATGACTGCCGTCATCCCGCCGGAAGACGAAGCCACCACGTACGAATACATCAACGGTTTCGTCAGCGATGTGCATCGCGGCAAGGCCAGTTGGAAGTATCAACGCAATCGTCAGGGTGATATCACCCAGCAGATCGATCCGGACGGCAATGCCACGCTCTACAGTTACGATCCCCAAGGGCGTCTGTTGGAGATTCGCCACCCGGACGGCAGCCGCCATCAACTCGGCTGGAACAACCTCGGCCAGTTGCTGGAAGAGCGCCTGCCCGATGGTGGCCAACGCAAGTATCGCTACGACGCACTGGGTCGGCAGATCACCCGTCAGGAAGAATCTGGCGCCATTACCCAATACCAGTGGGACGCCGCTAATCGCCTCGCCCAAGTCACAATGCCGGGCGGCGCAACCCGTGCATTTACCTATAACGCTTACGGTAATGTCACCGCTGAACGCGATGAACTTGGCCGCATCACCCGATACGAGTACGCCGACAACCTGCACCTCGTCAGTCGTCGCATCAATCCTGACGGTAGCCAACTGCTCTACCGCTACGACAACTCGCGCCTGCTGCTCACTGAAATCGAAAACGAGCGCGGCGAACACTACCAACTCAACTATTACGCCAATGGCCTTATCCAGCAAGAAACCGGCTTCGACGGCCGCCGCACGGCTTACGAGTACGACCTCAACGGTCAACTGCTGAAGAAAACAGAGTTCGGTGACGACGGCAGCGAACTGGTCACTGAGTACCAGCGCGACGCTGCTGGCCGACTGCTGGTGAAAACCCTGGCCGATGGCGAGGAAATCCACTACAGCTACGACGCCCTCGGTCGCCTCGTAAACGTCGACGACGGCCACTGGCCGCTCGCCTACAAATACGACCTGCAAGACCGCCTCATCGAAGAACACCAAGGCTGGGGCACCCTGCGTTACGAGTACGACAGCGTCGGTCAGCTCAAACACTGCCGCCTCCCTGACGGCAGCAAACTCGATTACCGTCACCAGCCCGGCGGGCAACTCAGCAGCATCGACCTCAATGGTTCGCGCCTGACCTCTCACCAGTTCAGCGCCGGTCGCGAACGACAGCGCCAGCAAGGCCTGCTGCTCAGCCAATACCAGTACGACGAGCAAGGCCGTCTGCAAGCACACACCGTCGGCCAGCGAGACAAGAACCTGTTCCAGCGTCGTTATAACTACGACGCCAATGGCAATCTCGCGGGTATCGATGACAGCCGCAAAGGCAATCGCAGCTACCACTACGACCCCCTCGACCGCCTAATCAGCGTGCGCGGCGCTACTCCGGAAAGCTTCGCCCATGACCCGGCGGGCAACCTGCTGGGCCAAAGCAATGAAGGCACCGCCAACCTCGCCAACGTCAAAAGCAACCGCCTGCTGATGCAGGGTGACCGCCATTATGACTACGACGCCTACGGCAATCTGATTCGCGAACGGCGTGGTACAGGTCAGAAACTGGTCACCGAATACCGCTACGACTGCCAACACCGCTTGATCGGCGTTAGCTTGCCGGGTGGCAGCATTGCAACCTACAAATACGATGCCTTCGGTCGACGGATAGAAAAAACCGTCGACGGCCACACTACTGAATTTCTGTGGCAAGGCGAACGCTTGATCGCTGAAAGCGCCGAGAACCGCTACCGCAGCTACATCTACGAACCGGGCAGCTTCCGTCCATTGGCGATGCTCGATGGCGAAGGCCCACTTAAAGCCACGCCGTTCTATTACCAACTCGACCACCTCGGCACACCGCAGGAGCTCACAGACTACAGCGGTGAAATCATGTGGTCGGCGAAGTATCGAGCCTACGGTAATCTCGCAGCGCTGGACGTCAGCGAGATCGATAACCCATTGCGCTTCCAGGGTCAGTATTTCGATGCCGAGACGGGGTTACATTACAACCGGCACCGCTACTACAATCCGGGGACTGGACGATTTTTGACGCCGGATCCGATCAAGCTTGCGGGTGGGTTGAATAGCTACCAGTACGTGCCGAACCCTACGGGGTGGGTGGATCCGTTGGGGCTAGCAAGTAAAGAGTGTGATGAGCCTGAACCCTATAACAACTCCGCTCATAACGCCGCCAAATACGAAGCCATGAAGCGTGATCTTAGAACGACTGAGGCTGCTAATCCCTTAGTCGAAAGTTTGCGGGCCACTGGTGATCTTCCCCCAAATTACGTTACAAAAGCTCAGGCAACACAAAGCGGATGGAAAAAAGGTAAAGCAGTCAACAATAGCGTTCCTGGTGGGCAGCTAGGCGGTGATGTTTTTTACAACGATACAAACGTACTTCCTTCAGCCCCCGGCCGAACCTGGTATGAAGCTGACGTCGGTCTCAATAACACGATGTCGCGGAGCAATCAGCCTGGAACCAGGCTACTCTACTCAGATGACGGACTGCTTTACATCACAAGTGACCATTACGAAACTGTCACCCCTATTGGAAAGTGGAAGTAAATCAAAATGATAGTTGAGCTTGATGGATTATCCATCTCATCTGAGCAAGAATTCCATAAGCGGATAGCGTCTGCTTTTTCTGTTACTCAATACTACGGAAATAATCTTAATGCGCTTTGGGATCTACTCAGTACCGACGTAGAGCGCCCAATTGAATTAATTTGGATAAACTCAAAACATTCAGAAGAGCTAATGGGTGACTCGTATAGAAAAATATTAATCATTCTCGATCGAGTAAAAAATCAAGATGAAAGCTTTGGGCTGGATGAGAAATTCAGTTACCAATTGAAATAGTAAAGGTGTAACCGGGGAGGAAGTCACATTTTGTTTTGTCTGAAGATGGTCTTCCCCGAACTGCCATCCACCCTCTCGCGCTCTAAACGTGTCTTATCCTGATCTGTCACTCACGACAAAATGGGGGCAGACCCTGAGGGATCCCCACAAACCTATCCCAATGCATGTGCTTGTTGATGTACCTCGTCTCGCAACGCGTGCTCAAGTCTCTCCAAGGTTTTTCGAGACGTTGAGCCACGCCCGCTGCACCAGTATTCCAACCCCAGTCGCCACAGCGACAACACCCGCCGACGTTTAAGGCTATTGCTTTGAAAGCGGAGCTCCTGACCTGCTTCGCGGGCCTGTGACCCGGTTAAACAGATGATGTAGTTAGCCAATGCGGAGATCAGCAACAGCACTTCAATTCGGCGCGGACAGTGACTTCGATGGCGAGTTAAGCCCATACCGAAGTGCTCGCTTTTCACATCTCGGAAGCCTTCTTCTATCTGCATCCGCTGCTTGTAAATCGCCACGATTTTCGATGGATTCCATTGATCCTCTGGCAGGTTACTGGCTAGCAACCACGGCTCTCGTTCACGATTAGCCGATTGCCTGCTGAGCTTGTTTTTGGCGATTGAACCGGTGACGCGTTGATGCTTTCGCCCCTTGGCCCGGTGTCGGACGCAGTACAAATTAATGAAATGCGGAGCACTTTGGGTCATCTCAATATGGCCCAGCGACTTCGGTGAAGACGACGCCAACGCGTAAAGGTTTTTCACTGGCAACCAGGTGTTTGAGTCGCTGCGGTAGAGATCGCGGTTACGCACCCGAGCCACGTAATACCAGCCTTGCGCCTCGACAGCCCTGATCCAAGGTCGTCGAAAACCGGCATCGGCCACAAGGACCGGCAAACAGTCTTTGGGGAGCAGTTCAGCCAGCGTTTGCAGCAAGCGTTTTTGATATTTTGGGCATCCTTCACGCTCATGAACACTTTCGTAAATTGGGAACGAGCGCCCAGCCAGCGGAATGGCGGCGCGTAACAAAAAGAACTCTCCCGCCGCGTCAATCGGTGACCAGTCGACCAGGATCAAGGGGTGTTTCAGGGATCCCAGCAGTGCTCGCAACATGACCCAGTAAAACAGCGAACGTTCTGTTTGCAGATGGCGATTTCCCAATAACCGACCCACTCGCTCGATGGCATGTTTGGGGTAAGCCTTGCCTGACATGAATCGCCCAAGTCTTGTCAGCGTCAGACGACGACCGCGCAGTAATGAACTGACACAACACATTAGCGTTTTCAGACGACGAGAGTGGACAGTGGGAAGTGCTTGAGCGAGCGCGCTGTGTAAGAGTCGGATGGCCTGCATGGGATCGGGATCTTGTTTTTGTGTGGTGCAATACAAGCTGCCGCCCCGTGCAGGTCTCTTCAATTCCCAACTTCTTGATTTCTCGTAGGAAAAAGCGGGGATTTCTCAGAATCTGTCCCCTTTTCTCCTAGAAAGCAGGTGAAGCTTATAGATCATCAGGTTCAATAACGCTTAAAGAGGATGGTACGATCATGCTAATACCAACTAGAGAATTTCCATGATATTTAAATCAGCCGGCGCAGAAGTCAATCTAAACACGGTCACTTACAGGAGCCTTGGCTTCGGCGAGAAATTAATTCTCGAAACAAAAAAATACGAAATGACAATAAACAACGATGAATTCCCGGAAAACTTCATCAACCATGCAAACTCATTTATTGCCGAATGCAAAATTGATGACTCTGAGCAAGGCTACGCTGACATTCTCGAACTAAAAAAACTAGGTTACCCAACCTTTAATGAAATTTTAAAAGACCATCACAATTTGGCTGCCAACCTTATAAAAAATTATCTTTACTTCGAGCTTTTTTACTTTCTACTCCCCAACTCAAGAGAACTTGAAGTAGTTATTAACAGCATCGAAGACATAAAATCAGATGGAAGATCAATTGCAATAACGGGCGACACGTATCCAGTTCAGAAAATTTAGAAAATAAAACTACAACTCAAAGGAGAAAAACTACAATTGCAATGAGACAAAACGGGGACATACCACGGTTTCTTTTTTTGTGTCTATAATCTACCCTCTGGAACCTCTCCCCTTTCTCGGCATTTAACAAGGTCTATCCTTGAATAAAATACTTTGGGTTACTGATGATGTAGCCGCAACACCAGGTGTTCTTATGCGAGAAATGGATGGAGTTAAAACTACCCTACACACCAAAACAGTTGACGGTGTGCAGTGGCAGATACTGAAAGACAACGGAGTTGTAACCTCTTCATTCCCGGCCGGCGATTCGCCTATGTCCCCACCAATTTAAGTCGAGATCAATCATGAGCAGCAAAGTTTACGAAGAATATAACTACTGGCTTGGAGCGAATAAAGACTCAAATTGGAACGAGTACATTACTGAACAGGTAGCTCATGGCGTTTTAGGGAAATTTAACGCCATGGACTGGCAACAACTTGATGAAACAATTCTTTTAAAAGAGGAATACTGGCAAGAAAGAAGCGCTACTGCTCTCGGAGAGTTGCGATCGCCCGAAGCGATAGAGCTATTAAAAAAACTTCTTGACTCCAGGTTCTCCGAGGTAGCAATCGCCGCAGCTTCCGAACTTGATTGGACTGAAGTAGTTATTGAGGAGAAATACTCTAATAAAATTCAGCGAATCATAGACAATCTAACCGATGAAGAAGTTGAATCTTACCCTGAACTCAAAAACCTACTAAAAAAATCACAAAATCAGGCTTCCTAATACAAAACTGAAAGTCTGAGTTTTTTAGACGAATAAAAAGCCTCTATAAGTACGGACACTGCTTGAACTTCGTCAACCTGCTGGAGAGAAACACCACAACTACAGGATGACTATATCACCGAACTGTAGTGGTAGGGCAATCGCGTGAACGCCGGAAGTAATCCTGACTAAAAAGTGAATAGATTTATTTTCTACAAACTGAAAATAAGTCTGTCCCTTTTCGTCAAACGTGATGGAGCAATCCAAGCTTAGGACAACAATCGTGTCTACATGGTACCTGCCAAAAAAAGCCATTAAGCCAACTTGAGACTGAAGATAAGTATTAAATTGGCAGAGGACGTGGCAGAGACCACATTGAAACAGACGTGCCGGACTCTCAACTGGATGGTTAAAAAACCCTAGATACGGCACAATGGCGCTTACGATCAAAGAAAATGCGAAGCTAGAAAATCCAACATTCAACCGGCGGAAATGATGCTAGAAAAAAACAAACAGATAATAGTTAATGGAAAAGATGCACTCGAAGTTCTAGCAGACATCGAGTTCATCCTAATTTCACTACACAAAATGGGAAGCTACTACGCGGACAAACCCGTCGAAGATTACCGAAAGGCCACCACCGACTTTATTGATAATGAAAAGGTTACTCAGCGCCTTGCCAAAGTAAGAAAAATCATCAGCAAGAACTTTGACTCAACACTTGGAGATGATGATATGGATGATATAGAGCGCCACTTGGAAGAAATTAAATTCTGGAAGCCCTAAAAGCCATATTCGAGCGTAATCGGGGACAAACCCTGGGGGATACCCACAAATCCACTCTAGGTTCTGGGCCTGATGATGCACCTCATCGCGCAAAGCTTTTTCCAATCTTCCCCAGTCTTCGCTGCCTCCGAACTCTATGCACCTACGCCAATTTTCCAGCCCCTTTTTTTCAAAAAACTAACAAAGAGGAAAAAATGAGCGATGAACATGAATAAGATAATAACGTTCGGAGGAACAATAACCTTCGACGATCTCTCCACATTAACTGGATCCGACATCGCACTTATAACCGAGGAACTAAAAGAGGACCTTTTACAGGCATCGCTGCCACCCGAACAAATAATAGATATTGGATGGCACCCAGAATTCAGCGAAAATGGCGCCTTTAGAATATCGCTAATCTCAGATAAAAACTGGAAGTCGCCCATATACAGCGAAAGTGCGAAAACTTGGGCCGAACTTGAAAAAGCGCTAGATCACGCCCTGAATCTAATAAAAACAGCGTAATCTTTATGCAGTCGAGAATAAACCCTTCATAAAAATGCAACTTTCGAAAACTGCAGGTCTATTTCCTGCTTATCATTACAATAATAAAAAATAAAAAAGCGGGCAATTAAAAAGAGGACAGATTTATTTTCTCGTAGACCAAGGATATAGAAATGCCGAAGAATTCAACTCGACAACCGCGAAGGATTACTTTTAAAACCCTCAAGGCAAAGAGTCTTATTACCATTGGGATGATACGCCGGCATCTAATTTTTAGACTAGAAAAGTTTATATAGCAAATCATAGCCCTACTGACCCACATGCGGCTACACCACACTTGCAACTGTACCCGAAAGATGGAAAAGTAATTCGAATCCATTGGCCAAACCTATTTGAAGGTCAAAAATGACAGAACAGAAAAAAAAATCCCACGAGGTGTATGGTATGGTCTCGATGGAACGGGTTACGACATTATCGCCCAGGAAATAATATCCGAAGACCCACTACTGAGAAAATGGATTTCAATATACGCAATTTATAAATATCAATTTACAGAGGGCCCACACCAATATTTCGATTTTATTAACAACTCAAAAAACTCAAAATATGCACTAATAATATTTACGATACCCGTCGAAAAAATCAACACAAACGACGGACTTGACGACAGAGACATCATCATATCTGAAATAAAAACCATGGATTCTGAGGAAGAAATAAACACATCCCTGGCCACATTAAAAATCAATCCAGAATTGTTTACCCCCCCATGGCGATGCGATTATCCACTTTAAACAACAATCGCGCTAATGGGGACAGACTACGGTTTATTATTCAGAAAGTAACCTACCCTGAGGGATCCCCGATTTCCCTTAGAAATCAAAGAAGAAAGGGGACAGATTTATTTTCTACACTAAAAAATCTGCCTCCTTTCTTGATCCGCCTTACTATATTCAACAGATACAGAACATTCATTGACACCGAATAAAATCAGAGACAACAAAAATGAACATTTTTTACACTTGCGAATCAGGCATCCAGCTGTGTGAACAGCCAGCAAACTCACTGACTCCGGATTTTATGAGTTTTACTGTTTTTTGTGCATCGACTCCAGAATCATGGGCATTTGTTGAGAAAATCGAGTCCTTCATGTTTGACTCATGATGGCCAAGCGTTCCTCACGTATATAACGACAGAAAGCGCTGGCACATTCTCGCCTCAACGTTCCGCCGCAATGAGGCTTTCTGCCACCTCATACTTAACCACCACCCGATTCCGATACAACCTCACCCTCTCCACCAATTCCCCAACCTGCCCCTTCTCCCGCACCTCCCGCCAAATCTCATTCTCCCGATAAACGCTTACCCCCTCCCGCACAAACCGATGCGCCTCTTGAAACACGTGATAGCGATATTCCCTAACCCGATCACACAACAACTCCCCTTCGAGTTGTGTCTCGCCGACGTTCAACTTCAGCTGAAAGTGCCGATCCGTCGGGTTATGCAGCACCAGATCAACGTAGTTATAGAAAATCGCCGCGCCAGAGCCGAACGGCAGCACCCGCCCTTCATCTGGAAACGGGTCGAAGCTGTGGTTGGAGCGTTCAACCACCACCAGCGGTGAATGGATGGCCATCCAGTGAATCAGGTTGCTCAGTTGGCAAATGCCACCGCCTACCCCGCGTCGTGCCTCGCCGAAAGACAGTTCCATGCCTTCAACGTAGCCGCGCTTCACAGTCGGGCGGCCGACGAGGCGGCAGAAGGAGAAGTGTTCGCCGGGGGCGATGATGACGCTGTCGATGGCGGCGACGGCGAGTTTCAGGTTGATGACTTTGTTGTGTTGCAGGGCGAGGTCGGAGTCGCCGAGTTTGCGGATGAGTTTCGAGGTGTGTTTGAGGTAGCGAAATGGCAGACGCTCGGCTACGGCGACGGGGCGTGCGTAGCGTTTGCCGGAACAGCGCCAGGCAATCTGGCGGAACAGTCTTTTTTGCCACACGCGCAGCCAGTACAGGGCCGGGTGGTAAAGGGAAAGTGGTTTCATCCGTGACACAACGGCGCGCGCCGTTTCTTCCTTGAACCGTGAGAGGGGTGCGCATTTTATCCGCTAATGACCGGCAGCACCTCATGCATTTCATAAGACCAGCGGTCTCAATTCGACACACTCTGCTAGCCAGCCTATCGGCAAATTAAGGTTCGACTAAGGTTGCCTCGCTACGATCGCGGCCACGAAACCCTGTCGCCCTTGTATCGCAGATGAGTCCTTCTGACATGAAAGCGTTTGATTTACCAACCCAGCCAGCGTCGAATTTCAGCCTTGTCTTGGTAAATTACAAAACCCCGGACATCACCCGAATGTGCCTCGAGCTTTTGCGTGAGCATGTCCAGGAACAGCGCATTCCGGTGTGGGTGGTGGATAACGATTCGGCGGATGCCAGTGTGGATTACTTGCGCTCGCTCGACTGGATCAACTTGATCGAACGGCCTTCGCCAGGCAAGGAACCCGGCCATATTGCACACGGTAAAGCACTGGATCTGGCGCTGGAAAAAGTCGACACCGATTATCTGTTTCTGTTGCACACCGATACCTTTGTCTACGACAAGGAAGTGTTTGCAATGATGATGCGCGAATGCACAAAAAAACCGGATATGGCCGCAGTCGGTTGTGTCGAACAACTCAATCGGGGGATTGTGCGTGACACTTGGCGTTTAACTTCGCGTTTCTGCAAGCACTATGTCCGTAAAGCAAAAGTGCGTCTGGGCCTGCGCTCGAAAATGCCTAGACCCTACAAAGAAACTCATCTGAAAAGTTTCTGCACATTGTGGAATGCGCGTTTGATGAAGTCCCTGGGCCTGCACTTCTGCATGGATGAGCAGGTACCGGGTTATGCGCTGCAAGACCGAATGAGCAGCCTGGGCTATGGCATCAAGTTTCTGTCGCCGCGCAAGATTTTCAGCTATCTGGATCACATCCAGTCAGGAACCGTCGCAGCTGCGGGCACCTACGGGGAAAATCACCGCAGAACAAAAATGTATCAAGCCACGCTGAAGCGCTTCCAAGGGCAGCAAGGCAAGCCTGAGGCGCAAACCTCGGTTTAATGTACGGCCAACAAAAAGGGCGACTATAAAGTCGCCCTTTTTGTTTGCAGAAATTGTATACAACTACTCCGAAGAGGTGTTCGCCCAGTGTAATGGCCTGGCAATCCATGCACCGGTAAAGAGCCCTGACACTGGGCGAACGGGAAGGATTTTAATAGAAGTTGGCGCATATGTCCTCATTCTTGAATATGAAATTTATGTACGAAAACGTTAATAGATATTTATCGACGATTTCTTTCACGAGACTTTCAAAAACGCCAAGCTGAACTAATAGTATGACTACTCTCATACAAAAACTGTACAAGAGTAGTCACCTTGTAGAGTTAAAACTCAACTTTCGTGTTGACTGGTCACTTCTAAGATATCGGTGTAAGTGACAATAACGCTCTGTCCTTCTTTCAGATCTTTCAGCTTGGCTTGAATTTCAGGCTCTTTCACCTCGAGAACTTTCGATACGCCCGCCGGGTTTTGCAGGGTCACCTGATTTTTCTTCAAATCAATTCTGGTGATTTTCAGTTGCACCTGAACCTGACGGTACGCTTCGCCACCGGGGTTGTCGCTGCCCGGGGCCTTACGCAACTCACCGGTACGTTCGGTAGTGCCAGGCAGACCTTTATCCACATCGGTGTCGAGGTAA
Source organism: Pseudomonas sp. A34-9 (assembly GCF_029543085.1). NCBI lineage: Bacteria > Pseudomonadati > Pseudomonadota > Gammaproteobacteria > Pseudomonadales > Pseudomonadaceae > Pseudomonas > Pseudomonas sp. A34-9. Next base: position 2,525,359 of record NZ_CP119967.1, on the reverse strand, counting down.
GCGGCGACAGAACGCTGTACCTTGATGCTGACCTGATCGCCGGCCTTGAGATTGTCGAGGTTTTTCGCCTTGTCGCTCAGTTGAACGTGAACCGGCTTACCTTCGGCACCTTCGAGCACAACCTGATGGTTTGGCGGCATCGACGGAGATTACTTTGGTGGTGACCTGATCCGCTTCAACAGTGGCGGACAACGGAATATCGGCAGCCAGGACGCCGAAGCTGGTGGCGGACAGAACGGTTGCGAGGGTGATGGCCTTGGCCAGTGCGTCGAGCTTCATAAGCAATACTTTCCCTGTGATGAATGGCAGCACCCGGCGCCAATGTGCAACCGACGCCGAATGTGCCACTGAGCATAGACGCTGTTCAGGGCTTGGCTTTGGTTGGTGTCGAGGAGGTCTGTTGTTTTGCGAGGTCCTGCGCGGTGGATTCGCCGCTGGGCGTGCCTTTGCCAGTGTTTTCCCGCTGTTTCGGGTCGGTGGGGCGCAGGGCGTCGTTGTCGCGCTCGGTTTCGCCCGGTGGCCGGGGTTCGTCGGGGTGTTCGCCTTGGGTGATAGGTTTCATGGGGCAGTCCTCAGGCTTCGGGGTCGTCGAGTTCACGGGTGACGTTGATGGCGAGGGAATCCTTGTGCAGGTCGTCGGCCTTGGCGCGCAGGATCTGCCATTGCTCAAGGTCGATGGCGCCCTGGCCGAGCAGGTCGTCGGCGATGCGCTGGAGGTCGAGGTAATGCGCGTCAGGAGATTGCTGCCAGTAGCTTTCGTCGTCGAACAGACGTTGCCAGGTGGTCATGTCCGGGGGGGGCAGGTCGTCGCTCATGGCAAATCCTCGACAGGTTTCTCTGTAGAGGACAACACAGCAAGCCGAGTTCAAACCGATCCATTGTAGGAGCTGCCGAAGGCTGCGATCTGTTGAGGTTGCTTTTAAAACCAACATCAAAAGATCGCAGCCTTCGGCAGCTCCTACAGGGATTTGCGGAGACCGTTCAGTACCCGGTCATTTCCAGATAGCCCTGGCCGGGATGACTGCCGCTGATGTGCACCGGACCTTCCCAGTAAGGGATGCGCAGGTTCATCCAGGCGTTGGGGTTGAGCGCGTCGAGGGTGATGTCGAGGTGTTTGTCGGGGATGCTGATCGACCATTTCACCGGCATCGCCCGGCCGGCCACTTTTGCGATGTCTTGCGGGGTCAGCTGGATCTGCGAGCTACTCAGGGTTTGCGTCTGGCCGTCGGCAGCGATCCAGGTGCCGGTGAGATACGGCGCGCCGTCCTTCTGGCGCATGCGATAGAGCATCACGTGTTCGCCGCTGTCCAGGTGCAGGGAGAACCAGTCCCAACCGGTTTGATGGGCGGTCAGCGGCTGGCTGCTCCATTCGCGATCAAGCCATGCCGGGCCACTGACGGTGTAGCACTGGCCGTCAATCTGCAACGTACCACTGGCCTGGAAAAACGGCTGACTGTAGTAATACGACGCCTGGCCTTCTTCGGATTTCTGGCTGAAACCCTTGTCGCCCTGCAACACCAACGGACGACTGGAGGTGAGGTGCAGTTGATAGGCGAAGTCCTTGTCACGAGCGCTGAGTTGCAGGTCACTCAAGGGATCCTGCGCCTGACTGGCGAACCGCCAATCATCAATCCACGCCTCGAACGGCGCCAGCCGCACACCCGCCTGCCCCACCCCGCCTCGGGCGTAACGTTCGGCGGCGTGATGCACCGTGCTGGACGTCACCGCCGCGTGCCCCAGCCAGATCGTCTGATTGCCCCACCCCGCCTGCTCCGCCACGGGTTTCAATGCGCTGCGAAACAAGGTCCATTGCACGCCGAAGTGGTTGCCCTGCTGATCCTTGAGATTGGCGGTGACGTACCACCACTCAATGCGAAAACCCTCATGCGCAGCGTGATCCGCCGGAAAACTGAACACCCGGCCCGGCACTACCGGCGTAAACGCCAACGCCTGATTGCCCATCCCGGCGAAGCCCTTCTGCTCAGGCGTGGACTTTTCGCAACCACCAAGCAGCAGCAAAAACACCAGCACAACGAGGCTAATCCTCATGGGCAAACGTCCTCAACAGGTCCGCCGGTTGCGTGCGATAGAGCGAATACAACGGCCATGCCGAAGCCAGCAACGTCGCCAACAACGCCAACCCCATCAACTGCAGCAATTGCCACGGAAACACCCGCAACGGCAGTCGCCAGCCAAACGCCTGCACATTGATTACCGCGTCCAGACACCACGCCAACGCGATCCCCAGTGGCAACGCCAATACCAATGTCAGCAACGCCAGCAGCCATGTTTGCCCCAGATTAAGCAGCATCAACTGCCGGCGCGTCACGCCCAGCGCCCACAGCGGTGCGAGCTGACCGAGGCGACTTTGACTTTGCGTGAGCAGGCTGATGAACAGCGCCACGCCCGCCACCGCCAGCGTCAAACTGTTCAACGCCGCCGTCGCCGCAAACGTGCGTTCGAAAACCTGCACCGACCAGCCCTTGAGCCGCGCCTGATCGACGATGCGGCTGTCATCGAGTTGGAAACGCGTCTGCAATGCAGTTAAAAATCCCGGGATATTCTGCGGGTCAATACGCAGATTGAAACGGTTCGGCGTCAGTTGCGGCCAGCCGCGCAGCAGGTGTTGGATGCTGACCAGCAAGTGCCCCTTGGGATTGCCGTAATCGGCGTAGATGCCAACGATGCGCGGCGACCACGTGCCGTTGGGTGTCGCAATCGCCACGTGTTCACCCACATGCAATTTCAGGCGCCGGGCGATTTGCTCGCTGAGCATTACCGCATCATCCGTGGCCAGATGCGCCCACGGGTCGCCGCCCGTCACATCGAGCAGCGGCCAGTGCTGACGATAGTGCGCGTGATCAATGATGCCGAACACCTCTGCCGGCCAGCCCTGCAATGTGACCGCGACCTGCCAGTTGGGCAGAATCGCCGCAATGTTCGGCTGCTGCTTTAGCCAGCTGTACATTTCCCGCGACTGTGCCGGATTGCTCGGATTGATATACAACTCGGCACTCAGGCGTTGTTCGAGCCAGTCGTTGAAGGTCTGGCGAAAACCGGCGGTCATGCTGCCGGCGCCGATGTTGGCGGCGAGCGCCAGGAGCAACGCCATCAGCGCCAGACTCAATGCCGGCAATTGCTGACGGCAATCGGCGAGAAACCACTGCCCCAACACCGAACGACTACGCCCGAGCAATTGATTCAACAGCGCGCTGAGCAATACAGGCAGCGCCAATGCGGCGCCGATCAGCAACCCGGCCATGAGGACAAAACCACTGGCCAGACTGTCGCCCCAGATCAACGCCACCAACGCAAGCAACCCCAACACCGCTGCCAGCCAGCCCTGACGGCGCAACCAGCGCGCATATTGCTGATGCCAGGCTTGCGGATCCGCCACGGCCAACAGCGGCAAACGGGCGGCGCGCAACAGACTGTTAGCCCCGGCAAGCAACGCGCCGAGCAAGCTCAAGCCGATGCCGCTGAACCACCACCAGGGGCTGAGGCGCAGCTGCCCCGCCACTTCCGCCCCGTACAACCCGCGCAGGCTGGCGGCGACATCTGGCAGCAAGACACTCGCCAGCCAATAGCCGCTGATCACACCGAACAATCCGCCGATCAGCGCCAGCACACCCAGTTCGACGATCAAGCAAAAAATCAGCATTCGCGCGCTGACCCCGCAAGCGCGCAGCGTACGCAACAAGCCGCGCCGTTGTTCCAGAGCAAGGCCGATGGCGGCGTGGACAATGAACAAGCCGACCACAAACGAAAGAAATCCCAGCGCATCGAGATTGAGGTGAAAGCTTTCGGTCAGTCGCGCCAGATTGTTTTCCTCGCTGCTGCTCTTGAGCTGCAACTGACCTTTGAACGCGGCGGGCAACTCGGCGTGAAAATCCTTGGGTAGCAACAGCCGCGACAATTGCCCGGGTTGTTCCAGCAGGGTTTGCGCGACGCCGATGTCCACCAGCAACAGGCCGGGCGCCATGTCCTTTTGCGCGAGCAACGGCGGCAATCGCAGACCATTAGCCGTTTGCGGCGTGTCGCCTTCGCGAAGATCCAGCGCTTGCAGAGTTTCCGGTGAAATCCAGGTAATCCCCGGCGGCGTGAAAAACTCGACGACACGCTCAATCGGCAACGCCTGCCCGGCCACCGCCGAATCGGCAGGGAGCGACACCGGCTCAATGCCCAGGAGTTGCAACCGCTGATTTTCAAAGCCCTTGAGCAGCAACCGGCCCTGCAACAGCGGCGACACCGGCCAGCCCTGTCGGCGCAGATCCACGAACCATTGCTGCGCGAATGTTGCACCGTTCGGCGTACTGAGGCTGGCCTGCGGTTCGCCGCCAATCAACTGACTGGCCCGTGCGTAGCTGTCACGCGCCTGACTGTTCAGCGCTTCGACGCCAGTCAACAGACTGGTCGCCAGCCACAACCCGGTCAGCACACTGAAAAACTGCACCGGGTGACGCCGCCAATGGCTGAGCAGCGCGCGTAGCGTTTGCTGAAAGACGATCACGTCAGCCGTCCACTGGACAACACCACTCGCTGCGCCAATCGGGCCGCGACTCGCGGGCTGTGGGTGACCATCAACAATGTGGTCGGCGTGTCATCGAGCAATTCCAGCAACAAGCGCAGCACTTCGTCACTGGTGGCTTCGTCGAGGCTGCCGGTGGGTTCATCGGCCAGTAGCAATTTCGGCTGCGAGGCCAGCGCCCGGCCCAAAGCGACCCGCTGCTGCTGACCACCGGAAAGTTGCTCGGGATAACGCTTGAGCAAATCGCCGAGGCCCAGACGCTGCACCAGATGCGCCTGCCAACGCGGCTCATGGCGCCCGGCCAGCCGCGCCTGAAAGGCCAGATTGTCTTCGACGCGCAAGCTGCCGATCAGGTTGAATTGCTGGAACACCAGGCCGATTTCGCTGCGTCGCCAATTCGCCAGTTGCGCCTCGTTCATTGCCTCCAGCCGATGCTCACCGCTGCGAATGCTGCCGCTGTCGATCTTGTCGAGACCGGCCACCAGGTGCAGCAAGGTGCTTTTGCCGCTGCCGGATTCGCCCATCAGCGCCAGGCTGCTGCCAGCCTTGAGCGTCAAGTCGACGCCTTGCAGCACCGGCAATGGGCCTTGGGGGGTGAGGTAACTTTTGCAGACGTTTTCAATCTGGAGCATGCCGCCACCTGATGGGTCAGTGTGGGGCAAGGATAGCGGATGGCGATGACAGACTTGAATTGCGCGTTGAATCGGCCGGCCCCTTCGCGAGCAAGCTCGCTCCCACAAGTTGATCGCATTTCAAATAGGGGAGCGAGCCTGCTCGCGAAAGCGTCAGCCCAGCCAACTCAAAAATTACTGCCCCGCCGCCACACTCGTCGGCGCCTGCGCCGGCGTGACAATGCTGCCCAGATCAATATGCTTCCACTCAGGCTTGGCCCCCAACCGCGCATTGAAGCGGTAGTTGAAGGTGAACTCATCTGCCGTCGCGACACTCAGTGGCTTGCCATAGACAGCCTCGATCCCCGCCAGGTCATAGCCCATCAACTGCAGCAGCGTCGGGAAGATGTTGTAGTGACTGGAACGATCCTTGTTATTCGCCAACTGCGCCGGCCAATCCAGCGTCTTCAGTTCACTGCCGGAAATCACCACCAGCGGCACCAACCCTTCTTCTTCCACCGGATCGCCACCGCAATGCGTGTTCAACCCCGGATTACCACGCTCATGTAAATCCTGGCCATGATCAGACGTATAGATCAGCAGCGCATTGTTCAGATTGGCCTGGGCGAACACCCGCGCAAAGAACTCGCCGACGTTCCACAACACGGTGTTCTTGTAGGCATTGCGATACAGCACCCAATCATCCGGCTGGCCATTGAAACCGGTGCGTTCGCCAGTATCGGCCACCTCGGTGAACTGCCCGCGCGGCAAGGTCGGGCGGTACGCCATGAACGCATCCGGGTATTTGTCGTGCACCGGAAAATGCGCGCCGACCTTGTTGATCACCACCAGCTCCGGTTTGCCATCGTTGAGCAATTCGATGAGCTTCGCCGCTGCCGCCATGTCGCGATCGCGCACGCTGGTCTGGTCGAATTGCACGAACGCGTCAATGTCCTTCTTCTCGGTATCGGTCATCAGGTTCTGCAGGTTGCCGCCGGTACGCTGGGCGTCGATGTACACGGTGCGCAGCCCGGCCTTTTTCGCGTACTGCCAGATCGACGGCAACGTGCTGTTGATGCGCATGTAGTCGGCGCGGGTGCCGCCGTAGCGCAGGGTCACGTTGGTGTCGGCGCTGCAATTGGCGATGGACGCGGCGTAGCCGTAATTGAAGATGTTGACGCCGGGAGGCGCTTGTTTGAGGTTACTGTGCACACCGAACGGCGCGTTGATATCGAGGTAATTGCCGGAAATGCTTTCGTCGATGATCAGCACGATGTCATGGCCGACCGCTTCTGAAGCACGCGCCAGCGTCACCGGCTCACGTGGCCCGACCGTGTTGTGCAGTGCTTCATAGGTAAACAGGTTGAGGTAGGCCAGCGGCGTGTACATGATCGGCAAGCCACGAGCGCCCTCTCCCGCACGCAAGAACAGCACGGCACTGAGCAGCAGCACGCCACACAGCGGCGCCGCCACACGCAACGCGTTGGGAATCGCCAGACCATGGCGTGGCTTCAGACCGATGCCGAACAACAACAGCAAACCACTGAGGGCGCCCTGCAGGATCGCGTCTCGGTACTGGTACGCCGCCTCCTGAATGAAGCCGCCGGAATACACCAGCGACACGAAGCTGCTATAGCTCAGGTAATCCGCGGTGACCCGGGTGTAGACGTCGAAAAATACTGCCGAGACAAACATCGCCAATGCGAACCCATGCCGAATGAGTGCCTGTCGTATATACGCCGTTAGATATAACGCTAAAGTAAGCGCCAAAAACATCGCGCCAAAAAGAAGTACAGCAAAACCGACGCCGATAGCGTTTAACCGATCTATGTAATATTCGGAATAAAGCAGCAAATAAATAACTAAAAGCAGTTCTTTCAGATATCGAAACATGGCTATTCCGGTCGCGCAGAAACCGTAAAGGGTCAAGAGTTTGTCGGTCAAAATCTGACACTAGCACCCGGCCATCAAAGCGCAAGAAATGGCTGACTTTCTTGCAAAGCGTCAAAAAACCGATGACTCAAATCTGACACACTCAAGTTGCTGAAAGCCTTTAAATTCGCGGCGTTCGACCGTCCATCGTTTTCTTCGAAATGTGAAAAGAGCGTCAAGCACGGGACAAATCCAGCAATAGCAAGCACTTGATGGCCAATCGCCCCAAAAATGGGGGTTGTTATACAGGTGCAACATGTCATTTTGCTGACACGCTTTTCAAACCCTGCGCTATACCCCTTTTGACAGTCTCATTTTGAACTTCTTCTTTTCGCTCTATCGAGGGTGCGCAGATGGACGTGAGCGTATTTGGCACGGGCTATGTTGGATTAATACAAGCCGCCGCACTTGCAGATGTCGGGCATCGCGTTTTATGCGTGGATATTGACCCGAACAAGATTAAACAACTGCAACAAGCGGTGCCGCCAATTAGCGAGCCAGGTTTGTCCAGCACACTTGAGGAGAACATCAAGGCCGGCCGTCTGCTGTTCAGCACCCAGGCCAGCGATGCGGTCGAGCATGCCGAGCTGATCTTCATCGCCGTCGGCACACCAGCCGATGAGGATGGCTCTGCGGACCTGAGCCACGTGCTCAATGTTGCCCGGCAGATCGCCTCGCACATGGAAGCCGATCGCACGCTGATCATCAAATCCACGGTGCCGGTCGGCACGGCGGATCAGGTGCTGGCCACCGCCAACAGCGAATTGCAGCGCCGCGACAAGACCAGTCTGACCGTACGCGTGGTCTCCAACCCGGAATTCCTCAAGGAAGGCAGCGCCCTCGCCGACTGCATGCGCCCGGACCGAATCATTGTCGGCACTCGCGATGACGAAGCCCGCGAGCAGATGAGCGAGCTGTACGCGCCGTTCTGCCGCAACCACGAAAAACTGATGTTCATGGACAACCGCAGCGCCGAACTGACCAAGTACGCCGCCAACGCGATGCTCGCCACGCGCATCAGCTTCATGAACGAACTGGCCAACCTCACCGAGCTGCTGGGGGCGGACATCGAAGCTGTGCGTAAAGGCATCGGCTCTGATCCGCGCATCGGCTACCACTTCATCTATCCGGGCTGCGGCTTCGGTGGCTCGTGCTTTCCCAAGGACCTGCGCGCCCTGCTGCACACCGCCGAACACAACGGCATGCCACTGAAACTGCTGCGCAGCGTCACCGACGTCAACGACAGCCAGCGGCACATCCTCTTCAGCAAACTGAAAGCGCAGTTCCCCCAGGGCCTTGCCGGCAAGTCCATTGCGGTGTGGGGCCTGGCGTTCAAACCGAACACCGATGACATGCGCGAAGCCCCCAGCCGTTACTTGATGGATGCACTCTGGGCCGAAGGCGCCAGCGTACAGGCCTACGATCCGGAAGCCATGTCCGAATGCCGGCGCCTCTACGGTTACCGCAACGATCTGCACCTGTGCGCCACCCGCGACGACACCCTCGAAGACGCCGACGCCCTGGTGATCTGCACCGAATGGAAAAACTTCCGTGTGGTCGATTTCGAGCTGCTCGCCGACAAGCTGCGTTCGAAAGTGATCATCGACGGGCGCAACCTCTACAACCCGGAACAAGTGGCCGCCGCCGGCCTGCATTACAGCGGCATCGGCCTGCGCCACATCGCCCCCGAAGGACTGCGGCCATGAAGGTGCTGGTCACCGGTGCGGCCGGTTTCATTGGTGCCCATTGCGTGTTACGGCTGATGCGCGACGGGCACTCGGTGGTCGGCCTGGACAATTTCAACGCCTACTACGACCCGCAACTCAAGCACGACCGCGTGCAATGGGTGCGCGAGCAGGTCGGCGATTTCCAGCTCGCCACGGTTGACCTGGCCGATGCCTCGGCCATCGAAGCGCTGTTTGTCCGCGAACGCCCGCAAGTGGTGATCCACCTGGCGGCGCAGGCCGGGGTGCGTTACTCGCTGGAAAATCCACGCGCTTATCTGGACAGCAACCTCGACGGGTTTCTCAACATTCTCGAGAGTTGCCGGCATCACCCGGTCGAACACTTGATTTACGCCTCGTCGAGTTCGGTGTACGGCGCCAACCAGCACACACCGTACTCGGTGAAGGACGGCGTCAATCACCCGCTGTCGCTGTACGCCGCGACCAAGAAAGCCAATGAACTGATGGCGCACAGCTACAGCCACTTGTTCGGCATTCCTTGCACCGGTCTGCGCTTTTTCACCGTGTACGGGCCGTGGGGCCGGCCGGACATGTCGCCGATCCAGTTCGCCCGGGCGATCAGCGAAGGCGAGCCGTTGAAGCTGTTCAACTACGGCGAGCACCAGCGCGACTTCACCTACATCGACGACATCATCGAAAGCATTGCCCGCCTCACCGAGTGCCCGCCGCACGCCGATCCGCAATGGGATCGCGAGCAGCCCGATCCGGCCAGCAGCATGGCGCCGTGGCGGCTGTTCAACATCGGCGGGCAGCATCCGGTCGAGCTGAAAACCTATCTGGCGTTGATGGAAAAACACCTCGGCCAGAAAGCCATTGTCGAGCTGCTGCCGCTGCAACCGGGCGATGTGCTCAACACCTGCGCCGAGGCCGGCGACCTGGCCCAGGCCACCGGGTTTCAGCCCCGGATCGAGCTGGATGAGGGACTTGGACGTTTCATCACCTGGTTCCGCGACTACTACCCCACTGCCTATCGCCCACGCGCCGCTCGCGGCTGAACATCAGCGGAGGACTCCATGACTGGACATGAAAAAGGTGTACCGATCCAACAAATGCGCCGCGACAAGCGCGTTGACCCCGAACACCGGATGCGTCTCGACGCGGCGATTCACCGCCAGGGACGCGGCTGGTTCACAGGGCGCGATGGCGGTCGCCCATGGCAGTTGTCACGTACCAATCGGGTGGTCGCCTGCCTCGGCGCGCTGATGATTCTGGTGCTGATTTCACCACTGCTGCTGGGCCTCGCGCTGATCATCAAGTTCACCAGCAAAGGCCCGGTGATGTTCGTGCAAAAACGCACCGGCTATCGCGGCCGCAAATTCGGCATGTACAAATTTCGCACCATGGTCGCTAACGCCGAAGAATTGAAAGAGTCGCTGCGTCACCTGAACAAACACGGTGCCGACGCTATCGACTTCAAGATTGACCAGGACCCACGCATCACCGGCATCGGCGGTTTTCTGCGGCGCACCAGCCTCGATGAATTGCCCAACCTGATCAATGTAGTGACCGGCGACATGCGCCTGGTCGGCCCGCGTCCGACCTCGTTCAACGCTTATCGCTACAAGGACAGTCACCTCGCCCGTCTGGCGATCTACCCCGGCATGACCGGCCTGTGGCAGATCTCCGGGCGCAGCAATATCGACTTCGACCAGCGCGTTGAGTTGGACCTCAGCTACATCGCCGAGCAGAGCCTTTTGCTTGATCTGAAGATTCTGTTGAAAACCCCCTTCAAAGTATTCAGCGGCCACGGAGCAAGCTAATGGACGGTTCAACCAACAAAAGCCTGAGCATTGCCAACCCCAGCGAATCGAACCTGACTTCGACCGTGCTGGATCTCGATCTGCGGATCCTGTTCCTGACCGCCGCCAACCCCGGCGCCGGCACCACCACCAGCGCCCTGGCGCTGGCCAGCCAACTGGCGCAAATGAGCAGCGGCCAGGTGTTGCTGGTCGACGCCAGCCAGTCGGCGAGCAACCTCACGCAGCAGTTGAACCTGAGCAAGGAGCGCGGCCTGCGCGACTTGCTGTTCAACCCCGACAACCCGCCGCTGCTGCAGGACTGCGTGGTGCAGGTTTCGAGCCTGCCGTTCCACGTGCTGCCCAACGGCCGGCCGATCCGCACCATGGAACACCTGACCGCCGAGCGCCTGGGCCCGTTGCTCGACCAGTTGGGCAGCCAGTACCGCTTCGTGGTGATCGACGGCGACGCGGTGTACTCCGCCGCCGACACCCTGGTGATCAGCACTCAGGTCGATGGCGTGGTGTTTGTCGTGCGCGCCGAAGACACCCGCTGGGAAGTCGCCCAGGCGGCCGTGCAACGCCTGACCCAGGCCGGGGCAAAAGTGGTCGGCAGCGTGTTCAACCGGCGCAAGTACTACATGCCCAAATGGCTTTACAAAAACCTCTAAGCGAACGCGAAGGATGACGCCATGAACGCCAAGATTCTTGTGCTGCTGATGCTGCCGCTTGCAGGCTGCTCCAGCAACTCCGAAACCCAGAACATGCCGGTGAACATTCTCACCGCCACCCCGGCCAACGCCCAGGCCACCGATATGCCGAAGATCGAGCAGACCCTGCGCCCGCAGGATGTGCTGGATGTGATCTTCCACATCAGCACCAGTGGCTCGGACGCTTACCGCGTGCAGTCGGGTGACCAGATCGGCCTGAACTTCACCGCTGCCAGCCAGCTCAACGGCAATCAACTGGTGCTGCCGGACGGCACCATTGAACTGCCGGGCGCCAACACCTCGGTGAAAATCGCCGGGCTGACCAGCGATCAGGCGCGTGAAGAAATCCAGCGCGCCTATCAGCGCAAGCAACTGTTCCAGCCCAACCGCAATCAGTTGACCGTGCAGATCATCAGCCCGCTGACCAATGAGCAGAACCTGAAAAGCGCGCTGAATCACCCCGCCACCGGCATGAGCCGCGAGATCACCGTCGGCACCGACGGCTACGCGAGTTTCCCGGAAATCGGCGCCGTGCCGCTGCAAGGCATGACCGTCAATCAACTGGAAACCTTCCTCAACAAAAAATACGCGCAACTGCCCGGCCGCATGACCGTCGACGTGCTGTTGAAATCCACTGCCGGCAACGAAATCTACGTGCTCGGCGAAGTCGGCCAACCGGGTTCCTACCCGATCCGCCGGCCAGTCTCGGTGCTTGAAGCGCTGACCCTGGCCCGTGGCACCAACGTCAAGGCACGGCTGGATTCGGTGGTGATCATGCGCCGCAACGGCAATCAGGTGCAGGCGGTGCGTTACGACGTCGAGAAAGCACTGTCGGGTGATGCTTCGCAGATCGCGTATCTGCAACCGGACGACATGCTTTACGTGCCGAAAACCAAACTGGCCAGCGCCGGCGAACTCGCCCGCCAACTGGCCGACGTGGTGCTGTTCCAGGGCGTCGGGTTCAGCTTCGGCTACCGCGTCGACAACAAAGACAGTAACAACAACTGACTCTCAGGTGACCGACATGAATCCAAAGGAAAACTACCTGCATGAGTTCTTCAGGATCTTCTTCGCCAACAAGCAACTGGTGAAGCGCGTCTTCCTGATCTTTGCAGTCATCGCCCTGCTCCTGCCGCTGGTGCTCAAACAGAGCTTCGATATCACCGCGCAGGTCATCGTGCAGTCGAAAAAACTCTCTCAGGGTGACGCCACCACGTCGCTCACCGTGGACAACGCCACGTTTATTCCGCCGTCGCTGGCGGACATGGAAACGGAAGCCAACATCCTCCGTTCGCCGGCGCTGATCCGCCAGACCATCAGCGAACTGCGCGACAAGGGTGAATACACACCTTCGCCGGGCATTTTCAGCAAACTGGTGGCCGAGCCGTTCAAACGCTATGTCAGTTCGCCGCTGCGCCAGTACGTGATCAACCCGGTGCGCAACATGCTCGGGCTGGAAACCGACCCAGTGCGTGACACCGCACTTGATGCGTTGACGCAAGAAGCCATCGACAAGCTGAAAATCGAGACCCTGCCCGGCTCGAACGTGATCTCGATCGTCTACAGCTTCCCCGATCCGCACCAAGGCACGACGTTTGTTTCGGCCCTGCTGCAAAACTATCTGGTGAGTCGTCAGGCGCTGCAATCGATTGACTTGCCGCAATCCTTCTACGAGTCGAAGAAGCACCTGTATCAAGTGCGTCTCGATGGCCTGGAAGGCAATCGCCAAGCCTTGCTGGAAAGTGTCGGCTCGTCGGATCCGAAGGAAGAAATCACCTTCCGCCTCAATGCCATCAACACCGAAGAGCAAGCCCTGAACCTGTATCAGGACCGCCTGTTGCAGAGCCAGCGCTGGCTCGAATACCTGAAAACCGCGCTGGCCGCCGCCAGCAATAACAAGCTCAACGACTACACCTTCCCCTACACCTTCACCACCACCGTCGACAACGTGGCGTTCGAGGATCGGGAAATCAAACAGATGGGCGAGCAACTCACTACCCAGGTCAGCCGCTACATGAATGACCTGGCGGTGTTCCAGCCCGGCAGCGAACCGATGCTGCTGACCCGCGAGCAGATTGCCCGCACCCGTCAGCAATTCCTCAAAGTGGTGAGCAACCGCATTCAGGAACGCACCAACGATCTGGCGGTGGTCAAGCAGGTGATCGATCAGAAAACCGCGCGCATCGCCGAGTTCAAGAACCGCATTCACGAGTTGCAGCAGACGCAAAGCAAGCTGCGGCAGATGGACACCGAAATCGATGCGCTGCACGCCGCGTTCTCGACCTACGCCCAGCGGTTTGCCGAAAGCAGCACCACCGGCGCGCTCAACGACGATCTGTCCAACGCCCGGGTGCTCAGCCCGCCGTTCGAACCGACCGAAGCAGCGTTCCCGAAACCGGGCCTGATCATTCCGTTCGGCTTGTTCACCGGGTTGCTGCTGGCGATTGCCCTGGTCTACGTGCGTGAGTTCTTCGATCACCGCTTCAAACACCCGGCGCAGATCAGCCACGAGCTGGGCGTACCGGTGCTGTTGGTGATCAACGACCAGAACACGCTGCCAAGCAATCCGCACAAGAACTGGACGGTGCCAAGCTTCCTGCACTGGGTGCGTAATTGAGCACCGCGTCCTCCCCGGTTGCCGCGCTGCCGATCATTCATTTGCTCAGCAGCGGCGGTTTCTATGGGGCCGAGCGCATGTTGCTGGATCATTGTCTGGCGACGCCGGGGCAGCATCAGGTGCTGTTTCTCGACGCGCCGCCAGCACTGCTCGCGCGCTTTCGCGAGGCTGGTGTGGACTGTCGCGGCTGTGCCGGACTTGGCGAATTGCTTGGGCATTTGCGTCAGCGTCGCAGTGAGAAGCCGTTGATCAACACGCACAATTTCAAAGGGCTGTTGTTCGGTTGGGTTGGCGCAACGCTGTTGCGCCTGCCGCTGGTGATCACCCAGCACGGCTTCACGCCACGCAGTCGCAAGCAAAAGTTCTACACCTGGCTGAGCCTGCAACTGTGCCGCACCGCGTCGGTGGATCGGGTGGTCTGCGTGGCGGAAAGCATCGCTGTGCTGCACCGTCAGGCCAGTGTCCGGGCGGAGAAGTTGCAGGTGATCCCCAACGGTCTGCCAGCCGCTGCGGCGCTGGTGCCGGATGCGGATCGGCAACGCTGGCTGGCCGGTTACGTCGGCCGGTTGAGCAGCGAGAAAGGCCCGGACCTGTTTCTCGATGCCTTGATTCCGCTGTGTCATCAGCATCCGCAACTGGACGCGGTGATGCTCGGCGATGGCCCGGAACGTGAGGCGTTGCAGGCGCGGATCGACAGCGCCGGTTTGCAGCAGCGGATTCGTTTGCCCGGTTACCAGATCGCCATGCAACCGTGGTGGCAGCAGCTCGATGCATTGGTGATCAGCTCGCGCACCGAAGGCACCCCGATGATTTTGCTCGAAGCCATGCAGGCCGGGGTGCCGGTGGTGGCGTTCGGCGTCGGCGGGATCCCCGATGTGCTGGAACACCGGCACAACGGGTTACTCGCCACACCGACCGACTGCGCTGATCTGACCCGCCAGCTCGACACCTTGCTGAGCGAGCCAAAACTGGCCCGGCAACTGCGCGACAACGCAAAACGCACGCAACAGGATCGCTACGACCTCAAGGCTCTGGCCGAACGCTGGTCGCAGCTGTACATCCGCACGGCACGGGAGGCACGCGCATGATTTTCCCGCTCTCGATCGTCAGTCTGCTCGCTCTGGTCTGCATCGGTTTGCTGGCCAGCCCTTATCCGTTTCTGGCGCCGGGGGCGGTGCTGGGCCTGGTGGGTTTTGCGGTGCTGTACCGCAAGCCGACCTGGGGCCTGCTCGGGATTGCCGCGCTGGTGCCTTTCGAGGGCTTTTTCAAGGACGGCATGCTGTCCGGGAGCAAGCTGATCGGTGCCTCGCTGGCGGTGATCCTGATGCTGCAACTGGCCTTGCATCAGATTCCGTCGGAGCGCCTGCGCAGCAACATCTGGCGCTTCCTCGTGTGGTTCATGGTCCTGTACTTTCTGAGCCTGCTCAATACCGATGACATGGGCATGTCGCTCGGCCATTTGCGTGAACTCAGCGTCGGTCTGATTCTGTTTGTCATCACCCTGTTGATCGGCCGTGAGCTGAACCTCGACCTGTTCGCGCGCCTGGTCACTCTCGCCGTCAGCACCACCTGTGCGATGGCGATGTTCTCGACCAAATTCCAGGACCAGGGCCGCGCCGCTGGACTGCTCGAAGACCCTAACGCGTTCGCCCTGCTGATCGCTTTTGCCGTGCCGATGGGCCTGTTGCTGGTGATCCGCAGCCCCAACCTGCTGCACCGCTTGTTCTGGGGCGGTTGCTGCTTGCTGTTACTCGGCGGCATGACCAAAACCGAATCGCGCTCAGGTCTGGTGGTATTGGCCTTGAGCCTGTTGATCGGCTGCTGGCATTACCGCACGCAACTGACGCTGATTCGTCCTCGGCATCTGGGCTTTGCCATGCTCGGCGCGGCCATCGTGATTCCGTTGGCGATCTACGCGATGCCGGCCGGTTACCTCGCGCGGATTCAATCGCTGAGCGTGTTGAGCGCCGGGGCCAAAGGCCACGATGACGAATCCCTCGGCCGCCGCGCCTCGTACATCGTGGTCGGCAGCCAGATGATCCGCGAGAACCCGCTGCTCGGTTCCGGCCCCGGCACCTTCCCGCTGCACTACGCGACCACCGGTTACGCCAAGGCGTTTTCGGCCAACCGCAAGATCGGCGATCTGTATCGCCGCGCGCACAACACCTACCTGGAAATCTTCAGTGAACTGGGCGTGCCCGCCGGCCTGTTGTTCGTCGGCATGCTCGGCCTCGGCCTGTACAACCTGATTCGCGCCCGTGCCGCGTGGATGCTGCGCCGCGACTGGCATCAGGCCGACATGATGACCCACCTCGGTGTGAGCTTCCTGTCGCTGACGCTGTTTCTGATGTTCCTCAGCGCACCGAACCAGAAATACGTGTGGATCATGCTCGCCATGACCAGCGTCCTGCGCTTGAAAGCCGAACAGGCACCCCTGACCACGGAGGCCAAGGCATGAGCCGCATCAGCATCGTCATCCCGATGTTCAACGAGGCCCGGCACATTGGCCGCACCTTGCTCGCCGCACAAAAGGCCGCGCACGCGGCCAGTGTCGAGTGCGAACTGATCGTGGTCGACAACGGCTCGACCGATCAGGGCCCGCAGATTGCCCGCCAGTTCGGCGCGCAGGTGCTGGTGCTGCCGGGGCTGTTGATCGGCGCGCTGCGCAATCGCGGCACGGCGATCGCCAGCGGTGAATGGCTGGCGTTCATCGACGCCGACGTTGAAATGCCGGAGAACTGGCTCCAGCCGCTGTTCGACATCGAGGCCAGCGCTCAGGCCGATGTTTTCGGCCTTGATCTGCACACCCCCGCCGAAGCACCGTGGTACGCCAGCGCTTGGCAAAAACGCACGTTGCGCGTGTCTTCGCAAACCTCCCACCCGGTGGACTGGCTGCCCAGTGCCAACCTGCTGATGCGCCGTCGCTGGTTCGACAAGGTCGGTGGTTTCAACGAAAGCCTGCGCACTGGCGAAGACAAGGAGTTCACCTTGCGCCTGCACGAACAGGGCGCGCGGCTGCTGTCGATCAACGACAACGTCGCCCTGCACTGGGGTTATGAAATGAACTGGCGCGAGTGGATGGGCAAGGAGTTGTGGCGTCAGGGCAGTCATCTGCAATTGCTGCGCACCCACGGGTTCAGCCTGCGCCTGCTGCGTTTCCCGATGCTGTCGCTGCTGGTGTGGTTGCTGGATTTTCTGGCGATTTCGGCGCTGCTCGATGGCTTCCCCCATCACGCGGCCGTCATGGTTGCGCTGACCAGCCTGCCGGCGCTGGTCCTCAGCCTGCGTCAAAGCGTCAAGCACCGCAATATTGGTCTGACCCTGCAACTGTGGGGCCTGCATTGGGTGCGCCTGCACCTGGCCGGCGCCGCGTTCATTTTGAGTTTGTGTCATTGGAACGCCAGGAGGCCTGCCCGTGGCTGAGTTCATTTTCTGGATGTGCCTGTTGCTGCCGGTCTACGCCTATGTCGGCTACCCGCTGCTGCTGACGATTCTGGCGCCGCTGTTCCCGGCCTGGCGCCACACGCCGGCACCGCCGCTGAATGTCAGCATCGTGATTGCCGCGCACAACGAGGCGCGGCACATCGAGCACAAGTTGCGCACGTTGCTGGCTCAGGATTATCAGCCGGCGACGCTGCAGATCATCCTCGCCAGCGACGGCTCGACCGATGACACCGTGGCCTGCGCGCACAAGGTGGTCGACCCGCGCATCACGGTGCTTGACCTGCCGCGCCAAGGCAAAGCCGCGACGCTGAATGCCGGCGTGGCGCTGAGCACCGGCGACATTCTGGTGTTCACCGACGCCGACAACCAATGGTCACGCGAAACCCTCGGTTATCTGCTCGCACCGCTGAATGATCCCAACGTCGGCGGCTGTGCCGGGCACATGGTGATTCCGGTCACCGGCGGCGGCTTGAGCGTGGGTGACAGCCTCTATCGGCATTACGAGGGCTGGTTGCGCCGAGTCGAGAACCGCACCGGTTGCATGGTCTCCGCCGACGGCGCCCTGCTCGCCCTGCGCCGCGAGTTGTTCCAGAAAGTTCCGGCTGAGGTCAACGATGATTTCTTTATCAGCACCTGCGCGCCGGTCGCGCACAAACGCATCGTTTACGTGCCGGAAGCGCAAGTGATCGACCACGGCGTGGATGAGGCGGACAAGCAATTCCGTCGTCGGCAGCGCGTTACCGTTGGTGGTCTGCAAAGCCTCGCCCAGCGTCGCGAACTGCTTAATCCGCTGAAATATGGCCTGTATTCGATTGCCTTGATCAGCCACAAACTGATCCGCCGTCTCGCCCCGATCCTGTTGCTGCCGCTGCTGCTGAGCAACTTCTGGCTGTGGGAAGACCACGGCTTTTATCGCCTGGCCCTGATCGCGCAACTGTTCGGCTATGCCGTGGCGATTGCCGGGCTGCTGGATTCGCAACACCGCTTGCCGAAACCCTTCCGCCTCGCCGCGTTTCTGCTGGTCACCCTCGCCGGGATGAGTCTTGGCCTGTGGCAGTTCCTGCGCGGTCAGCGGTATGCCCAGTGGAATCCTGAACAGAACCGTTAAGAGGACCGAAGCCATGGCGATCAAACAATTACTAAAACGCACCAGTGGCTGGCTCTATCTCAACTCTTCCGTGGGCCGCAACCAGTTGCACGGCGCCGGAGTGATTCTGATGCTGCACCGCGTGCTGTCGAACGACCGCGCCGCCGACCTGCCGCACCGCAACGAATTGTGCGTGGGGCCGAAAGCCTTCGAGCATTTGCTGGTGTGGTTGCGCAGGCATTTCGATTGCGTACCGCTGATGGAAATCCTCCAGCCCAACTCGTTGCGCACCGAGCGCCCACGGGTGGCGCTGACCTTCGATGACGGCTGGCGCGACAACGCGGTCAACGCCTATCCGCTGCTGCAGAAACATCAGGTGCCGGCGAGTATTTTTCTCTCCACCGATTTCATCGGCAGCCGTCAGCGCTTCTGGTGGGAAAGCCTTGGCGAAACCCTGTGGGGCAGCCACGGTGAAAAAGCGCGGATGCATTTGATCGAATGCCTGCAAGCCAGCGGCCACCCGGTGCCCGTGCTGGTGGATGACATCGATGTCGATCGCCGCAGCCTCTCGATGCTGCATTACCTGCAAGGGCTGAAGTCGCTCGAGCCACAAGAACTTGAACGGCTGACCGATGAATGCCCGCAGGAGTCGCAACCGCAGGCGCTGGACTGGCATCAGGTGCGCGCACTGGAGGCTTCCGGGCTGGTGCGTTTCGGCCCGCACGGCGCCAGTCACGCGATTCTCACCGGCCTTGACGATGTGCGCCTGAGCGAAGAAATCAGCCGCAGCCGCGATGCCCTGCACAATGGCTGCAACCGGCCGCTGCCGGTGTATTGCTACCCCAATGGCGATAACGATGAACGGGTGCGGCAACAGATTGCCCGCCATGACTATCCCTTTGCGCTGGGCACCGGCACCGGCATTTATCGCGGCGAAGGCGATCCGCTGAACCTGCCACGTTTCGGCGTCAGCCAGCGTACGGCGCGCAACCCGGAGCTGTTGTCGTGGCGGATTTTCCGCGGGGCGCGGCCATGAGCCGAGGTAACTACCTCAAGCATTTGGCGCTGAGCATGGGCACCAAACTGGCGATGATCGCCCTGCGTTTGCTGCGCAACGTGTTGCTGGCGCGGATTCTCGGGCCGAGTGAGCGCGGACTGTTTGCGCTGCTCAGCACCCTGCCGGATCTGATCAGCGCGGCCACCAGTGGCGGCTTGAATTCGGCGGTCGGTTACCAAGCGGCCAAGCAACGGCCGATGGGCTTGTTGCTCAGTCAGGTGTTGGTGTTCGGCTGTTTGCTCGCGGGGTTGTTGACCTTGCTGGTGGTGGCGTTGGTGCGCGAATTCGGCACTGAGCTGGATGTGACGATGCAACTTGGCTTGCTCGCCTGGCTGTTGCTGCTGGCGGTGCCGCTGACGGTACTGAAAAGCGGCTTGCTGACGCTGCACAACGCCTCGGGCGGCGTGGTCGCGTTCAACGCCTTGCGTCTGGTCGAGTCGCTGGCGCCGCTGTTGCTGTTTCTCGCGCTGTTCTGGATGTGGCAAAGCGCGGCGCTGGAAGCGGCGCTGATCAGTTGGCTGGCCGGCATCAGTCTGGTGGTGCTGGTCGGATGGGTCTGGCTCAAGCGCGCACAACCGCTGCAACTGCAATGGGACCGCGCCAGCCAGAAAGAACTGCTGCGCTACAGCGCGCGCAGCCATCCGGATCTGTTGTTCCAGCAAGTGATTCTGCGTTCGGATTATCTGTTTATCGGCGCCCTGCTCGGCAGCACCGCCCTCGGTCATTACGCGATGGCCAGCGCTGCCGCTGAACTGCTGTTGATCGTCCCGGAAGCGGTGACTACGCCGCTGATGAAACGCCTGCTGCAACAGGACGAAGGCATGGACAAGGTCACCCCGCTGGCCCTGCGCCTGACCGCCACGGTGATGCTCGGCGCCTGCCTGACCATGGCGGTGATTGGTGAATGGCTGATCGTCACCTTGTTCGGGGCGGCGTACCAACCGGCGTATCCGGCGCTGCTCGCCTTGCTGCCGGGGCTGTTGGGCTTGTGCTACGCGAGCATCTTGCGGCTGGACCTGCTCGGCAAGAATCGTCCCGGCACGGTGTCGTTGCTGATGGGGCTGGGTGCCCTGCTGAATCTGGCGCTGAACCTTGTATTGATTCCGGCCTATGGGATCGTCGGCGCCGCCGCTGCTTCTTCGATTGCGTATCTGGCCGTGACCGTGGCGATGCTGGTGCTCTACTGCCGTTTGAGCGGCGTGCCGTTCTGGCAGACGCTGATCATCCTGCCCCGCGACGTCACGCCCATGTGGCTGATGCTGCAACGGCGGAAAACCGCATGAAAGGCCTCGCCCTGCTGCTCGGTCTCGGCCTGTCGCTGGACGCGTTCGCCGCGTCGATGCGCTGGGGCGAGATCCGCGACGGCAGCCTGTATCTGCAAACCGATCGGCCGGACACGGTGACCGTGCGCTGGACGCCGGCATGGCAGGCCGAGGCCAATGAAGAGCATTTGTATCTGCTCGATGGCCAGGGCAGGTTGCAGGGCGATCGGTTTATCAAGGCCAGCGAAGTACGTGGCAGCCAGAGTTGGCCGCTGCTGCCCGGCGCAGCCAGTTATCGACTGGAAATTCCCGGCTACAGCTTTCGCAATTATCGCGTCGAACATGACGAGCGCACGGTGGCGTTGTTCGCCCCGGCGAAAGTGCATTTCAGCGCCGACACCCACAATGGCGACGCGTTGTATTTCAAGGTTGCGCCGGGTGAACACGCGGTGCTGGCCGGTAAATTTCATGGTGGCGTCAACGGCTTGCAGGCGCAGCGGGTCGGCGATGAACAGCAACTGACGCTGGCATTGAAACCGTATCGCGCCTATTGGCAATTCGATCAGGTTGCCTTGCCCGTCAGTGAACGCGAGCAGGTCTGGCGTCTGCGTCTGCAAGGCAGCGGCAAAGCGGCGTTCTGGCTCGATGGCACCGCCAACCTGTTCGCCCAGACACCCCAGCAACTGAAACCGCTGCGTGAAGACGCTGGCCAGACACGTCTGGTATTGCACGACAAAATCCTCGGGCGCACGCCGGATCTGGGCATCGCCCTGCCCTACGTGATGCCGCCGCCCGCCAGTCACGCGGCGCTGGATGCGCTGAAACCGACGGCGGCGAGTTACTACAGTTTTGTCGACGTGACGGCGAAGAATCCGCAGTTCGAAGATGCGTTTCGCCGGGTTTATCAGGATCGCTTCGGCATCAAGCAGGACATCACCCTGCTGGCCGGCAGTCAGCGTCAGGCCGATCTGCGCGCCGATGTGCAAAGCAACGACGGGCTTGATGCGTGGCTGGCCGGCACCCGCGCGCTCGGTGGCAAAGGCACGCACTACATCGGTTTTGCCGACGAGCCGAACCTCAACTACTCCAGTTATGCGCAGTATCAGGCGATTTTCACCAGCATGGCGCGGCAGGTGCGCAGCGATCCGGCGAATGCCAAGGCAGGCGTGCGCATCGCCATGCCGGCCAGTTCGCGGCTGGTCAACGGACCCTTTGCCAACAACGCGGCAGACAAACGTGGCATCGATTGGGCGCGGCGTTTGCTCAGCGAATCAGGCGATCAGGTCGACGCACTGGCGTGGCACGAATGGATGATCCGCGACCTGCTCGCCACACGCGTGTATCGCGACAGTGTGCGCCGCGCCGCTGAACTGGTCGGCCTCGACGGCAAAGGTCAGCCGCGCAAGGCGTTGCTGCTCGACCAGACCAACCTGTCCAGCGGCTCCAGCCTCAGCCCCTACGATCAGGAAACCCACTACGCTTCGCTATGGTGGGCGTCGGTGGTGATCAACGCTTCGCAGGATGGCTTGTTGACGATGCTCAACTGGTTTCAGGCCGCCGATGAACCGCAGTATCCCAAAGGCATGTTGCGCGTCTCGGAGGATGAGCAACGCTTCGAGCTGAAACCCGTCGGTCTGGCTCAGCAATTCATAGCCCAACACTGGCTGCACAAAGTGCTGTGGCTGGAAAACGATGGCTTTGAAGTCGATGTGCTGGCGATGGCCGGCGACGATCAGCGTGGTCTGCTCGGGGTGAACAAAGGCACGCGGCTACAGCGGGTTGACCTGAGTGGCGCCAAATGTCCATTGAACAACGGCGCCCTGCGTTACTTCGGCGCCGACAACCGCAGCCGCGACGCGCCGTTTGCCTGCCAGGACGGGCATGTGCGTTTCGAGCTGCCGGGGCAAACCCTGTTCGCGCTCAGCTGGAGCGCTTCATGAACCGTCCGTTGATGTTTAGCCGCGCAGGCCAGTGGCCGCGCGATGCCTCGTCATCAGGAGTGAACACCATGAACATGCTCAACAAACTGACTGAACACCTGCGGCAGAAAGGACTCGCTGCCACCGTCAAGAAGGCATGGAAGCACTACATCTTCTCCCATCAAGAACTGCTGTGGATGGAGCGCGACCTGGTCAGCCCGGTGCCACCGCACAACCTCAAACCCTACCCGCCATTGCGGGTGGTGAAGATCACCGCAGACAATGCCAGCGCCTTCGCCCGCTACTTCGGCGACCGCGTCGGCACCATGGCCGAGCTGGCCAACGAAGGCCACACCGGGCATATGCACCTGGACGATCAGGGCGACGCGGTGGCGTTTATTTGGGGCAGTTCGCGGGACTATTTCGACCGGCACTACTACGGCTGCATGTTCCCGGTGAAACCCGGCGAATTCTTCGAGTTCGGCGGTGAACTGACCCGCGCCTATTGGGGCAGCGAGCTGTCAGTGGACCTGCAACTGGAGCTGTGGAAAGCCATGGCGGCGCAAGGTTGCGACAAGGTCGTCGACGTCTGCGAGTTCCACAACATCCCCGCGCTCAAGCTGCACCTGCGCATGGGCTATACCGAGCAGAACCGCATCATGAATGTGTACACCCTGTTCGGTCGCTGGCGCTTCTACCGCGAAAGCCGCTACAGCGGCTCGCGCCTGGATGCGTTGCGCAAACCGTCCCGTCCACCCGTAACAGCCACGGCGGCCTGAGCCTATGGTGACGCGATTCGAATGGCGCACTTCGCTGTGCGCCGCCGATTTCCCGCAAGCGGCGTATGAAGCGCTGCGCCGGCGGGTGACGGACCACACGCCGTTCAACAACCTCGGTTGGTTGTGCGCGGCCGAACAGGCCCTTGGCGAGGATGAGCGTTTGCACATCCTGCTGGGTTGGGAGGCGGACGAATTGCGTCTGTGTCTGCCGCTGGTGGCGAGTCGCGAGCGTTTTGCCGGAGTGCCCTTTCGGGTCCTGCATCACTTGGGTTATCCGCTGGCGGATCGCTTGGCGCTGTTGTCTTTGCTTCGCGGCGAAGACATGCGCAAGGCCTTGCTGCTGATTCGTCAGCGAGTGCCCCATGCGCTGCTGCAACTCAATGAATTGTCCGAGCCTGCCGGTGAAGAAAGCACGCTGACCGAATGGATGGCGCGCAGCTCCACCGCTGAGCGACGCTTGAGTTGTCGGGTGCCCGTGCATTTGATCAGCGAGGCGGATCATCAGGAAGTCTCCGGCGATCCGCGTTACAAGCTGCGCCGGGCACGCAAACGGATTGCCGCCTGCGGGGCCGAAGTGCGGCGGATCACTCCCGATGCGATGAGCATGGGGCCGCTGCTGCAGGTCATCAGCGAAGTCGAAGCGGTGAGCTGGAAAGGTGATGAAGGGGTGGGGATTTTCGCTGGCGAACGCAGCCGCCAGTTGATCGAACGCGCCTTCACTGCCCTCGCCGGCCAAGGCTTGGTGCGCGTAGTGACGCTGGAACTGAATGGCCGCTGCATCAGCTATCGCCTCGGCCTGCTGGAGCAAGGGCGACTCTACGATTACAACCTCGCGTTCCTGCCGCAATACGCCGATCTGGGCAGCGGTCGGGTGTTGCTGGAGGAATGGATTCGCTGGGGCCTGGACGACAACTGGCGCTGGATCGATGCCTCGCGGGTCAGTCTGGAAAACTCCAGCCATCAACTCCACGAACGCATGACCGGACAACTGGAGCACTGGCGCTGGAGTTTTTATTCCTGGCGCCCGAGTGGCCTGGTTCTTGGCCTGGGCCTGCGCCTGTGGCATCGACTCAAACCGCGCGTACAGGCGTGGCGGACACGCCGGGCCGAGCAAGCCAAACCTGCACTGAAACCTGTCGCGATTACCACGGAGGGCGAACATGCCTCGCCAAGTCATAGTCAACGCTGACGATTTCGGCCTCAGCCCGAACGAAAATGCGGTGATCTTCGCCGCGTTTCAGGCCGGGGTCATCAGTTCTGCCACGGCGATGGCCAACATGCCGGCGTTTGAAGCGGCGTGTGCCATGGCCCGGCATGCGACCTTGCAGGGCCGGATCGGCCTGCACTTCAACCTGACTTACGGGCGACCGCTGAGTCAGGCGATTCTGGCCCGGCGCACCTTCTGCGATGACTTCGGTGTGTTCGACCTCAGCCTGCCGCGTCACAGTTTTGGGCTCGCGCGCGAAGACCGTGACGCGGTACGCGAAGAGCTGCAGGCGCAATGGCAACGTTGCGTCGATCACGGCCTGCGTCCGAGCCATATCGATTCGCATCAGCACGTGCACAACATCTGGCCGATCGGCGAGATTGTCGCGCGCTTCGCCGCACAGCAAGGGGTGCCGATTCGGCTGGCGCGCAACCTGGGGCAAAACCTCAATCTGCCCAAGCGCGTATTCAAGGGTTTACTCAATTGGCGTTTGCAGCGTCTGGCCGGTGTTACCGCCGACTACGTGTGCACGCCCATCGACTTGCTTGACGACATAGCGCCGACCGACGGCGTGCTGGAAATCGTCGCTCACCCGACTCAGCTCGGCAGCGATTTTGGTGATGCCTATCTTCCTCCCGTTGAATCCCTGAGCCGCGTGTTAGAGCTGCGGCTGGCGGGTGTTCAACGGGTTTCCTACACCGATTTGAACAAGGATTTTCTACGCGGTGCCGCGGCACTCGATTGACTTACATACCTTGCAATACTTTCGAAGATGGCACTTTGAAATGAACTGGCAAGGGTGATCTATACCCACAAAAGCACCATCCACAACACCCGGGCTTCGGCCACGGAGGGCATCATGAGCGTCATCGAAAAACTACAAGAGCGTATCCGCCAGAAAGGCCTCGGCCGCACCTTCGGCACGTTGTGGAAACGCTACGTGTTCTTCCATTGGGAGCTGTTGTGGATGGAGCGCGACCTGGTCAGCCCGGTACCGCCGCACAAACTGCGCCCTTATGATGGCCTGCGCAGAGTCGACATCACGCCGGAGAATGCCATCGCCTTCACCAAGCATTTTGGTGACCGCGTGGGCACCATGGCGGAACTCGCCGCCGAGGGTCACACCGGGCACATGTACCTCGATGCCGACGGCCACGCGGTGGCATTTATCTGGGGCAGTATTCGCGACTATCACGACCGTCACTATTACGGCTGCACCTTCCCGGTGAAGCCGGGTGAGTTCTTCGAGTTCGGTGGCGAAATGACCCGAGCGTATTTCGGCAGCAGTCTGTCGGTGGACGTGCAAGTGGCATTGTGGGAAGCCATGGCGGCGCAGGGTTGCGACAAGGTGGTGGACGTGTGTGAGACGCACAATATTCCGGCGCTGAAGCTGCATATCCGTATGGGCTATCACGAGCAGGGGCGCGTGATGCACGTGTATTGCCTGTTTGGTCGCTGGAAGTTTTTCCGGGAAACGCGGTATGAGGGTTCACGACTTGAGCCATTGCGCAAACCGGGACGGCCGGTGGTGAGTGCGGCGGCGCAGGCTTGATTCACATCTGAAATGTCTAGCGGCAGTGATGCCGTCATCGCGAGCAGGCTCACTCCTACAGGGGAATGCATTTCAAATGTAGGAGTGAGCCTGCTCGCGATGAGGCCGGTAGCCGCACCGATCAATCAAATCTTGGTGGCGACCAGGGTAAAACACATCGGCATCTGCGCTTGCTGATTCAGATACTGGTCATACACCTCTTCCCGATTCGAATGCGGGTATTCCTTGAAGTGCGCAATGTTCAGTCCTGCCCCGATCGCACCGCTGAAAATCGCCCCCAGCGTATGCACAAACCAATACGACTTCGCTGCCTGCTGTTCAACCTTGCCGACATAGACAATCGGTTCTTCCTGCACAAAGGGTTCAGCGCGGAAGTACGAACTGGCGAGGCGATAAGGATCTTCCGCATTCGGATCAACCATTTCCAGAAACGGATGGGTTTCGTAGATCACCAGTTTTCCGCCCGGTTTCAGCGTTGAAGCGACATGGCGGAAAAACTCGCCGATGTCCGGCATCCAGTTGAGAACACCAATGGTGATCAGTGCCACGTCGAAGCGATGGTGCAGCGACGCCGGCAGATGATGGATATCGGCTTCGATGAATTCGGCGTTGTGCGGTGAACGCTTGTTCAGTTCACGCGCCTGTTCGAGAAACGCCGCCGACTGATCGACACCGACCACGCTTCTGGCACCGAGCGCAAATAGGGAGAGACTCTCGCGGCCATTGTTGCAGCCCAGTTGAATCACATCCTTGCCATCGACCTCCAGCAACCCGCTCAAGGTCTCATCAAGACAAGAGAAATCCGCCTGCGCAACTTCGCCGAGCAAGGCCTGCCAGTCAGGCGAATCCTGATGATGGCGGGCGGAATCGTTCCACGCCTGTCGATTGCTGTCGATGGCGGTTTTATTGTTGGGCACTTCCATGGCGCACTCCGGACGGTGCTCTTGATTGAGCGGATCCGAGTCTAGATCAGCCCGGCAATTGCGGTTGTTACAAACTTGTAAGCCAATTCGTGTAGGAGCTGCCGCAGGCTGCGATCTTTTGATCTTGTTTTTAAAGGTCAAGATCAAAAGATCGCAGCCTGCGGCAGCTCCTACATATCTGATTGTTTGAATGTCGGGCAGCTATAGTTAATAGCCTTGGGGAAAACCGCACTCGCAGGTGCCGCCATGCCAATGCTCGATCGACTGTTGTTGACCGGCTGTCTGCTCGCTGCCACTCAGGCGCAAGCGCTGGACAGCAATTTTGTTTACTACGGGCCCAACCAGCCCTTCGCCCACCCTGCTCCGTATTCGTTGAACGCGACGCCGCCGAAGCCATACGAGGACACGGCGCCGCAGGATTTTGTGGTCATTCCGGATGATCACGTGTTCTACGACTCGCAATTGCCCAACGTGGCGGATGCGACGGTGCGGGTGTTTATTCGCACGTACGATGCCGAGCGCGGGATTTATGTGAATGACGAGGTGCTGGATCCCAGTTGTCTGCTGGAGTGTCTGAGCCGGCAACAACAACATTGATTCTGGTGGCGTACAACATCTGCGGCACCACCGATCCCTTGTAGGAGTGAGCCTGCTCGCGATAGTGGTGTGTCAGCAATAAACAGGTCGACTGACACACCGCTATCGCGAGCAGGCTCACTCCTACAGGGAATCGGTGGCGGGCTACCACTGCCGTTTATCCGGGCGGGCGAGGCCGAGTTTTTCGATGCGGTAGCGCAGCATGTCGCGGCTCAGGCCCAGCAGGCGTGCGGATTTGGTGACGTTCCAGTCGGTCTTGTCGAGCATCTTGCGTACCATGTCGCGTTCGACTTCCGGCAGGTTCATCGACTCGGTGTTGCTCGCCGGGCGCGGTTCGTAGTGCATCGGGGCTTCGTGCAAATGCATGGGCGGTTCGTCGACCAGGCTCATGCACACGTTCAGTTGATGCGCGGCAATCGTATCGCTGGGTGCCAGCAGCACGGTCTGCTCAAGCATGTTGCGCAGTTCGCGGACGTTGCCCGGCCAGGTGTAACTGAGCAGCAACTCCTCGGCCTGCTGGCTGAAATGCAGATTGGGTTTGCCGTAACGCTTGCCATGGCTGGCGAGGAAGTGCCGCGCCAGCAGCAGAATATCGTCGCCCCGGGCATACAGACGCGGCACCTTGATGGAAATGATCCGCAGGCGGAAAAACAGATCGCGGCGGAATTTACCCTGCTGGACCATCTGCTCAAGGTTGCAATTGGTCGCACTGATCACCCGCAGATTGACCTTGCGCTCCTTCACCGAACCGACCCGGCGAATCGTCCGATCCTCCAGCAACTTCAAAATCTTCGCCTGCAGCAGCAGATCCATTTCGCCGATCTCATCGAGAAACAGCGTGCCGCCATCCGCCGCTTCCACCAGCCCGACCCGGCGATCCTTGGCGTCAGTGAACGCGCCTTTCTCATGGCCGAACAGCTCCGACTCCACCAGGTTCGACGGAATCGACGCACAGTTGAACTCAATGAACGGGCCTTTGCTGCGCGGGCCGTCGAAGTGCAGCGCACGGGCCACCAGTTCTTTACCGGTGCCGGTCTCGCCTTCCACCAAAACCGGCGGCAGATCAGTGTTGGCCATGCGTCGCTCGGCGTCGAGCAACTGGCCGATGGTGTTTTTCAGATATTGCATCGGCGCCGAATCGCCGATCAGCGCCTGCACCCCGGATTTCTGCGCCTCACGCTCCTGATAGAACGACAGCGTGCGCTCCATCCGTTCGGTGGCCAGCGCCTTGTCCAGCAGCAGTTTGAGTTCCGGCAGCGCGACCGGTTTGGTCACGTAATGAAAAGCGCCCTCCTTCATCGCCACCACGGCATCTTCAACGTTGCCGTAGCCCGTCATCATGATCACTTTGAGATCCGGCGCGCTGATGCGCAGCTTCTGAATCAGGTCGTGACCACTCATGCCTGGCAGCGAATTGTCGGTGAGCACGATGTCCGGCATAAAGCTTTCCAATTGCCCCAACGCGTCTTCGGCCGAATGGCAGACCGTCACCTCGAAGTCCTTGCGCTCCAGGTAGGTCTGAATATTCTCGGCCAGCAGTTCGTCATCCTCGACCAGCAGAATGCTGTGTTCCATATTCCCCTCCCGATGCCACTTTGAAGTTGAGACTGACGCGGGTTCCTTCCTGCTCGCGGCTGGTCAGTACGACCGAACCTTCAAAACGCTCCATGATTCTTTTGACCAACGCCAGACCAACCCCGAGGCCGCCCTGTTTGGTAGTGAAAAACGGTTTGAACACCAACAGTTGCTGCTGCGCGCTCATGCCCTTGCCGGTGTCGCTCACGGTCAGGCGCACGCTGTCGGGCTGCGGTGATTCGAATTCGACGCTGAGCACACCGCCCTTGGGCATGGCTTCCAGGGCGTTGGCAAACAGGCTATTGAGGATTTGTGTGAGCAACACCTTCTGGCTGACGACCGGCGCGCAATTGTGCGGTGTGAAGCGCACTTCGACGTTGCTGCGTTTGATCAACGCTTCGAACGCGCCGAGGGTGTCCTCGACCGCCATCAACAGGTCCACCGCCTCGCCGTCGTCATTCATCGGCCGCAGCGAAACGAGCAACTCGCGGACCCAGCGCGACATGCGATCAACCTGGCTGATGATGTCGCCGATGTTGCGCTGCGCGCCGGGGCTGGCGATTTCCTGGGCCAGTTCGGCGCTGGAACGAATGGTCGCCAAGGGATTGCGCAAGCTGTGCGCGACCGCCGAAGACATCTCGCCGAGGGCGACAAAGGTTTCGTTGCTGATCAGTTGTTGCTGCTGGCTCTGCAGCAGTTTCGCCGCACGCCGAACGATCCAGAACAAGGCGAGAAAGATCGCCGCTCCACCGAAACACGTCGCCGCCCAGATCGAGGCGAACCCACGGTCGATGCGGTCTACCAGATCCGCCGGTTCCTTGTAGATCTCGACCATGGCGATGACTTTGCTTTTGTCGGCGTTGAACATCGGGATGTAGTTCTCGATGAACAGGTATTTCGGTTCGCGCAGTAACTGCTGCTCGGGTTTTTCATCGTCGATTTTGTGGTAACTGGAGGACACCGCGACTTTCATCTCGAACGACTCGTCGAGCTCGTCGTCATCCTCGAATTTGACCCCGATCAGTTCTGGATTGGTCGACCAGATCACCGTGCGATCCAGCGCATACACCGTGGCCAGGAGAATGTCCGGCAGGTGTTCGACATGGTCGAGGAACTCGGCGCGGGCGGCTGCATGGGCAACCGGATCGACATCGGGAAAGTTGTCGTCCTGGCGCGGGTCAAGCATTTCGCCCATGGTCCGCGCCGGGGTGATGCCGGCATGGCGTATTTCCGCCGCGCCGATGGCCTGGACGAATTGTGCGGTCAGCAAGGCGTCGCGCTCGACGCTTTCGGTGACCACGAAGCGCGTGGAGATATAGCCAAGGCCCACTGCCACGGCGGCGATGATGAAAAAACTCGCCAGCGAGAACCAGCGCAGCAGATTGAACTGTTCGCGCCAGCTCTTGCCCATTGCGGCCGGGGTGTCCGGCGCCGGTGTTTTTTGTGCTTCCAGTCGCTGCATGGGAGTGCCCTGGAGTTTTTGTATCGGGCCAGTTACAGCCATCAGTGTAGGTGGCTCTGACCACGACACACGGTTCAATGATGCTATTGCGCCGCTAGCGCATCTGACTCACCGTTGCGGCTGGATCGCCCGGTTTTACTGGCGTCAATGCACCGTCGGCGACGGTTGCGGTGGACGGTTGCTGACGCTCGGTTTCATCACGGAGGAAATCGATGATCGACTGCGCGGATTGCTCGTCCAGGCGCAGATTGGGCATCGGGATTCGCTCAAACTGTTCGTACAGTTGCACGGCAATCGGGTCTTTTTCCGCGAGCAGGCGATCCGGTTCGCGAATCCAGCGGTTCAACCATTGGGCGTCGCGATGGCGGGTCACGCCGATCAGGTCGGGGCCAATGCTGCGCATGCCGAGGCCCTGCCCATCCATTGGGCCGAGGCTATGGCACGAGGCACAGCGGGTGCGGAACAGTTCTTCGCCATTGCTCGGCGGGCGAATATCCGGGGCATTGGCGTAGCTTTCTTCGATGCTCGGCTGTTTCCAGTTTTGCAAGGTGTTGGCCAGTTGATCGGCGAGGATCCACGGGTTTTCGAACGGCGAGGCTTTCATCCAGCGCCCGGTGGTCTGATTACCGACGATCAGGCTGAGGTTGTGGTCCTTGCTGCGACCGTTGTCGACGCCGTCGATGAACAACCCGAGTTTCTTGCGCAGGTCGGTGACGTCCTCGAATTCGCCGGTGAGAAACTTCCAGCCGGGGCCGACCTTGAAGCGCTGCGAATACGCTTTTAGCACCTCGGGTGTATCGCTGAGCGGATCGATGCTGATCGAGTAAAAAAAGATATCCTGACCGACCCGATCGCCGAGCAGTTTCTGCACCTGGCGCAGGCGCGCGGTTTCCAGTGGGCAGGAATCACTGCACGAAGTGAAGATGAAGTTGATCACCACCACTTTGCCTTTGATCAGGTCATCGAAAAAATGCACCTGCCGACCGTCCTGATCGGTCAGCAGGGTGTTGGGGAAATAGTCGCCACCCCACGGGGTGGCGGATTCGCTGGCCGTTGGCGATCCGCCGACGCTGGCCTGATGGGCCAGCAATACGCGGCTGCCGAGCACACAGGCCACCAGCATCAGCACCAGGTGCATGCCCAGCGCCCGGGAGCGCGGGGTAGGCAGCGGCGGGCTGTCGGCGTGGCGGCGGTTCATGGCTTGATCACCACTTGTGGGCCCATACCGTCACCGTTGCGGAAGGTCGGCAGCGCGGCAGAGTTGACGTAACGCACACCGTCCCAGCTCGGCAGCGGCGTTGGCATCAGTTGCAGTTGGCCGGGTTTTTCCAGGTCCCAACGCAGCAGCATCGAGTTGTCTTCGTGCTGGGTGTTGTGACAGTGCTCCATGTACGTCCCGGCGAACTCGCGGAAGTTGATCGCCATTTCGACGTTGTCCAGACCATCGGCTTCGGAGCCGATGCGGTAGACGTCTTTGCGCGCCCATTTTTCCCATTCCGGTGGCGCCTTGCCGCCGCGGCTGAGGATGATTCCCTCTTCGAAGTGCACGTGCACCGGATGGCTCCAACCCTTGCCGCCAGCCTTGATATTCCACACTTCCAGGGTACCGAACCCGGTGACACCGGCGTCGGTCGGACCGCTGGACAATTGCGTCGAAGCGTTCAGGCGACGCGGATCCATGTGGAAGCCAAAACCACCATCGGTCTTGACCGTCCATGGCGCTTCATCGGTGCCATCGGCGCGGCCAAAGGTGAAGGTACGGTGGCGAGCCTTGGCCAGCAGAGCCTTGTCGGCAGCGTTGTCGCGATGGATCTTCAGCGGGATCATCACCAGCCCTTCAGCCTTGCCGGGTTTGGCCGGTTCGTAGGCTGCCGGGTTCATCGCCAGATCCTGGCCGGTGTACGCCTTGACGTTGAGTTGCAAAACCTTGCCCACCGCCGGATCGCCCTTGTCCCACTGCGGGCCCTTGCTGGTTTGCTTGATCACCGGCAGGTATTTCTCCGAGAGCACGTCGGCCAGGGGAATCACTTCTTTCGGGCCTTTGCCGTCGTCCTGCGCCTGCAGGTTGAGGAAGAACAGCTTGTCGCCAGGCTTGATGCCGTTTTTCGAGAAGTTGACGATGATGTCGAAGCGCTCGGCGATGCCTTGGGTGGGCAGGATCGCGTTGTGGTTCTGTTTATCGCCGTCGGCGTCGAGGTCCATGCTGCCGTCGAACGGCACGCTGTGTTCCATGATGTTGCCGTCGTTGGCGATCATGTGGAACGGCACGCGGCTGTACGTCAGACCCGAGTTTTTCGGCCCCTGGAACTCTCCGCCACTGCCTTTGATCTCGCGCACCAGCGCCAGTTTGAAGTAGCGCGACACCGAGCCATTGAGAATGCGGAAGCGATAGCTGCGTGCGCGCACGTCGAGGGTCGGTTTCCACTGCCAGTTGACCAGCACCTGATCGCCGATGAAGCCGTCGGTGTTGAACGGGTTGAACCACAACTGCCCTTCCTGATCCCAGGCCTTGTCGGCGAACACCAGGTTGACGTCGTAGTCGCGGTTGCCCCACGGCAAGGCGCTGCCGCTGGGGAAGCGCAGGTTGACGCCGTCGTTCACCGACTCGTTGCCGCGATCCAGCGCGCTGTAGTAGTTCATCATCGCCGCGTTGCCCTTGTAGACGTTCTGCGCGGTGAAATCGAGCATGTGGTCGTGGAACCAGTGGGTGCTCATGGTTTCGCGCCAGTCGCCCCGAATCTTGATGGTGCCGTTGTCGCAGGTCTTCTTCGCGGGTGCGAGATCGTTGACCCACAGGGTTTCGCCTGGGGCGCAGGGGAACGCCGCGCGCGGGTCTTCGGCCTTGGTGTTGATGCTGTCGTAACCGGCGAGCTGGATCGGCCAGCGATAGTCGTAGAACTGCCCCGGAAAGAAGAACGCATTGGCATAGCCGTCGCTTTCCGCTGGCGCGTGGCCGTTGTGCTCGTGGGTGCTGATGGTGTGCAGACCGAAACCACGGTTGGCCGACGGGTCGATCGGCAAGCCGTTGTAGTGGCGCATCATCACCGGTTGGCCGTAGCGCACCATCAACAGTTTCGGCGGCAGCGTGCCGTCGAAGGTCCACACCGCGTTGTGGTTTTGCACTGGCATGTTCGGGTGGAACCGTGGATCGACGCCTTTGGCAGTGCCATCGGTTGCGGGAATGCCAGCCACGTTGTGGTACAGGCCACCGGGGCCGAATTCGCCCAGGGCATAGCCGTGCATTTGCCGACTGTCACGCAGGCCACCGTTGAGCCGTGCACCGGTCTGCACGGTTTTGTAGGCGACTTGCGGGTAGAACTCGTTCCAGCGCTGATGCGCCCAGCCTTTTCCGGGTGGTCGGCCTTCGGCGGACGAACCGATGTGGCGGTTGAGGAACACTTCGATCTGCGCCTGCCACGGGTTGCGGTCGACGACGTTGGAGAACTGGCTGGGGAACGGCGTCAGCCCCGGTTGACGCAGGAACGCATCGAGGGCGCTGCCGGGTGGCGCGCTGCGGGCGACGTTATTCGGATCCTGAGCCGGTGCCGGGCCAATCGCAGCCGGCGGAAATGGCAGCGGCGCGGCCGGGGTGGTCGGGTCGAGTTTTTCCGGGCCGAACTCTTCGAACAGGACGATCTGCTGGGTAAACGGCTGGGCGCCGAACAGCGGGCTCGGTTTGCCATTGGTGGGGTAATTGAAACTGGTCTGCACGCTCGGCGGCAGCGGGTTTTCGACGCGCGGGGTGTCACGCGAGCCTTTGACCCCGTCGGGCAAATCGAAGGAATCTTCGTTGGCCTCGGGCATGGTCAGGATGGCGTTGAGGGCGGTCGTCTCGTCCGCCGGTTCGTCGTAGTACGCCGACGGGTCGGAGGTTTCTGGCTGTCGTTCGTCATCAATGGGGCTGGCGTGAACGCCGGCCATGGTGCCGAGGGTCAACATCAGAAAGACGCTCAACGGCGTCAACAAGAAGGTGTTGCTTGGGTCACGCGTTGTTCTGTCCATCACCAGCCGCCTCATCAAGGAAGGGGTGATGGTGTTTTGCAACTAGTGCGCCAAGAAATTATTTCCAGTTGTAACAGGGACTTGGGGGCGCTGTGAATTTCCCCACTCCCCGGTGACCGGGGCTTGACACCCATTGATGGGGGAAGTTCATAAATTTTTGCGGCGTTTATGAACCTGTGTAGGAGCTGCCGAAGGCTGCGATCTTTTGATCTTGGTTTTTAAGATCAAGATCAAAAGATCGCAGCCTTCGGCAGCTCCTACAGGGGGAAGGTGTGAATCAGGGGACCAGTTGAAAGGCCAGGCGAACGGTGGTGCCCTCGCCTTCGCGGCTGTCCAGCGTCACGCCGCCGCCGAAGCGCTCCATGATGCGTTTGACCAACACCAGGCCAACGCCCAAGCCACCTGACTTGGTGGTGAAAAACGGCCGGAACGCCATGGTCCGTTGCTCTTCGTTCATGCCTTTACCGGTGTCGCTGAGCACCACGCACACACCCCGGTCGCCGCCGGGTTCAAGGCTGACGGTCAACGTACCGCCCTTGTCCATGGCCTCCAGCGCATTGGCCAGCAGGCTGTTGAGGATCTGCGTCAGTTGCACCGGCTGGCTGAGCACCATCGGCGTGTATTGCGGATGAAACACCACCTGCACGCCGGCCTTGGCGATCTGTTGTTCGAAGGCGACGAGGCTTTCGTGCAACGCCGCCACCAGGTTCACCGGTTCCGGGTCATCGTTGAGCGGACGCAGCGATTGCAGCAGCTCGCGCACCCATTTCGACATGCGATCGACCTGGCCGATGATGTCCTTGATGTTCTTTTCTGCCGGGCCCGCGTCGAATTCCAGCGCCAGTTCGGCACTGGAGCGAATCGTCGCCAACGGATTGCGCAAACTGTGCGCCACGGCGGAAGACATCTCGCCCAAGGCGACAAAGGTTTCATTGGCGATCAGTTGTTTTTGCTGGGCCGCGAGCAGAATCGCCGCGCGCCGCACAATCCAGTACAGGCCCAGATAAATCAGTCCGCCGCCCAGCGCGGTGGCCAGCCAGATCAGCGCCAGTCCGCGTTCCATGCGGGCGATGAGGTCTTTCGGTTCCTTGTAGATCTCGACCATCGCCGTGACATTCTTGCCCTCGGCGTCGAACAGCGGGATGTAGTTTTCGATAAAGATGTAATCCGGCGGTGTGACGAATTTTTGTTCTTCACGAGCCTTGTCGACGTCGTGGTAACTGGCCGACACCGGAATCTTTTCGTTGAAGGCGCGATCAAGATCTTCATCGGCGTGAATGTTGGTCCCGATGAGCGCGGGGTTCGTCGACCAGATCACCCGTCGGTCCGGTGCATAGATGTTGGCGAGGATCACATCCGGCAGATGGCCGATGTGATCGAGAAACTCGCCTCGCGCATCAGCCCGGGCTTGCGGATCGACATCGGGAAAATCCTTGTCCAGCCGCGGATCGAGCAAATCGCCCATGGTGCGCACGTTGGGAATCGAGACGTGGCGCACTTCAGCCGAGGCGATGGCCTGAATGAACTGCGCAGTGAGCAAGGCATCGCGTTGCACGCTTTCCTCGATCACGAACCGCGTCGACACCGTGCCCAGCGCCACGGCGACGGTGCCGATCACGGCCATGCTGATCAGCGAAAACCAGCGCAGCAGATTGAACGACTGCTTGCGCGAGCCCCACCTCAAGTTGGCCTCCTCGACCGGTAGCGATTTCGACTGCATGTTCATGGCGGCGACTTCCCGATACGTCCCTATAGGGTTATAGCCCACGGGTGGGGGTTTGCCCGGATGCGGGGATAGCGACCCGATGCACACCTCCCAAACCCACCCCAGATCCCTGTAGGAGCTGTCGAGTGAAACGAGGCTGCGATCTTTTGATCCTGCTTTTGTGAATCAAGATCAAAAGATCGCAGCCTGCGGCAGCTCCTACAGGGGTTCTGCGTACGACGGGCCATCAAGAGCATCCCCACCGCCCCCAATCCTGGGGAATGACGCCCGTTCCCCGCAGTCCACAAACTTCGCCAAACCGCCCGCCAAGCCCTCTACCCCGGCCCTCTCCCACCCATCCACCGCAGCTTGGCATGGAAGGTGTACAGGCCCTGTGCAACTGACCCATCCCCAAGGGGCAGGTACTTCGATAGAGGGATTAACTCATGCACCCTTTACTGTCCAAAACCGCGACCGTCCTGGTCGTGAGCGCCTTGGCCCAGGGCATTGCTCAGGCCGCTTTGTTCGCTGTTGATCCGGGGCCGTACACACCGGCCAACGGCGGTTTCGCCAGTTGGTATCAGGACACCCACGGTCGCACGCTGGATCTGTGCCTGTCCAAAGCGCTCAGCTCCCGAGTACCCAGTACTCCCGGCGCGCCTTCGTACATGTGTTCGCTGCTGCCGACGCCCGGCGTGTTCGACGACACCCAGCCGATTGTCTTCCCGAGCAACTTCCCCGATGAAGCGTTCTGGTTCACCGGCGAGACCACCCTCGTTGATGCGGCGCGCGGAATCGACCTGACTTACGTCAGCGCCGTCGAAGCCGCGTTCGCTGCCGAAGAGCCCGTCGAGGGCGATCAAGTCAGCTTCGCGCGGATCCGCATTCGCGTCGATGTGCCCACCGCCGGCACCTACGTCATCACCCACCCGTACGGCGTCGATGTGTTCAACATCGACACCCCCGGTCGCCGCGCGATCAACATGACCCGCGACATCGGCATCGGCACGCCGAAAACCTATGACGGCGCGCTCAAGGGCGACATCGGCCCGTTCCTGCGCAGCGTCAACGGCCCGTACACAGAAACCAACCCGGTCACCGGCGCCGCCGAGCAATTTGTCGGCGACCCGAACCTCTCCGAAGCGGTGACCGGTAGCCCATTCAACACCAACTACGTGCGTATTGAAGGGCCGAACGGACTCGACCTGCGTTCCACCACGTTCGCGGTCTCCGGCAAGTTGTCGACCGTGGTTCGACCCACGCCGATGATCACCCAGCGCAGCACCTACTCACGCAAAGCGGGGACCAGTGCGCCGGTCGCTCAGCAGGACGTTTTCGTTCTCGCACCGCCAGCTCCCGGCACCGTCGCCGTGACCAGCCTCACCCCGGTGCTGAACATGACCGAAGCCAACTCCACCGGCGCCTGGTACGCGCAATCGTCGGCCAATCCGACCTTGCCGAGCGTCCTGCAAGTGACCGCCGACAACCACCTCGCCATCGCCAGCAGCACGCCGACCACCCTGCCCATGACCCTGACCGACCTGGTGGTGATCCAGAGCGCCCAATACAGCTTGAGTTCTGGACAACTGACGGTAGTGGCCTCGACCAGTGACGAAACCTCGCCACCCGTACTCACCGCCACTTCCGGCAGCGGCGCCGCCATCGGTGCGCTGAGCGGCGACGGCGCGGTGAAAACCCTGGCCACCGGGATCTCGCCGATACCGCCCGCCAAGGTCCGCGTGACGTCGTCCAACGGCGGCAGCGACACCGAAGAAGTGGTCATCGTGCAATGAACGCTCACATGCCCAGATCCGCATCAGGAGGCATCATGAACAAGTGGCCACGCTTTGCGCTCAACGCGCTCGGGCTCGCTCTCTCGCTGACCGGCAGTGCCTATGCGCAACTCGCCGCCGTCGACCCCGGCCCCTACACCTTCGCCACCGGGAAATTCCCGATGTGGTATCAGGACAGCAATAATCTGTCGATGGAACTCTGCCAGTCGCGCGCCGCCAGCTCGCGGGTCGCGGCCAGCACGCCACCGGCCTACATGTGCACCCTGCTGCCGGAACCGGGCATCTTCGATGACAGCCTGCCGATGGTGTTCCCCGACAACTGGCCGCCGGAAGCCTTCTGGTTCCTCGCCGAAACCAATATTCCCAACAACGGCGCCGGCTTTGGCATGGACGCTTATGTCGCCGGGATAGAGGCGGCGTTTGCCTCGGAAAACCCGGTTGACGGCGATCAACAAAGCTTCGCGCGGATCCGTATCCGGGTGAACGTACCCGTGGCCGGCACCTACACCATCACTCACCCGTATGGTGTGGAAACGGTCAACGTCACCACACCCGGGCGCCGGGCGATCAACATCACCAAAGACATCGGCATCGGTGCGCCGGGCGACTTCAGCGGCACCCTCAACGGCGCCATCGGGCCGTTCCTGCGCAGCATCAACGGCCCGTACACCGAAGTGAACCCCGATACCGGCGGCGTCGAAACTTTCGTCGGCGACCCGAACCTCACCGAAGCGGTGACCGGCAGCCCGTTCGACACCAACTTCGTGCGCATCGTCGGGCCGTCCGGCGCCGGCACCATTCAGACCAACCTGTTCACCGTCGCCGGCAAGGTGCTCGACAGCCGTCAGCAAACCCATGTCGACATCGACCGCGCCACCTATCGCCGCACCTCGGCCGGGGTGCGTGCCGAGGTATTCGCCAAGGCTGACAGCAGCTCGACCCTGTGCTTCCGTGAAACTGTGGCGCTGCTCCCCGGTCCACCGCCAACGCCGTGCCAGACCAGCCTGACGGGGGACAACAGCGGCCTGTTCTTCGGCCAACGCCTGGGCAGCGGTGCCGTGCCGCCCGTCGTGGTGGTGACTGCGACCAACCCGGCCGGGACCACGCGGCCGACCGCTGTGTCGGCCAAGCTCACCGACGTGGTGAAAGTGCAGACCGCGCGTTACAGCTGGGCCAACCACAGCTTGCTGATCGAAGCGACATCAACCGATGAAGTGGCGGTTCCGGACATGGTTGCCCAAGGCTATGGACGCCTGTCGAAGACCGGCACCCTGCAGCGCATTACCGTCGCCGACCTGACTCAGCCACCGGCCACCGTGACGGTGAAATCCGCCGCCGGCGGCAGTGACACCGAGCCCGTTGTCGTCGTCGGCACCGCACCGGACACCGGCGCCAACCAGGCGCCAATCGCCAACGCCGACACCGGCAGCACCAGCTTCGGCGTGCCGGTGACCGTCAACCTGCTGGCCAACGACAGCGATCCCGACGGCAACACGCCGCTGAGCATCACCGCATTGACTCAACCGGCAGCCGGCCAAGGCACCGTCGTGCTCAGTGGCACCACCGCCGTGGTCTACACCCCGCCAGCGGTGGTCAACGCGCCACTGACCACGACCTTCACCTACAAAGCGCAGGACGCCAAAGGCCTGGCCTCGGCCAATCCGGCCACTGTGACCATCACCGTCGCCCCGAACCAGGCGCCGACTGCCGTCGCCGACAGCATCGCAACGGCAGGCCTGACCGTGCCGATCAGTGTGCTGGCCAACGACACCGATCCGGAAGGCAACGTGCCGCTGGCCGTGGCCAGTGTCACCCAACCGGCGCTCGGTCGCGGCACCGTCACCAGCGATGGCACGGTCGTCACCTACACCCCGCCGGCCGTGATCCTGACCGCCTTTACCACGACCTTCACCTACGTTGCCCGGGACAGCTTCGGCGCCCTGTCGACACCGGCCACGGTCACTGTGCAGGTGTCGCCAAGAGCGCCAGCGGAGAACTTCGCCGTCACCGCCGCCACCGTCACCGCACGGGCCGGCAACCGCTTTACCTGGGACTTCTCGGGGACCTCGTCGGTGATCCTCGGCAACACCGTCACCGTGCAGGTCACCACACCGACCGGACTGGTAACCCTCGGCACCACGACCGTGCCACTGACCGGTCGCTGGAGACTGACCGTCACCAACACCACCGTAGTGCCGTCGGCCAACCCGACCGCAACGATCCGCACGACGCCTGGCACCGTGCGCACCGTCCCGGTCACCGTGCAGTAACCCTCCACCCCCACCACCCGGTCATCGCGACCGGGCCGGTGGGCCAGATTTCAAGACCCGGGATTTTCGCCATGAACACGCCGACCGCCGCCCTGCTTTGCCTGCTCCTGCTGTGCAGCAGTGCAGGCGTGCGCGCCGACGACCTGATGGACAACGACGACCTGGCCCCGACCAGCAGCGACCTCGGCGAACTGCCCCCACCGGTGGGTCAGCAAGCCCTGATCGACCAGCTCGGCCAGGCCAACGTCGCCCTGCTGCAACAGAACGGTCAGTCGCTGCTCGGGCAGATCGTGCAGTCGGGCAGCAATCAGGAGGCGTACATCCTGCAACAGGGCAGCGACCTGATGGCGCTGATCAACCAGAACGGTTCCGGCAACGCCGCCTCGATCACCCAGAACGGCAGCCACAACCGCGCGCAGATTTCGCAAAACGGCAACAACAACGACGCCAGCATCGAGCAGGCCGGCACGGGGCTGCAAAGCGCCGTGACCCAGTCGGGCAACGGCATGAGCGTTTCGGTCAAGCAATACCGCTAAGCACTGCAAATCATCGGAGAGTTCATCATGTTCAAACTGACGCCCCTCACCGCCGCCCTCCTGGTCATGATCAGTGCCCAGGCCATGGCCGACGACAGCCTGTCCAACCAAAGCCAGGTCGGTACCGCCAACATCGCGGACGTGAAACAGACCCAGGCGCCGTTCAGCACCGCCACCCAGACCCAACTGGGCCAGGGCAACGACGCCGCCGCCGTGCAAGACCACGCCACCAGCGTGATCACCCAGGACGCCGTCGGCGACTACAACGCCGGTTACGCCGAACAACTTTACGAAGACAACGCCACCATCACCCAGCAACAGGCCGGCGCCTTCAACACCGCCCACGCCAGCCAGTCACTGGGCTTCGGCTCACCGAACAGCGCACTGCAACAGCAGCAAGGCACCGGCAACTTCTCGTTCGTCTATCAGGACTCGCAGAACGGCAGCGAAGGCAAAACCTTCCAGTACGGCGACAGCAACGAAGCCAACATCGAACAACTCTATGAAGGCGTCGGCAACAGCTCGGTGATCACCCAGTACGGCACCGCCAACTACGGCACCGCCGAACAAGTCACCCACAACGGCGGCCAGATCGGCATCAACCAGGCCGGCGAAAACAACTACGCCTACGGCGACCAGCGCAACGGCACCGGCGGCAACATCACCATCAACCAGTTCGGCAACCTCAACGGCACCGAAATCTGGCAAGACTCGCAACTGGCCAGCCAAGCCACCATCAACCAGTACGGCGACAGCAACGAAACCGTGGTTGACCAAAGCTTCGGCGAAAACAACAGCGCCGCCGTCACCCAGGTCGGCAACACCAACGCGATCTACGCCGACCAGTTCGAATCGGTCAACTCGACATTGGCGCTGTACCAAGTCGGCAACGGCAACGTGCACTACACCTACCAGAGCGGCGACGGCCACACGCTCAGCGCCACTTCCGTGGGCAACGACAACAAGGTCTACGCCAGCAACTGGAAAGGCCCGCAATCGGGTGGGCAGTTCGGCAGCAACCAACGTGCGACCGTCACCCAGGCGGGGAATGGCAACATCGCCAACTTCACTCAGGATGGCGTTGGGCATGTGATGACCACGCATCAGACCGGGACTGGCAACAAGACCACGGTCAGTCAGGCCGAGTCGTATAACGAGCTGTATTTTGATCAGAATGGCAGCGACAACATTTTAATCTCGGATCAACGCGGGACCGGCAACCTGGTGCAGGGTTCTTCGAATGGCACCGGAAACAGTGCCGAGTTTGATCAGTCGGGGTCGGGCAACCAGGCGTATACCGCGCAGTTGTATGGCAGTGACAACCAGATCACTGTGAAACAGGCGGATACGATGAACGTGGCGTATGTGACCCAGGGTGGGACGGGGAACATTGCCAATGTGGATCAGAGTGGCGTGACGCAGACGGCGAATATTCAGCAGTTTGGGTCGGCTAACCAGGCGACGGTTTTGCAGCAGTAAGGGGTTGGGTGTTGATGGGCCGCGATTCTCTGGTGAGGGGGGTCGCGGTTTTTTTGTAGGCAGACCTAACCACACGCGAGGCTTGTCAGATCAGCCGAGTCCTACAGAAAAAAGAAAGCTTTTAGTAAATCGGTGGTGTTTTCCTACCACTTCTGGCGGTTGGCCGTCGGAAGCACGGCGTCTAGGATTCTTTGGGACAAATGATCCTCATGGAGCTTGACCAACGTGCTATTCATCCAGCCAGCGACGACAGCAAATGCTTTACCGAATAGACTTCGAGGCATTAAACCCGGAGGTGCCATGATCGACCCGTCTTTAATCGACCCACTGTGCCCAGTTGTTTCAGATCTTGATCCTGAAGAGCAGGCCGCGAGCTATGACCGTTGGTTAATCGCTAAAGTGCAGGCTTCGATGAGTGATACAAGACCGAGCATTCCCAATGATC
Organism: Pseudomonas sp. A34-9; assembly: GCF_029543085.1. Taxonomy (NCBI): domain Bacteria; kingdom Pseudomonadati; phylum Pseudomonadota; class Gammaproteobacteria; order Pseudomonadales; family Pseudomonadaceae; genus Pseudomonas; species Pseudomonas sp. A34-9. The sequence continues at coordinate 2,482,386 of NZ_CP119967.1, read as the reverse complement.
AGGTTATGGCCGAGATGCGTGCCTTGATGGAAGCAAAGCGTAAAAAATACGATGCAGGTTGAGTGGCAGCCCGAAGCTCGGGCTGAACTCCTGAAAATCCTTGATTACATCAGTGACCGGAACTTAGTAGCGGCTGACAGACTTTCCCAAGCTATCGAAGGCGCTACGGTTACCCTTGCTCAACATCCACACCTCTATCGAATAGGTCGAGCGCCCGGTACTCGCGAGATGGTTGTGCACCCCAATTACCTGATCATTTATCAAGTGGTGGGTCGGATAAATATTCTGAGCGTTTTGCATGCGCGGCAGGAATATCCATAACGCAGACCGAAAAATGCCGGCAGATCAAACGCAATTATTTTGCTAACAAAAACGCGACCTTTTCGAGGGTCGCGTTTTTTCTTGATCGTTCCCACGCACTGCGTGGGAATGCCTCTCGGGACGCTCCGCGTTCCAAATTGCGAATTTGACGCAGAGCGTCAGGGGCTGCATTCCTTTGCTGCGCGTGGGAACGATCTAATTAGCCATCCTTCAACTCGACGTGATCCAGCGCTTGATTCACCGCCAGTTCGCCCAGCATGACGACTTGTGCGATACCCAGTGCAGTCTTGCGGTGTGAGGTTTCCAGCGAAGCGGCGAAGTTGATCAGCATTTCGCTGGCGGAGCCGAGGGTTTCGCTGGCGTTGGCGAGCAGGGATTCGGTGTTGTACCTGGGGTTGGCGAGGTACATGGGTTCCGGCTCGTTGGCGCTGGACATGATGTGGGCGGTGGGCTTGAGGTAGAAATCGAGGGCGCGGTCGGCGGCTTCGTGGAGTTTTTTGCTGTCGACGGAGGCGTAGGGGGATGTGGTGTTGGTGTCTGGTTCTGGGGGGTTGGGTATTGGTTTTTTCATGATTATTTACCCTGTATGACGGTTATAGCTGGCCCCCCATCCGGTTTCCAAGCGAATAGGTGGCAGCTGTACGCAGGTTGGAAACCCGGGACAGAGGCAACCCGGCAGACACAAGGTCTCCCACGCACAGCCGCCATAACAAAGTGCACACAGTGAAGGTGCGCAAGGATACGTTATGAATGGCGCTAGTGCGCTCTGTAGTTACTCGGGTTTCCACGCCCGGCCGCTGAATTGGCAGCGACAAACACAGGCTAGAGACCGGACGTCCGACGGACAACCTGAAAACCTTGTGGGAAGGTTCTGCAAAAACGAAACATCCTTTAAACATCCCGAATTGAAATACGCATGTGTAGGAGCTGCCGCAGGCTGCGATCTTTTGATCTTGATCTTGATATTCATCTTAAAAAATCAGAGTCAAAAGATCGCAGCCTTCGGCAGCTCCTACAGTGAATGTGTGCAAGCGGCGGGAATTGGTCGGCTCATAGATCGCCATCGCTGGCAAGCCAGCTCCCACAAGGATTTGGATACATCCGCAATGGCAACTGTGTCTGTGAGATAGCTATCGCGAGCAGGCTCACTCCTACAATTGAATCGCGTGCTGTCAGCAAGAGATTGGTCGGCTGTCAGGCCGCCTTCGCGAGCAAGCCAAGCACGCCGTGCTCTTCACCACTCAATAGGCCGAGTGTCAGCTCGCCTGCTCTTGATCTTGATCCACGGGCGACGTCGGAAGGCTGAGTGGAGGGATTGATCCGGGCGTGGGAGCGCAGCGACCGTTTGGCGCAGCCAAACCCAGCGAGAGGAGGTGCAGCGAAGCAAACCGTAGGCGCTGCGCCCGGATCGATCCCGCAGCGAAGGAACCCCGAGCCCTAGCGAGCGGGCCGCACGCAGGAGCAAGCCTTTTGGGTTACCTTTTCGGCGTTTGGAAAAGGTGACCCGCCGTAAGGGCGGAACCCTAAGCCGCCGTTACCGCAGCAACGGATATGCACCCGGTCAACCAGAACTCACCGCCCAACCAGAACCTGGTCGGCCCGAAGGCCGCCACGTTCACTCGGCCTCCGGATCCACTTTGTTCTGCGTCAAATACCGATTCAACACATCATCCTGCGAAGGCGTAGAACTGTCCCCCGCCACCTGCCACAAATGCCGCTCAATCCCCTGCGCCACCATATGCCCCACCGCCGCCTCAATCGCCGACAACACACACAACTGCGCCGGCTCATTCGTCGTATATCCCACCTCAGCCTCAAGCAACTTCTTGAACTCGATAAACTTGAAAATCCCGGCACTGCGCGCCACCGAATAAATCGTCTTGCTGGTCATCACATTCGCCAGCACCTGCCCACTGCGTACATCCACCGCGCGCAAATTGACGGTCACCTGATCCACCCGATACTCCCGCGACAAATCAATGCCCAGATACCGCGCCCCTTCCCCACCGCTGCGCACATTGGTGTCATACGCGATGATCCCGCCCTCAAGCATCATGTTCGCCGCCTGCAACGGTGGCAGCTCACCCTGAATATTCACCGGCGTATTCGGCTTCTTCTGCGACGCGCGAATAATCTTGCGCTCGGTCAATAGGTTCTGCAGCCCTTCGCGCTCCAGCACGACAAACCAGCCACTGGCCTGCATCGCGTCCATCAACATCGACGCTGCACCCTGGGTCACGCTGGTGGAAAACGAACTCGCCGGCGTCGGCTTGTACTGCCCGGTCTGATCACGGAAGCCGTACACCACCGCCATCAACCGCCCCTTGGGTCGCGGCATCTTCAGCAAGTCGTAATAGGTCGAGGCCCTGGGGGTCAGGGTCGGGGTTTCGGTGTCCTGCTCGGCCGGCATCGGCTCACGCAGACTGCACCCTTGTAATGTCGCCAACAGCAGCCCTAACGCGATGATCTTTTTCATGTCCGTTCTCCCCGGAACCGCCAGCCCGTCATGGGTTGAGGCCGTTCACCTGAATTTCCGAAACTTCACCGCTCGCTCGGTCGGTCACTTCAATGGTGAGTGCCCCCGAGTCGTCGACGACGTTGACGATAAAAGCGTCTGTGGACAGGCTCCCCGTGTTGCCGGTGGAGATGTTGTCCAGCAACTGCCCCAGCAGCCGCGATTGCAATTGACTGGTGAAGCGTTCGAGCGCCGACGTGCCGGCCACTGTGGTGCGCTTTTTCAGGTCAGGATCGTCGTAGTCGTTCTGCGCCTGAGCGTTGTTGAGCAGCCAGGTGCCGTTGAGCGGGTTACCGCCGAACGACGGGTTGACCGGCGTGTAGACCAGTTCGGTGGCCTGGACGGCAGCGGCGCTGGCGAGCCCGATCAACAACCCCGAGATCCAGAAACCGCTGCGCCGTGAGAACGTTGTGCTGTTCATAGTTCGTCCTTCTCAAGGTCGGTGGTGTCCTGCAACATGGCTTCCAGCTTGCGCCGGACAACCTCCAGTCGAACCAGATCGGCGGCCTCGTAGGCCTCGTCCTTCAGTTCCACAGTGTTCGGCGGCAGGAAGCGCCGATAAACCAGGCGTTGCTGATATTCCACGGTCACCAGGCTGCCCCAGCGCGCGTCGGGTCGCTCGCGCACCACCAGGTTGAAATCCATCGGGCTGGTGTCGCGCAGGCGTTCACTGAACGAGTAGTAAAAGTCGTGGCCGATGTGCGAGATCGTGTCGTCGACGATGAAGCCCATCATTTCGTCTTCTTCACCGGCGCTGGCGCAGCACGCCACCACGGTGAGGACCAACGCGCACCACCAGTGGCGAGTCATGGCTGCAACGCCTGCGGCAGATTCGACTGGCCTTTGGCCGGGCCATTGGTGCCCTCAAGGAAGGCCTTTTCGGCGACGAACTGCCAATCGGAATAACGCTGCATGCCTTCAAAATCCGACCACTGCGTCGGGAAGTCCGCCTGCTTCAATGGCAGCTCGGTCGACGGGCTATTGATACCCGTGATGCGTCCGTCGAAACCGCGTTGCAGCGCCCATTCGCCCTGGCCAATCGGATCCGGATAGAGCTGACGCAAATGATGTTTCGCCTCGGGAAAACGCTGATCGTCGAGCAGATCGCCCAATTCTTTCGGGTACTGCGCCAACCCCGGCGAACTGCGGTAGTAGCTGCGCAGCGCCTGCGCGTACTGGGTGCCGACCCAGAGCAACTGGCGCTCTCGGTCACGGCGCGACGCGGTCGACCACAGCTCGCCGGCACTGGCCAGGCCCATGCCCATCACCACAATCAGGAACAGCACGCCCAGGTACGTGAAGCCACCCTGCTGTGCGCGGTTACCACTCGGAATACTGGCTGCCATCACGCGCCCTCCCGGTAGCACCGCTTTTGATATCGGCCACGCCGCCCGCGACGCCGTCCGGTGGCGCGATCAGCACCCACTGGTCTTTGCGTTCGGTGATCGGATCGAGTGGCGCGTTGCGCAGGTAACGTTGTTCGATCAGTTGCTCGATGGAATCGGGGTAGCGGCCGGTGTCGCCGTAGAAGTGATCCAGCGCCTCGCGCATCGCCGACAGGCTCTGGCGCAACGTGGTTTCCTTCGACGCTTCAAGGCTGTTGAAGTAGCGCGGCAGCGCGATGGTCATCAGCGTGGCGATGATCGCCATCACCACCATCAGCTCCAGCAAGGTAAAACCTTTTTCCCGGCGCATGAGGTTCACCACTCGCGGTAGGCGATGCCGTTGAGGCCCTTGCCGCGGGCGTGGGAGTAGACGTCGAACACGTCTTCGCCATCGCGCGGATTCTGAGCCGAACTGTTGTAGGCGCGCACGCCCCAACCCCCTTCGTCATCGCGTTTGGCCGACACCAGCGGATCGCGCGGGATGCGGCGTAAAAAATAGAACTTGGCGCCTTTGGCACTGCGCACATCGCGCACGCCCTCGACCAGCACTTTCAGGTTCGGCGGGTAGCCGCTGCTGTTCAGCGACTTCTCGATGTAACCGGCATCAAAGGCGCGTTTGTAGGCGTCGATGGCATCGCGAATCTGATACAGCGCGTTGCGCAATTCCTGCTCCTTGCCACGCCGCACCAGGGTCTCGGTCAGCGGCGCGGCCATGCTCGCCAACAGGCCGATCAGGGCCAGCGTCACCACGACTTCAATCAAGGTAAAACCGCGCTGGGAGGCGTTCATGATCAAGGCTTCTCGACAGTGACGCGGGTGGTTGCCACGGCCGACTCACCGACTGCACGCGGCTGCGCGGCAGGCGACGGCATCACGTAGCTCTGCGAACGATCCGGTGCCTGAATGTGCATGCTGGTTTCGGTACCGGTGGAGAACTCCATGTCCGACGGGCTCTGGTACGGCAGGTTGCGCACGATCCGTGGGGTGATCGACAGCACCAGTTCCGATTTGCCGATGGTGTCTTTGTTGCTGCCGAACAAGCGGCCCAGCCCGGGAATGTCACCGAGCCCGGGAATCTTGTTGCCGGTGGCGCCGTGGTCGTTGCGCACCAGCCCGGCGAGGATTTGCGTTTCGCCGTCATGCAGACGCAGCGAGGTCTGCGCATTGCGGGTATCGACCTGTACCGGGATCGTGCCCTGGCGGGTCGGTTCCAGCGGCGTGGCGTTACTCACTTCCAGGGCAATCTTGATCGCCACTTCGTTGTTCAGGTGCACGGTGGGGGTCACTTCGAGCTTCAGACCGACATCCAGATAAGTGACGCTTTCAGTGATCACCGGCCCTTGTGTCGACGGCACCGAGGTCGCGCTGATGATCGGCACGCGCTGGCCGATGTGGATGCGCGCCTGCTCACGGTTGCTGACGCGAATCACCGGGCTGGCAAGGGTGTTGATGTCGTTGTCCTGCGCGTTGATCTTGGCCTGCGGCGATGGCCCGATCGAGATACGGTCGGAGTTGATGCCCTTGAGTTGGCCCAGCAGGGTGACCGGCGAACCATCGGAGTTGACCACACCGAAGGTGCTCGGCCATTGCAGACCGAGGTCGAGAATGCGCTGAGTGGCGACTTCCATCACCTCGACTTCGAGCACCACTTCCGGGTTGGACTGGTCTTGCGATTGCAGGAGTTTTTCCGCCATGCGGATCGCGTCTTCGGTGTCGCGCATGGTCAAGGTGTTGAGGCGCTCATCGACGAACACGTCGCGGGTCTTGAGCATAGTCTTGACCATGTTCAGCGCAGTGTTGGCGTCGATGCTGGTCAGGTAAAAGGTGCGCATCACCAGTTCCTGGTAATCCTTCACTTTCTGTGGCGAGTCCGGGTAGATCAGCAAGGTGTTTTCGTTCACCACTTTCTGGTGCAACTGGTTCTGTTGCAGCAGCAGGGTCACGGCGTCTTCGATGCGCACGTCACGCACGAAAATCGTCGCTTTCATGTCCGGGCGCAGGTCTTTGTCGAAGATGAAATTCAGCCCGGCGACTTGCGACAGCACTTCGAAAATGGTCTTCAGGTTGGCGTCACGAAATTCCAGGGTGACCGGGCGATCGAGCTTAGTGCGCAGTTGCGGATAGGCGATCACGTTGCGGCTCTGCACCAGACGAATGTTGCCTTGCAGCTCCAGCGCGCCTGCGTTGGCCGGGTCGAGTTCGAGAATCTGCTTGACCTGGCGATCCGCGCCGTAGATGTCGCCGCGACGCAGGTCGCCACGGGCCAGTTCGAGTTTCTCGTCCATGGTGCGCAGGTATTCCAGCTGTTTCAGGGCATCCTGGGCGCGGCGGTTGTTCGGCTCGATGGTCAGCACGCGCATGTAAGCGGTGCGCGCCGAAGCAAAGTCGCGCCGCGAGCGGTCGGTGTCGCCGGCCGTCAGCAATGCCGTGATCGCTTTGGCGCGGCCGCTGTTGAGCAGCAGGTGCAGTTCGGTGTCGCGAGGATTCTCACGCAGACCTTCCTCGATCCGGGCCAGCCCCGCCTCGTACTGCCCCTGTTCAATCAGGTCGGCGGCTTCCTTGTTGGCCACCTGCGCAGAACTGCACGCGGCCAGCCCGGCACACAGGCCCAGGCTCATCAGCAAACGGGAACGGTTCATTGCGTACTCCCCACAGACAAGGTCTGCGACAAATGCAAAGGCAGGTAAACCAGGCTCAATTCCAGATCGGAAATGCCGGTGATCTTCCAGGTGTCGTCGATCACATCCCCGTTGCGCACGACGTAGATCTTTTCGCCGTTCTGCAAAAACACTTGCAGGTCGCTGCGGTCATGCAGCCTGCCGACGAATTGAAACGGCACCGGTGGCAGGCTCGGGGCTTGCACCACTGTGGCCGGGTTGATCGCTTGTTCGGTGACCGTGGCCAGGGCCGGCGCGGCCTTCCAGGACTTGGCGGCGAACAGGTCACCGGCCGGGCTCAAGTCCTTGATCGGTAAGTCCTTGGCCTTGGCGTTGCTCGCCGGCAGCGCGCCACGGCTGGCGGTTTTAGCCGGGGCGGCCACCGCCACTTCGTTGGAATCGGCGTCATCACTTGGCGAGAAATACTCCGGCAACCATGCCAGCGCCGCCGCCACGCCGAAGAACGCCAGCCACCCTGTCACGCGCTTGGTATTCATCACGACCTCGACAGGTAAAGGGTCATACGGATCCGGCCATTGAGGTCGGTGTCGCCAATCTTCTTGCGTTGCAACTCCAGGTCTTCCACCACCACCGCCGGCAACTGGCCGAGCAAGGCATGGAGGAAGCGGCGCAGTTGCGGGTAGCTGCCGCGTACCGGCAACAGGATCTGATAGCGCGCCAGATGGGTTTTCGGGTCGACGCCGAGGGCGTATTCGCCGCGCGCCAGAGTGATGTGTTCTTGCGCTGCAAGGGCGTAGATGCGATCGATAGCGACGGTGGCTTGCGGCTGGGCCGGCAGTTTGTTGCGGAAGTCGTCGAGCTGACGTTGCGGCACCACTGGCGGCGCGATACTGCCGTCTTCAACCTTGGCCAGATACTCGCTGGCCTCCTGAGTCTGCTGGCTGAGGTGCTGCAACGATTGCCAGCCCGGCAGCAAACCACCGAGTGCCCAAGCCACGGCCACCAGCAGCAGCGCCAGCCCGGCGAGGCCCGGAATGCCGAGGCCTTGCAGGTATTCGTGGACGATCAGTCTAGGGATTCGCATCGCCCATCTCCCAGGTCGCCGACAGGTTGAATTGCACCGGTTGCTCCGGCGATTTGACGACGATTTCGTGGCTCAGCAGCGACACGTCGGACAGCTCGTCGCTGGCTTCCAGACGTTTGTGAAAGTCGAGCATCGCTTGCAGATCCCGCGCTTCGGCGCTGATCCGAACCTGGCCTTTGCGTGCATCCGGCGTCAGGCTCAGCAGGGCGACGTCGTCGCGCGGCAGCGCTTCAAGCATGGCGAACAGGCGTTCCCATGGCCGGCGCAATTGCTGCGAGACCTTGCGCATCTCCGCCAGGTTCTGCGCCTGCTCGCGGGTTTCCGCCGGGCTCAATGTGCTTTTGGCACCGCTGTCGCCGGTGAGCTGGCGCTGGGTGGTTTGCAGGTGGCCTTGTTGCTGTTCGGTGTGCGCGTCGAGGTGCTGTTGCACGCCGAAGCACAGCAGCGCCAGCAGCACACCGCCGCCGAGCAGACCCCAACCCAATGGGCCGGAACGTGGTCGTGGCTGGAAGTCGAGATTGAGCGCGCGCATGTCAGGCCACCGCCCGGGACATGACGTACAAGCCGTCACGCACGGTCATCGAGTCATCTTCAAGGGTGCGCAGTTGCACGCCCGCCACGTCCGGATGCGCATCGAGGCGCGCCGGCGCATGCAGGTAAACGTTGAAGGCGCGTTCGCTGGTCGAGGCTTGCAGTTGCCGTTCGCGACCGATCAACGCGCTCAGCGCCACATCGCTATCACTGCCGCCGACGGAACGCACGCCGGCCCAGCGCCCCTCCCTCGCCAGCAACAACACGCTGCGTTGCGGCTCGGCGACGACGAACAGGAAGTCGCCGGCATCGAGGCTTTTGTCGAAGCGGTTGAACGCCGCCATCAGGTACGGCTGCACCGAACGCAGGCGCAAACCGCGACCGCTGACCAGCGTGCGCAGGCGTTCGAGCAAGTCTTGCGGCAAGGCGCTGGCGATGCGGTCGTAACCGGCTGGCTCGGCGGACAATACCAGACTCCACGGCTGGGTCGGCGCGCCAAACAGGTCTTCAAAACACAGCTGAGCAAAGCCGCGCAGTTCTTCCGGACTGCTGATCTGCGCGCTCCAAGGCACCAGGCAAAAGCGGCTGAAATGCCCGGAGATGACCACGCTCAATTCGGCACCGGCACGGGCGTGTTCACCGAGCAGGCGGTCAAGGGTATCCAGCGCCACCGCGTAGCTCTGGAAGCCTTCGTCGATGTAGCCGACGCTGCCCATCCACAGGGTGTCGCTGCCGCGCCGCTGACCAAGGCCAACACCGCTGGCGCCGAGCACGGCGACAAAACGCTCACGCGATAAAAGTGACACGATTGATCTCCTCCAGCGTGGTGCGACCTTGTTCCACCAGCTCCAGCGCCGATTCGCGCAGCAGGCGCAAACCACGGGCGCAGGCCAGGGCTTTGATCTGGGTAATCGGTTGGCGCTCGACGATCATCTGCCGCAGCTCGTCATCGAGGTGCAGCAGCTCGGCAATCGCCGTGCGCCCGCGATAACCGCTGCCCCGGCAGTGGCCGCAGCCTTTGCCGTGGACGAAGTGGTAGTGATCGACTTTCTGCGGATCGAGGCCCGAGGCGCGCAGTTCTTCATCGCTCGGATTGACCGGCGCGCTGCAACTGGCGCACACCAGCCGAATCAAGCGCTGGGCGAGAATCGCGTTGAGCGCCGAGACCAGGCTGTAGGGGTCGATTTCCATTTGGGTGAAGCGGCCGATCACGTCGAAGACGTTGTTGGCGTGGATGGTGGTAAACACCAGGTGACCGGTGAGTGCCGATTGCACGGCGATCTGCGCGGTGTCCGGGTCACGGATCTCGCCGACCATGATCTTGTCCGGGTCGTGGCGCAGGATCGAGCGCAAGCCACGGGCGAAGGTCAGGCCTTTTTTCTCGTTGACCGGGATTTGCAGGACCCCCGGCAATTGATACTCGACCGGGTCTTCGATGGTGATGATCTTGTCCACGCCATGGTTGATCTCGGTGATCATCGCGTACAGCGTGGTGGTCTTGCCGCTGCCGGTCGGGCCGGTCACCAGCACCATGCCGTAGGGTTCGGCGGCGAGGCGGCGTAACTGGCGCAGGGTTTCGTCTTCAAAGCCCAGCGCCTGCAATTGCACGCCGCAGACCTTGTCGGCCAGATCCTGTTTGTCGAGGACCCGCAGCACCGCGTCTTCGCCAAAGATGCTCGGCATGATCGATACGCGGAAGTCGATCTGGCGGCCACTGATGCCGATCTTGAAGCGTCCGTCCTGCGGCACGCGCTTCTCGCCGATGTCCAGTTCGGCCATGACCTTGACCCGCGAGATCACTTGCTCGGCGAACTCGTTGCCCTGGACTTTGCTGATGTTGTTGAGCACACCGTCAATGCGGTACTTGATCACCAGCCCGTGGCCGGTGGTGCCGAGGTGGATATCGCTGGCGTGCATTTTCAGCGCGTCGTAGAGGGTCGAGTTGACCAGTTTCACCACGCTGCTGGCGTCTTCGCTGATGCTGGTCAGCGACAGGCTTTGCAGGGTGTCGGTTTCGCTGTGGGTGTCGCCCTGGGCGTTCAGCGATTCGACGGCGTGGAAGCTTTCTTCGTGGCGGGCCAGATAGGCCTTGAGGTCATCGGCGTGCACCAGGTGCAGCGGCGCGCCGTGCAGGCAGTCATCGATCCAGGCCAGGCGCGCCGGGTCGAAGGGGTCGGCAAACACGCCGATGACTTCGTCGTTGTGGCGCAGCAGGATGAATTCGCGTTTCAGGCACTGTGCGAGGGTGACCCGGTCGAACACCGGCGTCGCCTGGAACAGGCTGTCGGTGTCGAGCACCGGGTAATGCAGGGTGGCGCCGAGGGTGTGAATGAACGGCATCGGCGCCAGTTCGCAAAGTACGCCAAGGGCTTCGAGGACGCGTTCGCCAGAGGTGGCGGCCCGCGCCCGGGCCTGGGCAAGTTGCTCACTGGAAAAGCGTTCTGGCGCGCTTTCGGCGGGCAGCGGTTCGACGACAACGGACAGACGTTCCATGGCTTGCTCTCCAACCGGGGCTCAGAGCCCTGTCGGCGCGGCAAACCTTGGCGGCAAGTGCCGGAACGTCTGATCGCGCCATTACTCCCCGGTGAGCATTTGATCGTCGTCCGGTGCCATGGCGTGCAACTGTCGTCGCCGATCCGCCAACACCCAACTGCCATCGTACAACTGCAACGGGAAGCTCTCGGTCCTGCTCTGGCGTCGTTCGACAAAGCCCTCGGAAGGGCTCGCACCGGGTTTCGCTTCGCGCTTGATGCCCAGAAGGTCGCAGACCGCCCGCGCCAGTTCCGCCAATGGAAACGGTTTGAACAGGATGTGGCTGACCCCCAGTTGCCGCGCCCGCTCACAGACTTCAGCGGTCGGGTGACCCGTTATCAGCACAAAATGGCACGTCCTGTTCTGGCGGACCGCGTCGAGCACCTCAAAGCCTTCCATGTCGGGCAAGCGGTAATCGAACACCAGCACGTCGGGGGCAAAGGTTTCGGCCAGGCCGATTGCCGTCGCTCCGTCATGTGCAATCGCGACGTCCAGCCCTTGCGCCGACAGATAATCCTGAAGGTTTTGTGCAAGCAGCTGTTCGTCTTCGACAACCAGTACTTTGTTAACCAAGGTCGACTCCTTGAAACAGCAGGTCCGATGACCCTGCCCTGAGAGTGCGCCTTACCAGGGGTAACGCACACTTCATGCCAGGCTGAGCGCCGGTAATTTTATGTCTTCATGTCCTTGAATTTAATGACAATGCCCGCTCGTCCCGGTACCCCGTCCCCCAGAAACGGGGAAGCACCTGAATGGGCAAAGAAGCCATTCCCCACTATTGGGGGGGAACCTTCAATCGTCGTCAATTCGTTCGATCCTGTTCTGCGCCCGTAATTGCGCGAGCACCTGACGACGAGCCTGGGTCTGCTGCTGTCGGGCGAGCTCTGCCCTGACTGAATCCAGCCCCTGCAAATCTGGGACATCGGCGGCCTCCAAGTGGTTCTGCAAATAAATCACATGCCAGCCGAACGGTGAACGCAGCGGATCGCTGGCAAACGTCGCCCCGCTGACAATCGAGGCGCGCATTTGCATCAAGCGTAGACGCGCTGCGGCGACTGTGGCTGCATCCGCTTGCTCGGGCACGCGGATCAGCAGGTGGCGGGGTTGCAAGGTATTGGCCCGGATCAGCTCGGCGAACATCTGCTGCGCCGCCAGTTCACGGCGGGTGTACTCGGTGAAGGACGCCTCATCGAAACCGGCGTCCTGCAAGCGCCGGACGAATTTATCCGCACCGCCGATGGCCATGCGGGTTTGCTCGATCTGCTGACGCAGCGCTTGCTCGTCGACTTGCCGGCCACGCTTCTGCGATTCCTGCCACAGCAATTCTTTGTCGATCAGCATTTGCAGCGCCGCCTGCCGCAGTTCCTTGTAGGCCTTGGGGCTGCGAATACTCGTCACCGCGCGGCCCTGATCTTCCAGGTATTCGGCGAAGAAACGCTCGAAGCGAAACCCGGAAATCTCCTCGCCATTGACTCGCGCCACGGCCGGTTCGTTATTGGCCCACGCCAGCGGCAGCCAGCAAGTCAGCAGCAAGATCAGCGTTGTGCGTTTCATGATCGGGCCCTCCGTTCAGGGGCTGGCAACAATCGGTTTATAGGGCGCGACCAGATAGAAACGCTGATCGGGCAAATCCACGGTGACCACGTGCGCGCCGCTCAAGCCCAGGCGTCGACCGGGGCCGAAACTCAGGCGCGGAGTCAGGCCGGTGTCGAAGTCGTGCAGGCCTTCCAGCGCCGCCACCAGTTTCTCGCGACTGGCATCGCGGCCGGCCTGTTTCATGCCTTCGCTCAACAGCAGCATCGAAGCGTAGGCGCCGACTTGCAGCACCGCGTGCTGAGCGCCGAGACCTTGGCCTTCGCGCAATAACGTCAGGGCCATGCGCCCGGCCTGGGTCCAGTCGCTGGGCACGAACGGATAAGCGAGAAACACCCGTCGGGTGAAACCATCAGGGACTTGCAGCAGATCGCCGGCGACCTGGCTGGAGGCGGCAAACAGATAAGGCACTTGCCCGGCGCTTTGCAGCCGCGTCGCCAGACGACTGAAGCCGCCGCCACTGCCCAGATAAAACACTGAACGCGAGCCAAGTGGTAGCGCATCCACCGCCGCGTCGTAGGCTTGCAGATGGACTTTCTGCCAGCCGTGATCCTGCAAGTACTGGCCGAGGTTTTGCGCGGCCAGTGTTTGTGCCGGGTCATCGGGATACGCAATCAGCGTTGGCCCTTGCAGCACGCGCAAACTTGCCGTGGCGTAATCGGCCAGCGCGATCAACTGCTCACGCAATCCCGGCAATGGCTCGAATATCTGCGGACTGGCCTGCAGGGTGCCGAGGATCGACATCGGCCCGATCAGCGGCACGCCGGCCTGTTCCAGGCGCGGCCCGAGTTCGCTGCCGAGGGCCGGCGCCAGCGGTGCGATCAAGGCGAACACGTGTTCCTGCTCGATCAACTGCTGCAAGGCGTGCTCGGCGCTGGCGCGATCCGGGCCGGGGTCGATCACCGTCAGGCGCAATTGCCGTCCATGAATGCCGCCGGCCTGATTAATCCGCGCCACACTACCGTTGAGTACCGCCGCCACCGTCGCGCCCTCCTCGGCCAGCGGCCCTTGGCTGGGCAGCAAGGTGCCGAGGTGCAAAGTCTCGGCGTCGAGGCCGGGATCGCGCTCATCGGCGAGGCGCTTGAGATAGGCGGTGAGGTTGCGCTGATCTTTCATCGACAGCAGAAAGCGCGGCATGCTCGGGTCGAGGCGATTGTGGCCGGGGTCGCGGCCCTGCTCAATGGCAATGGCCAGCGAGCTTTCGCTGTAGGCCGGATAGCTGCGGCCGTTGACCTGCTGCTGGCCATACGTGCTGGTCAGCCGCGCCCAGTTCAACTCGGGTGGACGCACGCCGCCCTCAGGTCGACCGAGGCCATCGGCGCCGTGGCAGTTGGCGCACGGCAGGCTGGTCGCTGGCAACAACACATCCGCCGCGCCCACCCGCGCCATGATCGCTTCACCGCTGGCCGACAAGCCTTGGCGGTACAGGCGCTTGCCCGCCGCCTCCTGCGCAGTCAACGGCACAGCACTCGCGCCAAGGCTGACGCCAGCGAGCAGGATCAGGGCGAGTACGCGGCTCAGGTTCATGGCGCGAACTCAGCGGCCGGCCACGGGCATTGTCAGCAACTGCAAGCGCTGGGCAATGGCGGCGGCCGGGGCATCGGGACGGATTTTGCTCCAGCGTTTATTGGCGACATCGCCGACGATCAACTGCGTGGAATGCTGCTCGGGCGTCGGCACGATCTGGCCGATACGGCTCAATACCAGATCCATCTGCGCCTTGTCGCCGGTGAGAAAAAGCCAATGAGGGTCATCGGAACCCTGCTTCAAGGTGTAAGCCTTGAGCACCGCCGGCGTATCGCGCAGCGGGTCACTGGTAAGGGAAATGAAGGTGATGTCCTGCGCCTTGTCGCCCAGCAGCTCGCGGACTTCCTTGAGCTTGCGAGTGATCAGCGGGCAGGCATCGTTGCAACTGGTGAAGATCACGTTGAGCAGAACGATGCGGTTTTGTAGTGCATCGCTATAGAAACGCAAAGTCTCGCCGTTCTGATCCTGCAACGGCGTGTCGGTGAACCAGGTTTTCGCGTCGTGGGTGCCTTTGGCCGGCGCGGCAGTCACAGCGGCTGGCGGTTCAGAGACGTGGCCTTCGTGAGCGAACGCGACGTTACTCAGAATCCAGAAACACACGGTCAGGGAGATCCAGTCGAGCAGTCTCATGGCTGTTGCTCCATGGCGATGGCGGTGTGTTTGGCGTGGGTGCGCAGGCCGCTGAGTTTTTCCACTTCCTTGGCCAGCAGCGCAGGATCGGTGAAGCCGTAGTAGCGCATCCAGTGGCGGCTATCGCCGTCGCCGACGAGGATCAGCGGCTGATGATTCTTGAGGTCGCCACCGAAACTGCCGAGGCCCTTGAGGGTTTCGTTGATCGACTGCGGCGAGCCTGTCAGCCAGCTCCAGCCCGGGCCGCGCTGGAAGGTGCGGGCGTAATCCTGCAGGCGTTTCGGGTCGTCGCGCTGCGGGTCGACGCTGATCGACACCAGTTGCACTTCCTTGCCGACCCGCGCGCCGAGTTGTTTTTGCACCTTGCCCATGATCGACGAGACCACCGGGCACACCGTGGTGCAACTGGTGTAGATGAAACTCATGACGACAATTTTGCCCTGAACCAGGTCTTGTTCCAGGCGCACGGTTTTGCCGTTCTGGTCGAGCAGCGGCACGTTGGCGAACTTCACCTGAGCATGTTCCTGGCTGTTGCTGGCCGGGGCCTTGTGCCCGGCGTGCTCGTCCGCCGAATGGGCTTGGGCTTGTTGGAGGCCGAGGCTCAGCAGGCACATGGTCAGCAGGCCAGTGGATGCAAATCGGTTCATGTCGAAACTCCTCTTCAACGGGCCAGGCCGGGGGCTACCCGAACGCTGGCAAAGGTCTTGTCATCGAAACCGGCGCCCAGCGATGCCGCACGCACATGCAGGTACCAGGCGCCGCTGCGGTCGAGGGTGATGGGTGCTTCGTAGACGCCATCGGCGACTTCCAGCGCCGCCACTTCGCGCGGGTGCGAGGTGGGCGCGAGGTAGTAGCGCAGTTGCACGTCTTTCACGCCGCTGCGCTGGGTTTTGTCTTTGCCTTGGACGATGCGGAAACGCACGACGTAGGGGTCGTTGAGCGCCACGGCAGTCTTGTCGAGAAGGAACTCGACTTTCGGTTGGCCGAGGTGTTTTTGCGGTTTGCCGTCAGGATCAATCTGCGCGGTAAAGCAATGAATGATGTTCGGCTGATTGAGCAGGAACGCCACATCAAAGCGCCCCGCTGCCGGCAGCTTGACCCGCGCGCTGTAGAGTCCCGGCGAGACTTCGCGCAGGCTGCGGTCGATGACCATGGCGGCGCGGGCGATCTGGCCACGGTTGGGGTAACCGGACATCGGCGCGTTCATGCCTTCGGCGTAGAAGTAGGTGGTGTTGTCGACCGGGTTGACCACGAACACTGCGTTGTCGTCACGCGACACCGCCAGGCTTGAGGCCAGCGGTAGGTCCCCGGCCAGGCGCGGCGCTTGCGGGCCGGCTTCGAAGCCTTGACTGATCGGTTGGCGACCTTCGCCGAGGGAGGACAGGTTGATCATGGTGACTTTCGGTGAAGCGAGCCCGCGGATGTAGGCGTAGGCCTTGGTGAACACCACTTGATAGGGTTCGGCGCTGACGTCCAGATCGTGAATGGCGCTGTTGGTCGCCGCATCGATGACACTGGCGCGGTTTTCCACGGTATTGAGCACCACACCGAAGCGGCCGTCGGCGCTGAAGCCCATCGGGCCGAGGCCTTGTTGCAACTTGATCACCTGGCGGATGGCGTGCGTGCTGGCGTCGATGACGGTTACGGTGCCGTCCTTGCCGTCGGCGACGTAGACCGCGCCGGACAATGGCGAATAGGCGACGGATAACGGATGAGCGCCGGTTTTGATCTGCTGGACGATGTTCAGGCTGGCGATGTCGATCACGCTGACGGTGCCGTCGTCGCGGTTGCTGACGAAGGCAAAGCGGCTGTCCTTGCTGAAGCTGATTTCGTGGTGGCCGCGCCCGGTCTTTAAATGTTTGAGGGGCTTGAGGCTTTGGCTGTCGATTACCGTCACGCCGGAGTCTTCGGCTTTGCTGGCGTTGTTGCCGACCCACAGCAGGCGTTCATCCGGTTGCAGCGCCACGCGCACCGGTTGGCTGCCGGCGGCGATCGAGTCGAAGACTTTGAATTGCTCGCTGTCGATGACAGCCACTTCGCCGGCCGTCGGCATCGAGACGAATACGCGTTTGTTGTCTTTGGGGGTGACCCAGTCCATCGGCGGTTGTTTGAGTTCGATCCGCGCGAGGGTGCTGGTGATGCCGCCGACCGAGACCGAGGGATCGACCACGGCGATGCTGGCGTCGCGGTTCATCACCAGCAGGAAATAGCTGTTGAGGTCGAGCAACGGTCGCGCGCCGATATTGGATTTGAGAAACACCCCGACCCGGGCCTTGCAGCTCTTTTCACGGCCCTGGGCTTGATCGGCGGCGAGGGTTTGCGGATCGACCCAGGCGCCCGGCGCCACACCAGACAAAGGTTGGCCGGAAGCGCTGTCAGTGATGTGGAACTGCACATCGGCGAATTCGCCTTCGCGCAGTTTGCCGTCGGCGGCCAGTGGCTTGAGGTTGAAATCCACCGCCACACCATCGCGCGCCAACGTCTGCCCGCCCCCGGTTTGCGCCAGCGCAATCTCACTCAGCGTCAGCAACGCCCCGGCCAGGGCCAGCGTACAAATACCGATGATGTTGATGATCCTGTTCATACCACCCTCCCCGACCTCTTCATCTGGCAAGACACCGGCCCCTGTAGGAGCGAGCCTGCTCGCGAATGCGTCTTGCGCCTCACCCTCGAAAACCGGGTTGCTCCCATTCGCGAGCAGGCTCGCTCCCACAAGGGACGTGCATCCACCGGGACATTGCCGTTCTCCTACTGCCCTTGCGGCGCCGGTTCCGGTTCGTTGGTCACGCGCAGCAATCCCCATAATCCGGAGGTGTTGCCGTAGGCCGCGTAGTCTCGGAACAGGTAGTCCCCCGGGATCGCATTGCTGCCGCCGGCGCTGGGGATCATGAAGCTGAAATGCGCGGCCGGCAGGATGCTTTCGTGGGCGCCGATGTACATCGACATCGGGTTGTAGCCGAAGCGCACCGAGCCGACGCCCGGCGAGCCCATCGGATAGCCACCGGTGTCGCTCTTCTCGGCCTGGAACGGGTTCACCGACCAGACATGCCCGTCGAGCTGGAACGTCGTGCCGCGACTGCCGCCGCTCGGCATCAGGATGTGCGTGCGCAACGGTTGTCCCGGCTTGGCATAGAGCACCGGCGTCTGCGGATCGCCACCGACCAGCGCATTGCTGTAAGCCATGTGCGCATTGGTCATGTCGCCGTAACCCGCGCCATCGGCATGACCAAACGGTGCATCCGGAGCGAGGCCGAAGCGATACCACAGCGGTTCGGTCTTGTAGTTGATCGCCATGCTCGAGTTGTCCTGCGGATCGGTCGGCACGCCGAAACCCTCGGCGGCAATCCCCTCCACCGGCCGGCCGTTGGCCCAGCGGGTGTTCAACGCCTTGTGCCAGACCATCGCGAAATCGCGGTAGCTGGTCTGCCCAGGTGCCGTAACCGTAGCGTTGACCTTGCGCGCATCGTCAACCCAGGTCGCGCCGATCGGCAGGATGCTCATTGCCCCGCCGAGGCCTTTTTGCGGTTGCTTGATCACGTCCGCCGGGGTGATGTTCAAACCGCCGAACTCCACCGCCGTGGCGTTGATGTTGTCGACGCTGCGCCCCAGTTGAGTCACCGGTTTGCCCTCACGCTCCAGGTGCCCGGCGTAGTACTGATAGGTACGCGTCGGGTACGCGCCGCTGTTGCCGACGCGCGGTGGCACGGTCTGGATCGGGTTGGCGCCGACGTTGGCACCGTCGGATTTGGTGATGTCATACGCCAGCAATTGCGCGTGCAGGCCGACGTGGCTGGACGGCCGCATCAGGTTGTTACTGAAGGTGGTCGAGCCCAGACCGCTGTTGCGATCACGCTTGACCATGCCTTGCATCACCGCGGTTTGCGTCAGGTCAGGCATCACGCTCGGCAGACGGTTTTCCAGGGTGATGTTGATGCAATCCCCCGCAGCTGCACGCAGCACCAGTGGTTCGACCGGGATGCCGGGTTTGAGCTTGCCGCTGAGCGGATCCAGATCGGATTTGCGCACATACAGAATGGCCGTCGGGTCATGCAACGGCCCGCTCTGCCCGCCGATGGTGATGGTTTCGCCATCCTCCGGATCGGTCACGGTGACTTGTGGAATGCTCACCGTGCGCGAGTTCAGCACCAGGGTGCCGCCCGCCGGATTCAGCGGCCCGCCGACATGCTGACCGAGCCCTTCGGGATCGCCGATGGTCAGGCCCAGCGCATTGCCGAGAATGTCATTGGCCAGCGCCGCGACTACTTCATAGTTGCGCTGTACCGTCGGCCGCGTGCCGATGCCATTGGGGTTGGCGCTGATCCGTGGGCAACTGCCCTCGAACGCTACGGTATTGCGCATGCCCGCCGGATTCGGGTTGTTGGGGATGGCAAACAGGTCATTGCGTTTGGCGGTGTAGTTACGCATCACCCCCCAGATACCGCTCCAGTAGCCTTCGATCGAGGCGTCCATCGAATACAGATAGTCGCCCGTGGTCGCAGCGGAACTGGACAGCATCGACACCGGCGCAATAAAGCCCATCTGCTCGGAAATACCGATCATCTGCGACGCGCGCCAACCGGAGTTGGAGCTGTTGCCGAAACCGGAACCGCTCTGCAGCCATTTCACACCGTGCAGGGTGACGTTGTGCTCTTCCTCATGGCCGCCGGCATGCACCCGCAGCCGCACGTTGTCGCCGGTATAGGTGCGCAGCATCGGCGTGAACGGGTCACCCGGTTCGGCGCCGCCCTTGTTGATGTGCGGCGGGAACAGCGTGGTGCCGCCGGTTGGGCCGGTCGCCGAGGTGAGCAGATTCGGCGCCAGGTTCATCGCCGGAATTGCCCGGTCGGTACGGCTTTGCATGGCGAACGATAGATCGCCGCCGAGGCCGTCGGCCTGCATGCCGCGCTTGCCATCCGGGCCAACCTTGTTCGGGTCGTACACACGCAGGGCCAGCGGTTCGTTGCGATAGTTGACGACGAACATGCCCGGATCATCCACCGAAATCGCCTGCGGACACGGCCGGCTCGGGCAACCCGGAACCTGACCGCCCTGCACTTCCAGCACGCCCTCAAGCAGATTGCTGGCGTTGTTGCGCACTGGCGGATTGATTGCGTAGCGGAAGCTGTCGGCGGTCGCCGGGAATGCCTGCGCATTGGGCACACCGTTAGGGCCGGCACCGACGTAGACGCCAGCCTCATAGGCGTGCTGGAAGTCGCTGTACTCGAGGAAGAACTCGCGGAAGCTGTCGTTCTTGCCGTCGCCATCGAGGTCACCGGTGTTGATCACCGCTTGCCATGAGGTCGGGCCGCCGTCCTGCCGCGCGCCGCTGTACAACGGTTCGCCGGTCTCGGCATGGAACCAGGTGGAACCGGCCGGTTCGGCCAACACGGTGGCGTACAGACCAATCTGCTGGTGCGTCGATGGGCCTAAGTGGTCGTGGGTGAAGATGGTGCCGAGGCCGCGATCGACGCCTTTGGCGTTGACCACCGGATCGACGAACCAGCGCTGCATCGCCGTGCGCGCACCGAGCCAATCGGCGCGGCCATACTGGCCGAAGAACGGATGGTTTTTGGCTTTCGGGCAGGCCTGGGTGCCGTCGCGCGGGTCGGTACTGGCGCATTGGTTGAACTCACGGATCGCGTGAATACGTTCCTGCACGGCACCGGGCGAGAGCACGCCGTCCTCGTAGTTCCAGCCGTTGGACGAGCCGTCTGCCGAAGTCAGATCCCACTTCGGCAAGTGAATGTGCTGGCCGATCACATCGGTCGGCGTGCGCACTTGATAGTCGTCCATCTCGTAGGTGGCCGGCACCAGGTTGGTTTGCTGGTATTGCACGCAATCGAAAGTGTTCATGCGCATCACCAGCGGCTCTGGCGGACGCTGCTTGGTGATCACCGGCCAGGCGTCTTCCCACAGCGCCAGAATGCGCGCCTGCGGGAAGTGATAACCGACTTTGTTGTACACCGCATCAAACTGGATGTTGGCGGCTTTGTAGATTCGCGGGCGGTCAGCAGTGAAGCTCGAGGCGCCGACAAAGGACATGCCGTCGATGCGTTCACCGCTGTTGAATTCGCCACTGCCAGCGCTGCTGGTCAGGCGTTTCTGGCGGTCGTCCATGCACGGTTCGTAATAGGGTGCGCCGGCCATCGGCAAGGCACCGTTGGTGCGAAACGCCTTGGCCACCACTTGATTGCCGGGCAGCAAGGCGTAGCTTGGGTGATCTTTTTTCGCGTGGAAGGCCATCGCCGCCTGTTCGACTTCGGTGCCTTCTTCCGGCAGGTAAATCGGTTTGGCGCGGGTGACTGCCTTGGAGAAGTCCAGCGAGGTGGTCACGGTGTGCGCTTCGCCACCGGCCGCGACGCCATCCAGTGCGTGCCGCTGCAAGCCGCCATCCCAACCGCCGGACTGTGCCGGGTCGAGATTGGCCCACAGCGCTTTGCCGCTGGCCTTGAGCGATTGCGCGGTGGCCGCGTCGAGCATGTCCAGTGGCGGCGTTGGTGGACGCTGGCCGACCGAACTTTCCATGCCACCGATCCAGAACGGATAGCCAGGGTTTTTCAGACTGCCGTCGGAATTGCGATTGGCTTCGCTGCGATCGACCAGCGCCAGTGAGCCGATGGCTTGACCACCCGCGTTGCCGCCATGGTGCTCGCCATCGTCATCGCCCTCTTCTTCATCCTCGTCGTCATCATGGCCGGCGACCAGTGTTTCACCGATTTTCGGCACCACCACCACTTTGCCGGGCATCGGCGCCATGGCTTTGCCCGGCAGCGGAACAATGGCCGGAATCGGTGTACCGGCGACGATTTCACCATCGGGCAAGGCCCTTGCCCCGGCCGCCGGTTTGCCGCTGCGCAGGGCAAACGGTTCGCTGTGATAGCCGTCGGCGCCCTGCTGCGAAACATCGAGGCGAGTGCCTTCTTCGAACACATCGTGCACCCGCCACATGGCCCACATGCCCTGGGCGAAGTGTGGATAGAAATGACAGTGATAGATCGCATCACCGGCCACGCGGTTGCGGTTGCCCGAACCACCGTTGGCGATTTCATAGGTGTAACCGGCGCCCGGACCGATGCCTTGGGCGTCGACGTAATCGGAGTTGTCGTCGTTGGGGTTGAACAGCCACTGATGGCCGTGCAGGTGGAAGATGTGCTGCTCGTGGCCATTGTGGGTATTGCGGAATTTGACGAAGTCACCGATGTAGCTGTGGTTGACGTTCGACGGCTCCGATGGATACAGGGCCATGGTGGCTTTCACACCGATCTGATCGGCGCGTGGGGTCTGGCCCGGGGCGATGTTCTCAAGCCCGGTATTGGCCGGCACATCCACCAGCATCGCCACATCGCCGACGGTGTGCGAGCTGAGGAAGAATTCTTCATAGGCGCACGACAGGCAATCGTGCATCGGCCCCACGCCCAAGCGGTTGGCGACCACTTCGGCGCCCATGCCGCCGGAGCCGTAGTTGATCATGAACGAGTCGCGGGTCGGCTCCAGCACATGGGCCATCACCGGATCGGCCCAGTACGCGGGGAACGCTTGGGTGGCGGCGGTTTCGTCCTGGAACTGCGAGGCAAAATCACGGAACGGTTCCAACCGGTTGGGGATCGCCGGGTTGCGTTTGCCCATCGATTCCAGCGGATAGGTACTGGACGGGAAACTGCCGTCGGCGTTGCTGCCCATGACAATCGCATCGCTTTCGCTGGAAATGATTTCATTACCGTCGACCATGCCGATGATCGGCGTACCGGCCTTGCCTTCGCGCAACCACGGTTCGCGTTGCGGGTAGCGCGCCTGGTAGTCGACGATCGGTTGGCCGGTGGGCGCGCGGCCCGTGGTGGCAAGGCGCATTTCTTCTTCGGTGAGGGTGTTGCGATAGGTGCGAGCGCCCTTGGGCAGCACGACGACCTGACCGAACAAGCCATTGGCAACGTTGCCGGCCGCGCCCTCGCCACCGAACGTTGCGCCACGGCTGCTGACGGCAAACGCGCCTTCACGCTCGGCGTACAAGGTGTAGGAGCGGCTCGCGCCCGGTGGCACCAGGCTGTTGGCGTTACGCCCGGTGAATGAAGAGATGTCATCAATGCTGTTCACCGCTTGCAGGCCGTTGACCTGGAAACCGACATGACGGTCAGCGACTTGCTCATCGACTTTGAAGTCTTCGGCGCCGTTGGCGTTCTCGGCGCCCTCCTCTTCGCCCTCGTTCTCAAAATGCTTGTTCGGGTTGGCCTGATAGTCGAGCAGGTTTTGCAGATTGATCGTCAGGCAATCCCCGGCGGCGACCCGCAGTACCAACGGCCGTGGACGCTTGTCCGGACGCAGCGAAACTTTGCCCGGCACCGCAGCGCCACCGTAAGCCAGCGACTGCTCATGTTCATCGACCACATCGCGGCGCAGGGCGAACATCATGCCGTTGATGTTCTGCGCACCGAGGCGGTTGAACATCAGCGGTTGATCGAAGGCGACGACGTTGGCCACCAGGTTGCGCTCGCAACGTACGGCCGCACCGGCCAGCTCGACGCTGAGCATCGAGGCCAGAATCAGCAGCCAGTTCAACAGAGACGGAGCGTGATGAATGCCAACCATGATCAGTAACCTCGTAGTAGGTGCTCTTGGGAACACTTCTCGACAAATGCCTCGGAGCAATCCCTGTGCCACAAAAAAATCCATTACCGTTCAGTCAGTTACCGCAACGACTTGAGAATCCGGGGGATATTCCCCACCCGTTTCCCCCACATTTCGGGCCTCATCGGTTTGCCCCGAAAGTGGGGAAAACCGGGTTGGGGTCACAGCGGCGCATCCATCGCCAGCCCCTGCAAACGCCGGTACTGACGCAATACATTCGGCACATAACGCTGGGTTTCAGCGAACGGCGGAATCACCCGGCCACGGCTGAGCACGGCGTCTGGCCCGGCGTTGTAAGCCGCCACCGCGAGGGCAATGTCGTTGTCAAACAGGGTCATCAGGCGCTTGAGGTATTTGGCCCCGCCCTGGATGTTGGCCTTGGGGTCGTAGACGTCCGTTACACCCAGTTCGCGTGCGGTGTCGGGCATCAACTGCATGAGCCCGCCCGCGCCTTTGGCTGAGGTTGCGCCGGGGTTGTAGTGGGATTCGGCGTTGATCACCGCGTGCAACAGCGCTTCGGGCAATTGATTGACTTTGGCTGCCGCCGACACCAGTTCCGCGTAGGGCTGGTTGGCGATCATTTGCGGCTGTTGGTCGAGGCTGGCCACAGGCAATTCAGCCTCGTGGATCACCCGTTCGTACGTGCGTCCGGGTCGGTGAACGTTGGACAGGACGTAACTGCCCTTGGCGTCCACCGAGATAAATACGTCGGCCTGCACGGCACCGCTGAACAGCACACAACCGAGCAATCCGCTGGCGAGAAATTTCATGTCGGGCCTCCCCGGATCGACCCCGATAAATTGGGGGAAATGCCCCAATGGCCGATCACGTTTGAGCCATACGCAAGCACTGTGCCGACTGTTGAAAAGCCCGTATTACAAGGGCTTCAGCCAAGTTGATGTTTTTGAGTGGGGGCTGAGCATGGCAATTGCATAAGTCCTTCACGCGACACGGCTGCCACTCACGGGAGGTCATCATGAAGCTGCAATTTCGTCCGCGTGACCAACGCGGTTTCACCCTGCTCGAATTGCTCGTGGTGCTGGTGGTGCTCGGCCTGTTGGCCGGGATCGTCGCGCCGAAATACTTCGCCCAACTCGGTCGCTCGGAAGTAAAAGTGGCCAAGGCGCAGATCGAAGGGTTGAGCAAGGCACTGGACATCTATCGACTGGAGGTCGGTCACTACCCGTCCACCGAACAGGGCTTGCAGGCCTTGGTCACCGCGCCGAGCGACGAGGCGAAATGGACCGGTCCGTACTTGCAGAAAAAACTGCCGCAGGATCCGTGGGGACGCAATTACACCTACCGCTATCCCGGCGAAAACAGCGAGTACGACTTGCTGTCGATGGGCAAGGACGGCCAGCCCGGCGGCGAAGGTGAAAACGCCGAAGTGACCAACTGGCAGTAAGCGGAGCACGGCCCATGCGATTTCATTTGAAGGCAGTCGGCAAGACGGGTGTGGTGTCGTTGAGCGTGGAAGCGCCGGGCGACAGCGAGGCGCGGCGGATCGCCGAGGATCAGGGTTTGCGTGTGCTCAGCCTGCACGCCGACAAGCACTGGCGCTCGCTGAAACTGCGTCAGCGCGAGACCTTCAATCTGGTGTTGTTCAGCCAGGAGCTGACCACCCTGCTGAATGCCGGCCTACCGTTGATCGATGCGCTGGAAAGCCTCGCCGAAAAAGAATCCGCCCCCGCTGCCCGCAAAACCTTGAGTGAGCTGGTGCGCCTGCTGTACGAGGGCAAATCGTTCTCGCAGGCGTTGGGCCAGTTGTCGGCGGTTTTCCCGCCGCTTTACGTGGCGCTGGTACAGTCCAGCGAGAAGACCGGCGCGGTCGGCGATGCGCTGGGCCGCTACGTGAGTTATCGCCAGCGCATGGACGAAGTGCGACAGAAGATCATCAGCGCCTCGATTTACCCGGTGCTGTTGCTGGTGGTCGGCGGTGGCGTGGTGCTGTTCTTGATGGGTTATGTGGTGCCGCGCTTCAGCCTGGTGTTCGAAGGGCTGGGGAATAACCTGCCGTGGCTGTCGCAGGTGTTGATGAGCAGCGGCATGTTCTTGCATGCGCATCAGGCTGAATTCTTCGGTGCGCTGGCGGCCATTGTCATCGCCCTCGCCGTGCTGCAAAAACAACCGGCGTTTCGCCGTGGGCTGGATCGGCTGGTGGAGAAATTGCCGGCCGTGCATCAGCGGATTTTCATGTATGAACTGGCGCGGTTCTACCGCTCGCTGGGGATTCTGCTGCAAGGCGGGATTCCACTGGTGACCGCCATGGCCATGGTCCGTGGCTTGCTCACCGTGGCATCGCGGGTGCGCCTGGATCAGGCTTGCGAGCGGGTGCGCGAGGGGCAGTCATTGTCTACCGCGCTGGAACTCAATCACCTGGTGACACCGGTGTCCCTGCGCCTGCTGCGCGCGGGCGAGCAGTCCGGCAACCTCGGGCAGATGATGGAACGCAGCGCCGACTTCTACGACGAGGAAATCAGCCGCTGGCTGGAGTGGTTCGTGAAGCTGTTCGAACCGCTGCTGATGACCTTCATCGGCCTGCTCATCGGGGTCATCGTGATCCTGATGTACATCCCGATTTTCGAACTGGCTTCAAGTATTCACTGACTCCGGGAACGGGTCCGGTCCCTGCAACAATGCACTTTTACGTTCCCAACAAAACCACAAAGACGGAGAACGATATGCACATTAAAAAGCTCGTGCTCGCAATGGCCATCGGCGCAGTTCTGTCGGCGTCTACGGTGCTGATTCCGGACAGTGTGTCCGGGGTATCCAGTGCTCATGCCAAGGATGGTGGGAGTGGTGGTGGAGGCAGTGGTGGCGGTAGCGGAGGCGGCGGTGGGGGCGGCGGCGGCGGAAGTGGTGGTGGCGGAGGAAGTGGAAGTGGCGGTGGTGGTCATGGCGGCAATGGCGGTGGGAGCGGTGGTGGTAGCGGGGGCGGTGGTAATGGCGGCGGAAGCGGTGGCGGCGGCAGTCATGGGGGCGGCGGCAATAGTGGCAGCGGTGGCGGCGGCAACAGTGGCCACAGCGGCAGCGACCACGGCTCGGGACACTCGGGCGACAGCGCCTCATCCGGCCGCAACGGCACGCACGCCGAAGCGGGAGATGACCATGGCGTCCACCGCGCGGGTGAAGTCGGTGATGACCACGGGGTCCACCGTGCGGGCGAAGTAGGTGATGACCACGGAGTCCACCGTGCCGGTGAAGTCGGTGATGATCGTGGCGTGCATGCTGCGGGCGAAGTCGGCGATGATCGTGGTGTGCATGTCGGCGGCGAGCCGGGCGATGACAAGCGCGCCAACTGATTTTCAGAAACGCCACAAAACCTGTGGGAGCTGGCTTGCCAGCGATGAGGCCGGATCAGGCAACCTTGTATTGCCTGACACACCGCTATCGCTGGCAAGCCAGCTCCCACAGGGTTATGCAGTGTGCACAAATTCCGCAGACAACCATGAACCCAATGTGGGAGCGAGCCTGCTCGCGAATGCTGTGGGTCAGCCAATGATGTTTTGACTGACCGTCCGCTTTCGCGAGCAGGCTCGCTCCCACAGGGTTTTGCAGTGTTTGAAAGATCCACTCAGAGAGCGACGTTGCTCTGGTTCAGCCGTTCACGCAGGAATTCAACCAGCGCCTGCACCGGCCTTGAAGCCTGACGATGCTGCGGATACACCGCCGAGAGCGTCAGCGGCTCCGGGCGCAAATCATCCAGCACCGGCACCAGCCGGCCATCCTTCAGCGCCGCGCCGACAATGAACGTCGGTAAATAGGTAATGCCCATCCCCTGCACCGCCGCATCCCTGAGCAACTCGCCGTTGTTCACCCGCATACGCCCGGTGACATTGACCAACAGCGGCTTGCCCTGCCCCGCATTGAACCGCCACTGCACCGAACGCCCATGTCCATACGGCAGGCAATCATGGCTGAGCAGATCTTCAGGCTTGAGCGGCGTGCCGCGTTCGGCGAGGTACGCCGGGCTGGCGCAGTACACCCGTTCGATCGAAGCGATGCGCCGGGCAATCAGGGTCGAGTCTTCCAGCACGCCAATGCGCAGCGCCAGATCGTAGCCTTCACCGAGCAGGTCCACCGGGCGATCACTCAAATCCACTTCCACCGTGACCTCGCGATAACGCTGCAAGAACAGCGGCAGCAGACAGCCCAGATGCGCCACGGCAAACGACAGCGGCGCGCTCAGGCGAATCGTCCCGCGCGGCTCGGCGGTTTGCCCGGCGATGCCCTGCTCGACCTGTTCGACTTCGCCCAACAGGCGCAACGCCGATTCGTAATAACTCTGCCCCAGCGGCGTGACGTCGAGGCTCCGCGTCGAGCGGTTCAACAACCGCACGCCAAGACGCTCTTCCAGTTGCATCAAGCGCCGACTGACGAACTGCTTGGACAGGCCCAACTGATCGGCCGCAGAGGTGAAGCTGCCGGAGTCCATGACCTGGCAAAAAATACGCATGTCTTCGAACGGGTTCATTGTCACTCTCTGGTAGACAGTTAAACGCTTTATAGCCGCTTTTTCACTTTTCGGCAGCCCATTAATCTGTGCTCACGGTGTTGCTGAGGCCTGAACCCCAGCGCCACAGCAGCCCGCAACCCAGGCAAATAAATCAAAAAACATTCAAAAGGATTTCCACCATGAACATCGTCAAGAAAACCCTCACCGCTTCCCTCCTCGCCCTGTCCATCGGCAACGCATTCGCCGCCGAAAACAGCGGTGTCGAACACAACACCCAAGCCTTCCTCAACGCGCTGGCCGCCGGCGGTGGCAAACCCCTTGAGCAACTGAGCCCGAAAGACGCCCGTGCGGTGCTGACCGGCGCGCAGGCTTCGGTGAAGGTGGACTTGTCCGGTGTTGAAGTCAGCGACAAGGCGATCAAGGTCGACGGCCAGACCATCAACCTGAAAGTGGTCCGTCCGGCCAAGGTCAAAGGCGAGTTGCCGGTGTTCATGTTTTTCCACGGTGGCGGCTGGGTACTCGGCGATTACCCGACGCACCAGCGCCTGATTCGTGATCTGGTGGTGGGTTCTGGCGCAGTTGCCGTCTACGTCGACTACACGCCGTCGCCGGAAGCGCAGTACCCGACCGCGATCAACCAGGCCTACGCCGCGACGAAATGGGTGGCCGAGCACGGCAAGGACATCGGGGTCGACGGCAAGCGCCTGGCCGTGGCCGGCAACAGCGTCGGCGGCAACATGGCGGCGGTCGTGGCGTTGATGGCCAAGGAACAAAGAGCCCCGGCGCTGCGCTTCCAGTTGCTGATGTGGCCGGTGACCAACGCGCAGTTCGAGGACGGTTCGTACCAGCAATTTGCCGAGGGCCATTTCCTCACCAAAGGCATGATGCAGTGGTTCTGGGACAACTACACCACCAACCCCGCCGAGCGTGCGCAGATCCATGCTTCGCCGCTGAACGCCAGCGTCGAACAGCTCAAGGGCTTGCCGGCAGCACTGGTGCAGACCGCCGAATTCGACGTACTGCGTGATGAAGGCGAAGGCTATGCGCGGCACCTCGATGCGGCCGGCGTGGCGGTGACCTCGGTGCGTTACAACGGGATGATTCATGACTTTGGTTTGCTCAATCCGCTGAGTCAGATTCCAGAAGTGAAAGCGGCGGTGCGTCAGGCCGCAGCTGAGCTGAAGACTCATCTGAATCCATAACAGCAAAAGATCGCAGCCTGCGGCAGCGCCTACATTGGAATACGTTCTTCTGTAGGAGCTGCCGCAGGCTGCGATCTTTTTATTGGCAGCCACTGCGGAGCTTCGGTCATGACCCTTTTCTACACCCATCTGCTGTCCTGGAGCGCCGCCCTGCTGCTGCTCGACGCCGTGCTCTGGCACTTCACGCCCTTCACGCACCGTGCGCCGAAAGTGGCCGTGCGGCTGGTGCTGTTTCTGGCATTCACTGCGCTGGTGATCAACGCCGGTGTCAGCCCGTTGCAGGCTCCGCTGTTCGCCGATGATCGCGTGGCGCAACTGGGTGCAACAGCCCTGGGGATTCTCTGGTGGCTGTACGCCGCGCGGGTGCTGACCGAAGTGATTGGCCTGGCACTGATGCGCCGCATCGGCCACAGCGGTCGTTTGCTGCAAGACGTGATTGGCGCACTGGTGTTTCTGGTGGCCATCGTTGCGGCCGCCGGTTACGTGCTGGAATTGCCCGTGAAAGGCCTGCTGGCGACCTCCGGTGTGGTTGCCATCGTTGTCGGTCTGGCACTGCAAAGTACCTTGGCTGACGTGTTTTCCGGAATCGTGCTGAACACCACCAAGCCCTATCAGGTGGATGATCTGGTGATGATCGACGGCGTCGAAGGCAAGGTTTTCGACATCGACTGGCGTGCCACGCACCTGCTCACCAGCGCCGGGACCATGGCGGTAGTGCCGAACTCGGTCGCGGCCAAGGCGAAAATCGTCAACCTCAGCCGCCCGAACAACATGCACGGGGTGTCGATCAGCATCAAAGTACCGAATCACATTCGTCCGCGGCGGGTACTGGATGCGCTTGATCGCACGCTGCAAGGCAGCAGTTCGCTGTTGTTGAGTCCGGCGCCGAAAGCCGTGCTCAAAGAGGCCGGTGAAACCATGTCGGAGTACATCGCCAGCGGTTTCATCGCCGAGCTCGGCAAGAAAAGCGAAGTACGCAATCAACTGTTCGACCTCGCTCACCGGCATTTGGAAGCGGCAGGCATTTCGCGGCATCCGGACGGCGTGATCGAACCGTCGACCCGCGCTCGCGCATTGCTCGATGAAGTGAAAATCTTCCGCTCGCTGAGCAGTGAGGAGCGTGATCGACTGGCGCAATCGATGGTTGCGCAGCAGTACGCGGCGGGCCAGGTGGTGCTGGATCTGGACGAGGTGCCGGACAGTCTGTTTGTGATTGCCACCGGCGTGGTCAGTGCGACCGTTGCGGACGGCGACAGCAAGGTCGAGGCCGGCCGGATGGGACCGAGTGAGGTCATGGGTGAGCAGAGTATTCTCGCCGACACGCCGTCGCAGGCGACGTTCACGGCATTGACGTCAAGCATCATTTATCGTCTCGACAAAAACCTCACTCGTCAGTGCATGGAACAGCGCACGGAGGTGGGTCGGGCGTTGAATAAATTGCAGGCGGTGCGGCAGCAGAACAGTCGCCTCGCGTTGATGGCCAAACCGGTGGCGGTGAGGAAAGGTGGGTTTCTCGGTTGGCTGCAAAAGCGTTGATGCGAAGATTTTAAGATCAAAAGCCTACCCCCTCACCCCAACCCTCCCGAAATGATCTGGTCAAACGATACTGGACACAGTTATAGGGTTTTGTTCATTTCTCATGCCGCCAGGGCCTCCATGGCTACCGGAGTCCTATAACCGTTGTGGCTGTGCAGCCTGATCCGATTGTAATAGTGGGTCAGGTAGCGCAACACATCGGTACTGGCTTCGTCTTCGTTTCGGTAGCCGGCCTTGGGTATCCATTCAGATTTCAAACTGCCAAAGAAACGTTCCATCGGAGCGTTATCCCAGCAGTTTCCCCGTCGACTCATGCTTTGTTTTATCCGCATGTCCGACAACGTTTCACGGAACATTTTGCTGCTGTAATGACAGCCCTGATCCGAATGGAACATTAAGTTTTCAGGCCGTCCTCGCGACTCGAAAGCCACCTTCAAGGCTTGACAGGTTAGTGCTGAATCCGGGCTTCGGGACATCGCCCAGCCGACGATGCGTCGGGCATGCAGATCAAGTACCGCAGCCAGATAAACCCAGTAAGTACCCGCCCAGATGTAAGTCACGTCGCCACACCACACTTGATTGGGCGCCTCGACGTTGAATTTACGCTCCAAATGGTTAGGGGCGTATTGAGCCTCCGCGCCGCTGGGTTTGTAACGATGCCTGCGCCGTTGCTGGCTCTTTAATCCAATTTCGCGCATCAGGCTACGAGCCATGTAGCGACCTACAGACTCCTTTTCGTTACGCAACGCCTCTGACAGGCCTCGCGCGCCCATCGAACCGCGACTTTGCTGATGCAGTTCAACAGCCTTGATCTTGAGGCGATCGCGTTCAACATCAACTTTTGTGCCCTGTTTCAACCGGTCGTAAAAACTGCTGCGGTTGATTCCAAACACACCACACAACTCGGTTCTTGGATATTGCTCGCTTAACTCCTCGACCAGCCTTATCGATCGAGGGAATCCGACATCAAGAGAGCTGTAGCCTTTTTTAAGATTTCTTTCTCACGCTCAATCCGTCGGATTTTTGCTTCCAGTTCCTGAATGCGTTGTTGATCGGGTGTCATGGCCTTGGATCTTTCGGGCGTCTTGCCGTTGCGCTCCTGGCGCAACTGCTCAACCCAGCGGCGCAGAGCGGTCGGGCCCACCCCCATCGCTTCGCAGGCCTCACTTACTGAATAATCTTTATCCAGTACCAAGCAAGCCGCGTCCCGTTTGAAATCTGTCGAAAAGTACCGTCTAGTCAAAATTACACCTCGTCGTTGGGCGTAGATTACGCCCTTCAGGGGTGTCCAGAATCATTAAGCCAGATCAAAACGTCGGACCGCCCCCAAGGGGGCGAGGGGGAAAGGGAGCCGATCTCCGTTTGCTTCAAGTGCGGAGTTCGACTCGATTCCCCAGGTCGGCGTATCCCGAAAGACCCCCTCTCCCCAAGACATCGAAGGGAAAGGGAGCCGATCTCCGGGCATTTCAAAACCGGAGTTCGGCTCGGTATTGCAGGTCTGCGTATCTCGAACAAGCCCCTCAGTCAGTCCCCTCTCCCTTTGGGAGAGGGTTAGGGTGAGGGGCTTTTGAGGATCAGCCAGTTACTTGGCAGTGAACTTGGTATAGCTGTTGATCAGGTTGCGATAGTTCGGCAAACGCTCCGACAGTAAATGCGCCAGACCTTCCATATCATTGCGCCAGTCACCCTGCAGCTCGCACGCCACCGAGAACCAGTTCAGCAAGTGTGCACCCGCTGCCGACATGCGCGCCCACGCCGCCTGCTGCACGGTGGTGTTGAAGGTGCCGGACGAGTCGGTCACGACAAACACTTCATAGCCTTCAGCAATCGCCGACAGGGTCGGGAATGCCACGCAAACGTCAGTCACCACACCGGCGATGATCAGTTGCTTGCGACCCGTCGCCTTGATCGCTTTGACGAAGTCTTCGTTGTCCCAGGCATTGATCTGGCCCGGGCGCTGAATGAACGGCGCATCCGGAAACTGCTCGCGCAATTCAGGCACGATCGGGCCGTTGGGGCCGGCGTCGAAACTGGTGGTCAGGATGGTCGGCAGCTTGAAGAACTTGGCGATGTCGCCCAGCGCCAGCACGTTGTTCTTGAATTCGTTCGGGGTGAAATCCTGTACCAGCGAGATCAGGCCGGTCTGGTGATCGACCAGCAGTACAACCGCGTCATCTTTGTTCAGACGTGTGTAAGGAACGCTCATGGGAAAACTCCTGATGGACGGATGGATGAAGCATGAGGCGCCGACCGGATGGCCGGCGCTTCAGGGGAAATCAGAAAGCGAAGCAGGAGCAGCCGAACGCGCCCCAGAAACCGGCGAAGTCGCTGACCGGCGCATTCGACATCCGCGCCTTTTCATGGCTGTGGGTGTGCACCGCGCACGGGCCGCTGCATTGGTGAACCTGCGCCTGCAACGGCGAATTCGGCCGCCAGTGGCCCGGCACCTTCACGACAGGCGACCAGTCCGGCAGCACCGGAATCGAGCGCGGCCCGAGGTCTTCGAAGTCGCCGGCGGCGTAAACAATCTTGCCGCCGACCACGGTCAGGACCGACTCGATCCACTTGATCGCCTCTTCTTCGACGTGGAAGAAATCCGCACTCAGCGCCGCCAGATCCGCCAGTTGCCCGACCTTGATCTGGCCCTTCTTGCCCTGCTCCGAGGAGAACCAGGCGCTGCCGTGGGTGAACAATTCAAGCGCGGTGGTGCGTGGCAAACCTTCTTCGTACAAGGCCAGACCGCCGACGGTGCGACCGCTGACCATCCAGTACAGCGAAGTCCACGGGTTGTAGCTGGACACCCGCGTTGCGTCGGTGCCGGCGCCGACCGGTACGCCTTCGGCAAGCATGCGTTTGATCGGCGGGGTCGCTTCGGCGGCTTGCTTGCCGTAGCGGTCGACGAAGTATTCGCCCTGGAACGCCATGCGATCCTGAATCGCAATGCCGCCGCCCAGCGCTTTCACCCGCTCGATGTTTTGCGGGGTGATGGTTTCCGCGTGGTCGAAGAACCACGGCAAGCCGTTGAACGGAATGTCCCGATTGACCTTCTCGAACACGTCGAGCATGCGGCTGATCGACTCGTTGTAGGTCGCGTGCAAACGGAACGGCCAGCGCTGCTCGACCAGGTGGCGCACCACCGGCTCCAGCTCTTGCTCCATGGTTTGCGGCAGGTCCGGGCGCGGTTCGAGGAAGTCTTCGAAGTCCGCCGCCGAGAACACCAGCATTTCGCCGGCGCCGTTATGGCGCAAAAAGTCATCGCCCTGATGCAACGTGACGCTGCCGGTCCAGTTATGGAAATCGCTCAGCTCTTCTTTTGGCTTTTGGGTGAACAGGTTGTAGGCGATGCGCACGGTCAACTGGTCATCTTTGGCCAGTTGTTCGATCACCTGATAATCGTCCGGATAGTTCTGGAAACCGCCACCGGCATCGATCGCACTGGTCAGGCCGAGGCGATTGAGTTCGCGCATGAACTGGCGGGTCGAGTTGACCTGATATTCCAGCGGCAGCTTCGGCCCTTTGGCCAGCGTCGAGTAGAGGATCATCGCGTTCGGTCGCGCGACCAGCATGCCGGTCGGGTTGCCGTTGCTGTCACGGACGATCTCGCCACCCGGCGGGTTCGGCGTGTCGCGGGTGTAACCGGCCACACGCAGCGCGGCGCGGTTGAGCAAGGCGCGGTCGTACAAGTGCAGGATGAATACTGGCGTGTCCGGTGCGGCCTGGTTGATTTCTTCCAGCGTCGGCATGCGTTTTTCGGCGAACTGGAATTCGTTCCAGCCGCCGACCACGCGCACCCATTGCGGGGTTGGCGTCCGGTCGGCCTGATCCTTGAGCATGCGCAGGGCATCGGCCAGCGACGGCACGCCTTCCCAGCGCAGTTCGAGGTTGTAGTTCAAACCGCCACGGATCAGGTGCAAGTGCGAGTCGTTGAGGCCGGGGATGACGCAGCGACCGTGCATATCGACCACTTGCGTGTTCGGCCCGCGCAGGGCCATGGCCTGGTTGTCGTTGCCGACGACGACGAAACGGCCGTCGGTGATCGCCACGGCACTGGCCAGCGGTTTGGTGCGGTCGACGGTATGAAATTGGCCATTGAACAGAATCAGATCGGCGCTCATCGCAGTTCCTCAAGCAAAGTGAAAAGAAGCGAACCCCGCGCGCTCAGCGTGGCGAGGTCTCTTGGGAATCGAGGTGTTCATGGGCCTGGCTGGCTTCGAGCCACGGCGTAAACAAACGGGTGACCGGCGGCATCACCACGTACACCACCGACAGGACGATGGTCAGGGTGATCAGGAACGTCGCGACTACGTAGTTGGAAAGAATCGGATGCAACGCCAGCAACGGTCCCCAGATCAACGGCACGAGCAAGGTGTGCGGCAGAATCACCAACAGCGAGACCACGGCCTGCTTCCAGCGCGGTGGCGGTGTAGCGGCATCGGCCAGTGGCGAGAACCAGAATTCATTGATCGGCGCGACTTCGGTCTGATCGCCATCAGCCAGCATCGGCGCGGCTTCGGCGACCAGTGCCTGACGCTGCGGCGATTCGAGCCATCCCTGCATCGCTTCGGTAGAACTGAAGCGCAGCACGCAGGTGTAGAAATCGAGACGGCCGCGCTTGCCGCGCACCACGTCCACACCCAAATGCCCTTCACGCTGTCCCGCCACGCGGACGATATTGCGCAGCCAGGCCTCATACGCCGATTCGAAACCGGCCTTGACCCGGTGTTTGATGATCAGCGTGACCGTCTCATCGGCCCCCTGTGCTTGTGGATTGAGGACTTCAGGCATAACGCAGCACTCCGGGTAAACGAACAGGAATCACCAGCCGTCCCGGCCCGGCGATCAACACAGTGGCAAACAGGATCAACAGCAACCAGCCGAACTGTCCCTCGGCCACACTCCATTGCGGATGCACGACCAGCAGTGCCACCAGCAGCACAAACAGAATAGGCAAGCACGCCAATCGCGCCAGCACTCCGGCGACGATCAGCAGTGGACAGAGGACTTCGGCGAAGATCGCCAGGATCAAGGTGAGGTGGGATCCGAGGTGGAACGGGTCTTCGATCAGTTGCAGTTGCGCGGTGAAGTCCAGCAGCTTGGGCAAGCCGTGGACCCAGAGCAAAAACAATCCGCCACTGACCCGCAGGAACAGCAAACCGATGTCGCGCGCCTGTTCTTCTCGTTGCGAAGCGTTCATGACCCGACCCTTGAAATGTCATTGGCCTGAATCATGCCAATGATGGGTGGGGGGAAATTGGATGGATGTGCTCAGTTGCGACGGCGGTTACACGCGATGACGCTGGCTGAGGTTTTGATTTCAAGGCACTGCTCGAATGGTGTATTCCCGTGTCTGAAACACGATTGCCGTGTCAAAATCCGCAACCTGATCCAGATTGACCCTGAACCGAATGATCAGCTTGCTGCCATCCTTCAGCCGCCGTACGTAATTGGCCGAAACAATCGGGGTGTAACTGCCATTCGTCACCCAGGCCTGATGCACCCTGTTAGCGGTGCCCGCCCACATCCGCAGATTGTGCGCACCTGTGTCGCTCTCCCCCACCAGATCAAGCCAGAGACATTGTTTCACCGCGATATGCGACCAGTCACCAAACATCAGATTCGCGCCGGACTGGACATCTTTCAGATCGAGAATGTCGGTGCCGTTGGCCTGAGTGATCACCGGAGCGGCGAGTCGATCCAACGCAATCGGCAACACGTTGAGACGCAGAGGTTGTGAACTCACCAGAGCTGAAACGCCCCGGGTATAGGTAAAGGTCAGCTCCATGATTTTTCCGATGCTGAAGGCCACCAGTGATACAGGCAAAGGAATTCTGATCGGCCGTGTGGTACCCGCCGCAACCGGTGTGGTGGTATGCGAACCTGCAGGGGGAGTGCCATCAGCAGCTTTCACAGTCACTGAAACCCTATCGGTGGGTTGCAGGTCGAGATCCACCAACGCAGTCAGGGTCATTATTGCTGCCAACGGATCGAGGTTGATGTTATCGGGAGCCTCGACAATCTTCAGCGGCAGGTTTTGCGTCACGACATTGATTCGCCATGGACTTGAGGCGCTTCCGCTGCCATCCGCCAACCTCACCGTAAACTCATGCAATCCACCCGTCAGGCCAGCCGCGACGTACGTCCAGTTACCGTCAACGGCACCGACCGTGTCGAGTCTGGTCGTGCCGTCGAATACATCCACGGTGTCGCAAGCGCTGCCGCTTAGCGTGACAGTGGTGTATCGGGTGTCCGTGCCGTCAAGTATGTCTCCATCGAGATCGGAGACTGACATTATCCTCGGCCCACTGGAGGCCCCTGTCAGTACGATGTAGTTTCGATGTGCAAATGGCTGCGCAAGGGATTCATCCTGACTGCCTTGCAGCCCGGCCATGAAGCGCAACGACAGCACGCTGCGATCCTGCAGACGTTGCAGTGGTGCAGCAGAGAATTTCTGTTCGAAGAAACCGAAGCGGTTGAATTCGTCATTGACCACATTGTCCGGCGCTTGCCAGTACGACGCCTCGAAAACACTGCCATCGGCATTTGTGCCGTTGATATTCAGCCAGAAGAATTGGCCGCGCCTGCCCAGTAGCCACGCATTTGTACGCAAGGTGAACTCAGAAAGGTCGCTGACATTCAGCTCACCTCCCTGACCGTCGTTGTCGGCCTGTCGGATGAATGGCCGAGGCAGGTTCAATTGATTGATGCGTGTGATGTAAAGCGCCAAAGGCTGTGAAGTAACAGGCAGTTCAGTGCCGCGATAAAGCGTATAAGTGACGATGACGGTTTGCTCGAGGTTGAAAGCCACCAGGAGGTTATCAATATGGGTCTGGAAAGGACGTTGAAATCCGCCGATCGGTATACGCGGTGAGGTGTAGGACCCAGAACCTGCCGTACCGGCCCACGTGATCGTGAGACTGTCTCCTGTCTGCCAATCGAAGTCGATTTTTACCGTCAGGCTGTACCGAGCGGCCTGTGGATCCAGCAGACCGTCGGGGCGACTTTCTATGATTGAAAGCGGCGGCAGATTGTTACTGTCAAGCGCACGTATCAGCGTGTCCATGTTCACGTCCTTTTTGGCTACCCTTCGACATCGGCCAATCAGACATCGGAGCACGCAGATGCGCCACTGTCAGAACTAACAGGTCAAGCCCTGTTTCAGACGAACGGACACTCACATCACGGGAATATCCAGCGGCGCCGCCATGAACTGACTGATTCGCGAGCGCAGCCATTTCTCCGCCGGATCGTTGTCATGCACTCCGCTCCACGCCATCGACAATTGTGCGGCATCGATCGGGAACGGCGGATCTTCGGCACGTAATGCACAACCTTCAACCAACGCACACGCGGCATAATCCGGCACCGTGGCGATCATCTCGGTGCCGGCGAGCAAGGCACGCAGGCCGCTGAATTGCGGCACGCCCAAGACCACGCGGCGGGTACGACCGACCTTGGCCAGGTCCAGGTCGATATTGCCGCTCAGATCGCCGGAGAACGACACCATCGCATGCGGACGCTCGCAGTATTCATCCAGCGTCAGCGGGCCTGGGCGGCCGTCACCGCGCAGGACTTTGCAGGGAATGTCGCGCAGTTTTTTGCGCTTGGCGTTGGCCGGCAACTCAGTGGTGTAACTGACGCCAACGGAGATTTCCCCAGAGGCCAGCAGCGCCGGCATCAGCAGGTAGTTGGCGCGGCGCACCACCACGACAATCCCCGGAGCTTCTTGCTGAAGCTGGCGTAACAGCGGCGGGAACAGACCAAACTCGGCGTCGTCGGACAAACCGATGCGAAACACATCGCAACTGCTCGCCGGTTCGAACTCCTTGGCCCGGCTGACCGCGCCGGAGATGACATCCATCGCCGGCTGCAGCTCTTTGAGAATCGCCAGCGCCCGCGCGGTTGGCTCCATGCCGCGACCGTTGCGCAACAACAAAGGATCATCGAACAGATCACGCAAACGCCCCAACGCTGCACTGACGGCCGGTTGCCCCATGAACAGTTTTTCGGCGACGCGGGTCAGGTTCTTTTCGAACATCAGCGCTTCGAAAATCACCAGCAGGTTCATGTCAACGCGACGCAGATCGTTACGGTTCATGGGCACGGATTCCTTTTAGCCAGTCAGACGCCAGTGCTGCGCACTTTACGCGATCAACGGGACTGTTAGCGCCGTTTCGCAGCGAAATTAACAACGATTAACTCGTCAGCCCGCCGCCCTCGCCCAACAATGAATGCCACTGCGCAGCGTTGTTTTTAGACCTGAGGGGATGCGCCGACCGTGCATTCCCCATCGACACGGACTTTGGCCATGGCTCACTTACAGCACACCGTCGCCCTCGCCCCTGCCAGCGAACCCCGCAAGCCCGGGATCGGCGGGTTAAGCCCGCAGCGCGAACGACAGGTCAAACAACTGATCCTCGAACGTCTGGGTGAAAGCCTCGAAGTCACCGAGCTGGCCCGCGCCTGTTCGCTGTCGCGCAGCCATTTTTCCCGCGCCTTCAAGTGCAGCACCGGGCTGTCGCCGCAGGACTGGATTCGCACCCAACGCATCGCGCGGGCCAAGCTGTTGATCCAGCACACCGACCTGAGCCTGACGCAAATCAGCCTGGAATGCGGTTTCTGCGATCAGGCGCATTTTTGCCATATGTTCACCCGCAGTGAAGGCATCAACCCGTTTGCCTGGCGCTGCCAGATCATGCGTGAACCCAAGACTCACCGCTCACAGCCCGCCGTGTTTTGATCGCGGCCCCCGTTGCACTGACGCTCAAACCTGAGGATTATGCCGGGACACCCCGGATTAGAAGGCCTGCGCACGCGCCCGGCCCTACTCCGCTCTGTCCGCCGCAGCACCGCAGGAGTGAGCTGTTGAGTCTTTCGCCGAATCAGGCCCTCGGTTTTGGCCCTTATCGGATTCATCCCGGG
This sequence comes from Pseudomonas sp. A34-9, assembly GCF_029543085.1. Lineage (NCBI taxonomy): Bacteria > Pseudomonadati > Pseudomonadota > Gammaproteobacteria > Pseudomonadales > Pseudomonadaceae > Pseudomonas > Pseudomonas sp. A34-9. The sequence continues at coordinate 2,442,912 of NZ_CP119967.1, read as the reverse complement.
CAACGTCTGGTACTCGAAGGCGAGCAGCCGCTGCGCTTGGGCCGACGGGCGATGGACATCCTCCTGATTCTGCTGGCCCATGCCGGCGAAGTGGTGAGCAAGCAGCAATTGATGGCCGGGGTCTGGCCGGACACCGTCGTTGAAGACATCAACTTGCGTGTGCACATGGCGGCGCTGCGCAAGGCGCTCGGTGACGGTCAGGCCGGCCAGCGTTACATCATCACCGTGGCGCACCGGGGTTACAGTTTTGTCGCACCGGTTTTGCTGGAATCCATGAAGGAGCGTCCTGTGAGCAATGCGGGCGGTCGACACAATCTGCCCTTGCGACGCACGCGCATGATCGGCCGCCAGCCGCTGGTCGACAGCTTGATGACGCAACTGCCGCGCCGACGCTGCATCACCTTGGTCGGGCCCGGCGGGATCGGTAAAACCACTGTGGCGTTACGCGTGGCCGAGCAGTTGATCGGCCAGTACCGCGACGGAATCCGGCTGGTCGATCTGGCACCACTCAACGATCCCCGGCTGATTTGCTCACACCTGGCCGCCCTGCTCGATCTGACCCTGCTCGAAGATGATCCGCTGGTGGCACTGGTCAATGGCCTGCAACAGCGGCAGATGCTGTTGTTGCTCGACAACTGCGAACACTTGATCGATGCCGTCGCAGCGCTCAGTGAAAGCATTCTGCGCGGCGCACCGAAGGTGCATATCCTCGCCACCAGCCGCGAAAGCCTGCGCGCGGAAGGTGAATTCGTGCAGCGTCTCGATTCGCTCGAATACCCATCGATGAACGCGACATTGAATCGTCAGCAAGCGCTGGATCATTCGGCCCTGCAACTGTTCATCGAACGGGCCACGGCCGCGCAGGAAAGCTTTGAACTGAGCGACGCACAGTTGCCGCAAGCGATCGAGATCTGCCACCGACTCGACGGTATTCCTCTAGCGCTGGAGCTGGCCGCAGCGCAAGTCACCGAACTGGGCCTGGACGGCCTGCTCAGCCAGTTACAGGGCCGCTTGCCAGCTTTGGCAGCGGGCAATCAAAGCAGTCTGGAACGCCACCTCACACTGCGCGCGACGCTGGACTGGAGTTTCAACTTGCTCGACCGTTGCGAGCAAACCTGTCTGCGCCGCATGGGCGTGTTTCGCGGTGGTTTTACGCTGGAGTCGGCGGCGGCCGTTATCGTCGGCCAACAGATCGACCCCGCAGCGGTGTTTGTATCGATCACCCAACTGGTGGCCAAATCCCTGCTCAGCGTCGAGGTCGGCGATGAGGAGGTGTTCTACCGCTTGCTCGACACAACCCGCCGTTATGCCCTGGAAAAACTCGATCACGCCGCCGAATGCGAGGAAACCCGCGAACGCCATGCAGAACGTTGTCTGGCGTTGATGCAGCAGGCGCAAAACGATTGGGAAAACACGCCGACGGCGTTGTGGATCGAACGTTATGCCCGAGGGCTGGAAGATCTGCGCGCGGCACTGGACTGGAGCCTGAACGGCGTCGGCCACGCAGGTTTGGGGATTCGTCTGACGGCGGCGTCGGCGCCCTTGTGGCAAGAGTTGTCGCTGCTCAACGAGTACGGCGACTATGTACGCCGGGCGCTAAGCGTGCTTGATGAACTCGGCGAACCTTGCCCGCGCCTGAAAGTTGCGCTGAAACTGGCCCTCGGCAGTGCCTGTTATCACACGTGGGGCGGTACTGCAGAAACCATCGAAGCGTTCGCCGACGCCCGCCGGTTGGCGCATGAAAACGATGACGTCGCCGGGCAGTTGCGCGCAGTGTCCGGGCACCTGGCGGTCAACCTCAGTTGCGGGCATTACCGCATGGCGCTGGCACAGAGCGAACACTTCGACCGCCTCGGCCTGCACGGCGATCCGATGCTGTCTCTGAGTACACACCGCTTGCGCGTACTGGCCCTGCACTATGCCGGCGATCAGACGCAGGCGCGCATGCATGCCGAGCAAGTGCTTGAGTGCATGGCGCAGAGCGGTCATGTCAACCGCTTCACTCACGGCTTTGGCGTGCAATACGACCAGAGCGTCGCGTCACTGACGGTGCTGGCGCGGGTGTTGTGGATGCAGGGTCTGCCGGAGCAAGCGTGGCGCACGGCGCGGCAGGCGCTGGACATTGCCGTGCAAATCGACCATGGCACTTCGATTTGCTACACCCTGGCGCTGGCCAGTTGCCTGATCGCTCATTACAACGGCGATCAACAGAACGCCCGGGCACTGTTGCAGCTGTTGCTGGAGCAATCGCAAAAGCATTCGGTGCTGCTGTTCAACACATGGGCGCGGCACTATGCGCAGGTGCTCGATGCGCCCACCATCACGCCAGTGCCGAAGGACAGTAGCGGGTTGATTCGGGAAATCATGGTCACGCTGGATGGCCGTTTTGTGGATGACGCGCTGGTTGAAAGGGCGTTGAGTGGTGATGCGGGGTGGAGCACGGCGGAAATCTTGCGGGCTCGGGCGCAGGCGTTACTGACTGACGATCGGGGTCGTCTGGACAGGCCCCTTCGCGAGCAAGCTCGCTCCCACATGGGTTTTGAGTACACCCAAAATCTCTGTGGGAGCGAGCGTGCCCGCGAGGAGGTCCTCCCAAACGCCAGCAATATTCAGGAAGCCGAAGAACTCCTGCAACAATCCCTGACCATCGCCCGCGCCCAAGGTGCGCTCGCCTGGGAACTGCGCACTGCCACCTCACTCGCGCAGCTCTGGCTGCGCCAATCGCGTTGCGGCGAGGCGCTGGATTTGCTCAACCCGCTCTATCAACGCTTCAACGAGGGCTACGCAACCCCGGACTTGCGCAAGGTACGCTTGCTGATCGACGAGTTACGCGAGCGCGTGCACGCCTGAGGCCCGGCGAATCCTGTTGATGTAACGCGCATGCCGCCGTTCAAGATCAATCCCTTCACCGCTACGCTCCAGTTGCTCCCGGGCATAGCAGCGGGTGGTGTTAAGCATCCGGTAGCGGCCCGCACTGCCGCCCCGCTCCACCGTCAACAATGACTTGCGCGCCAGACCTTCGATCATCGCGGCAAGTCGCTGCGCAGGCAATTGCGGACAACTGATCACCGCCAGCGCCGCTTCTAGCGTAAACGCCAGTTTGAACACCGATAAGCGTTGCAGCACGCGTTGTTCCTGCTCACTCAAGCATTGGTAGCTCCAGTCGAGTGCCGCCTGCATGGATTGGTGCCGCGACACTGCAGTGCGCCGGCCATGGCTGAGCACTTGCAGACCGTTGGCTATCTGCGCTTGCAAACCTACCAGCGCCAGCGCATCGATCTGCGCCGCCGCCAGTTCGATCGCCAGCGGCAAACCGTCGAGTTGACGACAGATCTCAAGCACGGCGTTGACATCCTGCTCGCGCAAGCGGAAATCATGCTGTCGCGCCCGCGCACGGCTGACGAACAACTGCACCGAGGAATGGCCCATGGCTTCAGTGATGCAATTGGCTGCAGAGCGCTTCGCAATGGCCAGCGGTGGCACGCACTGAAGGGTTTCCAGACTGACCTGCAAGGCTTCACGGCTGGTGGCGAGAATCGACAGTCGAGGCGCGGCTTCGAGCAACGTTTCAACCGCTACTCTGCAAGCGTCGCGGCGGTGGTCACAGTTATCCAGCAGCAGCATCGCATGGCGAGTCGACAGCCCGGTCAAATCGCTCTCCAGGATCTGCAGTAAATGATCAAGCAGCGGCGTGTGGTCGTCGATCAAGCTCAGATCGACCTGCCACACGCCGTCTCTGTAGTACTGCAACAGCAATTCCGCCACCCGCAACGCCACGGTGGACTTGCCCACGCCGGCGGCGCCCGTAACGGTCATCAGTCGACAAAGTGGCATTTGCCGCACCAGCCCGCCGACCAGCGCATCGCGGCCGGCGACCGGGGTCAGTCGCGCAGGCAGATTATGCTGAGGCGTGTGCAATCCCTCGAAAACCACTTGCGCGACGCTGTCGCAGCGGACCGGGGCGATAAAGCTATAACCGCATTGCGGCACATTGACGATGTAACGCTGACCGTTTTCGCCATCACCCAACGCTCGCCTGAGCGCAGCGATGTGCACGCGCAGGTTGATCTCCTCGACCACCGACGTCGGCCATACCAGCGCAATCAATTGCTCCTTTCTGACCACTCGACCGGCACGCTCGACCAGCACTTGCAGAATGTCCAGCGCGCGACCGCCCATGCGCAATGGCCGATCTCCATCGAGTATCAGCCGTTGACGCAGGTGGAAGGCGTAGGGGCCAAAATGCACCACCGACGCCGTGTTCAAATCGTTGAGGCTATCCATGCCAACTATCTTGGCAGCCTCAGATGACGCGACAACCGCTACGCGAGGCGCAGCACGGACATCCGGGTGCGCCAGACGGACACAAACGCTCTAGCTGAACTGTTCGCGGTATTGCGCAGGGGTCAGGCCAAGCTTTTCAGCAAACAGTGAACGCATGTGCCGCACACTGCCGAAACCACTTTTGTAAGCCACGGTTTTAAGCGGCAGATCGCTGGTTTCCAGCAGATTTCGCGCGCAGTCGATGCGCGCACTCTGCAGAAATGCCATCGGCGTCATGTTGATTTCGCGGGTGAACACCCGCGCAAAGTGCCGCGCACTCATGTTGACAATGGCGGCCATGCGCTCGACCGTAAAGGCTTCGTCGAGGTGCTCCAGCACATAATTCTGCGCGCGGGTAATCGGCGTTTCCTGTGGCGCCACGGCAGCCATCAGCGGACTGAACTGCGCTTGACCGCCCTGCCGTTTCATCACCACCAGCAGGACTTTGGCTACATCCTGGGCGAGTTTCTTGCCGTGATCGCGGGCAACCACGGCCAGCGCCATATCGATACCGGCAGTGACACCACCTGAGGTGATCAGATTGCGATCTTCGACATAGATCTGATCGGTTGCGACATGGGCTTTCGGGAAACCCCTGATCAGGCGCTCGGTGTAGTTCCAATGGGTGGTCACGCGGTAGCCATCGAGCAAGCCGGCATGGCCCAGCACGAAGGCGCCGGTGCAGATCGAGCCATAGTATTCGGCGCGCCGGACGGCGTCTTTGAGCCAGGCAAACAGCGACGGAAACTGTTGGTTGTAGGCACCCGGGCCTCCCGGCACCAGCAGCAAGTCATATCGCTCGGTGTCGTCTTCGATAGTCCGGTCGGCATGCACCAACGCACCATTGGAGGCCCGCAGCGGCCCACGTTCAGTGCCAAGCGTGATCAATTGATAATGCGCTGCAGGTTTCAAGTAGCGATTGGCAACTGAAAAAACCTCCATTGGCCCGGCCATGTCTAGCAGAAGAAAGTCGGGAAACAGCACCATTGCCACGGTTTTCATGGGAAGACATCACTTAAATCAAGGAGACATGAGACAGGCCAGACATTATGGCCAAGTACGACATTCGGGGCGCAAGAGTTTATGCGAGGCGCGTCGCACAACTGTCAACCTGATCAGGACAGTCTTTCAATTTTCATCTACTTATTGCACCGAACAGTAACCAGTAAACTTCTCCTCACTCGGACGAATTCACGTCCCGCAAGGAGATTTCATCATGCTGACCCTTCGCAAAGCCTCTGATCGTGGCCTCGCCAATCATGGCTGGTTGAAGTCCTTTCATACCTTTTCCTTCGCCAGCTACCGCGACCCGCGCGAGCAGGGCTTTTCCGACCTGCTGGTGATTAATGACGACCGCGTTGCTGCCGGTAAAGGCTTCGGTCAGCACCCGCATCGCGACATGGAGATCTTTTCCTACGTACTGGAAGGCGCGCTGGAACACAAGGACACGCTGGGTACCGGCTCGGTCATCCGCCCGGGCGATGTGCAATTGATGAGCGCCGGCAGCGGTGTGGCGCACAGCGAGTTCAACCATTCGGCGAGCAAACCGGTGCACTTCCTGCAGATCTGGATCGTGCCGGAGGTTGCCGGTGCCAAACCGCGTTATCAACAGGAGCATTTCAGCGCCAAGAAAAAACGCGGTCGTCTGCAATTGATCATTTCGCCGGACGGCCACGACGGTTCGCTGAAAGTGCGCCAGGACGCACGGGTGTACGCCGGGCTGTTCGACGGCAAGGAAAGCGCGACGCTGGAACTGCCCGCCAACCGCTACGCCTATGTGCACGTTGCACGCGGCAGTGTTGAACTCAATGGTCAGCGATTGCAGGAAGGCGACGGCGTGCGAGTTCGCGAGGAACAGTTGCTGAGTTTAAGCAATGGTGTCGATGCCGAGGTGCTGGTGTTCGACTTGCGGCCGCAGGAGTTGCCAGAAATGCCATGATGCGGTGTTTCAATGCCCACAGAAACGGCCTTCCGGTGAAGGCCGTTTTTTATTCTGGTGGTTTGAGCCACGGCAGCGTCGGGGGCATCGGGACGGTGAATTCCTTGCCCGCCTGAATCGCCGCCAACGTCGTCTGGATCGCTGCATACATGTTGGCTTGATTGGCATAACAGGCACCGACGACGATCGCAACGAGCCCCACCAATTGAACGGCAGTCGCTGCCCAGACGTTGGCTTTCGTGGTGCTCGCCTGTTTGATCGCTTCTTTCGACTCTTCTGCAATGGTCTGGATGGCAGACGACATCAGTTCGAAACGTTTGTCTCGCTCTGCTTGAGCCCTGTCCCGCTCTGCTTGAGTTCTGTCCCGCTCAGCTTGAGTCCTGTCAATCTCTGACTGAATCCGGCCGTTGGCCTTGTCCCGCTCTGCCTGAGCCGCCAGAAATGCATCGATCCTCATCGATACACCTTCCATCCGAGCATCCATTCTCGTCTCTATGGTCTCGATCCTGGCATCGAACTCTTCGCGGCTTATCGTGCTCATGGTTTGCGTATTCCGGATTTCGTTCAATGGATCACTGTATGGGTACTGACTGACTTCCCTGGCTTTCAATTCATCACCTTTGACGGGATTACGACCTTCCGTGGTCGATCGTTTCGTTGCGAGGTCCGCATCGCCTACCGGACTGTGGAAACAATAGATTCCTTCCCCAGTGACCACAAGCCGGCTGATTCAGCCTGAGTTGTAGGCCGTTTCATCCGACGATGTAGCCTCTACAAAACAGTCTCGTGCTTACTCATTCTCCAGCGCAAACGCCTCAACAATCTGGTCAATTACTGCCCTCACCCGCGCTGTATGGCGCAGATCCGCATGGGTCACCAGCCAGACTTCATACGGCAGTGGCCGGGTACGTTGCGACCAGAGTCTGACCAGTCCATCTCGCTCGCCCATGTACACCGGAATTTCTCCTACACCCAATCCTGCAGCAATCGAGCGACGGACGAGCAGGCTGGAACTGAGGCTCGCGACGATGCGGCCGCGACTCAACGGCTCCGATACCAGAGTCAGATCCTTTTTGCTTTGCAGATACGGCTGATAGACCACCAGATCATGCCCCTCGAACGCCGTGTCCGGTCGCGGCACTCCATTGACGTCGATATACGCCTGGGAGGCGAACAGCCCCACCGGCCATCGGGCAATTCGCCGAGCGATCAGGTCAGGATTGTCCGGTCGGGTGTTACGTACGGCGATGTCCGCCTCGCGTTTGGCCAGGCTGACGATCTGCGTGGACGCATCCAGCTGCACCCGCACGTCCGGGTGCTGCTCGTGCAGACGGGCAATCGCCGGGATCAGAAAATCGATGGCCAGCGAATCGGTGGTACTGACGCGCACCGTGCCGGTCAGACGATCGTCCAGGCCCTGAATCTGCCGCTCCAGCTCCAGCGCCGAATGCTCCATTTTCTCTACACTTTTCAGCGCCGCTTCGCCGACCGCCGTCAACGCGTACCCCTCGGAGGTGCGCAGGAACAACGTCGCACTCAGGGACTTTTCCAGCGCGCTGATCCGCCGCCCGACAGTCGCCTGATCCACTCCCAGCATCCGCGCCGCACCACGCAACGTCGACTCGCGGCAAACGGCCAGAAACACCCGTGCATCATCCCAATTCATGCTGTCTCCCGATGATGCAAATTCGCATCGCAGTGCAGCTTAATCGCTGCATTAACGCAGCAACGATAGCCGATATGCTGAACGCCATAAACCTTCCGCGAGATCGCTATCATGCGCACTTCAACCTCTACCGGTATCTGGCTGTCGATCTTCGCTGGCCTCTGCGCCAGCCTGGTCAGCATCGGACTGGCGCGTTTCGCTTACACGCCGTTGATTCCTTCGCTGATTGAAGCGCAGTGGTTCAGCGCCAATGATGTGGTCTACCTCGGAGCGGCCAACCTGGTGGGTTATCTGATCGGCGCCCTGCTCGGCCGGCCTACAGCGCGCCAGTTCGGCAATAAAAATGCCTTGCGGCTGATGATGCTGATCGTCACGGCGGCATTTTTTGCCTGCGCGTTTCCGGTGTCGGTGAGCTGGTTCTTCGGCTGGCGGCTGCTATCCGGGATTGCCGGTGGCGCGATCATGGTGTTGGTGGCGGCGACGGTATTGCCGCATGTTCCGGCCGCCCGTAAAGGTTTGGCCAGCGGCGCGATTTTTCTCGGCATCGGTCTTGGCATAGCCGGCTCGGGGACGCTGGTGCCACCGCTGTTAAACCTTGGTTTACAGGCAACCTGGCTGGGCCTGGGGGCTTTGGCCCTGTTGCTGACTGCGTTGAGCTGGTTCGGTTGGCCGTCCGATTTTGCGCACCCGGCGGCTCCGCACCAAACGGCGTCCGTTGAACCGACGCCGCGCGCTGTTTATGTGCTGTTCGCCCAATACGCTTTCATGGCCGCTGGTCTGGTGCCGGCGATGGTTTTTCTGGTGGATTACGTCGCTCGCGGACTAGGCGCCGGGGCGCATGTCGGCGCGTCGATCTGGGTGATGTATGGCCTGGGCGCGATTGTCGGCCCGGTGAGTTATGGCTTTCTCGCCGATCAGCTTGGCCCGCGGTCCGGCATTCGCCTGGTGCTGGTGGTGCAGGCGATTGCCTTGGGGCTACTGACGATAACCCAGTCTTTTCTAGCGCTGGCGTTGCTGGCGGTGATTCTCGGTTCATTCCCGCCCGGCATCGTGCCGCTGGCACTGGCGCGAGTGCATGAGCTGGTGCCGGAGCACCATCGCCAGCAAATCGCCTGGAGCCGCGCCACGGTGTCGTTTGCCACGTTTCAGGCGTTAGCCGGGTTTGCCTATTCGGCGCTGTTCAACGCCAGCGGCGGTCACCACGCGTTGTTGTTCGTCATTGCCGCTGGCGCGATCGTCGTGGCATTGCTGCTGGAGCAAGCCATGAAATGGCTGCCCGCCCCGATCGAACCGCAGTGCTGTGCACATTGAATGGAATCATTGCTTGCGCCGCACGCTCCCACTTACAGAACTCAATCCAAGAGGATCCGATATGTCACTGCCCAATGAAATGACCCGAATCGAAATCACCGAACCCGGTGCCCCCGAGGTATTACAACCCCGCCGCGTGCCGTTGCCGGTCGCCGCAGACGGCGAGGTACTGATCCGCGTACACGCCGCCGGGATCAACCGGCCGGACGCCTTGCAGCGAGCGGGGAAATATCCGATGAAACCCGGCATGAACCCGATCCCGGGGCTGGAGGTTGCCGGTGAAGTCGTGGCACTCGGAACGGGTGTCAGTCAATTCGCCGTGGGCGACAAAGTCTGCGCGCTGACCAATGGCGGCGGTTATGCCGAATACTGCGCCGTCCCGGCCGGCCAGACCCTGCCGATTCCCCACGGCCTGGACTGGGTGCACGCCGCCGCGCTCCCGGAAACCTTCTTTACCGTATGGGCCAACCTGTTCGGCCTCGGCGGCGCCAGCCGTGGGCAACGCGCGCTGATTCACGGCGGCACCAGCGGCATCGGCACTACCGCACTGATGCTTTGCCGCGAATTCGGTATAGAAACGTTCGCCACCGCAGGCAGCGCAGACAAATGCGCAGCGATCCGCGACCTTGGCGGCTTGCCGATCAACTATCGCGAGGAGGAGTTCGCCCAAGTCATCGCCGATAAAACCGCAGGCCAGGGCGTCAATGTGATCCTCGACATCATGGGCGGCTCGTATCTCAACGATAACGTCAGCGCACTGGCGATGGATGGCCGACTGGTCATGCTCGGCTTTCTCGGCGGCGCGCGGGCCAACGACTTTGATCTGCTGGCAATGATGGCCAAACGTGCGGTCATTACCGGGTCTCTCCTTCGCGCCCGCACCGCTGCCGAAAAAGCCGCGATTGCCGATCAACTGCGCGAGCACGTATGGCCGGCACTGTCTGCCGGGCGGTTACTGCCGATGATCGACAAGGTTTATTCACTCAACGACGCGGCTCAGGCTCACGCGCACATGGAGGCTGGCGACCATATCGGCAAGATTGTGCTGCAGGTGGCGTGATTCCTTGCAGCATTTGGTAATCGTTGCATCGGGACGGTGGTCGAAAAACTCACGCGCAGACCGAGCCATCTGGTAAAAAGCCTTCTTTGTCTGCGCTTGGGTGAAACGTTTAATGTTCCTGTCCTTCATGACGCGTCTGCGACGCCGCCGTTTGGCGTTCGCCTGTATGGCCGCGCTGATTATCGGCGTGCCGACCAGTTGTGCCGTACTCGAACACACCGAACGCAAACTGCTGTTTCGCATCGAACCCGGCACGGCCGGCTGGTATCACGGCTTGCCTGGCAGCGTGCAGGAACTCGACCTGCAACCGAAAAGCTTCAAAGCCGGGGAGAACATTCATGCCTGGTGGTGGCCGGCGGAAAAAGCCAATGCGCCGGCCATTCTCTATCTGCATGGCGTGCGCTGGAACCTCACCGGCCAGTTGTTCCGCATCGAACAATTGCGCGCGGCGGGTTACTCAGTGTTGGCCATCGACTATCGCGGTTTCGGCAAGAGTCACGGTGATCTGCCGTCGGAAAGCAGTGTCTACGAAGACGCGCGCGTGGCGTGGGAGCGCTTCAAACTGCTGCAACCGGATCCGGCCAAACGCCTGATCTACGGGCATTCCCTGGGCGGCGCCGTGGCGATCGATCTGGCAGCGGAACTTGGGCAGGCCGCCGCTCGCGATCACTCCGCGCTACCCGTGCGCGGACTGGTGATCGAGTCCACGTTTACCACGCTGGCAGATGTCGCCGCATCTGTGGCCAACACGTCATTGCCAGTGCGCTGGCTGCTGTCGCAGAAATTCGATTCGATCGACAAGATCGCCGACATTCATATGCCGCTGCTGGTGGTCCACGGTCTGGCTGACGCTTTCGTTCCTCCGCGTTTCAGCGAGCAACTGTTCAACGCCGCGCAACAACCCAAACGCCTGCTGTTGGTGCCGGGCGCGACGCACAACAACAGCATGGCGCTCGGCGGGCAGAATTACCGCAAGGCGATCGACAGCCTGATGCAGAGCAAACCGGCCCCCCGGGTGGCCGGGCCTGCGACCGTACGCAGCGGGCGGGACACTTAACGGTAGCCGCGAGCCTGCAAATCGAACAGTTGCGCGTAATGCCCGGCAGCCGCAATCAGTTGATCGTGGCCGCCCTGCTCCAGAATCTTGCCTTGTTGCAGCACGATGATGTGGTCAGCATTGCGCACGCTGGAAAAACGATGGGAGATCAGCAAGGTCATGCGCCCGTCGCTGTGCTGGCTGAAATGCTCGAACACCGCCGCTTCGGCCGCCGGATCAAGGGCGGACGTCGGCTCATCGAGGATCAGAATGTCAGCATCACGGCGCATGTACGCGCGGGATAAGGCAATCTTCTGCCACTGCCCACCGGACAATTCCTGGCCACCGGCAAACCAGCGTCCCAACTGCGTGGCATACCCCTTGTCCAGCCCTTCGATAAAGGGTGCAGCCATGCCTTGGGCAGCCGCCTCCTGCCACCGCTGCACGTCGTTGAACGCCAGGGTATCGCCGACGCCGATGTTTTCTCCAACGGTGAACTGGTAGCGAATGTAGTCCTGAAAAATCACGCCAATCCGCCGACGTAACGCGGTCTCCTGCCAATCCTGCAAATCGCTGCCGTCGAGCAGGATGCGCCCTTGATCAGGGCGGTAGAGCCGGGTCAGTAACTTGATCAGCGTGGTCTTGCCAGAACCGTTCTCGCCGACCAACGCCATGCTCTTGCCTGGCACCAGTTGCAGGTCAATGTTTTCCAGTGCCGGCCGACTGGCACCGGGGTAACGAAAACCGACGTTTTCGAAACGCAAACCATCGCCCGGGCAGGCACCGACCGTCAGGTGACCGGTATCCACCTGCACCGGTTCGGCCAGGTATTCATAAAGACTCGTCAGGTAGAGGCCGTCTTCGTACAGGCCGCTGATTGCACTCAGACTGCTGCTCACAGCGCTTTGGCCTTGCTTGAACAGCACCAGATACATGGTCATCTGACCGAGGCTGATCTGGCCATGTACGGCATCGATCACCACCCAGGCATAGGCCACGTAAAAAGCCGCCGTACCGAGCAGGCCGAGGCCGAAGCCCCAGCCATCGCGCCGCAACGTCAGGCGCCGGTCTTCGGCATACAGTCTGGCGAACGTGTCGCGGTAGCGTTGCAGCAACAACGGGGCAAATCCGAACAGCTTGACCTCTTTGATGTACGTTTCGTGGGACAGCAAGGTTTCGATGTAGCTCTGCTGCCGACTCTCCGGCGCACGGCGGGTGAACAGACGAAAGGCGTCACCGGAAAAATGCGCCTCGGCGAAGAACACCGGCAACGCACCGACCACCAGCAGCACCAGCGCCCAGGGAGAAAAGTGCACCAGCAGCACGCCAAAGCTGATCAGCATGATCAAGTTCTGAATCAAGCCCAGCGATTTCATGACCAGCGCCAGTGGCCGGGTCGAAGCCTCGCGACGAACACGCACCAGTTTGTCGTAGAACTCGGAGTTCTCGAACTGCACCAGTGACAGGGTCTGCGCTTTCTGCAAGATCAGCGTATTGACCTTCTGCCCCAGTTGCACCCGCAACAGCGACTGCTGCACCGAGAGCGCCCGTTGCGTGCCGGACAACAGCGCCAACACCCCGGCCTCCAACAAAACGTAACGCAACACTGGCCACAGCGGCGCGCTGCCGTGTTGCGCATGCAACTGCATCGCCGCCACCACGGCATCAACAATTCGCTGCCCCAACCATGCCGCCAGTGCCGGCAACAGCCCGGCCACCAACGTTGCCAGCACCAGCCCCAGAAACAAGCCACGCGATGTCCCCCAGACCAACCGCAGGGCTCGCTGCGCCTGATCGAACAAGGACGTGAAACGCGATAGATCAGGCATGGGGTAGTGGACTCTGCAGGTGGTGGTGGGTCATGGTACTCCAGCACTACGGCTGAACTTCACCCGACGACCGCGTTATTATCAACACGCTTTTCAGAACAAAAACATCTGTAAGACTCAGGCCTTTCCGGCGTCCAACGCTCTGCTATGTTTTAACCGCCCAACGCGGAACCCGGCGACCACCCGCCACGCTCCGCGCCTGACTGCCGGGAGCAGAGACATGAGAATCGACCCGTACCTGATCTTCAACGGTGACTGCCGCGAGGCCTTCACCTTTTACGAGCAAGCCTTGCAAGGAAAGCTCGAAGCAATGATGACATTCGGCGAAACACCCGCCGCCGAGCATGTGCCCAAAGAGCACCACAACCTGATCATCCACACCTGCCTGAAAGTGGGTGATCAGATGATCATGGCCTCGGACACCACACCCGACCGCCCGACCCAGGGCATGAGCGGATGCTCGATTTCGCTGAACGTCGAAAGCATTGCCGAGGCCGAGCGAGTGTTCAACGCACTGGCCAAGGATGGTCGCGTCGATATGCCACTGGAGGCGACTTTCTGGGCCGCGCGTTTCGGCATGCTGGTGGATCGTTTTGGCGTGTCGTGGATGGTCAATTGCGAAAGCGAAAAGTGACACTGACATAGGGGCAGGCATGAAAAAGCCCAACCGGTTCAGGTTGGGCTTCTTTGCTTCAGCGCTGGGCCAGTTCGTGGCGTACGCATTGTTCGTAATAAGTCTGCTTGACCGCCGCCGGTTTGAGCTTTGACGTGCTGTTATAGGTTTGCTCGATAATTCCCATCGCCGTCATGCGCATCCAGGGTTGCTGGAATCGGCGCACCTGCAACTGTTTGCGTGCGCCATAAAGGGAGACGCCAGCGAGCTTCGACTGCTGAGCACCGGCAGCGATATCCGAACCCCAAGTGCACGCAAATCGATGGCTCTTGCTCAGTTCTCTCGCCTGCACTCCCTGCGCGAGGACAGCCAGGGAAAGCGTTGCAACGGTTATGACAATCGTCCGCATATAGCCAACCTAACCTTTTGAAAAAAGGCGATTTTGCCGGTGAAGCGAAAGTCTGGGGGCCAGCAATTTGCCTTCCTGCCACTCGTCCGGTGGCTCGCACCTTTCGCCTATCTGCACTTCCAAACTGAACACCCCTCAGTGGAGCGCACAGATAATGAACAAGAACATTGCTGCCCTGTCCCTCGCCAGCCTGCTCCTCATCGGCCCGGCGTGCGCCATGGCCGCCGAAAAGACCACTGCGGGATCTGCTGCCCCGCCGACCGCATTGCCGGGAGTCAATCAATCAGGCAGCAAACAATCCAATGAAGAAAAGGCGAACAAGAAAGGCGAGGAATCGTCAGGCGGCAACGCCGGCGCGCAGTCGCACGAAACTGAAAAGGATGCCGCGACTTCAAGTGATTCGCATGACATCAAGAAAAAACCTGCGCAGTAACGTTCCTGTTCCCCCCCCCCCCGACGATGGCGTATGCAAACTGGGGCGATTAGCGAAACCAGACGCGATGGCGATAAGAAAGCCGTTCGGGTATCTCATGAAGGGATGCCACGGGCATCACACTCAAGAAATGCTCATGAAAGATTTCGTCATCGGCGTGAGTAACACTGTCCTGCGAGTTTTGCGCAGGCACAAAAAAGCCGATCTAGATGATCGGCTTAATTGTCTGATTTTACTCAGGAATTATGGTCGGGACGGAGTGATTCGAACACTCGACCCCTAGCACCCCATGCTGGGGGCTGAAGACACGCAAGCTATTGATATCAAAAGAATAAGGCTTGATTTACGCATAGCAAAACATCCGTTTTTTTGTGCTTATGCAAACGAAAATACGCGGCCTCCAGAGGAGGTTTTGCGCAACCCCTTCCCCGGCGTTCTGTCGACTGAACACACACCCTGCTACTCTGGTTTACTCCACGGAGGAAACCGAAAATGCCCAACTCTGACCTACTCCCTTCCCTGCTTTTCAAGATCAACGAAAACCAACTCGCCCTCGAAGCCGCCATCATGGAATTATCCAATTGGGTCGAGCAGCGCGGATCGGCCGATGTGGCCGAGAATGTCCGCGGCGCCCTCTGGGCAATCGACAAGAACGAAGAATTCATCAAGATGACCTTGGCAGTTTTAATGACGCCCGACTGACAGCTCGTCGCCTACCCCTCGCCCACCTCTCACGCCTCAATTACTGTACATGCATACAGCATTTGTACAGCGAACTCAGCAGCATGAATTTCGACCAAGCAAAAACCCTCCGGCTCCAGCGATGGCGCGTAGCTCTCAATGACCAGGACTTCCGCCTGCAAAACCCAGAGGGGCACCGGGAAACCCTCCACGAGATGGCAGCCACGCTCCGCGATGAAGGCCTGATCGACCAGCTTGAGCAGTTCGATATGAACGAAATGGCAGACGCCGCGTACTGGCACGCTATCGAGGAGCTGCAGAATTCGCCCGGGCACTACCGCGGCGCCTCGACCTATGACGTCGTTCAAATCGACAACGGGAATCTGCTGGGCACTATCAGCCGGTCAATCTTCAACTTTAAAAGTGATGAACCGCGCGGCGCGTCCTTCGCTTACGACGGCAAGGTCTACTCTGACGCAGATTGTGTGCGGCTGACCTTGGGTCTTTCGCGGAAGATTGGAAGAATTACCGGCCTGGTGCTGGAATTGAATGGGCGCCAGTATCAGTTGGTCGAGACCGAACGAATGATCGCCGGCATCACCTACCACTCTATCTCTGACGCTGACGCCTATCGAGCGCTTATAGATGCTGCGCAAGTCGCGCAGGAGGAACGAGATCTGCGCGCTTTCGAAAAGGTGCGGCCTCACATTGAGTCGGCAGCTTTCCGCATTTGCCCTGCCTGCCTTGATCGCTTTGATGCGCGCGATGATTGCCAGGCCTGCGCCGGAAAAGGTTTTGTGACGAAGACAGCGCCATTAGGTCTACGCTGATAGATCGATGCGAGAAACGGGCAATGTGCGGACGACTCTCCCAGTGTAGCGGCATTCACGACATCGTTGCAGCGCTGAGCATGCCGAACGCCCTGATCAACTCGACCGGGGAGCAATCCTTTGAACGGTACAACGCAGCGCCGACTTTCTAGCTCGCTCTATCAAATAAAGAATGCTAGTTCCTGCACGCCGATACGGTCCGCCAGGGATGGCCCCGCACTGACCAAGGATTGCACAAAGTTTTTTCGATGCCGTAGAAAGGTGGGCAGACCGACACCTTTGGAAGATTAAAATCGTTGAGCACGTAAAAACGGATGAAGTGTTAGGTCTTTTTAGATCATTAAATCTCATGATAGGCTCCGACTTGAAAGACTGTTACGCTCTCAAATTGATGCTACAACCCACAACGCCTAAACATGAGCACATAACATGTCACAGAAGATGATTTTCCTCTCACACATACACGAAGAAAAAGCACTTGCACTTATCATACAGCAAGCGATAGTAGAAGAGTTCAGCGGCTTTGTTGATGTTTTTGTTTCATCAGATGGAACCAGTATTCCAGCTGGCGCAAATTTTCTAAAAAAAATAGAAAATGGATTAACCAACTGCGTAGCAGCAATATATTTAATAAGTAACACATCCGTTAAGCGAAACTGGATAAACTTTGAGCTCGGAGCGATATGGATCAGAAACCTGATTAACATAAACGAAGAAAAAAATGAAATCCCTTTGCTTCCGATATGCCATTCAGGAGCTTCACCAAGCACTCTGCCTTCACCACTGAATAATCTAAATGCCATATCGGGCAATCAAGCAAGCCAGCTTGAATTCGCATTCAAATCACTACAATCTGCGGTAGGCGGTAGAGGAAAACTAAAAACAGATTTCAACGAACTGGCAGAAAAGCTAATTGATTTTGAGTATACACACAACCTAGGTGCAAATATAGCAACAGCGATTAAGCTTTTACTCCCAGCAAAAGAGCTAAAAGGACTAATTGAAAGTTGCGAACGCTTAGATCCAACGAGGCAAGAGCTCTGCTTGAAATTAGAAAACATTGAAAACTCGATTATCAAGAAAGTACGGGCAATGGCTAATAACGAACTACATTCAATTATAAGAATCGAGTCAATATCGTCAGGTTTTGGGTTTGGGCCGAATGGCTCCGTCAGCATGGAGTCAATTAATATGTATTTGTCACCAAAACTTATTGTCGATGCAAAAAAACTGATACTTGACATTTAATAATCTCCAACTCCGACCACTCGGCGGTTTCGGCACATCGCAAATCAACAGCTTTTGAGTTGAGGCCCTACTGCCGACTCAATGCGTTGATGTAGTCCTGACACGCATGCAGCGCGATCAATCCCCGGTCGCCGGTGTCGGTGATGGCGATAATTCGTTGAGCATGCGCCGGGTCAAGTCGGGCGCGTACGGTTGCATGATCCACGCCGCCGGCGCTGGAGGTGGTTGGCACGTCGCAGCCTTTGGCAACGTCGGTTGCGTCGAGGAGGACTGACAGCCGCACATCAGCAGTGGCAAGGCGATCGCGCAGGCGATCTTGGTCACGTTGAGCATCGCTCAGTTCCTTATAGTGGGTTCGCTCACTGGTTGCCAGCCGCTGCTCGAGCGCGAGGCGCTTGTCCTGCTCGGCCTGCTGCGCTGTCGCCGCTGCCTCGGTCAACTGATTAAGGATCTCGGCGTGCAGGCGCGCTTGCTCGGCAAGCTGCTGGCCGTATCGCCAATCCTGAAACTGCCAGGCGCTGCCGAAGCCGCCGAGCACCATCGCCAGAAAGCCAACCGCTTTCCACGGCGCGACCATCACGGCACATCCTTGAAGAAGACGTGGCCGCCCAACTTAAGAGTCTGTTTCGCCTTCGCCGACCAGGCCGGCGCCTTGATGGTGGTGGCGTAGTAGTGTGTGGCGCCGCCGGTTGGGTCTTGGACCTTGCCGTCGATCACCTGGTCAGCAGCGATCCGACATTGCGCCAGTTCGCGGAAAGGGATCTGCTTCACGCCGATCAAGAATTGATAGTTGGGGTCGGTCTTGTTCCAGCAACTGAACTGGTACGGCTTCTGGCACACACCTGCATAGCCCTCGCCCCACCACGAATTGGTCTTGCCGTCGAACACGCGGTTGCGGATAGCCCACGCCACGGCGATCTGGCCAGCCGTTCCTTCACCGCGCGCCTCACCCCAAATAGTTCGCGCGAGGATGTCGCGGTCTTTTTCGGTAACAGTCATCACTTTTCTCCAGGCAAAAAAATACCCGCTCAGCGGCGGGTGTATTCGAAACGGCAAGTTAGTGGACTTGCTCAATCGCGTTGATTCGGTTTTCTAGCTGCTTATTTTTCGTTGAAAGTTCTTGAACTGCACCAACCAGATAGGAAACAAGACCAAGGGAATCAAGCGAAAGAATTGAGGTGATGTTGTCCTTCGCTTCCCCCTCAATGACCTCTCCAGTCACCAACGCTGAATCCGATTGCATGACATCCTGAGCGATGAAGCCGCGCTTTAGGCCGGACCGAGAAACGGGTCCCCGCTCCGAAAACCGATAGGTAACCGGCCTCAACGACTCCACCAATGAAAGATCGCCAGCAGTGTCTTGGACGTATTCGATGTCCTCTTTGATGCGCTCGTCTGAGGCTGTGTACTGGATCGTTCCCGTGTTTGATCCGTCCACCCATACTTGCATTCCAGAACCAGCCCAGAAGAGGTTCCACTGATTTGAGCCTGCACTTGTTCCGTTGTTTGATCGGTATCCTGGCGGGAAAAACACGGCATTTGATATTAAGTAGCCCCCGCTACTGGACAAAGTCGGGCCGTTGTTGAGGCGCAAAGTCAGAACGTTCGCTGCCGATCCAGTCTGCACGGCGCCAGTAATACGGGAGTCGTTACCAGCTGCGACGGTTCCAGCAGCAGTGCCCACATCCAATACAGCAGCTCCACCCAATCCTAGGCCGGTTCGTGCGGCTGCCTGTGTTTTCCCTCCCGTACCACCTTGAGTAACGGACAGAGCTGTGGTCATCCCTGTAATGGAGGTGATATCGCCGTTTGCTCCGGACTTGGCGGCGCCTAAATTGACAAGTGCGTCCCCTGAGGTTGTTGCTCCGGTCCCCCCTTTCAGCACCGGCAGAACATCGTAATTGCCGGTGGTGCCAAGCGCCTCAAGCTTTGATCCCCACTGACGATTGATGCTGTTGAACGAGTCGGCCAGAGCCTTGGGATAGCCCTGCACCGGCATGATGGCGTAGGCGACACCGCTGGCTGTTGGCCCCTTGTAAGCCGGAATGATCGAAATCACTGTTGCGCTCGCAACATTGCCGATCTCATAGCTGCCCCCATCGGGACCGATGAATGCGTCACCGATCCGGGAGTTCGCTGCGAAGTCTGCATTTGTGCCAATGACGGTCGTTGATCCGTTGGTGACCGCGACGGTCCCACCTCTGAGCCAGGGCATGGCATTTCCTTAAATTTGGTCAATAAAAAACCCGCACTCGGCGGGCTGATGGTTTGCGGCCGGATCACAGCGGCCGCATGGGCTTGGCCGCAAATGTGGTTCGCCCGCTCTTGGCCGTTCCGCCTTCCGAGCTCACCATGGCTCCCACGTAACCGTTGAGCGTCGAACGAACGCCCGCATGAAAGCCGCATGGTGTCTGCAGTGTGGTGTTGCCGTTGTAGATTTTTCCGCCGAGTAATGTGGATGCTAAAAAATAGTCATCGTAAGACCCCGTCCAGGGCATCTGGCATCCGCTCCAGTAGATCCCAGAGACCTCGCCGCCGCGATTATCGAGCGACCAGCCTTCGTTGATCGGCAGCCCGGTCATCACCAGAAGATTGTCCGCGCCGACAAAGATTTGCTCGCCCGCAGCGTTGCGCAAGCGCAGGTCGTATTCGTTGGGTGGCGAAGTCGAACGGAATGTTGCGACGAGCCAGCGCCCACTGCAGTCGGAGCTATTGAACGGCGACATCAGATGCAGCCTGAAATAGAAACCCGTCCAGTTCCCTGGCCCGCCCATCTGAACCAATGAGTGGTACATGCCTTGGTTGTAGGGGTTCAGGAACACATGCGGTGCTTCAGTGGTAGTTATCGGTGATGGATAAGTGATGACTGCTTGCGTAATAGTTACGGGCGCCGTCGCTGGCTTTCCGATCGTATAGGTGCCGAAAGCCGCCACGTTAAGCACTTTGTTTTCGCTATCGACCTGAAAGAAGTTCTGGCCGTTGCGCGACCTGAATCCGTAATCCATGCCCTCCTCCTATTGATAGGTCAAAATAAAAACGTTGAGCACCAACCCCTGCCCGCGCCGGACCCTGAGCTGGCCCGGCGACCAGAACACCGCTGGCAGCGAAGCCCCCTCATTGGTTGGGTCGGGCAACGTCACACAGACAAACGACTGAGCAGTGATCTCCGGCATGTTGATGAAGCTGGTGAAGTCACTGGTAATGGGAGGAACGGTGACTTGCCTTGTCACAATCGACCGGACCGTCATCGTTGACGACTCCAGTGTCACCCGCCCCATCGCGTCTTTCGTTCTCGCACCGTAATAGTCCATTACGTCATCTTCCCGAGCGCTGCGCGTTCGATGTAATTCAAGTCGTAGACGTAGATGCCGTTGTTGTTCAGCAGGGTATAACCCGTGCTGGACTGGCCGCGAAGCGTGAATGTACCCGCCGGTATATTGATCTCCAGCAGTGGCAACCCTTGCGAGTTGAGCGCCGCCGATCGCAGCGTCATGCCGAGCACCAGTTCCTTGATGAAGGCCTGACTGATGATTGCGGTGTTCATGAAAACCTGGCCGCCCTGTACAACAAACGGCGCAATCATCTGGCCACTGACTTCATCCAGAATCGCGAATCGCTGAGCGAATGCGAGAATCTGCGACTCCTGCTGCTCTCCTTCCACGCCGATGGCAAGACCCGCCATCACCGTTCTGCCTCCCACCGTGGTAGAAGTCTTGATGGTGGTAAGCGCGGAAACCTTACCGTTGAGACCGGAAACAGCCGTACTGGCAAACTCGGCCTTCGCCGTAGCGTTATTGGCTGTTGCAGTGAGCGTTTCAATTTTCTGGGCGGTTGCTTCTTTGTCAGTGGCGACCACCTCCTCAAGCGTGGTGAGGTTGGCAGCGTTTTTGCCAACGGCTGCGTCAAGGGTGGTGATGCGCATAGCCGACGCCAGATTCTCCTCTGCTCTTACCTTGTCATTCGTCACGATGCTGGCCGTGTTCTGATACGCCTTCAGGGCCTCATTCATTGCCCCCGTACCATCGTCCTCCCGCCAGGCCGCTTGCAGCGCCTGCATCGTCGATGCTTGCGCCGTGACTTTGCCGTCGATGGTATCGATCTGGGCGGTGTGCTTCTGGATCTGCAGCGCCATTGCATTGGAGGTTTCGGCAATCGTGCCCATGTCGTACCAGAACTCGGCATTCGGCGGAGGCGTATCAACGGGAACAGCCTTGATGGCCGAGAACAGGCGACCATCGAGCCGCACCACCTCGCCCTTCCCATACGGTTTCGCCGGGTCGTAGACCATCGCATCGGTGATTTCGCCGATCAGGTCTTCCAGTTCCTGCTTGGCCTGTTCAAGCCGTTCGTTGACCGAGCCTTCACTGTCGCCGGATATCTTGCCGATCTCTTTGAAAAGCTGCTCTCCCAAGGCTGACTCTTGGATTTTTCCGAGGAAATACTGCTCGTACTCAGACTGGTCGATGCTCACCTGGCCGTTGATACCATTTACTGCCGGGTACCATGGCCCCACGTTGCCAATGCGATCCACCAGTCGCCCCCAGAAGAACAGACTGGTGCCTGGCACGATGTTCTGCATTTCGTGATTCGATTGCGGATAGGCGAAATCCGCCAGCTTCACGGCTGTCGCCAGATCGTTGATCTTGTTGTTCCAAATCTCAGTGCGCTGGGTATCTTCCGCACCAGGCAGAAACCCCCACTCCAGACCAATGCCGTAAACCTTGCTGATCGTTTTCAGATACGCCAATGCGGGTGGCAATCCTTGCTTACCACTGAGGTTGGTCAGGATCGAATTGCGCCATTGCGACGAGATGTCGAACGCACTCACCGCACGCACCCGGGCCACGTAGGCGCCGGCATAGATGCCGACCACGTCCACGTTGGTCATGCCGGTGCGCTGGACCTTGATCCAGTTGCCGCTGTCCTTGCGCCATTCCACGTCATAACCGACTGCGCCGCCCACGGCAGGCCAGCTGATCGTCATTGTGGCCACGGCCAAGCCCTGGACCACCGAAGAC
Source organism: Pseudomonas sp. A34-9 (assembly GCF_029543085.1). Taxonomy (NCBI): domain Bacteria; kingdom Pseudomonadati; phylum Pseudomonadota; class Gammaproteobacteria; order Pseudomonadales; family Pseudomonadaceae; genus Pseudomonas; species Pseudomonas sp. A34-9. The sequence goes on along the minus strand of NZ_CP119967.1, from coordinate 2,420,516 downwards.
GTCGACGTGAGGGTAACGCTCGCCGGCGCTGGTACGACGGTGATCGGAATCACACTGATTGGCCGCTCTTCAAGGCGAGCGCCGGTGTCGATGTGAGCGAACTTGCTCGGCTCGAACTGCAGCGCGCTGATTTCGAAGTCGCCTTCGGTTGTGCGCTTGGTGCGCAGCACGCGGTACAGCGGGATCGCCAAATCATCGGCGTCGAGCGCCCATTGCAGTTGCGCTACCGGTGGCTCGCTGTATGCGACAGTCACTGTCACGGCGCGGCCATTGACGCTCTGCACGGTGCGGCCCTCGGCGCGGCCGCCCGGCAGGTTGATGATCAACCGATCACCGGCCTTGGCCTGGGTATCGCGATCGAGCGTCACCACGCGGCCAGCAGCTGACGAGATCCGTCCGCCGACCTCCCGCCCAGCCAGCAGCGAATCCGCCACCGGGATGATGTGGCCCGGCAGAGGAATAACGCCCTCCATGCCGGTCTTGAACGACACGGTGCGGTCTTGATTATTGCTCAAGATCGCCCACTTGCCACGGCGCTGGGCCTCAGATGCGCGGGTGCAGCCAATGGCGCTCAGTTCGGTCGGGCGGTCGCCATAGCGGCGTTGCAGATCAAGGTCGGCGAACGGAATAACGTCAGTGTCGTAGTTGTTCGCCGGGTTGTCATAGCTGACCAGGGCCCGGGTGTAACGAGTCTTCGCCGAGGCGCTGCCATAAGAGAATTTGCCGTCGATCACGTTGGCCCGGGTGAACACGTAGTCAAAGTCCTGTGCGCGCGGCATGTCCGCCTGCATCACCAACTGACCCTGCGCCCAGTAGGTCATGCCCCTGTAAATCGCCGAGATGTCGCGCAACAACGACCAGGCATCAGCCTTGCCTTGTAGGTTCATGTCGCAGAGAAAGCGCGGTTCCTGACCGCCCAGCCCGTTCGGCACAAGCTGATCGCAATACTGGGCGATCCGGTACAGCTCCCACTTGTCGACCATGAACGGCTTGATGCGCTTGCCCAGACCGAAGCGCTCTTCGGTGCAAATGCCATATGTGATCCACGCCGGGTTATTGGTCCAGGCCGATTTCATCGAGCCGTCCCAAGTCCCGGTATAGGTTCGTAGGATTGGGTCGTAGTTGCTCGGCACCATCCAGCGCCGGGCTTTGCATTTCACAGTAACAGCCGGGATGTTGGTGAATTGCTCGGCGTCGAATTCGATGTAGAGCAGCGCGGTGTTCGGGTAGCGCAGCTTAGCGTCGATCACCTCGGTATAACCGGCCACCAGCATCGTGTCGGCGATCTTGTTGGTGTTCTGGTTCGGCGTCAGGCGGCGAACGCGGATCTGCCAGCCGGTGCTTGCATTCGGCAAATCGATGCGGCGCGAGCGCTCGTAGCGCGTGGTTGTCTTGCCATCGACGGCGTCCAGCAGCACTTGCTGATAAGCGCCACCGTCGGTGGCCACGTCGATTGCGTACTCAATCCGGTAGCCGCCGACATTGCCCTGGTCATCGGAGCGTTGCAGAGCCGGCCAGGCCAAGCGCATGCGAACGGCCGAAAGCTGAGTGTTGGTAATCGAGCGCACCCACGGAGTATCGCTGCGCAGCTCAATGTTCAGCGAAGTCTCGTTCTCCACGGACGGGATACCCGGGATATAGGTCTGATCCACAGAGCCCGGGCGCCAGTCCCACTTCACGTTCGGAAAGTTGTAGTTGCCGCTGGCATCGCGGATCGGTGTGTTGTCCAGGTAGATGTCGTAATCGGTCGGGACGCTGTCGAACTCACCCTCGCCTACGGCGATCAGCAGTTTCGCCAGGTTGGTCGAGCGCAGGCTATCACTGGCTTCGACCGGCGATTTCGGCTTGCTGCTGCCGCCCTTCTCGCCGTGGATCTCGATCTGTTGCGCTGCGCCCATGCTTTCCTCCAGGCATAAAAAAACCGCCTCGGGGGCGGTGTGGGTGTCCATACAGCGTGGATGAAATGCCAGTAGCGACCACGCGCTGTGGAGTAGTAATTTCCTGACCTCTCACAACCAAGGAGCGGTCATGTCAATCAGAAGTCTTGCGAAGAATTTGCCGAAAGATCCCGACAACTCTGGCTGGGTGCTTGGCTGGGGCGTTATTCAATCAGCGCCTTGGAAGTTCATCGACATTTACGCATCGAAGGACGCTGCTGAGTCTGAAGCCGCGAATCGCGGAACTGGATATCAGGTGGAGTACGGCTCTCACGAACTTGGCACCGACAACTTCATGGGCGGAATTCAGCCATAGCGCCAGGCTGTTGCACGCTGAATTCGATCTTGCAGTTACCAGAAATCAGCGAGGCGGTTAGCCCGGGCTTGCCCCAGTAGTTGCGCGAGAAGCCGTCTGCCGAGGAGCATTTCCCAGCGAACCGAAGGCGGTCGATCTCCTGTCCCTGAGATGTAATGGCGACGATCGCTTCGTCGCCGCAAACAACCCCATTCTCGATCCGATACAGGTCGCGAACGGTGATCTGGTAAGTCGAATGGTTGGTCATGCTTTGTCCTCAGCCAGGATCGAGGCTGAGATGATCATCCCACCCCACCGGCGTTCACCGATGCAAATCGGCACCGGGTTGCCGCTGGCCGTGGTGTTCTTGGCGCTGCCGAAGGCGTAGGACGGGGCGTTTTCGGGGGATGCGCTTTGCTTCAGGCCTGCGGCCTGAGGGCTGAGCATCTGAATGACGCCGCCGGCGGTCATTGCGAGGCCGGCCGAGAACAACGAAGGGCCGGCCCCCCCAGCGAAGAAAGAGGCCGCAATCAGCACAACGCCGATAATTGTTTGAAGCACGCCCGCGCGCTTGCTACCAGATATCACCGGGACGATGCGAATTTCCTGAGCGCCTCCAAGTGCAAAATCTTTTTCACCCACATTTTGCCGGTTGCGGAAGATTGCGAACCGCATGCCCCGTCGATCCAGATCCTTGATTGCCCCTTCAAACCCTTCGATTGTGCACTTTAGTGCATGGAACGCCTCACCGACCGATTTACTGCCGAGCTCTCGGTAATGCACGCGCCCGAATAGGCGCGCCAGCGGGCCGGAAAGCAGAATGGTGGTCATTGTTGGTATTGAAATCGCCGCAGCCATCACGCGTTCTCTCCTGACGAAAAAAAACCGCCAATTGGCGGTTTTGATTAATTTGATCGTGTCACAAACACTCGCGGACAGCGGCTTCTAACGCGCCTCGGCCCCACATCTTGGACCATGGCAACCGCTGGTACAGTGCGACTTTGCTGCCTGCTCCAGTGCTGGAAACTTCAAGCACCTCATCGGTCATCATGTCAGTAGCAACGACCAGCCGATAGCCGTTCTCTGTCTCAGACATGGTCGAAGTCGAGCGCTGCTCCTGCCACTTCGGGAATACGCACAAAGCGTACTTCTTGGCTGATTTAATGGTAGATGCGCTGATGGTCGGATCGTTCTTCTTCACATCTCCGGGCGACGAGCACCCAGCCAACAGCGCTACCGCCAGCGCTCCTATCACAACCCGCATATTTACTCCTTATGGTCTCGCACGCTGAAGGTGAAGAAATAGAACGAAATTTTTTCGTCCTCGATATCCCTTAGCTCGTAACGGATTCTATCCAGACCGCGGTCGATGCGAGTTACGACGAGGTCCATGAATTGGGTTAGTCCGCCACCGAAGCCGCTTAGATTCAGTGAGCTGACATCATGAAATACAGCCGTCACACCCTTGGTTTCTGGATCCTCCGAGGAAGACATAGTCAGGCTGAGGTTGTACTTGAAATCCACCATTTCGAGATTCATCGCAGCTACGCAATTGTGATCGAAAAAGAGTTCGTTTAAGCGAAACAGCTCCATTTACGGCTCCGATTGCAGATCGGCTGAAGCACGCAGCGCTACTGCTCCAATACCAATTACAGTTGCGCTTGTGGTTTCGAGTCAGGGATCGACCTTTTCATCGAAAACTATTTGATACTGTTTTCTACCAGTGCCCTCAAGCAGGTCCTTCAGAGCTTGGGCTCGACGATCTAAGCAAGCTTTAAAACCTGAGCTTTCAGGGGGGCCGAAATCTAAGCAAGGGTCACGATTATCGAGTGGTTGCCTTTTTTGGGAACACCCCATTAGGAGCGCTAAAGCCAGCGCTCCTACGATCAGTTTCATGCAGGTCACTCCTGTGGAAATGCCAGCAATGTAAAGCACCCGATGAACCGATGCAAAAAGCCCAGCGGTAGGCTGGGCTTTGATCGCAAATGTACCAAACGACGCTTACGCAGTGTATTCGATGTCATACCCTGGATAGATTTTGCCAAATTCCTTGGCGAGCACATTAATAGCTTCCTGCGCCGTATAAGCGGAGATCGACCTGCTACCAACGCTTCTGGTAGCCGTCACACCTGGTTTCGTCCGCACATACTTAACAGTGAAGTAACTTTTCTTGGGAGGTGTTGCCATGGTAGCTCCTTGCTTCATTCGTCCTGCCCTGATGGCCGGTTGACCAGAATCTATCACGACCTCCGGCATGCATGCATTCCTGTACAAATGCCCAGTAACGCCCTTTCCCTCTGGATAGTAGCCTCTTGCCGCCCCCCTCCCCGCAGCAGGACAAGGTATGTTCGAATTAAAGAAAATTAGTAATCTGCAAGAAGTCAACAGCGCCGTGCTTCAAGAGCGCTACCACAAAGGCTCAAGTCCCAAGACACACGACTTCATCGCACTATCAGGTGACGAAGAAGTAGGGCTCCTAATCTACGAAGATTGGGGAAATCCCGAGGGTTTCATCTACGAAATCTTCGTACTGAGTAATTTCAGAAACCGGGGTATTGGGAATTGGCTCTTGTCACAAGCAGAGGGTATTGCGGCTGAACTTGGAAATACAAAGATTAGATTAAACGCTAGATCTCTTGATTGGAGCGAACGAACTCACGAAGAGTTAGCCTGCTGGTACGAGAGCAAAGGATATGTTCGCGTAAATACTGATGTCGGTACTTTAGAGAAGATACTTTGACGCAGATCCACCTGGGGAAAAACGTGCCCGGAGCAGCCCTCACCTTCAAATTCCTTGGTCACACCAAACGTGATGACGGTTTGATTGGACGTTACAATCTGGAAGTGACCGATACCCGGAGCGGCAAGACTGCAACGATCTCTGTCGAGCCCAGACATCTTGCGTCAGCCCGAAGCATGAAAACAATCCTTCTAGACCGGTGTATGTTCTACAGAGCAACTCGTGCAGAGCATGCCCAGATGCTACTCAAGATTCTTGATCCGCAGTCTGAAGCTCTCCAAGAGTAGCTCTGCCTCGACCGTCCTTTTTAGGACTGACCGAGTCGTTAGTAACACCCCGCCAACAGCGCTACCGCTATCGCCGCAATCAAAATCCGCATGTGTTAGATCCTTGTTAATAGCGGGAATCTACCATAGCCACACGACGCGCAAAACTGAGCACCAATCCATCGCATGCAGCAGGTCATGCACTACTAGCATTCGCACCACTGCAGCCCATGCTTTGCTCCCTTGACTGAAGATCCTTTGGGGCGAAGCTCAGCTTCCACTTCATGTGGCCTGCCGGGGTAACGGCGAAATCCTGAGCTGCAACCTTCCAAAACTCCAGCGCTTCCTTTTTGGTTACCTCAATATAGAATTCGGAAAATCCTTCGTTCGATACATACTCAGAAAACAGTGCCAATGTTTTACGAGCAATCCCCAACCGTCGAAAATGCGGAGCCACATAGAAACGATACAGCTCTACAAACTCATCACATACTCGAACGCTACAAAATCCAACACGGCCGGTGGTTCTCCGTTCAGGCGTCTCAATATCAGCCCGGATCAAGAGGCAGCGTTCCTCTATCAAGTCCTGACCATCAATCACTGCGTGGAACGGACTATCCGGGTCATTCTGCAGCCAGCTGGTTCCCACATCGATTGCAACAGCGCGGTCTACTGACTCCAGTTCAAGTACCGAAACACTCATGCACGTATTCCTTGTGTTGGATTTTCCTAATGACGTCTCAGATAGTACCCGGTAAAAGCTTGCAACCCTAGATCTCAGCTCATAGAGGCGAGCGCCTCACAAGGTTCTATGACAAGGCTTCTATCGCAAGCTATTACCAGCAACCTGTCCGGGCATCCAGTGTGGATGGAAAGCCAGTAACAGGGCCTGGCCGGGGCGTAGTAGCGTTGTGCCCTCACAACTTGGAATTAGCAAGATGACAAAAGCAGTAACTATCCCCGACTATCTCCTAAAGGATTATGAGGATGCGAAAACACATCGACTTAATCTGATTTTCAGTGAGAAAAACCCTGGCCTGCTTGAAAAAAAACCGCAAGAGATTTTGACGAAGAGCAATGCCATTACGATTGAAGGTGAGCTTCGCTACATCTTTGATTCTTACAATACAATCAACGATGCAGGGGAGCCTATCGTAGTCCCCGTACATGTAAGCAAATTTGATTTCAGCTATGACGTGCGAAAGAAAATCTGGCGAATTACAAGCTCTACCGAGTAGTTAACGCCCAGTCCTTTGCCTGCAAGCCCAAGGACTGGGATTGCGCCAATTTCGGCGCGTTTATGACCTGGAGGTCAATGTGGAACAGCTTTCCCCTTTCGAGCAAGGCGTGCTGATGGCGCTGGTATCACTGTCTGCGACCATTCGATCAACACCTGGCTTTGACGGCGCAGCACTCACAAAAGCGGCTCAATATTTCACTGATAACCCTTCGCAAGGCTGCGAGAGCGGCGCGGCGAAAACAGCTTACGAATGGCCGCTGAACATTCTGAAAACAGACTTGGCACAGCTCCAACAAATGCTCAACGCGGACAAGACCCGCAATTAATCTCTAAATTTCCACTCTTTGTAAGCCGCCAGACCGGCTTGCCGCTGGCGGTTTTTTCTGCTGATTCGATTGCGCTTTTCATCTCTTTCTCCAGCGGCTGTGCCGCATCTCATGTGCTTGGTTGTGCATCTTTGTGCCTGAGAATCAGGCGTGTACGGTCGAGCCACGGCCCGCCGAAGACAATGACCTCCGATGGTCGGCCGTATAGGTGATGCAGTAGGAATGGTCCAGGGCCGAATGTTGCCGCGTCCTCACTTGGCAGCGCTGGATCAGCGCCGAGAAAGATCCCGGCATGATTCGGGTAAACCGTCCGCCCTACTTCCATTACGATCATGTCGCCACGCTGCGGCTGGTCGACCCGGTAGAAGCCGGCGGCTTCGTAGTTCGCTTCGTAAAGGCTGGTGTTGTCCTTGCTCTCCCACCAGCCGTCGGCGCGCTTGAAGGCTTCGAACTCCAGCCCCCACTCGCGTTTGTACCAATCGGCGCAGACCTGCCAGCAGTCCCAAGCGCCATGGACGAAAGGCCGTTTCAGCAGCGGCACCTCGCCGGTAGGCATCACGGTACGCAGGTCGCCCTCGGGCCAGCTCAGGATGTGCCAGGGCAACGCGGTCGCTTCGCACATGGCCAGGTCACGCGGTGACGGCCTGCTGGTGGCGTCCGGATGCGAGTGCACCACACCGATCACCTCGCCGACGTCCTCCGCCGCCGCGTACTCCTCGGGATCGATCCGGAACTCTTCGTTCGGCTCGGTCGAGACGTTGCGGCACGGGTAGTACTGCTGCTTGCGACCGATGCCCAGCAGCAGGCCGCAGCACTCCTTCGGGTACTCGGCCGCCGCGTGCGCCTGGATCGCGTTCAGAATGTGCTTGCGCATGTCAGCTCCGTGCGATCAGCGAAACGGCCGGGAAGCCACCGAAAGGCAGCGGGTTGCCCTCGCCGAAGCGTGGGATGCAACCCTTGCCCAGCGTGGCGTCGCACTCGTCGAGTTCAGGATTGTCAGTAACGACGCCGTCCTTGGTCACGTAGGGGCCGGTGTAGCCGCAGTTCGGCCCTCGGTAACCGCCAGTGAGGCACCAATGGCACAGCGTCGTAGCCTGCCGGCCGATGGACTCGTTACCGACATCGCCCGGGCTGGCAAGCTCCCAACTGACCGTTTCCCCGTCCTCGTTCGTCTTCTGGTCGATGTACCAGACCTCGATCGACTCTTGGGTTGGATCTGCCGTTGGGTTGCCGGCTGGGAAGTTCGCCGCGTCCAGGTACGTGCCCAGCGTGTGACGCATGGTCAGCTTGAACTCGAGCAGATCCTCGAACGCCAGACAGAGCGCAGTGATGCGCCCGTTAACGTTGCCGACCGACAGCGTTGGCCGCACCGCGGTACCGTCGCCGTTCGCCTCGATGCCGTCGATCTGCATCGGCCAGGCGCTGTACTCGTTGCCCTGCCAATAAATTCCCTTCGCCGGCAGCTGGTCCGCGTCGTCGCCGGCGGCAATCAACTCGGCCGAAGTGTGCGGAATCGCGTGCAACTCGGCCGAAGTGTGCGGAATCGCGTGCCCGTGGAAGCGCAGAACATCCGCGCCGTAGTCGGTGCCGTCCAATTCAAAGAGCAGCACTTCGCTGCCAGGCTCAAGCACCTGGATGTCACTGATCAGCGGCATGATTACCCCTTATGGTTGGAATGCCCGCTCGAATGTCGCGGTGAGTTTGAAGACGCCGCCGCCCATTGGTGTGGGAGCGGGATTTTTGCAGGTGAACAGCCCGAGCTCGCCGAGCGGGGTTGTCCAGAAAAACGCCTTCGCCCCGGCGTGCCGATCGAGGAAAGCCATGATCTCCAGCACCTTGGCCTTTTGACCTACGCAGGTAACCGGGTACGAGTCCTCTTTGTTGTTCGGGCCGTCGCCGACGTTCTGCGCGTAGCCGTTGCCGAACTTCGAGGTGCGCACCCGATAATTGATGTCGGGTGTTTCCCCGCGCTCGGTTGGCCAGGTGAATTTCTCGATGGCCATCAGGCCCTCCCATTTGTCAGGCGCCAGATCGAACCGCCCGGCTGCAACGCTCTGGCAATCGCGGTTTCCGCTTCGGTTTTGGCTGCCTGCTGGATGCTCTTGCCGAGCTGGTTGGTTGTCTCTTGCGAAACACCCGCCCCGTCGCCCCCAGATGTCTGCACCGAGACCGCCACCGGAAAGTTGTACGTGTTGCCGCCACCACCGGACATCGCAGCCAGCGCAGGCCCGCCACCGGTAGTCAGCGGCGTAACGCTCCCACCATTTGCACCCGTCATCAGGAACGACCGTCCGCCCTCGTTATAGAGCTCCGGCCCCAGTTCGTTGACTTCGTACAGAGAGTTCGGCGCAACAGGTCCGCCAGCCGCTCGGTATCCAGAAAAATCGATACCGGTATAGCCAGCCTGCGAAGCTCCAAGATCTGACGAAACAGCACCGGCAGAACCAGCCGCGAGGCCATTCCCGCCACCACCACCGAAGTAGGAACCAGCCGCGGATGCGGCAATACCGAACAGCGCGCTGAGCCCTTGTGACGTAGCCTGTCGGGTAGCGATCTTCGCCATATCCGCCAACACCGACTTGGTGAAGTCAGAAAACGAGAATTTGCCGTTGATGGCGAAACTGGCTAAAGCGTCCTCTGCTGAACTGAACGCATTGGTGAGCAGGCTTTTCGTCTGCCCCGCGACGTTCTGCGCGGACTCGAGATAGTTCTGCCATGCCGACGAGGCTCCGGCAGTCCAGTCGCCCTGGGCTACTGTCATCTCGTCGTAGTTGGCTTGAACCGTATCGTGCAGGTCCTGCTGAGTAGCCTTCAGTGCCGCCAGCTTCTGCGTGTACTCGTCGAGGCTCATGCCGCGCGAGCCATCGCCGTACTGATTCGCCAGATCCAGCTTCTGCTGGTTGAAGCGATCATCGATGCCGTTCTGCTGATTCATCAGATCTCGCTGACGATCACCCAGGCCAATGCCTGCCGCTGCTCTTCGACCCTGATCGCGTAGCGTTTCGACTTGTTGTTGCAGTGCACTGGTGTAGGTGTTGACTGCTTGTGCCTGCTTCTTCAGCCGCCCTTCTTCGTTCTTCGCCAGCACGCTCAATTCGGTGTCAGCGTCCTGCTGCACCTTGACCATGGCGGCCCGGGCGTCGGCGATTTTCTGGTCAAGCTGGATGCGCTGTGCGGCCGATGTGCCGGCTTTGCTCTTCGCCGCTTCCAGTGCGGTGATCTCAGCCTCATACGCAGCAGTAACTTCGTCGCGCTCGTTGCCGATCATGGCTTCACGCGCTTGCAGATAATCAGCCTGCGAGATCAGCCCGGCCTTTTGCGAAGCCTCCAAATCCTTTTGAGCATTTTTGTACTCGGCGAGCACGGTATTGAGCGCGTTTTTCGAGTCATTGAACCCGGATAGATCGACGCTACCCGCGGCAGCTTTGGGATCCTTTTTCTGCTCGTCGATTGCCTTGCGCAACTGGTCGTAGGCGCCACCGGAAAACTTCTTCCCGTCAAACTGAACACCATCCAGCAGCGCTGACTTCTGACCTGTCTTTTCCGCGTTCTGATAGAGCTTGGTGAACTGGTCGTCGAGCTTCTTGTACGCGTCCCGACGCTTCGCGAGCGGATTCAGGTTGTCCATCTGCTTATCCAGTTCCTTCTGGACAGCGATCAATTCCTTGTTCGCCCGCGTCTCCTCGCCGGTCGCGGCAGCATTGCTTTCGCTCGCCGACAGACGAGCCTTCAGCCCCGCAAGCTTGGCCTCCAGCGCCGGCGTCGAGTCGTCGTTCTCACCGTCGCTCAACCCCAGAAAGGAATTGAGCGAGCTCAGCCCGTTTGATATTGCACCTGTGACCCCGCCCCCTTTCCGGGTATCCAGCACGCGCTGGGTGATCTCAATCTGCTTTGCCAGATCAGGGAAAATCTCTGACCTGACTTCAGCATAGGCGCCCTTGATGGCCACCTTCACCCGATCCCAATCGCGTTCGATATCGGACAGGGATTCGCGGTAATGCTTCAAGCGCTCCTGGGCCGACTGATTGAGATCTTCACTCAGGGTGTCCAGCGCTCGCTGATGATCGCCCTGATCATCAATCGCCTTGATCGTCTGGTACTGCTCGTAGGTGAGCAGCCCATACTGGTCGCTGATCTTCTCCGCGGCTTCTGTGGCGGTGTCACCGGCATTCGCGAGCGACTTGGCGATGCCTCCAGCGCCCTTCCCTGTCACCTCACCAATTGCTGCGGCGGCCTGAGCCAGGTTCTGCATTTGGACGCCGCTGGTAGCGGCACCGGAAGCCAGTGCAATCACCGCCTCGCGAGCGCCTGCAAAGTTCTCAGTGATCGCCCCGGCGGTATCGGCCATCACCTTGAGGCTGGCAATGCTCTGACCGGCATCGTTCGATCCGCCGTTGATGGCGACGTTGAACTCGCGGGCCTGCTTCTGCGCGTCGAAGTAGGCATAGCCCAGCGCGCCGAGGACACCGGCCAGCAAGCCGGCGGGAATCAGTGCTGCAGCCAGGCTCTTGGCAGACGCACCCGCACCGGCGCCCAACTGAGCGACAGCCCGCGCACCACTCCCCCAATCCCCGGACTGCAGGGCATTGGTCAGCTGCATCACGTTTTCTTGCGCCTGGCGGGTGCCGAGCTTCAGCTTGTCGAATGCAGTTTCTGTCGCGGTGAGACCGGAGCGCTCCTTTCCAATTTTTGCCAATGCTTCGTTGTAACGAACAGCGCCATACTCACCGATCTTGTGCAGTTCGTTGAGAGCCCGCTCACGAGCCTCAAGCTTGGCAAGCTTGTCCGTGACCGGATCAATGCCATTTACAGTCCGTTTCAGCGCTTCGATCCGGCGGTTTTCAGCCTCGATCAGCCGTTGCTTCTGCGCCACCTCCTTGGTTTCAGCTTTTTCGATCTTATCGAAGGATTTTCCGAGCCGGTCCTGATAAGCCTCCTGCTGTTCAATCGTGACAAGACCGCCCTTCCTGGCTCGCTCAAGCAAGCCTTCAGCCTGGATCAGTTGCTCCATGCTGCCGATGTTGCCGGACATCGCCTTGTCGAGCTGGCTGATGATTGCGATTTCACTGGCCGCGCTGGCACCTGCCTTGCGGCTGGCATCGACCTGACGCTCTTTGGCGCCCGTGGCCTTGTCGATGCCCTGAGCAGCCTCGTTCTCGGCCTGGCTGATCTTCTTGCCGGTATTGGCCAGGCCTTCGCCCGACTTGCCGAGATCATCAATCGCCTTTTCGGCATCGACCGCCGAGTCGACCAACTTGTCGAGATCGTCAGCCGCCTTGGATGCCGACGAGGAGTTCACCTCGATACCGAGGGACGCGAAGGTGGTGCTCATTTACTGTCCCTCTGTTCCGCCATCACCCGCAGGGCTTCGGCTTCCATGACGCGGATATCTGGAAAGACGTCGGCGACCTCCGACCGGGTAAGCCCGAGGAAGCCGGCGACATGGCGAATTGACGTGTAATCGAGTCCGGTAGCGCCGCACGCGCCTGTACGCCACTGGGTGCCCATGGCCTCGAAGACCTTGAAGGCTTGCCACACATCAGGCCAGACCTCGCAGACCTCATCGGGTATGTCACGAAGAGAAAGGCCGAAGGCCGCCAGCGATTCGGCTGACGGCCCCGCCTCGTACAGCTTGCGGGAGACGCTTAGGAGTTTCCCAGGCGTGCGTTGCTGAAGGCATCGGAATAAGCGGCCAGCACCGCGCCCGGCGTGGCGGCGATTGATTTGACCAGGATGCGCAGGTTTTCGTCGTTGAACTCTTCGGCGATATCCCAGCCGGCGACAATCGCCTTCAACTGCTCGACCTGCAGATCAATCAGCAAAGCCGTGAACTGCTCAATGCCGGCCTCTTCCGCTTTCTCCTTGAGCGCCTTGTGACGCTCACCCCACTCCGCGTAGAGCCCGGCGAGTTCGGTGCGATCGCGATATTTGAACTCGAACTCGACGCTGACCGGGTCACCACCTACCGTTGGCAGCATGACGACGTGGTTGAAGGTTGGATTCCGGACGAGTGTGAACTTTGCCATGTGCCTTCCTTACGCCGAGGCGCTGTAACGGGTTGGGCGACCGGTCAGCGCGATGCTGATAACGCGGGTCATCAGGTTGTTGCGCGACATGGTCGGGGTCGAAGTGATTGAGACGTAGCCGTTGTAGATGATGCGGCTGCCGCCCGGCAGGTTCAGGCGTAGAACGCGGGCCTGCTTGTCGTCGTCAGCCTCCTCGCAAACATCGACATAGGGCTGCGACGGCTCGTCGGCGACCGTGATGGTCAGCGTGATCGGGTTCTTGGTCGTCGGCATCTGGCGGTCATCATCGTCAGCCAGGAAGCCGAACGTCAGAAACTGCTGGTCGCCGCCGCTCGAGCCGAGCTCGGTGATTTTCGAGATCTCGGTGAAGGTCGTCACCTCGCGAGCGGCACCGACGCCCGAGCCGGCCGGATACTGCTGAATGTTCGTGGTGTTCACGCCATCGAGCGCAAAGGTGCCGCTGGCAATCTCGCCGACTTGCACGGCGCGGCCGTCCAGACGGGTCCAGCCAGAGCTGAGAGCGACAATGTCGCCTTCGGCCAGTCCGTGCGCTGCAGCGGTCGCCACTGCCGGATTGGCATTGGTCAGGGCGGTGAATGGGATTGCAGCGCCATAGGCGGAAGCAATTTCGAACGTCGCGCCGTTGGGCATTTGAATGCCGGCCATGGGGTTTTCCTCTCTTCAGAAATGACAAAACCCGCTCAATGGCGGGTTCTGGGTTTGCCCAATGGGCGGATTAGTTGGTGTCGGCGCGGTACGCGAACGAAACCGGAACGGTGTAGGTCGTGTCGTCTGGGATACCTGGCCCTTGATCGACTGGCGTCATGGTCACCACGGTCAGTGCATTCTTCGTGATTCGCTCGTACAGCGGAAACAGCGCGGCGATCTGGTCAGCCAGCGCGCCCGCCGCGCCGCGATACTTCCCTGCTGGTGTCACGATGCTGACCTGAAACACCCCCGTGAACAGCTTGTGATCACCGCCGAGCGTGCCGCTTGCGGTGTCGCCCGGCAGAGTGAAAGCTCGCAGGTAGGTGACGCCAGTTCCAGGCTCATAGGTCTCGTTCTCGACGACAACCTTGATGGGCACCGGCAGCGCTTTCGCCCAGGCAATCAGTCTGGCTTCGTAGATCGAAGCGATGATGTTGTGGCTCATACCTGGTTGTTCCTGATGGCTTCGTCGACGATCTGCTGGAACCGCGCGAGGGTTATGCGCACCATGCCGCCCGGTGCCTGTTTGGAATGGCCGTACTCGAGCGGCACCGCATATGGCAGGTTGTTCACGATGTACGCCGTTTGCCCGATGGTCAGCTGTTCGACCTGAAGCCTAAGCTTCGCCAGCGTGACGCCGCCGGCCGGATCGACCTGATCAAGCTCACCTTCAGCCGGCGCCCCGATCGAGAATTGCCAGTTACCGCGGAACCGGCCGCCGACGTAATCCTTGCCGGCAACCAGTCCGTTCACGTTGAAGTTCTGGTCTCGCTCAGCCTTTGTCAGCGGCTTGGCGTACTTCACGCCGCGCTTAAGCTTCCCGGCCTTGGTGAAGTTGTTCTCATCGAGATTGATGAGGGTGTTGCGCACGGCGACCTTGAAATCGTAGTGATCAGCGGCACGGGTGTTGGTAGCGCGATGCGCCACGTTCGCGGCCCAGATCTCGGGGTTACCCACCGGTGACATGCGGATGACGCTGCTGCCGATCTCGATCACGATTTCGCGGAAGGTGGCGTCGAGCCCTGTCTGGGCCTGCTCGGCAAACTGGCGGATGTTCTCGGCAAAGCTGCCGTTGAGGCCCGAGTATTTGCTCACGACCTAACCTGCAGCTCATACAGGATCGGCGTGCCGGCTGGATTGACCTCTTTCAGCGGCGGGACAATTGCCCATGTGCGACCCTGGGCGACCACCTTGTCGAGCAGGCCCGGCACCCAGGCCAAACCCTGCGCGGCGATCTTCAGTTTCTTGTCGCCCTGCCTGATGAGGCTGTTATTCTGGAATTCCTGACCGGTGAAGTCGAGCAGGATGCCTTGGGCGGTCTGTTCAATGGTGGCGCCCGGTGAATCGCCACCTGTTTCAGGATCGTACTCGCCCGGCTGCGTCTTGCTAATGGTCACGGGCTGGCCGAACTCTGTGATCATCTCCAGAGCCATCACGGCCATTTCGTCGTAGAAGGCCATGGTGGCTCCGCTTCAGCTATGCGCGCACTGCGAACAGTCCGCGCTTCTGTAGATAGTCAGCAAACTGCGTGGCGCTCGGTCGGTCCGGAGCCGCCGGTAACAGTCGGCCGCTGGTGTTAGGGATCGTCGCGTATTCACGAGTTACCGCGCCCTCGACGCGCTCAAGCGTCACCGCGCCTTTGCGCTTCTCGATCGGGTCGACGTCGTCGGTGTGGATCTCGGCAGCCAAAGCCATCTGGCCGTACTGGATCCGCGCTGGCAGGTAGTGGTCTGGCTTGATCTCGCGGTCCAGCTCTACGCCCCGGCGCGGCCAGCACAGCGCCTGCTCGCTGTTGGTCTTCCGCCCCTTCCACGTCATGCCATCCATTGCCAGCGCGGCCCGGCGCAACAGGGCTTCCTGTGCTGGCACTTCCGCCGGGATGGTCACGCCGAACTTCACGGCGTACATGGCCAGGTCTTCGGCGGATGCGTAGCTTTCGGCGTCAGGCTTGCCGGTACCGTCCTCGATGATGAGAGTCATGAATCAGCTCGCTGTGGTGTTCTGGACCGGATGCCACGTTACCGGGCACCCGGGTGATTACGCCTGCTGCAGGTCAGCAACTGCCTTTTCCAGCGATTCTACCGAGGCGTTCGCCCGATACGTCACGTTGGCGGCGTCGAGTTGCGCTTTGAGGTTCGCGATCTTCTCGGCATTGTCGACCGGTTCCGCTGCAGCCTTCAGGCGTTCGACTTCAGCGCGGAGAGATTCAACCTCGCCAACCAAATTGTCGCGCTCACCCGTAAGGGTTTCGAACCCCTCATGTATGGCTTTCAGCGCACCGAACAGGCGGATTGGCAGTTCGCCGGCGCCAGGGTGTTCCAGATCGGACAGACCTTCAGCGGCGTCGATCAGCAACACGATGCCGTCACGCTCCGCATTCAACTTGTCGATCAGCTCCTGCAGCGCAGCGTGATCACCACTATCGGCGATCAGCAACACCGGCGCCGACTCAACCTGCCGCACCGTCACCTCCGGCACATCATCGGCCTCACCATCGCGACTTTCGGTGATGCTCGCGTCGATGATGCGCAGGCCGTGTTCCTTCGCCAGCGCCTTCACGTCTTCCCGGTACTGGTGAAACGGTCCGGGCAGATACCAGATTTTGTTGCTCATGATTGCATCTCCGCCAAGCCGGGCACACGTCCCGGCTTGGACATCGCTGTGTTATTTGGAGGCGTCACCGATCAGAGCCACACCGGCGGTGTGCTTGATGCTGGTGGCGGTCTTGTCCCAGTTGGTACCGGTCGCCAGCTCAGCGTCGGTTGGCGATTTGCCGCCGGTGGTGGTATCCCAGGTGTAGCCCTTCAGGCCCAAGCCGAAGGTGTAATCGGTTTGCAGCGTGGTCTCGATGCGCTCCTTGCCGTTGGTGGTCTGGACGTTGCTGATGATGTCGCGGCCGTCGTGGACCAGTGCAGCGCCCTGCACCAAGGACAGAATGATTTCCTTGTTCGGGGTGCCGGTCTGCATCAGCGCAGGGGCATCCGTCACAACGGAGATCTTGCCGAGGATGTCCACCACGCGAACGTTGCCCGCCTGGAACAGCTGCTGCTGGTTCGCCAGGTTCTGGCCGACCAACTTGTGGTAGCTGGTGCCCTGCATCACCTGGGTGACCAAGTTCTGACTGGCGTCGCCGAACTTCGCATGCGCGTTGTTCAGGCCGGCGTAGCTGATACCTGCGGTAGCCGACACATCGTTGACTGCTGCCGCTTGGGCGGTGATTGCTGCCACCAGCGCCGCGATCGCAGTGTTCAACTGATCCTTCAGCAGGATTTCAGCGAACGCGCGGCTCGCGACTTCGATGCCTTGCGCGGTCGGGCGCTCCAGCCAGGTCATCTGCGATGGCTCATAGCGGATCGGGCCGAAGCCGCCGGCAACCTTCACCGAAGTGTTTTTCAGTTCGGTCAGGTCGGTGGCAGCAACAGCGGCGTTGGCGCTATAGCGGTCCACGCGGCGCTGAGCTGCAGCCAGGGTCTGGAAGAACGACTCCTGGAGGAAGTCGCCAGTGAAGCCGTCCGGGGACAGCACGATAGCGCCGCGACTCGCAGCGTTGAAAGCGGCCAGGTACTGATCCAGCGTCTCGAGAGTCGCAGGCATGATGTACTGGTTGAAGACCTGCATTTGCGACAGGGACATGAGTTATTTCCTTACGATTGAGGGAGATCTGGGAACCGGCTTGCGATCGCAGCCGTGCGTTCCTCTTTGGTACCGCCGATTTTTCCTTTCGGGGCCCCGCCCCCGCTACCTGCACCGCCGGCCCCGCCGCCCGATGCTTTACTGCCCGCGATCAGCGGCGCGAACGCCGCGTCATTCGCGATTTCTGCTTTCAACTCGTCCAGCGTTGCCGCCGAGAGCTTGCCCTGCGCGTCGAGTACGACCACAACAGGCTTCCCGTCGCGCTGCTCGACGCTCAGACGGCGCTCGATGTGCGGCAACAGGGCTTTGGCGCTGCCTTGAACAGCCAGGGCAGACGCGATATCAGTAGCGGTACGGCCGACAGTCAGATCCCGGATCTGCCCGCTCAGCGTTGCCCGCTCCTGTTCCAGCGTGCCGGTCAGCTCAGCTTCGCGGCGAGTGAATTTCTCTGTCCAGGAACGCTCGAGTTCTTCGACGTTGCCGGACTTGCGAGCGAGTTCTTCCCGCTCCAGTCGCGCAGCTTCTTCGGCTTCGCGAGCCTTCTTCTCGGCGGCCTTCTTCTCGCCGAGCAGTTCATCAACCTTGGCCTTTAGGCCGGATACATCTTCTTGCTGCGGCAGACCTTCAATGCCGAGTACGAACTTGCCGTCCTTCTCGGTGTAAAGAGCGCGCACGGCTTCATCTACCCCATCCAGGGTATCCAGTTGGAATTTCAGCATTGGTTGTCTCCCAGAGACGTAGGTGCAGGCCCTGCCTGCGTGGTGAAAATCCGGGTAGAGTTCTCGGCCCGAATTAAAGAGAAATCGTGGAATGCGCCTTACGACCCGAGCGAAACGTGAGCTGAGCTCTCAGGAGACCAAGGACCCTGCTACCGTATCGAATACATTGCTTGTCACATCCATTACAGCCTTCGCAACGCTTGTTGCTGCCGGTTTCGGCGCATATGCGCTTGTTTCGTCAGCAAAGCTGAACCGCATCGAAGGTTGCATAAAGCGCGTGGACGAACGAGAAATGATCACTCGAAAAAAGGCAGAATATCTGCTCGGCGACATGGGCAGCTTCTTAGGATCTTTCGCAGGCGCTAAGGAGATACCAAGAGAACCGGGTAAGCAGGTTATGAAATCTGCATTTGCACTAACTGCATATGCCCCTGTCGAGCTCAACTACGTTGCGTTAAAGCTCGCAGTGACAGTACAGCTTGGACTCTCGGCCCACACCAACGAGCAAATGGAAAGTGCGATTGCAGCCGCCAAAGAGTCATTCAGCGGATGGAATGGCAACTACATCAAACACATGCGTTCCTTCGAAGATGAGCGTTCGAAATGCTCAGAGTTGTAAGCCAGCACGCTCGAACGCCAGAGGCTCAAGAGTCCTCATCTGTGCGAGCGTCAGAGGTGAAAAATTTCTATCAAGCTGCAGCTCGGCGAAGCGTTCGACGCTCAGGCCGCCTTGGCGAAACAGCTTCGCCCGAACCGGGCCGATGGCCTTGTCCTGAAACGCTGCTGGCTGCTGCTTGAGCCAGTCGTAGTAGCTAAGGTCTGCCCTTACCTGCTGCGCGCCGCTATCGCCGATGGATGCCCGCGTGGCACCCTCGGCGAAAAGCGCGCTGAAGCGAGTCACCGCCACCACCGTCGAACGGCAGCTGATGTGGATCGGTGGTCTCGGTCCTTCGGTTAGCTTGAAACGGCGCTTGTCGAGCGTCCGGCACTGGCTGGTCGTCTTCGAATCCAGCGTGCTGACCCATTCCACCGACGGCACGACATCGGAGTTCGCTTTCAGCGTCTCCATGCGCGCTTGGGTGGCGACGTGCTGCACCGCCGTCCGCACGATGGCGCCGGCGTTGCGGTTGGTCGTGGCCAGGATGCCGTCGTTGTACTTCAGCGCCTTGGTGCCGCGAATGTTCGTGATGATCTGGAAGTTGGTTTGGCCTTCGAAGAAGCCCTGCCGAATCGCGCCAGTGAGGCGTTGCCGCTCAGTAGCGGTGAAGCCATCAATGAACGACTTGAGCAGCTTGCCGCCGTCCGCGCCGCGCACGCTGAGTGGGTTGGTGAGGATTGCAGCGCGGATTGCCGCTGCACCTGGTACCGCCGCGTCGAACGAAACGCCAACCGGCGCGGCCCGGGTCAGGCTGGTCGCCTCAAACTCGGCCTCGTAGTTGGCGATATCCACCAAATCGAGGTTCAGCTTCTCGCTGTACCGGTCGAAGATGCCCAGCAGCAGGCTGTCGACCTCGCTCAGCAGCCGCTCAAGCCGAGCGACGGTGTAATCCGTCAGGTCGGCCCGGGTCAGCCGCTCACGGATCGAGCGGTCGATCTCCTTGAGGAACGGCGCGAACTTCGCCACCTCCCCCGACTTCAATTGCTCGAGGAAGACGGCGTGCCGGATCGTGGCATCAAGGATTGCTTGGTTTGCCGCCATTCGGGATTACCTCGTCATCATCCAGGGCTGGCCCGGTGCTCTGCGCTTCGAGTTCGTCCCGGATTTCGTCGTCGGTCTTCTCCGGGTTGATCACGCCGCGATCGCGCAGGTACTGCCAGAAATCACCTTCCGGCAGCTTGCCGCCCTGCACCGCGTTGAACAGCGCAACCAGAACCGTAGGATCAAGGGTGATCTGGCTGAAGTCCTGATTGAGCTTGTAGACCACCTCGCCGGCAGCATTCACGAACTCAGCCATCCACGCCAGGCACTGGCTGTAGGCCTCGCTGACGTTGCTGACCACCAGAGACAGGACGCTATGTTCGGCGGCGCTGTCGTTGTCGGCCTGGGTGGCGGTCTTCACCGCGCTGCCACGCTCAATCAGTCGGGCGCCTAGCGAAACCATGTCCTGCTTCTTGGACTCCATGGCCTCCTTGGCGACAGCGTTAGGCTGTGCCTGCATCATGCCGCAGGCACCGCCTTGAGGAAGCAACCATGGCGCCCTGGAGCCGAGGTAGATGCCTTCTTTCTCCAAGTGATCGCGCCATTGATCGCTCAGGCCAGACATCCATGGCTGAGGCTGCCCAACCAGGTAGGCAGCCTCTTCATAATCCGCGCTGTTCCGGTAATGGCCGATGTTGATCTCAGCCATGTCGTACAGAGGTGAATCGTCGATGCTCGTGTCGTTGTTCTCGCTGCCAACGAACTGGAACGGGATCACCTGCCAAGGTCGGCCCAGGCCGTTCAATGGTGTGAACGGCGCGACCTTCTGAGTTGTGGCGCTCGGCCCCTCTTCCCAGACTTCCTGCGTGTACTTGCCAGAGAAGTCGAGGCGCAACACACGGTATTGAACGACCTTCTCACTGCCGAAACCGTCGTCCGTATCGACGTCGACTGTTTCGCGCAACACGACGAGGCTCAGGAGGTGCTGGCCGCCAACTTGGCGCGTCTTCCAGTTGATAATCGACTCTGCGGTGTAACTGGCGATGTTCGCGCGGGCACGACCGGAAAGCTCGTCGGCCTTGCTGACTGTTCCAGCCTCAACCGCGGCGTAGTCCACCAGAAGCCCGTGACGCCCGACCTCAAGCAGATGCCCGATCACCGACTGGGATTGCTGATAAACGCTCACGCCCTGCCCATCGATGTTCTTCGCCACGTAATCGAGCGCCGACGGAACCGTAAGGGTTGGCCAGGTGCGAAACACCGCGCCGACCAGACTGTGCTTGGTGCGGCCGGTGGCGTTGTAGAACACAGCCCGCTTTTTGTACGCGTCGTAGCGTTCCCTGTTGTCCTGGCTGGTATCAGCAGCATTGGGACGCGGCAGATACATATCGCCAGCGGCCTTGATGGTCTCCGAGCCTTTGCAGACGTCGCGCACCAAGCGCCAGCGATTTTTCGCCGCGTCGTACTCGGGGCGAGTGAAAGTGACGTCGCTCATCAGCGTGCAAATCCCATTCTGATTTTGGTGGCCGGCTTCCTGGCGCTCTTCGCGACAGCGAAGTACCGGAATGCGTCGGAGCCGTGAGAGGTCCAGTCATGGAGCGGGTTGTTTTTCCAGCAGCCGCGCTTGTCGTCCCATTCTTTTTTGTAGTTTTCGAGGCAACCGATCCCCTCTTCGCACCTGGCCTCGTCGAACACGCACTTCGGCAAGATCTCGCGAACCTGTTCGATGCCGTCGTTGATGCCAATTTTGGGGACTATCTCGAAGGTCATGCTGTACTTCTCGCCGTCGATCTCATAACCCTCGCGGGCCAGCTCTCGGCGAGTCTTGGCATCGCTGCCGAACTCGCGGTTGTCGATGTCGTGCGGCCCCCAGTGCTCGGAGTAGGTGTAACCCTTGTCCTTGAGCACCTTCATGTAGTGCCGCAGGCCCTCGCCTGAGTTCTCGTAATAATCAATGACGTGAAACTCTTCGCCAACCTGACGCACGAACCAGATGGCCGTGGAGTCGCTGACGCCGATGTCCCAGAAGGTCATCACCGGCAGATGGCTGTTGTCTGGCAGCGTGCCGATGCGCTGTGCGGCATACAGCTTGTTGAACTGCTGAGCGTAGTAAGCGCCCTCGATCGACTGCTGGAACGCCTCCGCCGGCAGAGACGGATATTCCCGCTTCATGTCGTCGCCGAGGGTCTTCTCCTTGGCGGCATACCAGGCGCGTTGGCCAGGATTCGTGTCGATGCCGTGCTTGGCGAATAGCTCGCTGAAGTAGTCGGTCAGGCGCTGCGGAATAACCGCCTCGGCCGGGTCGAGCCAGTAGGCCTTGTTCTTCCACCAGCTGAAGAAGAAGAACTTCCAGTCCAGCTTGCCGAGCGGCGTACCGGACAGCAGTTGCTTCTCGGCGCTCTGTGAGTAGTCGAAGAAGTAACCGGCCCGGCCCTCTGCCGTTGATTCGATCGTGACAAAGCAGTCAGTGGCCACCGCCTCAAAGGCACCGGTGACGATCTCGCGCGCCTTGTGCGGAAACTTGGCGCAGATCTTCCCGAACTCAGAGACGTGCAGGTAACGCAGCGTGCCGCCCCGGAATGAGGTGCTGACATAGAGCGAGCCGCCCTTGCTGAACACCAGCTCGCCGGCGGCGTCGTTGCTCGCCGGATTCGCCGCCCGGATCTCTTTCGGCAGGTTGTCGTAGGCGTACTTCACCTTTTCCCGGAACAAGCGCTTGGCGTCGTTCAGGGTATGGGCGATCAACGCGCACTTCGCCGACTCGAACAGAGCAGCGTCGAGCTGGATGATGCAGCACTCAGTCGTAAAGCCGAGCTGACGAGCCTTCAGGATGATGTTGCGGGTATGCATCCCATCGAAGTATTCAATCTGCTCGTCCGTCATCCGGAAGCGGACTTTCTTGCCCTGCTTATCAGTGATGAAGTAGAGATTGTTCAACCGCCAACGCTTATCCCGGAGCAGCTTCATGTGCTCGGGCTTCATGTCAGGCGTCCTTCGATAGTTCGTCCATCATCGCGGCCAGGGTGTCGACTGTCTTGTCGCCCTCTTCCGTGTCGAGATTGAATGCTTGGCGCTCACCCTTGATCACTTTGAGCTGAGCGTCGACGCCAGCATTTAGTGACCGAGCGAAGTCGCCGTGGTTTTCTTCAGTGACTGTGACGCTGGAGAGGAACGCGCTGAGCTTGCTCGCGATGCCTCGCCACTGTGCCAAGCCCGACCGGTGCGCAAGCACAACAGCCGCTGCTTGATCGGATGCTTCTTCGATAATTTCGGCATCAGTGACCAGTTTCTTCTGGTCACCATCCGTGGTCACCGATCTGGTCACCTTGTCCTTCACTGCGGATCTGACCTTGCTCGTCAGGTCGCGCTGCCAGCCTTCCTTCTCCGCGCGCTTCATGATCGTGTTATGCGCCACTCCATGCTCTGAGGCTATGGCGCGCAGGGAAAGCAGACCAGCCCGGTAGGCTCGTTCGATCGCCTCCCAGTCGGGTTGCTTGGTTGTCATACTCTTACTCGAAGGGTTGAATTCGTGGCTGGATGCGCTATTGCTTATCCCTTATCACGTGGATAGGAGCGAGCGCATGGAGCAGGGATTGAAGGTTGTCGCGCTGGTCGTCTTGGTGTTATTCATTTCGTTTTGTGGATTCGTCAAGATCCGCCAGGCGCGGCAATGGAAGACAAAAGTTGAAACTGATTTCAAAGGAGCCTTGGAGCGCATGCAAATCAATGCCTACGATCTCCTCACGAACAGGAGCCAAGCACCTAGCAGGCAGCGACCGGCGGAGGTCTATCGAATTTTGCGCGACCAGCACGGCCGGTACTTCCTGTACCTGTGCTCAGGTTCAAGTCCGGGCGTACTCCAACCGCTCCCAGAGGATCGCGCTCTATTGGCAGTCAAAATGAATGGCTAGCTGCGCCTTCACCTACAACATGCCTACCCTTCCCCGCCATCTAGCAGCACATCAATCAGCTTCTGCTCACCCAAGCGCATTGCACCCAAGCACTGCAGGTCGTCGCACTTGGGTCCCAGCCCGAACACCGTCACTTCGCCTTTCGGCCTCATGAGGGTCAGCGCGCCTACAGTGCACTCCGGGTGCACACCGGCATCGAGGTCATCAGCAATCTTGCGTAGCGTCTCGGCGGCGTCGCGCCAACCCTCACGCTTGAACTCAACGAGCTTTGCAGTCATGCGGTCACCTTCTGGAACCACTCTTCGATGATCCGGCGCAGCACTGGCTCAGTCAGGACGGCCGATGGCTTGTCGCCGGCGATCACTGATCGCACCAGGTAACAAGGCAGCACGTGGACGCCGTTATCAGCCGTCACCGTCAGGTGCGGGCGATGGTCAGCGATGTCGTGAATGTCTGCGGTCATGCCTTCACCATGTTATGGGTCTGAGCGTGGGCGTGTCCGTGCAGCTCGGCGACGATCAGGCCCTGAGGAAGTCCGGCAGCCTTGGCAGCGTCGATTGCCTTGGCGATCGCGCTATCCAGCTCGGTCAGTACCTTGTTGATGTCCTGGCTAAACGGCAGCGCGTGGCGCAGGCGAGTTACGTTGGTCATGCCCCTCTCCAGTGTCGCGACACAATTTGCTGATTCGCGAAACGTGTCGCGACTTACTGACTTACCCGATCAACCGCTTCAAGCGCCTTGTCCGCCGCCTGAGTGGCAGTGGTTGCGGCCTTCGATGCCTTCTCGGCGGCCGTTCCAGTCTTCCGGGTCAATTCGTCCAAACGCTGGTCACGCTCATTCATGGCGGTGGCGTACGCGCTACGGATCTCCTCGACCTGCTTCGCCTGCTTCTCGGCAAGCGACCAGTAGCAGGCCTGATACCCCAGCACCGAACCGCCGGCGACCAGCACAATGGCGATCGCCCAAACTTCTGCCCGGCGCCACCAGCGGCGAGCAATGAATTCCATCGCGCATCTGTCCATCACACAGCACCTCCGAGCTTGTTCCGCAGACGGGTGATCTCGTCGCTCTGCAGGGTCACTCGCTCCGTGAGCTGGGCGACCTGACTGGTCAACGCTTCAATCTTCCCTTCCATGCGGCCAACCGAAGCAGCCAGGTCGTTGCGCTCTTTTGCGAACTGATCGGCACGAGCCTCCGCTTCCTTTCGGGCGGTGCGCTCCGAATCGAGCAGTTCATTGAGGCGGCGGACGGTGCCGATATCGGCGTTGTCCATTGCCCGGTCTGCGGCATCCTTCGAGAGGAATTTCCGCAACCACAGCAGCCCGCCGAGTATCACCGTGGCACTACCGCCCAGCCAGGTAGCTGTGCCTGGGCCGAGGTCAGTAGGATCCATCGTCGCTCCATGTCTTGTTGTTCTCCCGGTCAGGGAGTGAAGGATTAAATAAGGCTTTTCGGCAGAACAACCAGACAAGTCTTACATCTTTTGCGCGGAACTCATGCGATTAATCCCGCGGATAAAGGAGCCAATTCAGAAGGGATACCCATTGCTAGTCGTAACCAGAGCGCCCAATAAACGCCTATACATCGGCGACGAAATCCAAATCAAAGTGATCAAGGTCGAAGGCGACACCGTATCTCTAGGAGTCAACGCGCCTAAGAACATGCGGATTGTTCGATCGGAGCAAGACAGGAGATCCCTCGAGGACGGTTCTATAGTCTCCGTAACGGAGGCCTTGAAGTAAGTCAGCCCCAGCTGCACTCCCAGCTCGGAGCAATGGGTGTGGGGAGCCGAAAACAAAAAGCCCCTGCGAATGCAGAGGCCCTGAATAGGTGCGCTCGTCTTTCCGAGCTGTCCGCCAAAGGCCTTCTCAACGTCGACGCCCCTATGCATCGATCTCGCTGATCCAGTCACGCGCCACCCCGAAAGCAAGTTTGAGATCAGGGTGCGCGGGCTGCCGGCGTTGATTCAGTGCTTCGCACTACCCGACTATCGACGTCCAGGCCTCCGTGAGGCCGCCCTAGCTGCGGTAAATTTGAGGCATAAAAACCCAGCATCTAGCCGGGTTTTCGAATCATGGAAACGAGAGATCGACAGCCTGCAGTCCCTTGGCATAGCCATGGCGAGTGCTTAGTTGTTTCGATCCCAGACGATTTTTGCGATAACCCACCCCACGATAGTCATGATCACATCTGCAACGAGCATTGCACTGTAATTCGGTGCTTGCGGAGCAAGACCGCCTCCAAGGTGATGCTCTACGTCAGGCGGTGAGATTAGGTGATAACCCTGTGGGAAAATCGCCCAAAGACAGAGCACGACCACAAGGCCAATTGTCCATGCGGTCTGATTCTCATATGACTGTTTTCGGCACCATAGGGCCGCGAAGGTGGCTAGCCCTGCCACGATTGCTGTTGGAATCTGGTGAAAACACGATACGAAAACGTCTACAACAAACATCAAATTGCTCATGAGCATCTCTTGATTAATGGCGAAATGCCAGTATCTCACTAAATGCGTTTAAGGTTGAAGCACCAAATAAAAAGCCCAGCACGATGGCTGGGCTTATGATACAGCGATCCTACGGAAGTCTTTTGCGCTTGCGTAACACTCGCAGGTGCATCCACCCAGATCGAGTGACGTCATGCCTAAGTGAGTGAGAAAGCGAACATGTAAAGGCTTTGAGAAGTCCGCGCTCAACCAAATCGTTCAAGCATGATTTCAGACGATGCCAGTGCTCTTTAGCATTTGGCGCAGGGTTACGCTCAATGGCAATACCCACGGGGCCATGCTCAGTAGATCGACTGATCGCCAGGAGCAATTGGTTTTCAAAATCTGCGACAGTCTCCATAGACACCTCCATGCATTCTCTGTGTCAGGTTCAACCTAGCGGACATTAGCACCGTTTGACATCGCAAGCTGCAGCAAAATGCACGAATTATCTCGTGAAGGTCGCCTTCAGGTTGTCATGGCTACCCTCAAGCTCTATCTCCCACTCCGGGCATTCTGCGCTCAAATCCAGCAACACTGTCTCAAACGCTTCATAGGACACTTCAGCGCTGACTTCAGCAATGACCGATGCTCTGAGTTCAAAATGATGAAATCCGCCACCGGTCAGCGGCCTGGACGGCAACTGCCTGATCATCTGACGCTTCAATTCGGCGGCTAGAGTAGGTGCGGTGTATTCCACGATTTGAATCCTTTCGAGCTTTGTCTGTTGCGTCGCACTTAAAAAGCTAAATACTGTGCCATGAAAACAGGTGTTTATCCGCGAGGAAAGAATTATTTTACGGGGTGATTCCTCTCTACTCCTCATCACAGCGCGTACAGCGCTTCGACTCACCAACTCCGTAACCAGCCAATGACCATATTGCTCTCGTCACTCCCCGACTCCGATATCCGCTCCATCTGTAAGCAGAAAATCGAATCTCTTGAACATTGGCTTCGACGCCTGATCGATGACACCCTCACTCCGGTCTACGGAGATTACTTTTCTTATGAGGACGCAAAAGGCAATCGTTTAATAAAACATGCACTTGCCCACCAAGTCGTAGAGCGTCAGCTTCGTGAACCGTCGAGATATCCCCGAAAGATCGATGCCGTCCTACTCGACGATGCAATCGAAATCCTATGCAAACCAGATCTTTACAAAATTCACTTTAGGACGCCTCTCTCTCATGCCTTTCCTGACGGCAGAGAAGAAGCCAGAACTTTCCTCGGCAGAATACAGTCACCGCGCAATAATCTCGCGCACGCAAACGCAATCAGCGCTCGGGCTGCTGAACAAATCATCTGCTACAGCAATGACGTTATTGAATCACTCCGAGAGCACTACAAAGGTCAAAATATGCAGCAAGAATATGACGTGCCATTGATACTTCGGATCACCGATTCATTTGGACAAACCTTCACGCGTGGCCAGATTATGCGCGGTCAAGACGCCGCCTTATCCATTTCTTATTTGACCAATCCAAATCACCACCTTCGCCCGGGAGATACGTTGACCTTAGAGTTAGAGGTAGATCCAGCATACGATCCAGAGAGCTACTCGATCGCATGGTCATCCACCAAGGGGCTAGTCGGATCCTGTGATACTTCTAAGCTGGTGATGACGATTCTGGATCGCCATGTAGGTCAGTCGCTAGATATCCAATGCCGGATAACTTCGAAAAAGAGCTGGCACCGTATGTCCACAGGCGTGGATGATTTATTGATTGCCCGGTTTAAGGTGCTTCCTCCTATTCTTTGAAACTGACAGCCCCCATAACGTTGTGAGCTTCGCCCGTCCAAATTGCATAGGAGGATATCTTGAAATGATTTCCTCCTATTAGCTCAGGCCTACGCAGCCTCGCGAATCGTCTCTAAAGCGCAATCGATCCATGCTACTCCGGCCTTAATGACTTCACGAGCCTTCGCCTCGCCTATGCCATTTTCCCTGCCAATCCTCAAAGCTGGCCACTTCGCGCCAAAGTACAACCAGATGAAATTTCCCATCTGCTGATCGCGTATCGTCAGACGGGCGACTGCCCCGTCCAACACGAGAGCCAGATCATCGGTCATTGAGTACTCCTTCACCCCACCCTCGCACGGTGTGTTGTCACGGATCAGTGCGTAGAGCGGCGATATGTAGCTTGGCACGCCCATCCCGTCCATTCGCCAAAAGCCCCACTGCTCCAGCATCCACTCGGTATCTCCCAAGGGCTTACCGATGTACGTTCGTTTTTTCATGCAGCCTTCCTCGGGTCCGGATCACTTAGGCCAAATAGGTCACGCAGTAACCGGTCAGCAGGTTTGTTCTTGGCATTACCTTCGATCAGCCACCGCTGGCCGAAGTCATGGAAACCAATCTGTGCTCGGCTGCCATGCCAACTCGCGACCATGTCCAACAGATACGCGAGTGCGATCGGACCACCCAACTTAACCTTGGATAGCTCTTCGCCAGCGACCTTCAAAAACTTGCGCTCCAAATCACTCATAGCCTTGCGCGGCTGCATTGCAGCAACTCGATCATTCATTGAGTACTTCCCCTGTACTTACTAGCGAAGGGGCGATTCATCTCGACCTCTTCGTCAGACGGCTCCCGGTTACCGGCGAAGTTAACGAAACGGGCGTACTGGCCTTGCTGCTGAACGAGACAGGAGCCGACCGGCGCATGCCTACATTTGGGCATGATCAATTCGGTAACGCCGTTCTGCCCCTCTTCGGAGTCATTGTCGCGGTGAACGAGGATGATGCAGTGAGCGTCCGCCTCGATCTGTCCAGAGTCACGCAGGTCAGAGGCGATTGGCTTCTTACCCGGGCGGTTCGTCGAGTTGCGGTTCAGTTGCGCCAGCAGGATCACAGGCACCTCCAGCTCCTTGGCAATGTTCACGATGCCGGTCGAGATTTTTCCCAGCTCCGAAGTGCGGTTGAACGCCTTGCCATTGGAGCCGATCAGTCCGATGTAATCGATCACCACCACGTCGAGTCCATGAGCGCGCTGCACCTGGCGAGCAATGCTGCGGATGCGCGCCACCGTCAGCCCAGATTTGTCGGAAACGAACAGCGGAACATCAAGGATCTTGCTAACCGCCGAGGTCAGGCGCGGCCAGTCATCGTCCTGCAGCTGTCCGTCATCGAGTTTTCGCAGGTCGATGCCGCCAATTGACGCGAGCGCGCGGTTGCCCAGCTCTTCCTCCGGCATTTCCAACGAGAACACCATGCCGACTCCGGCACCGCTGCAGGCGATGTGCTGGGCTATCTGCAGGCCGAGCGTGGTTTTACCGCTCCCTGGCAGCCCGGCCACTATGGTGACGGTCTTTTTCCGCAGGCCGCGGATGAGCTTGTCCAGATCCACCAACCCGGTAGACAAACCTGACTGCACCGTTTTGTTGAACTTTGCGTCGATGGTGTCAACGTTGCGCGCTACCACCTCATCCATCCGCTTAAAGTCCGGTTCACCGGTTTGCAGGTCGCGCAGATCGGCCATTGCCTGCTGGGCGTTGGCTATGATCTCGGCAACCGGTCGATTCTCGGTTGCTAGTTCGCGCACCGCGTCAGCAGCATCCACAAGGCGGCGCAGCACGGCCCGCTCTGTTACAACCTTGGCGTAAGCCTTCCAGTTGGCGGTGCTGGGCGTGTTGCGGGCGAGCTCGCCCGCATATGCCATGGTGCGGGTGCCGCTTGGCAAATATTCGGCGAAGTCATGCAGCGTTACAGGGTCGACGGGACATCCTGCCGCGTGACAGCCAATCATCGTCTGGAACAGCGCAGCATTCTCTGGGTCATGGAAGTCCGACACCTGCACTTGGGCTGTAATGGAGTCGAATAAGTCGGAGTCCAACATCATAGCGCCCAACAAAGCGTGCTCCGCCTCATCGCTAAACAGTTCTCGTGTCATACAGCACCTCGCGCGGATGCCCAGTTGAAACCAATAGCCTTCCCGCCGGCCTGGCGCAGGCGGTCGAGCGCTCGGTCTCCGATGTAACGAGCTAGATCCGCAGCAGCCAAGTTGGAAACCACGACAGTTGGCAAGACAAGCTGGTAACGGCGATCGATCACCTCATGAAGAACACCTAGTTCATATGCGCTGCCGCTTTGAGCACCAATTTCATCAATCACCAGCAAGTCGAAACTCGCCAGCTCGTCGAGGACATCTTTGTCCGAATACTCGGAGCTGCGATCCATCGCTCTCTTGAAGACGCGGATGATCTCAGCTGCGGTGACGATTACCGCTTGAGCTCCATGCTCACGGATGACTGCCTGGACCATCGCGCAAGCAAGATGGGTTTTCCCGTTACCGACATTGCCGGAAAGGACAAGTGAACGGCCGGCGGCATAGTTGTCGGTAAATTGGGCAACATAGTTTTTACAGGCACCTAGAGCTTTGGCCATACCAGCCCCTCCTTCAGCGGTCCTGTAGGTGTCGAAGGTGCACCCTTTGAAACGTGGGGAGATACCAGAGCCTACAAGCAGCCTGTTTAGGTCTTCGGCTTTCTTCCTACCTCTCGCCAGGATGTGTGCCTCCGTCGACTTCGGAGCAGTGTGCAGAGCCTCCCAGTGGCAATGCTTGCAGCCCCGTGGCAAAACAGAGCCGTCGAACTGCTCAATTTCGGAACTGCTCACCGAGCCATGCACCGGACATTCGAGATCAAAAAAGCGGACACAAGGCTGCCGGCAAAAATTAGAAGTTCGCGCCATTCTTCACCTCCGGGTATAGCTCCTGCGTATGGCTTGGCAGACCGTGGTAAGCCGAAATTGAGCTCGTGCCTGCGGTT
This sequence comes from Pseudomonas sp. A34-9, assembly GCF_029543085.1. NCBI lineage: Bacteria > Pseudomonadati > Pseudomonadota > Gammaproteobacteria > Pseudomonadales > Pseudomonadaceae > Pseudomonas > Pseudomonas sp. A34-9. The sequence continues at coordinate 2,389,825 of NZ_CP119967.1, read as the reverse complement.
TTCAGTACGTCGTTCCACTTCTCTCCGTTAATCCAACGGGAACCATGGGGAATGTACTGACCGTCATCCTTCAACCAATCTCGGGAAAGTCGATGCTGGGCCAATGCGGTCAACATGGTTTGCTGAAGCTCGGCATTTGGCTTCAATCTCTCCCAAGCCTTACGAGCGTCCTTCTTGCTTGCCTTGTTTGGGTACAGCTTCCAGAACTGCTCGAAGGCCTCCATCAGATTCGGTTCGCCTGCAGATTTTTCAGTCTTTACTGCTTCATTCAGTCCTTGCTTACCTTCAATACTTACTAGTGTCGGATTTGCCGTATGCGGTCGAGCCGTATGCGGTTCAGCCGGATACGGTAAATCCGGAAGCGGTGTTTCCGAGACCAAATAGTTCACTTCACCGAGTACGCCGGCCTCGCTCCGTGACTGCTCTCGACGCACGTAACCGGCGTTAATCAACTCGTCCAGGAGCCCGTAGATCCCATCCCGGCCAGTGGGTTTTGCAGATGCCGCTGTCTCGCCGCGCAGATGTGCCGGAGAGACTTTCCAGTGGTCAGGCTTACCCAGCAGAAACACCAACATGCCGCGAGCGCCCCAACTCAATCGTCGGTCCTCACTGATGCTTTTGCTCAACAGGTAGAAGTTCCCCTCTGGGCGAGGGGCGCGAATGATGCTCATAGTTCAGAGCTCCAACTCGTTGGTCACACGCTTGATGAAAGCGTCGTAAGACTCAGCCATGATGAACCCCTGATCTTCCAAGGCCTGTCTATACGCCTTGGCACTTCCGTAAAGCACCCAGCGATCACGCTCAGGGAGATTTCGGAAGCTGGTATAGACAGGCCAAGGTCCAGCTATCTTGCAGGGCGTGGTGGGTTCCACAGGCGACTTAAGGAGAGACCTCATTTAGTTTTCTCCCGGCCTACGATGTGTGCCGAGCCCGATGAATCGGCCCTCGGTGTCATGGGAATATTTGGCAGGCTCATGCGTCGAACTCCACGCTGCAATAACCACCCGCGGCATGCACTCGCCGGGTTCCGTAGAGTTCCAGGTTTACAGCCTCACAATCCCCCCGATAACGATCGTACTCAGGGCCGGTACCGACACCTTGATTCTTGACCCAATCTGGCAACGAGCCACGCGCGCGCATTTCGTTGAGAAATGTCCACCATCTAACCGCATGCTTCCGCTCGGCCTGGATGAGCTCCGCGACCGCGATGCGTTGCTCTTCGGTCAAACCATGCAGCGCACTCCCTTTTTTGGCTTCGTACAACGTAACTTCAGAATCTCGTACCTGAGAACGAGGGAATGCATGCACATTCGAACTGACTTGTTCACTACGGATTGCGTGTGCCATGATTAGTACCTCTGTGAGATGTGTTGTCCTGGTTGCACAGGACGATTTGATAAGCCCGGTTCCAGCCGGGTTTATTGCTTTCTGACCCGGGCGAATCTCATCATCCACCCGTTTGAAATAATGCAAGCCCTGTCCTGACAGCCTCTTCACGCGGCCCTCACGGACTCCTCCAAAACCAGCAAGCTCTCGCGCACATGGCCGATTTCCTTCTGGATTCCTGCCTTCTCAATTTGGGTCACACGACCATCCGCCAGGGCATCGTGGACAGCGCGAGAAACGTCGCCAGACTCTGCTGCCAAGTTCACCAACGCTTGCACCAAGCTGACCCCTTCAGGCTTCACCTGGGGTACCAACTCGTAACCCAAAGCCCCCGCAAGTAGCTGCAATGGTTCAGGGTTCTTGCTGTGCACCAGAATCTGTAGGAACTGCTCCAGGTTCAGTCGGTGCGAATCGTCATTTGGGTTACTGCGGTTGAGCAACGCGGTGTGGCTCATGCCCATCAGGTGCGCCAGTTGCTTAGGACCCGCATCAAGCACTGCTTCATGAATTGCGCGATGTACCTGTTCCATCTCGGGAAACCCCTTCGTTGTTGTCGTGGCGGCACGTCTTGTCGATGAGCGAAACTTTGCTCATCGGATCAGGCGGCAGATTGCTCGGAGCTGGTAGGTGAATTGCGCAGATAAGCCCAGTCGATATCAGGACGCAGTTCTTCACACGTCACCGCCCTCCCCGACTCGCGATCAAGATTGATCGCCAGGCCAGGTCCTGCGAGTCGGTATCCGTAAGCAATCTGTTTGAGGTTGCCAACGCTTGTACCGCTTCGCTCCGCTAGAGCATCCAGTTGCGCCGGCTCCAAGGAGCGGATGAGTTCGAGTAGCGTCATGGTGATCTCCGAAAGAGCTTCAGATTACACATTGCTAATTTATTCAGCAACAGCTATTTGTAATTTACCAACTGCTAAATCGAGACCATTATTCGTCTATGGATATGAAAACTCTTAGGGTCGAAGCGCTGCGGCGCGTAATCGGCCAACTCAGCCAAAAAGAATTTGCCGAACAGCACGATTTGGACGCTTCCTATCTGTCACAGATTCTCAATGGTCATCGAGGTTTGGGCGAGAAAGCGGCGTTGAACCTTGAGCAGAAAATCGGCTTGGCGCCTGGCGTACTGGTCAACCCGGCAGGCTACGGCTCCAACGTGATTGAGGGTGAGTTCGCCCGCTTTGAAGTCGTCCGGGAACAATCCCCTGCCTATCAGGCGATGCTTGGGACCGCCTCAGCTAAATCGATTGCCATCATCGACAAACTGGCCCGCGCCGCGGCGAAGGGAAAGCTCAGGGAGTCAGATCTGATATTACTTGAAGGTATCGCCGGCCTGCTCGAGAAGGCGAACTCTGAAAAGTCATGAGACCAGAAAGTAAAAGCCCGGCGCTAGGCCGGGCTCTCTTCACTTCTAGGAAAGCAAGTCCTCTTCCCTGCTCAGCCACATGGCCTGAAGCTTGGTGAGCCCCTTTCCGGTGATCAGCGTTGAACAGGTTGGGACTGTGCCCTCTAAAGGATGCTCGAACGTACCCAGTTTCACATCAAGCAGGCCCGCTTCGATCTTCGCTTGGTAAGGCTCATTACTCCTCGTCACCCACCCCTTCTGGCGCATGAACTGCAGCAGGCGCGTACGGCCGGTACCAATGATCTTTGCTGCCTGGGCTGCGTTGTACGTCTTGTGCGACACCGTGACCATGTCGTGGAATGCCACCTTCGGAGCGTCCTGCTCCACTTTCACCTCCAACAGGTGGTTCTCCTTGATCAGTTCAGTGTTGTTCGCCTCTAACGCGACGACCTTCGTAACGTTTTCAGTGAGCAATGCAAGGAGCGTACGGGGATCGCTAAGGGCTGCAGAGTAGTCAGGTTTTACAAGGTGCTCTTCCAGCTCCTGCCAGCGATCGACCAGGCGAGCCGTGAACTCTGGGCATAGCTGGGCGACGATAATGAAGCTGTCGCGCTTGTTGACCAAGTAAACTTCCACGGGCCGCGCGCCTGCACCTTCGTGTGAGGTTTCCACCGACGGTGTAAAGCTCACAACCCCCTTCTCCTGAAGGCGTTCGATGGTGCGCTTCACGCTATCGTGGCGCGACCCGACAAGCTCGGAAATATCAATGGAAGACATAGTCCGCGACACATGCTGGTGAATCTGAAAATGTGACGCTGCGCCGGCTGGATACCCATGTTGGCTTAAGGAATTGTTCATGCGAGCTTCTCCAGGCCTTCACCCACAGCGTCAATAACCGCTTTGGCTGACTCGACCGCCATGTGGAGCAACCATGCTTGGCTTGGAGATATGACCAGCGTTTGCATCCCGGCCTCACACAGCGACTCCCTCACGCTGTAGAGAATGCAGGACGCCTGGTTAAGCGCATCCACGGCAGGAATTCCTGGGCGCACCGCAAACAACTCCTGTCTCTCGACATTACAGCTAACGAATGAGTTCTCAACGGTGAGTGGCACCTTGACGGCGCCAGCATTGAGTTTTTCCTGTGATGCCGTATTCTGTTTCATGTGGTTGACCTCGAAATTAATCACATCTGAGCCTCGGCGTCTGCAAACGCCGGGGCTTTTTCGTTTAAGGCATTCACCTCTTCCAACCGCGACTTCTCTTTCGTCAGCCTAAATACAATCTCTGCGGATTTAGAGCGTCGATTAGATAGCGCCTCCGTCTCAAGCCACTGCTTCAGCTCAGCGGGAAGCCGAACCTTCAACTGATATTGGCTACGCAATTTTGCCACCCCCCTTACGGACCACCGTGGTCCGCAAGACCATAGAACCACGGTGGTCCTATTGCTGTCAACACCACCGTGGTCCATCATCTGCCGCATGAGTAGAGAAGATTCGCAGTTCAAATTACGCATGCCTCCAGATCTCCGAGAAAAAATCGAAGACGCTGCTAGAGAGGCAAAACGTTCCCTAAATGCGGAGATAATCGCTCGCCTCGAAGACAGCGTCTTTGAAGCGATGCCGGTTCCTGAATTATTACCAGCCAGCAGAGCGAAGGAGCTATCCGCGAAAGCTCGCCGCAACCTCTCTCAAACACTCCGAGAAGTACTACTGGAAGATCTCAACGAAGCAGTCTCTCGAGGGCTCAGCAGCACAACAGTAGAGCTAGTCGGGTACAACCTGGACTCCATGACCTCGGACGAGCGTGATGAGATCTTCGGAGGGATCGAACAGGAATTAACGAGTGCCGGCTATGAGATTTCCTGGGGCGGTGATGTAATCGTCGTATCATTTTGACCTGCTAATAAGTGACGCCAGAAAAGCGCACGTTAGTATTGAATCCCACCACCGCCGAACTCATCAGTCATTTCACGCGAGCTGAACGCCATCTTCTGAAGAGAAATGGGGTATCAGTGGCTTATGTAGTCTCTTTCACTTGAACCCCAGTGCATGGGAGAAAGAATGCCGCACGAGCAGAGGCGATGAAAGTAGTGACATGCTGGCATGTCACTATGTCATATGGCATCAAATGTCTGGCTGACCGTCAGGCTTGATAGCCCCGGCAAGCTCCGCGGCCTTACGGTCATTCGGAATACCCGCACGCTCCGCGATAAAGGCTCTGACCTGTTTTTGAAGGGGTGGCCGATCAGCGTCGAAATCCATCCAGAAATGCTCCGCTGCGAGCTTCATTGCTGAAAGCAATTTGGTTGAGTAAGGGAACCTCTCGCCTGCACTTTCGGTTTTAAAGGCCAAATTCGACTGCTGTTGGATCTCAAGCAACACCTTCAGATCATTGTTCTCATCAACCAAAGCAAGGTTTTCGTTCTCGAGTTGAGTCAATCTGCGCTCAACAACTTTAAGACGAGCCTCATCTACAGCTGTTAAGCCTACAATCCCACCGTAACGACGCGACGCTACATCAACTACTTCTGGAATAGGCCATTTAATATTATTATTTTCAAACCACCCTACCACTTCAAACAAATTTATCTGCTGATCAATTCCAAGAACATCTGGCCTATCGCCCTCATCTATTAACGTAATACGATCATTATTAAATCCTTCTCGCAAACTTTTAATAATGACAGGACGCTTATAATTGTAAGTCTCCAAAAGCAGACTAATCTCTCTAGGCGTCGCCTTCCACACACTTGCAAGAATAGAAAGCTTACGATCGCCAACCTTTGGATTAATCCTCCAGCTATTCTCTATTCCACTACGACTCAGTAGATCCCAAACATTGTTCTTAAACCCATAACGCAAGCTCTCATCTGCCACTAAAAAGAAACCATCGCTAAATCGACCTAAGCTCTGTTCTCGGTAGTCTGAGGAGCCGGCTATTTTTTCGAGCAAACTCACAGCATATTTAGAGTCATCATCTATAGGCAAACCCGTCGCATCCAGCTTCTGCGGGACTAGCAAACTATTCACTGACTGAAAACAGCCAAGTACAACCTGAGCGGCCTCTTGCAAGGACAACACGTTTTTTTCATCCGAGAAGGAAACACTTACAAGCAAATCAGTAACACAAACAAATTTCTCAAAAATCCGATCCAAAAAGTCAGACGCACCCATTCTCCTAACCTCAGCCCCTTCGGCTCTTCCGATTTCGATAGCATCCAGTCTATCGCCAGTTAGCAAAATGTAATAGTCGAGAACGAGCTAGATGCTCCCAAAGCCAGTATTGATAAGCGGGCATGAGGTCTGAATCGACAAGATTAGGATCTATTCATTCAACACGGGGCGCGGAGCGAAAGAAGGAGGCGAAAATTGAATACGCCTAATCGATGAACTGGCTATCACACCAGAAGCATCGAAGGCCTGCACAGGAAAAAAAGCGGGGTCACAGAAAAGCCCGCGACGGCGGGCTGATCTGGATGAGGAAATGTCACCGAATCGTAGTTTTTGAAGGAATGCTATTGAAATAACCACAGAATAAATTGTAGGGGCCACGATCACAGGTTTCTGGGTTAGATATTGTCCTCCCAGAGTTGTCTGTATTTTTCGCCGGGGTTTGTCCAGGCTTATGCGACCACATTCCATTCGAGTCACGCCGATACCAGTGGTAGTCGAAAAAGCCCGGTGTTGAAGAGACGACCAAGGCAATGATCTGCCCCTCGGCTGGAGACACGTCAGGATTTTTTACGACAATTTGACCATCCCGTACTGCTGCCTGGCCGGTACCCGGACACGTTGGAGGATAGGGCCCTTCCTGTCCGCTTCCTTTTCCTGGTTGCGCAAATGTGTTGGTGATCTTGTCATTTGCATAGTTATAACAATTATTATGCAATCTTATCGCATCTGAGCTGTTCCACTTTGTTGGATCAAACGGCGGTGCTGCCAACATCTCAAACTGCAGAAAACTATTCGCAACACCGCCTTTTACGTTTTTTTCCACTTCACCCTTTATAAAGCCTATTTCATCTGAGCTTAAAGCGGTCCCAGCCGCATCAATCAGAAATGCTTCGACCTCACTATCGTTATCAATCAGATTAGGTACTGCAAGGCTTGCAGGCTCCACAATACCGTCGAACACTCTAAACTGCATAGTTCCAGAGGCAACAGGCGTGGTTGCATGCGTCACGACCAAACCGCGATAGCCAAGCCTGCCTAACGAACCTGGAGATGTGGTGGTTGATATTTCTTTCCTTTTAGACATCATCTTCATAAATTTTTTGGCATCTGCCTCAGACAACTCCCATGACGGATTCTGCCTCCCAGAATACATATCCAACGTTACGATTATTGACATGGCAATTTCCATTTCGCTGTATGAGTCAATATATATAGCTGAGCAAATAGGAGCCCATGCAAAAATCCTTAGTACGAATTGCTAAATTAGAGCAAACGAATAATTATAAGTGTATCGCATGCTATCTTGCGCCCAGAAATCCTTTACCAGCTGCTAATGGCAGCGAGACGTCTGATGGTGATAGGGTTAATTACTCACCACACAACCAAGTTACTAGCATGCCCGCACTCGAAAAGCGCTATCCCCGCGAGTCATTTACCAAGAAGCTGGAGCGAATCTGCCAGAGGCTGGACGAGGCATCAGTCCGCTCGATCGCCTACAAAAACTTCCTCAACAGGCCGGCGACTTCCCTGGTTGAGATCACCTCTTTGTGGGTGGTGGGCTCCTACGCCCGCGGCGCCGTGACATGCGGAGACTTAGATCTCGTCCTCGAATACAAGGTAGTTGAGGGAACCCATCCCTCGACTACCTCCATGACAAAGACATTCTTCGGCACGCCTCAATACGTTCGCTATTACTTTGGAACGCCGGAGAGCAGCACCGCTGGTATCGTGTTCGAGAACGCCGTTCAGATCTGGAACAGTCCTGGGTGTGATTGGAGAGCGCCGATCAATTCGATCACTCCGGACCCAGGCGCCGGCCGCGCTGAACGAGAGACGGACTCTATTCCCTTGCGAGCGGAACAACTCTACATGGCCCCTGAGCGACTTCAGCAGCTTGTGGTACAGGAGAGAGACGGAATCATCGCGTGGGACTTTGTACAGATCACTCAGAAGGATCTCGAGCCCATCGACACCTCTGCGCTAAGCGAACGTGACCGTAGGCTCATACGGGTCTCGCCCATGATGGGTAAAAAATCCCAGACGCTAATGCCCGCGATCATTCGGTTGATGGCCAGGTACTCACTTTTCGGATATTGGGACGCGTCAGAGACTCATCGAGGAAGATTGAGATGCGGCGCCACTGTCTTACACCTCGGCAGGCCAGCCCTACCGTATCACCCGTTTGACGATGAGCCGACGATCGAGCAGTTCGCGCTGATCCCGCATATCAGTGCCAAAGGCCCCAACGGCGCTTGGATCATTCGGAGAGGCCCCAATCATCCCGACGCTCAACTACTCGGACAAAAGAGCGCCTATTACCTTCTGAGCGATGGAGAGCCTGACATCGTGAGATATCGCGACCATGGGAAATCCTGGTCGATCGAGTTGCTGCAGCTCTTCAGTACACGGGAGGATGCGGAGGTCTTTTCGGCGATGATAGCCGAGGATGATGAGTCGTGGCGGATCGAGATCAGAGAAGCGAAAGGGTTTGAGCTGATCCCACTATTTTCCGTTGCAGACGTCGTCGAGATTGGCGACCTCCAGTTCCCTGTCACAAACGCCGGCGGTGCTTACTTTGATCGGGACAAGGCGACGCTGGATGAGCTCTTAGCCGTTTTGCCCTCTTTGCCATAGTCTGCGCGATTAGGTTAAGACGGGCGTCAATCACCGCAACTGAACCCTCCTGCTTCGGATGAGCTCTACCGATTCACACTCCATTAGGTGAATCGCCATGAGAGAAGAAGAGAAAAACAAGCCCTAGCCGCCTGGCGCAAGTTGCTGGAGGAGCCAGAAATGCGAATGGCCGCCGAGGAACAGTATGACGAGCTGCTGAAAATGGCTGACACGATGGAACAGGAGGGGCTAATCACTGCTGAAGAGTGGCGCCAGCTAGTGCGAAAGGCTGGCGTGAAGTTCTCTGAGACGACTGAGCGGCTCGAGGGCGGAACACAGGATCACAGAAACAAGAAGCCCGGCGCTGGGCCGGGCTTTTTACACAACGTACTTTCAACCGGACGCGTTCTCGGTCTTTCGCGCCATTTTGATAGCTTCCGCCTTATCCAGCACGTCACGTTGAGAAGCGATTGCTTTAGTCATCGCCACTGTGAATACGTCCCGCTTGGTCTCGGGGGAAGCTTTGCAGAAAAATTCAGCCAATGGACTGGATTTTCCGGTCTTAGCTGCACTCATTTTTCTCTGCCTCAGTTAAGAGCTCTATAAGCTCAATGTGATCATAGGTCTCAGGTATCAGATCGTCAATCTGGTCCGCCGTAACGTCGCCTTCGTACGCTCCATCAGTGCCATCAGTGTTTTTGACGAGCAAATTGACGATCAAGCTTTCCCCATAGGAACGCCTTATCTCGACAATGTTCCTTCTGGCTGCCAAGTACTGTTTGACGAACTCATCCATTGGGATGTTCCGCCCCTCTGTAATTTCCCTAGCCCTAACAAATTTCCACGCCAACTCAGGTCGTTGATAAACATACATAATTTGGGCGGCTAGGCGATTGCCCAATACTCGGTCAATATTACGTCTTGCTACATTTATGTTGGCCAGCGTGCCATCAAGAATAAAGGAGATACGCTTTTCAAAAGCTCGATCTAGCACTTTTTCAAGAATTTTCGTAACGGCTCTTTGGAATAAAAAAGAATTGCTACCATTGTATCCTGGTATTAAAACTCGAAAGTCGTCTGGATCTATGCGCAGGACCCTTCTGGCCTGAACATCGTTATCGCCTTCCTCAATGATTTCCACGAGCGCTTTGGAGATCTCCGTCTTTCCCGCACCTGGTGAGCCTGCCATAAAAACGGTGATCGGATAGTCTTCTGGTGGGAAAATGTTGGTGTCGGCAATCCGTCTGGCGAGAGCGGATCTATTAAGCCTTGCAAATTCGAAGGCTGCCTCCTCTATCAATAATTCGTCTCTCGTCATCTGAAGCTCAACGTCTCAACGTGAATAGTTGGGTCTACATTTGGCACAGTTTACCTTTAGCGTCCATCCTGTACACAAGCGCAGTGCTGTCAAGCCATGAGCCGCCGAAAACGTTTACATCCGACGGCCTGCCGTACAGGTGGTGCAGCAGGAAAGAACCAGGGCCGAACGTTGCTACTTCCCCACCGGGCAACGCCGGATCGGCGCCGAGGAAGATCCCCGCATGGTTCGGATAAACCGTTCGCCCCCCCCCCCCATCACAATCATGCGCCGTACAAGTGGTCAAGTAGTATGAGCTCTACCACAGCGACAAAAACGCACAGCACGAGAAAGCCAGGACTGAAAACGCGCTTACGGCCGGAAGAACCTCCATCCATCCAACTAACGCCTGATTCGCTAGCGATCACCACCAGGAACACCATCCAAACACAGGCCGAAACCTTGCCCCAGAAACCCAGGGTTCGCCATGAGGTCATTCGTCTATTCCACGCGCCGCTTTATCCATACGGTCGTCAAGTTTCTTTCAGAAGCTAGATCAGCTTATCCAATCCGAGGGCTTCAGCTTCTTCGCGAGCTGCCTTTTCACGAAAGTGCCGAACGTCGACTCCACTTGTCTCTACGAGAGTCAGCATATACGCCCAAGGAAGAAGACCACGATCGGCAGCGGCGGCTTGGAGTGCCAGTTGTAAAAACTGATCGCGCTGCTGCTCGTCAGTAATTCCTAGGGCATCAGCTTCATTGGGGTCCAGCGCCGCTAGCGCAGCCTGCAAGGATGCATTTCCCTTTAGATAAATCTTCGTGGCCAGTTCGTACACTTCATCATTCGTAATCATAGGTTCTTCCTTGGACACCCTACCCGTGCAGGATCGAGTACTAGTGGAGCACTCGCCTACGGCCTTCGTCGTCACCAGATCCAAACCTGATTATTCAAGCCGAGGCCGAGCGACATACAGTGGCCGAAATCTAGCACCATTAAATCGCCACCACGAGTGGCAACTGGCTCGGCCTGAACCGGGAAAGCGAATCTCAGATAACATTTAGCAACTCGCATTGAGTTTTGTTTTAGCTTTTGCTAATCTCTGTCTGCATCTCCTTTGCCACACGACAACCTAGAGCTCTGATCATCCTGCGCGAACGCCAACAAACGCGGCAGGCATTTGCTCGTCTGGAGAAAGTGCATTTTTGGCTACAACAACTGAGAAGACAGACCATGACGAATCAAACACAGAGCCAAGCAAGCGAATTTGCAGAGTTCGGCCAGCGCCTGATAGATCTGGGAATGGCAATGAAGCGAGATCAGACCACCGTACAGGATCTGCAGGAGTTGGCTAAAGCGTGCGGCATCAAGCTGCTGAACCTTCGTTCCGTAACCAAACCGGAGTTGCACAATGGCTAAAACAATCCTTCGCACTCACCGGGATGGGATCCATTTCTACCTGAACACTGAGACCTCCTCTCCCAGTACTGGGCACCGAAATCGTTACCGGCTGTTCAAGACTGAGAACTATGGTCGCGACAAGTCGGGATGGGTTCAGGTGGGGTCAATTGCAGGGCAAGAGCTGATCGCTCTCAAGGGGGAGAAAGCCCTGTTTGAAGCTTGTGAGAAGCTGTTCTCCAGCAAAAGACCTCAGCGTTACAAACAGTATGGCGTGATACGCGGGAAGCCGGGACCGTGGGAGGGAGAGGCCTTCCCTCTCCGCCGCGCCCAGTTGGCAACCGCCTAATCCATCATGATGTCAGCCGATCCGTCGCGGATGCTTCCGAGGTAATCAATGAATCGAGAATTGATCAAGATCAGCGAATTTCAACGTCGGCGATGGGGCGCAAACGGCACTCCCCCGTGCCCCCAAGCAATCCGCAACTACATCCGTAACGGTCAGGTGCCCGGTGAGCAGATTGGAAAACTCTGGTACGTCGATTGGACGGCGTTCAGCAAGTCGGAAGGCAACGACCTGGTCACGATGGTATTGAAAGGAGCTGCATGATGGTCCCACGGCCGCGCAACAAGGCGAATAAGAGCCTCCCGCAGAACCTGTATTTCGATTCGCGGCGCTCGACTTATCGCTACCGCCGGCCTACCGACGGTAAGTGGTTCCAGTTCGGCTCCGACCGAATCAAAGCGATCGATGCCGCGAAGCAGTTGAATCTGGAGTTCATGCGCGGCGCCGACCTGATCGGTGCCGTGATGGGCAGCACGTCGGAATTGTTCGCCGGCTTCCTGGACACATACGAGCGCGACGTGCTGCCGCCACGGGAACTGGCAAAAGGGACCTTGGGCCTTTACGCCGTGCACTTCCGGCGCTTCCGGAAACAGTTCGAAGGCAAAGCGGTCGACCAGATCACGATCCGCATGATCGCCGAGATGCTGGATGCCCTCACGCCGCGCACTGCCAACCAGTGCCGCGCCCTGCTGATCGACATCTTCAACCACGCAGCGGCCAAAGGCCTTTGCCCAGACAACCCAGCGGCCAGCACCATCAACCGGATCGAGAAGAAGCAACGCAAGCGCCATACCATCGAAGGCCTGAAAGCCATCCGGAAGAAGTCGCCGTTCTGGCTGCAGAACGCTATCGACTTGGCACTGATCACCGCACAGCGCCGGACGGACATCTTGAATATGCGATTCGATGGTGTTCGGGAAGGTTTTTTGTATGTGGTGCAGCAGAAGACGGCCAAAGCCAGTGATGCGGCGTGGATCCGGTTCAAAGTGACCGAAGAACTCCAGGCGGTAATCAGCCGGTGCCGGGATGACATCGTCTCACCTTACCTGATCCACCGCCGGCCAGACCGCAAAAAACAGAAGCAGGCGCAGACGAAGGACCACTGGACTCAGGTCGAAGAGCGATATTTGACGCGAGCCTTCAAGGAGGCCCGGGAAGCGGCGGGTTGTTACAAAGGATGGAAGGAAGAGGAAATGCCGGGCTTCCATGAAGTGCGGGCGCTGTCGCTGCACCTATACAAGAAAGCAGGAAAGGACGGTCAGACGATCGCCGGCCACGCCAGCGAAACCATGACCAAGAACTATCAGAAGGACCACGCCGAGATTGTCTGGTCGGAAGCAATTCCAGACCTCAATATCAGCGAAATCATCGGGTAGTTTTGCGCAAGTTTTGCGCGGGTTTTGCGCAGGCACAAAAAAACCGATCTAGATGATCGGCTTAAGTGTCTGATTTTACTCAGGAATAATGGTCGGGACGGAGTGATTCGAACACTCGACCCCTAGCACCCCATGCTAGTGCGCTACCGGACTGCGCTACGCCCCGACTGGTTTTGCAACTCGTTCTTCATCTCGAAGAACGCTCAAGAATATAGCGCAAGCGTTTGAAAACTGGAAGTATTCAAACGCTGCTTTTTATTTCTTGAGAACCACCAGTACATCTTCCAACTCGGCAATCATCTGCCGAATCATCTGCTTGTATTGGGTCGTGTCGTCTTTGGCTTCATCACCGGACAGACGCAAGCGTGCGCCGCCGATGGTGAAACCTTGATCGTAAAGAAGCGCGCGGATCTGCCGGATCATCAGCACGTCCTGGCGCTGATAATACCGGCGGTTTCCGCGGCGTTTGACGGGGTTGAGTTGAGGAAACTCCTGCTCCCAGTAGCGCAGCACATGTGGCTTTACGGCACACAGCTCGCTGACTTCACCGATGGTGAAGTAGCGTTTGCCCGGGATGACGGGTAGTTCGTCGTTATGACTTGGTTCCAGCATAAGCCTCAACTCGGGCCTTCAACTTCTGCCCTGGACGAAAGGTGACCACACGGCGAGCCGTGATCGGGATTTCTTCCCCCGTTTTCGGGTTGCGGCCAGGCCGCTGGCGTTTGTCCCGAAGGTCGAAATTGCCGAAACCGGACAATTTGACCTGCTCGTTGTCTTCAAGAGCGTGCCTGATTTCCTCGAAAAACAGTTCGACCAATTCCTTGGCTTCCCGCTTGTTCAGGCCCAGCTCTTCATACAGACGTTCCGCCATCTCAGCTTTCGTCAAAGCCCCCATACGTCACTTCCTTAACGTGGCGTTCAACCTTTGTTCGAGCGAGGTGAGGATATTTTGCGTCGTCGAATTCACCTCATCGTCATTAAGAGTGCGCGATGGATGCTGCCAGGTCAAGCCAACTGCAAGGCTTTTTCTATCAGGATCAATACCTTTACCCTGATACACGTCAAACAGCCTGAGATCTGTGAGCCATTCGCCTGCATTTTCACGGATTACGTCCAGTACGGCTGCGGACGCGACGTCTTTGTGCGCAATCAGTGCAAGGTCACGACGCACTTCAGGAAAGCGCGACAACTCATGGAATTTCGGCATTTTACCGAGTGCCACTTCAGCCAGAACCAGCTCGAAAACGAAGACTGGACGGTCCAGACCCAGCGCCTTCGACAATTCCGGGTGAATGGCGCCGATGAAACCGACTTCACGCCCTTCTCGCTCGATGCGCGCGGTTTGACCCGGGTGCAGCGCCGGGTGTTTGCCCGGAGCGAAAGTGAACGAATCCAGTGCACCGGCGAAGCCCAGCACCGCTTCCACGTCAGCCTTGACGTCGAAGAAATCGACGGTATCGCGACCTTGTGCCCAGCCTTCCGGCAGACGGCTGCCGCAAACCACGCCAGACAGCATCGGCTCTTGCTTCAGACCTTCAAGCTGCCCAACGAAGCGCAGACCGCTTTCGAAGAGTCGCACGCGATCCTGCTGACGGTTGAGGTTGTGCTGCAGCGCTTTAACCAGACCCGGCCACAAAGACGAGCGCATGGCAGCCATGTCATTGGAGATCGGATTGGCCAGCAACAGCGGCTCGACGCCCGGATTGAACAGTTCGAACTGACGAGGATCGATGAAGCTGTAAGTGATCGCTTCCTGATAACCACGCGCTACCAGCAGACGACGCAGTTCCGGCAGATCGCTACGCGCTTCAGCTTTGGCTTGTGGCGCCAGACGCGCTTGCGGGTAACGAACCGGCAGACGGTTGTAGCCGTACAGACGGGCCAGCTCTTCGATCAGATCGACTTCCAGGCTGATGTCGAAGCGGTGGCTTGGTACTTCTACGCGCCACTGGCCTTCACCGTCGGCAGTAATACCAAGACCCAGGCCGCCGAGCAAACGCTCGACCTGGGCCGAATCCATTTCCATACCAAGCATCTGGCTGATGCGCTGGGAACGCAGGGTGATCGGCGCGATCGACGGCAGGTGCTGCTCGCTGACAGTCTCGATGATCGGGCCGGCTTCGCCGCCAGTGATGTCCAGCAGCAGGCCAGTGGCGCGCTCCATGGCTTCACGGGCCAGTTGCCAGTCGACGCCACGCTCGTAGCGGTGTGACGCATCGGTGTGCAGGCCATAGGAACGGGCCTTGCCAGCAACAGCGATCTGGTCGAAGAACGCACTTTCCAGGAATACGTCGCGAGTCGTCGCGGACACACCGCTGTGCTCGCCGCCCATCACACCGGCAATCGCCAGGGCGCGGGAGTGGTCAGCGATCACCAGCGTATCGCTACGCAGGCTGACTTCCTGACCGTCGAGCAGCACCAGCTTCTCGCCCTCTTCCGCCATGCGCACACGGATCCCGCCATTGATTTCGGCGAGATCGAAGGCGTGCAGCGGCTGACCCAACTCGAGCATCACGTAGTTGGTGATGTCGACGGCAGCGTCGATGCTGCGCACGTCAGCGCGACGCAGACGCTCAATCATCCACAGCGGCGTTGGCCGGGACAGATCGACGTTACGGATAACGCGACCCAGGTAACGTGGGCACGCGGCTGGCGCCAGCACGTCTACCGAACGCACTTCGTCGTGCACGGCTGGAACGGTCATCACGACCGGACGAGTAACCGGCGCGTCGTACAGTGCGCCGACTTCACGGGCCAGACCGGCCAGGGACAGGCAGTCGCCGCGGTTCGGGGTCAGGTCGACCTCGATGCTGGCGTCTTCCAGATCCAGGTACACACGGAAGTCTTCGCCCACCGGCGCATCGGCCGGCAGCTCCATCAGGCCGTCATTGCCTTCACCGATCTGCAGCTCGGCTTGCGAGCAGAGCATGCCGTTGGATTCGACGCCACGCAGCTTGGCTTTCTTGATCTTGAAATCGCCTGGCAGTTCAGCGCCAATCATGGCGAAAGGAATCTTCAGGCCCGGACGCACGTTGGGCGCACCGCACACGACCTGGAAAGTTTCCGCGCCATTGCTCACCTGGCACACGCGCAACTTGTCGGCATCAGGGTGTTGCTCAGTGCTCAGCACCTCGCCCACCACCACGCCGCTGAAAACACCGGCAGCCGGGGTCACGCTATCGACCTCAAGGCCAGCCATCGACAGACGAGCAACCAGCTCGTCGCGATCTACCTGCGGGCTAACCCAGCCACGCAGCCATTGTTCACTGAATTTCATCCTGCTCTCCTAAGAATTCGTTACGACTAGCGAAATTGCGCGAGGAACCGCAAGTCGTTGTCGAAGAACAGACGCAAGTCGTTCACGCCGTAACGGAGCATGGCCAGACGCTCGACGCCCATGCCGAAAGCAAAGCCGGAGAACTCTTCCGGATCGATGCCAGACATGCGCAGCACGTTCGGGTGAACCATGCCGCAGCCCATCACTTCCAGCCAGCCGGTCTGCTTGCAGACACGGCAGCCTTTACCGCTGCACATCACGCATTCCATGTCGACTTCAGCGGATGGCTCGGTGAACGGGAAGTACGAAGGACGGAAACGCACGGCCAGCTCTTTCTCGAAGAACACCCGCAGGAATTCTTCGATGGTGCCTTTGAGGTCGGCAAAATTGATGTCGCGATCGACCAGCAGGCCTTCGACCTGGTGGAACATCGGCGAGTGGGTGATATCGGAGTCGCTGCGGTACACACGGCCTGGGCAGACGATGCGGATCGGCGGCTGCTTCGATTCCATGGTGCGGACTTGTACCGGCGAGGTATGGGTGCGCAGCAGCATGTTGGCATTGAAATAGAAGGTGTCATGCATCGACCGGGCCGGGTGGTGGCCTGGGATGTTGAGCGCTTCAAAGTTGTGATAGTCGTCTTCGACCTCAGGGCCTTCGGCAATGCCGTAGCCGATACGGGTGAAGAACTGCTCTACACGTTCCAGAGTCCGGGTCACCGGATGCAGACCACCGGAGGTCTGGCCACGGCCCGGCAATGTCACGTCAATGGATTCGGCAGACAGTTTGGCAGCCAGTTCGGCTTCTTCAAACAGAGCCATGCGCGCATTGAGAACGCCTGTAACACGTTCCTTGGCAACGTTGATCAGCGCACCGACTTGCGGACGCTCTTCTGCCGGCAAATTCCCCAGGGTCTTCATCACCTGAGTCAATTCACCCTTTTTGCCAAGGTATTGAACCCGGATTTGCTCCAGGGCATTGATATCTTCAGCGCTTTGCACAGCCTCTAGTGCTTGAGAGACCAGCGCATCCAGGTTTTCCATGTACAGACTCCAGATACAAAATAGGGGAAGAGCTTGAAGGCTCTTCCCCTATTTAAGACGTTTACCACCTGACCCCACGGAAGTGAGGCCGGGTGATTGTCGGGGGTACTTAAGCCAAGGTGGCTTTAGCTTTCTCGACAATCGCAGCAAACACCGCTTTTTCGTTCACTGCCAGATCAGCCAGAACCTTACGGTCGATCTCGATGGACGCTTTTTTCAGGCCAGCGATGAAACGGCTGTAGGATAGACCGTTAACACGAGCACCAGCGTTGATACGAGCGATCCACAGAGCGCGGAACTGACGTTTTTTCTGACGACGGTCACGGTAGGCGTATTGGCCTGCCTTGATTACCGCTTGCTTGGCAACACGGAATACGCGGGAGCGTGCGCCGTAGTAGCCTTTAGCAAGTTTCAGAATTTTTTTGTGACGCTTACGGGCAATGACGCCACGCTTTACACGAGCCATGAGTTACTTCCTCTATTCTTGACTAAAATTAACGAAGGCGCAGCATGCGCTCGACTTTTGCCACGTCAGACGGATGCAGCAAGCTGCTACCGCGCAGTTGACGCTTACGCTTGGTCGACATTTTAGTCAGGATGTGGCTCTTGAAAGCGTGCTTGTGCTTGATACCGTTAGCAGTTTTCAGAAACCGCTTAGCAGCACCACTTTTGGTTTTCATTTTTGGCATGTTCGGATACTCCGCATTCAGTTGATAAACATAATCAGAAGGCCTGCCGTGCCCTGTTGATTACTTCTTCTTTTTCGGGGCGATGACCATGATCAGCTGGCGTCCTTCCATCTTAGGATGCTGTTCGACCGAACCGTACTCGAGCAGGTCAGCTTCAACCCGCTTGAGGAGTTCCATCCCCAGCTCCTGGTGGGCCATCTCACGGCCGCGGAATCGCAAGGATACCTTGGCCCTGTCCCCATCACTCAGGAAACGTACCAGGTTGCGCAGTTTTACCTGGTAATCCCCTTCCTCCGTCCCTGGACGAAACTTGATTTCTTTTACCTGAATCTGCTTCTGATTCTTCTTCGCCGCGGCAACCTGCTTCTTCTTTTCGAAGATCGATTTGCCGTAATCCATCACACGGCAAACCGGTGGGATTGCGTCTGCGGAGATTTCCACCAGATCAAGCTTTGCTTCTTCAGCAATACGAAGCGCTTCATCAATCGAGACGATGCCAATCTGCTCGCCATCAGCGCCAATTAACCGAACCTCGCGTGCCGAGATATTCTCGTTGATCGGGGCTTTCGGTGCAGCTCGTTTATCTTGTCTCATTTCACGCTTAATAATAATTACTCCGAATCTGGGCGACCACGCCGGGAAACCGCTTGCGCGAGAAACTCAGCGAACTGGGCGACGGGCATCGAGCCCAGGTCAGCACCTTCACGAGTACGCACAGCGACAGTCTGCATCTCGACTTCCTTATCTCCGATAACCAAAAGATAGGGAACCTTGAGCAAAGTATGCTCGCGGATTTTAAAGCCGATCTTTTCATTTCTCAAGTCGGACTTGGCACGAAATCCGCTTTCGTTGAGAGTTTTTTCAACTTCAGCAACAAAATCTGCCTGTTTATCAGTGATATTCATGATCACTGCCTGGGTTGGCGCCAGCCAGGCAGGGAACGCACCTTCGTAGTGCTCGATCAGAATCCCGACGAAACGCTCGAAGGAACCGAGGATCGCACGGTGTAACATCACCGGGTGTTTGCGGCTGTTGTCTTCGGAGACGTATTCAGCGCCCAAACGGACAGGCAGGTTAAAATCGAGCTGCAAGGTACCACATTGCCAGACGCGACCGAGGCAATCTTTCAGCGAGAACTCGATCTTCGGACCGTAGAACGCACCTTCGCCTGGCTGCAGATCGTACGGCAGGCCCGCAGAATCAAGGGCTGCAGCCAGTGCAGCCTCAGCGCGATCCCACAGCTCGTCGGAACCGACGCGTTTTTCCGGACGAGTGGACAGCTTCATCTCGACATCGGTAAAGCCGAAGTCACGATAAACGTCCATGGTCAGCTTGATGAACGCTGCGGATTCGGCCTGCATCTGCTCTTCGGTGCAGAAGATGTGGGCGTCGTCCTGAGTGAACGCACGTACACGCATGATGCCGTGCAGCGCACCCGAAGGCTCGTTACGGTGGCAGGCACCGAACTCGGCCAGACGCATCGGCAGCTCGCGGTAGCTCTTCAGGCCTTGGTTGAACACCTGCACGTGGCATGGGCAGTTCATTGGCTTGATGGCGTAGTCGCGATTTTCCGACTGAGTGGTGAACATGTTGTCGGCGTAGTTGGCCCAGTGCCCGGATTTCTCCCACAGGCTGCGGTCAACGACTTGAGGGGTCTTGATTTCAAGGTAGCCGTTATCGCGCTGGATCTTGCGCATGTACTGCTCAAGCACCTGGTACAGAGTCCAGCCGTTCGGGTGCCAGAACACCATGCCCGGGGATTCTTCCTGGGTGTGGAACAGGCCCAGACGCTTGCCGATCTTGCGGTGATCGCGTTTTTCAGCTTCTTCGATGCGCTGGATGTAAGCCGCCAGCTGCTTTTTATCTGCCCAAGCGGTGCCGTAAACGCGCTGCAATTGCTCGTTCTTGGCGTCGCCGCGCCAGTAGGCACCCGACAGCTTGGTCAGCTTGAAGGATTTCAGGAAGCGTGTGTTCGGCACGTGCGGACCGCGGCACATATCGACGTATTCTTCGTGATAGTACAGGCCCATGGCCTGCTCGTTCGGCATGTCCTCGACCAGACGCAGCTTGTAGTCTTCGCCGCGAGCCTTGAACACTTCGATCACTTCGGCGCGCGGAGTGACTTTCTTGATGACGTCGTAATCTTTTTCGATCAGCTGCTGCATGCGCTGTTCGATAGCGGCCATGTCGTCCGGCGTGAAAGGACGCTCGAAGGCGATATCGTAATAGAAGCCTTCGTCGATGACCGGCCCGATGACCATTTTCGCAGTCGGGTACAGCTGCTTGACCGCGTGGCCAACCAGGTGGGCGCAAGAGTGACGAATGATCTCCAGCCCCTCTTCATCCTTTGGCGTGATGATTTGCAGGGTCGCGTCGCTGCTGATGATGTCGCTGGCGTCGACCAGTTGGCCATTGACCTTGCCGGCCAGAGTGGCTTTGGCCAGACCGGCACCAATGGATGCGGCGACCTCGGCTACGGAAACCGGGTGATCGAATGAACGTTGACTGCCGTCGGGAAGAGTAATAGTTGGCATGGCGCCTCCTCTCCTAGTGGTGACCCCTACCAAAGGTCACGTGGGTTGGGATGAGCCAGTACAAGATCCGATCCAGGCCATTCAATGACGAACGCCTGCCTTACAGCGGCAGGAGCCTTGCGGCCAACCGGAAAACCGAACCAGAGTGACTGGGATTCAAATCAAAATATTCGCACGTTGACCGATGTCGGGACTGAAGGTCATCCGGAGCCTGAGAACGCTTGAGCCCGGCATCCTAGCACAGATGAGCGGTCACTTATGCCTCTGTTTGATCACAAGGCAAATCGTCTGTTTTTATGCCAGAGTGCTGAACTTGATGGCCTCTTCAGCCCTCAGATAACAAGACATTGACCCACAAGGAGCATCCTCGCATGCGTCTGAATACCCTGTTCGCCGTCGTCGCCCCTATCGTTATGCTGCTGCCATTGAGCGCCCACGCCGACTGGCCGAAGGGCGAGCGTGAGAAGTACATGGCGCAGTGCACTCAAGCGGCAACTCCGCAAATTGGCGCTGCTGCGGCCAAATCGCACTGCGCTTGTGGCGCTGATGCCATCAAGTCTTATCCTGCTGCCGACATCCAGGCCCTGATGGACAACAAGGCCACCCCTGAACTGCAGCAGAAAGCACTGGGCCAGATTGCCAAATGCAAGGCAAACACACCGGCGAAAAAGTGATCGAAAAAACCTTTTGAGTCGGCTCAGCGCCCCTGAAACGGGCTGATTTTGAGCCTTTTCAGACGATTTATGCAGGTTTTACAGGTTTTTTTATTGTCTTTACGTTCTGCCAAAAGCCTTGTAAACCGGGGCTTCCAGCGGAATCAGGCAGTAAAGAAAACACGACCGATTGGCAAACAGCACGTCCGGGGGGCTACCAAAGCGAACATTTCGACTATGATACCCGGGTGTGCCCAGTTGGCCTGAGCAGCACAGTACTGAAAAATATATGTTTCTTGGAGATACACCATGTCTAATCGCCAAACCGGCACCGTTAAGTGGTTCAACGATGAAAAAGGCTTCGGCTTCATCACTCCTCAAGGTGGCGGTGACGACCTGTTCGTACACTTCAAAGCTATCGAATCCGACGGTTTCAAAAGCCTGAAAGAAGGCCAGACCGTCTCTTTCGTGGCTGAGAAAGGCCAAAAGGGTATGCAAGCTGCACAGGTTCGCCCAGAGTAATTTCTGCGCGCACTAAAAAAACCCCGTCCATGTGACGGGGTTTTTTATGCCTGCAACAAAAGCGGTGAGCGATCAGCCGCAGTTGACGCGAGTGACCACCAGATTGGTGTCAGTGTTCAGATTCAGGCGATCAGAGCGGTACTCGAGCGTGATCATGTCGGTCGGCTTGAGGAAGCGGGCATTTTGCGCTCCGGCTTTGGTGCGCGCCTGCTCCAACAACTCTGGCGAAGCTTTCTTGCCAATGGCGAACTCCGCCGCCGTTGCTTCACAGCGGCTGTGACCGGCTTCGGTCGCCGCAGATTCCTTTGCCGACTCGCTGGAGGTCGTGCTGCAACCGGCCAACATGGCAGCGGCCATAAGTGCACCCAGTGTCGCGAACTTCAAAGGCATGAAGCCTCCTTGTTTTCAAAATGGTTAAGCTGAGATCGTGCGACCGCCATTCCGGCGTTTGGTTTCACAGCCAAGGCCATCACCCTGCCCCACGACCGGAAAAACGCCGAGTGTGCCTGAGCGGCACGCGCCACTTCAGCAATCAATCGTGACTGAATATTAACGGCGCTCAGTAAACGTCGATGTAGTCATACGGCGGATTCGGCCAGTTGTCTTTCAGGGCATTGAAAATCTGCATCACCCACACCTCGTCGCTGGCCGCGACATTGCCCACGTACCCTGAACCCTTGGCCCAGGTTTCCAGGCGAAACAGCAAACCGTCGATATCCTGCCCACCGGTAACGCCGGAAGAAATGTAAGCGATCCCGCCCTTGGTCACGCGCAGTTGCGTGTGTTCGTCATCACTGGCCGAAGCGAGCAACCGGCGCACTGCGTCGAGCGTGAGCCCGTCAGGGGTGTTCAAATCGATCTGCACAGCACGATCCTTGGAAAGCCTTAAAAGACCAAGTGTCGCATAGCGCTCCGTCCATGCCTAAGTCGCAGTGCCAAACGCCCGACAAAATGGTTAACTCGCTGCCATACATTCCCGACTTTTCGAGCGCACTCATGAGCACCGTAAGCATCACCGCCGACATCAGAGTCCTGTGGCCGAAGGGGCACAGCTCATATAGCCCGGGCAGTCCGGAGGAGCTGGCGTTGATCAGCATAGACCTGCTGGTCAAGACGATGGGAACACAGGGCGCACAAACGTTTATCGCTCAAGTGTTCGAGCGGTATCAGCATGACCACAAGGTCGCACATGATACCGAGAGAGAATAAAAACCCGCAGATTGGCACCTGCGGGTTTCAGCCTTACTTCAAGCGTTTCAGACGCTCGGTCAGCAAGTCAAAGAAGCCTTGCGCGTCGCCATTTTCCACCCAGAACGCATTTTTAGGCGCCTTCAGGCCGTCGTACCAATCGACGATGGTCTGACCAAAAGTCGGCCCTTCACGACTATCCACCACAACATTCACCGAACGACCGGTGAACAGTTCCGGCTTGAGCAGATAAGCCACAACGGTAGCGTCATGCACCGGGCCACCCGGAATACCGTAGTGTTCCATGTCGCCTTTGATGTACTCGTTGAGGATGTCACCGACAATCTTGCTGGCGTTGTTGTTCAGTGCTGCGATCTGTTTCAGGCGCGCGTCACTGGTGAGAATCTTGTGGGTCACGTCCAGCGGCAGGTAGGTCAGTTTCACGCCGCTTTTCAGGACCACTTCAGCCGCTTGCGGGTCAGCAAACAGGTTAAATTCGGCCACCGGCGTGATGTTGCCGCCGTTGAAGTGCGCACCGCCCATGATCACCACTTCCTTGATGCCCTGAACAATTTCCGGCTCCTGGATCAGCGCCAGCGCCAGGTTGGTCTGCGGACCGAGCATGGCAATGGTGATGCTGTGCGGCTTGGCTTTTTTCAGCGTGTCGATCAGGTAGTTGACGGCATTGCCTTCAGCCAGCCCCTTTTTCGGTTCGTGCACGGCGACACCCGACAGGCCTTCCTTGCCATGGATGTTCTCGGCGTAGATCGGCGTGCGCATCAGCGGCTTCGGCGCACCGGCGTAAACCGGTACATCTTCGCGTCCAGCCCACTCGCGAGCGAGTCGTGCGTTACGTGAAGTCTTGTCGAGGCGCACATTGCCGGCCACGGTGGTCAGCGCGCGAATGTTCAGCTCGTCCGGCGAGGCCAGGGCGAACAGCAAGGCAACCACATCGTCGGCACCCGGGTCGGTGTCGATAATCAGGTCGATTTTCTCCGCCGCCTGAGCGCCGGTCGCAGTTATTACGGACAAAAGCAGCAGGCTCCGGATGATTTGATACAGTTTCTGAGCATAGCGTTGCATGGCGCATTCCTTGTGCATGTGGAATCGAAAATCAGAACGTAACCCCGGCGACCAGAACGATGTTGCAGTAGGGTTGGCATTCACCTGTACGAACAATCGCCCGAGCCTGTCGGCTGAGAACTTTGAATTGCTCGTGACTGAGCAGATCGCGACGGCCCAGAGCGCCCTCTTCATTCAACTCGTCCAGCGTATTCAGCGCCGTCGGTTGCTTGTCGAAGATTTCTTTGGCCAGTGCATGGCTTTCCACCTGCATCTCGCTGAGCACGACCTTCAGGGTGCTGATGAAATCCGGGACGCCGTGGGTCAGCGCCAGATCAATCAACTCGACACCCGGCGGCACCGGCAACCCGGCGTCACCGATGACGACCATGTCGCCGTGCCCCAAAGATGCAATCAGTCGTGACAGGGCAACATTGAGCAGAGGAGTCTTTTTCATGCGGGTTTAAAGGCCTTTACGTCGGACAGGGTTGGAATCGAAGGCTGAGCACCGGCGCGGGTAACCGACAGCGCAGCGGCAATCTGACCAAAGCGAATCGCCTCGGCCTCGGATTTGCCATTGGCCAACGCGGCGGCGAAACCACCGACGAAGGTGTCCCCTGCCGCCGTGGTGTCGACAGCCTTCACCTTCGGCGCCGGGAAATGCTCAAAACTTTCGCCATTGGCGAACAGCGACCCTTGAGCACCGAGAGTAATGATGACTTTGCCCGCCCCCATACCGATCAGATGGCTGGCTGCACGTTCGGCGGTTTCCAGCGAGTCCACCGGCAACCCGCTCAATGCGCTCGCTTCACTCTCGTTGGGAATCAGATAGTCGATTGCGGCAAACCAGTCTGCCGGCAGCGGGCGACTGGCCGGCGCCGGATTGAGGATGACGATTTTACCCAGCGCACGCGCACGCTTGAGCGCATGTCCCACCGTGGCATCGGGAATTTCGAGCTGGCAGATGATCACCTCTGCGGCTTGCAGAACCGCATCGAAACGGTCGATCACTGCGGGGGTCATTGCGCCGTTGGCGCCAGCGACGATGACAATGGCGTTCTGACTGTTGTCATCGACCACGATCAGCGCCACACCACTGGAGTCATCGACGGCGCTCACTGCCTGGCAATCGATCTGTTCGGCCAACAAGGCGTTGCGTAATTGCACGCCATAGTCGTCATTGCCAACGCAACCGACCATCGCGACCTGCGCACCCAAACGCGCGGCCGCCACCGCCTGATTGGCACCCTTGCCGCCGGAAACCGTGGCAAACGAATGACCGATCAGCGTTTCACCGCCGACGGGCAGCCGCGGCGCCCGGGTCACCAGATCCATGTTCAGGCTGCCTATTACCACTACATTTGCTGGCATACATCATTACTCGTCAATTCGGTTTCAGCGATATTCAGTGAACACGCCGGACAACGGTGCGGTCGATTCGCGCAACACAATACTCGGAGTCACGATCCGCTGATCAGTGCCCAGATTCGGCGTAGCGATCCTTCGCAGCAGGACTTCGGCCGCCATCTCGCCCAACTGCAGGATCGACTGCCCCACGGTGGTGAGTGCCGGATACACGTAACGGCTCATCTGGATATCGTCGAAACCGATCACCGACAACTCGCTCGGCACGCGAACATTGCGCTCTGCCGCGGCACGCAGCACGCCGATACCAATCATGTCGTTACCGGCAAAGATCGCGCTCGGCGGATTCCCCTCAAGCAGAATCGCCGCTGCGCTGTATCCACCCGTACTGGTGAAATCACTTTCCAGCATGCGCTCCGGTCGGACTTCTATGCCCGCCTCTTTCAGCGCTCGGCAATATCCGGCCAGACGCATCTGCGCCACGCTGGTACTGGCCGGACCGCCGATAGTGGCAATGTCGCGGTGACCCAATTCCAGCAAGTGCCGGGTTGCCAGGTAAGCGCCATATTCGTGGTCGATGCGCACAAGATCCGCATCGACACCGTCCAGACCACGGTCGACAATGACCATCGGCGTTTTCACGCCCGCCAGCCCCTGCGCCAAACCGCTGTCACCGCCAGCGGAAGCGACGATCAAACCGTCGATGCGCTTCTCCAGCAACACACGCAGATAGCTGCGCTGCTTTTCGGGATTGTCGTCGGAGTTACAGAGGATCACGCAGTAGCCGTTACGCTCGCAATAATCCTCGATGCCCCGGGCCAATTCCGCAAAGTACGGGTTGAGACTGTTCGGCACCAGCAGGCCAATGGTTGCAGTGGTCTTGGCCTTCAGCGAGCGCGCTACCGCACTCGGCACATAGTCGAGGCTCTTGATCGCCGCCTCGACTTTCAGCCGCACCTCCTGACTGACAGGTCGGGTGTTGTTCACCACGTGCGACACCGTCGTGTAGGAAATCCCTGCAAGAGCTGCCACGTCCTTGATCGTTGCCATGTCTTAGCCCCGGCGACTGGCGCGCTGACTGCGATAAGTATCAAGCACCACCGCGATCACAATCACCGCACCGGTGATAATGCGTTTGGTCGGCTCGGTTGCACCGATCTGCGCCAGACCCGCCGCCAGTACCGAGATAATCAACACACCAAAGAACGTGCTGATCACCGAACCGCGCCCGCCCATCAGACTGGTGCCGCCAATGACCACAGCCGCGATCACTTGCAACTCCAGACCGGAACCGGCATTCGGGTCGGCAGCTTCCAGACGGGAAATCTGAAACAGCGCAGCGATACCGGCTAGCAGGCCCATCAGGCTGAACACCAGAATCTTGTAGGGTTTCGGATTGATCCCCGCGAGCCGCACCGCCTCTTCGTTGGTGCCGATGCCGATCAGGTAGCGACCAAACACGGTGCGGGTCAGAACCGCCTGGGCAATGATGATCACCAGCAAGGCAATAATGAACGATGGCGAGATGCCAAACGCGATCGGATTCGACAGCCAGGCGAACGAATCACCGATGTACGCGGTGCGCGATCCGGTCATCTGATACGCCAGGCCCCGAGCCATTTCCAGCACGCCCAGGGAGACGATGAACGATGGAATCCGCCAGGCCACCGTGATAGAACCGGTGACGGTACCGGCCAGTGCCGCCACAGCCATACCCAGCAACGCCGACGGCAACACGCCCCAGCCCCAGCCGAGAATGGCGACGCTGACGGTCGAAGCGGCAAGTGCCAGCACCGAGCCCACCGAAAGGTCGATGCCGCCGATGATCAGAACGAAAGTCATGCCGACCGCCAGCACCATCAGATCAGGAATCTGGTTGGCCAGCGTACTGAAGGTGTTATAGGACAAAAAGTGGCTGCTCAAGACCGAGAACAGCGCAATCATCGCCAGCAAGGCACCGGCCAGGCCCAGATAAGTGCCCAGACCGTAGAAGTTGCCACTACGTTTGCCGGCAGGAGATGCAGTTTTCATGGGAGATCCCTAGGCGCCGCTTCGTTGAGCAACGCATCACGTTTTTGGTAGCCGGCGAACGCGGCGGCAAGCAAGTCATCCTGGGTCCAGCTGTCGCGCTCGAAGGTGTCAATCAGCCGCCCTGCCGACAGCACGCCGATCCGGTCGCAGATCAGCATCAGCTCACGCAGGTCACTGGACACCACCACCAGCGCTTTGCCCTGGCGCGTCAGTTCGCCGAGCAGGGCATAAATGTCAAACTTGGCGCCGACGTCGATGCCACGGGTCGGCTCGTCGAACAGCAGCACCGAACAATCACGTTCCAGCCAGCGGCCAATCACGACCTTCTGCTGGTTGCCACCGGACAGCTCGGAGACCAATTGTGTCGGGCTCGAACTGCGGATACGCATGGCGTCAATCTGACGCTGCGCCAAAGCGATTTCGTCGCCGTTGTTGACGACACCGCCACTGGAAATTTCCGGCATGTTGCCGAGCGCGATGTTGGCACTGATCGATTGACTGAGCAGAAGGCCCTCACCTTTACGGTCTTCAGTGATCAGCGCGATGCCATTGCGCACCGCATCGACTGGCGAGCGCACACTGACCACTTTGGCTGGCGAGCCGAGTGCAATGGTGCCGCTGTCGGCGACATCCGCGCCGAAGATCAGCCGCAGCAGTTCCGTGCGCCCTGCCCCGATCAATCCGGAAATCCCGAAGATCTCCCCGGCGCGTACCTCGAATGAAACGTCGCGCACTTTGTCGGAGCGGGTCAGGCCATTGATC
This sequence comes from Pseudomonas sp. A34-9, assembly GCF_029543085.1. Classification (NCBI taxonomy): domain Bacteria; kingdom Pseudomonadati; phylum Pseudomonadota; class Gammaproteobacteria; order Pseudomonadales; family Pseudomonadaceae; genus Pseudomonas; species Pseudomonas sp. A34-9. Next base: position 2,361,762 of record NZ_CP119967.1, on the reverse strand, counting down.
GTCAGTGCAGGGGCACCGATCTTGCGCGGGCCCATGTCGATGTGCTCGCCCAGCTCACGACCGACCATCAGCGTCACCAGTTGCTCGCTGTTGTAATTGGCCATCGGCTCGACGCAGACCAGATTGCCGTCACGCAGCACGGCAATGCGCTGTGCCACTCGGGCGAGTTCTTCGAGGCGGTGGGAAATGTAGATGATCGAGACGCCGCGTGCCTGCAACCGGGTGATCTGCTCAAAGAGCATTTCGACTTCACGTGCGGTCAGCATCGCGGTCGGCTCATCGAGAATCAGCACGTGGCAATCGCCAATCAGGTTGCGGGCGATTTCGACCATTTGCTGGTGGCCGATTCCCAACTCGCCGACCAGCGTATCCGGATCAATCGCGTCGAGGCCGACTTGCGCCATGGCTTCGATAGCGGCCTTGCGCAATTGCTTGCGGCTGATCCAGCCGCCATTGCTTGGCAAATTGTCGAGAAACAGGTTTTCCGCGACCGACAGTGTCGGCAACAGATTGAGTTCTTGCATGACCATACGCACGCCGAGCTCTTCCGCCTGGGTACGACTGCCCGGACGATAGTCCTTGCCGTGGAATTGCATCTGGCCGGTGGTCGGAGTGACCAGTCCGCCAATGATCTTCGACAGGGTGCTTTTGCCGGCACCATTCTCGCCGGTCAGCGCCAGCACTTCACCGCGCATCAGCGTCAAGTCGATGCCGGTAAGCACCGGTTGCGCATAGGTCTTACCGATACCGCTGACCGAGAGGACAGCGTTCGGGGCGGAAACTGACATAAAAACTCTCCATGCGCTCGCCCGGACGGACGAGCGCCGTTGTATCGCCAGAAGACTTACTGGGTGACCAGCTCGACCGGTGTTTCGATCACGCCATTGGCGCCGCTGTCGACTTTCTCGCCCTTGATGATTTTCAGCGCGGTTTCGATGCCAAACACCGCTTGTTTGGCAGCGAACTGGTCAGCCGTGGCCAACACGCGGCCGTCCTTCAACATTGGCTTGATGGCATTGATGTTGTCGTAACCGACGACCTGTACCTGGCCAGCTTTGCCTGCGGCACGTACTGCGGAAACGGCGCCGACGGCCATGCTGTCGTTGCCGGCCAGCAGCGCCTTGACGTCCGGGTATTCGCTGAGAATCGACGCGGCAACCTTGTTGCCCTTGTCGATCTCCCAGTCACCGGATTGCAGGGAAACGATCTTGATCTGCGCAGCGTCCATCGCATCCTTGAAGCCAGCGGTACGTTGCTGGGCGTTGGTGGTCGTGGACACACCTTCAATGATGCCGACTTCGTCACCGGCCTTGAGCTGCTTGGCCAGGTATTCACCGACCAGGCGCGCGCCCTTACGGTTGTCCGGGCCTACGAAGGGCACGCTGATGTTTTTGCTTTTGACGACGGCCGGATCGAGCTGATTGTCGATGTTGATCACGGTGATGCCGGCATCGACGGCTTTCTTGATGACCGGCACCATGGCCTTGGAGTCAGATGGGGCGATGACCAGTGCATTGACCTTGGCCAGGATCATCTGCTCGACGATGCGAGTCTGACCGGCAGTATCCGTTTCGTCCTTGATGCCATTGGAGATCAGGTCGAAATCGGCGGAGTGTTCTTTCTGGTAGGCCTTGGCGCCGTCTTCCATGGTCAGGAAGAATTCGTTGGCCAGTGACTTCATGACCAGCGCGACTTTGGGTTTCTCGGCAGATTCGGCGAATGCCGAAGAGACAGGTAGTGCGGCGGCTGTGGCAGCCAGCATAGCGACAGCAAGAAGACGTCCAGCGAATGGCAGCTTCATGGGTTCACTCCGATCTTATGATTATTGTGAGCAACGCTCGCGCTGGCGTAAGCTACTTGGCGTTCTTCCCGGGCCATACAGCGCCGTGAAAGCCGCGCAAACGTTTGCGTAGACCGAACTATGCGAATCCCGCCGACATTTGTCAACAATCAGAAATCGTCATTTGTTGTAGGGCGAATCTGCCGATCCGTCCCCGTCGCTATTTATACCGTGGTGCTGACCAGGTTACCGCTGGTGGAACCCTGGGACATCTCTTTCAGCAGCGCCGCCGAGACCTCCATCATTTCGCCGCTGGTTTGCGCGATCTGCCCTTGAATCGACATGACCGCCTGCGATTTGGCCTCAGGCGTCGGATAGCTCGCAGCCTGCGCGGCAGCGAGTTGCTGTTGCTGCTCCTGCAATTGCTTTTGCAATTCCCGCATGCGCTTGAGCAGCATCTTGACGGTAATGCTGAGATTGTCGCTGCTTTCAGTCTTACTCTCTTCCTGCGCGGGACCACCGGTTCTGACTTGATTACTCTCTTCTTTCTCGGTGCCCAGCGCCTCCGCGGAGGCCTGCGCTTCGGCTTCATTTATTGCATTGATCGTCGCTGCGGTCTTACCGCCAATGGTGACAGCACCGGGATTTGAAATACCGATCGTCAGTGACATGTGAACTCCCTAAATTTCAGTTTCCTTGAACACCCATCGGCCTGCGCAAAGGATTCTTTAGCAGGAAATCCAGAATCGACAACTCGATCCATTCGACAGAAGCCGTAGTCCTTTTCGGTGAGCCGAACGCGAAAGCGCCCAGCGTTCGGAAACCCGGATAAACGATTCACCACACACTTTTCAGAATCATAAAAACTTGATTTAAATCATCAGGTTAAACATTTCTCTAGCGCAAAGTACGGCTGGTACAGATCCTGCTCCCTTCATCGCACCCCGGGCATCCAGATCGGCCTGGGGCGCATCTAGATGAACCTGCATCAGCACCGTCTCACTACTAGAGAGAAAAATAATGAAGTCTGCTTTCAACACTTTGGTTCCGGGCGCTTTGGCCCTACTCCTGCTCCTGCCCTCCGCCCTTCAGGCGAAAGAAGTCGAATCCCAGACCAAGCTCGCGAACGTTGTGGTACTTGCCACAGGCGGCACCATCGCCGGTGCCGGCGCGAGCGCCGCCAATAGCGCCACCTATCAGGCGGCAAAGGTTGGCGTCGAACAATTGATCGCCGGCATTCCCGAGCTGAGCAAACTGGCGAATGTGCGCGGCGAACAAGTCATGCAGATTGCCTCCGAAAGCATCACCAACGAAAACCTGCTGCAACTGGGCCGTCGCGTGGCCGAACTGGCCGATAGCAAAGACGTCGACGGCATCGTCATCACCCACGGCACCGACACCCTGGAAGAAACCGCTTACTTCCTCAACCTGGTGGAAAAAACCGACAAGCCAATCATCGTCGTCGGCTCGATGCGTCCGGGTACCGCCATGTCCGCCGATGGCATGCTCAACCTGTACAACGCCGTTGCCGTGGCCAGCAGCAAAGAAGCCTACGGCAAAGGTGTACTGGTGACCATGAACGATGAAATCCAGTCCGGTCGCGACGTCAGCAAGATGATCAACATCAAGACCGAAGCCTTCAAAAGTGCCTGGGGCCCGCTGGGCATGGTGGTAGAAGGCAAATCCTACTGGTTCCGCTTGCCAGCCAAGCGTCACACCATGGATTCGGAATTCGACATCAAAAACATCAAGAGCCTTCCTGATGTAGAAATCGCTTATTCCTACGGCAACGTGAGCGATACCGCCTACAAGGCCCTCGCACAATCCGGTGCTAAAGCCATTATCCATGCCGGTACAGGTAACGGCTCGGTATCCTCCCGCGTGGTTCCGACCCTGCAAGCGCTGCGCAAGGATGGCGTGCAAATCATTCGCTCCTCCCACGTCAACGCTGGCGGCTTCGTTCTGCGTAACGCCGAACAGCCGGACGACAAGTATGACTGGGTTGTCGCTCACGACCTGAACCCGCAGAAAGCCCGCATCCTGGCAATGGTTGCACTGACCAAAACCAACGACAGCAAAGAACTGCAACGGATGTTCTGGGAATACTGATAGGCCCTCGCCCGATCAATTCTTGATTGGACACCCTGCACCACTCGCCTGAAGGGCGGGTGGTGCTTCGCTCACAACGCTCTCGCACTTTTCCCACAAAAACATTCACACGACCTACACCAAAATCGGAAAACCGCTGTCAGAGGATTTTCTTGAATTTTAAGCAGTTGCGAAAATGCCTACAGTTAAATACTGTATGCACGTACAGCTTAATAAGGATAACCTCGTGGCCACTTCCCCTGATGCTCCTGACGCTTACGAACGCATGGGTATGCGCGTTCAGAAAATCATCAATTCCCCCACCGCACAGAAAGCCAAAGCCGCACTGATCTTCCGCTTGCCCGACGAGCCGATGGACGACTGGGAGCGCCTGCTCGAGGAAATCGACGAGAACGACAACGTCACCCTCGCCTATCGCGACGACGGTGGCGTGCAGATTTTTTGGGTTGTGCCGAAGGAAGATTGATTCAATGAGTGTCCGTTGTTTTGCGTTGCTGCTGCTGTTTATCACCGTGGGTGCCCAGGCTGGTGCACCCCGCACATTTACCGAAGCCAAGAAGGTCGCCTGGAAACTGTACGCGCCACAGTCCACAGAGTTTTACTGCGGGTGTAAATACACCGGCAACAAGGTTGATCTGAAAGCCTGCGGTTACGTACCGCGCAAGAATGCCAAGCGTGCGTCACGTATCGAGTGGGAACACATTGTGCCCGCCTGGCAGTTCGGTCATCAGCGCCAATGCTGGCAGGAAGGCGGACGCAAGAACTGCACACGTTACGACCCAAGCTATCAGAAGGCCGAAGCCGATCTGCATAACCTGGTGCCGAGCATTGGCGAGGTCAATGGCGATCGCAGCAACTTCAGTTATGGCTGGCTACCGGTGCAATCCGGCCAATATGGCTCGTGCCTGACCCAAGTCGATTTCAAAGCGAAGAAGGTCATGCCGCGCCCTTCGATTCGCGGCATGATCGCCCGCACTTACTTCTACATGAGCAAGCAGTACGGCCTGCGCCTGTCGAAGCAGGATCGACAATTGTATGAAGCGTGGGACAAGACTTATCCGGTGCAAGACTGGGAGCGTCAGCGTAATCAGAGCGTGGCGTGCGTGATGGGGCGTGGCAATGAATTTGTCGGCCCGGTAAATATGAAAGCCTGCGGCTGATATCAGTACAAAAAACAAAAGGCCTCGAACGCTATGTTCAAGGCCTTTTTGATTGATGGCTAATTGGCCGGTTTGTTGTGTCGCCAGTAGCCCATCAAATTCAGCGACTCACGAGGGATGCCACACTCTTTGATCAGGTATCTGCGCAAACTCATCACCGCCGCGGACTCTCCGGCGATCCAGCCGTAAAACCCTTCAATGGCGGCATCGGCGACTTCCCAAGGAAGTTCCTTTTCTATATCGACGTCGGCCAGCTCGACTGCCTGCCCGACTGAAGAAATATGAACTGGCAGAGTAGCCGCCCTCACCGCGTCCACCATAAGAGCTCCGGCAACGGTTTCGCCTGCCTGATCCCGGATCAACCAATGCACCGACAGCACCGGCCAATCAGGAACGGCAAGCATGTCCTGAACGCTGTCCACTTCGAAAAATGCCTGGACTTGCGGAGGCTCGGCGAGCAGCGCCAGCTCATCCAGAATGCCCATGGCTGCTGGCAACGCCGTCGAATCTGCAACGAGTAAAACCTGCTTGAGCGCCTGTGGCGGCTTCCACTCGAAACCGCCAGCCTCCTTCGCCGAGAAATGGCGATCGGGCGCAAGGATCTGCATCGAATCGCCCGGTTGCGAATGCAGCGCCCAACGGGACGCCGGACCGGTATCACCGTGCAGGACAAAATCAATATCGACTTCACCTTGTTCCACGCGCAAATGCCGGATGGTGTAGGTGCGGATGGCGGGACGATGGTCTGCCAGCATGGCGCGAAACCGAGCGTACCAGCCATCCTCTTGAGAGAGTTTTGCGGGCGAACCATTGGCCGCAGGGAAAAACAGCTTCACCCGCTGATCCGGCGCCCAGGTGGCCATCTCGTTGACGAGAGGACCCACGAACGTGATCCGCATCATGTGCGGGCTCAACTGCGTTTTTCGATGCAAGGTTACATCGAACAACTTGTAAGGATTGGCGGAGGCCATGGGGAACTCCTTCTGGAAATCATCAGTGACTTCAATAGGAACGAGTCACGTTTGAGCGCCTTTAGGAGATTCCGCCGACTGGGCATTTACGGCGTGAGCGGATGCTCGACCAACACCGATTCAACATTCTGTTTCTTGGCCTTCACCAACGCCGCGTCCACTTGCACCTTGCGAGCTTCTGCTTCTGCCTGGGAGTTGAACGGGCCAATCAGAATCCGCGTTTTGCCGCTGCTATCCTTGATCACCGTAGGTACGAAGGCGTGTTCGATCAACCAGCCACTCAAGTCGCTGACAGCTTGTGGCGTTTCGCCGCGCACTTCGAGATCCCATTGTGGTGCAGCGGCCGCCGCCGGCGCCGTCAGTGCAGCCGATTGTGGTTTTGGTGCGTCTACATTCTTGCCTTCACCACACCCTGCCAACACCAGTGCCGCGACTACCCAAACCAATTTGCGCACAACGCTTTCCTCGAAATTCTCAAAGCCGCGATCTTATCATTCAAAAATACTTCGCGAGCCCTGCAAAATGGGCACAAAACAACGAGATTGATGCTTGCTGCCTCTGTATAGTTACGCCCTGGGAATTAATGCCGCTTCTGCGCGTCAGAAAGAGGCACCCAAACCGTGAGACTTCGCACTAATCTATACGTACCACCGACCTCTGCACTGTCTGAATCAGGTGCCCTACAAAGCAATCAAGGAGAAGACCATGCTGATACTCACCCGCAAAGTCGGTGAAAGCATAAATATTGGTGATGACATCACCATCACCATTCTGGGCGTTAGCGGCCAACAGGTCCGCATTGGTATCAACGCTCCGAAAAACGTTGCCGTGCACCGTGAAGAGATTTACCAGCGCATTCAGGCTGGCCTGACCGCCCCGGACAAGCCACAAACTCCCTGAGCCGCCTCGCAGCAGTAGCCAGTCCGTTTACCTTGTGGAATGACTGGCTAGAGATTCACGCGCCGTATTGCCATCCGCTCCCCACTCTGCTGGGCACGGCGCCTGACACGACAAGCCGATTGTACTTCCCCCTTCTATTGCCTTGCCGCCCGATACTACCTGCCATCCCCCAGGCTGGCTGTCGGACGTTTCCGATAGAGCGCAGAGAATTTGCCCTCCTAACCGAATGTCACTCCCCGCGCCATGCCTGTGGCTGCGATAACCATCAGCACCAGCAGCAATGCCTCGACATGACTGATTCGCGCGTATAACTTTGCGCGCCCGGTATCGAGTACCGTGCCGCGCGCGGATGCAATCCGCCACTTGATCAACGTGATCATCGGGGCGAGTTCTACAATCAGAATCAGCACAAACAGGGTCATCTTCAGATGAAACAGTGGCTGGTGAAGATAATAGTCAGTGCCTTTTTCGAACCCGCCAAAAGCCCGCATCCCGCCTGTCACCAGCAGAATCAGCGCAGAAATACCCCAGAGGTTATCGGCCAGCAAAACGCGCCTGGCCTCGCCTGAACCGGCAGCGAGGCGACTAAATGCCGTCCCTCGCGTCAGAACCGCCCAAAAGCCCAAGGCAAAAGCCAATAGATGAATAGCTGCAAGAAACCAGTGAACCAGCATCGATACACCCTCATCGCAAAGAGTTGAAAATCGGCCAGTCAGTAGTAGTCGAAAAAGCAGGGATTTGCTTGCGGCGCAATCGCCGGGCGCGATAAGGCATTGCGAGGAGAATTTGCAGATGCCAAATCGCAGGCAAAAAAAATCCCAAGCAGCTGATGGAAGCTTGGGATTTAAAAATGCATAAACCGTGGTGGTGAACGCGGGACGGATGTTACTTAATTCCACCAACAGTAACAACGTTTTTTTGATAACTGGTTGGTTAGTAACAATCGTAACCTATTCAATATCCACACTTTTTTAAGGGCAACTGGCGACGAACGGTGAATCCTTTCGCTGACCTGTGCTGCCTGGTTGACATGACTAGCACCCGACAGAACCATTCGCACGCAAATCAGCAAGAGCCATAAAACGATGAAGTCTGTCAGCAACCCTCGCTACAACGCCCTAACGATAAATTCGCAAGAACTGCCCCAGCAAGAATCGCATCAGCATTTCTACCCTCATGGATAGGAACCGTGGGCGAAGACATCAAAACCATGAAGGTCTACTCATGGAATTTCAAATGCCCTGAGATCGATTAAGCGCGAAGTGAAGGTGGGGGTTTTGCAAAAGTTTTGCAAAAGTTTTGCAAATCGCAGACAACAAAAAAGGGCCCACCTTTCGGTGAGCCCTTCTAGACCGCCCAGCAGAGCGGATTTTGTTTGGTAGGCGCGATTGGACTCGAACCAACGACCCCCACCATGTCAAGGTGGTGCTCTAACCAACTGAGCTACGTGCCTGCTGTGAGGCGGCATTCTACGGAATTCCGGAGGGGTGTCAACACCTTTTTTTCACCTAACCCTATGAATATGCAAAATATTTAATTTCGGGTCGTCGACGAAGATTTTCCGGTGGCTGGCGGAGGTTTTTCAACTCGGGTAGGATCGACGCACTCGTAAAATATATTAAACAGAGGCTGCAGGATGGCGAACACCCCTTACCCAGAGTCTTATTACGCTGCGTCCGCCAACGCCGTACCGCCCCGCCCTGCCTTGCAGGATGATGTGGAGACGGACGTCTGTGTGATCGGCGCCGGGTATACCGGACTGTCCTCGGCGCTGTTCCTGCTGGAAAACGGTTTCCGCGTCACCGTATTGGAAGCAGCCAAGGTCGGTTTCGGTGCCTCCGGGCGTAATGGCGGGCAGATCGTTAATAGTTATAGCCGTGATATCGACGTGATCGAGCGCAGCGTCGGCCCCAAGCAAGCGCAATTGCTGGGTCAGATGGCGTTCGAAGGCGGCCGGATCATTCGCGAGCGTGTGGCCAGGTACAACATCCAGTGCGACCTGAAGGACGGCGGCGTGTTCGCCGCGCTGACGGCCAAGCAGATGGGCCACCTCGAATCGCAGAAGCGCCTTTGGGAGCGTTTCGGCCATACACAACTCGAACTGCTCGATCAACGCCGCATCCGCGAAGTGGTGGCATGCGATCAATACGTCGGTGGCATGCTCGACATGAGCGGCGGCCACATCCATCCGCTGAACCTCGCGCTCGGCGAAGCGGCGGCGGTCGAATCCCTCGGCGGTACTATCTATGAACAGTCACCCGCCGTGCGCATCGAGCGCGGCGCCAACCCTGTTGTGCATACGCCGCAAGGCAAGGTCAGGGCCAAGTTCATCATCGTTGCGGGCAATGCCTACCTCGGCAATCTGGTACCGGAACTGGCAGCCAAATCGATGCCGTGCGGCACCCAGGTGATCACCACCGAGCCACTGGGTGACGAGCTGGCGAAAGCATTGTTGCCGCAGGATTACTGTGTGGAAGACTGTAACTACCTGCTCGACTACTACCGCCTGACGGGCGACAAGCGTCTGATTTTCGGTGGAGGCGTTGTGTATGGCGCACGGGATCCAGCGAACATCGAGGCGATCATCCGTCCGAAAATGCTCAAGGCCTTTCCGCAGCTCAAGGATGTGAAGATTGATTACGCCTGGACCGGAAATTTCCTGCTGACCTTGTCGCGCCTGCCACAAGTTGGGCGCCTGGGCGACAACATCTATTACTCGCAGGGTTGCAGCGGCCACGGTGTGACGTACACGCACCTGGCGGGCAAAGTATTGGCTGAAGCTTTACGCGGTCAGGCTGAGCGCTTTGATGCGTTTGCGGATTTGCCGCACTACCCGTTCCCGGGCGGGCAGATGCTGCGTACGCCGTTTGCTGCACTGGGCGCATGGTATTACGGACTGCGCGATAAATTCGGGATGTAAAAAAAGGGCCGCTGATAGCGGCCCTTTTTATTAAACACAGCACTCAGAGCTGATCCCGAGCAATCCCGCTACGGATCCGCAGAATATCGGCCAGCACCGCCAAGGCAATCTCCGCCGGCGTCTTGCTGCCGAGGTTAAGACCGATCGGCGCATGAATCCGCGCCAGCTCAGCCTCACCCAAGCCGCCAATCCGACGTAAACGCTCGAAGCGCTTCTGCGACGTCTGCTGCGATCCCATCACGCCGATGTAGAACGCTTCAGTGCGCACCGCTTCCATCATCGCCAGATCGTCGATACGCGGATCGTGGGTCAGCGCCACGACCGCCGTATCGCGATGGCTACCACCATCAGCAATGAACACCGACGGCAATTGCCGACGAATCTCCACGCCATCCAGCACCACGCCTTCGAGCACTTCATCGCGCGGATCACAGAGAATCACCTCAAAGCCGAGGCCGACGGCAAACTCGGCGCACGCCTGCGCCACGCTGGAATAACCGGCGAGCAACAAGCGCTGCGCCGCACCAACGCGAATCCGCACTCGATCAATCTCGCGCTCGATCCGTGCGCCCTGCTCGCGATCAGCGAACAGACTGCGCGCACCGCTGGCCAGATCGACCTCACGAATCAAGCGGCGCAGCCCAAGTAGCGCCGACTCCAATTCACGCAGATGCGCCTGCACTTCGCAGCCGGCGTCAAATTTCTCTACCAGTACATCGAGAATGCCACCACAGGGCAGGCTGACCCGCGAACGCGGATCGTCGCCTTCGCCGTAACGCACGACGTTGACCGCATCGAGAAAAGCGCCTTCGGCGACGCGCTCAAGGAAATCTTCCTCGACGCAACCACCCGACAGTGAGCCGATCCACTGTCCGCCATCATTCACTGCCAGCAGCGAACCCGGCGCACGCGGTGCCGAACCGTAAGTCGTCAGCACGGTGCAGAGCCAGATGCGCTGCCCCGCCACCGACCACTCCAGCGCCCGGCGCACCACTTGTAGATCGAGATGCTGCATATCAGTGGGCCTTGTGCTCGATGGACGGTGCGTCGTCTTTCAGCTTTTGCACTTCGCTCACTGCCAACTCGGCGGACTGCCCGCCCCACCCTTGACGCAGGTAGTTGAGCAGATCGGTCAGCTGTTCAGGACTGAGCTTGTCAGCGAAACCCGGCATCGGTTGCATGTGCTCGAACCCGGAGAACTTCTGTTCGCCAATACCATCCTCGATCACGCGCAACAGGTTGCGTGGGTCTTCCAGGCGCAGCGTGGTATTGCCGCGCATGGCCACCGCGATGTGCGGCTTGCCTTCACCACCGACCGCATGGCAACCGGCGCAGACGTTCAGGTATTCCTGCTGGCCGCGCTGGGCGCTGGCGCTGAGTTTCTCGACTGGCACTTCAACGAGGGCCTTGGCTGCCGGCGGTTTATCGCCGAGCAGGAACGTCGCCATCGCCGCCAGATCGGTATCGTTCAGGCCTTGCGTGCTGTTGTGGAACACCGGGAACATCTCATTGAACATCGTCCCCTGCGCACTCATGCCGTGTTTGAGGAACGTGCCCAGATCCTGCTCGTTCCAGCCGCGAGCGGCCAGATCAGTGGCCAGCAGGCTCGGCGCCAGATAACCATTGAGGATGCCGCCGGTCAGTCGCTTGTCCAGCTGCATCGCACCCGGCAGGCCACGTGGCGTGTGGCATTCGCCGCAGTGACCGAGCACTTCAACCATGTACTGGCCGCGCTTCCAGGCTTCACTTTTGCCTTCTGCCGGCTCCAGCTTCAGCGCTTTGCCGTACATCATGTTCCAGCCGATCAGGCCCGGACGCACGTTGAACGGGAAGCTCAGGCTGGTGACCGGTGCTGCGCGCTCGATCGGCTCGATGGTTTTCAGGTACGCATGGATCGCATCCGAATCCTCACGCGGCATCAGGTGATAGGAGGTGTACGGCATCGCCGGATAGAGGTTCGCGCCGTCACGACGCTTGCCTTCGGTCAGCGCAGCGAAAAACTCGTCATCGTTGTACAAACCGATGCCGTGTTCTTTGCTCGGCGTGATATTGGTGCCGTAGATCGTACCGAACGGCGAGACGATCGGCAGTCCACCAGCAAATGGCGCGCCACCCGGAGCGGTATGGCAAGCCATGCAGTCAGCGGCGCGAGCGAGATACTCGCCGCGCTTGACCTGATCATCGGCGTGGGCAAACACCACCGGCGCCGCGAGGCCGACCGCCAGGGTCAGGCGGGTCAGAAAAAGCTTCATGTTTAACCCTCTTTGACCAGGCCGAGATCGGTCAGCACGTTGCGAGTGGCGTTGTAATAACGCACGTACCCGGTGCAACGGCAGACGTGATGGCCGAGGCTGTCCTCGATGACTTGTTCGAGCTTGCTCTGCACGGTCGGCTGACGCTGCAGCTTTTCCACCAGCACGGTTGCAGCGTTGACGAAGCCCGGCGCGCAGTAGCTGCACTGGAAGGCGAACTCGTCAACGAAGCGCTGCTGGATCGGGTTCAACTCAGTGACCTGGCCCGACTCGTCGCGCTTGGCATGCGCTTCGATGGTGCGGACTTTCTTGCCCTCGAAGTAATGCGCGCCGGTGATGCAGGTGCGCACTTCTTCGCTAGTGCCGTCCGGGTTGTCGACGATCACCACGCAGGCGTGGCAGATGCCCTGGCCGCAGCCCAGTCGCGAGCCGGTGAGGTTTTTGTATTCGTGCAGGTAGTCGATCATCGGCAGGTCATCAGGGATGTCCACCGGGCCGACGGATTGACCATTGAGGGTCAGTTGAAACGGACGGTTAGCCATTGAGGGCCTCCTTGATGCGCGCAGCAGTGATTGGCAGATCGCGAACACGTTTACCGATGGCATGCGCCACGGCGTTACCAATGGCCCCGACGATCGGGATCATCACCACTTCAGCGATGCCTTTGGACGGATCGCTTGGCGACAGCGCCGGGAGAATCTCCGACGTCTGTTTCCACACGGCAACGTGACGCGCCATCGGCAGACGGTAACGGTTGAAGTTCCAGTCACCCTCCCCCGGCCCGCCTTCATACAGCGGCATCTCTTCCATCAAGGCGTGGCCGATGCCCATGGCGATACCGCCTTCGAGCTGGCCCTTGACCAATTCTTCGACCAACACACGACCGCACTCGACCCACGAATGGTGGTTGAGCACTTCGACTTCGGCAGAACCCTTGTTGACCTTCAGCTCGACCAGCGTGGCGACCGGGCTGTAGTAGGTCACGGCAGCGTTGTTCAACTGCACAACCGGGTAATTGATGTTCTGGCGATCCAACAGGTGGAAACCCGCCGTGCTCATCAACGCTTTCTTCGCCTTCGGCGCGCCATCGCCATATTTCACCGCCAGACCGTCGAGCGGCAGGCGTTCGCGCACGCCGTCGATGCTGTACTCAGCCTCCGCCCAGCTCCAGCGGTTGAACGCGTGAACGGTGGCGCCGGTCACCAGACCACGCTCGTGAGCGTGTTTGGCCAGCTCTTCGAAGCTCAGTGGTTGCATGCCGTTGGCAGTCAGTTTGCCGTCGACCCAGTGCGCATCTTCGCGACGTACAACGTAAGGGTTGGCTTGACCGCCATAAGGACCTTGACGCCAGATTTCCATGGCCGCCGGCCACAACCCGTTGTTGAACAGCACGCGCGCGGCTTCACGGGTGGCGTGACTGAAGTAGTAAGCCGAGTTGGTCGCCGACGACGCCGAGGCCAATTTGCCGACCCAACGCGGGTTGCGCAGCAGATTGTCCTGCTCGGCCTGGCTCATGATGTAAGGGTTGCCGCTGGTGATCAGCTGCATTTCCTTCCATTCGGTTTCGCCAGTCTTCACTTCGTGCGCCGGGCTGCCGAGGAAATCGGCAACAACCAGGGCTTGCGAGGTGGACATGCCGGTACCGATTTCGATACCGATATGTCGCAGGGTAATACGACCGTCGGCAGTGAATTCGATGCTGGCCATCGGCGCTTCCGAACCGGTGCCGAAGTCTTTCTGGCAAATGGCGAAACCCACGCCGTACCAGTTGTCCGGGTCTGCGGCTTCGCGTTGTTTCTTGATTGCGTCGCGGTTTTTCCAGACTTCGTGCACCGATGCCTTGTCGAGAATTTCGTGCAGGCGCAAAGCACCGGCCGGAATCGCGCCCTGAGTGTTTTTCATACCGGAACGCAGGGCGTTCTTGCGACGCAGGTCGATGGCATCGACACCGAGGCGATTGGCGATTTCATCGACCATCATTTCGGTCGACGCCATGCTTTGCAGGGTTCCGTAACCGCGCATCGAACCGGCCTCAACACCACGCGAGTGGTAAGCGGTGACTTGCAGGTCGTTCTGCGGCATGTAGTAGATCGACTGCGCCGCCGTGGCGCCAACGGCCGCTACCGACGGGCTGTAGTTGATCCGGCCACCACCGTCGACGCTCATTTCGGCACGGAAAATCTTGAAGCTGTAGTCGTTCTTGTCCACGGCCAATTGGTAGCGGATGTCGAACGGGTGGCGCTTGATGCCGCTCTGGAACTGCTCGTAGCGGTCGTTGGCCAAACGGATCGGCACACCCGCGCCATACAGCGCCGCGAGGGCAGCGTAGTAGACGAAGATGTTGTGGTCTTTGGAACCGTAACCGACGGTGTAACCCGGGTGCATGTTCAGGTTGGCCAGGCCGAAACGCGACGGCGCGATCATTTTCGCGGTCTCGGTCGCAGCTTCCAGCGGGCACTGAGTAGCTACCACGAAGTGCAGGGTCTTGGTTTTCGGATCGTACCAGCCGTTGCCGTTGTCCGGCTCCATGGCGGCCGGCTCGATCGACGGGGTTTTGTAGCGCTCGTCGAACACCAGCCAGTTGTCCGGCGGGGTATCGATCTCTTTCTTCATGCGGTCGGCGTAGAACAGGCCACGCTCGGTGAGGTTGCCGTGCAGGTTCGGCTGGGAATTCCATACCGGACGACGGTTCTTCAGCATCGGGAACAGGATCGAGTCCTTGAGGCTGGCGAATTCGTCTTCGTCGGCCGAGGTCGGGCCGCCCACACGTACATAGCGGAAACTACCGTACGGATCGCCTTCGTAGAACGGCACTTGGGCACCGTAACGAATCGCTTTGTCATTGAATTTGAGTTTGTTCTTGGCCTGGCGGAAACGCTCGAAATCGTTCCAGATCAGGATCGCCACCGGGTGACCGATGAACATCGGCACCTTGCCTTCTGGCAGCAGCGGATCCGGCGCATGCTCTTCCGGGAAGACGATGCCGTCCTTGTCCAGGTCGGCGGCGGTGACGATGCGGTCCGGCTGCAAATCGGCGCCAAGCCACGACAGGTCGTAGCCGGCGTAGATGCGGTCAGCCTTGATGGTTTTCAGCAACATGGCATGGCCTTGCTGCTCAGGCCAGCCCGGCATGTCCTTGGAACGGATGTCGCGAGCAAAGACTTTGCTGCCGCAGACCTTGGACAGTGCATCGTTACGCTGACGCGCCTTGCCGTTGTTACCGAGCCACTTCTCGGAAGGCACGGTGACAGTGTTTTCCATCAAGGCAGCCAGCGCCTGACTGCTGAGCGGCGTGAGCGTGACGCTCACACCCGCCACCAGCCCGCCCTGGAGGAACGAGCGCCGGGATATTTCACGGTTGGACATGGATCATCCTCTGGGCGGTTATACGTCCGCCCTTCTGGTTATCTACTGGGGAATCTCGAGTCTTGCAGAAGCCCTTCTTGGCTAAACGAAGGGCATGATGACAGTGCAAAGCTGACCGAAAGGTTAACTTTAAAGGTTTCTGCGCTCGCAGCAAACAACCAGTTACAAAAATTTGACTAAAGGATCAGAAAATCAATGCGACGTGGGACCGCATGAGTCCAATTGCCCCACGCCATACTCATGTAGGAGCTGACGAGTGAAACGAGGCTGCGATCTTTTGATCCTGCTTTTTTCAATCAAGATCAAAAGATCGCAGCGTGCCGCAGCTCCTACAGGGAGCCGGGTTACGTGATGGGATCGGAGGTCAAATTTCAGACACAAAAAACCCCGGTCTTTCGACCAGGGTCTTTGCTATCGGATCCGACTCAGCGAGGCTGACTTCGGTGCTTCAAGGCGTTCAGTGGTCCTTGAAGCAGATATGGCGCAGCGGACGGGACTCGAACCCGCGACCCCCGGCGTGACAGGCCGGTATTCTAACCGACTGAACTACCGCTGCGTATCGCTTTGAGCTTGCGCTCAAGTAACTCGTGTTGACTGCAAGCTTCGGTGCTTTGCAATCACGAACCAGACATGTCTGACTCGTAAAATATGGCGCAGCGGACGGGACTCGAACCCGCGACCCCCGGCGTGACAGGCCGGTATTCTAACCGACTGAACTACCGCTGCGCGTCGGTGCAGGCACTTTCAGCCTACGCTCTTGCTTACGCAAGTATCTCGGGAGTGGTGGGTGATGACGGGATCGAACCGCCGACATTCTGCTTGTAAGGCAGACGCTCTCCCAGCTGAGCTAATCACCCGTTTGCATCTCCGAGGCCGCGAAATTTACGCAGGTAGCGGACCTAAGTCAATAGCAGGATTGAAGTTTTTTTCAAAAACAGTTTTTAGCGGCAAGTCTCAAGCTGCAAGCAAAAGCATAAACATCCAAAGCACACACCGCGATCTCGCTTCAACTTGCAGCTCGACGCTTGCAGCTGGCACTCACTGCTCGTAAATCATCTTCTTGGTCATCCCGCCATCGACGACGAATTCCTGCCCGGTGACAAACCCGGCATTCCTCGAAAGCAGCCAGGCGACCATCGCCGCTACGTCCTCGACCGTCCCTACCCTGCCCGCCGGATGCTGAGCATGATCGGCATCCGCCAGAGGCTCCGCTCGACGTGCAGAAGGATCACGCGCATCGATCCAGCCCGGACTGACGGCGTTGACGCGAATCTCCGGCCCCAGACTGATTGCCAGCGCATGCGTCAGCGCCAACAAACCGCCCTTGCTCGCCGCATACGCCTCGGAGTCCGCCTCCGACTGTCGCGCACGCGTAGAGGCCAGATTGACGATCGAACCATTGTGCGCGCGCAGATACGGCGCACAGTGCTTGGCCAGCAACATCGGCCCGCTGAGGTTTACCGCCAGCACGCGATTCCAGTAAGCCAGGTCGAGACTTTCGAGCGTGATGTTGTGCGGGTCAGCGACCGCCGCGTTGCACACCAGTGCATCGAGACGACCAAACTGCCCCAACACCTCAGCGACACCCAGCGCAACCTGAGCCTCATCAGCAACGTCCATAGCGATGAACCAGGCATTTTCGCCCAGCACCTTCGCCACTTTCGAACCGCGCGCACGATCCAGATCGGTCAGCACCACTTGCCAGCCTTCGCTGATCAACCACGCCGCAATCCCCAGACCGATGCCACGCGCGGCCCCCGTGACCAATGCAACACGGCCATGGGTACCCGCTGTCGGAGTGGACAACTCGATCACAACGCCGCCAGGCCGCGCGCCAGGTCGGCTTGCAGGTCGGCCACGTCTTCCAGACCGACCGCAATGCGGATAAGGCTGTCACGGATGCCCGCCGCTTCACGCTCTTGCGGCGCCAGACGGCCGTGAGAGGTGGTGCTTGGGTGGGTAATCGTGGTTTTGCTGTCGCCGAGGTTGGCCGTGATCGAAATCAGGCGAGTGGCATCGATGAAGCGCCACGCGCCCTCTTTGCCGCCCTTGACCTCAAAACTCACCACCGCACCGAAGCCCTTCTGTTGACGCTGGGCCAACTCGTGCTGCGGATGGCTCTTGAGACCGGCGTAATGGACTTTCTCGATACCATCCTGCTGCTCCAGCCATTCGGCCAGTTCCTGGGCGTTGGCACAGTGCGCCTTCATCCGCAGGTTCAGGGTTTCCAGACCTTTGAGGAAGATCCACGCGTTGAACGGGCTCAGGGTCGGCCCGGCGGTGCGCAGGAAGCCGACGATTTCTTTCATCTGCTCGCTGCGACCGGCAACCACGCCGCCCATGCAACGACCCTGGCCGTCGATGAACTTGGTTGCCGAGTGCACAACGATGTCAGCACCCATTTTCAGCGGCTGCTGCAAGGCAGGCGTACAGAAGCAGTTATCGACCACCAGCATCGCGCCTTTGGCGTGTGCGATTTCAGCCAGTGCGGTGATATCGACCAGCTCGGCCAGCGGATTGGAAGGCGACTCGACAAAGAGCAGTCTGGTGTTGGACTTGATCGCCGCATCCCAAGCCGACAGATCGGCCAAAGGCACGTAATCGACTTCCACACCGAAACGCTTGAAGTACTTCTCGAACAGGCTGATGGTCGAGCCGAATACGCTGCGCGAAACCAGCACGTGATCGCCGGCACTGCACAGGCTCATCACTACCGCCATGATCGCGGCCATGCCAGTTGCGGTGGCAACGGCTTGCTCGGCGCCTTCCAGCGCAGCGATGCGCTCTTCAAACGCGCGCACAGTCGGGTTGGTGTAACGCGAGTAAACGTTGCCCGGCACTTCGCCAGCAAACCGTGCGGCCGCGTCGGCGGCAGTACGGAACACGTAGCTGGAGGTGAAGAACATCGGATCACCGTGCTCACCTTCCGGCGTACGGTGCTGACCGGCACGTACGGCCAGGGTATCGAACGCTACGCCTTCAAGGTCGCTGTCCAGCCGACCGGCATCCCATTCCTGACTCATGCTGTCACTCCTTGCCCTGTTCGTGAAAATTGAAAGTCAGATACAAAACCGGCCCCTCAGGGCCGGTAGAAACTCAGTTGTTGTACAGATCGATGATCGCACTGACCGCCTGGGTCTTGATCTTCGAGGAGTCGTTACGCGCCTGTTCGATCTTGTTCAGGTACGCCTCGTCGACGTCGCCGGTGACGTACTTGCCGTCGAACACTGCGCAATCGAAGTTCTCGATCTTGATCTTGCCGCCGCCGACCGCTTCGATCAAGTCAGGCAGATCCTGATAGATCAACCAGTCAGCACCGATCAGATCCGCCACGTCCTGAGTCGAACGATTGTGTGCGATCAGTTCGTGCGCGCTTGGCATGTCGATGCCGTAGACGTTCGGAAAGCGTACCGCCGGAGCGGCCGAGCAGAAGTAGACGTTTTTCGCGCCGGCTTCGCGGGCCATCTGGATGATCTGCTTGCACGTGGTACCGCGCACGATCGAGTCGTCGACCAGCATCACGTTCTTGCCGCGGAATTCCAGCTCGATGGCGTTGAGCTTCTGGCGCACCGACTTCTTGCGTGCGGCCTGGCCCGGCATGATGAAGGTACGGCCGATGTAACGGTTCTTGACGAAACCTTCGCGGAATTTCACGCCCAGGTGGTTGGCCAGTTCCAGTGCCGCCGTACGGCTGGTGTCCGGAATCGGGATAACCACGTCGATGTCGTGCTCTGGACGCTCGCGCAGGATCTTCTCGGCGAGCTTCTCACCCATGCGCAGACGGGCCTTGTAGACCGACACGCCATCGATGATCGAATCCGGACGCGCCAGGTAGACGTGTTCGAAAATGCACGGGGTCAGGGACGGGTTGGTCGCGCACTGACGGGTGTGCAGCTTGCCGTCCTCAGTGATGTAGACCGCTTCGCCCGGTGCCAGGTCGCGAATCAGGGTGAAACCGAGCACGTCCAGCGAAACGCTTTCGGACGCGATCATGTACTCGACGCCTTCGTCGGTGTGACGCTGGCCGAAAACGATCGGACGGATGCCGTGCGGGTCGCGGAAGCCGACGATGCCATAACCGGTAACCATCGCCACGACGGCGTAACCACCGACGCAACGGTTGTGCACGTCGGTCACGGCAGCAAACACGTCTTCTTCGGTCGGTTGCAGCTTGCCGCGCTGGGCCAGCTCATGGGCGAACACGTTGAGCAGCACTTCCGAGTCGGAACTGGTGTTGACGTGACGCAGGTCGGATTCGTAGATCTCTTTGGCCAACTGTTCAACGTTGGTCAGGTTACCGTTGTGCGCCAGGGTGATGCCGTAAGGCGAGTTGACGTAAAACGGCTGGGCTTCGGCCGAAGTCGAACTGCCCGCGGTCGGGTAACGGACATGACCGATACCCATGTGGCCGACCAGACGCTGCATGTGACGTTGTTGAAACACGTCACGCACCAGGCCATTGTCCTTGCGCAGGAACAACCGGCCATCATGGCTGGTCACGATACCGGCAGCGTCCTGGCCGCGGTGCTGGAGCACGGTTAGCGCGTCATACAGCGCCTGATTGACGTTCGACTTACCGACGATACCGACGATGCCACACATGCGACGCAACCCCTACTTAATGGATCTGAACTGAACAACACTCACTGAGGCGTTTTCGCCGACGGCAAGAGTTGCTCCTTGAACGGAATATCAGCGGGTACGCTGATTCCGCTGGCAAGCCACTGACTGCTCCACCCGAGGATCAGGTTTTTGGACCAGTCGGCGACCAATAGAAACTTTGGCACGAGCTGTGATTCTTTCCACCACCCGTCCTGCTGTACCGGCCCCAGGCTCAACAGCCCGACCGCCACGACCACCAGCAACACGCCACGCGCTGCGCCGAAGGCCATGCCGAGGAATCGGTCGGTCCCGGACAACCCGGTGACGCGAACCAACTCGCCGATAAGATAATTGATCATTGCGCCCACGATCAGCGTGGCGACAAACATGATGGCACAGCCCGCGATCACGCGAGCCGATGGGGTTTCGATGTATCCGGCGAGGTACTCGGACAATGAGCCACCGAACATCCAGGCGACGACTCCTGCGATGATCCAGGTCACCAGCGATAATGCTTCCTTGACGAAGCCGCGGCTCAAACTGATCAAAGCGGAGATGGCGATGATTGCAACGATCGCCCAGTCAACCCAGGTAAATGGCACAGTGCAGCCTACAGACGGATAAGGCGGCGCATTTTAGCAGAGCGCATGCCTCTCGGTAAGCTGCGATTGTCAGTGCATTTCAATCGAGGTGATAGTTTTTAGCCGCGCTCAGGCTGGAAACGCACGACAAAACCCTTGAGGTTCTGCTGACGCCCCAACAGATCACGCAGACGATCAGCCTCGGCACGCTCGATCAGCGGGCCGACAAACACCCGATTCTTGCCATCGGCCGAGCGGATGTAGGCGTTATAGCCCTGACTGCGCAGGGTTTTTTGCAGGCTTTCGGCACTGGCGCGGCTCGACAGACTGGCCAGTTGCACCGACCAGCTCACCGACAGGCCGTTGGCATCGACGCGACTTTGCGTGGTGTCCGGCTTGCTCGACGCCGAAGTGATCGGCTGGGCAGGTGCCGGAATCGGCTTGGCCACCGCAGGCGGCGCGGCCGGCTTGGCGATCAAAATGGGCGCCGTCGGTGCCGGTGCTGGCGCAACCGGTGTAGCAGGCGCCGTGTCTTCTGCGACTTCTTCGTCAGTCGGCACCGGCTCTTGCGGCAAGGCTTGCGGCTCGGGAACGGCCACCGTTTCCATCTGCACTTGTGCCACGGCAGGCGCTTGCGGCGCGGCGGGTGCTTCGACCGTTACCTGACGCTGCTCATCCTGACGGGAAAACAGCATCGGCAGAAAGATCACCGCCAGCGCAACCAGCACCAAAGCGCCAACCATGCGCTGCTTGTAAGCTTTATCCAGCAAAGCCATTTGCCGCTTCCTCCGTGGAGCGCCGGGCCAGCCATTCAAGGGCCTCGGCGACACAATAAAATGATCCGAACAACAGAATCTCGTCGTCGCTGGTGGCTACCGCGCACTGCCCTTCCAGCGCGGCAGCGACACTGTCGTAAGACGTGACGGACGCGCCAAGGTTCTGCAGGGCCGCATGCAACTCACTCACCGGGCGAGCACGCGGTGAATCCAGCGGCGCTACCGCCCAATGCTCGACACTAGCATTCAATTCGCCAACAACACCATCCAGATCCTTGTCCGACAGCAGACCGAACACCGCCAGTCGCTTGCCGACCGGTGGCCGCGAGGCCAGACGACGGGCCAGATACTCGGCGGCATGCGGATTGTGTCCAACATCCAGCAACAGATTCAGACGCTTGCCGTTCCACTCGAATGAGCGGCGATCCAGCCGACCGACCACGCGAGTCGCCTGCAACGCCGCCACAATCAGTTGCGAATCCCACGGCAAACCGAGCAACAGATACGCCTGCAGCGCCAGTGCGGCGTTTTCCATCGGCAGATCAAGCAGCGGCAAGTCACGCAGCTCAACCACATGCCCCTGCGCATCAGTGCCGCGCCATTGCCAGTGCTGATCTGTGATGCCGAGGTCGAAGTCACGCCCACGCAAGAAAAACGGACAGGCCAGCTCACGCGCCTTGTCCAGCAATGGTTGCGGAGGATTCAGATCGCCGCACAAGGCAGGTTTGCCCTGACGGAAAATGCCGGCCTTCTCGAAAGCCACAGACTCACGGGTGTCGCCCAGATAGTCGGCATGATCGACGCCAATGCTGGTGACCAGCGCGATATCGGCGTCAACCACATTGACCGTATCCAGACGCCCGCCCAGGCCGACTTCCAGCACCACAGCATCAAGCCCGGCCTGCTGAAACAGCCAGAACGCCGCGAGGGTGCCCATTTCGAAGTAAGTCAGGGAAGTGTCGCCGCGCCCCGCCTCGACCGCAGCGAAGGCTTCGCACAGCTGCGCGTCGGTGGCTTCGACGCCATTGAGTTGCACCCGCTCGTTATAACGCAGCAGGTGCGGGGAATTGTAGACACCAACGCTCAGGCCCTGCGCGCGCAGCAATGAAGCCACGAAAGCGCAGGTCGACCCCTTGCCGTTGGTGCCGGTGACCGTGATCACCCGAGGCGCCGGCTGGCCCAGCCCCATGCGGGACGCTACCTGTTGTGAACGCTCCAGGCCCATGTCAATGGCCGACGGATGCAACTGCTCAAGGTAGGCGAGCCATTCGCCAAGGGTGCGCTCGGTCATAGGCCAGCAGGTACCGGAGGAACCACGATCGGCTCGATTGGCGCGGCGACGAATTTCGGCGTCGGCTTGCCAGTCATCTGTGCCAGCAGGTTACCCAGACGCGGGCGCAGTTCCTGACGGTGGATGATCATGTCGATCGCACCGTGCTCCAGCAGGAATTCGCTGCGCTGGAAGCCTTCCGGCAGTTTTTCACGCACGGTTTGTTCAATAACGCGCGGACCGGCGAAGCCGATCAGGGCTTTCGGCTCACCGACGATCACGTCACCGAGCATCGCCAGACTCGCCGAAACACCACCGTAGACCGGGTCGGTCAGTACGGAGATGAACGGAATGCCTTCTTCACGCAGACGCGCCAGCACCGCCGAAGTCTTGGCCATTTGCATCAGCGAGATCAACGCTTCCTGCATGCGTGCACCGCCGGAAGCGGCGAAGCAGATCATCGGGCAGCGGTTTTCCAGCGCGTAGTTGGCGGCGCGCACGAAGCGCTCACCGACGATGGCGCCCATGGAACCGCCCATGAAGGCGAATTCAAAGGCCGAGACCACCACTGGCATGCCCAGCAAGGTGCCGCTGACGGAGATCAGCGCATCTTTTTCGCCGGTCTGCTTCTGTGCAGCGGTCAGGCGATCCTTGTACTTCTTGCCGTCGCGGAATTTCAGTCGGTCAACCGGTTCCAGATCAGCGCCCAGTTCGTTGCGACCTTCGGCATCGAGAAAGATGTCGATGCGCGCACGTGCGCCGATACGCATGTGATGGTTGCACTTAGGGCAAACGTCCAGGGTTTTTTCCAGCTCGGGACGGTACAGCACGGCCTCGCAGGACGGGCATTTGTGCCACAGACCTTCAGGCACCGAGCTCTTTTTGACCTCGGAACGCATGATCGAAGGGATCAGTTTGTCTACTAGCCAGTTGCTCATGCTTTCTTTCTCCAGTACCGGCGGCCCGAACGCTCTGGTTCGCAGCCCCGCGTATGCCCTTCAGCTAAATTCATGTGTGTGGCGATGGTGGCTGGGTGACCACGGTCAGCGCGAAACATGACCTGCGTGCCCTCCAGAAACCCTCAGCCGCGCCTGCTTTGTGCAAGTGCATTGATGGACGGCGGCAGACTGCCAGCCGTCACATCAATATGGCGCTTTGCGTACCGCGTTGATGAACGCGTGAATCTTTGCGTGATCCTTGATGCCCTTGCTCGCCTCTACCCCACCGCTGACATCTACCGCGTACGGTTTCACCCGAGCCACCGCGTCTGCAACGTTCTCCGGGGTCAAACCACCGGCCAGAATCAACGGCTTGCTCAAACCTTGCGGAATCAATGACCAGTCAAAAGCCTCACCGGTTCCGCCGGGCACGCCTTCAACGTAGGTGTCGAGCAGCACGCCACTGGCGCTCGGGTAGGCATCGACCGCTGCCGCAATGTCATCACCGGCCTTGACCCGCAACGCCTTGATATACGGACGATGCCAGCCTTCACAATCTTCAGCGGCTTCGTCGCCATGGAACTGCAGCAGATCCAGCGGCACGGCATCGAGGATTTCCCCCAACTCGCAGCGGCTGGCGTTGACGAACAGGCCCACGGTCGTCACAAACGGTGGCAACGCTTTGATAATCGCCCGCGCCTGCTGCACGGTTACCGCACGCGGACTCTTGGCATAGAACACAAACCCGATCGCATCCGCCCCGGCCTCGACGGCGGCCAGCGCATCTTCCATGCGGGTAATCCCGCAGATCTTGCTGCGAACGGCTGACATGTCGAGAAAAACTCCAAGGCAAAATCCGGGAAAGTCCCGGATGGTAACAAAAGCGTTCGAGGGCGTCAGCCGTCAAGTTCGGAGAAACCCGTAAGGAAATGTGGCCCGATAAAACGCTCGGGCAACGGAAATTCGTCGTGGTACTCGACCTGCACCAGATACAAGCCGTACGGATGCGCGGTCACCCCACCGGAGCGGCGCTCGCGGCTTTCGAGGACTTCCTTCATCCACTCGACCGGACGCTCACCCGCACCGATGGTCATCAATACGCCGGCAATGTTGCGCACCATGTGATGCAGGAAGGCATTGGCGCGGATGTCGAGCACGATCATCTTGCCGTGACGGGTCACGCGCAGGTGATGCATCTTCTTGATCGGCGACTTGGCCTGGCACTGGCCGGCGCGGAACGCGCTGAAATCGTGAGTACCGATCAGGTACTGCGCGGCCTCGGCCATGCGCTCGACATCCAGCGGACGATGGTTCCAGGTGATTTCTTCGTTGAGATGTGCCGGGCGGATCTGATCGTTGTAGATCACGTAGCGATAACGCCGGGCAATGGCTTTGAACCGCGCATGAAAATGCGCCGGCATCACCCGCGCCCAGCTGACGCTAATGTCATGGGGCAGATTGATGTTGGCGCCCATCACCCAGGCTTTCAGCGAACGATCGACCGTCGTATCAAAGTGCACCACTTGTCCGCAGGCATGCACGCCCGCGTCAGTGCGACCGGCGCACTGTAGCGACACCGGTGAGTTGGCGACTTTCGACAGGGCTTTTTCGAGCTCTTCCTGTACCGTCGCCACACCCGTCAACTGACGCTGCCAGCCGCTGTAGCGCGAGCCTTTGTACTCAACGCCCAACGCGACGCGGTAAAAGCCGTCAGGGGCCATTTCGGCGACCGGGTTATCTATGTTTGCCAAGGTGGGACAGCCTGCTGTTTGTGCAAAGGCGGGCATTATAAGGCTGTGGACCGGGGATGCCAGTTTCAAGATCAAAAGATCGCAGCCTTCGGCAGTTCCT
This sequence comes from Pseudomonas sp. A34-9, assembly GCF_029543085.1. NCBI lineage: Bacteria > Pseudomonadati > Pseudomonadota > Gammaproteobacteria > Pseudomonadales > Pseudomonadaceae > Pseudomonas > Pseudomonas sp. A34-9. The sequence goes on along the minus strand of NZ_CP119967.1, from coordinate 2,336,286 downwards.
ACAGGGGAACGCGATCTCATGTAGGAGCTGCCGAAGGCTCGGGCCGCGATCGGACAATCTTTTGATACAAAAAAGACAAACAAAAACGGCAGCCTCACTGGGCTGCCGTTTTTTGTTTACTGCCGGAATGACTACAGGCTCGACAGCATGTCTTTGGCTTCGCCACGCTGCTTCTCGTCACCCTCGGTCAACACTTCGTTGAGGATGTCGCGCGCACCATCGCTGTCGCCCATGTCGATGTAGGCCTGGGCCAGGTCGAGTTTGGTGGCAGCCTCGTCGGTGCCAGCCAGGAAGTCGAAATCATCTTCCCCCAGATCACCACCGATTGCCGCGTCAGCTTCGGTGAAGGTCGGCTCGGCAACGCTTTGCGACAAGCGATCGAGCTCGGCATTGACGTCATCCAGTTCGGCTGCAAATGCATCAGGCTCAGCCGCCGGGTTACTGTCCATTTCGTCTGCCAGCGACAGGTCGAAATCGGCCGGCAACTCCAGATCATCCTGCGGCACGTCAGCCACGACCGGTGGTTCTGCCGGCGCCAGATCTTTCACGCCTTCGTCCAGATCCAGCAGGAAGTCATCGTCCGCCAAGTCAACCGCAGGAGCCGGTTCGGCACCCAGGTCCAGATCGAGGTCGAAGTCCGACAGATCATCGAGATTTTCTTTGATCTCTGTCTGCTGTTGCAGCACCGACTCGAAGCTCAGGTCATCGTCGGACGGGAATTCGTCCAGCTCGACCGGTGCTTCAGGCTCAACCACGGGCGCAGGTTCTACCGGCGTGATGTTGTCGAGATCGTCCAGGCTCAGATCAAACGCGCTGTCCAGATCGTCTTCCAGCGGTGCCGGCGCAGGTGCTTCAGGCTCATCCAGGAGCAAATCCTTGACGTACTGCGCGTCCAGTTCGGCAGCCACGGCAGCAGCGGCCAGACCCGCCGCAGCGACCACGGCCATGGCCGGGAAGCGGCTTTTCAGCTCTTCGACCTTGGCGAAGTTGTTGCCATTGGCCACCAGTTGACGCTCCTGACCGACGAACGCATCGCGGTCGCCCTGCTGACCGTAAACTTCCATCAGCTTCAGACGCAGATCACTGCGCTGTGGCTCGAGGCTGACGCCCTCCTCCAGCAGCGCGGCAGCCTGATTCAGGCGACCGGCGTTGATGTGCGACTGCGCCTTGTCGAGCACATCGTCGGAGCGTTCGGCGGCCGGCGCCACCAGAGGCGCGGCAATCGGTTCAGCCATCACGATCGGCGCGACAACCGGAGCCACTACCGCTGCCGGAGCAGGTGCAGGTGCCGGGGTGTTGAGCTTGACGCTCGCCGCCGGGGTTTCCAGACCTTCGAAGCTGCTTTCCGGCAGATCCTGCTCGGCAGAGAACTCTTGCTCTTCCGACAGGGCACGGGCCATGCGCAGATGTTTCTCGGCTTCCTGCTGGGCCTTGCGGCGACGGGCCAGCAGCAACAGCAGGAGCAGCAGAACCACAGCACCGCCACCAATCAGACCCAGCAGGATCGGATTGGTCAGCAGCTCGTTGAAGGTTTTCTCTTCATCGACGGGCGGTTTGGGCGCGACCACCGGCTCAACTGGCGTTTCAGCCGGCGGCGCAATGGCAGACTCTGGCGTCGGCGCCGCTTCTGCCGGGGTCGCTGGCGGCGTGGCGGCCAGTTCAGCAGTGATTGCAGGCACTGCCGGCGCAGCAGGATTGGCAGCCGGCGCGGCGCCCGCTCCTTCGGCCTGCAGTTTCGCCAGCTGATTGTTCTTTAGCTCGATCAGTTTTTGCAGCTTGTCCAACTGACTTTGCAGATCGGACATGCGGCTTTTCAGCTCCTCGTTATCACGACGGGTCGTGTCGAGGCTTTCCTGAGTGACCGCAAGTTTGTTGCTCAAGGCTTTGGCATCACCCGCCGGGCCTTTGCCGCGCGCCTTGGCGCTTTCGGCGGAGACCAGACTCAGATTGTCCTGGGCGTTCTGTGCAGCACCGGTATTGCCGCGTCCACGATTGGTCGCGTCGAGCTGCTGTTGGCCGCTGCCCGGTTTGGCTACGTAACGACGGCCCTGACGCCAGGCTTCGTTTTGCGCCGCCACTTCGGCAATCGCTTTCGATTGCGGCAGCGCGGTGCTTTGCACTGAATCCGGCAGACGCAACACCTGGCCGGTTTTCAGACGGTTGATGTTGCCGCCAATGAACGCATCCGGGTTGAGCGCTTGAATGGCCAGCATGGTCTGCTGCACCGAGCCGCCGCTGCGTGCCTTCGCGGCGATTTCCCACAGAGTATCGCGCGGCGTGGTGGTGTATTGCGTCGGGTGCGTGGCGCCCGTGGTCGGCGCAGCGATGGTCTGCGACGGCGCCGGTTGCGCGGCGGCATCAGCGGTCTGCGGCGAGAACTTCGATGGATCGAGCAGCACGCTGTAATCGCGCAGCAGACGGCCGTTCGGCCACATCACCTGGACGAGGAATTTCACCATCGGTTCCGACAGCGGTTTGCTCGAGGTCACGCGCAGCACGCTTTTGCCGCTGGCGTTGAGCACCGGGGTGAAGGTCAGATCATTGAGGAAGGCCTGGCGATCAACACCGGCCTTGGCAAAGTCTTCGGGTGAAGCCAGGCTCGGCACCACTTCGGCAGCGGTGAGATCCTTGACGTCGAGCAGCTCGATTTCAGCCACCAGCGGCTGGTTCAGGGTCGACTTCAGGGTCAGCTCCCCGAGCCCGAGGGCATGCGCCATACCGGAGGACAGCGCCGAGGCGGCCGCTATTGCTAACACCAGTTTGCGAACTTGAACCATAGCCTCATCCTTTGTTTGAACGTTCCTCGGCCAGCGAGAAGATGTTGAATACCGCTGCCGTAAGGCATTGCGCGCGACGACGACAGATGTCGCGCGCGATCATTTCTTTGATGCCCCGGAATGTCCCGGAGGGTGACACGTTATCGAGCAATCTGGGCAAGCATAGCGCTCACCTAGAATCAGTCGACAAATTGTTGCCAAGTATCTTTTACAGCAGGTCTTTTATCAACAACTCAGCCACCTGCACAGCGTTAAGGGCCGCGCCTTTGCGTACGTTATCTGACGTCAGCCACAGATTAAGTTCCGCCGGGTCGTCGACACCGCTGCGCACGCGACCGACATAGACAACGTCCTGCCCTACCGCGTCACCGACTGCAGTCGGGTAATCACCGGCCTCGACCAGTTCGATACCCGGCGCATCTTCGAGTACAGCGTTGACCTTGACCAGGTCGACGGCGCTCTTTGACTGCAAGGTCACGCTAAAGCTATCGCCAAAAAACACCGGGGCTTGAACGCAAGTTGCGGAAATCTTTAATAAAGGCAAAGCCAGCACCTGGCGCAACTCACGCACCAGACGTTTTTCCAGCAGCGTGTGGCCCTGTGCGTCGGGCGTGCCGACCTGCGCCAGCAGGTTGAAAGCCATCTGCCGATCAAAGAAGGTCGGTTCCAGCGGGCGCATGTTCAGCAGCTCGGCGGTTTGCCGCGCGAGTTCGGCAACGGCCTCACGCCCCTGCGCGGAAACGGCCAGATTGGCCGTGACATTCACGTATTGCAGATCGATCAGCTCAAGCAGCGGCGCCAGCACCACGGCGAGCGAGGCGGCCGACGGGCTTGGGCTGCTGACCTGGAACGGTGCTTTCAAACTGGCGAGTACTGCGGCGTTGGCTTCCGGCACCACTTGCGGCGCCTGATCGGCCGGCAGCGCGCCGGACAGGTCGATCAGCGAGCAACCGGCGGCGTGGGCACGCGCGGCGTAGCTCAGAGTGATCGCCGGGCCGGCGGCAAAAAACACCAGTTTGACCTTGCTGAAGTCGAACTCGTCGACTTCACGCACGCGTACGTTCTTGTTGCGAAACAGCACCGAACTGCCAGCAGATTCGCTGCTGGCCAGCAGGTGCAGGTTGCCGACCGGGAAGCTGCGCTCTTCGAGAATCTGTACGAGGGTTTCGCCGACAGTACCGGTGGCGCCGATCACGGCAATATCTAGGGTCTGGGTCATGGTGCGAGCCTCTGGCGAAACGGGGGGAGCGGCACTTTACCGGGTGACTGCCGCACAGGCAATTTCTGCCCAGCATTTGTGGTCGCTGTACCGGCCTCTTCGCGAGCAGGCTCGCTCCCACAGGGGAATGCATTTCAAAGTGGGAGCGAGCCTGCTCGCGAAGAGGCCGGCACAGTCACCCGAAAAATTTCAGGCATAAAAAAACCCGCACCTCTCACAAGGCACGGGCTCTCTCATTGCTTCAAGCGATCAACGCTCCAGCAAAATCCGCAACATGCGGCGCAGCGGTTCGGCCGCGCCCCACAGCAGTTGGTCGCCGACGGTGAAGGCACCGACGAATTGCGAACCCATGTTCAGCTTGCGCAGACGACCTACCGGAACATTCAGGGTGCCGGTGACCTTGGTCGGGCTCAGCTCCTGCATGCTGATCTCGCGCTGGTTCGGTACCAGTTTGACCCAAGGGTTGTGCTGGCTGATCAGCCCTTCGATATCGGCGATCGGCACGTCTTTGTTCAGCTTGATGGTCAGCGCCTGGCTGTGGCAACGCATGGCGCCGATGCGCACGCAGATGCCGTCGACCGGGATCGGGCTCTTGAAGCGACCGAGGATTTTGTTGGTCTCGGCCTGAGCTTTCCACTCTTCGCGGCTCTGGCCGTTCGGCAGTTCCTTGTCGATCCACGGGATCAGGCTGCCGGCCAGCGGTACGCCGAAGTTTTCGGTCGGGTACGCTTCGCTGCGCATGGCGTCGGCCACACGACGGTCGATGTCGAGGATCGCGCTGGCCGGATCAGCCAGTTGATCGGCGACAGCGGCGTGGGTTGCGCCCATTTGCTTGATCAGTTCACGCATGTTCTGCGCGCCGGCACCGGAGGCCGCCTGATAGGTCATGGCGCTCATCCACTCGACCAGACCGGCTTCGAACAGGCCACCCAGGCCCATCAGCATCAGGCTGACGGTGCAGTTGCCGCCGATGTAGTTTTTGGTGCCCGCGTCGAGTTGCTGGTCGATGACCTTGCGGTTGACCGGATCAAGAATGATCACCGCGTCATCGTTCATGCGCAGGCTCGACGCCGCGTCGATCCAGTAACCCTGCCAGCCGGCTTCGCGCAGCTTCGGGAACACTTCGCTGGTGTAGTCGCCGCCCTGGCAGGTCAGAATCACGTCGAGGGTCTTCAGCTCGTCAATGCTGTAAGCATCCTTGAGCGGAGCAATGTCCTTGCCCACGGACGGGCCTTGGCCACCGACGTTGGAGGTGGTGAAAAACACCGGCTCGATTAGATCGAAATCCTGCTCTTCCAGCATCCGCTGCATGAGCACGGAACCGACCATCCCGCGCCAACCGATCAGACCTACACGTTTCATCGCAACTACACCTTCTTGAAAAGTGGGCCGCTGCTTTGTATTGAATTTCGCAGCGGGCCCGAGAGATTACAGATTCCGCAGCGCGGCGACTACTGCGTCGCCCATTTCCTGCGTACCGACTTTGGTGCAACCGGCCGAATAGATGTCGCCGGTGCGCAAACCTTGATCAAGCACAACGCTGACGGCTTTTTCGATGGCATCGGCGGCGTCGTGCAGATTGAAGCTGTAACGCAGCATCATCGACACCGACAGAATGGTCGCCAACGGGTTGGCAATGCCTTTGCCGGCGATGTCCGGCGCCGAGCCGTGGCAAGGCTCGTACATACCCTTGTTGTTCGAATCCAGCGAGGCCGACGGCAGCATGCCGATGGAACCGGTGAGCATCGACGCTTCGTCGGACAGAATGTCGCCGAACATGTTGTCGGTGACGATCACGTCGAACTGCTTCGGTGCGCGCACCAGTTGCATCGCAGCGTTGTCGACGTACATGTGGCTCAGTTCGACTTCTGGATAGTCTTTTGCAACTTGTTCGACCACTTCACGCCACAGTTGGCTGGACGCCAGCACGTTGGCCTTGTCCACCGAGCAGAGCTTCTTGCCGCGAACCATGGCCATGTCGAAACCGACACGGGCGATGCGGCGGATTTCGCTTTCGCTGTACGGCAGCGTGTCATAGGACTGACGCTCGCCGTTTTCCAGGGTACGCGTGCCGCGCGGCGCGCCGAAGTAGATGCCACCGGTCAGCTCACGGACGATCAGGATGTCCAGACCGGCAACGATTTCCGGCTTCAGGCTCGAAGCGTCGGCCAGCTGCGGATACAGGATCGCCGGGCGCAGGTTGCCGAACAGACCCAGTTGCGCGCGGATTTTCAGCAGGCCGCGCTCAGGGCGGATGTCACGCTCGATGGTGTCCCATTTCGGGCCACCGACGGCGCCCAGCAGCACGGCATCGGCAGCGCGGGCACGGTCGAGAGTTTCGTCGGCCAGCGGCACGCCGTGCTTGTCGATGGCGGCGCCACCGATCACGTCATGGCTCAGCTCGAAGCCCAGGCTGTACTTGTCGTTGGCCAGTTCCAGCACCTTGACCGCTTCGGCCATGATTTCCGGACCAATACCGTCACCTGGGAGAATCAGAATCTGCTTGCTCATGCTTTCCTCGTGTCTTCAGTCGGTGCGCCTTTACCGGCACGCCCGGAAAATTTGTTATTTCTCGGCCATCAGCACGATGACATCTGTACTGAACGAGCCATCGGCATCAATCTCAAAATATTCGCGCACTTCGTTGCCCATCGACTGCTGCAACTGGCGGATCGCCGCGCGCAACACTTCAGGCGTGCGCATGCGTTCAACCCAACTGCTGTACTCCAGACGCAGGCGCTGCCGCGTGGTACTGCGCACGTGCAAACCGGCCTCGCTGACCTGACGCAGCCATTCGGCGGCAGAATAATCGCGGACATGGCTGGTGTCGCGCAGTACTTCGACGCTTTGCAGGTAAGTGTCGAACAACGGACTGCCCGGTGACAACACGTCAACGAACGCCGCCACCCCACCCGGTTTCAGCACCCGGCGCACTTCACGCAGGGCCACACCGAGATCGCTCCAGTGATGCGCCGAATAACGGCTGAACACAAAGTCGAACTCGCCGTCAGCAAACGGCAGACGCTCGGCGGCGCCGTTGACTGTGGCAATGTTGCTCATGCCGCGATCAACGGCAGCGGCGGCGACCACGTCGAGCATCTGCTGCGACAGGTCATAAGCCACCACTTCCTTGACCAGCGGTGCGACATGGAAACTGACGTGACCGGCACCGCAACCCAGATCCAGAACTCGCGCCTCGCCCTGCCCGGCCAACTCAGCTTGTAGGAGTGCGAATTCAGTGCCTTGCGCGTGAACGGCGCTGCTCAGGTAGGCGGCGGCCTGTTCACCGAATTGCTTTTGTACGACCTGAGTGTGCTGGGCGGTGCTGGTCATGGGGACTTCCTTTTTGGGGTGAGTCTTGTGGTGCTTTTTGAGGGCCTCATCGCGAGCAGGCTCACTCCTACAGGGGAACGCATTTCAAATGTAGGAGTGAGCCTGCTCGCGATGGCGTCATTCGCCATACACAAATCACGCGTCGCGGAACAACCACGGCTGGCTCACCCGATGCTTGGCCTCAAACGCGGCAATCGCATCGCCGTCCTGCAAGGTCAGGCCGATATCGTCCAGACCGTTCAACAAGCAGTGCTTGCGGAACGCATCGATTTCAAAGCTGTACACCTTGCCATCCGGGCGGGTCACGGTCTGCGCCTGCAGATCGACCTGCAGTTGATAACCCGGCTCGGCCTCGACCTGCTTGAACAACTCATCGACTTCAGCGTCGCTCAAGATGATCGGCAGCAAACCGTTCTTGAAGCTGTTGTTAAAGAAGATGTCGGCATAGCTCGGCGCGATGATGCTGCGGAAACCATATTCTTCCAGCGCCCACGGCGCGTGTTCACGGCTGGAGCCGCAACCGAAGTTTTCGCGGGCGAGCAATACGCTGGCGCCCTGATAACGCTCGGCGTTGAGGACGAAGTCCTTGTTCAGCGGACGCTTGGAGTTGTCCTGATACGGCTGGCCGACATCGAGGTAACGCCACTCGTCGAACAGGTTCGGACCGAAACCGGTGCGCTTGATCGACTTCAAGAACTGCTTCGGAATGATCTGGTCGGTGTCGACGTTGGCACGATCCAAAGGCGCGACAAGACCAGTGTGCTGGGTAAAAGCTTTCATGCTGCGCTCCTTTAGATCAATTCACGAACGTCGATGAAACGACCGTTCACCGCTGCCGCTGCCGCCATGGCCGGGCTGACGAGGTGGGTACGGCCACCGGCGCCCTGACGGCCTTCGAAGTTACGGTTGGAGGTCGAGGCGCAATGCTCGCCGGACTCCAAACGGTCCGGGTTCATCGCCAGGCACATCGAGCAGCCCGGCTCACGCCATTCGAAACCGGCTTCAAGGAAAATTTTGTCGAGGCCTTCGGCTTCGGCTTGCGCCTTGACCAGACCCGAGCCCGGCACCACGATCGCCTGTTTGATGGTCGAGGCAACTTTGCGGCCCTTGGCAATCACGGCTGCAGCGCGCAAATCTTCAATCCGCGAGTTGGTGCAGGAACCGATGAACACGCGATCCAGCTGAATGTCGGTGATCGCCTGATTGGCGGTCAAACCCATGTACTTCAGGGCGCGGACGATCGAGTCGCGCTTGACCAGATCCATCTCTTTGGCCGGGTCCGGCACGTTCTGATCAACGGCCAGAACCATCTCGGGCGAAGTGCCCCAGCTGACTTGCGGCTTGATCTGTGCGGCGTCGAGTTCAACCACGGTGTCGAATTTGGCATCAGCGTCGGAAACCAGATCTTTCCAGGCTTCGACGGCCATGTCCCACTCCGCGCCTTTCGGGGCGAATGGACGGCCCTTCACGTAGTCGACCGTCTTCTGATCCGCTGCGACCAAGCCAACGCGGGCGCCGGCCTCGATGGACATGTTGCAGATGGTCATGCGGCCTTCGACGGACAAGTCGCGGATCGCGCTGCCAGCGAATTCGATGGCGTGGCCGTTACCGCCGGCGGTGCCGATCTTGCCGATCACCGCGAGGACGATGTCCTTGGCGGTCACGCCGAACGGCAATTGCCCTTCAACGCGCACCAGCATGTTTTTCATTTTCTTGGCGACCAGGCACTGGGTGGCGAGCACATGCTCGACCTCGGAAGTGCCGATACCGTGAGCCAAAGCGCCGAACGCGCCGTGGGTCGAGGTGTGCGAGTCGCCGCAGACCACGGTCATGCCTGGCAAGGTCGCGCCCTGCTCCGGGCTGATCACGTGGACAATGCCCTGGCGAACGTCGTTCATCTTGAATTCGACGATGCCGTATTCATCGCAGTTGTCGTCGAGGGTCTGAACCTGCAAACGCGAAACCTGATCGGCAATGGCTTCGATGCCGCCCTTGCGCTCTGGCGTGGTCGGTACGTTGTGGTCCGGGGTCGCGATGTTGGCATCGATGCGCCAAGGCTTGCGCCCGGCCAGACGCAGGCCTTCGAAGGCTTGCGGCGAGGTCACTTCGTGGATGATGTGACGATCGATGTAGATCAACGCAGAGCCATCGTCGCGCTGCTTGACCAAATGCGAATCCCAGAGCTTGTCGTAGAGCGTTTTGCCGGCCATCAGACGGTTCCTCATCAGCTTGTTTCTATGCCCTGGGCTTTTCAATAACCCTTTGGCTTGTGAGGCCGATCCTATGGGGTTAGATTAAATAACTCAAATTCATATTTTTTATGCTTTGGATAACCAACTGGAATACGAACATGGATCTGGCCAATCTCAACGCTTTTATCGCGATTGCCGAGACCGGCAGCTTCTCCGGCGCCGGCGAACGCTTGCACCTGACACAGCCGGCGATCAGCAAACGCATCGCCGGGCTGGAGCAGCAATTGAAGGTGCGCCTGTTCGATCGACTCGGTCGTGAAGTCGGCCTGACCGAGGCCGGCCGCGCCCTGCTGCCGCGGGCTTATCAAATTCTCAACGTACTGGATGACACCCGTCGTGCCCTGACCAATCTGACCGGCGAAGTCAGCGGCAGGCTGACGCTGGCCACCAGTCACCACATCGGTTTGCACCGTTTGCCACCGTTATTAAGGGAATTCACCCGCCGCTACCCACAGGTGGCGCTGGATATTCAGTTCCTCGATTCGGAAGTGGCCTACGAAGAAATTCTTCATGGCCGCGCTGAACTGGCGGTCATCACCCTGGCGCCGGAGCCTCACGCACTGGTCAAAGCCACGCCCGTGTGGGACGACCCGCTGGATTTCGTGGTCGCCCCCGAGCATTCGCTGATCAATAACGGTGCCGTCAGTCTGGCGGACATTGCCGGTCATCCGGCAGTTTTCCCCGGCGGCAACACCTTTACCCACCATATTGTCCAACGCTTGTTCGAGGCCCAGGGACTGACGCCGAACATCGCCATGAGCACCAACTACCTGGAAACCATCAAGATGATGGTCTCCATCGGTCTGGCCTGGAGTGTTTTGCCACGCACCATGCTCGACGAACAGGTGGCGAGCATCGTATTGCCGGGCATACAGCTCAGTCGCCAGCTAGGCTATATCTTGCACACTGAACGGACGCTATCGAATGCGGCAAGAGCGTTTATGGCCTTGCTGGATGCACAAATCGATCTGCCAGGGACTTAAGGCCAACTTGTGCTACTCCTATAGAGCCGCTACCCCTGTGCCTAACGCCACCATCAGCTCAAGGCCTGTCCACAATGCCGAAATCTGTTGACCGTATTCCGCCGATGCCGCGTATTCAGGCGATTGACCCGCGACATTCCGAGCAGAGCTGGGAGAGTGCGCCGCAATTGCTGGCAGCACTCAACGGCGCACGGCTCGGCGCCTGGTATTGGGATATCGAGCGTGGGCAGATCAGTTGGTCACGCGGCACCCAGGCATTGTTCGGCTTCGATCCTCGGCAACCGCTGCCCGAAGACCTGGAATACCTCGACCTGCTGCCGCCGGAAGACCGGGCGAAAACCGTTCGCGCCTTCCACGCGGTGATTGCCGGGGCGCCGCTGGAACAAGCGATGCACCACCGTATCCGCTGGCCTGACGGCAGCCTGCACTGGCTGGAGATCAGCGGCAGCTTGTTGCCGGATAAAAACGGCCGCCCCCGAATGATCGGGGTGATTCGTGAAATCACCCACCAGCGCCAACGCGAACAGGCCCTGAGCAGCTCGGAGAAACGTTTCGCGACACTTTTTCACCTGTGTCCGAACATGGTCTTGCTGACCCGTCAGGAAGACGGCTTGATCAGCGAAGCCAATCAATATTTTGAAAGCCTGTTTGGCTGGCCGGTACAGAGCGCCATCGGGCGTACCACGCTGGAACTGGGCTTGTGGGTGCATCCGGAGCAACGCGGCGAACTGGTCAAGAAGACCAAGGCCAAGGGCGAATTGATCAGCATGGAGGTGCAGTTTCGCGCCAGTAACGGGCAGATTCACGATGGCATTCTCAGTGCGCAGAAAGTTGAGCTCGAAGGCCAGCCGTATCTGCTCAGCACCTTCCTCGACACCACCGAACGCAAAGCCGCCGAACACGCCTTGAAGGACAGCCAGGAACGCCTCGATCTGGCGCTGGACTCGGCGCAGCTCGGCACCTGGGACTGGCACATTCCCAGCGGCATGCTCTACGGCTCGGCACGGGCCGCGCAACTGCACGGTCTGGAGCCGAAACCGTTTCATGAGTCGTTCGAAGAGTTTTTCGAAGGCGTGCCCGGTGAGGAACGCGACAGCATGCGCGACGCCTACCGCAGCCTGCGCGAAGGCCCGGCGGGCAATTATCAGCTGACCTATCGCGTGCAACTGCCGGACGGCAGCTCACGGTATCTGGAAAGCCGTGCCCGCCTCTACCGTGACGACAATGGCGCGCCGCTGCGCATGGCCGGCACGCTGCTCGACATCACCGACCAAGTCGAACGCGAACAGCGGCTGGTGGCCTCGGAAGAGAAATTCGCCACGCTGTTCCAGGTCAGCCCCGACCCGATCTGCGTAACCCGCCAGGACAGTGGCGAGTTCATCGAAATCAATAACAGCTTTACCCAGACTTTCGGCTGGAGCGCCACCGACGTCATCGGCCGCACCGCCGAAGAAATCGGCCTGTGGGACGCCTCGGCAAAAAGCCTGCAACGCATTGAACGAGTGATTCGCGAACAGGGCCTGAGCAACGTCGCGATCATCGTTCAGCACAAGGATGGCCAATCGCTGACCTGCGTAATCTCCAGCCGCCAGATCAGCGTCGGCGATCAGCCGTGCATCGTCACCACCCTGCGGGACATCACCCAGCAGCAGCGTTCGGAAGCGGCACTGAAAGCCAGTGAAGAAAAATTCGCCAAGGCGTTTCACTCCAGCCCCGACGCGATCACCATCACCGAGCGCGACACCGGGCGTTATCTGGAAGTCAACGACGGCTTCTGCCGTCTGACCGGCTATCGCGCCGAGGACGTGGTGGGCAAAACCGTTTATCAGGTGGGTATTTGGGCCGAGGAAAAACAGCGCTCGGCGTTACTCGCTGAACTGCAGATCAAGGGCCGCGTGCACCATCAGGAAATGCTCGGACGCAACAAGCGCGGCGAGTTGCTGACTGTGGAAGTGTCAGTGGAACCCATCACCCTCAATGAAACGGCGTGCCTGCTGCTGACCGCGCGCGACGTCAGTCTGTTGAAAAACGCCGAAGCGCAGATTCGTCACCTCGCCTATCACGACCCGCTGACCAACCTGCCCAACCGCGCCTTGCTGATGGATCGCCTGAGCCAGCAGATCGCCCTGCTCAAGCGCCACAACCTGCGCGGTGCCTTGCTGTTTCTCGATCTCGATCACTTCAAGCACATCAATGACTCCCTCGGCCATCCGGTCGGCGACACGGTACTGAAAATCATCACCGCGCGGCTCGAAGCCAGCGTGCGCATGGAAGACACGGTCGCGCGCCTCGGTGGCGATGAGTTTGTCGTGCTGCTCAGTGGCCTTGAAGGCTCGCGCAACGACGTCAGCGCACAAGTGCGCAATCTGGCCGACACCCTGCGCGAATTACTCTCGGAACCGATGTTCCTCGACGGCCAGCGCCTGCAAGTGACGCCGAGCATCGGCGTGGCGCTGATCCCCGATCACGGCTCAACGCCGACCGACCTGCTCAAACGCGCCGACATTGCCCTGTACCGGGCCAAGGATTCCGGGCGCAACACCACGCAGATGTACCACAACACCATGCAGAAAGCGGCCAGCGAACGGCTGCGCATGGAGACCGACCTGCGCCTGGCGCTGTCGCGTGGTGAATTCAACGTGCACTTTCAGCCGCAGGTCGATGCCCGCGACAACCGCATCATCGGCGCCGAAGCCCTGGTGCGCTGGAATCACCCGGAACTGGGCGCGCAGTCCCCTACCGAGTTCATCAAAGTGCTGGAGGACAGCGGCCTGATTCTCGAAGTCGGCACCTGGATCCTCGACGAAGCCTGCAATGCCTTCAAACAACTGATCGCGCAGAAACGGGTCGACCCGCTGAATTTCAGCCTGTGCGTGAACATCAGTCCACGGCAGTTCCGCCAGAACGACTTCGTCGAACGCATCGAGCACAGCATGACCAGCCACGGCCTGCCCTGCTCGCTGCTGAAACTGGAAATCACTGAAGGCATCGTCATCCAGAACCTGGAAGACACCATCAGCAAAATGCGCCGGCTGAAAAAGCTCGGCGTGAGTTTCGCCATGGACGACTTCGGCACCGGTTATTCGTCGCTGACTTACCTCAAGCGTCTGCCGGTCGACACGCTGAAAATCGATCAGTCGTTTATCCGCGATGCAACGACCGACCCGAACGACGCGGAGATTATCCGCGCAATTGTTGCCATGGCGCGCAGTCTGGAGCTGGAGGTGATTGCCGAGGGCGTGGAGACGCCGGAGCAGCTCGCGTTCCTGCAAGGTTTGGGTTGTCACTTGTATCAGGGTTATCTGCACAGTCGACCGGTAGCGCTGGAGGATCTAAAAGTGTTACTCGAATGACGGGCACAAAAAAGGGCGCCAGTGGCGCCCTTCTCATTGCTCGGTCTTATTGCAGAACCGGCTTCTCCACCCCGTTGATCGGGATGCGTTTGGCTTTCGCTTCTTCCGGGATCACTCGCAACAGATCGATGCTCAGCAGACCGTTTTTCAGATCCGCAGCCTTGATCTCGATGTGATCGGCCAGACGGAAGGACAGCTTGAAAGCACGCTGGGCGATGCCCTGGTGCAGGAAGGTCACGCCTTCGTTGGCATCACGCTTGCCACCACTGATGGTCAGCACACCCTTCTCGACTTGCAGTTCCAGGTCTTCTTCCTGGAAACCGGCTGCCGCTACGACGATGCGGTATTGGTCATCACCGTGCTTTTCCACGTTGTAAGGTGGATAGGTGCTGCCTGGCTCGTTGCGCAGGGCGGTTTCGAACAGGTCGTTGAAACGGTCGAAACCAACCGAAGAACGGAACAGTGGCGCGAGGGAAAATGCAGTACTCATGGTTCAAATCTCCTGAAAACAAATCAGCAAGTTTTTTTGTCTCCGCGACCCGAATTCGGCATCGCGTAACCCTTAGATAGGGACCGCTGAAATGATTTCAAGAGCGTATTTGCAGATTTTTTTCAGGCCGCTTCGGAGACCGGCAGACCGAGCAAACGCGAGACGTGATCCGGTTCTGTCTCGCGACGCAGCACGGTAAACAGCTCGGTCGCCTCGGGATAATTGCGCGTCAGCATGGCCAGCCATTGCTTCAAGCGGCCCGGCGATTGGCGCGCGGTCATCTGCGCTTTGGCTTGCAGCCAGAAGTCCTGAATCAGCGGCATCAGCTCGGCCCAGGTCATCTCGACCACTTCTTCACCGGCGCGAGCAGCAGCGATTTGCCTGGCCAGATCCGGGCGCGACACCAGACCACGACCGAGCATGATGTCTTCCACACCACTGATTTCGCGGCAACGACGCCAGTCGTCCACGCTCCAGATATCACCGTTGGCGAACACCGGGACTTTGACCACGTCCTGCACGCGCGGAATCCATTCCCAATGCGCCGGCGGTTTGTAGCCATCCATTTTGGTGCGGGCGTGAACCACGATGTGTTCGGCGCCGCCCTCGGCCAGCGCCGTGGCGCAGACCAGCGAACCGTCCGGGCTGTCGAAGCCCAGGCGCATTTTCGCGGTGACGGGAATATGCGCCGGCACGGCACGGCGCACGTGTTCGACGATCTGGTTGAGCAGTTCCGGCTCCTTGAGCAGGACCGCACCACCACGGGATTTGTTAACGGTCTTGGCCGGGCAGCCGAAGTTCAAGTCAATGACCTCAGAACCGAGCTCACAGGCCAGCGCCGCGTTTTCCGCCAGGCACACCGGGTCGGAACCGAGCAACTGCACGCGCAATGGCACACCGGATGCGGTGCGGGCGCCGTTGAGCAGTTCCGGACCGAACTTGTGGAAATAGGCCGGCGTGAGCAACTGATCGTTGACCCGGATGAATTCGGTCACGCACCAGTCGATGCCGCCAACGCGGGTCAGCACGTCGCGGAGGATGTCGTCGACCAACCCCTCCATGGGCGCCAGAGCAATTTGCATGGGGAAACACTACTTGAAGAAAAACGTGCGGCAGTTTACTGGATATCGCAAGAATTCGCAGAAACCTTGTAGGGATCGAGTCAGGCTGGAGTCAGGATTGCCGGGCCGTAGCCTTCGATAAACTCGGCCGGCATGCGCTTGGGCTTGCCCGTGGACAGTTCGATGCAGACAAACGTGGTTTGCGCGCGCAACAGCGTGGTGTTGTCGCTGGGGCGCTTGAGCTGGAAATGTCGGGTCATTTTCAGGCGCTGATCCCAATCGACAATCCAGGTCGCCAGTTGCAGTTCGTCGCCTTCATAGGCCGCAGCGAGATAATCGATCTCGTGACGGACCACGGCCATCGCCCGATCCAGTCGCCGATACTCGACCAGATCCAGGCCCAGACGCTGCGAGTGGCGCCATGCGCAACGCTCCAGCCAGGTCACGTACACCGCGTTGTTCGCGTGGCCCAGCCCATCAATGTCCTCGGCGCCTACTTGCAGATCAATGGTAAACGGCGTTGCCCGATCCCAGCCCATGCCCCACTCCCGGTCAATTTATTCAACCGGGGCAGTGTAACGGATGCTCACGCCGATTGGCGCGCCTGCAGGCTGCGGCCTGCCAGCAGTGATAACACGCCATCAACCACTCGAGGGTCGGCCAGCACACGCTGATGGCCGCCGCCCTCAAGCCGCAGCAAGCGACTGTCGAACCAGGACTCGTGGATCAGTTGCGACTCTTTGACGGAGACGAAGTTGTCGTCCTCGGCATGCACGATCAGGCCGGGCATATCCAGTTGGTAGTGGGCAACGTCGAGCGTAGCGGCGCGCATGCCAACGTCTTGTTCGACCTGGCGGATAAAGGCGGAACGGGCTCGCGGCGGCATACCGACGTAGCGCGCGAAACCGCGCAGCACCCCAAGAATTCGCGCAGGCGCGGCGATGCTGACGAGGGTTTCGGTGCGCAAGCCCAGTTGTACAGCGAGCATGGCGCTGGCGCCGCCCATGGAGTGGCCGATAACCGCTTGCAGTGGCGGCAATTCGGCAGCGGCTTCGAGCATTGCCCGAGCGAACAACACGACATTGGCCTCACGCCCCGGCGAACGACCGTGAGCCGGACCATCGAGTGCGACGACGGTGTAACCGGCATCGACCAGTGCCGTGATCAGCGCGGCGAACTGGGTTGGCCGCCCTTCCCAGCCGTGCATCAGCAGCACGGTCGGGCCTTGGCCCCAGCGCAGCGCGGAGAGACCGAAGCGCAAGGTGATGCGCTCGGAACTGGTCAGCAGTGGCAACTCCCAATCCCTTAGCGGTAGCGACCGTGGCGTCATGAACGCCAGACGCATTTTGCTCGCCACCCGTTTAGGTGCAATCCAGCCCAAGGTGCCATTAACGCCACGAACCCACTTCAACGTGTTCATCGCTCTCTCCTCAGGCGTGTTGCCTTCAGGTCAACGCACCGCCGACTTGGCAGCGCGCAGCAATCGATCGGATAGATCTCCCGGGCCCAGCGCCCTGGCGAGCGCCAGACCACCCACCATCAAGGCCACGTCGGCCAGGGCTTTGTCGGTGTCCTCGGGACTGGACGCCAACTGCGCAATCATCAACTCCAGGTGTTCGTTCAGCGCGATGCGGAAGGATTCAGGCAAACGACCCAATTCGCCGATAGAAGCCGGAATCGGGCATGCCGCCTCACTGGAATCACGATGCTTGCGCGACAGGTAGAACGCAGCGACCAGCGCTCGCCGCTCTTCGCCGGTGAGTTCGGTGTCCATGTCGGCAATCAGGTCGCGGCGGCGGCCGAGCAACTGCTTGAACGCCTCAAGCATCATCGCGTCCTTGCTTTCGAAGTGCGCATAGAAGCCACCGACCGTGAGGCCGGCCGCGCCCATCACTTCGCCCACGCTAGGGTCCGCCGGGCCGCGCTGAATCAGTGCAGCGCTGGCAGCCTTGAGGATGCGTTCGCGGGTTTGAGCTTTTTTATCGTTCATCGTTGCCTCCGAATATTACGACTAGAATATTATTCGCATAATAATATTCTGCAAGTCAAGGATATGACCGCTGGTCTGAAGCACAGTGTAAGGAAAAAAGAGAATTGGCCAAACGCCAGACAAACAAAAGGGCCATTCAATAATTGAATGACCCTTATAAAATCCCGCAGAGCGGGTAATCGTGGCGTCCCCTAGGGGACTCGAACCCCTGTTACCGCCGTGAAAGGGCGGTGTCCTAGGCCACTAGACGAAGGGGACACAAACCCTTCTATACAACTGATCAGTGCTGAGAGCTGATCGATTCAAGGCCGGTGTGGCCAGACCTTGAACTTGTAAAATTGGTGGAGCTAAGCGGGATCGAACCGCTGACCTCCTGCATGCCATGCAGGCGCTCTCCCAGCTGAGCTATAGCCCCGGATTTTTCGCCTCGCGGCGGAGCGATATTTTGCAACATCGCTTCTGTAAAACTGGCGTCCCCTAGGGGACTCGAACCCCTGTTACCGCCGTGAAAGGGCGGTGTCCTAGGCCACTAGACGAAGGGGACGCAAACCCTTCTATACAACTGATCAACGCTGAGTGTTGATCGCTTCGGAGCCGGTGTGGCCAGGCTTCGAAGTGTAAATTGGTGGAGCTAGACGGGATCGAACCGTCGACCTCTTGCATGCCATGCAAGCGCTCTCCCAGCTGAGCTATAGCCCCTCATCGTTGATGTCATCGCTGAGGACGGGGCGAATCTTAAGGGCGTATCGGAGGGCTGTCAAACTTATTTTTAAAATATTTCAAAGTTTTTTGTCGGCATAACAATCACTTACCGCCCTCCCCCCGAAAATCCGGCACTCGGGATAGCACAAAGACCTGTAGGAGCTGCCGCAGGCTGCGATCTTTTGACGTTGCTGTTTAAAGATCAAGATCAAAAGATCGCAGCCTGCGGCAGCTCCTACAGAGGGGCCAAGCGTTTAGGCGATGGCGCCCAGCAGTTTTTCCCACTCTTTGTTTTCTTTCTTCGACACACCGCCCAGCAGGTCAATCGCCTGGCGCAGACGGAAACGGGTCAGGTCCGGGCCGATGATTTCCATGGCATCGAGCACCGACACCGAACTCGCCTGCCCGGTGATCGCGGCAAACATCAGCGGCATCGCATCACGCAGTTTCAACTCCAGCGATTCGACGACGGCCTGAATCGTCGCGGTGATGTTGTCCTTCTCCCACTGACGCAGGCTTTCCAGCTTCCACAGGATCAACTGCATCAACTGACGAACCTGATCGCCCGAAAGCTTCTTCGATTCGAACAGCTTGGCATCCGGATTGACGCCACCGGCGAAGAAGAACCCGCCCAGCGGTGCAACCTGGCTGAAGGTTTCAACGCGACCCTGAACCAGCGGCGCGATCTTCATCATGTATTCCGGGTTCAGCGCCCAGGTCTGCAAGCGGCTGGCGAACTCTTCCACCGGCAGATCACGCAACCACTGGCCGTTGAGCCACGACAGCTTCTCGATGTCGAAGATCGGCCCGCCGAGGGAGACACGCTTGAGGTCGAAGTTGTCGACCATTTCCTGCAGCGAGAACTTCTCGCGCTCGTCCGGCATCGACCAGCCCATGCGACCGAGGTAGTTGAGCATCGCTTCCGGCATGAAACCCATACGCTCGTAGAACGTCACCGAGGTCGGGTTCTTGCGCTTGGACAGCTTGCTCTTGTCCGGGTTACGCAGCAGCGGCATGTAGCACAGCTCGGGTTGTTCCCAGCCGAAGTATTCGTACAGCAGAATCAGTTTTGGTGCCGATGGCAGCCACTCTTCGCCACGCAAGACGTGGGTGATACCCATCAGATGGTCATCGACGACGTTGGCGAGGAAGTACGTCGGCAGGCCGTCGGTCTTCATCAGCACTTGCATGTCCATGCGATCCCACGGAATCTCGACGTCGCCACGGAGCATGTCCGGCACTACGCAAACGCCTTCGCTTGGCACTTTCATGCGGATCACGTGGGGTTCGCCAGCCGCCAGACGGGACGCGACTTCTTCTTTCGACAGCAGCAGCGCGCGGCCGTCGTAGCGTGGGGTTTCGCCGCGCGCCATTTGCTCGGCGCGCATCTGGTCCAGTTCTTCAGCGGTGCAGAAGCACGGGAACGCATGGCCCATGTCGACCAGTTGCTGGCAGTACTTCTGGTAGATGTCGCCGCGCTCACTCTGCCGGTATGGACCGTGCGGGCCGCCAACGTCCGGGCCTTCGCTCCAGTCGATCCCCAGCCAGCGCAAGGCGTCGAAGATCTGCTGTTCGGACTCGCGGGTCGAACGCAACTGATCGGTGTCTTCGATGCGCAGGATGAACTCACCGCCATGCTGCTTGGCAAAGCAGTAGTTGAACAATGCGATGTAAGCGGTACCTACGTGGGGATCCCCGGTAGGCGATGGCGCGATGCGAGTGCGGACGGTGGTCATGGCATGTCTCGAAAAGAATGAAAAGCAAAACGATCAAGCGGCGAATGGTAACAGGCGACACCCGCCCCGCTCCAGCGGGCAGGGCATTTAAGCCAAGTTTGCGTCTGGAACGCCCGTAAGCCGTAGTGAATGGGCAAATATCAGCGGATGGCATTTACCGTTTATCGACTGTATGCCAGATTCGCCTGCTGATAACTTTCCTTACAATTCCTCGACTACAGTTTGCCCATGCCTGCCCAACTCAAGCGTCGCCTGTTGATTTTCCTGCTGCTCGTCCTGCTGATCGCCGGGGGCTTTTTCGCCCATTGGTTTTTCAAGGGACGCTTTTATGAAAGCACCGACAACGCCTATGTCCAGGGCGAAATTACCCGTGTGTCGAGCCAATTGAGCGCGCGCATCGATGAAGTACTGGTGCAAGACAATCAACACGTGGAAAAAGGCCAGTTGCTGGTGCGCCTCGAGCCGAACGATTTCCGCCTGGCCATCGACCGCGCTAATGCCGCCCTCGCCACCCGCGAAGCCGAGCGCCTGCAGGCGCAAAGCAAATTGACCCAGCAATCGAGCCTGATCGCCGCCAGCGATGCGCAAGTGGCGACCACCCAAGCGACACTTGGCCGCTCTCAGATGGATTTGTCCCGCGCCGAAACCCTGCGCAAACCCGGTTATGTGTCCGAAGAACGCGTGACCACCCTCTCCGCCGACGCCCACATTGCTCGCTCGCAAGTGGCCAAGGCCCAGGCCGACGCGCAGGGTCAACGCCAACAGGTCAACGCCCTGAACGCCGAGATCAAACGCCTCGACGCGCAGATCGCCAACGCCCGCGCCGATCTGGCGCAAGCCGAACTCAACCTGACCCGCAGCGAAATCCACGCGCCGATCAGCGGCCTGGTCGGCCAGCGCGCCGCCCGTAACGGCCAAGTGGTGCAGGCCGGCGCCTACCTGCTGTCGATCGTCCCGGACGAAGACATCTGGGTGCAGGCCAACTTCAAGGAAACCCAGATCGGCCACATGCAACCAGGGCAGAAAGCCGAGCTGACCTTCGATGCCTACGGCGACACACCAATCGAAGCGCGGGTCGACAGCCTGTTCGCGGCCTCAGGCGCACAGTTCAGCCTGCTGCCACCGGACAATGCCACCGGCAACTTCACCAAGGTCGTGCAGCGGATTCCGGTGAAACTGACCTTCAAGGCTGATAACCCGCTGCGCGGCAAGATCCGTCCGGGCATGTCCGTCACCGCCACCGTGAATATCAAAGACGCCCCGGACAATGGCCGGTGATTCGCTGATCCGCCCGGTCGGCGAACCGACCCGGCGCGACTGGATTGCGGTGATGAGCGTGATGCTCGGCGCCTTCATGGCCGTGCTCGACATCCAGATCACCAACTCGTCACTGAAAGATATTCAGGGCGCCTTGTCGGCGACGCTGGAAGAAGGTTCGTGGATTTCCACCTCGTATCTGGTCGCGGAAATCATCATGATCCCGCTGACCGCGTGGCTGGTGCAGTTGCTGTCGGCGCGGCGTCTGGCGGTGTGGGTATCGCTGGGTTTTCTGGCTTCGTCGTTGCTGTGCTCGATGGCCTGGAGCCTGGAGAGCATGATCGTCTTTCGCGCCATGCAGGGTTTCACCGGCGGCGCGCTGATCCCGCTGGCGTTCACCCTGACCCTGATCAAACTGCCGGAACACCATCGAGCGAAAGGCATGGCCATGTTCGCTATGACCGCCACGTTCGCGCCGTCCATCGGCCCGACGCTGGGCGGCTGGCTCACTGAGAATTGGGGCTGGGAATACATCTTTTACATCAACATCCCGCCGGGGCTGATCATGATCGCCGGGTTGCTGTACGGACTGGAGAAGAAGGAAGCTCATTGGGAGCTGCTGAAAAGCACCGATTACACCGGCATCCTCACGCTGGGGATTGGCCTCGGCTGCTTGCAGGTTTTTCTCGAAGAAGGCCATCGCAAGGACTGGCTGGAATCGAGCCTGATCGTGACGCTGGGCAGCATCGCCCTGCTGAGTCTGATCACTTTTGTGATCGTGCAGATTTCCAAACCGAATCCGCTGATCAACCTCGGGATTCTGCGTAATCGCAATTTTGGCTTGTCGAGTATTTCCAGCCTGGGCATGGGTGTCGGGCTGTATGGTTCGATCTACCTGCTACCGCTGTACCTGGCGCAGATCCAGAACTACAACGCCCTGCAGATCGGCGAAGTGATCATGTGGATGGGCGTGCCGCAGCTGTTTCTGATTCCGCTGGTGCCGAAGCTGATGAAGTTTGTCTCGCCGAAATGGCTGTGCACGATAGGTTTCGGATTGTTCGGGCTGGCGAGTTTTTCTTCGGGAGTGCTTAACCCGGATTTTGCCGGGCCGCAGTTCAATCAGATTCAGATCATTCGCGCGCTGGGGCAGCCGTTGATCATGGTGACCATTTCGCTGATTGCCACGGCGTACATCCTGCCGCAGGACGCGGGGTCGGCGTCGAGTCTGTTCAATATCCTGCGTAACCTCGGCGGTGCGATCGGAATTGCTTTGCTGGCGACGTTACTGGATGCGCGCACCAAGACTTATTTCGATTATTTGCGTGAGGCGGTGGTGCCGACCAACCCGCAAGTGGCGGAGCGCCTGGCGTCGATGAGCGATCGGTTTGGCAGTGATACGGCAGCGTTGGGCAAGCTGAGTGAGATCGTCCATCAGCAGGCGGCAATCATGGCTTACAACGATGCGTTTCACTTTGTCGGGATTGCGCTGGGGATCAGCATGTTGGCGATTTTGCTGACCAAGAAGCTGCCAGAGGGGCTGAAGGCTGGGGAGTCCCACTAACTGCAACTGATCGTCCCCATGCTCCGCGTGGGAATGACTCCGGTGACGCTCTGCGTCACAGCGGACGCGGAGCGTCCGGGGCTGCATTCCCACGCAGAGCGTGGGAACGATCCTCCTTACACAGCCAGAAGCCGCTCACGCAGTTTGGCAATCTCGTCACGCATCTGCGCCGCCGCTTCAAACTCCAGATCCCGCGCCAGTTGATACATCTTCTCTTCCAGCGCACGAATGCGCTTGGTGATCTCGCTCGGCGAGCGCAGTTCGGCTTCGTACTTGGCGTTCTCCTCGGCAGCCTTGGCCATGCCTTTGCGCTTCTTGCTGCGCGAGCCCGGCACGGTGGCGCCTTCCATGATGTCGGCGACGTCCTTGATCACCCCGCGCGGAGTGATGCCGTTTTCCAGGTTGAAGGCGATCTGTTTGTCGCGACGGCGCTCGGTCTCGCCAATCGCCCGCTCCATCGAACCGGTCATGCGATCGGCATACAGAATCGCCCGGCCATTGAGATTACGCGCCGCACGGCCAATGGTCTGGATCAGCGAACGCTCGGAGCGCAGGAAACCTTCCTTGTCCGCATCGAGAATCGCCACCAGCGACACTTCCGGCATGTCCAGGCCTTCACGCAGCAGGTTGATCCCCACCAGCACATCGAAGGTGCCGAGACGCAGGTCGCGGATGATCTCGACGCGCTCAACGGTATCGATGTCCGAGTGCAGATAACGCACACGCACGCCGTGGTCGGCGAGGTAATCGGTAAGGTCTTCGGCCATGCGCTTGGTCAGCGTGGTCACCAGCACCCGCTCCTCGACGGCCACGCGCTTGGTGATTTCCGAGAGCAGATCGTCAACCTGAGTCAGCGCCGGACGCACTTCAACCTGCGGGTCGACCAGACCGGTCGGCCGCACCACTTGCTCGACCACCCGCCCGGCGTGTTCGGCTTCGTAATTGCCCGGGGTCGCCGAGACGAAAATGGTCTGCGGGCTGACCCCTTCCCACTCGTCAAAACGCATCGGTCGGTTGTCCAGCGCCGACGGCAGGCGGAAGCCGTATTCGACCAGGGTTTCCTTACGCGAACGGTCGCCCTTATACATCGCGCCAACCTGCGGCACGCTGACGTGGGATTCGTCGATCACCAGCAAAGCATCGGCCGGCAGGTAATCGTAAAGGGTTGGCGGCGCGGCACCGGCCGGACGCCCGGACAGGTAGCGCGAGTAGTTTTCGATGCCGTTGCAGTA
Organism: Pseudomonas sp. A34-9; assembly: GCF_029543085.1. Taxonomy (NCBI): domain Bacteria; kingdom Pseudomonadati; phylum Pseudomonadota; class Gammaproteobacteria; order Pseudomonadales; family Pseudomonadaceae; genus Pseudomonas; species Pseudomonas sp. A34-9. The sequence continues at coordinate 2,312,340 of NZ_CP119967.1, read as the reverse complement.
ACCCAGCTCGAGGATCATTTCCAGATCAAAACGGGTGCGCTGTTCCAGACGCTGAGCCTCGACCAGTTTGTTGTTGCTGCGCAGGTATTCGAGGCGTTCCTGCAATTCGACCTTGATGTGTTCGATGGCGTCGAGCAGGGTTTCCCGGGGCGTCACATAGTGGCTTTTCGGGTAAAACGTGAAGCGCGGCATCTTGCGGATGACTTCGCCGGTCAGCGGGTCGAACGCGGAAATGCTTTCAACTTCGTCGTCGAACAACTCAATGCGGATCGCTTCCAGATCGGATTCCGCCGGGTAGATATCGATCACATCGCCGCGCACGCGGAAGGTCGCGCGGGCAAAATCCATGTCATTGCGGGTGTATTGCAGGTCGGCCAGACGCCGCAGCAAGGCGCGCTGATCGAGTTTGTCGCCGCGATCGACGTGCAGCACCATCTTCAAATAGGTTTCCGGACTACCGAGACCGTAAATGCACGACACCGTGGTGACGATGATCGCGTCTTTGCGCTCCAGCAAGGCTTTGGTCGCGGACAAACGCATCTGCTCGATGTGGTCATTGATCGACGCATCCTTCTCGATGAAGGTATCGGACGATGGCACATACGCTTCAGGCTGGTAGTAGTCGTAGTAGGAAACGAAATACTCGACTGCGTTATTCGGGAAAAACGCCTTGAACTCACCGTACAACTGCGCGGCGAGGGTTTTGTTCGGCGCCAGCACCAGCGTCGGGCGCTGTATTTGCGAAATGACATTGGCGATGCTGAAGGTCTTGCCCGAGCCGGTCACACCGAGCAGCGTCTGGTGCGCCAGCCCGGCTTCGATACCTTCGACCAATTGGCGAATGGCTTCTGGCTGATCGCCGGCGGGCTCGAAGCGGGTGACGAGCTGGAATTCGGACATATACACCTCTGGGATCGCGGCATTCCGAGCGAAGCGGAGCACCGCGGGGACGACCGCAAGCGACCGGTGTCGCGCAAGAAAAAACCTGGATTGTGCTCAATGTGGTGGCGATTGCCTCACCTTTCAAGGCAAACGTCCTACATCCGCTAAAGACTCTGACACGCCCAGTCGACTAACGGTCAAGAAATAATCGGAAAAACTTACCGGAAAAGCCGATTCGCCTGTCGCCATTGTTCAGTAATGGCCTCTATACTAGCTCCCCGTTTGTGCACCGCTCTAGTGCATCCGGCTGGAGCGCGACACGTCCCTCCATTCTCCATTCAGAGCCGCCGCAATAATGAGCCTGTTCTCCGCTGTCGAAATGGCACCCCGCGATCCAATCCTGGGCCTCAACGAAGCATTCAACGCCGATACCCGGACCACCAAGGTCAACCTGGGCGTTGGCGTGTACTGCAACGAAGAGGGGCGAATTCCACTTCTGCGCGCCGTGATCGAAGCCGAAACCGTTCGCGCTGCTCAACACGCTTCGCGCGGTTATCTGCCGATCGATGGCATCGCCGCCTACGACCAGGCCGTGCAAAAGCTGCTGTTCGGTAACGACTCGCCACTGATCAGCGCCGGTCGTGTCATCACCACTCAGGCCGTCGGCGGGACCGGCGCACTGAAAATCGGTGCCGACTTCCTCAAGCAACTGCTGCCGAACGCCGTTGTAGCGATCAGCGACCCGAGCTGGGAAAACCACCGCGCGCTGTTCGAAACCGCCGGTTTCCCGGTGCAGAACTACCGTTACTACGACGCCGCCACCCACGACGTAAACCGTGCCGGCATGCTCGAAGACCTCAACGCCCTGCCGAACGGCTCGATCATTATCCTGCACGCTTGCTGCCACAACCCGACCGGCGTCGACCTGACCCCGGCGGACTGGAATAACGTGCTGGAAGTGGTCAAGGCCAAAGGTCACGTGCCGTTCCTCGACATGGCTTACCAGGGTTTTGGCGACGGCATCGACGAAGACGCCGCCGCTGTGCGCCTGTTCGCTGAGTCCGGTCTGACTTTCTTCGTTTCGAGCTCGTTCTCCAAGTCGTTCTCGCTGTACGGCGAGCGCGTTGGTGCGCTGTCGATCATCAGCGAATCGAAAGAAGAAAGCGCGCGCGTGCTGTCGCAAGTCAAACGCGTGATCCGCACCAACTACTCCAACCCGCCGACTCACGGTGCAAGCATCGTTGCGGCTGTACTGAACAGCCCGGAACTGCGCGCGCAGTGGGAAGCCGAGCTGGCGGAAATGCGTCTGCGCATTCGCGGCATGCGTGAGCAGATGGTTGCCCTGTTGGCAGAGAAAGCCCCGGGCCGCGACTTCAGCTTCGTCGGTCGTCAGCGCGGCATGTTCTCCTACTCCGGCCTGACCACTGAGCAGGTTCATCGCCTGCGCAACGAGTTCGGCATCTACGCCCTGGACACCGGCCGCATCTGCGTGGCTGCTCTGAACCAGAGCAACATCAAGGCTGTGACGGACGCGATTGTTCAGGTCATCTGATTTCGCTGCGTGATGAAAAACGGGAAGCCTTGGGGCTTCCCGTTTTTTATTTGTCCCGAAACACGCCGCACACCCTCTAGACTGCACACATATTCCAACTGTAGGAGTGAGCCTGCTCGCGATAGCGTCGTGTCAGCCGAAGCTTCATTACCTGACACAGCGCTATCGCGAGCAGGCTCACTCCTACAGGTTTTGTGTACATCCGCAAATTTTGTGAGAGCCGATATGAAAAACGACAACCTGCGCGCCGACCGTGACGATCTGGATGATTTCATCCCCCGCGCCTCGGCCAAACGCGAAAAAAGCCTGGTATTGCAAGTTGCCACGGGCGTCTTCCTCGGTGGCCTGGTCCTGTGGCTGGTGCAACTGGCCGCCACCGCGGCTTACGCCAAACTGATGATGGGCACCATCACCTTCGGCAGTTAAGCCAGTTCGGCCGCACGCTGACTCGCAGCGTCGTCATAAACGACGTACAGCGATTCGGCGACCTGGCTTTTGATCGCCTTGGTGCTTTCCAGGCCCAGGACAAAACCTTCAGCCTTGCCACCGGCACGGTTCAATTCTTCAGGGCTGCTGGCCTGGGTGATTGCATCAAAGAGTTTTTCGGCGTGGGGGCCGACGCCTTTGGGCAGGCTGATTTGCGCGATGCTCATGCGAACACCTCGCTGTTACAGGACAAACGGTTCATGACGCGGACCTTTTTCGGCGAATGGCCGGCAGCGCGTGTGACCACTTCCGGGCGACCATGGTAGACCTCTGCTGCGGTTCTGGTAACCGCCAATCGCTGACAAGTCACCGTTCGTCCCGAGGACTCAGTATTTTTTACAACCGACGCTTGACTTCTCTTTTTGAATCAGTAACATACGCACCAATTCCGCAATAGCTCAGTTGGTAGAGCAAATGACTGTTAATCATTGGGTCCCTGGTTCGAGTCCAGGTTGTGGAGCCAAATAGCAAAGCCCCTGAATCGAAAGATTCAGGGGCTTTTTTGTGGGCGCTGGAAAAGATCAGAAGATCGCAGCCTTCGGCAGCTCCTGCACAGATCTCATACTCCGCTGATTCTGAGGATGAACGCTGAATCTGTAGGAGCTGCCGAAGGCTGCGATCTTTTGATCTTGAAATGAAAAAGGGCCGATCTGTACCAAACAGATCGGCCCTTTTTCTATTCAGTCGCAGCCGTCAGACGTGTTCGCTGCTCTTCACCTGCGCTTTCGGCGCGCCATGTCCGTGGTCGTGATCATCAGGCTCGATCACCGGCACTTCCTTGCCATCGCAGTCATGTAGCTTGCCGTCGCTGAAGTAGTCGCCTTCGCGCAGGGCCGCCAGATCGCGATAACGCAAGGTCCGCTCTTCCGCCGCCGCAAACACCGACTGCTGATCCGAGTTGCCGGCAGTGAAGTGGTTGAAGGCCAGGTTGAGCAGGATCGCCATGATCGCCGACGAACTGATGCCCGAGTGGAAAATGGTCGCGAACCAGCTCGGGAAGTGATCGTAGAAGTTCGGTGCGGCAATCGGGATCATGCCGAAACCGATCGAGGTGGCGACGATGATCAGGTTGACGTTGTTGCGGTAATCAACCTTGGACAACGTGCGAATACCACTCGCCGCCACCGTGCCGAACAGCACGATACCGGCGCCGCCGAGTACCGACGTCGGCACTGCCGCGATGACCCGCCCCATGAACGGCAGCAAGCCAAGAATCACCAGGAAGACGCCGCCAGTGGCGACCACGTAACGGCTCTTGATCCCGGTCACCGCCACCAGCCCGACGTTCTGGGCGAAGGCACTCTGAGTGAACGAACCGAAGATCGGCGCAAACATGCTCGACAGCATGTCCGCCCGCAGGCCATTGCCCAGACGCTTGGAATCGACCTTGGTGCCGATGATTTCACCGACCGCGAGAATGTCCGCCGAGGTTTCCACCAGCGTCACCATGACCACGATGCACATCGACAGGATCGCGGCGAAGTGGAAAGTCGGCATGCCGAAATGGAACGGCGTCGGGAAGCCGAACATCGGCCCGGTGGTGACACTGGAGAAGTCCGCCATGCCGAGAAACACCGCCAGCACCGTGCCGATCACCATGGCCAACAGGATCGACAGACGCGAGATGGTCGAGCTGCCGACCTTGCTCAACAGCAACACCAGCATCAGCGTCACCGCCGCCAGGCCGATGTTCTGCATGCTGCCGAAGTCCGGCGCATGGCTGTTGCCGCCCATGGCCCAGCGTGCGGCCACCGGCATCAGCGTCAGGCCGATGGTGGTGATCACAATGCCGGTCACCAATGGCGGGAAGAACTTGGTGATACGCGAGAACACCGGTGTGATCAGCAACCCGATCAAGGACGCGGCAATCACCGCGCCGAGCACCGACTGGAAGCCGCCCTCCCCGCCACTGCTGACGATCGCGACCATGGTCGCCACACCGGAGAACGACACGCCCTGCACCAGCGGCAACTGACAGCCAAAAAACGGCAGACCCAGGGTTTGCAGCAGTGTCGCCAGCCCCCCCGCAAACAATGAAGCAGCAATCAGCAAACCGATGTCCGCCGGCGACAGGCCGGCCGCCTGGCCGATGATCAGTGGCACCGCAACGATACCGCCGTACATGGTCAGAACATGTTGCAGGCCGTAAGCCATATTCGCGCCGACCCCGAGATTTTCGTCCTCGGGCCGTTGGTGTGAAACATGGGGCGTTTTCATGGTGGGGAGTTCCCTGGTTTTTGTTATGCGCACACTGTATTCAATACTCGTGACAAATGTCCATAGAGTTGTATACAACTTGCCAGTCACAAAATGGATAGGTAGCCACCCAAGCTTCTAGCCCGGTGCTCCCATTCCCCACAAATCCGGCAACACATCCCCTCCGGTGTCCTCGCCCAGCCCCACTACGCTGAACCGTTCATGGCGACCGACGGTACAGTCTTGCTCTTTTTTCAATAACACCCTGCGTCATGCCCTGCTCGATGCGATTGCGAAACCGGAGCCAGTCGAATCGACCGGGCAATTCAAGAAAGGTATCACCGCCGCCGAACTCAAGAGCCTCGAGAAAAAGCTGTCGGCAGCGGTCGGGGAAATCCGCCGAGTGCTGGAGCCCGACGCCAAGCCCTAGACGGAAACAGGCGCGATCACCCGAGCCAAAGCGCCGCGTACATGCGGCTGCTCGGGCAAGTGAAGATCGAACTCCTGCTCCAGCAATGCAATCAGTTCATCGACGTCCGCTACTTCACGCCGCTCACTGCTGGCGCCCATGCGATGGATAGCGAAACTGCCGTTGTTCAGGGTCTTGCGCAAGCCATCGCCGGTACGCGCGACCATCAGACGCTGGGTAAACGGTGATTGCGGATGCGTCGAGACATACCAGTTGCCGATGGTGTAATCGATGTCTTCCTGGCGCTGCAGATCGAACAGATACATCGGCCGCCACTCACCCGCCACCTTGGCCTGCAGCATGTAGCCGTCGGCCTGTTTTTCAATCCGGTAAGGTTCGTGAGGGGTCGCTTGCTCAGTCTCGGTGTCGAGGAGCAGCGGCGCGGTCGGCACCATGCCGCCGAAGCCGACATCGCTGATGTAGCGCACGTCGTCGATAGTCAGCAGGCTCAAACGGTGCGTACGCGCTGTCCAACTGCCTTCGGGCTGATTCATCACCACGCGGCCGCTGATGGCCCGAGCGTCAAACCCCAGTTCCAGCAACAGGGCGAAGAACAAGTTATTCAGTTCATAGCAGTAACCACCGCGCCCACCGAGCAGGACCTTCTCTTCAATCGACGGCAAGTCAATCGGTACCGGCGCCCCGCTAATCGTCGCCAGATTCTCGAAAGGAAACACGCCGGTGTGACGCAATTGCAGCAGGCGCAGGGTCGCCAGTGTCGGTTCCGGTGGCGTTTCAAAACCCAGACGTTGCAGGTACAGCTTCAGATTCGTCAGGCGTGGCTCACTCATTGCTCGATCCTTATGCATGGGGCCGCAGGTCACTGCGTTGATGGTCGCCATGTATACGGGATCGGGCAGTGTTTTCGACAATTGATTTCGCCAATCGCCTGCTAGCGTTTCTTGCGTGAACCGATACGAATCCACGTCGGCGCATGGTCACTGGCGTGCGGTTCGTTGCGCACCCAGGCGTCGACTCCGGCCTCGTGCAAATACGGACTCAGGGCCGGGTTGAGCAGCAGATGGTCGATGCGCAGGCCGGAATTGCTTTGCCAGTGTTGGCGGAAGTAATCCCAGAAGGTGTAGAGGCGATCTTCGGGATACAGATGCCGCAGCGAATCGGTCCAGCCCTGGTCCAGCAATCGTTGATAACACTCGCGACTTTCCGGTTGCAGCAGCGCATCCTTGAGCCATGAGCGGGTGTTGTAGATGTCCCTGTCGGTGGGCACGACGTTGTAATCGCCGGCCAGCACCACCGGGTGATCACTGCTTTGCAGGTCTTTTGCATAGCTGATGAGCCGTTCGAACCAGGCCAGCTTGTAATCGAATTTCGGCCCCGGTTGCGGGTTGCCGTTGGGCAAGTACAGGCAACCGACCAGCACGCCGTGCACCGCCGCTTCCAGGTAGCGACTGTGCTTGTCATCAGGGTCGCCGGGCAAACCGCGCCGGCTCTCCAGCGGTTGCGCGTCACGGGCGAGAATCGCCACGCCGTTCCACGAGGCCTGTCCTTGCCAGATCGCGCCGTAACCGGCGGCTTCCAGTTCTGCGGCGGGGAATGCCGTGTCGACAGACTTGAGTTCTTGCAGGCAGGCGATGTCCGGTTGCTCGCGTTTGAGCCAATCCAGCAGATTCGGCAAACGTGCGCGTAAACCGTTGACGTTGTAGGTGGCAATCCGCAGGTTTTTCATCAACTGAGGCTCCTGCCCATGGGCTGTGAAAATTGTGACCTCGTGAACATCGCGCCGGTTGCATCGGATCCACTCGGTGCGGCGTAATAGGCGCTCGTCATTCGCCCGCTCCGCCGAGACCTGAATCCCATGCAAACCACGCTGCAAGGTCAGCGCATCCTCTTGCGCCCGCTCCAGTATTCAGATGCCGCTGCCCTGCTCCACGCGGCCGCTGACGGCGAATTGTGGAACCTCACCGTCACGGTCGTGCCGTCGGCGAGCACCGTCGACAGCTACCTGAAAAAAGCCCTCGATGGCCGTGAAGCCGGTACCGTGATGCCGTTCGTCATTGTCTTGAAAGACACTGGCGAAGTGATCGGCTCCACGCGCTTCTGGAAGATCGACTCGCTCAATCGCAAGCTGGAAATCGGCAGCAGCTGGATCTCGGCGAGCTGGCAGAAATCCTTCGTCAACACCGAAGCCAAATACCTGATGCTATGCCACGCCTTCGACGTGCTCGATTGCGTGCGCGTGCAGTTCACCACCGACGAAAACAATCAGAAGTCACGCCAGGCGATCCTGCGTCTAGGCGCGCAACAGGAAGGCATCGTCCGCCACGAGCGGATCATGCCGGACGGACGCAAGCGCAACTCGGTGCGGTTCAGCATCATTGACGACGAGTGGCCGCAAGTGCGCCTGCATCTGGAACAGAAACTCGCCGCCTACGCATAATGCTCAGGCGCGATTGCGCAGCCACTGCAAGAAACCCTTTTTCGGCACGACTACCGGCACATCCTCGGTCAGGGATTGTGCTTTGTGCAGGCGGTAATCGAGCAAGGTTTTCATCGCGTCACTGATGTCATGGCGGGCATCGAGGCACGGCTTCAGGTAAGTCTTCTCGATGCGGTACAAGGCGCAGAAGGTCTTCGCGGCAAACTTCGCCGGCACCGAGGAATCGGAAAGAATCCCCGCCTCACCGATGACCTCGCCGGGGCCCATACGCCCGGACTCGAACGGCGCGCCATGACGGCTCAACGTCACCGTGACCACACCTGATTCGATAATGAACAAGTGATCGCTGACCTCCCCCGCCTCAAGGATGGTTTCACCGGCACGGAAGGTTTGCAGGGTCATGTTCTGGCTGAAGGTTTCTTTCTCTTCCTGGCGCAACGTCGAGAAAATCGGCGAGCTGTCGAGCAATGCCCGGGGCCGCGAAAGGTTGGCCGGCGCACCGGTTTCATTGCTCGATAGCAAACTCACCCCGGACGCCTGCAAGTGCCGATAGGCCAGATCGAACAGCTGATTGCGCACCACGCGCTTCTCGCCCATTGACGCCACGAAACCACTAATTTCGTATTCCGCGCCACTGCTGCCGGAGCTTTTCAGTGCGACGTTCGGCGCAGGCGTGTCGAGCAACTGACGACAGCCCTGCATCGCCCGCTCCAGCGCATCGATCACTGAATTGGGCCGCGCGTGCGGGCTGACCTGCACGCTGACCGCGACACCGAACATATTGCTCGGCCGACTGAAGTTGATGATTTTGGCTTTGGCCGCCAGCGAGTTGGGAATCACCGCCATGCTGCCCTGGCTGGTTTGCAGGCGCGTGGCGCGCCAATCGATGTCGGTAACCCGCCCCTCGGTGCCGTCAATGGAGATCCAGTCATCCAGTTGATAAGGCTTGGTGGTGTTGAGGACGATCCCGGAGAACACATCGCTGAGCGTGCTCTGCAAGGCCAGACCGACGATGATCGCCAACGCCCCGGAGGTGGCCAGCACGCCTTTGACCGGCAGATCCAGCACGTAGGCCAGTGCCGCAATGATCGCGATGAGGAAAATCACCGCGCCGAGCAAATCCTGCAACAGCCGCCCGGTGTGGCCGACCCGTTGCATCATCACCGCGCCGATCAACACCGTCAGGGTGCGCGCGCCGAACAGCCACCAGCCGATCTGCAACCCGGTCGCGGCTAAATGCAGCGGCACATTGTCGGCCCACGGCGCCGGCTCCATCGGGTTGAGACCTTCATTGAACAGCAGGACGCTGAACAAGCTGAAAATCAGCACCCGCACCAGCAGCTTCCACTCGCTGCCATGGGAGCTGATCAGGCGCCACAGGCCCAGATCGAGGAGGATCAGGATCAACGCGCAGAACAACGGATGTTCAGTCAGCAGAGACAGCATCAAACAACTCCGACGGGGGCCAATCGCGAGAAGATCGCACAGATTGAGCAAGTGTAGGAGCAATTGATTTCAGCGGATGAACACACTCTCACTGGCAACAAAAAAACTGTAGGAGCTGCCGCAGGCTGCGATCTTTTGATCTTTAAAAACAAAGTCAAAAGATCGCAGCCTGCGGCAGCTCCTACAGGGGTTGGTATCAGCCGTGCATCCGGCCAAAGCGGCCGGACTGGAAGTCGGCGAACGCCTGATGGATTTCCTGTTCGGTGTTCATCACGAACGGGCCGTGGCCGACAATCGGTTCGTCGATCGGCTCGCCGCTGAGCAGCAACACCAGCGCATCCTGACTCGCCTGGAGGGTGAGTTGCCGACCATCGCGCTCGAACAACGCCAGTTGCCCTTGCTCCGCCGATTGCTGTCCATTGATCTGCACCGACCCCCTGAGCACCACCAGTGCAGTATTGCGCCCCTCGTGCAGATCCAGCGTCAGCAACTTGCCGGCATTCAACCGCAGGTCCCACACATCGATGGGCGTGAAAGTGCGCGACGGGCCGGTGTGGCCATCGAACTCACCGGCGATCAAGCGCAGGCTGCCGGCGTTGTCCTTGAGCGCGATGCTTGGAATGTCGCTGTCGACAATGGTCTGGTAGCCCGGCGCGGCCATTTTGTCTTTAGCCGGGAGGTTGACCCACAGCTGGACCATTTCCAGTTTGCCGCCGGTTTTGGCGAAGCGTTCCGAGTGGAACTCCTCATGCAGAATCCCGGAAGCCGCGGTCATCCATTGCACATTGCCAGGACCGATAACGCCGCCACTGCCGGTGGAATCGCGGTGCTGTACTTCACCGTCATAAACAATCGTCACGGTTTCAAAACCCCGGTGCGGATGCTGACCTACGCCACGGCGTTCGGTGGTCGGGGTGAATTCGGCAGGCCCGGCGTGATCGAGCAACAGAAACGGGCTGATGTGTTTGCCCAGGTTGTCATAGGAAAACAGCGTGCGAACCGGAAAACCATCGCCGACCCAGTGGCCGCGCGGGCTGGTGTAGATACCGATGAGGTTTTTCATGGTGGGCTCCAAATCAGTGAGTGACGCAATGGATTAAGCTTAAATCCATGACGATTAACGCACTAGACGGCAAAAATCGGCTTCAGCGTTCTATGTGAAGAACAGTGCGCTCGCGGACAGCACAGTTCCCGGAAAAGATTCATGACCTGAGCTCAAAGGTGCTTTGCCCCACCGACGGTTTTTCTCATGGATGCAGACGCGGATACTCCTGCCCATTGTCACTGCAACCCCTGGAGTCCTGCATGTCTGTTCCTGCTTTCGGTCTTGGTACGTTTCGCCTGCAAGGTCAGGTTGTCATCGATTCGGTCAGTACCGCCCTTGAACTCGGCTACCGCGTCATCGACACCGCACAAATCTACGAAAACGAAGCCGACGTCGGCCAGGCCATCGCTGCCAGCGGCATCCCGCGCGAAGAACTGTTCATCACCAGCAAGATCTGGGTCGCCAACTTCGCCAAGGATCGCCTGATCGACAGCCTCAAGGAGAGTCTGCAGAAATTGCAGACCGACTACCTCGACCTGACGCTGATTCACTGGCCGTCGCCGGAAAACCAGGTCCCGGTCGAGGCATTCATGGGCGCCCTGCTCGAAGCCAAACGTCTGGGCCTGACCCGGCAGATCGGCGTGTCCAACTTCACCATCGACCTGATGCAACAGGCGATTGCGGCCGTCGGTGGCGAAAACATCGCCACCAACCAGATCGAACTGCACCCGTATCTGCAAAACCGCAAAGTGGTGGAGTTCGCCCAAAGCCAAGGCATCCACATCACCTCATACATGACCCTCGCTTACGGCGAAGTGCTGAAGGACCCACTGATCCAGCAGATCGCCGAGCGCCTGCACGCCACCCCGGCGCAAGTTACGCTGGCCTGGGCCATGCAGTCGGGCTACGCGGTGATTCCGTCGTCGACCAAACGCGCCAACCTGCAAAGCAACCTTGCCGCCACGGCGCTGACACTGAGCGACGCCGATATGACGCTGATTGCCACGCTCGATCGCGGCCATCGCCTGACCAGCCCGAAAGGCATCGCGCCGCACTGGGACTGACCTGACGATATTGGCTGTTCAGGCCTGCAGACGTTGCGCCAGACCAGCCATGGCCTTGCGCAACGCCTCGACCGCCATGTCCAGGCTTGCCGCTTGCGCCCGGTGGCTTGCCTGCTCCAGTTCAACGCAGGCCGCTACCACACGCGCCGCGCCCACCATCTGCGCCCCGCCCTTGATGTGATGAGTGAGCTCACGCAATCCTGCGCGATCCTGCTCAGACTGCAAATCATCAAGGCGTTGCAGATCGAGCTGCAAACTGTTCAACACTTCCTTGCGCAACTGTTCGATCAGAGCACGATCATCCCCGGCCATTTGCTCCAGGGTGCTCAGGTCGATTTCCGCCAACACCGGCGTTTCGCGGGGGGCAGCCGCGATGTTGCAATGACTGGCCGCCGTCAATGCCTGTGCCAGATCGTGCAAACGAATCGGTTTGAACAGACAGTCGTTCATACCGGCACTCAGGCAGCGCGTCCGCTCCTCGACCTGAGCGTTGGCGGTAAACCCGAGGATCAGACAGGGTTCGCGAGCAGCCATTGCTTCTTCATCACGAATGGCCCGCGCCAGTTGATAACCGTTGCGCCGCGGCATGTTGCAATCGGTGATCACCACATCAAACGCCTGAGTCCGCCACCGTTGCAGGCCCTCATCACCGTTCTCGGTGTCGACCGTTTGATGGCCCAGTTCAGTCAATTGCCAGCACAACAGCAAACGGTTCACCGGATGATCGTCCACCACCAGAACACTCAGTGAACAGGTTGCGGCGACTTTTGTTTCCGGGATTGCACTCTGAGCGACGGCGGCCAACAGCGGCAGTTCAAGACTGACCTCGACTTGCGTGCCTTCACCCGGTGCACTGTCGAGCCGCAGCGTGCCGCCCATCATCTCGCAGAGACTGCGACTGATGACCAAGCCCAGTCCGGAACCGCTGCGTGCCGATTGCGAGTCATGGCCCGCCTGCACGAAAGGGTTAAACAGTCGTCGTCGGTCGTCGGAGTTGATCCCCACCCCGCTGTCTTCAATAAGCACTTTCACGCTCAGGCGTTCCGCCGTCGCGGTGGTCACCGTCAGCCGTAGACTGACCTCGCCCTCTTCGGTGAACTTGATCGCGTTGCTCAGCAGATTCGACAGCACTTGTTTGAAGCGCGTCGGATCAATCAGCACGTCAACATCGCTGCGAGCATCGAGTTCGATGTGCCACAACAAGCGCTTCTGCCGCGCCAACCCTTCAAATACCCGACACACCGACACCACTAGCTCACGCAGGTTGGCGCGCTCGGGCACGAGGGACAAATGCCCGGTCTCGATCCGCGCGATGTCGAGAATGTCGCCGATCAGCGCCAGCAACTGTTGGCCGGCGTTGGATGCCACTTGAATCGCCAGGCGGTCGGTCACGCCTTCCTCGGCGCGCTTCAAGGCCAGTTCGAGCATGCCGATCAAGGCGTTCATTGGCGTGCGGATTTCATGGCTCATGGTCGCCAGAAACGTGGTTTTGGCGCGATTGGCATCGTCCGCCGCGTCCTTGGCTTCCTGCAATTGCTGCAACCATTGCTGGCGGCGGCGAATCTGTTGGCGCTGAAAAACGATCCAGGCCAGTGCAAGCGCCAGCAACACCGCCGCACCGACAAAACCAAGGAGAATCTCGCGGCGGTGCTGTAGCCAATAGCTGCCTTCCACCACCACATCGTGGCTCCAGCGCTCCACCAGTTCGTCCATCTGTTGCGGGGCGATGCTCAACAGCGCCTTGTTCAGGATCGAATGCAGAGCTGTCATTTGCGGGGCCGTCGCCAACGCGATACGTGCCGGTTGATCGCCGACGGTGCCAATGATGCGCAGACGCTCGCGGTAATGCCGTGCGATCAGAAAACGCGCCACCAGCAGCGAGCTCACCGTAACGTCAACTTGACCTTTGGCAATCAATGCCATGCCTTCAGCAGGGCTTTTGACTTCGGTCAGATGGATGCGCGGCACACGCCCCAAGAGATAACTGCGTAACGGATGACCGCGATAAATGGCCAGCCGCTTGCCTGCCAGGTCATCAAGGTCGAGCGGCCCCTGTGCAGTGATTGCGCTGACCAGCACAAACGGATTGTTCAGATAGGCGCGGGTAAATTGCAGTTCGGTTTCGCGCTCGCTGCTCGGCGTCACCACCGGCAATACATCGAGCTCACCGGCCTTGAGCTGTTCAATCTGGCGATCGAGTGACGCTCCGCGCACAATGTCGAACTTCAGCCCGCTGCGCTGGCTGATCAAGCTCAGCAGTTGCGCCGACAACCCGCTGAAACGGCCATCGGCATCAAAAAAAGTCAGCGGTGCGAAATCTTCGATGGCGCCGACCCGGACGACTGGATGCTGGTCCAGCCACTCCTGCTCATTTGCACTGAGCTGCACCCGCGACTGTTCAGCCATATCGGCGAGGCCGACGCTCCAGCGTTGCTCGATGCGTTGGCGACGTTCCATGGGAATGGCGGTCAATGCCTTGTCGACCATGCGTTTGAGGCGCCCATCGCTGCGCAACAGGGCGAAGCCGAACGAATTGGCGTCCAGTCCCGCCGGGCCGGCCAACTGCAGGTCGTTACGATAATTGGTGTTGATCAGGTAGTTGGCGCTGATGAAGTCGCCCAGATAAACATCATCCGCGCCGAAGGCCACCGCTCCGAGCGCATCCATCGCCGAAGGGTAACGCTGCACGCGGGCGTGGGGATAAAACGCTTGCACGCTCGCCAGCGGCAGATAGTCCTCGACCATGGCCAGGCGCTTGCCGGCCAGATCGCTTGGCAATTGATCTTCGAGCCGGGTCACCAGCATCGGCTGATCTTCGGCGTAGGGTCGGGACAGGATGAAGTCCGGGTCGGCGGCCTCAAAACTGTTGGAGGTCCCCAGCAGATCGAGATCGCCGCGTTTGAGCGCCGCCATCACGGCATCGCGGTTGGCAAACCGTCGCACTTCAATACGCACACCCAGCAACCGCGCCAGCAGGTCGGCGTAATCGGCGGTCAGCCCCTCGAGTTCCTGTTGATTGCGGGTGATCTCGAACGGGGGGTAATCCGGCCCCGATATCCCCATGCGCAGCACCGGGTGCTGGCGCAGCCATTGCTGGTCCTGTTCGTCGAGGCGCAACTGGACGTTTTCCAGCCCGCTCCGGCTCAGCACTTGCAGCACTTGCGGGGTGTCATCCGCCCAGCAGGTGGCGATCAGACTCAGCCCCAGACTCAGCCCCAGCCAGACAGTCCAGCGTCCCCGCCTCATGTCCGCTCGCTCAGATCACATGATTGCGCTTGGCGAAGTCGCGCAAGAGTACCGCTGAGCAAACCCCGAGCTTTTTCATCAGACGGGTTTTATAAGTGCTGACGGTTTTGTGGCTCAAGTGCATGTCCTCTGCAATCGCCTTGTTGGATTTGCCCTGCCCCAGTTGCCGGAAAATGCTCAACTCCCGGTCGGAGAGCTGATCGATCATCTGTTTTTCTGTGGTTTGCACGGCATTCAGCGTGCTGGAACTGTCCGGGAGCGAGGAAAAATAGGTATGGCCCGACATCACCGCCCGAATGGCATTGCGCAACTGCTCCAATTGATTGGTTTTGGTCACATAGGCCATGGCCCCGGCACGCACACAGCGTTCCTGATAGAACATGGGTTCATGGGTACTGAAAACCAGCACTCGGCAACGAAGATCATTGGTCTTGATCCGAGCCATGACTTCCAGCCCGTCGAGTACCGGCAAATTCAGATCGAGTATGACCAATCGAGGCTCGTGCTCACGAATGAGCGACACCACCTCGTTGCCTTGGGACGCCTCGTATATCTGTTTGAATCCTTCGGTTTGCAACACGATTCGGATGGCAGCGCGCACCACCGGATGATCGTCGACGATCAGCGCTGACTTCATGGCCACTCCCGGTGCAAAGTCTGACGGGCAGGCCACCGGTGGGGGCTGATCCAGAGTCAGTGGCTGCACAGGGACTGTTACATGCAATGCCGCGTAAATCACCTGTCAGGTCTGACAGTTGCGGCCAGTGTTTTTTTATGCATGAGCAGCGCTTTGCATCGGCGGGTATGGCTGGCGCGCGGTCAACTCATGCGGCCCGGCAGGCGCATCGACCAGCGCCATCAGCTGACGGATCGACTGCTTTGAGGGCAGTGGCAAATGGCTGACCTGGACATTTTCCTGAGCGAATCCCGAAGCCGGCTGCAACGGCGCCGTGCCTTCGTTGTAAATCAACGCCTGACGAATCTGCGGGTTATCGAGGAAAAACCCCAGCAGATCCAGCGAGCCTGCCGCCAGTTCGGCATTGATGACCACCACATCGAACGGCTCGCAACCGTAGTCCACCAGCGTCAACAGCTCAGTGAGGCTTTGCACCGGGGCCACGCGGTAGTAATCAAGGCTATTGAACAGACGTTCGATTTTCATCCGGTGAAAATGCTGCGAGTCGGCAATCAGGATGCGCAGGGCTTTATTGATCATGGTCAATCTCCCGGTGTCACGGTTTCTGGGTGCGGCAAGACTACGCAAGCTTCGCGGCAGGTTCTGTAGGACTTTTCTTAAAAAAAGGTTCACTCATCCGAGTCCCGCCGATCACTGTGCTGCTGCAACCAAAGCAACAAATCAGCCCCGGCCATCGGCCACGCGTACCAGTAGCCCTGCCCTTGAGAACACCCCAAGGCCAACAGTTCACGGCGCTGTGCATCGGTCTCGATTCCTTCGATCACCACGCTCATGCCGAGGGTTTCACCCAACGCCAGCGTGCTGCTGATCGCCGCCCGGCATCGCGGTTCGTGCTCAAGATTGCGGATGAATTCGGCGTCGAGCTTGATCTCGTTGAACGGCAACTGACACAAGCGCTGCAATGATGAGAAGCCGGCGCCGAAGTCATCAATCGACAGACGACAGCCCATCATTCGCAGGCGGACGAGGCTTTCCAGGCTGGTGGCCGGCGCTTCGAGCAGACCGCTTTCAGTCAATTCGAAAGTCAGACCTGCACCGCAAGCACCATGGTGCGCCAGAAGTTTTTTCAACGTGACGGTGAGCTGCGCGTTGGCCAACTGCACAGCGTGCAGATTGAACGCGATATTCAGGAAAAGACCCTGCGCACGGGCACTTTGTTGCACAACCAGCGCCTGTTCGATCTGCGTAAACAGTAGCTCGTCGAGCAACCCACAACGCTCCAGCACAGGCATGAACAGCGCGGGAGAAAGAATGCCTTGAGTCGGATGAAGCCAACGGCACAGGACCTCTACGCCACAGACCTGACCGGTCTGCAGGTTGAATTTGGGCTGATACCAGGCCTGCAATTGCCGCTGCGCCAACGCCTGGCGAACCGCCGCCTCACTGGCCAGCGTCACGGCAGCGGCCGCTGGTTGCGCCAGAGCAGGCCTGTCGAGGGATTTGCCCAGCAGATTCGCCAGCACCTGCACATGCAAAGGTTTGCCGACATCACCCAGCAGTTCCAGGCCAAGCAACGCCACCATCTGATGCACCGCGCGACGCAGGTCTGCCGACAGTGAACTACTGATGATCACCGACTTGACCTGCCCCGACGCCCCCACCCGCTGCAGAAACTCCAGCCCGTCCATCCCCTCCATCTGCAAATCGCACAGGGCGACATCGACCGTACCGACTTCCTGCAAGAGCGCCAGCGCCTCAGCGCCGTCACTGGCTTCGAAGACCTCGCGACAACCGAGCGTACGCAGCATGTTGACCGCCACCGAGCGCTGGAATGCATGGTCTTCCAACACCAGCACACGCAGCGGCAGAGCAGGCACGGCGATTGAATCATCGATGCCGGGAACACGGTCTGCCTTGGCCAATCGCGCATTCGACCCGCCAGCAGATGCCTCAAAGTTTGTGGGATTGTTCCTGAACATCGAGGTGCTCCAGCAGAGGGCCAAGGGTTTGCCGGTCCGGGATACGGACCAGCATCAACTGTCGTCGGTAGTTGGCATAAATCGTCTGAGCCTGCGGCTGGCCGCGAACGCTGTCATGAATCACGCCGTGGCGAATCTGTGCATTGCTTGCAAAGAACCGTACCCAATCCACGCCAGCGGCGGCGATCAACTCAGCGTTAATGATCATCAGGTCAAAGTGCTGGAAGGGCTCGCTGGAGTAATGGGTCACGCCCAACAGTTCACGAAACGAGTGCACCCGCGTCAGTTCGCGACAGCCCAGTTCTTTAAAAGTCTTGCCGATTCGGGCGTGCAGCGCAGGCTGCTCGTCAGCAATCAAAATTCGCCAGCATTTGTAGGACATGGGTTTCGACGGTGAGGGAAAGGTCGCCGCTCGTGGCATAAGAGGCGACACACTAGGCAAAAGCGTCGCCAAAGCATGTAGGACAAGTCTGAAAAAACACCCAGAAAGCTCCGATGCCCCTTCAAGAACAAAGCCACGTCAGAAGGATCCGACGTGGCAACCGGACTCACCAAAGGAACAATTCTCAGCAACCGAGAATGATCATTCAGTGGTACTGGGACTCCAGAACGCTTGCACCACCAGCGCCGATGTGGAAATCCGCGCCACCAGTGCGTCGAGTTCATCCCCATCGACCGATGTGGTCGCCAGCGTCGCTTCGATTTCGATTTCATCGGCGCCGAAGGCGTGCACATCGACATCGCTGGCCGGGTAGTTGCTGCGCTCAAGTTCGGCTTCGAGCAAGGCGAACACGGCGGTTTGCTGGGAGCGTCGGGCGATGACGTAGACGATGTTGGTGACTTCCGCCGAAACCACGTCCAATGGCTGGCGATTGATGTTGTTGACGATCGGCCGCAGCAAGGTATTGGCGGCGAGAATGAACAGCGTGCCGAGCACCGCTTCGGCAAGCAGATCGGCGCCGGCACAGGCGCCGACCGCTGCAGATGTCCACAGGGTCGCGGCGGTGTTGAGGCCACGGACGTTGCCCTCTTCGCGCATGATCACCCCGGCACCGAGAAAGCCGATGCCGGAGACCACGTAGGCAACCACGCGCACTGCGCCTTCGGCGCCCGCGAGACGGTTGGCCATGTCGACGAAAATTGCCGCGCCGACGGCGACCAGAACGTTGGTGCGCAGGCCGGCGGTACGTTGCCGGTATTGGCGCTCGAAACCGATCAGGCCACCGAGAATGAACGCGGCGCTGAGGCTGACGAGGGTGTCGAGCAGCGAATCGAGGTTGAGGTTGTTGATGGCTTGCATCGTCATCTCCCTGAAAACACAAAAACCCTTCGTCGGGCCTGCTTGAAATTCACTTGAAACGCCCCCCCCTGTAGGAGCTGCCGCAGGCTGCGATCTTTTGCTTTTGCCTTTTAAAAACAAGATCAAAAGATCGCAGCCTGCGGCAGCTCCTACAGGGTCAGCATTACTGCCAGCCGAACCGGCGGATGTAGAACCCTTTCACCGCCTGGGTCAGCGCCATGTACGCCAGCAGAATCACCGGCAGGAACACGAAGTACAGCGACGGCAGCGCCTGCAATTTGAAGTAATGCGCCAGCGGCCCCATCGGCAGGAAGATGCCGACCGCCATGATGATCCCGGTCATCACCAGCAGCGGCATGGCTGCACGGCTTTGCAGGAACGGAATCTTCGGCGTGCGGATCATGTGCACGATCAGCGTCTGGGTCAGCAACCCGACCACGAACCAGCCGGACTGGAACAGCGTCTGGTGATCCGGGGTGTTGGCATCGAATACGTACCACATCAAGGCGAACGTGGTGATGTCAAAGATCGAACTGATCGGGCCGAAGAACAGCATGAAGCGCCCGACGTCGCCCGGCTGCCAGCGTTGTGGTTTTTTCAGCATGTCCTCATCGACGTTATCGAACGGAATCGCAATCTGCGAAATGTCGTAGAGCAGGTTTTGCACCAGCAGATGCATCGGCAGCATCGGCAGGAACGGAATAAACGCACTGGCGACCAGCACCGAGAAGACGTTGCCGAAGTTGGAGCTGGCGGTCATCTTGATGTACTTGAGCATGTTGGCGAAGGTCCGGCGCCCTTCGAGAACGCCCTCCTCCAGCACCATCAGGCTCTTTTCCAGCAGGATGATGTCGGCGGCTTCCTTGGCGATGTCCACCGCGCTGTCCACCGAGATACCGATGTCGGCGGTGCGTAATGCTGGCGCGTCGTTGATGCCGTCGCCCATGAAGCCGACCACATGGCCGTTGCCTTTGAGGATGCGCACGATGCGCTCCTTGTGCGACGGCGTCAGTTTGGCGAACACATTGGTGGTCTCTACGGCCACCGCCAGTTCGGCATCGCTCATGCGCTCGACGTCGTTGCCCAGCAGCAGGCCTTGTTGCGCCAGACCGACTTCGCGGCAGATCTTCGCGGTCACCAGTTCGTTGTCGCCGGTCAGCACTTTTACCGCCACGCCATGTTCGGCCAAGGCCTTGAGCGCTGGCGCGGTGCTTTCCTTCGGTGGATCGAGGAACGCCACGTAGCCGATCAGCGTCAGTTCATTTTCATCAGCCAGGCTGTAAGTGTCGCGACCTTCGGGCATCGAGCGAGCGGCCACCGCCACCACGCGCAAGCCTTCAGCGTTGAATGCTGCAGTGACCTGACGAATCCGGGTCAGCAATTCATCGCTCAAGGCTTCATCGACGTCGCCGTGACGCACGCGGCTGCACACCGCCAAGACTTCTTCTACCGCACCTTTGCAGATCAATTGGTGCGGCTGACCCCGGCCTTCGACCACCACCGACATGCGCCGACGATTGAAGTCGAACGGGATCTCATCGACCTTGCGAAACGCCGTGCCGACTTTCAGCTCACGGTGGATTTCCACGTGTTCCAGCACCGCGACATCCAGCAGGTTTTTCAGGCCGGTCTGGTAGTAGCTGTTGAGGTAAGCCATTTCCAGCACGTCATCGGAGTCTGCACCCCAGACATCGACATTGCGTGCGAGGAAGATCTTGTCCTGGGTCAGCGTGCCGGTCTTGTCGGTGCACAGCACGTCCATGGCGCCGAAGTTCTGGATCGCATCAAGACGTTTGACGATGACTTTTTTGCGTGACAGAAACACCGCGCCTTTGGCCAGCGTCGAGGTGACGATCATCGGCAGCATTTCCGGGGTCAGGCCGACGGCAATCGACAGCGCAAACAGCAGTGCTTCGGTCCAGTCGCCCTTGGTGAAACCGTTGATGAACAGCACCAGCGGCGCCATCACGAACATGAAGCGAATCAACAGCCAGCTGACTTTGTTCACCCCTTGCTGGAACGAAGTCACTGCGCGATCAGTCGCGCCGACACGCTGAGCCAAGGCACCGAAATAGGTGCTGTTGCCGGTGGTGAGAATCACCGCCACCGCGGTGCCGGAGACGACGTTGGTGCCCATGAACAGGATGTTGTCCAGCTCCAGCGGATTGCGTGTCTCGCGATCAGCCTGGCGTGGAAACTTCTCCACCGGCATCGATTCACCGGTCATCGCCGCCTGGCTGACGAACAGGTCCTTGGCGCTGAGCACCCGGCAATCGGCAGGAATCATGTCACCGGCCGACAGCACGATCAGATCGCCCGGCACCAGTTGTTTGATCGGCAATTCGCTGCGCGGCGCGTCACGGCGCATCACCGTCGCGGTGTTGCTGACCATGGCTTTCAGCGCATCGGCGGCCTGGTTGGATTTGCTTTCCTGCCAGAAGCGCAGCAGCGTCGACAACACCACCATGGAGAAAATCACCACAGCGGCCTTGAGGTCTTCGGTCAGCCACGAGATCACCGCCAACAGGGTCAGCAGCAGGTTGAACGGGTTTTTGTAGCAGTGCCACAGGTGAATCCACCAGGGCAGCGGCTGCTCGTGTTCGACTTCGTTGAGGCCGTATTGCGCACGCAGTGCATCGACTTCGAAATCGGTCAGGCCATCGGAATGCGTGCCGAGTGACGACAGCAATACACCGCTGTCGCAATGCGCGGCATCGACCAAGGTGTTGGCCAATGTGGGCGGGACTTCACGGCTGACCGTGGTGTCGTTGATCGATTCCAGCAGCGCCAGGCGACGGAAGTGCCGGGCGATGTGGCGAGTCCGCAGAAAACCTGCGAAGAATTCCTTGAGCGTAAGTTTCATGGCTGTTGCCCCTATGGTCAGCCGGGAAACCGTCAAGCAGGTACGGCCGCGCCTCGTTCGCCGGAAAAACCGGCACGGCAAGGCCTGGCGCGCCGGTCAGAAAAGACAGGCGTGTCGATAGGGCTGCGATCACCACACTTAAGTCGCAATCACGCTCTGTTCAGCGTCGATGAGAAGGAACGTCCAGACATGACCACGGACGGGTCATGCACGGGATGCCGCTGCTCGCTTTTACGGCGAGACAACGACAGAGAAAGTCTGCGCGTTATCTTGCCGAGAATCTGCCGGTTACCGAGACCGGCCGACAACTGTCACTCGAACAAGTACCCACTGTGGGTCTCCGCTATTGATGAAAACGCGCGAAGCTTACGCCCCGATGTCTGGAGAGTAAACCCGCAAAAGGCAGTGTGCCGGGGAATGTGGGGGATGTTCAGGAAGGGTTCAGAAATCAGGATTTGTGGTGCTTCAAATGGCCCCTTCGCGAGCAGGCTCGCTCCCACAGGGGACCTCCAGCGAACACAGACGTGGTGTTGAATGAAGATCCAGTGTGGGAGCGAGCCTGCTCGCGAAGGCGGTGTATCAGGCGCCGATAATTTAGCTGGCAGTTGCCAACAACAAATCCGCCATCGAACGATGTCCGCGATGCTTGCCATGCTCATACAGCGAGCCGGCAATCTCGTCCGCACGAATCGGCAACACCGACAGCAGCGTATCGCTCAGACCATGGCTGGCCTGGCAGAAGCCCTGCATGTAGATGCCGGCCTTGCAGCGCTCGTCGGTGATCAGTTTGTAATTGCGATCCACCTCGAAGTCGCCCAGGTACTCTTCCAGCGGCGCGAGCAGTTTGCGGTGCATCTGCCGCTCGTAACCGGTGGCCAGGACCACCGCGTCGTAATTGCGCACGGTAACTTCGCCGGTGGCGTTGTTGCGCACGGCCAGTTCGATACCGTTGTCGGTGGCGGTGGCTTTCTCGACAGTAGTCAGGGTGCGGAAGGCGTGACGGGCAATCCCGGACACTTTCTGGCGATAGAAGATGCCGTAGATGCGCTCGATCAGGTCGATGTCGACCACCGAGTAGTTGGTGTTGTGGTACTCGTTGACCAGACGCTCACGCTCGGCGCTGTTTTGCTGGAACACCAGGTCGGTGAATTCCGGCGAGAACACTTCGTTGACGAACGGGCTGTCGTCGGCAGGCTTCAGGGCCGAGCCGCGCAGGATCATGTCGACCTGCACCGACGGGAACGAATCGTTCAAGTCGATGAAGGCTTCCGCCGCGCTCTGCCCGCCACCGATGATCGCGATGCTCATCGGCTGATTGTTCACGCACGGCTGCTTGGCCATTTGCGACAAGTACTGCGAATGGTGGAACACACGGGTGTCGCCCTTCAGCGCCTTGAACGCCTCCGGAATGCGCGGCGTGCCGCCGGCGCTGACCACCACCGAACGGGTGGTCCGCACATGCTGCTGGCCATCGCTGCCACGGGAAATCACGCGCAGCGCTTCAACCTGATGGTTGTGCAGCACCGGCTCGATGGTCAGCACTTCTTCGCCGTACCGGCTCTGCTCGGCGAACTGCCCGGCGACCCAGCGCAGGTAGTCGTTGTACTCCATGCGGCACGGATAAAAGGTGCCGAGGTTGATGAAGTCGACCAGACGGCCGTGGTATTTCAGATAGTTGACGAACGAATACGGGCTGGTCGGATTGCGCAGGGTCACCAGATCCTTGAGGAAGGAAATCTGCAACTCGCTTTGAGTCGACAGGGTGTTGCCGTGCCAGCTGTAATCCGCCTGTTTGTCGAGGAACAGTACATCCAGCTCGCCCTGGGTCGGGCCGCGCTCTTGCAGAGCGATGGCCAGTGCCAGGTTCGAAGGGCCGAAACCGACGCCGATCAGGTCGTGAACGATGGGCGATGCAATTGCCTGAGTCATTTCCAGTGTCCTCTGGATGAACCCCTCAACAAGGGGCAAGGAGAGCCTAAGTGACCTGACCGGCCTTGAGCAGGACAGCAGGTCGTCTGTTGAGTAGGAACGAGGACAGAGAAATAAAATTTAACGGCGATGGCTCAATGGGCATCCCATTGTTTGATCCGCACCCGGCAATGTTTCATGGCATTGACGATGTGCTTTTCCACCAGAGCCTTGGAAATGCCCAGCTGCCGGGCGATTTCCGGATGGGACAGACCTTCGATCTTGCGCAGCAGAAAACTTTCCCGACACAGGGGTGGCAGCTCTGCCAGCGCACGCTGAAGCATACCCAGCCGCTGGCCATGATCGAGGCTGTTATGGGGAGACGGGGTGAAATAGCGCTCTTCGCTGTCGAGCACGTCCAGCGATTCGACCTGGCGCAAAGCGTTGCGGCGATGGTCGTCGATGACCAGATTCAGCGCGGTCCGGTAGAGAAACGCGCGGGGTTGCTCGATCGGTGTGTCGCTGGAACGTTCCAGCACTCGCAGATAGGCGTCATGCACCACATCTTCGGCAACCTGACGGTTGCCGAGCTTGGCGTTCAGGAAACACACCAGCTCGCGATAGTAGTTTTCCAACATGACTCCCGGCCGCAAACCTGCGGGTTCTGTCCTTGAGCTCACTGATAGACCCCTGCGCAAAACGCAGTAGCAAGATAGTGGCAACTTGAGGTGCGTAATTTATAGTAATTCTCATATAGATTTAAAGTGGTGTTTGTCGTTGCCCGGTAAATAGTGCTGTTCTATAGCTGTTACTTCATGTGTCCGCGCTTAAATTCCCCCACGCATTCATCGTTTACAGGACAGCTCCCCGTGTCTGTCGCCGCCCTGCGACAGCGTTCAGCGCTGCCCCAATCCGTGTGCCAGCCGAACGACGGGCCGATTTTCACTGGCCGGAACCCTGCATGAAACGTCCCCGCCCCGCCCGACGCGCCCTGCTCGTAGTGCTTTGCCTGATCCCCGTTGTCGCTTATGCCGCGTGGCAAATCATGCCGCCGGGCCGGGATAAATTCGCCACCGTGCCAGTGACCCGTGGCGATATCGAAAGCAGCGTCACCGCGCTCGGCACATTGCAACCGCGTCGTTACGTGGACGTCGGTGCGCAGGCCTCCGGGCAGATTCAGAAAATCCATGTGGAAGTCGGCGATGTGGTCAAGGAAGGCCAACTGCTGGTGGAAATCGACCCGTCGACACAAAGAGCCAAGCTCGATGCCGGGCGCTTCTCGATCGAGAACCTCAAGGCGCAATTGCAGGAACAACGCGCCCAACATCAGCTGGCGCAACAGAAATATCAGCGCCAGCAGAATCTGGCGGCCGGCGGCGCGACTCGCGAAGAAGACGTCCAGACCGCCCGTGCCGAACTGAAGGCGACGCAAGCGCGCATCGATATGTTCCAGGCGCAGATCCGTCAGGCCGAAGCCAGCCTGCGCAGCGATCAGGCCGAGCTCGGCTACACGCGGATCTATGCGCCAATGGCCGGCACGGTAGTCGCCCTCGATGCTCGCGAAGGCCAGACCCTCAACGCGCAACAGCAGACGCCGTTGATTCTGCGCATCGCCAGGCTGTCACCGATGACCGTTTGGGCCGAGGTTTCCGAGGCGGATATCGGCCATGTCAAACCGGGTATGAGCGCTTACTTCACCACCCTCAGTGGCGGCAATCGCCGCTGGAGCAGCAGCGTGCGACAAATCCTGCCGGTGCCGCCAAAACCGCTCGATCAGACCAGCCAGGGTGGCGGCAGTCCGGCCAGCAGCAGCAAAAGCGGCAGCGCCCGCGTCGTGCTGTACACGGTTTTGCTCGACGTCGATAACGCCGACAACGCACTGATGGCGGAGATGACCACCCAGGTATTCTTCGTGGCCAATCAGGCCAAGGATGTTCTCACCGCCCCGCTGGCAGCCCTGCAAGGCAGCGCGACGACGAACCTGCAAACCGCGCAGGTGGTCGCCGCCAACGGCAAAATCGAATCCCGCGAAGTGCGCACCGGTATCAGCGATCGGCTGAAGGTGCAGATTCTCGATGGCCTGAGTGAAGGCGATCATCTGCTGATCGGCCCGGCTGACGGCAACGGGGGTTAAATGCAAACGCCTCTGATCGACCTGCAGGACATCCGCAAATCCTACGGTGGTGGTGACGCGCCTGAAGTTCACGTGCTGCGCGGCATCGACCTGTCGATCCACGCCGGCGAATTCGTGGCAATTGTCGGCGCTTCGGGCTCTGGCAAATCGACGCTGATGAACATCCTCGGCTGCCTCGACCGCCCGACGTCCGGTGAATACCGTTTCGCCGGGGAAAACGTCGCCGGCCTCGACAGCGACGAACTGGCGTGGCTGCGCCGCGAAGCCTTTGGTTTCGTGTTTCAGGGTTATCACCTGATTCCGTCCGGCTCGGCCCAGGAAAACGTCGAGATGCCGGCGATCTATGCCGGCACTCCGGCCGCCGCGCGCCACGCCCGCGCCGCCGCCCTGCTCGACCGCCTCGGCCTGGCCTCACGCACCGGCAACCGCCCGCATCAGCTTTCCGGCGGACAGCAACAACGGGTGTCGATTGCCCGCGCCTTGATGAACGGCGGCCATATCATTCTTGCCGACGAACCGACCGGCGCCCTCGACAGCCACAGCGGCAAAGAGGTCATGGCGCTGCTCGACGAACTGGCGAGTCAGGGCCACGTGGTCATTCTCATCACCCACGATCGCGAAGTGGCGGCGCGGGCTAAACGCATCATCGAAATCCGCGACGGCCTGATCATCAGTGACAGCGCCAAGGACAACCCCGAAGCCCAGACCAGCGCCAACCCCGGCGCCTTGCAAGCCGTCGATCTGCGCAAGCGCCTGGTCGAAGGCGCCGAAGCCACTGGCGCCTGGAAAGGCGAACTGGTCGACGCCTTGCACGCCGCCTGGCGGGTCATGTGGATCAACCGCTTCCGCACCGCGCTGACCCTGCTCGGCATCATCATCGGGGTAGCCTCGGTCGTGGTGATGCTTGCGGTCGGCGAAGGCAGCAAGCGTCAGGTCATGGCGCAGATGGGCGCGTTCGGTTCGAACATCATTTACCTCAGCGGCTCGGCGCCCAATCCGCGCACACCACCGGGGATCGTCACCCTTGATGATGTACACGCATTGGCGAGCCTGCCACAGGTACAGCGGATCATGCCGGTCAACGGCGCCGAAGCGGGTGTGCGGTTCGGCAATGCCGACCATTTGAGTTACGTCGGCGGCAACGACACCCAATTCCCGGCGATCTTCAACTGGCCGGTGGTGCAAGGCAGCTACTTCACCGAGGCCGACGAGGCGAACGCTGCCGCAGTGGCGGTGATCGGCCACAAAGTCCGGACCAAACTGCTCAAGGACGCGATCAACCCGATCGGCCAATACATCCTGATCGAGAACGTACCGTTCCAGGTCGTCGGTGTGCTGGCGGAAAAAGGTGCCAGCTCTGGCGACTCCGACAGCGACAACCGCATCGCTATCCCCTACTCGGCCGCCAGCGTCAGGCTGTTCGGCACACGCGATCCTGAATACGTGGCCATCGCCGCCACCGACGCCCGCAAGGTCAAGGATGCTGAACAGGCCATCGAACAACTGATGCTGCGTCTGCACAACGGCAAGAAGGATTTCGAACTGACCAACAATGCCGCCATGATCCAGGCCGAAGCGCGCACGCAAAACACCCTGTCGCTGATGCTCGGCTCGATAGCCGCGATTTCCCTGCTGGTCGGCGGCATCGGCGTGATGAACATCATGCTCATGACCGTGCGCGAACGTACCCGCGAGATCGGCATTCGCATGGCCACCGGCGCCCGCCAGCGTGACATTTTGCGCCAGTTCCTCACCGAGGCAGTGATGCTCTCGGTGGTCGGCGGCATCGCCGGCATCGCCCTGGCGTTGATCGTTGGCGGCGTGCTGATTCTGAGCGAAGTTGCCGTCGCGTTCTCGTTGATGGCAGTGCTCGGCGCTTTCGGCTGCGCCCTTGTCACCGGTGTTGTCTTCGGCTTCATGCCGGCCCGCAAAGCTGCCCGGCTCGACCCGGTCACGGCCCTTACCAGTGAATGATCGATCTATGAAACCGCGCCTCAGCTTGTTGACCGTGTGCCTGATCCTCAGCGCATGCGGCAGTCCCGTTCAGCGACCCGACAGTGGCGTACAAGCGCCCGCAGCCTGGCAGTCGCCCCATAGCGCCAGCGTTGCCCGCAACAACCCACAGTGGTGGACGCAATTTGCCAGCCCGGAACTGGATCGCCTGATCGAACAGGCTCGCGTCGGCAGTTTCGACCTCGCGGCCGCCGTTGCTCGAGTGCGTCAGGCGCAGGCCGGCACCGTCATCGCCGGCGGCTCACTGTTGCCGGAGGTCAAGGCCGGACTGAATGCCAATCGGCAGAAACTGCTGCGCGGCAATGGCTACAGCCAACTCGATGCCGACAGCAGCAACAAGGCTGTGGACTATTTCGATAGCAACCTGAGCGCCACTTACGAAATCGATTTCTGGGGCGGCAAACGCGCGTCGCGCGACAGTGCGCAGTTCGCTTTGCAGGCCAGCGAATTCGACCGGGCAACCGTCGAGCTGACATTGCTCAGCGGCGTTGCCAGCACGTATGCGCAAACCTTGTCGCTACGCGAGCAGAGCCGCATCGCCGAACTCAATCTGGCCAACGCACAAAGCGTACTGAAACTGGTGCAGACGCGGTTTGATTCAGGCTCGGCAACTGCGCTGGAACTGGCGCAACAAAAGAGCCTGGTCGCCGCCCAGCAATGGCAATTGCCGCGCGCGCAACAGCAAGCCCAGGAAGCGTTGATCAGCCTCGCCGCCCTGCTTGGCCGACCGGTGCAGCAACTATCGCCGACAGAGTCCTTCGATCACCTGCAATGGCCAGACATCGCCGCCGGCGTGCCCAGCGAGTTGCTCACTCATCGTCCGGACATCGCGCGCGCCGAAGCACAACTGGCCGCCGCCGAAGCTGACGTCAAAGTCGCCCGCGCGGCGATGTTGCCGGCACTGACCCTGACCGCCCAGCTCGGCTCAGGCGCCAATCAGTTCGACGATTTGATTCGCAGCCCTTTCTACAACCTGACCGCCGGGCTGGTCGCACCGATTTTCAATAACGGTCGCCTCGGCGCTGAACGCGACAAGGCCACGGCGCGCCAGCAAGAGCTGCTGGAAACCTACCGTGGCGCGATCATCAACGGTTTCGCCGATGTGGAAAAAGCCCTCAACAGTATTCGTCGCCTGGATGAGCAGCGGTTGTGGCAGAACGAAGAATTGAATCAGGCGCAGAGCGCTTTCAACATCGCCCAAAGCCGTTACCAGGCTGGCGCCGAAGACTTGCTCACGGTATTGGAGACCCAGCGCACGCTGTATGCCGCGCAGGACCAGAATGCGCAACTGCGGCTGTCACGAGTGCAGGCGAGCATTGCGCTGTACAAGGCCCTGGGCGGTGGCTGGCAGGCGCGGCAATAGCTTTGCCTGACAGACCGCTTTCGCGAGCAGGCTCGCTCCCACAATCAATGGCGGTGTTTGCGCAATCTGCGAGCAACACCTGATTCTGTAGGAGCGAGCCTGCTCGCGAATGAACGATGACGCAGCCCTCAAGTCGGGCTGGTTTTGGCCTTCAGATTGCGCGCATACCACGGTCGTTGCGGTACACGGCGGAACAGCCCGGCGAGTTTTTCTTCGTCGGTGATGAAGGTGATGCGCAAGGCCAGTTTCATGGTTTCCGGATCCATCTCCACCGACTTGCCGACCTGCAGGCCCGGGGTGGTGCTGCAGCCATGGGTGATAGGTCCCAGCCACGGATCATCGACCTCGACCCAACGCCCCGGCGCAAACCACTGCACGCCATTGACTTCAAGCCGACTGACCTCACCCGGATGGAAACGCTCATGGGCGCGGAACCAGTCTTCGATACGGTCATCGATCCAGCCATGGAAGTGCCAGAACGCCGGGTTGACGTGGGATGAAAAAGGATCACCGAGGAAGTCGTTTTCAGCGTTGTACCAACGCGCGGCAAAGTCTGCCGGATCCCGTGCAAACGGCACCGGCTGACCATTGGAAGGATCGCGCGGCACCGAGGCCCAACGCATGTGCAGCCAGTCGTGCAGGCCCAGCTCCACTTCGGAGCCAAACTGCCCCAACGTGAGCCTGGCCAGATACGCCGGATCGCGGTATTGCGACTCCCAGACCTGGAAGTTACTTTCATAGGTTTCGGCAGTCTTGATGTCGCTGACCCACTGACTGAACTCATCGTCGCCCGCCGCCGTCCACGTTGGCGGCAAAGCCGTGCCGTCGTGGTTGTCGAAGTAGCGGGCGAAACCGATACGGTCGCGGATCAATTCCGGCTGCGGCAACGGAAAAAACTCCCAGGACGGCAGGTCCTGCATGGAACGCGCCGTACCGAGCATGTGCCGGTGCATGAAAAAGAAGTCCACTCCCGAACCGTTGCGATCCTTGCGCGGCCCCCGGGCATCACGCTCCTTGTCGCGCGGCCCGGGCTGCCAGCCAATCCCGCGCAGCGCCTCGCGCTTGTCCTCAGGCAGTTTGTGCCATTTGTCCCGGGTCGCATGCCACAACTGGTGGAACAGGCGATGCTCGGGGGAAATCAGCCACGCCAGCAGCGTCGGGTTCAGCGGCGTGCGCTCGCGGGCTTCGGGAAACAGCTGCTTGACCGCGACGAAGCGGTTGTCCTGGGCAGGCAGATTCAACGGCCGGTCGAGGCGCAGCGCCTTGCCGCTGAGGGTGCCGCTGCCGGCATTGCCGAAGTCGGCCCAGACCTCATCGAGGATCATGTCCAGCTCGTAACTGATCTGACCGTCGGCGCCGATCATCCGCCAACTCAATTTCGCGGCATCGGCCTTGGCCAGATCACCGAGAATTCGGTAACGAGGTATTTCGCCAGAGCGCAAACGCTCCGGCGTATCGAGAAAACCGCACACGCCCCGGCCTTTATGACCGATGTCGAGAAACACTTGCAGACCTTTCGGTGGCAAGCCTTCGAGGCCCGCGTCCGCCCCTTCGAAACGTATGTCCCAGACCCCGCGCAAGGCGTTCGCCAAGCGCTGACCGGCCATGTCCGCTACATCAAATGACGCCTCGCCCGGCGTGATCGTCGGATCCGGCTTCGTCCATTGACGATGCCCGAAGTAAGCCGCCGGCACGGCAGCGCCAGTCAGCGCCAGGCCTGCCATGAACCATCGTCGAGAAATCTTCATTGCCCTACCTGTGTCAGCCATGAAGCAGGCTTTATCCAAGCTAGAACGTTTGTTGCGCAGGTAAATTTATGTGGGTTTGAAAAGATCGCAGCCTTCGGCAGCTCTTACATGGAATGTATATCCCTGTAGGAGCTGCCGAAGGCTGCGATCTTTTCACCTGGCCACCTAAATTCCACGGCCATCCACTCGTTCTTCCCAGATAGCAAAGGCCTCCGCGCCTGCACCTCAATGGCGAACCCGACCGAGATGGCAATGACAAAACCACGTTCGAAAAAGGCTCTATTCATCGGCCTCCCCTTAGCCTTGGCGATCAGCGCCGGCGCAGGCTTTGCCGTCTGGCAGCACTGGTTCAAGGACGACCTCGGCTACCCGGGCAAAATCATGAAACAGGCGGATGAGCTGCACGAACGCATGCTCTCTTTCGACAGCCATGTCAGCCTGACGCAGAACTTCGGCACCGACGGCCACGAAGCCAACAAGGACGGTGACGGCCAGTTCGACCTGGCCAAGGCCAATCGTGGACGCCTGTCCGGCGCGGCGCTGACCATCTTCGGCTGGCCGGAAATGTGGAACGGTCCGAACGCACCGCACAAGCCAACCCCCGGCTTCGTCGACGAGGCACGCAACCAGCAGGAAATTCGCTACAAGATCATTTCCGGGATGGTCCGCGACTATCCCAATCAGGTTGCCATCGCCTACACCCCGGATGATTTCCGTCGTCTGCACGGCGAAGGCAAATTCGCGATTTTCATCAGCATGCTCAACGCCTACCCGCTGGGCCACGACCTGAGCCTGCTGGACATGTGGACGGCGCGCGGCATGCGCATGTTCGGCTTCAGCTACATCGGCAATAACGACTGGGCTGATTCATCGCGTCCGTTGCCGTTCCTCAACGACTCACCGGATGCCCTCGACGGCCTCTCGGATCTGGGCAGGCAAGCAGTCAAGCGCCTGAACGATCTGGGCGTGATCATCGACGTTTCGCAGATGTCGACCAAGGCCCTTGAGCAGGTCGCGCAACTGAGCCGTACGCCGCTGATTGCCTCGCACTCGGCGCCACGCGCAATGGTCGACATCCCGCGCAACCTCAGCGACAAGGAAATGCAGCTGATCAAGAACAGCGGTGGCGTGGTGCAGATTGTCGCGTTCTCGCAATACCTGCGCCCACTGACGCAGACCACGCAAGACAAACTCAATGAGATGCGCAAGGACTTCGATCTGCCGCCACTGCCGAATCTGGCCATGGCGTTGATGCCCGGCGACCCGATCATTGCGGCGTGGTCCGAGCAGAAGTTCGGCCAGTACGCCAGTCGCCTCTACGGCATCCTCGAAGAGGAGCCGAAAGCCAGCCTCAAGGACCTGGGCGACGCCATCGATTACGCGGTACGCAAGATCGGCATCGACCATGTCGGCATCAGTTCCGACTTCAACGAGGGCGGTGGCGTCAAAGGTTTCGAGAACGTCGGTGAGATCCGCAACGTCACCGCCGAGTTGATCTCGCGCGGTTATTCCGAGGCGGATATCGCCAAGCTCTGGGGCGGCAACTTCCTGCGGGTCTGGGATCAGGTCGAGAAAGCCGCGAAACCGGCACTGGCCAGCGCGCCGGGAACCGCCAAGCCATGAGCAATCGTCGCGATTTTCTCAAGCAGGCCGGGATACTGGCTGCGGCGCTGCCACTGGGTGCGAGCCTGCCCACGCTCGCCAGTGCTTCAGCCGCTGCACCGCTGCCGCGCAACAAGTGGGCGCAGTTGCAACAGCTGTTCAATCAGGATCCGGACTACCTGCACTTCTCCAATTTTCTGATCACCTCGCACCCCAAACCGGTGCGCGAGGCGATTGAACAGCATCGCGCGGCCCTCGACAAAAATCCCGGTCTGGCGATGGATTGGGATCTGGGCGTGATCGAACAGCGCGAGGAAAACGTGCGGGTCTGGGCCGGTCGCTACTTGCAAGCCAACGCGAAGCAAATTGCACTGACCGGCAGCACCACCGAAGGCCTGGCAACGATCTATGGCGGCGTGCATGTGCGCCCTGATCAGGAAATCCTCACCACCGTCCACGAACATTACGCCACCCACACCATCCTCGCCCTGCGCACCGAGCGCGATGGCACGCGGGTGCGCAAGATTGCGTTGTTCAAGGATGTGTACAGCGCCAGCAAAGCCGAAATCCTCGCCAGCATCGACAACGCCATCCGCCCCGAAACCCGGGTGCTGGGCATGTGCTGGGTGCATTCGGGCAGCGGCCTGAAACTGCCCATCGGCGAGATCGGCGCAATCGTCGACAAGCACAATCGCGGCCGCCGTGATGCTGACCGCATCGTCTACGTGGTCGACGGCGTGCATGGTTTCGGCGTCGACAACCTGAGCTTCGCGCAAATGAACTGCGACTTCTTCATTGCCGGCACGCACAAATGGATGTTCGGCCCGCGCGGCACCGGGATCATTTGCAGCCGTTTTGAACAGGTCAGGTACGTCACGCCGATCATTCCGACCTTCTCCGAAGCCACCGCTTTTTCCACCACCATGACGCCGGGTGGCTACCACTCCTTCGAGCACCGCTGGGCGCTGGACGAGGCGTTCAAGTTGCACCTGCAACTGGGCAAGGCTGAGGTCGAAGCGCGCATTCACGCGCTCAACAGCTACCTCAAACAGCACTTGCAACAACGCTCGCCAATCGAACTCGTCACGCCGTCGAGTCCAGAGTTGTCCGCCGGCTTCACGTTCTTCCGGGTCAAGGGCAAGGACAGCGACAAGATCGCTGCGCACCTGATGGCCAACCGCGTGATCGCCGATGCCGTCCACCGTGATGTCGGCCCGGTGATCCGCACCGCCCCCGGGCTGCTCAACGACGAAGCACAAATCGACCGCCTGCTGGCCGTGCTCGACCAGGCCCTTTGAGCGATCCCTTTTCCTTTTAGCGAGACCCGCCATGAACAGTGAACTGCGTCGTTTCCCCCTCAAGACCCTGCCGGCGCTGGTGCTCACCGCCCTCGCTGCCGGCCTGCTGCCTGGCGCTGCCCAGGCCGCCACGCCGCCGGCCCCCGGCAAGGTGTTCAAGGACTGCAAGGACTGCCCGGAAATGGTCGTGCTGCCCACCGGCACCTTCACCATGGGCACCCCGGATGACGAGGTAGGCCGTGAGCCTGACGAAGGCCCGATGCACCCGGTGACATTTGCCAAACCGTTGGCGATCAGCCGTTTTCAGGTGCTGCGTGGCGAGTGGGATGCGTACCTCAAGGACACCGGCTACACAATGCCCGACGGCGACACCCGCCCCGGGCGTGCGTGCAAGGCCGGCATCCCTGACTATCAGGGCAGCGATCCGCGCAAGCAGTACACCGACAAGCATCCAGCCGTGTGCATGGACTTCCCTGAAGTCGAGGCGTACGTCGCGTGGCTGTCGAAAAAGACCGGCAAACAATACCGACTGGTCAGCGAATCCCTGCGTGAATACGCCGCCCGTGGCGGCAGCAGCGGGCCGTTTCCCTTCCCGTTCGATGAAGGCAAGGAATACAGCATCGCCAAACACGCCAACACCTATGGCGCCGCCGATGGCTACAACTTCACCGCGCCGGCCGGCAGCTTTCCAGCCAATGCCTTCGGCGTGTACGACATGCACGGCAACATCTATGAATGGACCGCCGACTGCTACAACGAAAACTACGTCGGCGCACCGAGCGACGGCAGTGCCTGGCTGAGCGGCAAATGTGAAATCCGCCGTATCCGTGGCAACGATTGGGGCGAAGCGCCGGTGTTCTCCCGCTCCGGCAACCGCAATGCCACCTATACCGACACGCGCGGTGACTGGATCGGCTTTCGCGTCGCCCGCGATCTGTAACGCCATCGCCCGGCTAAATTAGCCATCCTGCCAGTCGTTTTACAGGTGAGCGCGAACCGACACGGTGCGCCACCGCCCTCTACGTCATCCAGGCGAAGTCCGCGAACCATGCCGGCCTTCGCCGCTTTTTCCAGCAGGGAACCTCCATGAGCAAACCAACACGCGGGGTGATCAATGAATTGTTCGCCCTGCTCAAACCCTTTCGGCTGATTGTGACCGTCTCGACCCTGCTCGGCATGGTCGGCGGTCTGAGTGTCACCGCGTTGCTGGCGACCATCAACAGCGTGCTGCACACCGAAGGCGACCTGAGCAACACCATGGTCGCGCTGTTCGCCGGGTTGTGCCTGCTGGCCCTTACCAGTTCGATTTTCTCCGACATCGGCACCAACTATGTCGGCCAGCACATCATCGCCAAACTGCGTAAAGAACTGGGCGAAAAAGTCCTCTCGGCACCGATCGAGCAGATCGAGCGCTATCGCAGCCATCGTCTGATCCCGGTGCTGACCCACGATGTCGACACCATCAGCGACTTCGCTTTCGCTTTCGCCCCGCTGGCGATTTCCATGACCGTCACCCTGGGCTGCATGGGCTATCTGGCGATGTTGTCATGGCCGATGTTCCTGATGGTGGTGGTCGCGATCCTGCTCAGCACGATCATTCAGTACATTGCCCGTGGGCGCGGCATGCAAGGATTCATGAAAGCCCGCGACTACGAAGACGAATTGCAGAAGAACTACCACGCCGTCGCTGAGGGCGCGAAAGAACTGCGCATCCACCGTCCGCGCCGGCACCGCATGTTTGTTTCCGGCATTGAAGGTACGGCGAACAAGATCTGCGACACCCAGGTGCGCTCGGTGAATATTTTCGTCATCGCCAAAACCCTGGGTTCGATGCTGTTTTTCGTAGTCATCGGTTTGGCGCTGGGCCTGCAATCGCTGTGGCCGAGCGCCGACAAAGCGGTGATCAGCGGCTTCGTGCTCGTGCTGCTGTACATGAAGGGCCCGCTGGAACACCTGATCAGTACCTTGCCTATCGTCAGCCGCGCGCAGATCGCCTTCCGCCGCATCGCTGATCTGTCCGAACAATTTTCCTCGCCCGAACCGCACCTGCTGCTCAGCGAGCAAGGCCCGAAAAGCAAAGTCGTGCTCAGTCTGGAACTGACCGACGTGTCGTACAGTTTCCCGACCGTGGAAGGCGCGGCGCCATTTCGTCTGGGGCCTGTGAACCTGAAAATCGAACAGGGCGACATCATTTTCATCGTCGGTGAAAACGGCTGCGGCAAGACCACCCTGATCAAACTGCTGCTGGGCCTGTATGCGCCGCATCAAGGTCAGATCCGCCTCAACGAGCAGATCATCGACGCCGCGACCCGCGACGATTACCGCCAGTTGTTCACGACGATCTTCGCCGACTATTACTTGTTCGACGATGTGGTCCAGGGCGATACGCACATCCCGGAAGACGCCAATAAATATCTGCAGCGTCTGGAGATCGCGCACAAGGTCAGCGTGCGTGATGGCTCGTTCACCACCACCGACCTGTCCACGGGCCAGCGCAAGCGCCTGGCGCTGATCAACGCGTGGCTGGAAGAGCGCCCGGTGCTGGTGTTCGATGAATGGGCCGCCGACCAGGACCCGACCTTCCGCCGTATTTTCTACACCGAGTTGCTGCCTGATCTGAAGCGTCTGGGCAAAACCATCATCGTCATTTCCCACGACGATCGTTACTTCGATGTCGCCGACCAATTGGTGCGCATGAGCGCCGGCAAAGTGGTCACCGAGCTTCAATCCGCCTGATTGTGAAAAATTTGTAAAAAAAGTGCGTTGAGCCTTTCCGGTTTTCGGAAGGGTCAACGTCTTATTTACAGTTAATAGAAATCGTTCTCAGTCAACACTTTGAAGAGTAGAAGAATAATGCCCGCACCGCACGGACTCCACCCGCTCGCCAAGGCTCTGCTGATCCGCCGCTCCTTGCGTTCCACACTGCCAGCGCTGTGCGCCATGGCCCTGACCTTGCCGATGATCGGTCAGGCGCAGGCCGCAGCCGTGGCGCTCGATATTCCTGCCCAGTCGCTGGGGAGTGCTTTGCAGGAATTCGGTCGCCAGACCAACCTTCAAGTGCTTTACAGTCCGGATGAAGTGAGTGGTCTGCGCAGCAGCGCCGTCAGCGGCAACCTGGAGCCGACTGCAGCGATCGCACAGTTGCTCAAAGGCACCGGCATCGCTTACAGCGTGGAAGGCAATAACGTCGCGTTGAGCTCTCGCAGCAACAGCGGCGCCAGCCTCGATCTGGCACCGACCAACATCTCCGCCACTGCGGAATCGGCCTGGGGTCCGGTCGACGGTATCGTCGCCAAGCGCAGTGCCACGGGGTCGAAGACCGATACGGCGATCAAGGTCATTCCGCAGACGATCAACGTCGTCACCCAAGACGAAATCAAGATGCGCGGTTCGCAATCGGTCACCGAAGCCCTGCGTTACACCCCGGGCATCACCGGCGGCGGTTTCGCCGACCGGGTGAAGATTTTCGACGAGCCAACCTCGCGCGGCTTCTCCCCTACTCCGCTGTACCTCGATGGCCTGCACATGCCTTATGGCGGCGGCAGCACCGGCGGTTCGCTGCAGATCGACCCGTACACCCTCGAGCGCATCGAAGTGCTCAAGGGCCCGGCGTCGGTGCTCTACGGTCAGAACCAGCCTGGCGGCATCGTCAACATGGTCAGCAAGCGTCCGACCGCCACCCCGCTGCACGAAGTGAAGATCGGTGGCGGCAGCTATGACCGCGCCTACGGTGCCTTCGACCTCGGCGGCCCGATTGACGATCAGGGTGAATTTCTCTATCGCCTGACCGGTGTGGTCAACGACAGCAACTCGGCAATCGACTACGCCAGCCAGAACCGCATGATGCTCGCGCCAAGCCTGACCTGGCTGCCGAACGACCGCACCACCATCACCGTGTTCGGTCAGTACCAGAAAGACCACGACGTACCGGAAGCCCAGGGCCTGCCAGCGTTCGGCACGGTCAAGAGCACCTCCAACGGTCGCATCAGCCGCAGCCGCTTCATCGGCGAGCCGGACGTGAACAAGTACCATCGCGAGCAGTTTGTGGTCGGTTACGAAATCGCTCACGAACTCAACGACGTCTGGACCTTCAAGCAGAATGCCCGTTACGCCGACGTCAACGACCAGTACGTCGCGCCGCTGCACGGCTATTCGTTCCCGACCAACCCGGTCACCGGCCTCAACGACAGCAGCTTCCAGAGCCGCTACGCCGTGGACTGGTCGCAGCACAACAAGGTCTACGGCCTCGATAACATTGCCCAGGCCAAGTTCAAGACAGCCGACATCGACCACACCGTGCTGTTGGGCGTGGACTACTACCACTTCAACTCGAAGTTCCTCGGCCTGTATGACCGCACCGCTCCGGGTATCGACCTGTACAACCCGGTGTATGGCAGCGCAATCAACTTCCGCCAGCCGTACAAGTGGGACAACACCATCACCCAGACCGGCCTGTACGCTCAGGACCAACTGCGCTGGAACCAGTGGTTCCTGACCCTCGGCGGTCGTTACGACTTCGCCGAAACCGACAACAAGCAGCCACTGTCCGGTGGCCACAGCAACCAGAAAGACGAGAAGTTCACCGGTCGCGCCGGCCTGGGCTACGAGTTCGAGAACGGCATCACGCCATACGTGAGCTACGCCGAATCGTTCCTGCCGCAAACCGGTACCGACATGAGCGGCGGTGCGTTCGAACCAACCACCGGCAAGCAGTACGAAGTCGGCATCAAGTACGAACCGACCTTCGTCGACGGTTTCATTCAGCTGTCGGCTTACCAGATCGACCAGGACAACATGCTGACCACCGACCTCAACAACCCGGGGTTCAGCGTCCAGAGCGGTACGGTGCGTTCGCGTGGGGTAGAGCTGGAAGGCAAGGTCAATGTCACGCAGAACCTGCGCGTACTGGCTGCCGTGTCGCGTAACCAGACCAAGTGGCACAGCGCCAACGACGGTCGCGAAGGTCGCACCGTGGCGATGACACCGCCGCTGACTGCCTCGGCGTGGATCAACTACGATTTCGACATCTCCACTGCTCTGGCCGGTTTCGGCATGGGCCTGGGTGCTCGTTACGTACAACAAAGCTACGGCTCGGACTACGAGTCGGATTCCTTCCAGGTGCCGTCGTACACCGTGTATGACGCGATGGTTTCCTACGATCTGGAAAAATCGCCGCTGCATGTCAAAGGTGTGAAGCTGCAGGCTAACCTGCAGAACCTCACCGACGAGAAATACGTCGCCGCGTGTAACGGTACCCTCGACTGCTACTACGGCGAAGGCCGTACCATGACTGCTGACGTGACCTACAACTGGTAATACGTTTTGCTCTCACTGAAACGCCGGCATTTGCTGGCGTTTTTTTTTGGCTGGTTGGGGCTTGGCGGCCTGTGGGCCGACCAGGCTCTTGGGGGTTTGGGTGTATATCCGTTTTTTTGGGTGTTGCGGCTGGCGGTTTCGCTCTTACAGCGAGTCCCTTTTTCAGACGCCGAAAAGGTAACACAAAAGGCTTGACCGGTATGACTCACCCACATAGGTAACAAAACAGTTCAAGCACATAGGTAACAGTTTTTAACTGGCACTGGTCGATTCCGAGGATCTGACCATGCCGTGGCGAGAGCTGAAACCTATGGACCTTAAAGTGATGTTCATCGCCGACTATCTGTCCGGTCGGCTCAACTTCAGTCAACTCTGTGCGGCTCACAGCATCAGTCGCAAGACTGGCTACAAGTGGGTGGCCCGCTACAACGCGGACAGCATCAATGGCTTGGCGGAGTGCAGTCGCAAGCGTCATTCTCAAGCACAGGCTGTGCCGTTTGCGGTCAAAGAAGCCATTCTTGAGCTGCGGCGCCAAGGTCAAACCACGCCGGGCCCGAAAAAGATCCAGACAGCCCTGCAAGAGCGGTTTCCAGATCAGCCGCCGCCCTCCAAAACCACGATCTACAACGTGCTTAAAAAAGCGGGGCTAGTGGTGTCTCGACGGTTGCGTCAGCGTGTCGCTGTCTATCCAAAACCACTCCAGAAAGCCGACCTTCCTAATCAGCTCTGGAGCGCTGATTACAAAGGCCAATACCTGACAGGAGACGGTGTCTGGTGTTACCCGTTGACGGTAATGGATCACGCCAGTCGATTTTTACTGGCTTGTGAAAGTATGCCGAGCACGACTTTCAAGGACGCCAAAGCCACCTTCGAACGGTTATTTAAGACGTATGGGATGCCTGAGCGGATCCGCACTGATAACGGTGTCCCTTTTGCCAGCGGCGGGCGTGCGGGGTTATCACAATTATCCATTTGGTGGGCTCGTCTAGGCATCATTCATGAGCGGACTCAACCTGGGCGACCTGAGCAAAACGGACGGCATGAACGCATGCACCGCACGCTTAAAAGTACATTGCCAAGACCGCCGGAAATTGAGTGGGGAGCTCAGCAGAAGCATTTTGATCTGTTCATGCAGCACTATAATCATGAGCGTTTTCATGAGGCATTGGGGCAGAAAACCCCGGCCTCTTGCTACATCAGCTCTTCACGGGTATTTCCGAGAAAGTTGCCGGAGATGAAATACCCCAGCCATGTTGAGGCATACCGAACGGACTCCAACGGCGTAGTGAACAAAGGAAGGCTCAGAATCTATGTGGGCTATGTCCTGAAACATCAGATAGTCGGATTGGAGAGCATCAGCGAGGGTGTTTGGGACATCATCTTTGGGCCTGTTCTACTGGGACGTGTTGATGAACGAGACGCTAAGGATGGTTATCTGACGCTCAAAGTAATCAAAAATAAGTGATCAGGTGTTACCCATGTGCCTGAACTTAACTGTTACCTATGTGGTTGTCCCGTTCATGCCCCTGGCGTACGGCACTTCGCTGAGGCTCAGTGTTCCCTCGCTACGGTGTCCATCCGGGGGCATCGCCTACGGTTTGCTTCGCTGCACCTCCTCTCGATGAATGCGGCTGCGCCGCACGGCGCTACGCGCCTACCCCCCGGATGAACACCTCCACTCGGCCTGCCGATGGGGCAAAAAATCAAAAGCCAAAGCAAGATCAAGAGCCAGATCAAGAGCCCCTCACCCTAGCCCTCTCCCGGAGGGAGAGGGGACTGATCGAGGTGTTTGGGGGAGCTACGCCGACGTGCGATACCGCGTTGAACTCTGGCTTTGAAAAGCACACAAATCGGCCCCCCTCTCCTACTCCCAGGCCCGGAGGGAGAGGGAACTGTTCGAGGTGTTTGGGAGAGATACGCCGACATGAAATACCGAGTCGAACCAAGGTTCTGAAAGGCTCACAAATCGGCTCCCTCTCCTTGGGGAGAGGGCTGGGGTGAGGGGCGAATCCACCACAAAACCAAAGCCAAACACCCGCTCTTCACCACTCAATAGGCCGAGTGTCAGCTCGCCTGCTCTTGATCTTGATCTACGGGCGACATCGGAAGGCTGAGCGGAGGGATTGATCCGGGCGTGGGAGCGCAGCGACCGTTTGGCGCAGCCAAACACAGCGAGAGGAGGTGCAGCGCAGCAAACCGTAGGCGCTGCGCCCGGATCGATCCCGCAGCGAAGGAACCCCGAGCTCTAGCGAGCGGGCCGCACGTAGGAGCAAGCCTTTTTGGTTACTTTTTTCTGGGCCGGCACTCCGGGCGTCTGGAAAAAGTGACCCGCCGTAAGGGCGGACCCCTAATCAGCAACACCCGAAGCAACGGATATTCACCCCCCCCCACCCCGTCAAGCCAAAGCAAATACCTCTACCAAGCGCCCGGCAATATATTCCTGCGCCTCTTCAGCCTCATCAATAATCGCCCCCATGCGCATGAAGTCGTGGGTCATCCCCTCATAAACCTTCAGCTCCACCGTAACCCCCGCCGCCTGCAAGTGACGCGCATACGCCACGCCCTCATCGTGCAACGGATCACACTCGGCCAAGACCAGCAGCACCGGCGCGACGTTAGCGTTGACCTCAGCCAGCAACGGCGAGAAACGTGGATCGAGACGATCGCTGGCCTCACGCTGATAGTGCTCGTAGAACCACTGCAGCGAAGCCTTCTCCAGCAGATACCCTTCCCCGAACTGCTCGATGGAAGGCGTGCTGCGACTGGCATCGGTGACTGGATAGATCAGCACCTGCAAGCGCGGCTGCACAGCGGCATCCGTCAGTTGCGCAGCAAGCACCGTGGTCAGGCTGCCTCCGACGCTGTCACCGGCAATCGCCAGGCGCGCGGCATCGATGCCCAGATCCGCAGCACTGGCCACCAGCCAGTCCCAGGCATCGCGGGCGTCATTGGCTGCCGTCGGAAAACGAAACTCCGGCGCCAGTCGATAAGCCACCGACAACACCACACAATCGGCCATCGCGGCCAACGCCCGGCACAGAGAATCGTGGGAATCGAGGCTGCCGACCACATAACCGCCACCATGGAAATACAACAGCGCCGGACGCCCGGCACCGCTACTCAAAGGCTGATTGCTGTAGATCCGCGCGTTCAGACGCGCGCCATCACGCACGGGCAATTGCAGCGCGTCCACCACCTCAAGCGCTTCCCCGCCGGCGTCCATCAACAACGACGACTGATCAAACTGTTCGCGCGCCTCTGTCGGGCTCAGCTCATGCATGCCAACGCGCTTGCCACTGGCCCGGCCGTTGCCGACCAGTTGCAGGAACGCGGCGATATCAGGGTTCAACGACATTCGTATCTCTCCAGACAGGTCGAGCGCCATAAAGGCGCCCGACCGTTTTTTTCAGGTTCAGAACACAGTTCAGGACATGGCTACTGGTTCAACGATCTCGCCGAGCATTTCTTCAGCCTCGGACAGGAAAGTTTCATCGCGCGGGATCTGGAAGTGCCCACAATCGAGCCATTCGCCGCCCATGCCCGGCTGCGCGAGTTGCGCCGCCAGTTCCCCGGCCTCCTCTTCGCGACCCAGTGTCCACCAGCAGATCGGCTTGACCGCCAGCGGTGCACAGCCATCGAGCTGTAACGACAATTGCTTGAGCCGGCGCGCCACGCTGAACACATGGGCCAGTTCATCGGCGCCCAGTGCCACATAGGTCGAAGCCCCACGTTCGGCACTCATGGCGCCGACGAACAGTGCCCGCAGGTTTTGCGCTGTTTCTTCACCAACGATGTGCAAATCCGGTGCGGCATCCGGCAGGGTCACCCGCAGGAAAGCGCGCAGATCAGCCTGCCAGTCATCCACCGCGCCTTCGTTGACCTTGGCCGACGGCACAAAACTGTCCACCAGACCCACGAACTTGACCGTCTGACCGGCCTGTTCCAGTTGCGCGGCCATCAACATCGCCAGCGTCCCGCCCAGCGACCACCCCAACAGGTGATACGGCCCGTGTGGCTGTTTCTCGCGAATCTGCGCTACGTAAGCGCTGGCCATGCTTTGCAGTGAGACTTCGTTGAACGCCGGATCCAGGAGCATCCGCGACTGAATCGCCAACACCTGACGACGACCGCTCAAACGGCGCGCCAACGGCTCATAGTCGAACACCGTGCCGAAGCCTGCATGGACACAGAAAAGCGGCGCAACGCCCTCGACCTCTGCGTTCATCGCCAACAGCCCGGAAGCTTTTTCGGCGACACCCTGCACACTGGCGACCAGTTCGGCGATGCTCGGTTTCTGCATCAGGTCGCGCAGTTTCAGGCTCAGACCCTGAGCCTTGAGCACACGACTACGGGCCACCACTTGCAGGCTGAGAATCGAATCACCGCCCAGTTCGAAGAAGTTATCGGTGAGGCCGACGCGTTCGATCTTCAGCACCTCCTGCCAGATCTTCGCCAGGGCTTTTTCAAGCTCGGTGCGCGGTGCCAGGTAATCCTGACGCTGTTCAGCATCCGGGTTCGGCAGCGCCTTGCGGTCAAGCTTGCCGTTCGGCGTCAGCGGCATGCGTTCGAGCAACATCAGGTGCGCAGGCACCATGTAGTCCGGAAGGCTGGCCTTGAGCTGCTCGCGCAGGCGTTCACACAAACCGTCGGTTTGCGTATCGGCATTGGCCAGCACATAACCGAGCAACTGCTTGCCGCTGACGCCCTCGCGCGCCACCACGGCGGCGTCGCGCACACCCGGCTGTTGCTTGAGGCGCGCTTCGACTTCGCCCAACTCGATACGGAAACCACGGATCTTCACTTGATGATCGATCCGTCCCAGGTAGTCGACAGTGCCGTCTTCGCGCTGGCGCACCAGGTCGCCGGTGCGGTACAGACGACTGCCATCGGTGCTGAACGGGTTGGCGACGAAACGCTCAGCGGTGCCGCCGGCACGGCCCAGATAACCACGGGCCAGCGCGCCGCCCAGGTACAGTTCACCGGCAACGCCCGCGGGCAATGGATTGAGGTCAGCGTCGAGCACGTAACCGCTGCGCTCGCCGACCACACTGCCGATTGGCGCGTAGGCCGCACCGCACTGATCGTCAGTGCCGGCCTTCCAGATCAGCGGCGTGACCACGGTTTCCGTCGGCCCGTAACCGTTGATGATGTACTGCGGCTTGAGCGCACGTTTGGCCAGTTCGAAACTCGCCACCGGCACGGCATCACCACCGAAGCAATAGATGCGCACCGCTGGCGGATTGCCGTGCTGTTGCGCGTGTTCTGCCAGTTGCTGCAAATACACTGGCGGGAACGCGGCCACGGTTACGCCGTAATCATGCAGAGCGTTGTAGGTCTGCTCGGCGGTCCACAGGCTGTCGTCACGGATCAGCAGACGCGCACCGTGGGTCAAGGTGGTCAGCCAGCGCTCATGAGCGCCGTCGAAGGCGAACGACATGAAGTGCAGTTCGCAATCGGCCTGACTCATTTCATAACGCTGACCGATCGCCTCGCAGTGCATCGCCAACGGGCCGTGAGCGACACCAACGCCTTTCGGCTGGCCGGTCGAACCGGAGGTGTAAATCACGTACGCGAGGTTGCCCGGCTGCACGGCGACATCCGGTGCGCGGTCGGATTGCGCGCTCAGATCCAGTTGATCGAGCTCGAGCACATGCAGGTTGTCTTGGGCCGGCATGATCTGACGCAGGCTCGAATCACTGAGCAGCAAGGCAATACCTGAATCGCGCATCAGATAGCTCAGGCGCTCACGCGGATAGGT
The DNA here is from genome assembly GCF_029543085.1 of Pseudomonas sp. A34-9. Taxonomy (NCBI): domain Bacteria; kingdom Pseudomonadati; phylum Pseudomonadota; class Gammaproteobacteria; order Pseudomonadales; family Pseudomonadaceae; genus Pseudomonas; species Pseudomonas sp. A34-9. The sequence continues at coordinate 2,267,637 of NZ_CP119967.1, read as the reverse complement.
CGCATCCAGCGGCACATAGGCGCCACCGGCCTTGAGCACCGCGAGCAGCGCCACGATCATGTTTTCGCTGCGTGGCAGTGCCACGCCGACGCGCACTTCCGGACCGACGCCTTCAGCGATCAACGCATGGGCCAGACGGTTGGCGCGGGCGTCGATCTGCCCGTAACTGAAGGTTTGGCCATCGAACACCAGCGCCGTCTGCTCGCCACGCTGCGTCGCCCATTGAGCGATACGCTGATGCACGGCCGGTGCTTGCGAAACGGCCGGCACAACCTGTGCGGTAGCCGCCTGACCGGTTGGCAGACCAATGCGCCCCAGCGGTTGCGCCGCATCCTGTGCCAACGCCGCAAGCAGGCCTTCCATGTTGCTGCGGATGCCTTCGACGGTCGCCCGGTCGAAATGCTCACGCAGGAACATGTACTCGATCACCAGCCCCTCTTCGAGGGTGACCATCAAGTCCATCGGGAAGTTGGTCAGGCCGGCGTTGCTGATCTCGCCAAACTTCAGCGAGTCATCGCGCCACTCGCGCAAGGCCTGGTCGATCGGGTGGTTCTCGAACACGATGATGCTGTCGAACAGCGATTGCCCGGCCCGTCCGGCCCAGCGCTGCACGTCGGTGAGCGGAGTGTATTCGCGCTCACGCATTTCCAGGTTGAAGTCCTGCAAGTCGCGCAGCCACTCGCCGACCGACTGCTCGGCCGGAACGTCCTTGATCACCGGCAAGGTGTTGATGAACAGACCGAGGATCGATTCCGACGCCGGCAGACTCGCCGGGCGCCCCGCCACCGTGGCGCCGAACGCCACACAGCGCTGGCCGCTGTAACGGCTGAGCAGCACCAGCCACGCGCCCTGCACCAAGGTGTTGAGGGTGACTTGCTGTGCTTGCGCGAAGGCTTTGAGTTGTTCGGTACGTTCTTCGCCCAGGCGGCTGTACAACGCCTCGTGGCCACGACCGCTGCCGGTGCGCGCCACGGCGTCGGCCAGATAAGTCGGCTCGTCGAGCTGACTCAGGTGCTGACGCCAGAACCCTTCACTGGCGTTGCCGTCCTGCTGTTGCAGCCAGTTGATATAGCGGCGGTACGGCACAGCGTCGGCCAATGGCTTGCCGGAGTACTGGCTCAACACCTCACCGATCAACTGCGAACTGCTCCAGCCGTCGATCAGGATGTGGTGGTAGGTCCAGATCAGTTGATAGCTGTCCTCGCCCACCTGCACCAGCGTCAGGCGTTGCAGCGGAGGCTGAGCGAGATCGAAGCCCTTGGCTCGCTCGGCATCCGCCAACGCTTGCAGCGCTTCGGCCGAGTGATCCTGCTGGCGCCAGTCGAGCAGGCTGATCGGCAGTTGCGGATCGGCGAGTACAAACTGCAGCGGCTCGGCCATGTCCTGCCAGAGAAAACCGGTGCGCAGGATATCGTGGCGTCGGCTGACGGTTGCCCAGGCGTCTTTCAACCGCGCCGGGTCGAGGCCCTGCACCGGAATGCACAATTGGTTGATGTAGAGATCCGACTCCGGCGCGTTGAGGCCGAGAAAGAGCATGCCCTGCTGCATCGGCGACAGACGATAAAGACCTGCCAACTGATCTTGCGGCAGCGGCAATTGCGCGACTTGCACCTCATTCAGACCATGCAGCGGCACCTCGATCAGTGCTGCCACCGGCTTATCGCAGGAGGCTTCGACACGCAGGGCCAATTGCGCAATGGTCGGGTGCTGGAACAGATCTTTCGGGCTCAGTTCCAGGCCTTGCTGACGGGCGCGACTGACCACTTGAATCGAGATGATCGAATCGCCACCCAGGGCGAAGAAGCTGTCGGTGGTGCTGACCTGCGCCAGCCCCAGCACGTCTTTCCAGATGTCCACCAGCGTCTGTTCGGTCGCATTGACCGGATCGACGTGTTGTTGCGCAGCCGTCAGCTCCGGCGTCGGCAAACGCTTGCGATCAATCTTGCCGTTGGGGGTCAGCGGCATCTGCGCCAGCCACAGTCGATGGTTCGGCACCATGTAATCCGGCAGGGTTGCACTCAGCCAGTCACTGAGGCGGTCATCCAGCAGGCGTTGCTGCTCAGCGCCGGCATCGACCACGGCTGGATCGGCCGGCACGAGGTAGGCGATCAAGTGCTGGCTGCCCGCCACTTCGCTGGCCACGACCACCGCCTCGCGCACCTCGGCATGCGCCACCAGACGCGCTTCGATTTCACCGAGTTCGATCCGCAAACCGCGAATCTTCACCTGATGGTCGATCCGGCCCATGTACTCCAGCTCACCCTCTTCGCGCTCACGAATCAAGTCGCCGGTGCGGTACATGCGCTCGCCGTTGCTGGCGAGTGGATTGGGCACAAAGCGCTCGGCGGTCATCGCCGCACGCCCCAGATAACCCCGCGTGATGCCGGCGCCGGACAGGTACAGCTCCGCCGAAACGCCTTGGGGCACGACGTGCAGATCGGCATCGAGCAGATGGCTGGCGCTGTAGTTCAGGGCACGACCAATGCGCGCCTGACCACCGGCAACGCGGCGGGTCCAGGTCGAGTAAGTGGTGTCTTCCGACGGGCCATAGAGGTCGTAGACGTGCTCGACCGTCGACTGCTGATACAGCGCGTCGACCAGCCCTTGCTTGAGCGGCTCGCCGGCCAGATTGATGATGCGCACGCTCGCGGGAATTTGCCCGGCGCGTTGCAGTGCAGCGATGGCCGACGGCACGGTGTTGATCAGGCGGACCTGATCACGCGCCGGCAGGTTCGGTAACTCCAGCGCGTTGCGCGCGATGATCAGCGAACCACCATTGGCCAACGTGACAAACAGCTCCCACACCGACAGGTCGAAGCACACCGAAGTCGAGGCCAATACACCTTGAATGTCGTCGCGGCTGTAGACCTTCGCCGACCATTCGATCAAAGCCATGACGTTGCGGTGGGCAATCGCCACGCCTTTCGGCTTGCCGGTGGAACCGGAGGTGTAGATCACATAAGCCAGGTTGTCCGGTTGCACCGCCGTTTGAGGCGCCACAGTTGAATAGCCGCTCAGCGAAACCTGATCCATCAACACGACTTGCGTATCGGCTGGCACGCTCAAAGTCGCGGCGACGGCCTGCTCGGTGAGCAACACCCGCGCACGGCTGTCTTCGAGCATGTAGGCAACGCGATCGGCCGGATAGTCCGGGTCCAGCGGCACATAGGCGCCACCGGATTTGAGCACCGCCAACAAGGCAATCAGCAACTGCTCGGAACGCGGCATCGCCACGCCCACGCGCACCTCCGGGCCGACACCCAATTCGATCAGCTTGTGCGCCAGACGGTTGGCTTGCGCGTCCAGTTCGGCGTAGGTCAGTGTATCGGCGAAGGTCACCGCCAGCGCATCCGGGATTGCCGCCACTTGGCGAGCGATGGCTTGATGAATGCACAGGTCGGCGACGAAGTCGGTGTCGACACTCGGGCCGTTGTCGATCAGGTTCAACTCGCTGAGCGTGCGCTCGCCCGATTCGCTCATCTGTCCGAGTAAGCGTTGCAAGAACCCGCCGAGCTGCACAACGCTGTGCGCCGCAAAGCTGTCGCACTGGTAGCTGAAGTGCATCGACAATTCGTCGCTCAAATGCACCAGCAGCGTCAGCGGATAGTTGGTCTGTTCATGGTTGTTGATCTCGCCGAAGCGCAATTCCTGCGGCGCGCCCTGCTCCAGCGCCTCGGATACCGGGTAGTTTTCGAACACCAGAATGTTGTCGAACAACGCTTCACCGTTGCGCGCTGCCCAACGCTGAATGTCGAACAACGGCGTGTGCTCATGCTCACGCAGCGTCAGATTCTGCGCCTGCACGCTCTGCAGCCACTCGCCTACGCTCAATTGCGAACGTGGGCTGGCGATCACCGGCAAGGTGTTGATGAACAGACCGATCTGCTGCTCGACACCTTTGAGTTCCGCCGGACGCCCCGCCACCGTAGCGCCGAATGCGACGTTCTGTTGACCGGTCAAGCGCTGCAACAGCAGCAACCAGGCCGCTTGAATCAACGTGTTGAGGGTGACTTTCTGCTGCCGGGCGAACTCGCCCAACTGCCGGGTTTGCGCCGCGTCGAGCACGCAGAAGTGCTCGCCATGGCCGTCCCGTGGAGCGTCGCCACGCTGCGCCTGAAGTGCTTGCGCCAACAGGGTTGGCGCTTCCAGGTCAGCCAGTTGCGCGGTCCAGTAATGTTCGCTGGCCTGCACGTCCTGACGCTGCAGCCATTCGATGTAATCGCGATAACGCCCGGCCAGCGTCGGCTGGGCAATGCCGCTGTAGCGCTGCAGCACTTCACCGAGCAACTGCGAGTTGCTCCAGCCATCCATCAGGATGTGGTGGTTGGTGTAGATCAAATGGCAGCGCTGATCGTCCAGGCGCACCACGACCATACGCAATAGCGGCCCCTGACTCAGGTCGAAACCTTGCGCCTGCTCGGCACTGGCCAGCGTGTCCAGTTCAGTCCGGCAGTCGCCCCGCTCGCGCCAGTCGAGCACGCTGAATGGCATGTCCAGCTGCTTGTGCACCACTTGCAGCGGGCGTGCCAGCTGACCTTGCCAGACAAAACTGGTGCGCAGGATGTCGTGGTTATCCACCGCTGCTTGCCAGGCCTGCCGGAAGCGCTGCGGATCGAGGCCTTCGACGTCGAGACGGACCTGGTTGATGTAATCACCGGTGGCCTGTTCGTAGAGACTGTGGAACAGCATGCCTTGCTGCATCGCCGACAGCGGATAGACATCGGCAATCTGCCGGGCCGGCAAAGGCAAGCCGTCGAGTTGTGCCTGGGTCAGCGTCGCCAAAGGGAAGTCCGACGGCGTCAAGCCTTCAACGCCCGGGGTCAGGCAATGGTCGATCAACGCCGCCAGTTCTTCGGCGTAATCCGCCGCCAGTGCTTCGATCACGGCGTTGTCGAAACGCTCGCTGCTGAACGTCCAGCCCACGCGCAGTTCACCGCCATACACCTGACCGTTGAGGGTCAGCCAGTTGCCCATTGGCGCATCGGGGCTCTGGTCGAGACCGGCATTGTCCGGCGCCGGAGCGAACAGCGCGCCGTCATCGCCCTCAAAGCTGCCGTCGAACTGGCCGAGGTAGTTGAAGGTGATGCGCGGCGTCGGCAAGGCACGCAGGCGCTGTTGTGCCTGAGCATCGCCAAGGTGACGCAGTGCACCGAAACCGATGCCCTTGTCGGGGATCGCACGCAGTTGTTCCTTGATCTGCTTGATCGACTCGCCCGGCGTAGCCGCCGGGGTCAGACGCACCGGGAACAGACTGGTGAACCAGCCCACGGTGCGGGTCAGATCGACACCGTCGAACAGCTCTTCACGACCATGGCCTTCGAGCTGAATCAGCGTCGACGTCTGCCCGCTCCAGCGCCCGATCACCCGCGCCAGTGCCGTCAACAACAGGTCGTTGACCTGAGTGCGATACGCCGCCGGGGCTTCTTGCAGCAGTTGTCGGGTCAGCTCCGCGCCCAGTCTGGTCTGTACCGTCTGCGCCAGTTTATTCTGCTGACCGGCGTCGATCCGCTTGCACGGCAGATCGCTGCCGACATCACTCAGGCACGCCTGCCAGTAAGCCAGTTCCTGTTGCAACGCCGCGCTGTTGGCGTAGCGCTGCAAGTGCTCGCTCCAGTCCTTGAAGGCGCTGGTCTTGGACGGCAGGCTCAGTGGCTGCGCATCGAGCAATTGCTGATAAGCGTTTTGCAGGTCTTCCAGCAAAATCCGCCACGACACGCCGTCTACCACAAGGTGATGAATCACCAACAGCAAGCGCTGCGTGCCATCGGCCAGATTCGCCAGCACGGCGCGCAATAGCGGCCCGTTGTGCAAATCGAGGCTGCGTTGCGCGCGGTTGCCCAAAGTTTCCAGTGCAACTGCATCGGCGACCTCTTCTTGCCACAGCAGGTTGTGCGACTGATCTTCAACCGCGCGGTGCTCGGCCCGCCACACGCCATTGTGCTGAGTGAAGCTCAGGCGCAAGGCATCGTGATGCGCGACCAGCGCGCGCAATACTTGCTGGACTTTCTCCGCGTCCAGCGGCTGACGCGGCTTGAGCAGCACGGACTGGTTCCAGTGATGACGCTCAGGGATATCGTCTACGAAAAACTGCTGCTGGATCGGCAGCAGCAACGCCGCGCCGGTCACCGCTTGCTGGTCGATGCCCGATTCGTCGTCGCCTGACTGCGCGACCAGTGCCAGTCGCTGAATAGTCTGGTGCTGGAACAGGTCTTTCGGATTCAGGCGAATGCCGGCCTGCCGTGCGCGGCTGACCACTTGAATCGAAATGATCGAGTCGCCACCCAGTTCGAAGAAATTGTCGTTAAGACCCACTTGCGGCAGTTTCAGCACGTCCTGCCAGATCGCCGCCAAGCGCTGTTCCAGCTCGCTCTGCGGCGCCTGATAGGCTTGCTGCGCCTGACTCGCATCCGGCGACGGCAACGCGCTGCGGTTGAGTTTGCCGTTGGCCGTCAGCGGCAAATGCGCGAGCAACAACAGGTGCGCCGGGATCATGTGATCCGGCAGGTTGTCCTTGAGCTCGGCACGCACGCGGTCGCGCCACTGCGCTTGTTCTGCCGGGCTGGCATCGAGCAACGTAGCGTCGCTTGGTACCAGCCAGGCGACCAGTTGTTGACCGCTCAGGCCTGGTTGCGCCAGCACCACCGCCTGGCGCACGGCGGCTTGTTCGAGCAGCTGCGCTTCGATCTCGCCCAGTTCGATACGGAAACCGCGAATCTTGACCTGATGGTCGATCCGCCCGATGTATTCGATCACGCCGTCAGCGCGATAACGCGCCAGGTCGCCGGTGCGGTACAGACGGCCGCCGTCAGCGGCAAACGGATCGGGAATGAAGCGCAGCGTGGTCAGGTCGGCACGGTTCAGATAACCGCGCGCCAGACCGCCGCGGCCGACGTACAGCTCACCGATGCAGCCCTTGGCTACCGGATTCAGGTCGCCGTCGAGCAGGTACCACGACAGGTCGGCAATCGGCTCGCCGATCGGGCTGCTCGCGTCACGCTGCAAATCGGCCATCGACAACGGCCGATAGGTCACGTGCACGGTGGTTTCAGTGATGCCGTACATGTTGATCAGTTGCGGCGTCTGATCGCCGAAACGCTCGAACCATGGACGCAGGCTCTTCACTTCCAGCGCTTCACCGCCAAACACTACGTAACGCAGCGCCAGCTGTTGCGCGGCGTGCTCCGGGGCACAGGCGACTTGCATCAACTGCTTGAACGCCGACGGCGTCTGGTTGAGCACGGTGATGCCTTCGCGGCACAGCAAGGCAAAGAAATCGTCCGGCGCACGGCTGACCTCGTAAGGCACCACCACCAATTTACCGCCGTACAGCAGCGCACCGAAAATCTCCCACACGGAGAAGTCGAACGCATAGGAGTGGAACAGGCTCCAGACATCCTGCGCACCGAAATCGAACCACGCTGCGGTGGCCTCGAACAGGCGCAGCACGTTGCGATGTGCGAGCAAGGTGCCCTTGGGCTGGCCGGTCGAACCCGAGGTGTAGATCACGTACGCCAGATTGTCGGCGCTCATGCTCATGTGCGGATTGCTGTCGCTGTAACCTTCGAGGTCTTCGCGATCCTGATCGAGCATCAGGCTGCGCACCGAATCCGGCACCGGCAGACGATCGAGCAGATGGCTTTGGGTCAACAGCAGGCCGATGCCGCTGTCACCGATCATGTAGGCCAGACGCTCCTCGGGGTAGCTCGGGTCCAGCGGCACATACGCGCCGCCCGCCTTGAGAATCGCCAGCAGGCCAACGAGCATGTCGAGACTGCGTTCGGCCGCCAGACCGACGCGCACGTCAGGGCCGACGCCACTGGCGATCAGCTTGTGGGCCAACTGGTTGGCGCGGCTGTTGAGTTCAAAGTAGCTCAGGGACTGTTCGGCGTACGTCACGGCAACCGCTTGCGGTGCACGGGCGACCTGGGCTTCGATCAAGTGATGCAGGCACTGCTCGTTGCGGAAATCGGCCACCGCCGGATTCCATTGCCGCAGGGTCGCCGCGCGTTCGGCGGCGTCGTGCAGCGGCAGTTCAGCGATACGCTGGCCGCTGTCGGTGACGATGCCTTGCAGCAGATTCGTCCAGTGTTGCGACAGGCGCTCGATGGTTTCGACGTCGAACAGGTCGGTGGCGTAGGTCAGCTCAGCCCAGACGTTGTCGGTCGATTCGAAGGTGTTCAGGGTCAGGTCGAACTGCGCGGTATTCGACGCCCAAGGCAGGCCCTCGATGTGCAGTTGCGGCAGGCGTGTCGCGCCCTGTGCCTGACGCGCCTGGCTCTGGTGGTTGTGCATCACCTGGAACAGCGGGCTGTGGCTGAGGCTGCGCTCCGGTTGCAGCGCGTCGACCAGTTGCTCGAACGGCAGATCCTGATGCGCCTGAGCGCCGAGCACGGTGTTTTTCACTTGCTGCAACAGGCTGCGGAAGGTCTGTTGGCTGTCGAACTCGGCCTTGAGCACCTGAGTGTTGACGAAGAAGCCGATCAGGCCTTCGGTTTCCACCCGATTGCGGTTGGCCACGGGCACACCGACACGGATGTCGGCCTGACCGCTGTAGCGGTGCAACAAGGTCTGGAACGAGGCCAGCAACAGCGCGAACAGGGTGACGTTTTCACGCTGCGCGACCTGCTTGAGGGCAGTGGCCAGTTCGAGGCTCAGCGGGATGTCGCGACGGGCACCGCGATAGCTTTGCTCGGCTGGGCGCGGACGGTCGGTCGGCAGCTCCAGCAACGGTTGATCGCCATCGCCGAGTTGCGCCGTCCAGTAGCTCAATTGACGCTCGCGTTCACCAGCGTCCATCCACTGTTTCTGCCACACGGCGTAGTCGGCGTACTGTACCGGCAGCGTCGGCAATGTCGCGGTCTGCCCCTGGCTGTACGCGGCGTACAACGCCACCAGTTCATCGACCATGATGTTCATCGACCAACCGTCAGAGACGATGTGGTGCAAGGTGATCACCAGCGCGTGATCATCGGCGGCCAGACGCAGCAGTTTCACCCGCAGCAGCGGGCCTTGCTGCAGGTTGAACAGGTGCAGGGTTTCTTCAGCGACCAGCGCTTGCAGCGCCGCGTCGTCCAGCCCCGCCAGCTCCTGCACTTGCAGGTCGAGCGTGCCGTGGGCCTGAATCACTTGCAGGGTCTGGCCCTGCTCTTCGACGAAACAGGTGCGCAGAGATTCGTGACGCTCGATCAGCGCATTGAAACTTTGCTGCAACGCCGGCAGATTCAACTCACCACGCAGACGCAGTGCGGCCGGAACGTGGTAAGCGGTGCTGGTCGGGTCGAGTTGCCAAAGGAACCACTGGCGTTCCTGCGCATAGGAAAGCGTCAGCGGTTGCAGGCGTGGCAACGCGACAATCGCCGGTTCCCGAGAGGCCTGATCGACACCCAGCGCGGCAACGAAATCCTCCAGCGTGCTGTGTTCGAACAGCGTGCGCAGCGGCACCTGAACGTTCAGCGTCTGACGCACACGCGACACCACTTGGGTCACCAGCAACGAATGACCGCCCAGTTCGAAGAAGTTGTCACTCAGGCCGACACGCTCAAGCTTGAGCACTGCTTGCCAGATCTCGGCGACAGTGTGTTGAGTAGCGGTCTGCGGAGCGATATAGGTTGATTGCAACTGGCTGGCGTCAGGTGCCGGCAAGGCTTTGCGGTCGACCTTGCCGTTCGGGGTCAGGGGCAGTTGCGCGAGGAACAACAGGTGCGCCGGCACCATGTATTCCGGCAGCTCAGCCTTGAGGCTGGCTTTCAATTCAGCGCGCAGTTCAACTTCATCGACAGTGCTGGCGGATGGCACCACATAGCCGACCAGTTGCGCGCCGGTCGGGCCGTCCTGCGCGACCACTACGGTTTCGCGCACGCTGTCCAGCGCGAGCAAACGCGCTTCGATCTCGCCCAATTCAATCCGGAAACCACGGATTTTGACTTGATGGTCGATGCGCCCGATGTACTCGATCACGCCTTCTGCGCGATAACGGGTCAGGTCGCCGGTGCGGTACAGACGTGCGCCGTTTTTCGCGAACGGGTCCGGCACAAAACGTTCGGCGGTCAGGCTCGGGCGCTGGAAGTAACCACGCGCCAGACCGTCACCGCCGATCAGCAATTCACCGGGTGCGCCGAGCGGATTGAGCTCAAGGTCGCTACCAAGAATGTACAGCGCGGTGTTGTCGATCGGCGTGCCGAGGAACGGCCGGCTGTTGTCCGCGCTCAACGCGTGTTGCGCCGACCAGATCGTGGTTTCGGTCGGGCCATAGAGGTTCCACACGCTCGGCGTCAGCGCCAGCATGCGCTGGGCCAGTTCCTGCGGCAGCGCTTCACCGCCACAGAGGAACGTGCGGCCATTGAGAATCGCCGCGTGCTCGTTGTCGAGCAGCATGCGCCAGGTCGATGGCGTGGCTTGCAGCACGCTGACGGCGTGACGCGCGATCAGCTCGAGCACCGCTTGCGGGTCCTGATGCACGTCCTTGCCGGTCAGCACCACACAGGCACCCGCGAGCAGCGGGCCGTAGATTTCCAGGCCGAAAATATCGAAGGAGAACGTGGTCAGTGACAACATGCGATCCGCAGCGGCAATCCCCGGCTGCTTGATCATGCTCGCAACAAAGTTGCGCAGCGCCGCGTGGCGCACCATCACGCCTTTCGGTTTACCGGTGGAGCCGGAGGTGTAGATCGTATAAGCCAGATGCTCGCCATTGACGGCCACGCTCGGCGCGGTCTGTGGATAAGCCGCCAGCCAGTCATCTGGCTGATCGAGCAACAGGGTCTGCACACCCGCCGGGATCGGCAACTGCGTTTGCAAATGCGTTTGGGTCAGCAGCAATTGCAGGCCGCTGTCCTCGATCATGTAAGCCAGACGATCCTCGGGATACGCCGGGTCGAGCGGCACATACGCGCCGCCGGCCTTGAGGATCGCCAGCAGGCCGACGATCATTTCGACGCTGCGCTCGACCGCGATGCCGACCAACTGATCCGGGCCGACACCGGCCTCGATCAGGTGATGCGCCAGTTGATTGGCCCGGGCATCCAGTTCGCCATACGTCAGTACGTCGTCGCCGATGATCAGCGCCGTGGCCTGCGGGTTGTACTGCGCCTGCAAGGCAAAGTCCTGCTGCACGCATTCGGCCTGCGCGCGGTGATCGGCCACGCGGAACCAGTCCTGCAACAACACGCCGTGTTCGGCGCTGTCCAGCAGCGGCAGTTCGCCGACACGCCGGGTTGGCGCGGCGATGATGCCCTGCAACAGGTTCTGCCAGTGACGCGCCAGACGCTCGACTGTTTCCGGCTTGAACAGATCGGTGGCGTAGGTCAGTTCGGCGGCGAAACCGTCATTCGATTCGTAAGTATTGAGGGTCAGGTCGAATTGCGCGGTGCGCCCTTCCCACTGCACATCCTCGACACTCAGTTGCGGCAGTTGCACTGCGCCACGGCTCTGGTCACGACGGGTCTGGTGGTTGAACATCACCTGGAACACCGGGCTGTGGCTCAGGCTGCGTTCCGGTTGCAGCGCTTCGATCAACTGCTCGAAGGGCAGATCCTGATGCGCCTGCGCGGCCATCGCCGCTTGCTTGACCTGCGCCAGCAACTGGTTGAACGGCAGTTGACCATTCACCTCGGCATTGAGTACCTGGGTGTTGACGAAGAAGCCGATCAGGCCTTCAGTCTCGACCCGGTTGCGGTTGGCGGTCGGCACGCCGACGCGAATCTGCGCCTGGCCGCTGTAGCGATGCAGCAACGCCTGAAACGACGCCAGCAACACCATGAACAGGCTGGCGCCTTCGCGCTGGGCCAATTGCTTGAGCGCATCGCCGAGGGCGGCTGGCAGGTCCAGTTGCAGACGTGCACCGCGCAGGCTTTGCACCGCCGGGCGCGGAAAATCGATGGGCAATTCCAGCACCGGCTGCTCGCCGTCCAGCGTCTTGATCCAGTAAGCCAGTTGCCGCTCACGCTCGCCCGCTTCCAGCCAGTGACGCTGCCAGATCGCGTAGTCGGCGTATTGCACGTCCAGTTCCAGCAATGCCAGTGGCTGCCCGCCCGTGTCGGCGGCGTAATGCTGGATCAGCTCGTTGACCAGTACTTTGATCGACCAGCCATCGGAGATGATGTGGTGCTGGATCAACACCAGCACATGATCATCATCGGCGACTTTGAGCAATGCCACGCGCAGCAGCGGGCCCTGTTGCAGATTGAACGGGCGCGCGGTTTCGCTTTCGACAAACGCCTTGATCGCCGCCTCTGCGCCAGCGCCGTCGAGCCCTTCGGGCAGCGGCGCCAGGGTGATGCTCAGGGGCAATTGCGGGTGAATCACCTGGCAGAAGGTTTCGCCGTGCTCGGCGAACGTGGTGCGCAAACTTTCATGGCGCGCAGCCAGCGCATTGAAGCTGCGCTCCAGCGCCGCCACGTCCAGCTGGCCCTTGAGGCGCAAGGCGCTGGGAATGTGATACGCGGTGCTGTGTGGGTCCATTTGCCAAAGGAACAGTTGACGCTCCTGAGCGTACGACAGAGGAATGGCGGCAAACCCGGAACGTGTTTCCGGGATCGGCAGGTTGGCCGGAGAGACGCCCTCTTCGAGCATCTTTTCCAGGTACAGCTTACGTTTGTCCAGCGGCAGAGTGATAAAGCGCTTGGCTACCCTCAAAGCAACACTCTTGTCCATCAGACTTCCTCCATATCGTCAAGCAGGGCTTCCAGCTTGCTCAGTTTCTGTTCGTTGATTGCCCCGCCTCCTGTATCGAGTCGAGCGACAAAGTCGCTCAGGACGGGGTGCTGGAATAACAGTTGCGGGGTCAGCGTCAGGCCCAGTTCAAGGGCCATGCGCGACACCACGTTGACCGCCAGCAGCGAGTGCCCGCCCAGTTCGAAGAAGTGATCGTTCAGACCAATGCGTTCAACCTCGAGCACTTGCTGCCAGATCGCCGCGACCTGCTGCTCAAGCTCACTCTGCGGCGCGACGTACGCGGCCTGCATCTGGCTGGCATCCACCGCGGGCAGGGCCTTGCGGTCGAGTTTGCCGTTGGGGGTCAGTGGCAACTGCTCAAGGAACAGCAGGTGCGCGGGAATCATGTAGTCAGGTAACGAAGACTTGAGGCCAGTCTTTAGTCCGTCGCGCAGTTGCCGCTGCGCTTCGCCGTCGTACAGCTCCAGTTGCGGGGCGACCACGTAGGCCACCAGTTGCGCGCCCGCCTCGCTTTCGATGGCCAGCACCGCCGCTTCGGTGACCGCCGGTTGCGCGAGCAATCGCGCCTCGATCTCCCCCAGTTCGATGCGGAATCCACGAATTTTCACCTGATGGTCGATCCGGCCCATGTACTCCAGCTCGCCCTCTTCGCGTTCACGAATCAGGTCGCCGGTGCGGTACATGCGCTCGCCATTGCCGACGAACGGGTTCGGCACAAAGCGCTCGGCGGTCATCGCCGCGCGCCCCAGATAACCGCGCGTGATGCCGGCGCCGGACAGGTACAGCTCCGCCGAAACGCCTTGGGGCACAACGTGCAAGTCGGCATCGAGCAGATGGCTGGCGCTGTAGTTCAGGGCACGACCAATGCGCGCCTGACCACCGGCAACGCGGCGGGTCCAGGTCGAATAGGTAGTGTCTTCCGACGGGCCATAGAGGTCGTAGACATGCTCAACGGTGGGCTGTTGATACAGCGCGTCGACCAGCCCTTGCTTGAGCGGCTCGCCAGCCAGATTGACGATGCGCACGCTCGCGGGAATCTGCCCGGCGCGTTGCAGTGCAGCGATGGCCGATGGCACGGTGTTGATCAGGCGGACCTGATCACGCGCCGGCAGGTTCGGCAACTCCAGCGCGTTGCGCGCGATGATCAGCGAACCACCATTGGCCAGGGTGACAAACAGCTCCCACACCGACAAGTCGAAGCACACCGAAGTCGAGGCCAGCACGCCTTGGATGTCGTCACGACTGTAAACCTTGGCCGACCAGTCGATCAGCGCCATGACGTTGCGATGGGCGATGGCCACACCTTTCGGCTTGCCGGTGGAACCGGAGGTGTAGATCACGTAGGCGAGGTTGTCCGGCTGCACCGCTGTGAGAGGTGCGACAGCCGAGTAACCGCTCAGGGAAACCTGATCCATCAGCAGTACTTGCGTATCGCCCGGAACGCTCAGCGTCGCAGCGACCGCTTGCTCGGTGAGCAACACCCGCGCACGGCTGTCTTCAAGCATGTAGGCAACGCGATCAGCCGGATAATCCGGGTCCAGCGGCACATAGGCGCCACCGGATTTGAGCACCGCCAACAAGGCAATCAGCAACTGCTCGGAACGCGGCATCGCCACGCCCACGCGCACTTCAGGACCGACACCGAGTTCGATCAGCTTGTGCGCCAGACGATTGGCCTGCGCGTCCAGTTCGGCGTAGGTCAGTCGTGTATCGGCGAAGGTCACCGCCAGCGCATCCGGGGTTGCCGCCACTTGGCGAGCGATGGCTTGATGAATGCACAGGTCGGTGACGAAGTCGGTGTCGACACTCGGGCGGTTTTCGATCAGTTGCAACTCGCTCAACGAGCGTTCACCTGCTGCCGCCATCTGCGTCAGCAAACGCTGCAGGCCAGCGCCCAACTGCGCCACGCTGGCCGCCGCAAAACTGTCGCGCTGGTAACTGAAATGCACCGACAGTTGCGCGCCCATGCTCACCAGCAAGGTCAGCGGATAGTTGGTCTGTTCCTGATTGACCACTGCACCAAAACGCAAACCCTGCGGCGCACCGCGCTCCAGCGCTTCGCCAATCGGGTAGTTCTCGAACACCATCAGGCTGTCGAACAGTGCGTCACCGCCCTGCCCGGCCCAGCGCTGAATGTCCGCCAGCGGCGTGTGTTCGAACTCGCGTGAAGCGAGGTTCTGCACCTGCACGGCTTGCAGCCAACTGGCCAGACTCTGCTGCGCTTGTGGCGCCGCCACCACCGGCAAGGTGTTGATGAACAGACCGATCTGCTCCTCGGCTCCCGGCAGATCCGCCGGACGCCCGGCCACGGTCGCGCCGAATGCCACACAGTCCTTGCCGGTGTAGCGCTGCAACAGCAACAGCCAAGCGGCTTGCACCAGCGTGTTGACGGTGACTTTCGAGGCCCGGGCAAATTCACCCAGACGCACGCTCAGATCAGCGTCCAGTACTTGGTAATGGTCGCCGTAACCGACACTTGGCAAACCATCGACTGGCCGCGCGAGCGCATTGGCCAGACGCGTCGGCTCGTGCAGAGGGGCCAGCGCCGCCAGCCAGTAGGCTTCAGCCGCCGTTGCATCCTGACGTTGCAGCCAACCGATGTAATCGCGATAGCGACCCGCCGGACGCGGCACCGCTTCGCCGCGATAGTGCTGCAGCACTTCGCCGAGCAACTGCGCGCTGCTCCAGCCGTCCATGAGAATGTGATGATTGGTGTAGATCAGGTGATGACGATCAATCGCCGTGCGCACCAGCACCAGACGCAGCAGTGGCGCACAGGTCAAGTCCAGCCCCAGTGCGCGCTCCTCGTCAGCGAGGGTTTGCAGCGCCGTTTCCAGATCAGCCTTGCCGTTCCAGTCAATGACGCTGAACGGCACTTCGACCGAGCGCTGCACCACTTGCACCGGCTGCGGCAAGTCGCCCTGCCAGAAGAAGCCGCTGCGCAGGATGTCATGGGCATCGACCACGGCTTGCCAGGCGGCGCGGAAACGCTGCGGATCGACACCCTCGACGTCCAGACGCATCTGGTTGATGTAATCGCCGCTGCCATGTTCGAGCAGGGTGTGGAAGAGCATGCCCTGCTGCATCGGCGACAACGGGTAAATGTCATCGATGCCTTGCGGTTCCAGAATCAGCGCATCCAGTTGCGCTTGCGACAGTTGCGCCAACGGGAAGTCCGACGGCGTCACGCCACGGTTGCCGGTGTCGCAGCAATGGCCGATCAGCGCGGTGAGTTCTTGCACATAGTCATCGGCCAGACGCTGGATGGTCGCCGCGTCGAACATCGCGCCGCTGTAAGTCCAGCTCAGGTCCAGTTCGCCGCCGAAGACTTTGCCGTTCAGCGCCAACGGGTTGCCCAGCGGGCCTTGCATGTTGACTTCAGCGCCAGCGGATTCGCTGGTCGGTGCGAACAAGGCTTGGTCGGCCGCATCGAAACTGCCATCGAACTGGCCCAGATAGTTGAAGGTCAGGCGCGGCGCCGGCAAACCTTGCAGTGCCTCGCGAGCCTGCGCATCGCTCAGATGTGCCAGCGCACCGAAACCGATGCCTTTGTGCGGAATCGCCCGCAGTTGCTCCTTGACCTGTTTCAGCGAAGCCCCCAGTTCAGCCACCGGCGACAGGCGCGCCGGGAACACACTGGTGAACCAGCCCACGGTGCGAGTCAGGTCGATGCTGTCGAAGAGGTCTTCGCGACCGTGGCCCTCAAGCAGGACCAACGCGTTGTCAGCACCGGTCCAGCGCACCATCACTCGCGCCAGTGCTGTCAGCAGCAGATCGTTGACCTGCGTGCGATAGGCCTGCGGTGCATCCTGCAAGAGTTGCCGGGTCAGGGATTTGTCCAGTTTGCTGCGGATTGTCAGCGCCTGATCGTGTTGCTGCCCGCCGTGCGGATGGTCGTAAGGCAAGGCAGCCGAAGCGCCTCGCAACTGTTGCTGCCAGAAGCTCAACTCAGTCTGCAACGCAGGGCTTGCCGCGTAGTCCTGCAATGCCGCTGCCCAGGCTTTGACTGCGCTGGTCTTGGCCGGCAGTTGCACCGGATTACCTGCCAGAATCTGCCGGTAAGCGTTTTGCAAATCTTCGAACAGAATCCGCCACGACACACCATCAACCACCAGGTGATGCACGATCAGCAACAAACGTTGACTGCCGTCGGCGAGATTCGCCAGCACCGCGCGAATCAGCGTTCCACCGCTCAATTGCAAGCTGCGCTGAGCCTTGTCGCCCAGGACTTGCAAAGCGTCGAGATCAGCCACCTCGACTGGCCAGAGGATGGTCTCGCCGGCCTGGGTGACAACGTCGCGGTATTGCGCGAGCCAGCCCTCAGCCTGCTCGACAAATTCCAGACGCAGGCTGTCGTGATGCAGCACCAACGCATCCAGCGCCTGCTCCAGCACGCAAGCATCCAGTGGCTGATTCGGCTTGAGCATCACCGACTGGTTCCAGTGATGACGATCCGGAATCGCCTGGGCGAAGAATTCCTGATGAATCGGCAGCAGCGCAGTGCTGCCAGTCACCGGTTGCTGATCGATCAATTGCAACGCTTCGCCGGTCTGCGCCACCAACGCCAGCGCGGCAATGGTCTGGTGCTGGAACAGGTCTTTGGGTGTGAAGCGAATGCCGGCCTGCCGCGCACGGCTGACCACTTGAATCGAGATGATCGAATCGCCACCCAGTTCGAAGAAGTTGTCGCTGCTGCCGACGTGCTCAAGTTTGAGCACGTCCTGCCAGATCGTTGCCAGTTGCAGCTCCAGCGCACTTTGCGGTGCAACGTAAGCTTGCTGCAGTTGGCTGACGTCCGGTTTCGGCAGGTTCTTGCGATCGAGTTTGCCGTTCGGTGTCAGCGGCATGCGCTCCAGACGCAACACATACGCCGGCACCATGTGCGCAGGCAGGGTAGCCTTGAGCTGCGCACGCAGGTCTTCGGTGAAGTCCGCGCGGTCAGAATCGCTTACCACATAGGCGACCAGACGCTTGCCGCTACCGGCGCTGCCTTCCTGCGCCACGACCACCGCTTCACGCACGCCGTCAAGGGCTTGCAGCGCCGCTTCGACTTCGCCGAGCTCGATGCGGAAACCGCGGATTTTCACTTGATTGTCGATGCGATCCAGATAGTCGAACGTGCCATCGGCACGCTGACGCACCAGGTCGCCAGTGCGATAAAGCAAGCCACCGCTGGTGCTGAACGGGTCCGCGACGAAGCGCTCGGCGGTCAGCCCAGGACGGTTCAGATACCCCCGCGCCAACCCCGTGCCACCGAGGTACAACTCACCGGCCATGCCTTGCGGCAGCAGGTTCAAATCGGCGTCGAGCACGTAGGCGCTGCGGTCACCGATGCGGCTGCCGATTGGCGCATACGCAGCGCCGCATGGCACCTCGCGACCGGCCTTCCAGATCAGCGGCGTGACCACGGTTTCGGTCGGGCCGTAACCGTTGATGATGTAGTCCGGATCGAGTGCGCGCTTGACCCGCTCGAAACTGGCGTTCGGCACCGCATCACCGCCGAAGCAATAGATGCGCACTTTCGGCGGATTGCCAACGCGCTCGGCGTGCTCGGCCAGTTGTTGCAAGTACACCGGCGGGAACGCGACCACGGTCACGCCGTACTTGATCATGGCGTTGTAGGTCTGCTCCGGTGTCCACAAGGTGTCGTCGCGAATCAGCAGCGACGCGCCGTGGGTCAGGCTGGTCAGCCAGCGCTCGTGGGCACCGTCGAAGGCGAACGACATAAAGTGGAATTCGCAGTCACTGTCACGCATTTCATAGCGTTGACCGATGGCCTGGCAGTGCATGGCCAACGGGCCGTGCGCGACGCTGACGCCTTTTGGATTGCCGGTGGAACCGGAGGTGTAGATCACGTAGGCGAGGTTGTGCGGATCGAGTTGCACGTGCGGTGCCTTGATCGGCAACTCGCGTAAATCGAGACGATCCAGTTCCAGCAGCGGCACCGATTCATCGGCCGGCAATTGCGCCGACACCGACGAGTCGCTGATCAGCAGCGCCAGCCCGGAATCTTCGATCAGATAGGCCAGACGTTCGCGCGGGTAGCTGGTGTCCAGCGGCACATAAGCGCCTCCGGCCTTGAGCACGGCCAGCAGCGCGACGATCACCGCCTCACTGCGCGGCAGCGCTACACCAACGCGGGTTTCCGCACCGACGCCACGGGCGATCAGTGCATGCGCCAGTTGATTGGCACGCTGGTCGATTTCGCCGTAGCTGAAACGCTGATCATTGAAAATCACCGCTGTGCGCTGCGGATTCTGCGCAGCCAATGCGGCAATGCGCTGATGCACGCCGATGTTCACCGGGTACGGCTGCGGGTGGTTTTCGGCTTGCTGGCGAGCCTGCTCTTGAACACTGGCCAAAGCGATTTCACCGAGGTTGCGCTCGGCCGACACGGCGAACTGCTCAAGCAATTGCAGCAATTGCGCACTGATGCTTTCGATCACCTCACGGGCAAACTGGCCGCGATCAAAGCTGTAGTGCAACGCCAGTTGCCGGCCAAGCGTGACCGCCACGCTCAGCGCGTAATGGGTCTGCTCGAGGTTGCCGACATCACCGAATGTCAGCCCTTGCCCGGCCTGACTCAGCGCCTGGGCAACCGGGTAGTTTTCGAACACCAGAATGTTGTCGAACAGCGCCTCACCGCCCTGCCCGGCCCAACGCTGGATGTCCGCCAGTGGCGTGTGTTCGAAGTCGCGCAGGCTGAGGTTCTGCGCCTGTACCGCTTGCAGCCAGCTGCCAACGCTTTGATCCGGACGCGGTGCGCCGATCACCGGCAAGGTGTTGATGAACAGACCGACCTGTTGCTCGATGCCCGGCAGATCCGCCGGACGCCCGGCCACGGTCGCACCGAACGCCACGGCCTCATGGCCGGTATTGCGTTGCAGCAACAGCAGCCACGCCGCTTGCACCAAGGTGTTGACGGTGACTTTTTGCTGGCGGGCAAAGTTTTCCAGCGCCTGGGTGCGCTGCACATCCAGCGTCAGGTAATGATCGCCGTGACCGCTGGCAATCTCGCCAGCGGTGGCTGCGCGCGCCAGTCGGGTCGGCTCTTGCAGCGCGGCCAATTGACCGCTCCAGAACGCCTGACTCAATTGGCCATCCTGGCGTTGCAGCCAGGCGATGTAATCGCGATAACGCCCGCCGCCATTCGCCGGCGTGCGCCCGCTGTAGCGCTGCAACACTTCGCCGAGCAACTGCGCGTTGCTCCAGCCGTCCATGAGGATGTGGTGATGGGTGTAAATCAGGTGCCATTGCTCGGCGCCGGTCTGCACCAGCAGCAGTCGCAGCAAGGGTGCACGGCTCAGATCGAAACCTTGCTGACGCTCGGCATCGGCCAACGCCGCGAGCGCTGCGGGCTGATCGTCGCGGTAGCGCCAGTCCAGCGTGCTGAATGGCAGTTGCACCTGCTTGTGGACGATCTGCAGCGGCTGCGCCAACTCACCCTGCCAGACGAATCCGCTGCGCAGAATGTCCTGCGCATCGACGGTGGCCTGCCACGCAGCGCGGAAACGCTCGGGATCGAGACCTTGTACGTCAACGCGCAACTGGTTGATGTACTCGCCCGCCGCTTGTTCGTAGAGAGTGTGAAACAGCAGCCCCTGCTGCATCGGCGACAGTGGATAAACATCGTCGAGCAAACCTGCCGGCACCGGCAACGCATCCAGTTGTGCCTGGGTCACACGGGCCAGCGGGAAGTCCGACGGCGTCGCTTGCGCGGCTTGCAACGTGCAGCAATGCTCGATCAGCGCATGCAACTCGATGGCGTACTGATCCACCAGTGCCTGCACGGTCGCGCTGTCGAACATTTCACGACTGAAGCCCCAGCTCATCGACAGCTCACCGCCATACACCTGACCTTCCACGGTCAGCCAGTTCGCCAGTGGCGCCGCCGGATCCTGCGCGATGCCGCTGGTTTCGGCGGACGGTTCGAACAGCGCGGCTTCGTCGAACTGACGATCGAACTGGCCAAGGTAGTTGAAGGTAATGCGTGGCGGCGTCAGCTCGGCCAGTTCGGCGCGCACCGACGGCGCCGCCAGGTAACGCAGCACGCCGTAACCCAGACCTTTGTCCGGCACGGCGCGCAGTTGCTCCTTGATCGACTTGATCGAACCGTCGAGATCATTGGCGGCCGTCAGGTTGACCGCGAACAGGCTGGTGAACCAACCCACGGTGCGGGTCAGGTCGATGTCATCGAACAGGTCTTCGCGACCATGCCCTTCCAGTTCGATCAGCGTGCCCGGCTGCCGGGTCCAGCGGCTGATGGTGCGCGCCAATGCGGTGAGCAGCAGATCATTGACCTGCGTGCGATACGCGGCCGGTGCCTGTTGCAGCAACTGACGGGTGCGCTCGGCATCAAGGCGCCATTCGATTTTCTCGCCGTGCAGGTTTTGCAGGCTGCCATCGGGACGTTCGCACGGCAGGTCCGTCGCGCCCTGATGCTGGGTTTTCCAGTAACCCAGTTGTTCGTCGAAGCGTGAAGCGGCGCTTTCGAGGCGCGCGGTCCAGTTCTGCAAGGCATTGGTCTTGGCCGGCAATTGCATGCCGCCGCCCGCCGCCAATTGCACGTACGCCTGCTGAACATCTTCCAGCAGCACCCGCCAGGAAACGCCGTCCACCACCAAGTGGTGAATGATCAGGGCCAGGCGCTGAGAGCCATCGGCCAGCGTCACCAGCAATGCACGCAGCAGCGGACCGTTCTGCAGGTCGAGGCTGCGCTGGGCTTCGTTGCACAGCGTCTGCAATTGTTCAGCGGACGCGGCGTCACGCAACCACAGCTCAGCACTGTCGACCAGCGGGCCATGGCTTTGCTGCCAGCCTTCAGCGCTTTCGACAAAGCGCAGGCGCAAGGCATCGTGATGATTGATCACCTGCGCCAGCGCGGCATCAAGCCACTGTGCATTCAAGGTGTCGCGCGGGGTCAGCAGCAGCGACTGGTTCCAGTGTTCACGCAGCGGCATCGCGCGGCTGAAGAAATGCTGCTGGATCGGCCCGAGCACGGCGGCACCGGTCACCGGTCCTTGGTCTACCGAGGTCTGACTGTCCAGCGTGGCAACCAGCGCGAGGCTGCGCACAGTCTGGTATTGGAACAGGTCGCGCGGGCTGAGACGAATCCCGGCCTGCCGCGCACGGCTGACCACTTGAATCGAGATGATCGAGTCACCGCCCAGTTCGAAGAAGTTGTCTTCCAGACCCACGCGCTCAAGGCCGAGCACGTCCTCCCAGATCGCCGCCAGGGCTTTTTGCAGCGCATCCTGTGGGGCGACGAAGGCTTGTTGCGGCGCCGCATCCGGTTGCGGCAAGGCTTTACGGTCGAGTTTGCCGTTGGCGGTGACCGGCAGTCTGGCCAGCGTCATCAGGTAGGTCGGCACCATAAATTCCGGCAGGCTGCCGAGCAGCCACGCCTTGACGTCCTGCTGCCACTGCTCGTCCGGCTGAGCCTGTTCCAGCACAACGTAAGCCACCAGGTGCTTGCCGCCCTGCACCAGCACCACCGCTTCGCGCACCAGCGGATGCTGCATCAGGCGGGTTTCGATTTCGCCCAGCTCGATGCGCAGACCGCGCAGTTTCACTTGATGGTCGAGACGACCGAGGTATTCGATCACGCCGTCGACACGCTGGCGCACACGGTCACCGGTGCGGTACAGGCGCGCGCCGTCGTGGAACGGGCACGGTACAAAACGCTCGGCAGTCAGCGCCGGGCGCTGGTGATAACTGCGCGCCAGCCCGGCGCCGCCCAGGTACAGTTCGCCTGTCACGCCGCTCGGTACCGGCAACAGCTCGGCATCGAGGACGTGGGTGCGCAGGTTGGCGATCGGCCGGCCGATCGGCACGCTGTCGGCGCCTTCGTCGACGCACGTCCAGTGGGTCACGTCGATCGCTGCTTCGGTTGGGCCGTAGAGGTTGTAGAGGCCGGCGTTCGGCAGTTTGGCGAAGACTTGCAGTTGCGCATCCAGCGGCAGTGCCTCACCGCTGCAGACGATGCGCTTGAGGCCCACGCAGCTGTCGACGCCCGCCTCGTGAATGAACGCCTGCAACATCGACGGCACAAAGTGCAGCGTACTGATGCCGTGACGGTTGATGATGTCGATCAATTGCAGCGGATCGCGGTGCGCACCTGGCGCAGCAACCACCAGACGCGCGCCGGTCAGCAGCGGCCAGAAGAATTCCCAGACCGACACGTCGAAACTGAACGGGGTTTTCTGCAACACCGAATCGCTGGCGTCGAGCCCGTAGGCGTCCTGCATCCAGCACAAACGGTTGACCAGCGCGGCGTGGCTGTTGCCGGCGCCTTTCGGTTTACCGGTAGAGCCCGAGGTGTAAATCACATAGGCCAGGTTCAGCGGATCGACGCGGACTTCAACACGGCTGTCGCTGTAGCCGTCGAGCAGACCCGGTTGATCCAGCGTGATGACCTGCACGCCGTCAGTCGGCAGCGCTGCCAGCAAAGCATCCTGGGTCAGCAGCAAGGTGATGCCGCTGTCCTCGATCATGTAAGCCAAACGGTCCTGCGGGTACTCCGGATCGAGTGGCACGTAGGCGCCACCGGCCTTGAGAGTCGCCAGCAGCGCTACGACCATTTCCACCGAACGCAGGGCGCACACACCGACCAGATTGTCGGCCTGCACGCCTTGCTCACGCAGCAGATGCGCCAGGCGGTTGGCCCGGGCATCCAGTTCGGCGTAGCTCAGGGTCTGCTCGCCGAACACCAGCGCCGGCGCATTCGGCGTGCGCGCCACCTGCGCTTCGATCAGTTGGTGTATGGGTGTTTCAGTCGGATAGACCGCGTGGACGTTGTTCCAGTCATGCACCAGCGTGTGTTGTTCATCCGCTGCCAGCAACGGCAATTCGCCGATGCGTTGCGCCGGATCGGCGACCATGGCCGAGAGCAAGCGCAACCAGTGGCGGGCCATGCGCTCGATGCTCGAAGCCTCGAACAAGTCGCAGGCGTACGTCAGCGCGGCATGCAACTTGCCGCCCTTCTCGTAGGTATCGAGGGTCAGGTCGAACTGGGTGGTACGGCTCTGCCAGTCGAGGCTGTCGAGCACCAGCCCGGACGCCGTGCTGAGGGTGGCGATATCGGCGACTTGCGGCTGGTGGTTGTACATCACCTGGAACAGCGGCGTGTGACTGAGGCTGCGTTCCAGTTTCAGTGCCTCGACCAGTTGCTCGAACGGCAGATCCTGATGCGCCTGAGCGCCAAGCGCGGTTTCCTTGATCGCCCGCAGTAGATCATCGACTCGCGTCTGGCCATCCAGCCGGGTACGCAGCACCTGGGTGTTGACGAAAAAGCCGATCAGCCCTTCGATTTCGCCACGGTTGCGGTTGGCAATCGGCACGCCGACACGGATGTCGGTCTGACCGGTATAGCGATGCAGCAACGCGTTGAAAGCACCGAGCAGCAACATGAACAGGGTGACCTGATGCTGCTGCGCGGTGTTGCGCAGTTGCTCGGCCAATTGCCCATCGATGGCGAATTCGTAACGGGTGCCGCGATAGCTCGGCATCGCCGGGCGGGCATGATCCAGCGGCAGCTCCAGCACCGGGTGTTCGTCGCCCAGTTGCGCTTGCCAGTAATCGAGCTGCCGCGCCTGCTCGCCCGCCTCCAGCCAGCGGCGCTGCCACAAGGCATAGTCGCTGTACTGGATCGGCAGCGCGCTCAGCTGTGGTGGCTGGCCGGCATCGAAAGCGTCGTAGCAACGAATGAACTCGTCGATCAGCACGTTCATCGACCAGCCATCGGAAACGATGTGATGCAGGGTCAGCAGCAGGACATGTTCCTGCTCGGCGAGCTTGAGCAAGGTCACCCGCAGCAGTGGGCCGACGGCTAGATCGAACGGCAACACCGATTGCTGTTCGGCGGCCTGCACCACGGCCTGCTCACGTTCGTTGGCCGGCAATGCACTGAAATCTGCATGGCTGATCATCAGCGGCGCCCTGGCCGGCACCTGCAACAGACTGTCGTCAGCCTGGCGCTGGAACACCGTGCGCAGGGTTTCGTGACGCTCGACCAGGCTAGCGAAGGCTTGCTCCAGCGCGCCGAGGTTGAGGCGACCGCTCAGGCGCACCGCGCCCGGCAGGTTATAGGCGCCGCTCTGCGGATCCAGTTGCCAGAGAAACCACATGCGTCGCTGCGCGTAGGACAACGCCTGGCGATCCTCGGCTTCGATCCCGGCCGGGATCGGAAACCGGGCGAAATCCACGCCCTCCTTTTGCAGCGCCGCGAGGAACATCTGGCGCTTTTCCAGGGGCAACCCGATAAACCGGCGAGCAAGTTTCAAGGAGTCTTCAGCATTCATTTCTCAGCATCCGGATCAGTAGGCAGGAAGCACAAAGGCACGTCATCCCTATAAAACGAATGCAGACCGGAAAAATTAGCGAATGAGAACAACTGTCAGGCGGGAGGTATAACGAGGGTTATCTGTCGTCGACACAACCCCCTGTAGGAGCTGACGAGTGAAACGAGGCTGCGATCTTTTGATCCCGTTTTAAAACCCAGGATCAAAGGATCGCAGCCTGCGGCAGCTCCTACAGGAGGGCACCGCGCAGTGGTCAGGCGGTTGCGGCTATGGCATGCCGGCGATGATGGCCGTCGAGTTGATCCTTGATCACCTTCAATACCTTCGCTTCATGCTCATGGATGAAGAAGTGCCCGCCGGCGAGCATGTCCACCGAGAAACTGCCGCGAGTTTCCTTGCTCCAGCCGATCAATTGCTCAGTGGTGGCGCGATCAGCCTTGCCGCCGAGCACATGCACCGGGCAGTTGAGCAGCGGTCGCGCCAGCGGCTCGAACTTGCCACACAGTTGAAAATCCGCGCGCAGGATCGGCAAGGTCAGGCTCATCAACTCTTCGTTGGCCAGCACCTCTTCGCGGGTGCCATTGAGCGTGCGCAGTTGTTCGATCAACTCGGCGTCGGTCTTGGGGTCGGCAAAGCCGCGATCGTAATCGGCGCGCATCGTCGGCGCTGCCGTACCCGAAGCGAACAGCGCTACCGGCTCCGGACAACCCAGCGCACGCAGGGCGTGCGCGATTTCGCAGGCCAGCAACGCGCCCAGGCTGTGGCCGAACAGCGCATAAGGGGCGTTGAGTGTCGGCCGCAATTCCTTGGCCAACTGCATCGCCAGCCCACGCATGTCGGTGTGCAGCGGCTCACCAAAGCGCGCGCCACGCCCCGGCAGCTCAACCGGTTGCAACTGCAGCCACTGCGGCAGCTTCGGCCGCCAGCGGCTGTAGACCATGGCACTGGCGCCAGAGTACGGCAGACACAGCAGGGTCAGCTTGGTCACCACGCTTTCCTCGAAAAATTCATTCTGTAGAGAGAAACGGATCCCGCGCCGGGCAAATTAGTCACCGAGCCGTAAATTCCCCAAATGGGTGCTCGTTAACTGTTCAGGCCAAAACCAATAACGAGGGCATCACCGTGGACCTGCAGAGCATCCTGGGCAAACTGTTCGCCAATGCCGGTGCCGTCGGCATCGAAGGCGTTTTCCAATTCGTGTTCGGCCCGCAGCAGGCCTACTGGTCCGAGGTCAAGGCAAGCAGCCGCACAGCGCCCGGACGCCACGCCAGTCCCGACGTGACCATTGAAGTCGCCGAACGGGACTTTCTCGGGATCATGGGCGGTATGGCCAATGTCGAAGAACTGTTCGCCAGCGGTCGCCTGAAGATCGGCGGCAACATGGGCCTGGCGACGTTGCTGCCACAAATCATCGAGCATGCGATGCACGGTGGCGCCGTGGCGGAAAAAGTCGACATGAACAAGCGCTACCCGACCCCGCCGCGCTTCAGTGAAAAACTCACGGCCAGCCTGCCGACCCAAAGCAGCATCGAACGCCTTGCGCGCAGCGAACTGTCGGTCACCGAGTTCAAAAGCCGCTATCTGCCCAACGGTATTCCCGTAGTGATCAGCAATGCACTGCAGGACTGGCCACTGTTCAAGCTCAGCCGTGAAGAATCGCTGGTGCATTTCGCCGAGCTGCAGGGCATCACCCGCCATGGTGACTACGTGAAGAAAACCTTTTCCACCGAGCGTGACTTCCGCTCCACCTCCATGGCTGAATTCATCGCTTCGCTGGATCAACCGGCGGTCAAAGGCGCAAACGGCGAACCGCCGGCCTATATGGGCAACAACATTCTGCCGGCGCAATTGATGCAGCAGATCAAGTACCCGCCCTACTTCGATGCGTCGCTGTTCATCCCGCCGCGTATCTGGATCGGGCCGAAAGGCACGTTGACGCCGTTGCATCGTGACGACACCGACAACCTCTTCGCGCAGGTCTGGGGGCAGAAGAAATTCACCCTCGCTGCACCGCATCATCGTCAAGCACTGGGCACCTGGTCCACAGCGCCCAAGGGCGGGCTGGACGGTTGTGATTTCAACCCCGATGCGCCGGACTACGAGCGCTTCCCCGCCGCTCGGGACGTGACCTTCCTGCGCGTAACGCTGGAGGCTGGGGATCTGCTGTTCCTGCCGGAGGGCTGGTTCCATCAGGTGGAGTCGGTGTCGACTTCACTGTCGGTGAATTTCTGGGTGAATTCGGGACGGGGCTGGTAAACAGCTGCCACCTCCACTTTGTAGGAGCTGTCGAGTGAAACGACGCTGCGATCCTTTGACTTTAACGATCAAGATCAAAAGATCGCAGCGTGCCGCAGCGCCTACTTGAGATGGCGCAAACTCTGTATTGCCGAGCCCAGCACCAGCGCGCCTGCGGCAATCGCCAGCCAGAACCCACTGCGAGCGCCGAAGGCATCCACCAGCGCGCGGGGAATTGTTGGTGGAATGTGAAGGCTTTGTAGATCAAAAGATCGCAGCCTTCGGCAGCTCCTACAAGGGTCCGAATTCTGGTGTAGGAGCTGCCGAAGGCTGCGATCTTTGATCTTGAAGATGAACTCTCACACCAAGCCATCGGTCAGCTGATTAAGCCCTCAACCCAGGCGCCTCCCCAATGCACATTTCCCTCGCCGGCCAGGTGGCCCTCATCACCGGCGCCAGCTCCGGCATCGGCCACGCCGCCGCCAAAGCCCTGGCCGCGGCCGGTGCCGCCGTAGTCATCAACTACAACCGCCAGGCCGAACCCGCCGAAGCACTTGCCCGGCAGATCATTGCCGACGGTGGCCAGGCGCTGGCCATTGGCGCTGATGTATCAAAGGAAGACGAGGTTGAAAAACTGTTCGCCCAGACCCTCGACGCCTTCGGCTCACTGGACATTCTGGTGGCCAACTCCGGCCTGCAAAAAGACGCGGCGGCTGTGGATATGTCGCTGGATGACTGGAACGCGGTGATCGGCGTCAACCTCACCGGCCAGTTCCTCTGCGCCCGCGCCGCGTTGCGGATCTTCAATCGCCAAGGCATTCGCGAAGGCGTATCCCGCGCCGCCGGCAAGATCATCCACATGAGCTCGGTGCACCAACGCATTCCGTGGGCCGGGCACGTCAATTACGCGGCGTCCAAGGGCGGTGTCGATCAATTGATGCAGACGCTCGCCCAGGAAGTCAGCCATCAGGGCATTCGCATCAACGGCATTGCACCGGGGGCGATTCGCACCGCGATCAATAAAGAAGCCACCGAAGGCGCCGCCGGTGAAAAGCTGCTCGACCTGATTCCCTACGGCCGCATCGGCGACGTTGAAGATGTCGCCAATGCGGTGGTTTTCCTCGCCTCCGACGCCGCCGATTACATCGTCGGCACCACCCTGTTCATCGACGGCGGCATGAGCCTCTATCCGGAGTTTCGCGGCAATGGCTGAGCATCATCCAGAACGACAGAGCCCGATCGACGCCCACGGCATCATCGGCGACATGCGCAGTGCGGCACTGGTCAACGATAAGGGCAGCGTGGATTTTTTCTGCTGGCCGGAGTTCGACAGTCCGTCGATTTTCTGTTCATTGCTGGATACCCCCGACGCGGGGATTTTCCAGTTGGCGCCAGACTTGCCCGATGCCCGCCGCGAGCAGATTTACCTGCCGGACACCAACGTCCTGCAAACCCGTTGGCTCAGTGACGATGCCGTGGTGGAAATCACCGACATGCTGCCGGTGGGTGACAGCGAAGATGATTTGCCACTGCTGATGCGCCGTGTGCGGGTGGTCAGCGGCGAAGCAACTTTCCACATGCGCTGCGCCGTACGCCACGACTATGCCCGTGCCGACACTCGCGCAGCGCTGGATCAGAACGACGTGGTGTTCAGCGCCACCGGGCAACCGACGCTGCGCCTGGCTTCCGATCAGCCCTTGCAGGTTGACGCTGCAGCGGCGATTGCCCGTTTTACCCTCAAGCAGGATCAGACGGCCGCCTTCATGCTCGGTGGCACGGACGATCCACGGTTTGCCGAAGGCGCCGGCGAGTTCTGCATGGAGCGCACGCTGAAGTTCTGGCGTGACTGGATCGGCCAGTCGATTTACCGCGGACGCTGGCGGGAAATGGTCAACCGCTCGGCCCTTGCGCTCAAGCTGCTGACCTCACGCAAACACGGTGCGATCCTCGCCGCCGCGACCTTCGGCCTGCCGGAAACCCCCGGCGGCGAACGCAACTGGGATTATCGCTACACCTGGATCCGCGACGCCTCGTTCACGGTTTACGCGTTCATGCGTCTGGGCTTCGTCGGCGAAGCCAACGACTACATGCGCTGGCTGCGCGGACGGGTCAGCGACTGTCATGGCCAGCCGATGAAACTGAATATTCTGTACGCCATCGACGGCCGACAGGAATTGCCGGAAACCGAACTGGCCAACCTGTCCGGGCATGGCGGCGCCCGACCGGTGCGCATCGGCAATGGCGCTTACGACCAGATTCAGCTGGATATCTTCGGCGAGCTGATGGACGCGGTGTATCTGGTCAACAAGTACGGCGACGCGATTTCCCACGAAGGCTGGAAACACGTGCGCGAAGTAGTCGATCAAGTGTGTGAGACATGGCAGACCACCGACGTAGGCATTTGGGAAATGCGCGGTGAGCAGCATCACTTTCTGCACTCACGGCTGATGTGCTGGGTGGCGCTGGATCGGGCGATTCGTTTGGCTTCAAAACGCTCGTTGCCGGCACCGTTCGCCCAATGGGATCAAACCCGCCAGGCGATCTACGCCGATATCTGGGAAAACTTCTGGAATGAAGAGCGCGGGCATTTTGTCCAGTACAAGGGCGGCACGGCCCTCGACGGCTCGATGCTGCTGATGCCGCTGGTGCGTTTCGTCAGCGCCAAGGATCCGAAATGGCTGGCGACGCTGGAAGCCATCGAGAAACATCTGGTGCGTGACGGCATGGTTTACCGCTATCGCAACGACGACGCGGGTATCGATGGCTTGTCCGGCACCGAAGGCGCGTTTGCCGCGTGTTCGTTCTGGTACGTCGAATGCCTGGCCCGCGCCGGCCAGGTGGAAAAGGCGCATCTGGAGTTTGAACAACTGCTGCGCTACGCCAATCCGCTGGGGCTGTATGCCGAAGAGTTCGACAGCCACGGCCGGCATCTGGGCAATACCCCACAGGCGCTGACGCATCTGGCGTTGATCAGTGCGGCGAGTTTTCTCGATCGACGGTTGAGTGGGGAAAAGAGTGAGTGGCAGCCGTAAAGTCAGCGGAGGATGTAGGAAATATCCCCCACAAAATGCTTGATGTAGGACGCAAGCCTAGACCTGAAGGCTAGAAACCCAGTCCCTCCGGCGAGGGACTACAAATCCACAACAAAGACTGATCCGTCCCTTCCCCGCAACTTGCGCTTACACCCCGAAATACCTTGTTGCCAGCGGTTACATCCGCCCCTACCATCCACCGCAACGGGCACAGCGGAGCTGTCCAACAAAACCCGAATTCAAGGAACCAGAATGACCCAGCACGTCCAGCGCAGTATCGACACGCCCCTTCGCAGCGGCCTGACCCGCACCCAGCTCTGGGAAGCCGCCGACCAGGGCCTGATCAAATGCTGGGAAGTCGGCCGACAGCGCGCCGCACGCTTCCCCGACCTCGCGCAAAAATGCCTCGCCGGCGAACTGCCAGTGCTCGGCTGGAAGGGAGGCGTCAGTCGCAGCCTGAAGAAAAACGAAAAATACGGCTCGCTGAAATATCTGGCGCAGTGGCAGGGCTTGCGCGGAGAAAATCTGGACATTGACTTGAGCGAAGAACGTTCGCTGACCTGTTCGCGCACAAAGATGCGGGTGACGTTTACCCCGGATCGAACGAAGTATTTCAATCAGGTGGCGGAAGCCGAGATCTGATACATCCAAAGAATAATGCTTGTGCGGCGAGGGAGCTGGCTCCCTCGCCGCAGGTTCAGCCTCAATTCCCGAGGAAACCCTCAAGGCATTGCGGAATCTGCTGCAGCGCTGGCCGAAAAACGCTCACGATAGGCCTGCGGCGTCACGCCAATCGCCCGCAGGAAACTACGGCGCAGCGTCTCTTCGCTGCCAAACCCGCAATTGGCGGCGATGCGTTTGACCGGCAACCCTGTGTCACTGAGCAAGCGTCGAGCCGTTTCGACACGGATCAACTCGATCGCCCGCGCCGGAGTCTGGCCAGTATCAGCGCGGTAGTGGCGGACGAAACTGCGTTCGCTCATGCCAGCCTGCTCGGCGAGGGTCGGGATGCCGAGATCGCAGGTCAGGTTTTCGGCGATCCACGCGTGCAGGTCGTCGAAACGATTGCCCTGATTCTGCAGCGATAACGTCACGCTGAACTGTGACTGCCCGCCCGGGCGTTTGAGGAACACCACCAGATGCCGGGCGACGTCCAGCGCGATGTCGCTGCCCAGATCCTCTTCGATCATTGCCAGTGCCAAGTCGATGCCGGCGGTGACACCGGCAGACGTCCACACCGGGCCGTCGTTGATGAAAATCGGATTGGCTTCTACTTGCAGTTTTGGGTGCTGCTGCGCCAGTTGTTCGCAGCGGGTCCAGTGGGTGACCACGCGGCGGCCGTCGAGCCAGCCGCTGGCGGCGAGCAGAAATGCGCCGGTACATACCGAAGCCACGCGCCGGCATTTCGCTGCGTGTTCGCGCACCCAATCCACCAGCGGCACATCTTCCGCCGCCGGATAAATGCCCCAGCCACCGGCGATGATCAGCGTATCGCTGGGTTCTTGCGGCAATGGTTCGGCCAACACAGCTAAACCTGCCGAGGACATCACCGCCCCGCCGCCGCTGGCAATCACGCACGGCGCATACGGAATGGGCAACCCGCGCTGACGGGCGATGTCATTGGCCGAAGCAAACACCTGCAACGGCCCGGTGACGTCGAGGATCTGCATATTGGCAAACGCGAGTACATGGATGGCTTTGGGCATTTGGCGTAATTCGTGGGGTGATTGGCGTATGCGCCAGAACCTACGCGCCTACAGTGAGGCCGTCCACCCCTTTTCATGGAGCAAGAACGATGACGCTGCAGATCGGTTTTCTGTTGTTTCCACAGGTTCAGCAACTCGACCTGACCGGGCCGTACGACGTGCTCGCCTCGTTGCCGGGCGTGCAAGTGCATCTGATCTGGAAGGATCTGATGCCGGTGACCGCCAGCACCGGCCTGCTGCTGAAACCGACCACCACGTTCGAGGATTGCCCGGATCTGGATGTGATCTGTGTGCCCGGCGGTGGTGGCGTTGGGGCGTTGATGGAAGACGAGGTGACGCTGAACTTCATCAAGCGTCAGGCTGCTCAGGCGAAGTACGTGACATCGGTGTGCACCGGCTCGCTGGTGCTCGGCGCGGCAGGCCTGCTGCAAGGCAAACGCGCGACCACGCATTGGGCGTATCACGAATTGCTGCCGACGCTGGGCGCGATTGCGGTGAAGGATCGGGTGGTGCGTGACGGCAATCTGTTTACCGGTGGCGGGATTACGGCGGGGATCGATTTTGCCTTGGTGCTGGCGGCTGAACTGTTCGATGCCGACACGGCGCAACTGGTGCAATTGCAACTCGAGTATGCGCCGGCGCCGCCGTTCAACTCGGGCAGCCCGGTGACTGCGCCGGGGGCGATTGTCGATGAAGCCCGTCTGCGTGCCGCGCCATCGTTGAAGCTGCGCACGGAAATCACTGAGCGCGCGGCGGCAAAACTCAACCTGCGCTGATCTCAAGCCAGATACAAAATCTTGTAGGAGTGAGCCTGCTCGCGATGAGGGCGTGTCAGTCAACATAGACGTTGGCTGGTATACCGTTATCGCGAGCAGGCTCACGCCTACAGGGGACCGGGTTGGCACACAGGTTTGTGGGCTGTCCCCGTTTCTCGCCGCACCGTCACTTGTCCCCCGCCGCTCGTCCGTGTAGAAAGCCCTTCCACAAAATCTGCACAAGGACTTTCAATGAAGGCTTTGCCATGGCTCTACCTGGCACTTCTCAGCCTCGGTTACGGTTTGGCGCTGAGCTACGGCCATCTCGGTTGGCTGGCGCTGATTTCCATTGGGTTGCTGGTATTCGCAGGCTTTGCGGTGCGCCAACAACAGGTGCCGGTCGCACGTTTTCTCGGTCATGGCCTGTTCATCGTGCTGGCCTTGGCGCTGGCCCTGCACTGGCTGCCGGGATTCGCCAATGGTCGCGCCATCGACCCGCAGCGTTTTACCGACAACGCCGTGCCGTTCTCGATGTACCTGAACCTCGATAAACCGCTGATTGGCTTCTGGCTGTTGCTGGTCTGCCCGTGGATTGTCGGGCGACGTGCGTTGCGTCTGAGCGTGTACGCCACTGCCCTCGCCCTGACGCTGAGCGCAGTTCTGGCCCTCGGTGGCGCGTTGTTGCTGGGCGTGATCGCCTGGGCACCGAAGTGGCCGGATCAGGCATGGCTGTGGGTGCTGAACAATCTGCTGCTGGTGACCCTGGTCGAGGAAGCACTGTTTCGCGGCTATATACAGGGCGGCCTGAGCCGGCGTTTCAAACACCTGCCGTACGGCGAAAATCTTGCCTTATTGCTGGCCTCGTCGCTGTTCGGGCTGGCGCATATTGGCGCAGGCTGGACGTGGGTGTTGCTGGCGGGTCTGGCAGGTGTCGGCTATGGTCTGGCCTACCGTTTTGGCGGACTCGGGGCGGCAATCGCCACGCACTTCGGGCTGAACCTGCTGCATTTTGGCTTGTTCACTTATCCGATGCTCGCCGGCTGAAGCAAGCGCCGTTTTGCGACGCTGTGCTGATTATTGAAAAAAAATTTCAATAAAAAGCTGTCACCGCCGACAACCTTTCAAAGCCTTGCGGATTGAAAAACCATGCGTAACAACCAGCCCATTACACAACGCGAACGGACTTTCCCGGCTCAGCAGCGGTTGATTTCCACAACCGATGCCAAGGGCGTGATCACCTACTGCAACGACGCCTTCGTCGAGATCAGCGGGTTTTCGCGTGAAGAGCTGATCCGTGCGCCGCACAACCTGGTGCGTCACCCCGACGTCCCGGCGGCGGTGTTTTCGCACATGTGGGGCACATTGAAACAAGGCTTGCCATGGATGGGCATTGTCAAGAATCGCTGCAAGTCCGGTGACCACTACTGGGTTAACGCCTATGTGACACCGGTGTTTGAAGGCAATCAGGTGGTCGGTTACGAGTCGGTGCGGATCAAACCCACCGCCGAACAGATCCGCCGTGCCGAAGCGCTCTACCAACGCATCAACCAAGGCAAGTCGGCAATCCCTTCCAGCGATAAATGGCTACCGGTGCTGCAAGACTGGCTGCCGTTCATTCTGGTCAGCCAACTGAGCTTCGTGATCGGCGCGACCCTCAACTCGCACTGGGGCTTCGCCCTGGCGGCCGGTCTGTCGGTGCCGCTGGGGCTGATGGGCCTGCAATGGCAGCAACGCGGGCTCAAGCGCCTGCTGCGTCTGGCCGAACAGACCACGTCCGACCCGCTGATCGCGCAGATGTACACCGACAGCCGTGGTGCGCAGGCGCGTCTGGAAATGTCGATCCTCAGCCAGGAAGCGCGCCTGAAAACCTGCCTGACCCGTCTGCAGGACACCGCCGAACACTTGACCGATCAGGCCAAGCAGTCCGACGCCCTGGCACACAGCAGCTCGACCGGCCTGGAACGTCAACGCGTGGAAACCGAACAGGTCGCCACCGCCGTCAACCAGATGGCCGCAACGACGCAGGAAGTGGCGAGCCACGTACAGCGCACTGCTGACGCGACTCAGGAAGCCAATCGCCTGACCGGTCGCGGCCGCGACATCGCCGGGGAAACCCGCGAAGCCATTCAGCGCCTGTCCGTAGTCGTCGGTGAAACCGGCCTGACCGTCACTCAACTGGCCAAGGACAGCGACGAAATCGGCGGCGTGGTCGACGTAATCAAAGGCATCGCCGACCAGACCAACCTGCTGGCACTGAACGCTGCGATCGAAGCGGCACGTGCCGGTGAGATGGGCCGTGGTTTTGCGGTGGTGGCGGACGAAGTTCGTCAACTGGCGCAACGCACCAGCGAATCGACCGGGCAGATTCATGCCCTGATCGCCAAGTTGCAGCAAACTGCGTCCAGCGCTGTGCAGACCATGGAAGCCGGGCATCGCCAGGCGGAAGAAGGTGTGGCGCGGGTGCTGGAAGCGGATCAGGCGCTGGTCGGGATCAGTGAAGCGGTGGCCAACATCACCGACATGACCACGCAGATCGCTGCGGCGACCGAAGAGCAAAGTGCGGTGGCTGAAGAGATCAGTCGCAACATCAGCAATATTTCGGAGTTGGCGGATCAAACTTCGGAACAGGCGCAAAACTCGGCGTTGCTGAGTGAAGAGCTGACGAAGACGGCGAATACTCAGTACTCGTTGGTGGAGCGGTTTAATCGCTGATTGAACTGGCGGTAACAAAAAACCCGGAGAGCGAGAGCTTCCGGGTTTTTTGTTGCCTGTATGAAATGGACGTTGTTGGGCAGGCCGCTTTCGCAACAAGCGCTGGCCATGCAGGAATCTAGACGATCAAGTCATTTCGCGGAAGGCGTTTAAGATCAACCCAGAATGCGTTTAAAACACGCATTGCAGAATCACCATAAGCCTACAGATCCTCTCGCCATCGCCTACATCAACGACAGAATCCGCTGGCTTGTACGCCTGGCGCACGGACTCTATCGTGACCTTGTTACAAAAAAACGCGAAACGATTTGGAGAATAGTTTTCCTCAGAGGAATGCCTGTTCTACAGAACGTTTTTAATCTGCCCCGTTACTCAATACGTAAATCTTAAAAATCTTCCACAGCTTATTCAGGCATAAAACTTAGAAAAGAGGATTGGATCATGTTCAAAAGAAACAAATGCGTCACTCTCGATAAAACTAGCCGCCCTTTGATGTTCAAAGCGACCCCAACAATAAATGGCTATGGTGGAGGCTGCGTCTTAGAAGGCAAATACTTCATTTTTCGGCCAGATTGCGGCGGCCCTAGAATTCCAAGCCCGAGGTAATTCCTAAACGTTATTATTGAGCGCCCCTATAGGGCGCTCAATAATCGGTCAAGCTCACATAAAGCCAAGGAGTGGCCATGAACAACAAAGGAAAGCGCAATCAAACGCGCAACCGTAATTCAGCACAACAACACTCCACCGCAGAAAAAATAGTGCACGTAAACCCCTTATCATCCTGCAAGCTGATAGTAATCGACAATAGTAGCGGTAGCATTATGAGTGGTAAATTCGAGCAATCCATATTCAACAAAGAACCGGACAGGTTTCAAATAATTCGCCAACTCACCCAAGACGACCCTGTCTCAACGGCCACTTATTGGCAGGGGCTCATAATGCTCCCACCCTCCCATACATACACATACGATACCAAACTGAAGACCAGCACAATTGAGACCAACCTCACCCACTTTCAAGACCAACCTCTATTCGCAAATCAAGACCCTTTTGAATTAATAATTGATTACATCGCCAAAGAACATAATAAAAACAACTATCGAAAGCTTGTAGTGCGTTTTTCGGGAGGTGTCGATTCAACGTGCTTACTGCTTGCAGCGATCGAAGTCGCTGGGAAAGATCACGTTACCGCCATCACTTGGTTCGACGAAAAATCCAGCGCAAATAATGATAGAAACACAGCTACCGTTTTATGCAACACACTTGACGTAAACCACATATTATTCAAGCTCGAACCAGAAGACTTCTTCCAGGACGTTAATCCGGCTGATCATTTCCATATCAACTCCAGCATGGCTTCTGAGCAGGTGTTCAAGAAAGAAAGAGACTTTATCTTCTCCCAACTAGGAGACGAATACATTGTATTGGATGGACATGGAGGCGATCACTTATTTTTAGACCCAGTCCCCGTCGTTGCATTCCAACATTTAATTAGAGAAAAGAGATTTTTCAAGGGATTTAATATAGCTGCAACGATCTCCAAACTGACAGGATCAAACCTCTACCAAACCCTTACTCAAAACAGGCGACAACGAAACAACGAGACTGACCAGTTAAGTTATTTTTTTAACTCGCAGTTTTTGCCGCGAAGAGGTGCAGAAAAACCTAAGAGCCTAGCCGAGGAACATGTACAAGCTATAGCACAGGCCGTTTTTCAGAACGCAATAAGTTCGACTCTTAACAAGTTCGCCAACATAATTTATCCATTCACAAGCCAAAAAATCATTGAATATGCACTCACACAAGACCCATACAGCATGTTCGATGAAAATGAAACCAGACTCCCAATAAAGCGAGCCTTCAGAAAAAAACACCCGAACATACTACTTCGGCGTGACAAGGGGCATATAAAAGGCGCCTATCAAAAAGCATTAAAATTTCATCAAAAAAATATTATTAGCAAACTCCGCAGCAGTTGGATG
This sequence comes from Pseudomonas sp. A34-9, assembly GCF_029543085.1. NCBI lineage: Bacteria > Pseudomonadati > Pseudomonadota > Gammaproteobacteria > Pseudomonadales > Pseudomonadaceae > Pseudomonas > Pseudomonas sp. A34-9. The sequence goes on along the minus strand of NZ_CP119967.1, from coordinate 2,230,244 downwards.
AGCCGAGAAAACATAATTAACATGCCTAACATTGAAAACTCTATAAATCGCTCGGCAATGGGATTTGGCGGCATCGAAAAATATCTACTGCAAATTATATGCGCCTCCTTAATTAAAAACACTTAAAGGAAAAAAGACAAAATGGATTTTACTTTTCAGCCTCACGCACACCCCATCTTGATAGATAACCAACTTATCATCCTTGATGAAAAGCTCGACACCTACTTAATTTTTAGCGAATCACAAACCACGATACTGAATAAAGGCGACAAGGACTGCGACGCATATAAAGAGATTCGACAAGAACTCACCTCTCTAAACATCATCACTGATTTAATTCACAACTCCAACCCTCTAACAAAAGCGAAGGAAGACTATGAAGGTATTGATAACTATACGTGGAGAATAAAAAGGCAAAACCCGCGTCAACCCGTTAAATTGCTACCAACAATACGAGCATGCCTGGATCTCCTGAATTTAAAGGTAACAATCGCATTCGGTGGCTTGGAAACCTGCCTAAATAGCATGAGAGCATCAAAAAAAGCTCTCTCAGGAAACCCCGTATCGGCTTGGCACGAAAGTATTGAAAGCTACGCGCAAGGCATTCGCATCGCTTCACTTATATTGCCATTTAAGGTCAAGTGCCTCGAGTCTTCTATCTGCCTCTTCAAACACGCCATGAGAAACAATAAAAATTGTGACTTCTTTATTGGCGTTCAACTATATGACTTCCTTTCGCACGCGTGGATCGAAATAAATGGAAAAGTCATTGCCGATGATCCACACCTATCACGCAAGCTCCCAAAAATACTAACAATATAAGGCTGCTCAAAAAATGAACTGGCTCCATCAATACATAAAAATCTTTAAAATAATCTCAAACAACTATCGCTGGTTTACAGCCAGCTTTGTCGGAATATCAGCAATATTTCTCCTATGCAGCGCCCTGAATTCCCTCCTCCCGGTTATATTGAGAAACGCTGCCAATTCCATTCACGAATCAAATAGCATGCAAACACAGTTTCTGTTTTTTGCGGCATCTTATTCGGCGATATGGACTCTTTCGCAGGTTCTGTCGAATATACGTGGAATATTATCAGCATGGATACTCGCAAAATGTGATACTACAATCTACGAAACAATCATTAACAGAATTTTTCAGTACCCATATAAAAAGCAAAAAAAACTGGACCCCGGATTTGTTGTAGCCGACATAAACAGATCCGCAAGCAGTTTCAGCATGATAACTATAGGCGTGTTTTGGACAATTACCCCTATTGCTGTGGAAATCATCATCGCCATAAGTGTACTGTACGCGATCATGGGGCCTGCCTACGCAATCTTGTTCCTTCTCTCCTCCTTAGTACTGATATGCATATCAGTTTACGTTGCCAAGTCTAGCTCGAGCATTCATCGGGAATTATTTGAGGCAGACGCCAAATTGTCCAGCTATACAGTCGAAAGACTTGGCCGCACTTACGACATAAGGCTTAATAGTACGCAACTCAAAGAATCCCATGCAGGCAAAAGCTTTTTTGATAACTATGTCAAGACAATCAGAAAAGCCAATCTTCATATGGGCATACGTGTCGCCGCCCAAGGATTAGCAATTGGAACTGTGCTGGCTTTTTTCGTAATTTTGTCAGGAGTTAATTATCATTTAATATTTACTTCGGGTGATTTCATCATGATCACGAGCTATATCACAATGTTCACGATGCAGCTACACCTACTGGCTGGAACACTGATAAATCTTCAGGGAAACCTTGTCTCCCTGGATGACGGCGTTAAATACATCGAAGAAAAAACCAACACCTCATATTACCCAAGCACCTCTCAGACCGAACAAGGTTTTGTTCTTAAAGAGCTTTCACTCACCAAAGACAATAACGTTATATTTTCCAGAGTCAACTACCAATTCAAACAAGGTGTAAATGTTATAGCGGGGAGTTCTGGCGCAGGAAAAACGACACTCATCAATACTCTATTAGGTCTCGAAGAAAACTATACTGGAGCAGTATGTTACAAAGGGCACTTGATCAACGAGACTATGAGTGAATTCATACTCTCTGAGGTTTCCGTCGCGCCGCAGCAACCTATACTCGTAGCAGGTACCCTTAAAGATAACCTGCTTTATGGATCGAAAAATGTCTCACCGCAAAAGCTAAGATGGGTCATTAAACTTCTGGGGTTTTCACAAGATAGCTCTGAAATAGAGGAATTATTAGCTACCGTAATTGGCGCCGCGAATAGCGAACTCAGTGGGGGAGAAAAACAACGAATTGCTATTGGCCGAGCGATTCTAAGAGATAAACATACATTAATATTAGATGAACCGACCTCTTCACTTGATGATATAACGGCTTACAAAATCATTGAGTGGCTCGCCGCCAACATACCCTGTTTAATTATTGTCACTCACGATGCTGGTTTGAAGAAAAAATACGGAGTGGCGATAGAGCTGAGCGAACATTACCCTCAGAGCACTTAGCCACTCAGCGTGTTCCCCGCTCGAGATGAGCGCTATCACTACCGAGGACGATCTCACTCAAGCAATGCAGACGTTGCCTACAATTGCGTCAGAATGCGCCGACTGGTGCTTGTTGAGGCCAGGTTCTATCGTTTGCCGGTCGCTATTCAATCACGCAGACCGGCCAGCATGAATACAACCTCCACCCGAAAACCCGCAAAACAGAAAGTTCGTGATGAACTGACATTCCTTGATGTTCGGCAAGCCGCGCGTGATGGGCAGAAAGTGTTCGATGAATTTGTGATCACTGGCAGGCTTCCCATTACCAAGTAAATCAAAAAGATCGCAGCCTGCGGCAGCTCCTACACCGGTCACTGTAGGAGCTGCCGCAGGCTGCGATCTTTTAATTCAGAAAGCCGGGACGGCAAAAGTTTTCGGTTTTTTACTGCCTGTTGAAATCGATGTTGCTTGGCAGACCGCCATCGCGAGCAGGCCATAACAGCCAGCGAAATTACTGAGGCAACTTCAGCTTATCCAGCAGTCGATTGACCAAAAGCTCGTTGAGCATGATCACCTGTTGCAGCGCCAGCAGCGGCTTGCGCTCCGGGCCGCCGATTGAGTTGGCGATGTTACCGGCCATGGCGTGGGCGTATGACAGCGACTCGCTCGCCTCGACCAGCAGGGTTTCGTCATCCAGCGTGGGGTCGACAAGATAGACGGGGCGAAACTTGGGCGAGTTTGGCGGGGCGGCCAGGTCTTCGGGTTTGAGGTAGTAGTCGAGGGCGCGGTCGGTTGCTTCTTTGATCTTTTGCGGGCTAAGCGCGGGGTCGTGGGGGATTGGATCTGTGGGCGGTGGATTTGGCGTGATTTTGAACATGGATGAAACTCCTATCGCAGTTTAAGGAGCCATCACTCTCGCTACCAAACGAGTGGGTGGTGGCCATACGCGGGTTGGTAGACCGGCTGCAATAGGAACCCGGCGCTCACGAGTGAGCCCCACGCATGACCACCATAAAACCGAGTACCAAGAAGGGACTGCATACGGTGTTGCCACACGGCTATTACAGACGGGCTACCAAACCCGATCACTGGTTTTCAGTGACGGGGAAACGATATAGCCAGCCCTATAGCCGTGTAAGCCGGCGGATTCTGGCGTACGCGTAGGTAACGGCGCAAGGTGTTGTAGCCGTTATGGCGTAACGGTTCGTGTACTTTAAACGAGCTCACAAAATCATGTTTACGCACAGGAAATACTGGACAGCGAGCGCTTCCAGTTTTTTCTCGTTTCAGCGAAATTGCCCCTCACCCTAACCCTCTCCCAGAGGGAGAGGGGACTGACCGAGGTGCTTGGCAGAAGTACGCCGACGTGCGATACCGCGTTGAACTCAGGCTTTGAAAAGCACACAAATCGGCCCCCCCTCTCCCTCCGGGAGAGGGCTGGGATGAGGGGGAAATCGAAAATCCACCACAAATCCAAAGCCGACCCGCTGTGCTCCTCACCACTCAACAGGATGAGCGTTAGCTCGGCTGCCGCTTTTGATCTTGATCCACGGGCGACTTCGGAAGGCTGAGCGGAGGGATTGATCCGGGGGTGGGAGCGCAGCGACCGTTTGGCGCAGCCAAACACAGCGAGAGGAGGTGCAGCGAAGCAAACCGTAGGCGCTGCGCCCGGATCAATCCCGGAGCGAAGGAACCCCGAGCTTTAGCGAGTGGGCCGAACGTTGGAGCAAGCGTTTTTTTGCTTACTTTTTTAGGCGTTTCGGTAAAAAAAGTGAGTCGCCGTCAGGGCGAAACTTTAAGGGGCCGTTACCGCAGCAATGGATATGTACCCAAAAAATATATCGTGACTGAAATCGATCCCCCTCACCCCAGCCCTCTCCCCCATGGGGGCGAGGGGAAAGGGAGCAGATCTTCATGCAGTTCAAAATCTCAGACCAGCTCGGTCAGCTGCTGAGAAACTCGGCTACTTTCTGCGCGGCGCTGGACAAATGCTGTTCATGGGTAAACCCGGAAACCTTAAGCGGCTTCAAATCATGATCTCCGGCCACCAGCCAAAACACTTCAATTTCCGGCGATAACGAATAACCTTCGACCGCCTCGCGATTCCCCAACGCATCCCGCTCGCCTTGCACAATCAGCGTCCGCGTCTTCAACCCCGCCAAATGCTCAACCCGCGGCTTCTCCGGTTTCCCAACCGCATAAAACGGATACCCGAGACAAACCAGCGCATCGGCGCCCAATTCGTCAGCCAAAAGACTGGCCATCCGCCCACCCATCGACTTACCGCCAATGGCCAAAGCCCCAGTGACATGACGTCGCACCAAGCCATACACCTCACGCCAGCACTCAAGCAGTTTCGGCGCCGGGTTCGGCGGACGTTTACCGCCATCAACCCGCCGCTGCGCCATATACGGAAACTCAAACCGCAACACATTCACCCCAAGCCCGGCAAGGCGCTCAGCCATATCTGTCATCCAGTCGCTATCCATCGGCGCCCCCGCCCCATGCGCAAGTATCAACGTCACCGAAGCCCTGCCCTCAGCGGCATTCCAAAGCCATCCATGTTCGAGCACGCACTGCGCCCATTGATCCCCGTCAATACTGGCCTTGTGCTGTTTGTCCATGCTTGCCTCGCTTTTAGTCTGCCTATAACTCCAGACGAAGGATTCGCCGCGTGTTGTGCGCGCGCTCACTTCGGCTGAACCGTGGATGGGGAACCATGAACACTTCTATCAGTACCGCCTACAACTACAAGGTGGTCCGCCAATTCGCCATTATGACGGTGGTGTGGGGCATCGTCGGCATGGGCCTCGGGGTTTTTCTCGCGGCCCAATTGGTCTGGCCTGAACTCAACTTCAATTTGCCCTGGACCAGTTTCGGCCGTCTGCGCCCGCTGCACACCAACGCGGTGATCTTCGCGTTCGGTGGCTGTGCGCTGTTCGCCAGTTCGTTCTACTCGGTGCAACGCACCTGCCAGACGCAATTGTTTGCACCGAAAATCGCCGCGTTCTGCTTCTGGGGCTGGCAACTGGTGATCCTGCTGGCGGCGATCAGCCTGCCACTGGGTTACACCAGCTCCAAGGAATACGCCGAACTGGAATGGCCGATCGATATCCTGATCACCATCGTCTGGGTCGCCTACGCCATCGTGTTTTTCGGCACGATCATGCAGCGCAAGACCAAGCACATTTATGTCGGCAACTGGTTCTTCGGCGCGTTCATCATCACCGTGGCGATTCTGCACATCGTCAACAACCTTGAGTTGCCGGTGAGTTTCACCAAGTCCTACTCGGTGTACGCCGGTGCAACCGACGCCATGGTGCAATGGTGGTACGGCCACAACGCCGTAGGCTTTTTCCTCACCGCCGGTTTCCTCGGGATGATGTACTACTTCGTGCCGAAACAGGCCGAACGTCCGGTGTACTCGTATCGCCTGTCGATCGTGCACTTCTGGGCACTGATCACCCTGTACATCTGGGCCGGCCCGCACCACTTGCACTACACCGCGTTGCCGGACTGGGCACAGTCGCTGGGCATGGTGATGTCGCTGATTCTGCTGGCACCGAGCTGGGGCGGCATGATCAACGGCATGATGACCCTCTCGGGCGCCTGGCATAAGTTGCGCAGCGACCCGATCCTGCGTTTCCTCGTGGTATCGCTGGCGTTCTACGGCATGTCGACCTTCGAAGGGCCGATGATGGCGATCAAGACCGTTAACGCCCTCTCCCACTACACCGACTGGACCATCGGCCACGTACACGCCGGCGCTCTGGGCTGGGTAGCGATGATTTCCATCGGTGCGCTGTACCACATGATCCCGAAAATCTTCGGCAAAGCGCAGATGCACAGCGTCGGCCTGATCAACGCGCACTTCTGGCTCGCGACCATCGGCACCGTGCTCTACATCGCTTCGATGTGGGTCAACGGCATCGCTCAGGGCCTGATGTGGCGCGCAGTGAACGAGGACGGCACGCTGACCTACTCCTTCGTCGAAACCCTGGTGGCCAGCCACCCAGGCTTCGTCGTACGGCTGGTAGGTGGCGCGATCTTCCTCAGCGGCATGTTCCTGATGGCTTACAACACCTGGCGCACCGTGCGGGCCTCGCAGCCTGCTGACGTCGTTGCCGCCGCGCAGATGGCCTGAGGAGTCCGCCATGAAACACGAAACGATTGAAAAGAACGTCGGCCTGTTGATGTTGCTCATGGTGTTTGCCGTGAGCATCGGCGGCCTGACCCAGATCGTCCCGCTGTTCTTCCAGGACGTCACCAACAAACCGGTGGAAGGCATGAAGCCCTACACGGCGCTGCAACTGGAAGGTCGCGACATCTATATCCGCGAAGGCTGCGTCGGCTGCCACTCGCAGATGATCCGGCCGTTCCGTGCCGAAACCGAACGCTACGGGCACTACTCGGTAGCAGGCGAAAGCGTGTGGGATCACCCGTTCCTGTGGGGTTCGAAACGTACCGGTCCGGACCTGGCCCGGGTCGGCGCGCGTTACTCGGATGACTGGCACCGCGCGCACTTGTACAACCCGCGCAACGTCGTGCCTGAGTCGAAGATGCCGGCCTATCCATGGCTGGTCACACAAGCGGTCGACAGCAGTCACACCGAAACCAAGCTCAAGACCATGCGCACCCTCGGCGTGCCGTACACCGACGACGACATCAGCGGCGCAGTGGCCAGCCTCAAGGGCAAGAGCGAAATGGACGCCCTCGTCTCCTACCTGCAAGTGCTCGGCACTGCGATCAAGAGCAAGAGGTGAGCACGATGATCATTGAAATGAGTGCAGGCCTGATTCGCGGCCTCGGCACGGTCGTGGTGTTCGTCGCCTTCGTCGGCCTGACCTTGTGGGTGTTCAACCGCAAGCGCACCCCGGAGTTTGCCGAAGCACGTCTGCTGCCATTCGCCGACGAACCGCAAGCCGAAACAACCCCAGCAAATGAGACAAGGAGTACCCGGCCATGACCACCTTCTGGAGTACGTGGATCTGCGTACTGACCATCGGCAGCCTGATCGGCCTGACGTGGCTGCTGATCGGCACCCGCCGGGGCGAGACCAAGGGCAGTGTCGACCAGACCATGGGCCACAGCTTCGACGGCATCGAGGAGTACGACAACCCGCTGCCGCAGTGGTGGTTCATGCTGTTCGCCGGCACGCTGGTGTTTTCCGTGGGCTATCTGATCCTGTATCCGGGCCTGGGTAACTGGAAAGGCATCCTGCCCGGTTACGAGGATGGCTGGACCGGCGTCCACGAGTGGGAAAAGGAGATGAACAAGGCCGACGCCAAATTCGGGCCGATCTTCGCCAAGTTCGCCGCGATGCCGGTGGAAGAAGTGGCGAAGGATCCGCAGGCGCTGAAAATGGGTGGCCGCCTATTCGCTTCCAACTGCTCGGTGTGCCACGGCTCGGACGCCAAAGGCGCCTTCGGCTTCCCTAACCTGGCCGACAGCGACTGGCGCTGGGGCGGTGACGCCGACACCATCAAGACCACCATCATGGGTGGCCGGATGGCGGCGATGCCGGCCTGGGGCGAAGTGCTCGGCGAGGCCGGAGTGAAAAACGTCGCCGCTTATGTGCGTCACGAGTTGGCCGGTCTGCCACTGCCTGCCGACAACAAGGCTGACCTGCAAGCGGGACAGCAAGCGTTCAGCACCACTTGCGTAGCCTGTCATGGGGCAACCGGCCACGGCACTGAAGCCATGGGGGCGCCGAATCTGACGCACCCGACCGGATTTATTTATGGCACCAGCCTGACGCAGCTTGAGCAAACCATTCGCCACGGCCGTCAGGGTCACATGCCGGCGCAGAACGAGCTGTTGGGCAACGATAAAGTGCAATTGCTGGCCGCTTATGTGTACAGCCTGTCGCACGGATTGAATACAGAAAAACTGATTACTGAAGACATAAGATAGTCATCATTGCACACACCTCTGCCGCACCGTTCTCGGTGCGGCATCATCCCGCCCCTTTGCGACGCATTGTCGCACCCCTTCACACCCTCACCTTTCGGTTCCCCGGATTCGGGTCTACGCTTGCTCGATGCGGACTGGCCCGTGCCGGTTCCAGGTCGACCCCGAGCGATGTGTTCGATGAATTGGCTGACAGACTCGCCGCAAAGGCCGGTAGATACCGGCTGTCGTGCCGATTGCCATTCATCAGCAGAACTGGCCGTTCAAACACACCTCGTTACAAGTGACCTGAACCCCTCGCTTTTTTCGTCCGCTGCGACATTTTGTCCGAGGCCAATTTTGACCTTACGCGGCGCATGGAAAGGCCGCAGAATCAGCGTTGGAAAGCATTGACCCAGGTCATGGCGCGTTGCAATGACCCCCTGCTCTCTGCATACTTGCGGCCGATTTTAATCCTAATAAAACACCTAAACCGTGGAACCTTAGAATGAGCACAGCAATCAGTCCGACTGCTTATAACTATAAGGTAGTCCGCCAGTTCGCCATCATGACGGTGGTCTGGGGGATCCTTGGCATGGGGCTCGGTGTCTTCATCGCCTCGCAACTGGTCTGGCCGGAATTGAACTTCGGTCTGCCGTGGACGAGCTTTGGACGCCTGCGCCCGTTGCACACAAACCTGGTGATTTTCGCCTTCGGTGGTTGTGCACTGTTTGCCACTTCCTACTATGTCGTGCAGCGAACCTGCCAGACGCGACTGATCTCCGACAGCCTCGCGGCCTTCACCTTCTGGGGCTGGCAAGCGGTAATCGTCGGCGCGATCATTACCTTGCCGCTGGGTTACACCACCACCAAGGAATACGCGGAACTGGAATGGCCGATCGCCATTCTCCTGGCCATTGTCTGGATCTCCTACGGTCTGGTGTTCTTCGGCACTATCACCAAGCGTAAAACCAAGCACATCTATGTCGGTAACTGGTTCTACGGCGCGTTCATCGTCGTGACCGCCATGCTGCACATCGTCAACCACATGTCGCTGCCGGTCAGTCTGTTCAAGTCCTACTCCGCCTACTCGGGCGCAACCGACGCGATGATTCAGTGGTGGTACGGCCACAACGCGGTGGGCTTCTTCCTCACCACCGGTTTCCTCGGGATGATGTACTACTTCGTGCCGAAACAGGCTGAACGTCCGATCTACTCCTATCGCCTGTCGATCGTGCACTTCTGGGCACTGATCACCCTGTACATCTGGGCCGGCCCGCACCACTTGCACTACACCGCCCTGCCGGATTGGGCCCAATCGCTGGGCATGGCGATGTCGATCATCCTCCTGGCACCAAGCTGGGGCGGCATGATCAACGGCATGATGACCCTGTCGGGCGCCTGGCATAAGCTGCGCACCGACCCGATCCTGCGCTTCCTCGTGGTATCGCTGGCGTTCTACGGCATGTCGACTTTCGAAGGTCCGATGATGGCGATCAAGACCGTCAACTCGCTCTCGCACTACACCGACTGGACCATCGGCCACGTACACGCCGGCGCTCTGGGCTGGGTGGCAATGATCTCGATCGGCGCGATCTACCACATGATCCCGAAACTGTTCGGCCGTGCGCAGATGCACAGCGTCGGCCTGATCAACGCGCACTTCTGGCTCGCGACCATCGGCACCGTGCTGTACATCGCTTCGATGTGGGTCAACGGCATCACTCAGGGCCTGATGTGGCGTGCAATCAACGACGACGGCACCCTCACCTACTCGTTCGTTGAAGCGCTGCAAGCCAGCCACCCGGGCTACATCGTCCGTGCGCTGGGCGGTGCATTCTTCGCCAGCGGCATGCTGTTGATGGCTTATAACGTCTGGCGCACCGTGCGCGCCTCGAACCCGGCTGAAGCCGAAGCCGCTGCCCAGATCGCTGTCGTTGGAGCTCACTGATGAAGCATGAAGCTGTCGAGAAGAACATTGGCCTGCTGGCCTTCTTCATGGTCATCGCCGTCAGCGTTGGCGGCCTGACCCAAATCGTTCCGCTGTTTTTCCAGGACGTCACCAACAAGCCGGTCGAAGGCATGAAGCCGCGTTCGGCGCTGGAACTGGAAGGCCGCGACGTTTACATCGCCAACGGCTGTGTCGGCTGCCACTCGCAGATGATCCGTCCGTTCCGTGCGGAAACCGAACGCTATGGCCACTATTCGGTTGCCGGTGAAAGCGTCTGGGATCACCCGTTCCTGTGGGGCTCCAAACGTACCGGCCCGGACCTGGCCCGCGTCGGCGGTCGTTACTCCGATGACTGGCACCGTGCGCACTTGTACAACCCGCGCAACGTGGTGCCTGAGTCGAAAATGCCGGCTTACCCGTTCCTCGTGGAAAACAAGCTCGACGGCAAGGAAACCGCCAAGAAAATGGAGGTCTTGCGCACGCTCGGCGTCCCTTACACCGACGAAGACATCGCCGGTGCACAGGCTGCCGTAAAGGGCAAAACCGAAATGGACGCGCTGGTGGCCTATCTGCAAGGCCTGGGCACCATCATCAAAAGCAAACGGTGATCTAGATGGATATCGGGATGATTCGTGGCCTGGGCACCGTTGTTGTGATGGTGGCCTTCATCGGTCTGGCGTTGTGGGTGTTCAGCCCCAAGCGCAAGTCGGAGTTTGAAGACGCGACCTTGTTGCCTTTTGCGGATGATCCCGAAGCCATCAAGCACGTCGAGCAAGCTTCTAGGAGTAACAAAGAATGACTACATTCTGGAGTCTGTACGTCACAGTCCTCAGTCTCGGTACGATCTTTTCCCTGACCTGGCTGCTGCTGTCGACCCGCAAGGGCCAGCGCAGCGAACAGACGGACGAGACCGTCGGGCACTCCTTCGACGGGATCGAGGAGTACGACAACCCACTGCCGAAATGGTGGTTCATGCTGTTCGTCGGCACCATCGTTTTTGCCCTGGGTTACCTGGTGCTGTACCCGGGTCTGGGCAACTGGAAAGGTCTGCTGCCGGGCTACAACTACCTCGATAACGACAAGCAGACCGCGTTCGCCAACGGCCAGACCGGCTGGACCGGCGTGCACGAGTGGGAAAAGGAAATGGCTCGCTCGGACGCCAAGTTCGGTCCGATCTTCGCCAAGTTCGCGGCCATGCCAATCGAAGAAGTCGCCAAGGATCCGCAAGCACTGAAGATGGGTGGCCGCCTGTTCGCCTCCAACTGCTCGGTCTGCCACGGTTCCGACGCCAAGGGCGCCTACGGTTTTCCTAACCTGACCGACGCCGACTGGCGCTGGGGCGGCGAGCCGGAAACCATCAAGACCACCATCATGGGCGGTCGCCACGCGGTAATGCCGGCCTGGGCTGAAGTCATTGGCGAGCAAGGCGTTGCCGATGTCGCGGCATTCGTCGTGACCCAACTCGACGGCCGCAAGCTGCCGGAAGATACCAAGGCTGACCCGGCCAACGGCCAGAAACTGTTCGCCGCCAACTGCGTGGCGTGCCACGGTCCGGAAGGCAAAGGCACCCCGGCCATGGGCGCGCCTAACCTGACCCACCCGGCTGCGTTCATCTACGGCTCGAGCTTCGCGCAATTGCAGCAGACCATCCGTTACGGCCGCCAGGGCCAGATGCCAGCGCAGGAACAATTGCAAGGCAACGATAAGGTTCACCTGCTGGCGGCGTATGTTTACAGCCTGTCCCACGGTGAAAAAGCACCGGAAGCGAACGCCGAGTAAGGCCAACGCTTGAAGCAAAAAAAGGCCCCGCCAATATTGATTGGCGGGGCCTTTTTTCATCCTGGCATTCACGACTTGAAACGTTTGCTCAATAGACCTGAGGAACGGTGCCTTGTAAGTTTTCCCCACCCCGATGAGCTGCATCGGGCCAACCTTCAAGGATGAAGCCTACATGCCAAAGAATGACCAAAGCACACTGCCAAATCAGCCTCAACCCCGACCTGGCGATGAAGCAAAACCCGCACAATCGCCTGTACAACCCGCACATTCCAATACGGCAAATACCTTGAGCAACCCAGGTAACGGTGGCGGTCTTGACGGCCTCGGCGGCGGCAGATTGCCCTGACAGGGGCAACCGCCAATCACTAATCGCAAAAGCCCCGCCACATCAATGGCGGGTTTTTTTATGGTTTGTTGGCAAAGATTGAATGCACCGGCGTGGTATCGATCAGCGTTCGATTGCGCCACTGATTGTCCTTCACCAGATAGACCTGCAACTGCTTGCGGTCCTCGGTAAAGCTGGCAGTCAGATAGGTTTGCTGAGACGTACTGCCACTCAGATACATCGGCACGCTCCCCTCCCAGTAGGCATCACCGCCGTCTTTATGCAAATGACCGGCAAAGATGGCCGTCACCTGATATTTGTTGACCATGTCACTAAAGCGTCTCTGTTGTGCCTGATTACCCTTATGCTTAAACGGTTTATGCATGTTGATGATGATGGCGTAACCACTTACCCGGGCCAGTCTGAGGTCCGTTTCGAGCCAGTCCAGTGCATCGTTGATTTCAAACGTCGTCGGGTTCAGTGGATGAGAGATCCGTGTGGTGTAAGTCGGCTCGTTATTGAGCTGCACCATATGAACTTCGCCTATATTTTTAGAATAGGCGAGACTGCCGGAGTACGTCTTGCCGAGAAATCCACCGCTGATATTCAGATCAAAGCTGTCCACCTTGCCTTCATGATGTTCCTTGAATTCGACGATACTTCCCGTCGCACAGCTATTGGTAAAACAATCATCAACATTGTTTTCATAATCATGATTACCCAAACCGTACAAGTACTCACCCTTAAAGTGCTTGTACAACATATCCTTCATAAAAGACCGCTGCCAGCCACGACCAAAAGCGGTTATATCACCATTGATCATCAGCGGCACCTGGGCTTGCGAACCATGTTGGTTTCTGAAATCAGCAATACTCGCAAGCTGACTGTCGACCAGCCACTTGGAGCGAACTTCGAATTCCGAGTCGGATTCGGGATCACGGTTATCGGTCTTGTCGGTCCAGGGATATTGAGTATCCGAGGCAAACACCATGTGTTTCGGGGTGCCAGTCATTGCGTGAGCGGAGGCAAGCGAAGCCCATAAACAAACGCCCAGCACAATGCTTGCAAACTTATTAAAAGTCATACTTGAAATTCCATTTAAATTAATCAAATAAACGCGAACAAGTTTTCGCGAAAACAGAACTTATTAGAAAAAACAGAAAACTTCAAAGCACCCATTCAGAACAATCAAGTGGATATATTTCAGGCACAAAAAAATCACAACAAGCCCTGATGCAAAAAGCAATGTTTAAAGTTGCGCCTTGAACTATTCATTTCGATAACTCCTGCAGTTGAAAACCTGAAGATGGCATCGTCCGTGCCCGCCACCCTCAACTCGGTCCAGTTTTTTCAAGGCTTGCAGTGGCATTAGCGTCGAACCGATCCCCCCTGAACAACGATGGATTAGCCGCTACGCCAAAACCGTCCATACTCAACAAGTCAATTGACCTGCATCAGGCTTTGCTGCATTCGCTACACCATTCAGGTTTTTTACCCAACGCGACCAAAGGTCGCACCCTTGAGCCAGAGCGACCGGCGTATCATTGCGCCACTGCTACGCCCCTTTTTGACCTTGGTTGGCACGTATCGACCGAGGCATTTTTCCACTGCCGTGGGATGCAATGATGAGCAATCAGATTCCGGTACACGACGTCACACCACCGAGCAAAAACGCGAACAACAGCGTTGACCTTTACGCCTCCAGAGAAAAAATCTACACCCGTGCCTTCACCGGCCTGTTCCGCAATCTGCGCATGATGGGCGGCGCCGCCTTGTTCCTGCTGTATTTCGGCACGGTCTGGCTGAACTGGGGTGGCCATCAGGCCGTGTGGTGGAATTTGCCGGAGCGCAAGTTTTTCATCTTCGGCGCGACCTTCTGGCCGCAGGATTTCATTCTGCTGTCGGGCCTGCTGATCATCGCCGCCTTCGGCCTGTTCTTCATTACCGTGTATGCCGGGCGCGTCTGGTGCGGTTACACCTGCCCGCAAAGCGTGTGGACGTGGATTTTCATGTGGTGCGAGAAGGTCACCGAAGGCGACCGCAACCAGCGCATCAAGCTCGACAAGGCGCCGATGAGCGCCAACAAGTTGCTGCGCAAAGCCGCCAAACACTCGATGTGGCTGCTGATCGGTTTCGTCACCGGCATAACCTTCGTCGGCTATTTCTCGCCGATCCGCGAACTGGTCTTTGAGTTCTTCACAGGCCAGGCGGATGGCTGGTCGTATTTCTGGGTCGGCTTCTTCACCCTCGCCACCTACGGCAACGCCGGCTGGTTGCGCGAGCAGGTGTGCATTTACATGTGTCCGTATGCACGCTTCCAGAGCGTGATGTTCGACAAGGACACGCTGATCGTTTCCTACGACCCGCGTCGCGGTGAAAGCCGAGGCCCGCGCAAGAAAGGCGTCGATTACAAGGCTCTGGGCCTGGGCGACTGTATCGATTGCACCATGTGCGTGCAGGTCTGCCCGACCGGTATCGACATCCGCGATGGTCTGCAAATCGAGTGCATCGGCTGCGCCGCGTGTATCGACGCCTGCGACAGCATCATGGACAAAATGGAGTACCCGCGCGGGCTGATCAGCTACACCACCGAACACAACCTGTCGGGGCAGAAAACCCATAAACTGCGCCCGCGCCTGATCGGCTATGCCGTGGTGTTGCTGGCAATGATCAGCCTGTTGGTCAGCGCATTCTTCATGCGCTCGCTGGTCGGTTTCGACGTCAGCAAGGACCGCGTGCTGTACCGCGAAAATGCTGAAGGCCGGATCGAAAACGTCTACAGCCTGAAGATCATGAACAAGGACCAGCGCGACCATACCTATGTGCTGGAAGCCAGCGGTTTGCCGGACCTGCGCCTGCAAGGCAAGCGCGAGATCAAAGTCGCGGCCGGCGACATCGTCAGCATGCCGGTCGAGTTGTCGAGCGCGCCGGAACAACTGCCGTCGAGCACCAACGAGGTGAAATTCCGCCTCAAGGATGCCGATGACGACAGCGTCCACGTTGAAGCCAAGAGCCGATTCATCGGCCCACAAATCCGTTGAGAGAACTGAACATGCCCGCAGCAAACGCCGCAAGTCCCTGGTACAAGCACCTTTGGCCATGGATCATCATCGGGATTCTGGCCTGTTCGGTGACCCTGACCCTGTCCATGGTGACCATCGCGGTGAACAACCCGGACAACCTGGTCAACGACAACTACTACGAGGCCGGCAAAGGCATCAACCGTTCGCTGGACCGTGAACTGTTGGCGCAGAATCTGAAGATGCGCGCTGCCGTGCATCTGGATGACGTCACTGGCGAAGTGGATTTGCGTTTGAGCGGCGACAGTCAGCCGAAAACGCTGGAACTGAACCTGATCTCGCCGACGCAGCCGGAGAAGGATCGCAAGATTGTCCTGACTCGCAGCGAGAGCGAAACCGGGCGCTACATTGGTCAACTCGGCGATAAAGTTGAAGGTCGTCGCTTTGTCGAATTGCTGGGCAGTCAGGATGATCATGTCTGGCGCATGTTCGAAGAAGAACTGGTCAGCCATGACAAGGATCTGTTGCTGGGTGATGAACCGCTGCAAGGCGCGGAAGATCTGAAGAAGTAAACAACTTCAAAAGCCCCTCACCCTAGCCCTCTCCCAGAGGGAGAGGGGACTGATCTCGAGTGCTTGCGCGCTTTGTGTATGGCTTTGAAGATTGCGGCGACTGAACCTGTTTTTCCGGCTCACACCGATCGGCTCCCTCTCCCTCAGGGAGAGGGCTGGGGTGAGGGCAAGCGGACAACCCCCATACAAGGGCTTACCCCCTCAACGATGCCATGACCACCCCACTCCCCTGCTACCACTGCGCCCTGCCCGTCCCTTCCGGCAGCCGCTTCACCGCTGTCGTACTCGGGCAATCGCGCGAATTCTGCTGCCCGGGCTGTCAGGCCGTGGCTGAAGCCATCGTCGCCGGTGGTCTGGAAAGCTATTACCAACACCGCAGCGAAGCGTCAGCCAACCCTGAAGCATTGCCGGTGCAACTGACCGACGAACTGGCGCTGTACGACCGCGCCGATGTGCAGCAACCCTTCGTCCGCCACGAAGGCGATCTGGCCGAAACCACGCTGTTGATGGAAGGCATCAGTTGCGCCGCGTGCGGCTGGCTGATCGAAAAGCACCTGCGCACGCTGCCCGCCGTGGCCGAAGCACGCCTGAATCTATCCAACCATCGCCTGCACGTGCGCTGGGCCGACGCGCAACTGCCGCTGAGCCAGATCCTCGCCGAGCTACGCCAGATCGGTTATGCCGCCCACCCGTATCAGGCCGATCGCGCCAGCGAACAACTGGCCAGCGAAAACCGCCTCGCCCTGCGCCAGCTCGGCGTGGCCGGTTTGCTGTGGTTTCAGGCGATGATGGCAACCATGGCCACTTGGCCGGAGTTCAATATCGACCTCAGCCCGGAGCTGCACACAATCCTGCGCTGGGTCGCACTGTTCCTGACCACGCCGATCGTGTTCTACAGTTGCGCGCCGTTCTTCAAAGGCGCAATGCGCGATCTGCGCACGCGCCACCTGACCATGGATGTCTCGGTGTCACTGGCGATCGGCAGTGCCTACATCGCCGGGATCTGGACGTCGATCACCGGCGTCGGCGAGTTGTATTTCGACGCGGTCGGGATGTTTGCGCTGTTCCTGCTGGCCGGGCGCTATCTGGAGCGTCGTGCCCGCGAGCGCACTGCCGCCGCGACGGCGCAACTGGTCAATCTGCTGCCGCCGTCGTGCCTGCGTCTTGATGCAGCCGGCCAGAGCGAACGCATCCTGCTCAACGAGCTACGCCTCGGCGACCGGATTCTGGTGCAGGCGGGCTCGATCCTGCCGGCGGATGGCAAGATCATCGACGGCCAGTCGAGCATCGACGAATCACTGCTGACCGGCGAATACCTGCCACAACCCCGCGTGCCCGGCGATGCAGTCACCGCTGGCACGCTCAACGTCGAGGGCGCGCTGACCGTGGAAGTGCAGGCGCTGGGGCAAGACACGCGCCTGTCGGCCATTGTCCGTCTGCTCGACCGCGCCCAGGCAGAAAAACCGCGACTGGCGGAAATCGCCGACCGCGCCGCGCAATGGTTCCTGCTGTTATCACTGATCGCCGCAGCCGCCATTGGCCTGCTGTGGTGGGAGCTGGATTCATCCCGGGCGTTCTGGATCGTCCTTGCCATGCTGGTCGCCACCTGTCCGTGTGCCCTGTCGCTGGCGACACCAACCGCGCTAACTGCCGCCACCGGCACCCTGCACAAACTCGGCTTGTTGCTGACCCGTGGCCATGTGCTGGAAGGCCTGAATCAGATCGACACAGTGATCTTCGACAAGACTGGCACCCTCACCGAAGGACGACTGGTGCTGCGCTCGATTCGCCCCCTTGGCGCGTGCGACAGCGAGCAATGCCTGAGCCTCGCCGCCGCCCTGGAAAACCGTTCGGAGCACCCGCTTGCCCGCGCCTTCGGCCGTGCGCCGCTGGCCGCTGAAGACGTCCACAGCACGCCGGGGCTTGGCCTCGAAGGGCTGGTCGGCGGGCAGCGCTTGCGCATTGGCCAGACGGAATTTGTCTGCGCCCTGAGCGGCGCTACGGCGCCGTCGATGCCGGACGAGGCGGGCCAATGGTTGCTGCTCGGCGACACTCAAGGGCCGCTGGCCTGGTTCGTCCTCGATGATCGCCTGCGCGACGATGCCCCTGCCCTGCTCGCCGCCTGCAAGGCACGCGGCTGGCGCACATTGCTGTTGTCCGGCGACAGCTCGCCGATGGTCGCCAGCGTTGCCGCTGAACTCGGTATCGACGAAGCCCGTGGTGGCTTGCGCCCGGATGACAAACTGCAAGTCCTGCAGCAACTGCACAAGGAAGGTCGCAAAGTGCTGATGCTCGGCGACGGCGTCAATGATGTGCCGGTGCTCGCGGCGGCCGACATCAGTGTGGCCATGGGTTCGGCCACCGATCTGGCGAAAACCAGTGCTGATGCGGTGCTGCTGTCCAACCGCCTCGACGCGCTGGTCCAGGCTTTCACGCTGGCGCGCCGCACCCGTCGGGTAATCATCGAGAACCTGCTGTGGGCGGCGCTGTACAATGGCCTCATGTTGCCGTTCGCCGCCCTCGGCTGGATCACTCCGGTGTGGGCTGCCGTCGGCATGTCGATCAGTTCGCTGACCGTGGTGCTCAATGCCTTGCGCCTGACTCGCTTGCCGAGTCCGCCGCCCGCCAGCACCCGATCGCAAACCCGCCCGCTGCCGGCCTGAGCCGCGCGGGCGTCTGGAGTACAGATGCCAGCTCTCTACGTGATGATTCCGGCCGCGCTGCTGATCGTGGCCATCGCCGTGTACATCTTTTTCTGGGCGGTGGACAGCGGTCAGTACGACGACCTGGACGGCCCGGCGCACAGCATCCTCTTCGACGATCAGGATCCGAACCACACGGCGGCGGTGGACGAAGCCAACCCCAAAAAACCGGACGACAAGGCGCCACCCCATGCTTGAACTGGCGCCCTTGCTGGTATCGGCATTGATCCTCGGCCTGCTCGGTGGCGGTCATTGTCTGGGCATGTGCGGCGGTTTGATGGGTGCGCTGACCCTGGCGATTCCCAAGGAACAGCGCAGCCGCCGCTTTCGTTTGCTGCTGGCGTATAACCTTGGGCGGATTCTCAGTTATGCCACGGCGGGCTTGCTGATCGGGCTCGCGGGGTGGGCGGTGGCGAACAGTCCGGCGGCGCTGTTCATGCGTGTGTTGGCCGGGTTGTTGTTGATTGCCATGGGTTTGTATCTGGCCGGCTGGTGGAGCGGGCTGACGCGCATTGAAAGTCTGGGGCGCGGGCTGTGGCGCTATATCCAGCCAGTGGCGAACCGATTGCTGCCGGTGTCGAGTTTGCCTCGCGCGCTATTGCTTGGCGCGTTGTGGGGCTGGCTGCCGTGCGGACTGGTTTACAGCACGCTGTTGTGGAGCGCGAGTCAGGGCAATGCGCTGGACAGTGCGTTGTTGATGCTGGCGTTTGGGCTCGGCACCTGGCCAGTGTTGCTCGCCACAGGTCTTGCGGCAGAACGCGTCACCGCCCTTTTGCGCAAACGCAGCGTGCGCATGGCCGGTGGATTGCTGGTGATTCTGTTTGGCCTCTGGACCCTGCCCGGCCCACATCAGCATTGGCTGATGGGCCATTAAAAGCAAAAGATCGCAGCCTTCGGCAGCTCCTACATCGAAATGCGATCCCCTGTAGGAGCTGCCGCAGGCTGCGATCTTTTGATCTTATGCTGTTGATGCAAATCAACAGCCCCATGGCCGCACCCCGATAGACTCGCTCACACTGCCAGCCTATCCGGGGGAATGCCCGCATGCTCGACGCCATTCGTTGGGACACCGATTTGATCCGCCGCTACGACCTGGCGGGGCCGCGCTACACCTCTTATCCGACCGCTGTGCAATTTCACAGTCAGGTCGGCACTTTCGACCTGTTCCATGCCCTGCGCGACAGCCGCAAATCCCTGCGGCCGTTGTCGCTGTATGTGCATGTGCCGTTCTGCGCGAACATCTGCTACTACTGCGCCTGCAACAAGGTCATCACCAAGGATCGCGGCCGCGCGCTGCCGTACTTGCAGCGCCTGGAGCAGGAAATCCAGTTGATCGCCTGCCACCTCGATCCGGCACAGAAAGTCGAGCAACTGCACTTTGGCGGCGGCACCCCGACCTTTCTCAGCCATGACGAACTGCGTCAGCTGATGGCGCACCTGCGCAAGCATTTCAATCTGCTGGAGGACGATTCCGGCGACTACGGTATCGAGATCGACCCGCGCGAAGCCGACTGGTCGACCATGGGCCTGCTGCGCGAACTCGGCTTCAACCGGGTCAGCATCGGCCTGCAAGACCTCGATCCGGCGGTGCAGCGCGCGGTCAATCGCCTGCAAAGTCTGGAGGAAACCCGCGCGGTGATCGATGCCGCGCGCACCCTGCAATTTCGCTCGATCAATATCGACTTGATTTACGGCTTGCCCAAGCAGACCCCGGAAAACTTCGCCCGCACCGTCGAGGAAGTCATCAGCCTGCAACCGGACAGGCTCTCGGTGTTCAACTATGCGCACCTGCCGGAGCGCTTCATGCCGCAGCGGCGGATCAATGGCAATGAGTTGCCGGCGCCTGCGCAGAAGCTGGAAATGCTCGAGCGCACCATCGAACAGCTCACCGCCGCCGGCTATCGCTACATCGGCATGGATCACTTCGCTTTGCCTGATGATGAGCTGGCCATTGCCCAGGAAGAGGAAACTCTTCAACGCAACTTCCAGGGTTACACCACGCACGGTCATTGCGACTTGATCGGCCTGGGCGTGTCGGCCATCAGCCAGATCGGTGACCTGTACTGCCAGAACAGCAGCGACCTCAACGCGTACCAGAACACCCTCGCCGCCGCGCAACTCGCGACCAGCCGGGGCTTGGTGTGCAACGCCGATGATCGTCTGCGGCGTGCGGTGATTCAGCAACTGATCTGCAATTTCAGCCTGGAATTTGCCGCGATCGAGCAGCAGTTCAACATCGACTTTCAGGGTTACTTCGGCGCACTGTGGCCGCAGCTGCAAGGCATGGCCAGCGATGGTTTGATCGAACTCGGTCGCGAGCGGATTGAAGTGTTGCCGGCGGGACGTTTGCTGGTGCGATCGGTGTGCATGGTGTTCGATGCGTATCTGGAACAGCAGAACCGCCAGCGTTTTTCGCGGGTGATTTAGTTTTTCATCAGCAGCGAACCGACTTTCATATTCTGATCCGCCGTCAGGCCCGACTGCCCCACCACTTTGGACAAGGCCAGGTTGGCGGTGATCAGACCCGTATTCAATGCGGCAATGGCGCCGCGCAGAGCAGCGACCTTATTGATCTTTTCTTCAATGGAAAGGCGTTTGTCGGCCATGACCGCTTCGATGAGCGCCTTTTTCTCGGCAATCTGCTTTTGCAGCTTGCGGATCATTTTCAGCAATTGCTGGATGTTCTCAGGCAGCCCGCTGTCGTCGATGTCACTGTTTTTGCCACCGACACCGGCGGACTTTTCGATCGATGCACCGGACAGCGACACTTTGACGCCCTCGACCAAGGTCGGGGTTGCCTCTTCGCTCGAACCTGGTTCGCGGGCATTGCCCGACGCAGTTTTAAACGCTTCCGGCACGGCCGCAACATCGCTGCTACCGGGGCCCAGCGTGCCAATAGCGGTCATCGAATCGTTCCTTGTATGCATGTTGATACCTGTTTATCGGCTGCCGGCCCTGCGGCTTTATGGCTGTAGGGCAAAGTCGCCTCAGACTGGCCTGAATGTCCTCCCGTGGGTTACCCTTACGGCTTATGTGTGTTTTCCCACAAGGATTTAAGAAATGTCCGAGCCAGTTAAACTGCGCGCTCACAACCAGGCCCATTGCAAGGATTGCAGCCTGGCCCCTCTCTGCCTGCCACTTTCTCTGAATCTGGAAGACATGGATGCGCTGGACGAAATCGTTAAACGCGGCCGCCCGTTGAAAAAGGGCGAGTTCCTGTTCCGCCAGGGCGACACGTTCGATTCCGTTTATGCAGTACGCTCCGGCGCCCTGAAGACCTTCAGCCTGAGCGACAGCGGCGAAGAACAGCTCACCGGTTTCCACCTGCCGAGCGAACTGGTCGGCCTGTCTGGCATGGACACCGAGAAACACCCGGTCTCCGCCCAGGCACTGGAAACCACCTCGGTCTGCGAAATCCCTTTTGAACGCCTCGATGAGCTGGCCCTGCAACTGCCGCAGCTGCGCCGCCAGTTGATGCGCGTGATGAGCCGGGAAATCCGCGATGACCAGCAAATGATGTTGCTGCTGTCGAAGAAAACCGCCGACGAGCGCATCGCCACGTTTCTGGTCAACCTCTCGGCACGCTTCCGCGCTCGCGGTTTTTCCGCCAATCAGTTCCGCCTGAGCATGTCGCGCAATGAAATCGGCAACTACCTCGGTCTGGCGGTAGAAACCGTGTCCCGGGTGTTCACCCGTTTCCAGCAGAACGAACTGATCGCCGCCGAAGGCAAGGAGATTCATATCCTCGACCCGATCCAGCTCTGCGCGCTGGCCGGTGGCTCGATCGAAGGCTGATCTCGATCCGCGGTTGAGCGAAGCGTTTCAGCCGCGGGTATACTGCGCCGTTTGCAGCCCTGCCAGGACACCTCGACGATGGTCTTCGACTCCTTCGACATCAAATCGCTTATCCGCCCAGTGATCGACTTCCCGAAACCGGGCGTGATCTTTCGCGACATCACCCCGCTGTTTCAATCGCCAACGGCGCTGCGCTTGGTGATGGACAGTTTCGCCCACCGCTATGTGGAAGCCGATTTCACCCATATCGGCGCAATGGATGCGCGCGGTTTCCTGATCGGCTCGGTGCTGGCCTATCAGTTGAACAAGCCGCTGGTGCTGTTCCGCAAGCAAGGTAAATTGCCGGCAGACGTGCTGGCCGAAGGTTACGCGACCGAGTACGGCGAAGCGTTTCTGGAAGTGCACGCCGACAGCCTGTGCGAAGGCGATTCGGTGGTGATGTTCGATGACTTGATCGCCACGGGCGGCACGCTGATTGCGGCGGCCAATCTGATTCGCCGCATGGGCGCGCGGGTGCATGAGGCGGCAGCGATTATTGATTTGCCGGAATTGGGTGGGTCGCAGCGTCTTGAGGACATGGGCATCCCGACGTTCTGCCTGACGCAGTTTGCGTTGACTGATAAATAATCAAGATCAAGAGATCGCAGCCTTCGGCAGCTCCTACATTGGGATGTGCGTTTCCCTGTAGGAGCTGCCGAAGGCTGCGATCTTTTGACTTTAAAGCCCCATCTGCTTGCTGATGATCTCGTTCATCACCTCCCGCGTCCCGCCGCCAATCGACAAGATGCGGTTATCCCGATACAGCCGCTCCACCAGACTCTCGCGCATGTAACCCAGGCCGCCGAGAATCTGCACCGCCTCCGTGGTGATCCGGTCCGAGGTGTCCGTGGCAAAGTTCTTCGCCATGGAAATCTCCTTGATCACACTCTGCCCCGCCGCCATTTTCGCCGCTTGCCGGTAAGTGAACTCCCGCGAGACCTCCAGCGCCGTGGCCATCTCGGCGAGACGATGCTTGATCACCTGAAACTTGCCGATCGGCTTGCCGAACGCTTGGCGCTCGCGTGCCCATTTCAGGCTTTCTTCCAGTGCAAGCTGCGCGGTCATGTTGGCCATCAATGCCAACGCCAGCCGCTCGCTCTGAAAGTTGCCCATGATGCAGGCGAAGCCCATGTTCTCGGCGCCGATCAGATTGCCCACAGGCACCCGGCAATCGTCGAAGAACAATTCAGCGGTGTCCGACGCCCACCAGCCCATTTTTTTCAACTGACGGCCAACGGTGAAGCCCGGCGTGCCCTTTTCGATCAACAACAGACTGATGCCGGCGAAACCCGGCGCACCGGTGCGCACCGCGACGGTGTAGTAATCGGCGCGCACGCCACTGGTAATAAAGGTTTTGCTGCCGCTGACGCGATACACATCGCCGTCGCGCACGGCACGGGTTTGCAGGTTGGCGACGTCGGAGCCGCCGCCGGGTTCGGTGACCGCCAGGGCGCTGATCCTTTCGCCGCTGAGCACTTGCGGCACAACGCGATCACGCACTTCGGGGCGCGCCCATTTGACGATCGGTGGCAGACCGATATCCAGCGACCCCAGCCCCGCGACCAGGCCGCCAGAGCCGCAGCGCATCAACTCCTCACTGGCGGCAACCTTGGCGAACAGATCGCCTTCATGGCTGCCACCCAGCGCTTCGGGGTAACCGATGCCGAGAATGCCGGCCGCGCCGGCCTTCAGGTACAGCTCACGGGGGAAGCTCTCGGCTTCTTCCCACTGGTCAATGTCGGGCAGGATCTCGCGCTCGACGAAGCGTCTGACGCTGTCGCGGACCATTTGGTGGCTGGGGTCGAAGTATTCCTGAAAGGCAGGCATGGGCGAGCTCCACGGAAGGGTTCGCCGAACTTAACCGAGCGCTTGCTTGGTTTACAAGATGCAGAAGATCAAAAGATCGCAGCCTTCGGCAGCTCCTACATTGGAAATACGCGTTTCCCTGTAGGAGCTGCCGAAGGCTGCGATCTTTTGATTTTTATCAGAGAGAAATCGGTTTACGCCCGGCAAACGAATGCGCCAGCGTGCCACCATCGACCAGCTCCAGCTCGCCACCCAACGGCACGCCGTGGGCAATCCGCGAAGCGATCAGGCCTTTGTTGCTCAGCAGCTGCGCGATGTAATGCGCCGTCGCCTCACCTTCCACGGTCGGGTTGGTCGCAAGGATGACTTCGGTAAACGTGCCGGCCTCTTCGATGCGCGTCATCAACTGCGGAATACCGATCGCCTCAGGCCCCAGACCATCGAGCGGCGACAAATGCCCCTTGAGCACGAAATAGCGGCCACGGAAGCCGGTCTGCTCGACCGCATACACGTCCATCGGTCCTTCCACCACGCAGAGCAACGTGTCGTCACGGCGTGTATCGGCGCATTGCGGGCACAAATCGTCTTCGGTCAGCGTGCGGCACTGGCGGCAGTGGCCGACCCCCTCCATGGCCTGGCTCAGGGCCTGGGCCAGACGCAAGCCACCGCTGCGGTCACGCTCGAGCATCTGCAACGCCATGCGCTGAGCGGTTTTCTGACCCACGCCCGGCAAGGTGCGCAGCGCGTCGATCAGTTGGCGAATCAAAGGGCTGAAGCTCATGGGTAAAAAGTCCGACAAAACAACGAGACGCGGTTTATACCCGCGCCTCTGGCCAGCGTCAAATACTCAGTCCTGCGCAACCCGCACCACCAGTTTGCCGAAATTGCGCCCCTCCAGCAGACCGATGAAAGCTTCGGGCGCCTGCTCCAGGCCTTCGACCACGTCCTCGCGGAATTTCACCTTGCCGTCGCGCACCCACGGCACCATGTGGCTGATGAATTCCGGCTGACGATCGCCGTAGTCGTCGAACACGATAAAGCCCTGAATACGCACACGCTTGGTCAACAGTGTGCGTTGCAGCAGCGGCAGGCGATCCGGGCCTTGCGGTGCTTCGGAGGCGTTGTAACCGGCGATCAGGCCACACAGCGGAATCCGCGCCTTGGGGTTGAGCAACGGCATCACGGCATCGAACACATGACCGCCGACGTTCTCGTAGTAGATGTCGATGCCATTGGGGCAAGCCTTGGCCAACTGTTCAGCGAAATCCGCAGCCTTGTGATCGATGCAGGCGTCAAAACCCAGTTCTTCGACCACGTACTTGCACTTCTCCGCCCCGCCGGCCACACCGACAGTGCGCAGGCCTTTGATCTTGGCCACCTGGCCGACCACCGAGCCCACCGCTCCGGATGCAGCGGCTACAACTAGCGTTTCGCCTTCCTTAGGTTGACCGATGTCCATCAAACCCATGTACGCGGTCATGCCCGGCATGCCCAACACACCCAGCGCCATCGACGGGCTCGGCAGCCCGGCAGGGATCGGGATGATGTTGCGGCCGTCGCTGATGCTGTGGCTCTGCCAACCGGTGGCCCCAACCACCAGATCGCCTTTGTGAAACTTCGGATGACGCGAGTCCTCAACACGGCTGACTGCGCCGCCGGTCATCACTTCACCGATTTGCACCGGCGCGGCGTAGGACGGCGCGTCACTCATGCGTCCGCGCATGTAGGGGTCCAGCGACAGGTAGAGGGTTTTCAGCAGCACCTCACCGTCCGCAAGATCCGGCAGCGCTTCGCGTTCGAGACGGAAGTTTTCCGGGGTCGGCGCTCCGACCGGGCGTGAGGCGAGGACGAAACGTTGGTTGAGCGTGAGAGGGTCGGACATGTCAGCGTCTCCTGTGAAGTGTGAATTCAGCGGGTATAGGGAGCAGACCGTTGAGGCTTTTGCGCGTTCGATGTTTATTCAGGTGACGGGAATTGATCGTTCCCATGCTCTGCGTGGGAATGCCTCAACGGGCGCTTAGCGTTCGGCTCTGGACTTGGGACGCGGAGCGTCCCGGGCTGCATTCCCACGCAGAGCGTGGGAACGATCAGTCAACGATCAGGCAGAAACAAAAATGCCAGGCGCGATGCCTGGCATTTTGTGTAGCTCATCTGCCGCCGATTGGCGAATCAGAATGGCAGTTTCATACCGGCTGGCAGGTTCATGCCGGCGGTCATGTTGCCCATTTTATCCTGGCTGTTCTTTTCGATCTTGCGCACAGCGTCATTGACGGCGGAAGCGATCACCGCCTCCAGCATCTCTTTGTCGTCTTCGCTCATGCCTTCAACCAGGCTAGGGTCGATGCTGACGCTCTTCACGTCGTGACGACCGGTCATCACCACGGTGACCATATCGCCGCCGGCCTTACCGGTGACTTCGGCGTTGGCCAGTTCTTCCTGCATCTTGGCCATCTTTTCCTGCATCTGCTGCGCCTGCTTCATCAGGCCGGCCATGCCACCTTTCATCATGGGAATCACCTCAAAAGTACTTGGATCAAAACAGCGCCCGGCGAAGATTAGCCGAGCACCTTCAGTTATTAGCCTTGGGCGACCAAGGCATCGACAGGTTCAATAGTATCGTGTCGCACCACCGCGCCGAACTGCTGAACCATCTGCTGGATGAACGGATCGCCGTGAATCGACTCCTCCGCCTCGCGCTGACGGTTGGCACGCCGACGGGACGCGGCCTGGGCCGGGGTTTCCTGCTCGGGCTTGATCAGTTCGATGGTCAGGCCCAGCGTGCGGCCGTGGAACTGATTCAACGCATCGTTCAGACGCCGCTGTTGCGTAGCGTTGAACAGCGCGCTGTGCGCCGGATCGAGGTGCATCAGCCAATGATCGCCATCGACCGCAATCAGCGTGCAGTTGGCGGCAATGCTGCCGGTCATGCCGGAGATCGGCAGTTTCGGGAACAGCTCCAGCCATTGCAGCGCCAGACCTGTGGCTGGTGCCGCAGCCGGTTCCGGCTCGGGTTCCGGGGCAGGCTCGGCGGCGTGCTCACTGGCCAGTTCGTCGAGGTAGCTGTAAGCCGAATCCATGTCCGGCTCGATGTAATCCTCGTCCAGCGGCGGCTCGTCGTCCAGATCCATGCCCGGTGTGGCGGCATCGACGTCGGCAACCGACGGCTCGGGAATCGGTGCGGCAGCCCACTCAGGCGCCTCCGGGACGACGCTGTCCGGGGTCGGCAGCGGCATCGGCGGCAACTCGGGTTGCTCGGCGGTGGTTTCCAGCACGGGCTCGACGGCAGGTTGCTGCGCGGGCTCGGGCTCAGGTTCCACCGGATCGTTCCACGGCAGGTCGACCACTGCTTCGACGGCAACTGGCTCAGGTACTGGTACTGGTACTGGTTCTGGCGCAGGTTGCGGCTCAGCCGCGACCACAGGCTCGGCAACCGGTGCCGGCGCAACCACAGGAGTTGGCGCTGGTGTTAGTATCGGCACAACAGCCGCAGCGACTACCGGCGCAGGTTTGGGCGCGGCAGCCACGGAGTTTGCGGAATCAACTGTGGCCTGGCTGATCCCCACTGGCTTTAGCGGCTGCCTCGGGGCGTCCGCCGTATCCGCGGGCCGGAAGGCCAGCATCCGCAGCAGGACCATTTCGAAACCGCCGCGTGGATCCGGTGCCAGCGGCAAATCGCGGCGACCGATCAAGCCCATCTGGTAATAGAACTGCACGTCTTCGGCCGGCAAGGCTTGCGCCAGTGCCAGCACGCGATCGCGGTCGCCATGGCCGTTGTCGACACCTTCCGGCAACGCCTGAGCGATGGCCACGCGGTGCAGCACATTGAGAATTTCCGAGAGCACGCCATTCCAGTCCGGGCCTTGCTCGGCCAGATGACGCACGGCTTCGAGCAACGCCTTGGCGTCGCCTTCGATCAATGAATGCAGGACGTCGTAGACCTGACCGTGATCCAGCGTGCCGAGCATCGCCCGCACGTCGGTGGCCAGCACCTTGCCTTCACCGAAAGCGATCGCCTGATCGGTCAGGCTCATGGCATCACGCATCGAACCATCAGCAGCGCGACCGAGCAGCCACAGGGCATCGTCTTCGAACGGCACGTTTTCGGCAGTGAGAACGTGGGTCAAATGCTCGACCACACGCTCAGGCGTCATGTTCTTCAGCGAGAACTGCAGGCAGCGCGACAAAATCGTTGCCGGAAGTTTCTGCGGGTCGGTGGTCGCCAGGATGAACTTGACGTACGGCGGCGGTTCTTCGAGGGTTTTCAGCAGCGCATTGAAGGAATGGCTGGAGAGCATGTGCACTTCGTCGATCAGATAGACCTTGAAGCGCCCACGGCTCGGCGCGTACTGCACGTTGTCGAGCAGTTCGCGGGTGTCTTCGACCTTGGTGCGGCTCGCGGCGTCGATCTCGATCAGGTCGACGAATCGGCCCTCGTCGATTTCCCGGCACACCGAGCACTCGCCGCACGGGCTGGAAGTGATACCTGTTTCACAGTTCAGGCATTTGGCAATGATCCGCGCAATCGTGGTTTTACCCACCCCGCGCGTACCGGTGAACAGGTACGCGTGGTGCAGCCGCTGGCTGTCCAAGGCATTGATCAGAGCCTTGAGCACATGGGTCTGGCCGACCATTTCGCGGAACGAGCGCGGACGCCATTTACGTGCAAGAACCTGATAACTCATCGAAAACCGTCGCAACGAAGGAAGCTGAAGCGGCTAATGCTAGCGGAGCAAGGGCAAAATTGCATCCGGTGTCCTCGTCTAATATGGCTAAGCTGCATCAGCAGAGGCTTTTATCGGCTCGGGATCGGGAATTACCGGAGCGTTTATGCGGTGGGCCGTGGGGGCGTTGCTGGGAATCAGCCTGAACGTGACGGCAGCGGAAACCCCGTTGCGCTTCGCCATGCCCGACAGCTGGGCCATGCCGATGGTGCAATTCGAACGCGGCCGCCCGACCCAGGGCATCCTTTACGATGTGATGCTCAGCCTGGCCACGCAGGTGGGGGTACCGGCCGAGTTTCACGTTCTGCCGCGTGCCCGGGTCCAGGGCGCCATGGAACACGGCGAGATCGACGTGCGCTGCTATGCCGCGCAGTCGTGGCTGCCGAATCAGTCGGGGGATTACATCTGGAGTCTTCCGTTGCTGTTTCAACGTGACCTGCTGATCAGCCGCAAGGATCAAGCGGCCAGCGCCGATCCCGCTCACCTGCCCCGCCAATCCATCGGCACCGTGCTGGGCTACACCTACCCGACTCTGCAACCGTTGTTCGACGCTGATCGGTTGCAACGCGAAGATGCGCGTAATCAGGAGCAGGTGTTGGAGAAATTGCTGGCCGGGCGCTATCGCTATGCGGTGAGCAATCAGTGGACGCTGGATTGGTTTAACCAGCGATTGATGCCTGAGCAGCAACTGCAAGGTGTCGCCGTGTTACAGGAGCAAAAGGTCGGTTGCTATGTGCGCAATGACCCAAAAGTGCCGGTGCAGCGGATTTTGCGCACGTTGTTGCGGATGAAAATGTCGGGGGAGATTGATGAGATTATCCGCTTGTATACCGGACGCCTCGAGCCGGATGCCGAGAGCACGGCAAAGACAAAATAAAAAACCACCTGTACAGGTGGTTTTTTTTGCGAGCCAACAGCGCGTTTGGCTGAACCCTTACGGTTGCACAAAGCGCCCGGCAAATCGCCAGTGTTGCGGCGAGTGGCGCGTCATCACGATCAGATCGC
Organism: Pseudomonas sp. A34-9; assembly: GCF_029543085.1. Classification (NCBI taxonomy): domain Bacteria; kingdom Pseudomonadati; phylum Pseudomonadota; class Gammaproteobacteria; order Pseudomonadales; family Pseudomonadaceae; genus Pseudomonas; species Pseudomonas sp. A34-9. The sequence goes on along the minus strand of NZ_CP119967.1, from coordinate 2,200,170 downwards.
CTTTTTTGACATTGATCCGGCTTTGCATCGGAATCAGTCGGGGATCCTTTACGACGGTATCTTCAGACGCCACGGTGTAAGAAAAACCGGCCCAACGATGAACACCGTCGTAGAGCTCGCAATCGAGCGACGGAAAGGCGCCCGTCGTGCCTACGCACTTGGTGACTTCTTCGGTGTAGAGCGGGGTCATCTTATCCGCGCCGTAGTAGGCCAGAATGTAACCCTCGGTGGAGTTCTTCAGTTCCAGCGTGGTGTAACCCGCCGAGTCGCCACCGTCATCGGTGAGTTCGACCTTGCGCGAAAAGTAGTCGCGGGCCGCCGCGGTTTGCGCATCCTGAGCCTTCTGCTGCTCGGGCGTCAGCGGCGTGGCGCAGGCTGCGAGCAGCGTCGATGCCAACAGGCAGAGGAAGAGTTTTGGAAATGACATGAGTGGCCTCCTGGCAACAGCAAAGAATGAAGCGGAAGATTGACAGGCACAAAAAAACCGCAGTGGGCGAAACCCATGCAGTTCTGTTTGAAGCGTTCGATTGTTCGTTAAGGTGGTAACCCCACCAGCCACACCCCGGCACACAATGTTCCCGCTGTGGCTGCTGCCTTCCGGCTCTGACCAGGTTCACGGGTAATCGTTGCGGGGGGACCGATGGGGTCACCATAACGACGCTTGCCTGTCGGCGAGCCGCGCCATTGTACCTATCTGAGATGAAGTTACAACCGTTGGTTGCAGATTAAAAATATGAATAGCTTCAAGGACATAAAGATCGCAGCCTGCGGCAGTTCCTACAGGAGAGCGCGGATCCATGTAGGAGCTGCCGAAGGCTGCGATCTTTTGCCGCTACAGGGCCAGTACCTCATCCGCCTTGCCACCGGCCTGCTGGATCACCAGATGAATGAAGTGCAGCTTGGCAATCGCCGGTGCCGGCAACACGAACGGGTAGAAATCCGGCTGGCCCATGCTCCGTGACAGCTCATTGAGCATGCCGGCCAGTTCGATCCACGCGTTGACGAACGACAGGAACGCCTCGCCGCCGGGGTGCTCGGGGTCATACAAGGTGCTGGTCGGAAACGGCTGGTAGTCGAAATCCATTTCCCGTGCGCTCATGCCAAAGCCCAGCGCTGTGTCCACGGCGTCCATCATGTGCAGGTAATGCGCCCAGGTTTCTGCCCAGTCCTCCCAAGGGTGCATGGTCGCGTAGGCGCTGACATAGTGTTGCGGCCAGTCCAGCGGTGCGCCTTGTTGATAATGGCGATCAAGCGCCTCGGCGTAACTGGCGCGTTCGTCGCCGAACAGGCTGCGGAATGAATCAAGCCATGGGCCGTTGGCGATCAGGCGATCCCAGTAGTAATGGCCGACCTCATGGCGAAAATGCCCGAGCAGTGTGCGATAGGGTTCATGCATCGCCGCCCTCACCTGCTCGCGGTGGGCGTCGTCGGCTTCTTTGATGTCGAGGGTGATCAGGCCGTTGGCGTGGCCGGTCATCGGTGCGTTGCCTTCAAGGTCGACGCCGATGAAATCGAAAGCCAGCCCGGTGTTTTCATTCACGGTTTTCGGAATGACGGGCAGGCCGAGGGTGATCAGCTGCGCGACCAGTCGCCGCTTGGCGATTTCAACTTTGCGCCAGCGCTCTGGGTTGTCCGGATCGGACAGATCGGGGATGGTCCGGTTGAGGCTGCAAGCAATGCACAGGCTGTCGTGGTCGTTGGCCGGCAGCAGCCAGTTGCACGCGGCAGGCGTGTCGAGGTTGGCGCAACGACGGAACAGTCCGGCGTCGGGATCGGCGTCGAGCGTCCAGGTGCCTTCGTATGGCCCCGGTTGCAGCGAAGTCAGGCGACTTTCTTCCGGTTGATAACCGAGCAAGGCGTTACAGGCCAGGCACTGGCTGTTGCGAAAGAACAGCGACTGGCCGCAGCGGCACGGCCAGACCTTGCTGTTGCGTGAGGATTCGCCCATGAACGGCGCGATGATGCGGGAACTGAGCTGCTCGAAAAAGCGGTGCATGGCGATCTCTCCCTGGGGCTTGCCAAGACTAGATCATTGCCGCGCATAGATCGTTCCCACGCTCTGCGTGGGAATGCCGCCCCGGACGCTCCGCGTCCGCTGTGACGCAGAGCGTCACGGGATGCGTTACCACGCGGAGCGTGGGAACGATCTGTTAAGCGCTGATCCCATGTCCTTTCAGGAAGGCGATAAACGCCTCTTCATCCATCACCTTCACGCCCAGTTCATTGGCCTTGGTCAGCTTGGAACCGGCGCCGGGGCCTGCGACCACGCAGTGAGTCTTCGCCGACACGGAACCGGCAACCTTGGCGCCAAGGCTTTCCAAGTGTTCCTTGGCGACATCACGGCTCATTAACTCGACCTTGCCGGTCAGCACCCAGGTCTCGCCGGACAGCGGCAGGCCTTCGACGACTTTCTTCTCGCTTTGCCAGTGCATGCCGAAATCGCGCAATTGCTGTTCGGCTGCCTCAGCCAGCTGCCGATGCTCAGGCAACGCAAAAAACTCGCGAACCGAATTGGCCTGCTTCTCCGGCAATGCCTGACGCATATCCAGCCAGTCAGCATCCATCACCGCTTCCAGCGAGCCAAACTTGTCTGCGAGTTTCTGCGCGCCACCGGGGCCGACCGAAGGAATGTGCAGCTTGTCGAGCAAGCCACCCAACGTGGTGCTGGCCGCGAATTCGGCGCCCAGCTCACCCTGATCCTGAATCTGCAAACCATGACCGAGCAATTCGGTAATCACCTGCTGGTTATGCGCATCTTCGAAGAAGCTGTGAATCTCGTGCGCCACTTCCAGCCCCACATCCGGCAGGTAGGTCAGTACTTGCGGCAGCGCCTGCTGCACGCGCGCAAGCGAGCCCAGCGAGCGCGCCAGCACCTTGGCGGTCTCCTCGCCGACATCGGGAATGCCCAGCGCATAGATGAAGCGCGCCAGCCCCGGCTTCTTGCTGTCTTCAATCGCCGCCAGCAGCTTGTTGCTGGAGACTTCGGCGAAACCTTCCAGATCGACGATGTCTTCGAACTTCAATGCATACAGATCGGCCGGCGAGCTGACCAGACCTTCGTCGACCAGTTGCTCGACACTCTTGTCGCCAAGGCCTTCGATATCCATCGCCCGGCGCGAGACGAAGTGGATGATCGCCTGCTTGAGTTGCGCACCACAGGCCAGTCGCCCGACGCAGCGATACACCGCGCCTTCGCTGACGGTTTCCTTGCCCTTGCTGCGCTTGATCAGTTGCGTGCGCTCGACGTGCGAACCGCAGACCGGGCAGCTCTCGGGAATCGCCACCGGCCGTGCGTTTTCCGGGCGACGTTCCAGAACCACCTGCACCACCTGCGGAATCACATCACCGGCGCGACGGATTATCACGGTGTCGCCGATCATCAGGCCCAGACGCGCGACTTCATCCATATTGTGCAGCGTGGCGTTGGCCACGGTGACACCGGCAACCTTGACCGGTTTCAAACGAGCGACCGGAGTGACAGCGCCGGTACGACCGACTTGAAACTCGACGTCGAGCAGCTCGGTGAGTTCTTCCATCGCCGGAAATTTATGCGCGATCGCCCAGCGTGGTTCGCGGGCGCGAAAGCCCAGCTCGCGCTGATCGGCAATGCTGTTGACCTTGAACACCACGCCGTCGATTTCATAGGCCAGCGAATTACGGCGCGCGCCGATGTCGCGGTAGTAATCGAGGCATTCGCCAATGCCCTTGGCCAGCTTCAGTTCATGACTGATCGGCATGCCCCACTTCTGCAACTGCTTGAGGTTGCCGATGTGCGTGTCGGCAATATCGTGGGAGACCTGGCCGATGCCGTAGCAGCAGAATTCCAGTGGACGGTTAGCGGTGATCTTCGAATCGAGCTGACGCAAGCTGCCGGCCGCGGCGTTGCGCGGGTTGGCGAAGGTCTTGCCGCCGACTTCCAGTTGCGAGGCGTTGAGCCGCTCGAAACCGGCCTTGGACATGAACACTTCACCGCGTACTTCCAGCGTCGCCGGCCAGCCCTCGCCGTGCAGCTTCAGCGGGATGTTGCGCACGGTGCGTACGTTGACGCTGATGTCTTCGCCAGTGGTGCCGTCGCCGCGCGTGGCGCCGCGCACCAGCACGCCGTCCTGATACAGCAGGCTGACCGCCAGGCCATCGAGTTTCGGCTCGCAGCTGTATTCCACCGCCGCACCGCCGCCGAACAGATCGCCCGCCGGCAGATCCAGACCTTCGGTGACGCGGCGATCGAACTCGCGCATGTCGCTTTCTTCGAAGGCGTTGCCGAGGCTGAGCATCGGCACTTCGTGACGCACCTGAGTGAACGCGGTCAGCGCCACGCTGCCGACGCGCTGGGTCGGCGAATCGCTGGTGATCAGTTCCGGGTTGGCCGCTTCCAGCGCCTTGAGCTCGTGGAACAACCGGTCGTACTCGGCGTCCGGAATGCTCGGCTCGTCGAGGACGTGGTAACGGTAGTTGTGCTGATCGAGTTCAGCACGCAGCTCGAGTATGCGGTTTTTGGCGGCGGTCATGGGTGTTCTCTCATAAAGCAAAAGAGCAGCCGAGGCTGCTCCAGTTTCATCATTTAAAGATCGCAGCCTCGTTGCACTCGACAGCTCCTACAGGGATCGCGTTCCTCTGTAGGAGCTGCCGAAGGCTGCGATCTTTTGATCTTGGCCTTTAGCGCTTCTGGGTCAAGGCGCGGCGTTCGAATTCGACGATGCGCTGACGGTAGTGCTCGATGGTCTGCGCGGTCAGCACGCTGCGCTGGTCATCTTTCAGTTCGCCGTTCAGTTCCTGCGACAGCTTGCGGGCTGCCGCCACCATCACGTCGAAGGCTTGCTTCGGATGACGCGGGCCTGGCAGGCCGAGGAAGAAGCTCACCGCCGGGGTGCTGAAATGGTCGATGTCGTCCAGATCAAAGATACCCGGCTTGACCGCATTGGCCATGGAGAACAGCACTTCACCGTTGCCGGCCATGCTTTCGTGGCGATGGAAGATATCCATCTCACCGAAACGCAGACCGCTTTCGAGAATGTTCTGCAACAGCGCCGGGCCTTTGAAGCCAGCGGCATCACGGCAGATCACGCTGATGACCAATACTTCTTCAGCTTGCGGCTGATCCTTGTCGACCACGGCCGGCGACGGCTTGGTGTCTTCTACGAAGTCGTCGTCACGGCTGCTGAAGCTCGGGCCGTCATCCAGATCGAGGTTGAGGTTCAGGTCACCCTGCGCCGGACCGTTGCTGCCACGTTTGCCACGTTTCGAACCGGATTCGCGAGGCTCGCGTGCTTCGCGGGCCGGCATGCTCACCGACGGCAGATCGTGTTCGTCCAGCTGTGGTTCTTTATGGTTGTCCAGAACACGGGCCGGGCCCAACAGCTCGGCGCTGGTGTCCTCGTCCGGCAGGTTGGACAGACTTCGGTCAAGACGGAATTTCAGTTTTCCCTTGCCGCCGCGCATACGGCGCCAGCCATCGAAAAGAATACCGGCTATCACAATGATGCCGATGACGATCAGCCACTCGCGCAGACCGATTTCCATGTAATCCCGTGCCTCTATAAAAAATGCTGAAAAATAAGGGGTTTACATTGTGCAAACCGCTTTAAAACGTGGCGCCAACTCTATGTTCTGACAGGCGTTTTGCCCACGTATACGAAAAATTGACATTAAACTAGCACGACCAAAGACAACTTTACACCGTCTGTCGAAATCGCTGCGCAAATTGTGTCGATTTGCCACTTTCATTCAAATAGTCAGTCTGTTGTCATCTTTGCGCAGCTCAGCTGCAAGTCGCGAGCTTCAAGCCACAAGCTCTTCTCTTGCAGCTTGCAGCTTATCGCTCGAAGCTGCGCCGCTAGGCGTCCACCATCGCCATCGCCTCCTCGACATCCACGGCCACCAGTCGCGAACAACCCGGCTCATGCATCGTTACGCCCATCAACTGCTCGGCCATTTCCATGGCGATCTTGTTGTGGGTGATATAGATGAACTGCACGGTCTGCGACATCTCTTTGACCAAACGTGCGTAGCGTCCAACGTTAGCGTCATCCAGCGGCGCGTCAACTTCATCGAGCATGCAGAACGGCGCCGGGTTCAACTTGAAGATCGCAAAAACCAGTGCCAGCGCGGTCAGGGCTTTTTCCCCGCCGGAGAGCAAATGGATGGTGCTGTTCTTCTTCCCTGGTGGCTGCGCCATGATCGTTACCCCTGTATCGAGTAGATCTTCGCCCGTCAGTTCCAAATACGCCCGTCCGCCACCGAAAACTTTTGGAAAAAGTGCCTGTAAACCGCCATTGATCTGATCAAAGGTATCTTTGAAGCGATTACGGGTTTCCTTGTCGATCTTGCGTATAACGTTTTCCAGGGTCTCCAGCGCTTCGACCAGATCGGCATCCTGCGCATCCAGATAACGCTTGCGCTCGGACTGTTGCGTGTATTCATCGATGGCCGCGAGGTTGATCGCACCCAGGCGCTGAATCCGCGCGCTGATGCGTTCGAGTTCTTCTTCGGCTTCGCGTTCACTGGCTTGCGCGGTTAATGTCGCGAGCACGCCGTTGAGATCGTAGCCGTCTTCGAGCAATTGATCCTGCAAGGCCTTGCGGCGCACGGTCAGGGCTTGCCATTCCATGCGCTGCTGCTCGAGCTGACCGCGAATAAGCTGCGATTGCTGCTCGGCCTGAGTCCGGCGTTTTTCCGCGTCGCGCAATTCGCGGTCGGCATCTTCGAGAGCGATCTGCGCAGTCTTGAGTTCTTCGTCGACGGTCATGCGCTTGTCGAGCAGTTCTTCGAGTTTCAGGCGCAGCTCTTCCAGCGGCGCCTCGCCCTCCTCCAGATTCAGACTCAACTGTTCGCGCTTTTCGGTCAGGCGCTCGGCCTGCATTTCCAGACGCTCCAGGGCTTGGCGCGTGGAGTCGTGCTGCGCGCGCAACGAGCCAAGACGCACGGCCAACTGGTGCGCGTGGTCCTTGTGCTGGCGCGCTTCCTGACGCACACGGTCGAGGCGTTCGCGCAGGCTGTCGCGCTGGGCCAGCAGCAACTCGCGCTGCTCGGTGTCCAGTGCCATCGCATCGAGGGCTTCCTGCAACTGCATGCGCGCTTCGCCGACTTGTTCGTGCTCAAGCTCGCGTTGTTCGCCGAGTTCGACCAGCTCTTCATCGAGACGGGTACGGCGCAAGGTCAGCTGTTCGGCCTTGGCTTTACCGGCGGACAGCTGCGCTTTCAACTCGCCCTGCTGGCGCGCTTCGTCTTGCAGCAAACGGCGCAAATGTTCGCGACCGTTTTCCTGCTGACGCTGTTGCGCGCGCAGGGTTTGCAAGCGAGTTTCCATGGCCTCGACCGTGGCTTCTTTCTCTTCGCGTTCAAGGTGCAGCGCTTCGATTTCCTGGCCACGGGCGAGCATGCCGCTTTCCGCTTCGCTGGCACGACGTACGCGCAGGAAGTGTCGGCCGACCCAGTAACCATCGCGGCTGATCAGGCTCTCGCCGGCGCTTAACTGCCCGCGCAAGGCCAAGGCCTGCTCAAGGCTGTCGACCGGTTTGACCTGACCGAGCCACGGCGACAGATCGATCTGCGCGTCGACCTTATCGAGCAAGCTGCCGGCGACCCGCACGCCATCGCTGGCCGGGCTGAGCAGGCGCAAATCGCCCTGCGTGAACCCGGACAAATCGAAGCCACTGAAATCGTCGACCAGCACCGCTTGCAGATCGGCGCCGAGCACGGTTTCCACCGCCAATTCCCAACCGGCCTCGACCTTCAGGCCTTCGGCCAGACGCGGACGTTCGGCGAGGTTATGTTCCTTCAGCCATTCGGCGGTGCCAGTGCCCGGATCCAGTGCTGCTTGCTGCAAGGCTTCAAGGGACGCCAGGCGACCGTTGAGGCGCTGCAAGTCCCCCTGTGCCTGCTGCTGCGCGGTCAGCGCTTGCTGCAATTCCTGACGCAGTTGTTCGAGTTTCTCGACCTGTGCTTCTTCGCTGGTCTGCAAATCTTCCAGAGTCGCTTCGGATTCGGCGAGCTGCTCGTTGAGTTCCATGATCGCCGCGTCTTCGGGATCTGCCGAGAGCAGCGCGCGTTCTTCACCGAGACGTTTTTGCCGGTCGGCGAGGCGCTCCATGCTGGTTTCCAGCTGCTGGATGCGCGACTGCTGCACTTCGGCCTGACGGCGCGGTTCGGCGGAGGTCAGGTTGAAGGCGTCCCACTGCTCCTGCCAGCCATGCATGACGGATTCGGAATCTTCCAGCGCAGCGGCGGCTTCTTCTGCGGCAGCGTTGGTGACTTCCTGCTCGGGGGTGAGCATGTCCAGCTCTTCGCCGAGGGTCAGCAGCAACGTGCGGTCGTGGCCCAGATGCGATTCGGTTTCCAGGCGGGCGCGCTCGGCTTCTTTCAAGTCGTCCTGCAACTGCCGCAGACGTTGCTGGCCGTGCTGGATGCTCTGCTCGACCCGGGCGATGTCGCCGCCGACCGAATAAAAGCGACCTTGCACCAGATTGAAGCGTTCGGACAGGTCATGGTGACCGTCGCGCAGGCGCTCGATGGCCGCGTCGGCATTGCGCTGCTCGGCGACCAAGGCTTCGAAACTGATTTCCTGGGTGCCGATGATCGACTCGCGCTGGCCGACCTGATCGTTAAGATCCTGCCAGCGCAGGGCCGACAGTTGCGCCTTGAGCTGACGCTCCTCGGCTTTGAATTCCTGATACTTCTTCGCCGCTTCGGCCTGACGGTGCAGGCGTTCGAGTTGACGTTCCAGCTCATCGCGCAAGTCAGTCAGGCGCGCGAGGTTTTCGTGGGTGCGGCGGATGCGGTTTTCGGTCTCGCGGCGGCGCTCTTTATATTTCGAGATGCCGGCCGCTTCTTCGATGAAATTACGCAGGTCTTCGGGCTTGGATTCGATCAGCTTGGAGATCATCCCCTGCTCGATGATCGAGTAGCTGCGCGGGCCCAGACCGGTGCCGAGGAAGATATCGGTAATGTCACGACGCCGGCATTTAGTGCCGTTGAGGTAATAAGTGGTCTGGCTGTCGCGGGTGACTTTGCGGCGAATCGAAATCTCCGCGTAGGCCGCGTATTCGCCGAGCAAGGTGCCGTCGGAGTTGTCGAAAACCAGCTCGATACTGGCCTGACTCACCGGTTTGCGACTGGTCGAACCGTTGAAGATGACGTCGGTCATCGATTCGCCACGCAGGTTCTTCGCCGAACTTTCGCCCATCACCCAGCGTACGGCGTCGATGATGTTCGACTTGCCGCAACCGTTCGGCCCGACGACCGCCGCCATGTTACTGGGGAAGTTCACCGTGGTCGGGTCGACGAAGGATTTGAATCCCGCCAGTTTGATGCACTTGAGCCGCACGCTTAGGCAACCGTCAGGGCGGACACCACCAGATCGCAGCTGCGCTGGGCGTATGCCGTCAGCACGATGCGGATCTGCGGTAAATCACGGGCAAGCACGGCGGCCAGCAAGCGTTCGAACAGTTCAAGGAACTCGCTCATGGAGGCCTTGCGCTGTTCGAGGGCGAGGAAGTACGCACGGCTCATCGCCGGTTGCAGGTTCTCGACGGTCTCTTGCAGGTACGGGTTGTTGGCGAACGGATAAGCGGCGCGCATCACGCTGAAGCTGTCGTCGACAAAGCTGCGGATGTCCTGACGCTCGTAGCTGGCGGTCAGGCGCTGCTGGATCTGCACGAACGGCGCCATGTCCGACTGCACTTGCCAGCCATTGGCCACCGAGTTACCGAGCAGGATGTACAGCTCGCTCATCAGCGTACACAGGCTCTGCACCTTGTGCGGCGTCAGTTCGGTGACGTGCGCACCACGGCGCGGCAGGATCGCGATCAGGTGGCGGCGTTCGAGGATCAGCAAGGCTTCGCGGACGGAGCCGCGGCTGACATTCAGTGCCAGCGTGACCTTCTGTTCCTGGATGCGCTCTCCCGGCTTCATTTCGCCACGAATGATGCGTTCGGCGAGGTGGTGAGCGATTTGCTCGGCGAGGCTGTCCGGCGCCTTGAACGTCATGGTTGTCCTTCAAACTCTATCGATCTGCACAAGCGGCGCAGTGTAGCGCATAAGCACGGTCATGGCGGAGTGCCCTCTCAGCGGTTTTTGGCACGAATCCCGCAAAAAAGCGGGGTGACCGATGAGGGTCAATACTGAATAGACACGTTGTTGATCGACGAAATGCATTTTCCTGACCTTTAAGTCAGAAAACCATTGACCGAAAAGTCAGACCTGCTAAATTCGGTTCACGTCGGTTAACAACAATAATGAGTCTGCGAGGCCTTCCGTGATCCAGTTTTTACTTAACCAGGAACTCCGTAGCGAGCACGCCCTGGACCCGAATCTGACTGTGCTCAATTACCTGCGTGAACACGTCGGTAAATCGGGCACCAAAGAAGGTTGTGCCAGCGGTGACTGCGGCGCCTGCACCGTGGTGGTCGGTGAGTTGCAAACGGATGACGATGGCCGCGAATACATTCGCTATCGCAGCCTCAACTCGTGCCTGACCTTTGTATCGTCGCTGCACGGCAAACAACTGATCAGCGTCGAAGACCTCAAGCACAAAGGCGAACTGCACAGCGTGCAGAAAGCCATGGTCGAGTGCCACGGTTCGCAGTGCGGTTTCTGCACCCCCGGCTTCGTCATGTCGCTGTTCGCCCTGCAAAAGAACAGCGATGCACCGGATCACGCCAAGGCCCACGAAGCGCTGGCCGGCAACCTCTGCCGCTGCACCGGCTACCGCCCTATTCTGGCGGCTGCCGAGCAATCCTGCTGTGGCAAGCAAGCGGATCAGTTCGATGCACGCGAAGCAGACACCATCGCGCGCCTGAAAGCCATCGCCCCGACCGATATCGGCGAACTCAACAGCGGCGACAAGCGCTGCCTGGTGCCGCTGACTGTCGCTGATCTGGCCGACCTCTACGACGCGTATCCACAAGCGCGCCTGCTCGCCGGCGGTACCGATCTGGCCCTGGAAGTCACCCAGTTCCACCGCACCTTGCCGGTGATGATCTACGTCGGCAACGTCGCGGAAATGAAGCGCATCGACACCTTTGAAGACCGCATCGAAATCGGCGCCGCCACCGCCCTCTCCGACTGCTACGAAGCGCTGAACGCCGAGTACCCGGACTTCGGCGAACTGCTGCACCGCTTCGCCTCCCTGCAGATCCGCAACCAGGGCACCCTCGGCGGCAACATCGGCAACGCCTCGCCAATCGGCGACTCGCCGCCGCTGCTGATCGCCCTCGGCGCGCAGGTCGTGCTGTGCAAAGGCGAAACCCGCCGTACCTTGAACCTCGAAGATTACTTCATCGATTACAAAGTCACTGCCCGTCAGGAAAGTGAATTCATCGAGAAGATCATCGTGCCGCGCGCCACGGCCGAGCAGCTGTTTCGCGCCTATAAAGTCTCCAAGCGCCTGGACGACGACATCTCCGCCGTCTGCGCCGCGTTCAACCTGCGCGTCGAGAACGGCGTGATCACCGATGCGCGCATGGCGTTCGGCGGCATGGCTGCGATCCCGAAACGCGCCGCCCATTGTGAAGCCGCGCTGATCGGTGCGCCGTTCAACAACGCCGTGGTCGAACGTGCCTGCGCCGCACTGGCCGAAGACTTCACACCGCTCTCGGACTTCCGCGCCAGCAAGGAATATCGCCTGCTCAGCGCGCAGAACCTGCTGCGCAAATACTTCATCGAACTGCAAACACCGCACATCGAGACTCGGGTGACCGCTTATGTCTAACCATCACGGCGTAGAGAAAACTCAAGCTGAACTGGCTGAATTGTTCGCCAAGGATCTGACCTCCGGTGTCGGCCGCAGCGTCAAACACGACAGCGCCGCCAAGCACGTGTCCGGTGAAGCGCAGTACATTGATGACCGCCTGGAATTTCCCAACCAGCTGCACCTTTATGCACGCATGTCGGACCGCGCCCACGCGAAAATCATCAGCATCGACACCTCGCCGTGCTACGCCTTCGAAGGCGTGCGCATCGCCATCACCCACGAAGACGTGCCGGGCCTGAAAGACATCGGCCCATTGATGCCGGGCGACCCGCTGCTGGCCATCGATGACGTGCAATTTGTCGGTCAACCGGTGCTTGCCGTTGCCGCGAAGGATCTGGAAACCGCGCGCAAAGCCGCGATGGCCGCGATCATCGAATACGAAGATCTCGAGCCAGTGCTCGACGTGGTCGAAGCCCTGCGCAAGCGCCACTTCGTGCTCGACAGCCACACTCACCAGCGCGGCGATTCGGTCTCGGCGCTGGCGACCGCTGAACATCGCATTCAGGGCACGCTGCACATCGGCGGTCAGGAACACTTCTACCTGGAGACGCAAATCTCCTCGGTGATGCCCACCGAAGACGGCGGCATGATCGTCTACTGCTCGACGCAGAACCCGACCGAAGTGCAAAAACTGGTCGCCGAAGTACTCGACGTGTCGATGAACAAAATCGTCGTCGACATGCGTCGCATGGGTGGCGGTTTCGGCGGCAAGGAAACGCAAGCTGCCAGCCCGGCGTGCCTGTGCGCGGTGGTTGCGCACCTCACCGGTCAGCCGACCAAAATGCGCCTGCCGCGCGTCGAAGACATGCTGATGACCGGCAAGCGTCACCCGTTCTACGTCGAGTACGACGTCGGCTTCGACAGCACCGGGCGCCTGCACGGGATCAACATGGACCTGGCCGGCAACTGCGGCTGCTCACCGGACTTGTCCGCCTCCATCGTTGACCGCGCGATGTTCCACTCGGACAACTCGTACTACCTCGGTGACGCGACCATTCACGGTCACCGCTGCAAGACCAACACCGCGTCGAACACCGCTTACCGTGGTTTCGGTGGCCCGCAAGGCATGGTCGCGATCGAAGAAGTGATGGACGCGATTGCCCGTCACCTGCAACTCGATCCGCTCGCTGTGCGCAAGGCCAACTACTACGGCAAGACCGAGCGCAACGTCACCCACTACTACCAGACCGTCGAGCACAACATGCTCGAAGAGATGACCGCCGAACTGGAAGAAAGCAGCCAGTACCACGAGCGTCGCGAAGCGATCCGTCGCTACAACGCCAACAGCCCGATCCTGAAAAAAGGCCTGGCGCTGACGCCGGTAAAATTCGGCATTTCCTTTACCGCGAGCTTCTTGAACCAGGCCGGTGCGCTGATCCACATTTACACCGACGGCAGCATTCACCTGAACCATGGCGGCACGGAAATGGGTCAGGGCCTGAACACCAAAGTCGCGCAGGTCGTGGCCGAAGTGTTCCAGGTTGACATCGATCGTGTGCAGATCACCGCGACCAACACCGACAAGGTGCCAAACACCTCGCCGACGGCGGCGTCCAGCGGCGCTGACCTGAACGGTAAAGCGGCGCAGAACGCGGCGGAAATCATCAAGAAACGCCTGATCGAATTTGCGGCACGTCACTTCAAAGTCACTGAAGAAGACGTCGAATTCCACAACGGTCATGTGCGCGTTCGTGACCACATCCTGACCTTTGAAGCGCTGATCCAGCAGGCGTATTTCAATCAGGTTTCGCTGTCGAGCACCGGGTTCTACAAGACCCCGAAAATCTACTATGACCGCAGCCAGGCCCGCGGCCGTCCGTTCTACTACTTTGCCTTCGGCGCGGCGTGCTGCGAGGTAATCGTCGACACCCTGACCGGCGAGTACAAAATGCTGCGTACCGACATTCTTCACGACGTCGGCGCCTCGCTGAACCCGTCCATCGACATCGGCCAGGTCGAAGGTGGCTTCATCCAGGGCATGGGCTGGCTGACCATGGAGGAGCTGGTCTGGAACAACAAAGGCAAGCTGATGACCAACGGCCCGGCCAGCTACAAGATCCCGGCCGTGGCGGACATGCCGCTCGACCTGCGGGTGAAACTGGTGGAGAACCGCAAGAACCCGGAAGACACGGTGTTCCATTCCAAGGCTGTCGGTGAACCGCCGTTCATGCTCGGGATTGCCTCGTGGTGTGCGATCAAGGATGCGGTGGCGAGCCTCGGTGACTACAAGCATCAGCCGCAGATCGATGCGCCGGCAACGCCGGAGCGGGTGTTGTGGGGGTGCGAGCAGATGCGTCAGTTGAAGACGGTGAAAGCCGTTGAAGCTGAGACCGAGCTGGCTCCGCTCTAGGACCGAGGCGCGGCCATTCGCGAGCAGGCTCGCTCCCACAGGGGAATGCATTCCAAATGTGGGAGCGAGCCTGCTCGCGAAGAGGCCCGGACAGACAACGATGTTGTAGGGGTGAACTATGTACAACTGGATCGACGCCCTCGCCGACCTGCAAAACCAGGGCGAACCCTGTGTGCTGGTGACGATCATCGAAGAACTCGGCTCGACGCCACGCAATGCCGGCTCGAAAATGGTCATCAGCGCTAACCAGAGCTTCGACACCATCGGTGGCGGGCATCTGGAATACAAAGCCATGCAGATCGCCCGCGACATGCTCGCCAGCGGTAAGCAGGACACCCATCTGGAGCGCTTCAGCCTCGGCGCCAGCCTTGGCCAGTGCTGCGGCGGCGCCACCGTGTTGCTGTTCGAACCCATGGGCCAGGTGCAGGCGCAGATCGCTGTGTTCGGTGCCGGTCACGTTGGCCGCGCCTTGGTGCCGCTGCTCGCCAGCCTGCCCTGCCGGGTACGCTGGATCGATTCGCGCGAGACCGAATTCCCCGAACAGATCCCTCACGGCGTGCGTAAAATCGTCGCCGAAGAGCCGGTAGATGAAATCGATGAGCTGCCCGTCGGCAGCTACTGCATCGTCATGACCCACAACCATCAGCTCGACCTTGAACTCACTGCTGCGATCCTCAAGCGCAACGACTTTGCCTACTTCGGGCTGATTGGTTCAAAGACCAAACGCGCCAAGTTCGAACACCGTTTGCGTGATCGCGGCTTCGACAGCGGCGTCGTACAACGCATGCGCTGCCCGATGGGCATCGGCGAAGTCAAAGGCAAACTGCCTGTGGAAATCGCCATCTCCATCGCCGGCGAAATCATCGCCACCTATAACGCCAACTTCGGCCAGCAGACTGCCAGCGCCGAACCGATTGCCAAACTGCTGCCGGTTTCGCGGCGCAGTCAAGCCACCAAACTCAAAGCCTCAAACTGATTAGAGAACCCTCATGCCTCTGACTCGCAAAGCCTACCGCGCCGCCATCCTGCACAGCATCGCCGACCCCGCCGAAGTCGGGATCGAAGCCTCCTACGAATATTTCGAGGATGGCCTGCTGGTGGTCGATGGCGGCAAGATCAGCGCCCTTGGCCACGCCAGTGATTTGCTGCCGACCCTGCCGGCGGACATCGAAATCGAGCACTACCAAGACGCGCTGATTACCCCGGGCTTCATCGACACGCACATTCACCTGCCGCAAACCGGCATGGTCGGTGCCTACGGCGAGCAACTGCTCGACTGGCTCAACACCTACACCTTCCCGTGCGAAAGCCAGTTCGGCGACAAGGCCCACGCCGATGACGTCGCCGACATCTTCATCAAGGAACTGCTGCGCAACGGCACCACCACCGCACTGGTATTCGGCAGCGTGCACCCGCAGTCGGTGAACTCGTTCTTCGAAGCGGCCGAAAAGCTCGACCTGCGAATGATCGCCGGCAAGGTGATGATGGACCGCAACGCCCCGGACTATCTGACCGACACCGCAGAATCGAGCTACATCGAGAGCAAGGCGCTGATCGAGCGCTGGCACGGCAAGGGTCGCTTGCACTACGCGGTCACCCCGCGTTTCGCACCGACCAGCACCCCGGAACAACTGACCCTCGCCGGGCAACTGCTGACCGAATACCCGGATCTGTACATGCAGACCCACATCAGCGAGAACCTCAAGGAAATCGAGTGGGTCAAGGAACTGTTCCCGGAGCGCAAGGGCTACCTCGACGTTTACGATCACTACCAACTGCTCGGCGAGCGCTCGGTGTTTGCCCACGGTGTGCACCTGTGCGACGACGAATGCGCGCGTCTGGCAGAGACCGGTTCGGCGATCTCGTTCTGCCCGACCTCGAACTTCTTCCTCGGCAGCGGCTTGTTCAATCTGCCGATGGCCGAGAAGCACAAAGTGAATGTCGGCCTGGGCACTGACGTTGGCGGCGGTACCAGTTTCTCGCTGCTGCAGACGCTGAACGAAGCGTACAAAGTGATGCAACTGCAAGGGGCACGACTGAGCCCGTTCAAGTCGCTGTACCTGGCGACGCTGGGCGGTGCGCGGGCACTGCGCCTGGAAGACAAGATCGGTAATCTGCAACCGGGTTCGGATGCCGACTTCCTGGTGCTGGATTACAACGCTACACCGCTGCTGAGCTATCGCTTGAAGCAGGCCAATAACATTGCCGAAACGCTGTTTGTATTGATGACGCTGGGCGATGACCGCACGGTGCAGCAGACGTATGCGGCGGGTGCGTTGGTGCATCAGCGCTAAGTTTTTCAGGCATAAAAAATCCCCCGGTGGTGTTCACCCCGGGGGATTTTTATTGCCTGTCAGTACGCCTTCGCGAGCAGGCTCGCTCCCACATTTGAAATGCATTCCCCTGTGGGAGCGAGCCTGCTCGCGAAGGGAGCGACTCGGTCTACTTTAGAGCTTGGCCGCTGGACGCCCCGGCTTCTTGGTCTGCAACAAATGCGAGAACACCGCATGCAGATCATCCGATGCGCCTTCCTCGTCGAGGTTGAGCTTGCTGTCGATGTGATCCATGTGATGCATCATCAAATTCACCGCCAACTCACCGTCACGTTTCTCGATCGCGTCGATCAACTGGGTATGTTCGTCGTACGAGCAGTGCGAGCGGTTGCCGCTCTCGTACTGGGCGATGATCAGCGAGGTCTGCGAAACGAGGCTGCGCTGGAAGCTGATCAACGGGGCATTCATTGCCGCTTCCGCCAGTTTCAGGTGGAACTCGCCCGACAGACGAATACCGGCGCCGCGATCGCCACGGGAGAAACTGTCGCGTTCGTCGTTGACCATCTGCCGCAGCTCGGCGATCTGCTCGGCGGTGGCGTGTTGTACCGCCAGCTCAGTGATCGCACGTTCGACCAGACGACGGGCGAGAAAAACCTGACGGGCTTCTTCAACGCTCGGGCTGGCGACCACGGCGCCACGGTTCGGCCGCAACAGCACCACGCCTTCATGGGCCAGACGCGAGAGCGCGCGGCGAATGATGGTGCGGCTGACCCCGAAGATTTCCCCCAGCGCTTCTTCGCTCAATTTTGTGCCGGGCGCCAGACGCTGTTCGAGGATGGCCTCGAAGATATGCGCGTAGACAATATCGTCCTGGGTTCCGCTGCGGCCGGCTTTGCCTGCTCGCGGTTGTTTCTTGAGGGGTTGCAACTGTTCGTTCATGGGCACTCGAGTCGGGAGAACTGCGGCGAATTGACCGTGACTGTAATACGGCACAGTAGGTCGCTGGCAAGTATCGCGTAAAAAACAGCGCGATTGTACACAATGGAAGGTGGCAACACGACTGTACGGCTGTTTGTGACTTCGGCTGTATTGCAACGATCCGTTACGATTGAGTTTAGGCTTGATCGCAGAATCCGCCGCCAGAACACCACCTACCCTGTAGGAGCTGCCGAAGGCTTCGAACTTTTGACTTTGATTTTAATAAGCAAGATCAAGAGATCGCAGCCTTCGGCAGCTCCTACAGGGCTTGCGTCATGGCGGACATCTTCATTGGTATAAGGAACACCGCCGTCATGAACGACGCCACCCACACTCAACTGCGCCCGCTGGCCGATACTTCACCCTCGGCCATCGTCGCCGGGTTCATCGCGATGATGACCGGCTACACCAGCTCGCTGGTGCTGATGTTCCAGGCCGGACAAGCGGCGGGCCTGACCAGCGGGCAGATTTCTTCGTGGATCTGGGCAATTTCGATCGGCATGGCGGTGTGTTCGATCGGGCTGTCGCTGCGCTATCGCACGCCGATCACCATCGCCTGGTCGACGCCCGGCGCGGCCCTGCTGATCACCAGTCTTGGCGGTGTCAGCTACGGCGAGGCCATTGGTGCTTACATCACCTGCGCGGTGCTGGTGACGATCTGTGGGCTGACCGGCAGCTTCGAACGGCTGGTGAAAAAGATCCCGGCCTCGCTCGCCGCCGCATTGCTGGCAGGGATTCTGTTCAAGATCGGCAGCGAAATCTTCGTCGCCGCGCAGCACCGTACCGGGCTGGTGTTGGGGATGTTCTTCACTTATTTGGTGGTCAAGCGTCTGTCGCCGCGTTATGCCGTGCTCGCCGCGCTGCTGATCGGCACCGCGCTGTCTGGCTTCATGGGGCTGCTGGATTTCAGCGGTTTTCATCTCGAAGTGGCGACGCCGGTGTGGACGACGCCGCACTTCTCGCTCGCCGCGACGATCAGCATTGGCATTCCGCTGTTCGTGGTCGCGATGACCTCGCAGAACATGCCCGGCATCGCCGTACTGCGCGCAGATGGCTACAACGTCCCGGCCTCACCGCTGATCACCACCACCGGCATCGCCTCGCTGTTGCTGGCGCCGTTCGGCTCCCATGGCATCAACCTCGCGGCCATCAGCGCGGCGATCTGCACCGGGCCGCACGCCCATGAAGATCGCAACAAGCGCTACACCGCTGCGGTCTGGTGCGGGATTTTCTACGGGATTGCCGGGGTGTTCGGCGCAACATTGGCGGCGTTGTTCGCGGCATTGCCGAAGGAGCTGGTGCTGTCGATTGCAGCATTGGCGCTGTTCGGTTCGATCATCAATGGCTTGAGCATTGCCATGACCGAGGTGAAGGAGCGTGAGGCGGCGCTGATTACCTTTATGGTCACGGCGTCGGGGCTGACACTGTTTTCCATTGGTTCGGCGTTCTGGGGGATTGTCGCGGGGGTTTTGACGCTGCTGATTTTGAACTGGCGCAAAGCTTAAGGTCAAAAGCCCCTCACCCTAGCCCTCTCCCGGAGGGAGAGGGGACTGACCGCGTTGGATGCGGGAGTTATAGCGACACGTAATCCCGAGTTGAACTCAAATTTTGAAAAGCCAATAAATCGGCTCCCTCTCCAGGGGGAGAGGGCTGGGCGGGCGGCGTTCCGATGAGGGGCAGACGCACCACAAATCCCAAACCGAACACTCAAACACCAGACGAAAAAAAACGGCGACCCTCAGGTCGCCGTTTTTTTCAGTATCACTTAGCCGCGTTGATCGGCTTTTCCGGATACCACACGTCCAGCAACGGGCTGACTTCGTACTTGGTCAGCTCGGAGCGGGTTTTCAGCCAGGCTTCAACGGCAGCGCGCTGCTCTTCGTTGACCGAGCCACGCTTCTGCAGGCAAACCAGACCGAAGTCGTCGCCGCCAACATAACCCAGACCGTTGGCTTCCATGGCTTCTTTGATGAATGCTTCGAGGAAAGCGTCAATGGCTTCTTCGGACAAGTCTTCTTTGAAGTCCAGGTTCAGTTCGAAACCCAGCTCTTGAAATTCATCAACGCACAGTTTTTTGCGCAGACGCTGGGAACGGTTAGTCGCCATTGGAACAATCCTCTTAAGTAAATACGGCGGGCACTTTACCAGTTTAAGCAATCGATTGCCCGCCTCTCTGGACACAGCGACCGACCGCCTGTAAAAAAATCAACGAATCGACACCCCGAGGACGGCACAATCGCTTACACCTTGGGGCATAATGCCGACACTTTCGTGACCACTGAGGACCTTTTCATCCATGTCCTCGTCTTTTTTCCCCTCGGCTGTAGGGTTTTATTTCATATGATCAAATCGTTGCGTCCACTGTTTCTCGCCGGCCTTCTTCTTCCACTGGCCCTGAATGTTTCTGCTGCCACCATCAACACCTCCCTCACCCCGAACGTCGAAAAAGCCCTCAAGGCGAGCAAATTGCAGCCCAGCGCGCTGTCGCTGGTGATGGTGCCGCTCGACGGCCCGGGCACGCCGACCGTGTTCAACGCCGACGTGTCGGTCAACCCGGCCTCGACCATGAAACTGGTCACCACCTACGCGGCGCTGGAAATGCTCGGCCCGAACCATCAGTGGAAGACCGAGTTCTACACCGACGGTGACCTCAACGGCGGCATTCTCAACGGCAACCTCTACCTCAAGGGTGGCGGCGATCCGAAACTGAACATGGAAAAACTCTGGCTGCTGATGCGCGACCTGCGCGCCAACGGCGTGACCCAAATCACCGGCGACTTGATCCTCGACCGCAACTTCTTTGTGCAGCCAGTGCTGCCGGAATTCAACGATGACGGCAATGACGAGAACAAGCCGTTCCTGGTCAAACCGGATTCGCTGCTGGTCAACCTCAAAGCCCTGCGATTTGTTGCCCGCAACGACAATGGCCGGGTGCTGATCTCGGTTGAGCCGCCAATCGCCAGCGTGCGCATCGAAAACACCGTCAAGGCGCTGCCCTCCAAGCAATGCACCGGCGGCGTGCGCTACAACCCCGTGCCACAAGCCGATGGCAGCGTGACCGTGACAGTGGCCGGCCAGTTGGGCGAAGGCTGCAGCTCGCAAACCTACCTGTCGCTGCTCGACCACGCGACCTACACCGCTGGGGCCGTGCGCGCAATCTGGAAAGAACTGGGTGGCAGCATTCAAGGCAAGGATCGTCTGGCCTCGACGCCGGGCAACGCCAAGCTGCTGGCCCGTGCTTACTCGCCGGATCTGGCGGAGATCATCCGCGACATCAATAAATACAGTAACAACACCATGGCTCAGCAGTTGTTCCTGAGTCTTGGGCAGAAATTCCGCAATGACGCCGACGGCGACGACGCCAAGGCAGCGCAGCGTGTGGTCCGTCAGTGGATGGCGAAAAAGGGCATCACCGCGCCGCACCTGGTGATGGAGAACGGCTCTGGCTTGTCGCGCGCCGAACGGGTCAGCGCCCGCGAGATGGCGAGCATGCTGCAAGCCGCCTGGCACAGCCCGTACGCCGCCGAGTACATCAGCTCGCTGCCGATCGCCGGTACCGACGGCACCATGCGCAAGCGCCTGAAAACCACGGCGATGCGCGGTGAGGCGCACGTCAAGACAGGTACGTTGAACACCGTGCGGGCGATTGCCGGTTTCAGCCGCGACGTGAATGGCAATACCTGGGCGGTGGTGGCGATCCTCAACGACAAGGCGCCGTTCGGTGCATCGTCGGTGCTGGATCAGGTGCTGCTGGATCTCTACAAACAGCCGAAACTGCCGCAGACCGCTTCGGTCCTGTAACGCCGTTCAGGCAACACCACAAAAACCTGTGGGAGCGAGCCTGCTCGCGAAGGCGTCAGGTCAGTCAATAAATGTGCTGACTGATACACCGCCTTCGCGAGCAGGCTCGCTCCCACATTGGTTGGGTGGCAGGGTCTAACTCATCTGTTCGACACGATCGCGCCCGCGCTGCTTTGCCATATACACACCCGAATCCGCTCTGAGCAACAGCGCATCCGCGCCCTCCCCCGGTCGCCAACTGGCGATACCGAAACTCGCCGTCACCACACCGACCACATCCACCGGCGTACTGCGCAAACCCTGCCACAACTCAACCGCCAGCGTGTGCGCATGCTCACCGTCGATGTCCGGGCACAGCACCATGAATTCCTCGCCACCCAAGCGACAGAAGACATCGGTGCGCCGCAGACGATGACCAATCCGCTCACAGACTGCCTGCAACACCCGGTCACCCACGGCATGGCCATACTGATCGTTGATGCGTTTGAAGTGGTCGATGTCGAGCATGATCACCGACAGTTCGCCACCGCCGCGCTCGACCCGGGCCATTTCGGTGGTCAGGCGCTCCTGAAAGTAGCGGCGGTTATGAATCCCTGTCAGCGAGTCGGTCACCGATAGAGCACGCAATTCTTCCTCTACTCGCTTGAGATCGGAAATATCCGAAATATAGCCGTGCCACAGCACCCCGCCGCCCGGCAACTCTTCCGGCGTCGCTTCGCCGCGCACCCAGCGCAGGCCGCGCTCGGGCAGTTGCACGCGATACTCCTCGCGCCATGGACTAAGGTTGTCCGCCGAGGCGCGAATCGAAGAGCGTACGCGGGTAATGTCTTGCGGATGAATACGCGTGAAGATCGCTTCGGCGTTGAACAGCAACACGTCCGGTTCGAGTTCGTAGATCTCACGGATACCGTCGCTGGCGTAGATCACGCTGAAGCGCCCGTCGAATTCCATCTTGAACTGATAGATGCCGCCGGGTACGTGTGCGCTGAGCTTCTTGAGCAACACATCCCGCGCCGCCAGCACCTCGTGCACGCGCTTGCGCTCGGTGATGTCGATACAGATCGCCAGATGCCCGACCCACAAACCCTGCTCATCCAGTACCGGCGTGGCGAGCATGTTCACGGGCAGATGACTGCCATCGCTGCGCACCAGCGTCCACTCGCGGGCCTCGTGGCCACCGACTTCGCCGCCCTCGACCAGCATCGCGTGGCAGGTCGGGATGGTTTTACCGTAACGCGCACTCAGCTCGGCGGCGCGGGCGGTCAACTCGCGGGGCAGGTGCAGGTTTTCCAGGGTCATGTGGCCAACCACGTCGGCACTGGTGTAGCCAAGCATTTGTTCGGCACCGGGGTTGAAGGTGTTGATGACGCCACGCAGATCGGTGGCGATGATCGCCACTTGCGTCGCCGCGTTCAGCACGCCACGCAACTGACCGTGGGTGCCGCGCAGCTCCTGTTCGCTGGCATGCAACTCCTGCGTGCGCAGCTCGACCATGCGCAAGGCGCGCTGACGCTGACTGACCAACACGTAGAGCAAGGCGCTGAGCAGCAGACTGAGCAAGCCACCTAGAATGATTACGCTGCCGACCGACGAGTGATTGGCCTGGACGAACGCGTCGCTCGGCAGAATATCGACCTGATAATCATGATCGGCCATGCGCACCAGACGCGTTGCGGACAGCTCACTCGGTGCCGCCTCGTTGGTCGACTCGAACAACACTTCATGCTGATCATTGGTCGACATGTCGAGAATGCGCACCGACAGGTAGTCATGGAACGCGTCCGGTAAACCGTCGGCCAGTAACTGGCGCATGCTGATCACCGCCATCACGTAGCCAAACGACTGCCGCTCGCCATTGCGACTCACCGGCGCCACCAGCAGCACCCCGCGTGCATAGGACGGTTCGATGCTGACCAGATGCATCGGTTGCGATACCGCCAGCCCGCCAAGCTTGTCGGCGCGTTGCAGGGTGTCACGGCGCAAGGGTTGCGCCAGCAAGTCATAACCCAACGGCGAGCCAAGCCGACTTTGCGTCTGACTGTAGAGCACCGCCACGTATTGATCGCGCACCCCCGCCAGTTGCAGCTCGCCCTGCGCGTTCAATTCACGGAGGGTGAAGTTACTCAGGCCTTCGTCACGCACCCGTTGCTCGAACGCAGCGCGCTCGGCACCGCTGACCTTGATGGCAAACGAATAGGCCTGGGTACGCATTAATAAGGGTTGGGTGTAACCGTCGAATTCGGCGCGGGACACCGATTCAGAATTGGCGAAGAAGCGGCGCAGGCCGTCGAGGCGTTGCTCTTGATCCTGAAAGCGTTCTTCGATGCGGCTGTAACGTTCGTTGGCCAGCAACTGAAAACGTTGACGGGTTTGTTGCTGAAACTGATTGAGAGTGGCCCAGGCGAGCAGCCCCGTGAGAATCCCGCCGGCGAGCAATACCAGCACCGCGACCAGCCAGGCCGAGACGTCTTCGCTGATAAAACCCAGAATCTTTGGGCGCACGGGGTGCAACGACATAAGGACAACTCACTACGCCAGCATTTACGGGAAAACCCCATTGACCGTGTGTGAGTTATAGCTATTAGCCACTAATTTAGCTAGCGCGGCAGGATCCACGGAGCCTTTAAAAATCAAGGCTCTGTGGATCCAATTTTGCAAAGCGTCAACGAGCCGTGATTTTCCAGGCGCGGTGAATCTTGGTGTTGCGGGCGAAGTCCGGATCGATGGTTTGCGCGCTGATTTCCTCGACCGCGTAACGCTCGGCGAGGTTTTCTTCCAACTGGAACTTGCGGAAGTTGTTGGAGAAATACAGCACGCCACCGGTTGCCAGACGAGCCATGGCCAGGTCGATCAACTGCACCTGATCACGTTGCACGTCGAAGATGCCTTCCATGCGCTTGGAATTGGAGAAGGTCGGCGGATCGATGAAGATCAGATCGTACTCGTCCCGGCTGCTTTCCAGCCACGCCATGACATCGCCCTGCTCCAGACGGTTCTTGTCGGAGAAGCCGTTCAACGACAGGTTGCGGCGCGCCCAGTCGAGGTAGGTTTTCGACAGGTCGACGCTGGTGGTGCTGCGCGCGCCGCCCTTGGCCGCGTGCACACTGGCGGTCGCGGTGTAGCAGAACAGATTGAGGAAGCGCTTGCCGGCCGCCTCCTTCTGAATGCGCATGCGCATCGGCCGATGATCGAGGAACAGACCGGTGTCGAGGTAGTCGGTGAGGTTGACCAGCAACTTCACGCCGCCCTCGCTGACCTCATTGAACTTGCCTTGCGCAGCCTGACGCTCGTACTGCTTGGTGCCGCTCTGGCGCTCGCGGCGTTTGACCACCACGCGGCTCTTGTCGACATTCAACGCCTGCGGAATGGCTGCCAGGGCATCGAACATGCGCGCCGAGGCTTTTTCCGGATCGATCGACTTCGGCGCGGCGTATTCCTGGACGTGCACCCAATCGTGATACAGGTCGATGGCCATCGCATATTCAGGCATGTCGGCATCGTAGACGCGGTAGCAATCAATGCCTTCGCGCTTGACCCACTTGCCCATCGCCTTGAGGTTCTTTTGCAGGCGGTTGGCAAACATCTGCCCGCCTTCGCTCAGGCGCGGCTGCTCGATCACCGGTGCCGGGGCTGGCGTCGGTTTGATCGGGTTGCCGTTCTTGTTGAACTTGCGTTCTTGCGGCTCATCCGGGGTCTGGTCGTAAGCCGCTTGCTCGCGCTCGGCCTGACGCTGTTCCGGAGTGCGACGCTCGCCGGTGACGAATTGGTCCGGCAGCACTTTGATCAACAGCAGCTTGCACGGCAGCGCGCCGTTCCAGAACGAATACTGTTTGTGGCTGCGGATGCCCATGCGCTTGCCCAGATCCGGCGCGCCGGTGAACACTGCCGCTTCCCAGTTCAGGCAAGCCTGACGCAGACGCTCGCCGAGGTTCTGGTAGAGATACAACAGGCTGGCTTCGTCACCCAGACGCTCGCCGTACGGCGGGTTGCAGATGACCAGACCTTTCTGGTTCTGATCCGGACGCGGCTCGAAGGTCGCGACTTCGCCCTGGTAGATCTTGATCCACTCGCTCAGGCCAGCACGTTCAACGTTGTTGCGGCCCGGCTGAATCAGCCGTGGGTCGGCTTCGTAACCGCGAATCCACAGCGGTGGCTTGGCCAGACCGGCGGCGGCACGTTCAACGGCTTCTTCGTGGAGTTTTTTCCACAGTGCCGGGACGTGACCGAGCCACGCGGTAAAGCCCCACTGCTCACGGCGCAGGTTCGGCGCCATGTCGGCGGCGATCATCCCCGCTTCGACGAGGAACGTACCGACACCGCACATCGGGTCAGCCAGCGCGCCACCTTCGGCGGCAATGCGCGGCCAGCCGGAACGGATCAGGATCGCCGCGGCAAGGTTTTCCTTCAGCGGTGCCGCGCCCTGCTGCAAACGATAGCCACGCTGGTGCAGGCTGTGGCCGGACAGGTCGAGGGAGAGAATCGCTTCGCCGCGATCCAGACGCAGGTGAATGCGCAGGTCCGGGTTGAGCTTGTCGATGCTTGGGCGGTCGCCCTGCGGCGTGCGCAGCTTGTCGACGATGGCGTCTTTGACTTTCAGGGCACCGAAGTGGGTGTTGTCGATGCCTGAACCGTGGCCGCTGAATTCCACAGCCAGGGTGCCGTCGCTGAGCATGTGATCCTGCCATTCGATGTCGAGCACACCGTGGTAGAGGTCTTCAGCGTCTTTCATCGGGAAACGCTTGAGCACCAGCAACACGCGGTTGGCCAGACGCGACCAGAGGCACAGGCGATAAGCGGTTTCCATGGTGGCCATGCCACGCACAGCGGAGGTGTGCTCGCGCGCTTCTTCAAGGCCAAGCCCGACGGCTTCCTCGATGAGCAGGCCTTCAAGGCCTTTAGGGCAAGTGAGGAAGAGTTCGAAACGGTCGGACATGGTATTTCCAGAGCCTTTGGCTAGTGAATCGGCAACGCATTGCCGATCCGGTTTTCAATCAGGCGCTTTTCTAAAAGAACGCCCGCGTGGCACGAAGGTGTGCCGTTCCATCCCCGCTGCTCGGGTTAAAAGAGCTTAGATGCCGGGACAGATAAAAAAGTTGATGAAACAAAAAGTCTTAAAGCGACCCTTCGTCGCTTTATACCCCAGCGCAAACGTGGGTCATTCTCACTAAAGGATTAAGCCCATCATCCAGCGCGGGGCCGATCATACCGGGGTTTGCTCAATAAACGTTCAAAAAATACGCCGTTACTTATCGCTATAGCATCCTTTTCGTTACGTCCTTATGACAAAACGGTCATTCCATCGCTGTGACTCATTGGTTAGAACTGAACACAGGTTGACGTCGCAACGGCGTCAACACCTTGGCTCGCCACGCCGGCAGCGAGCCGCACCATGGCAGGTGGTTTTCTGCCCGACCTCGGTTGAGGTCAACGCGACACAAACAGTCAACAAGTGAGGGAAACACCCTATGAGAAGACTTAAGCGTGATCCGTTGGAAAGAGCATTTTTGCGCGGATATCAATATGGCGTTGGTGGCAAATCCCGTGAGCTTTGCCCATTTACTCTACCGTCGGTACGTCAAGCCTGGATCAACGGCTGGCGAGAAGGACGCGGCGACAACTGGGACGGTATGACCGGCACTGCGGGAATCCACAGACTCAACGAACTTCACGCCGTCGGCTGACACAGGGCATTTATTCCGACACGACAATCTGAATATGTAACGACTTACCATGCACGTCCTTCCCGGACGGCGGGCTGCGGCCCAAGGGCTCCTTCGAGGAGCCCTTTTTTATGCCTGACATACATCTCATGTAGGAGCTGCCGAAGGCTGCGATCTTTTGATCTTGCTTTTGACTCTTAAAAACAAAATCAAAAGATCGCAGCCTCCGGCAGCTCCTACGTGGGCCAAGTCAGCCTGGGGTTATGTGCGCAGGGCGGCGATCGCGTCGACCGACTCGCGAATCAGCGCCGGGCCTTTATAGATGAAGCCCGAGTAGATCTGCACCAGGCTCGCACCGGCAAGAATCTTCTCGGCCGCATGCTTGCCTTCAGTGATGCCGCCAGCCGCAATGATCGGCAAACGCCCAGCCAACTCACCCGCCAGCACCTTCACGGTGTTAGTGCTCTTCTCACGCACCGGCGCGCCGGACAAACCGCCCGCCTCGTCGCCATGCTCCATGCCTTCAACGCCGACACGGCTCAGGGTGGTGTTGGTTGCGATCACCGCGTCCATGCCGGTTTCAATCAGCGCCTGCGCGACCTGCGCGGTTTCTTCATCGGTCATGTCCGGCGCGATCTTGATCGCCAACGGCACATGTTTGCCATGACGCAAGGCCAGTTCGGCGCGGCGCGTGGCCAGATCAGCGAGCAATTGCTTGAGCGAATCGCCAAACTGCAGGCTGCGCAGGCCAGGGGTGTTCGGCGAGCTGACGTTGACCGTCACGTAGCTGGCGTGGGCATACACCTTGTCCAGGCAGATCAGGTAGTCGTCGACCGCGCGCTCGACCGGCGTGTCGAAGTTCTTGCCGATGTTGATGCCCAGCACGCCCTTGTATTTCGCCGCAGCGACCCGCGCCAGCAGGTTATCGACACCGAGGTTGTTGAAACCCATGCGGTTGATGATCGCCTCGGCTTCCGGCAATCGGAAAATCCGTGGTTTCGGGTTGCCTGGCTGCGGACGCGGGGTCACGGTACCAATTTCGACAAAACCGAAACCCAGCTGCGCGAAGCCGTCGATGGCCGCGCCGTTCTTGTCCAGACCCGCCGCCAGCCCCACCGGGTTCGGAAACTCGAGGCCCATGACCGTCACCGGTTTCTTCGCCGGCGCCTTGCACAGCAAGCCGTTGAGGCCCAAACGCCCGCCCGCGCCGATCAGATCCAGCGACAGATCGTGGGAGGTTTCCGGGGAAAGTTTGAACAACAGCTGACGGGCCAGGGTGTACATGGGCGGCGATGACTCGGGCGGCGAAAAGAGGCGGCGATTATAGCCGGGCATCGACCTGCGGCGCGAGGCGCATGCGCAAATCACTGGCACTGGCATATGCCTTGCACCCTCCTGGCTATCAGTGCGTCGGCCAATGACGGCAGGCGGGCAAGGACAATGGCGTCGTCTTCGGGATTTGCCTTGGCAAAGACCGGGACGGCGTTTTTTTTCGAGATGGCTTTATATGAACGAACCTTCGCCAGGGCCACTGGCCTGGGTCAATGGCAGCGATGCCCCGGAAAAGCGTGCAATCAACCTCGGTTTCATGGCCCTGAGCGATTGCGCTCCGCTCGTCGTCGCGGCCACACAGGGCTTCGCCCAGCCTTACGGGCTGACCCTGAACCTCAAGCGCCAGAGCTCGTGGGCCAACCTTCGCGACAAACTGGTGAGTGGCGAACTGGATGCCGCCCACAGTCTGTACGGCCTAATCTACGCCGTGCACCTGGGCATCGGCGGCGTCACCCCGGCCGATATGGCGGTGCTGATGGGCCTGAACCAGAACGGGCAAAGCCTCAACCTGTCACACGGCCTGCAACATCTGGGCGTGACCAGTCCTGAAGCGCTGGACCGCCACGTGCACCAAAGCCGCGCAAAACTCACCTTCGCGCAGACCTTCCCCACCGGCACTCACGCGATGTGGCTGTATTACTGGCTGGCGAGTCAGGGCATTCATCCATTGCGAGATGTTGATAGCGTGGTCGTGCCACCGCCGCAAATGGTCGCGCACTTGCAAGCCGGGCGCATCGATGGCTTTTGTGTCGGCGAACCGTGGGCCGCCAGCGCGGTGCAGCAGGATCTCGGTTTCACCCTCGCCACCAGCCAGACCATCTGGCCTGATCACCCGGAAAAAGTCCTTGGCTGCACGCGCGAATTTGTTGAGCAATACCCCAACACCGCACGCGCATTGGTCATGGCGATCCTCGAAGCCAGCCGTTTCATCGAACAAAGCCCGGAAAACCGCCGCAGCACCGCACAGTTGCTCAGCGCGCCGGAGTACCTCGATGCGCCGGTGTCGTGCATCGAACCGCGTTTTCTCGGTGACTATGCCGATGGCCTTGGCCATCGCTGGCAAGACCCGCACGCGCTGCGTTTTCACGGCAACGGCGAGGTGAATCTGCCGTATCTGTCGGACGGCATGTGGTTCATGACCCAGTTCCGCCGCTGGGGCTTACTGCGCGAAGACCCGGATTACCTCGCCGTCGCCCGCCAGGTTCAGCAACTGGACGTCTACCGCGACGCCGCCACCGCGGTCGGCGTCGCCGCGTGGGGCACCGACATGCGCAGCAGCCAGTTGCTCGACGGCAAAGTCTGGGACGGCAGCGACCCGGCCGCTTACGCGCGCAGCTTCAAACTGCATGCGCTGAGCGACAACGTCCCTCTTCTCGCCCGCCGCTGACAGGAGACCGCGAACATGTTGCGTATTCTGTTGATCAACGACACAGCGAAAAAAGTCGGACGCCTGAAAGCGGCACTGACCGAGGCCGGTTTCGAGGTGATCGACGAGTCCGGCCTGACCATCGACCTGCCTGCACGCGTCGAAACAGTGCGCCCGGACGTGATCCTGATCGATACCGAGTCACCGAGCCGCGATGTCATGGAACAAGTGGTCCTGGTCAGCCGCGACCAGCCACGGCCCATTGTGATGTTTACCGACGAACATGATCCGGGGGTGATGCGTCAGGCGATCAAGTCCGGGGTCAGTGCCTACATCGTTGAAGGCATTCATGCACAGCGTCTGCAGCCGATTCTGGATGTGGCGATGGCGCGTTTCGAGAGCGATCAGGCGTTGCGCGCGCAGCTTCAGGCCCGCGATCAACAACTGGCCGAGCGCAAGCGTATTGAGCTGGCCAAGGGGTTGTTGATGAAGATGAAGGATTGCAATGAGGAAGAGGCCTACACCCTGATGCGGCGGCAGGCGATGAGCCGGCAGCAGAAGCTGATACAGGTGGCGGAGCAGATTATTGCCATGAGTGAGTTGCTGGGCTGAGGTTTTGCTGAGCCTGCGTTACCAAAAATCAAAAGCCCCTCACCCTAACCCTCTCCCGGAGGGAGAGGGAACTGACCGAGTTGTTTGAGGTGAATGCAATAGTCTCAAAGACTCAGTTGAATTCGATATCGCATTCAGCACGGTCTCACAGGTCGGCGTAGATTTTGAGCATCCCACAGTCGGTCCCCTCTCCCTCCGGGAGAGGGCTAGGGTGAGGGGCTTTTGATTTTCCGGCTGTTGGCACAAATCTCGCTATGTAAAACGCACAGGTAACCAACGGCGGTTGCCCCACCCACGACAAAGACGTCGCTCACCCGTTCGCCCAACCGGCGCATCAGGTAGCGGCGTTTTTGCGTTTTGGCCCCACAGACCGGGGCCGGTGGTGCGGCCGTGGCGGCGCCCCACTTGCTGTTGCATGACTCCTTCCGAGACTCTTTTCAGCTGAGGTGCGCAATGAATTCAAGCTTCTGGAAATCCGGCCACACCCCGACCCTGTTCGCGGCCTTCCTGTATTTCGACCTGAGCTTCATGGTCTGGTACCTGCTCGGCCCGCTGGCCGTCCAAATTGCCGCCGACCTGCACCTGACCACCCAACAACGCGGTCTCGTCGTCGCCACGCCGATCCTCGCCGGTGCCGTATTGCGCTTCATCATGGGCATGCTCGCCGATCGACTGTCACCCAAAACCGCCGGGCTGATCGGTCAGGTCATTGTGATTGGTGCGCTGTTCGGTGCCTGGCAACTCGGCATTCACAGTTATGAGCAAGCGCTGATACTCGGTCTGTTCCTCGGCATGGCCGGCGCGTCTTTCGCTGTGGCCCTGCCGCTGGCCTCGCAATGGTATCCGCCGCAGCATCAGGGCAAAGCCATGGGCATCGCCGGCGCGGGCAACTCCGGTACTGTGTTCGCGGCGCTGCTCGCGCCGGTGCTCGCCGCCGCGTTCGGCTGGAGCAATGTCTTCGGCTTCGCCCTGATCCCGCTGATCCTGACGCTGGTGCTGTTCGCCTGGCTGGCAAAAAACGCCCCTGAGCGGCCGAAAGCCAAAGCCATGGCTGACTACTTCAAAGCCCTGGGCGACCGCGACAGCTGGTGGTTCATGTTTTTCTACAGCGTCACCTTCGGTGGCTTCATCGGCCTGGCCAGCGCCCTGCCCGGTTACTTCAACGATCAATACGGGCTGAGCCCGGTGACGGCCGGTTACTACACCGCTGCCTGTGTGTTCGGCGGCAGTTTGATGCGACCGTTGGGTGGCGCACTGGCTGATCGCTTTGGCGGTATCCGCACATTGCTGGCGATGTACACCGTCGCCGCTATCTGCATCGCTGCGGTCGGTTTCAACCTGCCAAGCTCCTACGCCGCGCTGGCACTTTTCGTCTGCACCATGCTCGGTCTGGGCGCCGGCAACGGCGCGGTGTTCCAACTGGTGCCGCAGCGTTTTCGTCTGGAGATCGGCGTGATGACCGGACTGATCGGCATGGCTGGCGGCATCGGTGGTTTTGCCCTGGCCGCCGGCATGGGTGCGATCAAACAGAGCACCGGCAGCTATCAACTGGCGCTGTGGTTGTTTGCCAGCCTTGGCGTGCTGGCGTGGTTTGGCTTGCACGGCGTCAAGCGCCGCTGGAGAACCACCTGGGGTTCGGCAGCCGTGACGGCGGCGCGGGTCTGAGACCTTCATGGCCCTGCAACTGAGTTTTGCCGAAGCCAGCGCCACCGGCCCGCGTGCGGAGAATCAGGACGCTTTGCGTCTGGTGACGCCCGCTCCGGTATTGGCGGCGAGCAAGGGTTATCTGTTCGCCATCGCCGATGGCGTCAGCCAGTGTGCCGATGGCGGACTGGCTGCGCGTTCGACCTTGCAGGCGCTGGCACTCGACTACTACGCCACACCGCAAACCTGGAGCGTGGCACAGGCGCTGGAGCGTCTGCTGCTCGCGCAAAATCGCTGGTTGCAGGCCAATGGCGGTGGCCAGCCATTGCTCACCACGGTCAGTGCTTTGGTCATGCGCGGTCGGCGTTTTACCCTCGCTCACGTAGGCGATTGCCGGGTGTATCGCTGGTACGCCGACAGCTTGCAACGGATCAGTGAAGATCACGTCTGGGATCAGCCGGGCATGCAGCACGTACTAAAGCGCGCGCTGGGCCTGGATCAGCATCTGGTGCTGGATTTTCTCGACGGTGAACTGCGCGAGGGTGAGTGTTTCGTACTGCTCAGCGACGGGGTCTGGTCGATACTCGGAGATACCGCGATTGCGGCAATTGTGCGTGATCAGCCGGATCTCGACCGCGCCGCACACACCTTGGTGAACGCCGCGCATCGAGCCGGCAGTCAGGACAACGCCAGTGCTTTGCTGGTGCGCGTCGATGCGGTCGGCGAGGCGAACATTGGTGACGCGCTGATGCATTTGCAGCAATGGCCACTGCCGCCGCCACTGAAATCCGCTCAGTCCTTTGAAGGCTGGCAGGTGCAAGACATCGTCGCGCAGAGCCAGCAATCATTGCTGTATCGAGTAATGGATGGACAAGGTCAGACATGGCTTCTGAAAACCCTGCCTGCGCGTTCCGCCGATGATTCCTGCGCGGGGCAAGCGTTGCTGTCCGAGGAATGGTTTCTGAAACGTGTCGCCGGGCGGCATTTCCCTGAAGTCCATGGCTGCAATCAGCGTCAGCATTTGTACTACGTGATGCGCGAATATTCCGGGAAGACGCTGGCACAACTCGGGCCTCTATCCCTGGCGCAATGGCAGGATATCGCCGAGCGCCTGCTGCGTGCGGTGGGGCTTTTGCATCGGCGGCAGATTCTGCACCGGGACATCAAACCGCAAAACCTGCATTGGGGTGACGACGGCGAGTTACGTCTGCTGGATTTTGGTTTGGCGTATTGCCCGGGCTTGTCCGAAGACGCGCCATCGACGCTGCCGGGTACGCCAAGTTATATCGCCCCGGAAGCGTTTCGCGGTGATCCGCCGAGTGCGCGGCAGGATTTGTACGCGGTCGGTGTGACCCTGTATTTCCTGCTGACCGGGCATTTCCCTTATGGCGAGATTGAAGCGTTTCAACGGCCCCGATTTGGTCTGCCGGTGAGTGCCAGTCGATATCGGCCTGATTTGCCGGAATGGCTGGCGGAGAGTCTGGAACGTGGGGTGGCGGCGGATCCGCAGCAGCGCTTTGAAACGGCTGAAGAGTGGTTGTTGGTGCTGGAACAGGGCGAGCGGCGCAGTTTGAGTGTAAGGCCCAGGCCTTTACTTGAGCGGGAGCCGTTGAAGGTGTGGCGGACGATGGCGTTGCTGGCTCTGCTGGGGAATCTGGTGCTGCTGGTGTTGTTGTTTCACAGCTGAGACCGCGTCGCGTCATTCGCGAGCAGGCTCGCTCCCACAGGGGTTTTGTGAACGACACCGATCCACTGTGGGAGCGAGCCTGCTCGCGAAGAGGCCAGCCCAATCACAACAATTCTGTCTGCCTGAACGCCCCACAAACGAGCAACCCGCGTCGATTCGGTGCAAAAAATCCCCATCAATAACCGTCCCGCCTAATAAACACGCCATTCCCCCACTTGGCACAACCACTGCATTAGCCCACTCAACACACACGTAAAGCCCAGCCTTCAACGACGAACGCTGCGCTTCCCGAGAGAACGGGACCAGGACAAAGGCGTCCTCGCTAGGCAACTAGCGGGACGCCTTTTTTTGTTCGCGCAAAATTTGTCGAGCAAGGCCTGACTGCCCACATGAGGCCAGCCGAAGCTCTCCGGAGAACCTGATGAAAAAACTCAAACTGGTGATGATCGGCAATGGCATGGCCGGGGTTCGTACCCTCGAAGAACTGCTCAAGCTGAGTAACGAGCTGTACGACATCACCGTCTTCGGTGCCGAACCGCACACCAACTACAACCGCATCCTGCTCTCGCCGGTACTGGCCGGTGAGCAAACCTTCGAGGAGATCGTGCTCAACGACCTCGACTGGTACCTGGAAAACCACATCAAATTGTTGCTCAACCGCAAAGTGGTGGAGATCGACCGGGTCAAACGCCGGGTGATCGCTGAGGACGGCACCGAAGCCGAATATGATCGCCTGTTGATCGCCACCGGCTCGACCCCGTTCATCCTGCCAATCCCCGGCAATACTTTGCAGGGCGTAATCGGTTACCGCGACATCGCCGACACGCAGGCGATGATCGACACCGCGAAAACCCACAAACACGCAGTGGTCATCGGCGGGGGCCTGCTCGGCCTTGAAGCCGCCAACGGCCTGATGCTGCGCGGCATGCACGTCACCGTGGTGCACATCGGCGAATGGCTGCTGGAGCGGCAACTGGACAAAACCAGCGGCCAACTGCTGCAAACCGCCCTCGAATCCCGTGGACTGCACTTTCGCCTGTGCGAACAGACCCAAGCTTTGCACGACGCCGGCAATGGCCGCGTCGGTTCGGTGCAGTTCAAGAACGGCGACATCATCCCGGCCGATCTGGTGGTGATGGCCGCCGGCATACGGCCCAACACCGAACTGGCGGAAAAGGCCGGCATCCCGTGCAATCGCGGGATTCTGGTCAACGACACCCTGCAAACCTACGACCCGCGCATCTATGCCATCGGTGAGTGCGCCAGCCATCGCGGCATTGCCTACGGTCTGGTCGCGCCGCTGTTCGAACAAGCCAAGGTCTGCGCCAACCACCTCGCACAATTGGGTTTTGCCCGTTATCAGGGTTCGGTGACCTCGACCAAATTGAAAGTCACCGGCATCGACCTGTTTTCCGCCGGTGATTTCATGGGCGGCGAAGGCACGGAAACCATCACCCTCTCCGACCCGATCGGCGGCGTGTACAAAAAACTGGTGATCAAGGATGACGTACTGGTCGGCGCCTGTCTGTACGGCGATACGGCAGATGGCGGTTGGTATTTCCGGCAGATTCGTGAGAATCACGACATCGGCGAGATCCGCGATCACCTCATGTTTGGAGAAAACGCTTTAGGCGATGTAGGACATCAGGGCCAGGACAAAGCCATGAGCATGGCCGACACCGCTGAAGTCTGCGGCTGTAACGGCGTGTGCAAAGGCACCATCGTCAAGGCGATTCAGGAGCACGGCCTGTTCAGTGTCGATGAGGTGAAGAAACACACCAAAGCCGCGAGTTCCTGTGGTTCCTGCGCGGGGCTGGTCGAGCAGATCCTGATCAACACCGTCGGTGGCGCGGCCGACGTCAAACCGAAAAGCGAAAAAGCCATCTGCGGTTGCAGCGACCTCAACCACGGCCAGATCCGTCAGGCCATCCGCGAACAGCACCTGCTGACCATCGCCGGGACCATGAGCTACCTCAACTGGCGCACTCCGAACGGCTGCGCAACGTGCCGCCCCGCCCTCAACTATTACCTGATTTCCACTTGGCCGGGCGAAGCCAAGGACGACCCGCAATCGCGCCTGATCAACGAACGCGCGCACGCCAACATCCAGAAGGACGGCACCTACTCAGTGGTGCCACGGATGTGGGGCGGTGTGACCAACCCCTCCGAGCTGCGACGGATTGCCGACGTGGCCGACAAGTACAACGTGCCGATGGTCAAGGTCACCGGCGGCCAGCGCATCGATTTGCTCGGCATCAAGAAACAGGACTTGCCCGGCGTCTGGAAGGACCTCGACATGCCGTCCGGGCATGCCTACGGCAAATCCATCCGCACGGTTAAAACCTGCGTCGGCAGCGAGTTCTGCCGCTTCGGCACGCAAAACTCGACGCAACTGGGCATTGAGCTTGAGCACGACCTGTTCAACATGTGGTCGCCGCACAAAGTGAAACTCGCCGTCTCCGGATGCCCACGCAACTGCTCGGAAGCGGGGATCAAGGATGTAGGAATCATCGGCGTCGACTCCGGTTGGGAGATGTACATCGGTGGCAACGGCGGGATCAAAACCGAAGTCGCCGAGTTCTTCGTCAAGCTGAAAACCGCCGAGGAAGTCCGCGAATACAACGGCGCGTTCCTGCAGCTCTACCGCGAAGAGGCCTTCTACCTCGAACGCACCGTGCACTACCTGCAACGGGTCGGCATGGAGCACATCAAGAAAGCCGTGCTGGAAGACCCAGAGCGCCGCAAGGCCCTGAATGAGCGCCTGCAATTCTCCCTGTCATTCGAACAGGATCCGTGGAAGGAACGCCTGGCGCAGCCGCAACTGAAGAAAGAATTCGATGTGATCCCTGTGAAAAACCTGGAGGTGCCGGCATGAACTGGCTCGATATCTGTGCCCTCGACGAGATCAATGCGCTCGGCTCGCGGATCATTGCCGGGCCGAAAGGTGACATCGCGATTTTTCGTACAAGCGACGATGAGGTTTTCGCCCTCGACGACCGCTGCCCACACAGGGGTGGGCCACTGTCGCAAGGATTGATTTACGGCAAGCGCGTCGCCTGTCCGTTGCACAACTGGCAAATCGACCTGCAAACCGGCGAAGCCCAGGCGCCGGACATCGGTTGTGCGCATCATCACCCGGCGCGGGTAGAGAATGGCCGCGTGCAACTGGCCTTGCGGGATGCCGTCTGATGAACCGCCAGACGACCGCCTCGACCTGCTGCTATTGCGGGGTCGGCTGCGGCGTGCTGATCGAGCATGACGGCGAGCGCATCCTCGGCGTCAGCGGCGATCCGGCGCATCCGGCCAACTTCGGCAAACTCTGCAGCAAAGGCTCGACCCTGCACCTGACCGGCGACCTCGCGGCTCGCGCGTTGTACCCGGAACTGCGTCTGGGCAAAGGTCTGGCGCGCAGCCGCACGGATTGGGACACCGCGCTGGAACACGCCGCCAACGTGTTCGCCGAGACCATTGCCGAGCACGGCCCGGACAGCGTCGCGTTCTACATCTCCGGGCAGTTGCTGACCGAGGACTACTACGCCTTCAACAAACTGGCGCGGGCTCTGGTCGGCACCAACAACATCGACAGCAATTCCCGCCTGTGCATGTCTTCAGCGGTGGTTGGCTACAAGCGCAGCCTCGGCGCCGACGCCCCGCCGTGCAGCTATGAGGATCTGCAACTCAGCGATTGCGTGATGATCGTCGGCAGTAACATGGCCTACGCCCACCCGGTACTTTTCCGTCGACTGGAAGAGGCAAAATCCCGCCGCCCACAGATGAAAGTCATCGTCATTGATCCACGGCGCACCGACACTTGCGACCTCGCTGATTTGCATCTGGCGATTCTGCCCGGCACCGATGTCGCTTTGTTCCATGGGATTTTGCACCTGTTGTTGTGGGAAGACTGGATCGATCGCGACTTTCTCAAAGCGCACACCGATGGCCTCGCCGAACTGAAGAACCTGGTGCGCGACTACACCCCGCCAATGGTTTCGCAACTGTGCGGGATCAGCGTCGAGCAACTGCAGCAGTGCGCTGAATGGGTCGGTACGTCGCCGAGTTTCCTGTCGCTGTGGTGCATGGGTTTGAACCAGTCCACCGCCGGCAGCGCGAAGAACAGTGCGTTGATCAACCTTCACTTGGCCACTGGGCAAATCGGCCGCCCCGGTGCAGGACCTTTCTCCCTGACCGGTCAGCCGAATGCCATGGGCGGGCGAGAAACCGGCAGCTTGTCGAACCTGTTGCCGGGCCATCGTGACGCGGCCAACCCGGAGCATCGCGCGCAAGTGGCGACTTATTGGGGCGTCGATCAGTTGCCGGAAAGCCAAGGGCTCAGCGCCATCGAACTGTTCGAGCAGGTGCGCGGCGGCAAGATCAAGGCGTTGTGGATCGCCTGCACCAACCCTGCGCAATCGATGCCGGATCAACATTCGGTGCGAGCAGCGCTGGAGGCTTGCCCGTTTGTGGTTCTGCAAGAAGCCTTTCGTACCACCGAAACGGCTGCGTTTGCCGATCTGCTGCTGCCCGCCGCCAGTTGGGGCGAGAAAGAAGGCGCTGTCACCAACTCCGAGCGGCGCATTTCCCACGTGCGCAAAGCCATCCTCCCACCGGGCGAAGCGCGGCCGGACTGGGCGATCACGGTGGATTTCGCACAGCGCCTGGAGAAACATCTGCGTCCCGCTGAACCGAGCCTGTTTGCGTTCACCCAACCTGCGCAGTTGTTCGATGAATTCAAAGGCCTGACGCGCGGCCGTGATCTGGATATGTCCGGGATCAGTCATGCGCTGATCGACGAGATCGGGCCGCAGCAATGGCCCTTCCCCGTCGGTGCCCGCAAAGGCACACCACGACTGTACGAAGACGGGATTTTCCCAACCGCCAACGGACGCGCGCAATTCGTGGCCGACCCGTATCGCGCCGCCAAGGAACAGCGTGATGCACGCTTTCCACTGACGTTGATCACTGGCCGCTTGCGCGATCAATGGCACGGTATGAGCCGCACTGGCACGGCTGCGCAATTGTTCGGGCATGTCAGCGAAGCGGTGTTGGGCCTGCATCCGGACGAACTGCGCCGGCATCGCTTGCAGCCGGGTGATCTGGTCAACCTTAAAAGTCGTCGCGGTGCGGTGATCGTCGCGGTCGGCAGTGATGACAGCGTGCGTCCGGGACAAGCGTTTCTGCCGATGCACTGGGGTGACCGTTTTCTCAAGGGCGGCGTAAACAGTCTGACCCTGCCGGCCTTTGATCCATTGTCGAAACAACCGGAACTCAAACACAGCGGTGTGCGTCTGGAACCGATCCATCTGCCGTGGCAACTTTTCGCACTGATCGAGGGCGATGTTCAACAGCATTTCGAGACGCTGCGACCGCTCTGTGAGGCATTTTCCTACGTGAGCCTCAGCCTTGTCGGACGTGAACGATCGGCATTGCTGATACGCGCTGCCAGCAGCGAGGCACCGGATGCGCAATTGCTCAGTGAAATCGACCGATGCCTGTCACTGATCGACGGCCCGGTACTGGCTTACGACGATCCACGCCGGGCCATTGGCAAGCGCGTGCGCATTGAAAACGGCCGGATCACCGCGATCCGCCTGGCCGGCGAAACCCTCGCCCGGCATTGGCTGCAAGGGTTGTGGCTGGAAGGACGTGCGGACGAACAACTGCGGCGCTGGTTGCTGGCACCGATGAGTGCTCCTCCGGGCAGTGCCGGGGCGCAGATCGCTGCGGATAAAACCCTGTGCAACTGCAACAACGTCAGCCTCAACGCGGTCTGCGCTGGCATTCGCCAAGGCCTGGATTTGCAAGGTTTGAAAAACAATTTGGGTTGCGGCACGCAATGCGGCTCGTGTGTCCCGGAAATAAAACGCTTGCTGGCTGCCGATGTGCTGCCAGTTGCCGTCATCTGATGAGGAAAACACCATGAGTGCAAAAGTCTGGCTGGTGGGTGCAGGTCCTGGTGATCCCGAATTGCTCACCCTCAAAGCGGTGCGCGCCCTGCGCGAGGCCGATGTGGTGCTGATCGATGATCTGGTTAACCACGCGGTGCTGGAACACTGCCCTGGCGCGCGCATCATTGCCGTGGGTAAACGCGGTGGTTGCCGCTCGACACCGCAGGCGTTCATTCATCGACTGATGCTGCGCTATGCCCGCCACGGCAAGTGTGTGGTGCGGCTCAAGGGTGGCGATCCGTGCATTTTCGGCCGAGGGGGCGAAGAGGCGCAGTGGTTGCGTGAGCGTGGCGTCGAGGCGGAACTGGTCAATGGCATCACCGCTGGGCTGGCCGGGGCGACGCAGTGCGATATTCCCCTCACGTTGCGTGGGGTCGCGCGTGGGGTGACGCTGGTGACAGCACACACGCAGGACGACAGCCAATTGAACTGGCAGGCACTGGCGCAGGGCGGTACGACGCTCGTGGTTTATATGGGCGTGGCCAAGCTGGGCGAGATTCGCGATCAGTTGCTGGCGGGCGGGATGGCGGCGGATACGCCGGTGGCGATGATTGAGAATGCGTCATTGCCAGAGCAGCGCGAATGCCGGAGCAGTCTGCGGGGCATGGGAGAGGATGCGTGTGCGTTTGGACTGAAAAGCCCGGCGATTCTGGTGATTGGTGCGGTGGCGGCTGTTGGTGAAGATCAAAAGATCGCAGCCTGCGGCAGCTCCTACATGAAATCTGCATACGTCCTGTAGGAGCTGCCGCAGGCTGCGATCTTTTAAGCTTCAAAGCCAAATCGCAGGCAAAGAAAAGCCCGGCCTAAGCCGGGCTTTTCTCAGAGCGGCAGCTAATTACTTAGCTTGAGCTTCAACCTGCGCTTCTACGCGACGGTTTACAGCGCGGCCAGCTTCAGTTTTGTTGTCAGCAACTGGGCGGGATTCGCCGTAGCCAACAGACTGAACGCGGGACGATTCAACACCGTACTGGTTGGTCAGAACTTGCTTAACGGCGTTTGCACGACGCTCGGACAGTTTCTGGTTGTAAGCGTCAGGACCGACGGAGTCAGTGTGACCTTCAACAGTAGTGGTGGTGGATGGGTACTGCTTCATGAAGTCAGCCAGGTTCTTGATGTCGCCGTAGCTGTTTGGCTTCACAACCGACTTGTCGAAGTCGAACTTGACGTCCAGCTCAACACGAACAACTTCAGCAACTGCTGGGCAGCCGTCAGCGTCAACAGTTACGTTGGCTGGGGTGTCCGGGCACTTGTCAACGTTGTCGCAAACGCCGTCGTTGTCGCTGTCGGAGCAGACTTCAGCTGGTGCTGGAACTGGAGCAGCAGCAGGCTTGGAGCCGCCACCGAAGTTCACACCGATACCAACGCTAGGAGCCCACTCGGTGTCGCCCTGGTCGATGTTGTACTGAGCTTCAACGCCGGCACGGGCGTAGAAGTTCTCGGTGAAGTACAGCTTGGCACCAGCGCCAACGTTGGCGAAGGTGGAGCGGTCACGACCGCCGGAACCGTTCTGACCGATGCTCTGATCGGAGAAACCAGCCGATACGTATGGACGCAGCATGTCGCCTGGGTTGTTGAAGTGGTACAGAGCATCCAGAGCGGTGTTCGCGCCCTTGATGTTACGACCGTCGTCGGAACGCACGTTGTGCACTTCGTCGTAGCCCAGACGCAGTTCAACGTCGTCGGTCAGGAAGTAACCGATCGAGCCGCCGAACAGGTTGCCGTTGTTCTTGAAGTTACGAGCGCTGTCGAATTGTTCTTTCTTTGCGAAGCCTTCGATTTCAACTGCGCCTTGGCCTTGTGCCAGAGCGCCGAACGAAGTGGCGGCAATCAGAGAACCAATGGCCAAGCCCAAGGTGTTTTTCAGTTTCATCCGTTAAATCCCCATCTGGTGATTGTGAAGCAGTCCCGCAAACCGGGGGACAACTCGGCGGCAAGTCTATCAGAACTTGCCTACACGTAAGAGATATTTGCGCTGAACTAAGTTTCAGCAATGCCTGCAAATTTCTCACGCAATTTATCTAGAGCACGTTTGTAACGCATTTTTGTCGCACTCAAACCCATGTGCATGATGTCTGCGATCTCCTGAAATTCCAGCTCTGCGACAAATCGAAGCACCAGAATTTCGCGGTCAATCGGGTTCACATACACCAGCCAGCGATCA
Source organism: Pseudomonas sp. A34-9 (assembly GCF_029543085.1). Lineage (NCBI taxonomy): Bacteria > Pseudomonadati > Pseudomonadota > Gammaproteobacteria > Pseudomonadales > Pseudomonadaceae > Pseudomonas > Pseudomonas sp. A34-9. The sequence continues at coordinate 2,158,612 of NZ_CP119967.1, read as the reverse complement.
AGCCCGCCCTTCTCCTCGGGTTTTGGCGCCTTTTCTTCGGACGCTTCCTCGAGGGGGTCAAGACTCAATGCGTCCATCAAGCGACGCTTTCGCCGTTCCTTCCGATACTGCGTAATACATTCGTTGTACGTGATGCTGTACAGCCACGTTTTGAACTTCGATTTGCCCTCGAAGTTCTTCAGGCCATACAGCACCTTCAACATGACTTCCTGACAGACATCGTCTGCGTCGCGATCGTTCCCAAGATATCTCGCACAAACGTTAAATAATGTTCGCTGGTAACGCCGCATCAGTTCTTCGTAGGCGCGCGTTACGTGAAACAGCTCGGTATGCGAGCGCGCGACCAACTCCTCATCAGAGAGCTCGCGGGGGTCGTAGCGCGTGGATAGCGTTTGGGCTTTATTCAAAACAAGTCGTGCCGACAGTCAGGTCAATGTCCACCGCAACCAGCATCAGCTGGCATTTTGCGGCGGCATACATTAGCAGGGTTTGCCGGATTAGCGGCTACTCACATGCTGTTCAAGCAAGATCCGATTGGAAAGAGAGACTAGCTCACCCTCATCGGTCAGCAATGTGGTTTTCACCGTGCCGATCTCCTCGATCTGCCCTTCGACCTCGCCAACACGCACTTGTTGCCCAACCTGATACAACTCACGCACATAGATTCCCGCAAGAATCTGACCGGCAATTTCCCGGCTTCCCAACCCCATGGCCAGCGCAACGGCCAGACCAACGGTAATCAAAACGATGACAATTACATGGTTCAGCAGGTCGGTCTTGACCTCAAGCTGGCTGATCGCGACCGAGATGCTGATGATGATTACCAGCCCCTGGGCAATTCGCCCAAGCCCCGAAGCGTAGTCCAGGCCTACGCCTTCTGCCGCCCCGCGTACCAGTCCGTTGGCAAGTTGCGCGAGCAAAACGCCAACCAGCAACACCAGCGCCGCGCCGAATACTTTCGGCAAATAGAGCGCCAACATATCCAGCGTAGCCGAAACTCGCTCGAGGCCAAGGGATTCTGCTGCAGAAACCAGAAAAATCAGCAGGACGAACCAGTAAACGATTTTACCGATCAGCGTTGAAATCGGAACTTGCAGTCCCGCACGGGACAGCAATTTGGTCAGCCCGGTACCGCCCATCAGGCGATCAAGGCCCAGTTTGGCGAGCAACTTGGAGAGCAAGGTATCAAGCAGCTTGGCCACGACGAAACCCAACAGCAGCACGACCAGTGCGCCGAAAAGGTTCGGAATGAAATTGGCCACTTTGGTCCACAACGCAGTCATTGCAGTGACGAGGCTCTGAGTCCAGAGGTCGAGTTCCATATTCAATCAGCCTTATCAGCAGTGCGAGCGGTAGGTTTACGAAGACGGGAAACCGGCGAGACATGGGCCGATCCGTTATTCAGGGCGATCATCAGCGCGGGCAGCCAGCGGCCCAGCAGGCTAAACAGATCACCGGCGCCGACCTGGCGGTTGGCGGTTTTGAGTACGCGGCCCAGGCACGCATCGTCGTCGCGGCTGGACGGCGAGGCGTTGAGCATGTCGCGCAAAGACTGTTCAAACGGATCGTGCATACGCACCTCTCGTGATGTCTGTGAAAGACGCGGGCAGATTTGGTCGGGTCACATGCGCCATCTTCATACCCAGCGCAAACGACGGAATAACCACCACTGACCGAAGGCCAGAGCGAGCACCGTCAAACAGGCAATCAGGAAACCATAGGGGCTGCTGGAGAACGGAATTCCGCCAACGTTGATGCCCAGCAGACCGGTGATGAAACTCATCGGCAAAAAGATGCAGGTGATGATCCCGAAGCGGTACATCGTGCGATTCATGCGCTCGCTCAAACGCCGGTCTTCAGCCTCCAGCACAAGCCCCACGCGCTCTCGGGTCAATTCGAGTTCTTCGAGATAGCGGGTCAGGCTGTTGTTCAATTCGTTCCAGTAATCGGCATCGTCATCGACAAACCACGGCAGTTTTATCCGCGTCAGCTGGCCGAAAATATCCCGCTGCGGCGCAAGGAAACGCTTCAGCCCGGCGGCCCTGCGGCGGATGTGCAAAATGGCGCCATGCTCAGGAGTATACCGTTCGTCGGCATCCATCTTTTCTTCTTCCTCGTCGGCGATTTCCGAGAGGCAAGTGACCAGATCCTGCACTTTGTTGGTGAGGAACTGCGCCAGATAAAGGATGAGTTCAGAGGCCGTTTTCGGGCCTTTACCGTCCGCCAATTGCACCAATAGTTCATCAGTGGCACGCAACGGACGCAAACGCAGCGAAATCACACGCTGGGCCGAGGCAAAAATCCGTACCGAAACCATGTCTTCTGGCTCGGCGCCCGGATTGAGATTGACCCCACGCAAAAACAGCAGCAGCTCGGAATCGGGCAACGGCAACAGGCGCGGTCGGGTGTTCTCTTCCAGCAGCAGATCGCAGGTGAATTCACTGAGACCGCTGGATTTGCGCAGCCAGGTCTGGGTTTGCGGATGGCTGCGATCCCAATGCAGCCACAGGCTTTCATGGGCCTGCAGCTGCAAATCGTCGAGCTCAGTCCGGGCTATCGAACGCGCACCGCCTTTTCCGTCCAGCACCAGGGCATGCACCAGCCCCCACTGCGCGTTTTCTTCCTCGAACATCCGCATCCCTTTGTCGAAAATCTTATTCAGGCATCTGCAGCGGGCTCGGCGAGATGATCACGCCGTTGTTATCCGCATAAATGAAGTGGCCCGGGTGGAACGTCACACCGGCGAACGTCACCGGGACGTTGAGGTCACCGAGGCCGCGTTTTTCGGTTTTCATCGGGTGGCTAGCCAGTGCCTGCACGCCCAGATCGGTCTGCGCGATGACGTCGACGTCGCGGATGCAACCGTAGATCACCAGCCCTTCCCAACCGTTTTTCGCGGCCTTCTCGGCAATCAAGTCACCCAGCAATGCACGGCGCAGCGAACCACCGCCATCGACCACCAGCACTTTGCCATTGCCCTTCAGCTCAGCCTGTTCCTTGACCAGCGAGTTGTCTTCGAAGCATTTGATGGTCACGATTTCGCCGCCGAACGAATCACGGCCACCGAAATTGCTGAACATCGGTTCCAGCACCTGCACCAGCTCCGGATAGGCGTCGCACAGGTCAGGCGTAAGGTAATGGTTCATCGAAAAACTCCTGTAAAAAGGAAGACGATCAAGGATGCCGCGTTCTGAAGAGACGAGTTCCGCTGGTCGCTGTTTACCTTAGCTCATTGAATGTTCGCTGAATGAACCTGAACAAACGCTGAAACGTAATCGCTAAACAGTCACCGAATATGACCAGAACCGCACAATTCGTCATATCTTAGCCGCAAGCCGACCCGAACGAAATGCCCTTTACCCAGACCTCATCTCAGACCGCAGCAGCCAGATCCGGCTTCTCACCCAGCAACGGCGCCTGCTGATCGTTCAACCAGCGCGCCACCAACGGCCACACTTCAGTCTGCGCCGCTTTGCTCACCAACATTTCAACATGGCCGAAATTATCGTTGAAGCCCTGCTCGCGTCCCAGATTGATGAATTGCTTGTGCTCGGAGCCAATCTGCTCGAACAGTTTGCGACAGGCCCACGCCGGATCCTGGTGATCCCCCGCCGCCGACACTGCCAGCACCGGCACCTTGACGTCGGCAAGGCCCGCCCACCAATCCTTGTCCTTGTCACCGAAGCGGCCGAACAAGCCGTACCAGCGCATGCTTTCAAGCGCCAGACCGATCGGCTCATCCTCCGGGCCACGTTTGAGGCGCGAACCCGACAGCTGCGCGAAGCGCTTGAGAATGAAACGTCCGCTCCACTCCACCGGCGGGATTTTCAGCGGCCAGTAGGTACGACTGACTTGGGTGCCAAAAAACGCTGCCGACGCCACGGCAGGCTCGCCAAGGTATTCGCCACCGAGCGCAGCCGCCAGGGTGATGCCGCCCAGCGAATGGCCGATCCAGTGCGGAACCTGCCCGCTCTGCTCACGCACGAACGCGGCAATCGCCGGCAGATCGTAACGGGCATAGTCGGCGACACGGTTGCGGCGGTATTCCTCGTTGCGTTGCGACAAACCGTGGCCGCGCATCTCTGGAATCCACACGTCGAAACCCAGACGCGTCAAATAGGCGCCCAGACCCAGGCCCTTGGGGGAAAACCAGAAGCGCCGATTGGAAAAGCTGCCGTGCAGCAAAATGACCGGCACACCGCGAGGGGCCGAGTCATCGGCCATACCCAAACGGGTCACGGCGATTTCCACGGACCAGTCGGGGCTGTTGCCGGGCTTCAATCGATAAACGTCTTCGCTCAGATCGCCGCGCCGCTCGGCGCTGATCAGGGCGACAGGAAATAGGTTGCTGCTGCTTTGCATAATGCTCTTGCACAAAAAAGGGCGGCATCCACAGGAGCCCGCCCTACTCAAATCTCAAAACCCGCTCCCACAAGGGGAACGGGCCGCTTACATACTGATCAGGCCGGCGCCTGGCCTTCGGCGAGGAAGAACCAGGTTTCCAGCACGGTGTCCGGGTTCAGCGACACGCTTTCGATGCCCTGCTCCATCAGCCACTTGGCCAGATCCGGGTGGTCCGAAGGACCCTGACCGCAGATACCGATGTACTTGCCGGCCTTGTTGCACGCGGCAATCGCGTTGGCCAACAGTTTCTTGACCGCCGGATTACGCTCGTCGAACAGGTGCGCGATGATACCGGAATCGCGGTCCAGGCCCAGCGTCAGCTGAGTCAGGTCGTTGGAACCGATCGAGAAACCGTCGAAGAATTCGAGAAACTCTTCAGCAAGGATCGCGTTGGATGGCAGTTCGCACATCATGATCACGCGCAGACCGTTTTCGCCGCGCTTCAAGCCGTTTTCGGCCAGCAGATCGACGACCTGACTCGCTTCGCCCAAGGTACGGACGAACGGCACCATGATTTCAACGTTGGTCAGGCCCATCTCGTTGCGCACACGTTTCAGCGCGCGGCATTCGAGTTCGAAGCAGTCACGGAACGATTCGCTGATGTAACGCGAGGCGCCACGGAAACCCAGCATCGGGTTCTCTTCTTCCGGCTCGTACAGCTTGCCGCCGATCAGGTTGGCGTACTCGTTGGACTTGAAGTCCGACAGACGCACGATGACCTTCTTCGGTGCAAACGCAGCCGCGAGGGTGCTGATGCCTTCAACCAGTTTCTCGACGTAGAAACCGACCGGATCGTCGTAACCGGCGATGCGCTTGTCGACGCTGTCCTTGATTTCCTGCGGCAGACCATCGTAGTTCAACAGCGCTTTCGGGTGGACGCCGATCATACGGTTGATGATGAATTCCAGGCGGGCCAGGCCCACACCGGCGTTCGGCAGTTGTGCGAAGTCAAAGGCGCGGTCCGGGTTGCCGACGTTCATCATGATCTTGAACGGCAGCTCCGGCATGGCGTCGACGGAGTTCTTCTTGATGTCGAAGCCCAGTTCGCCTTCGAAAATGTAACCGGTGTCGCCTTCGGCGCAGGACACGGTCACGCCCTGGCCATCCTTCAACAGTTGGGTGGCGTTGCCGCAACCGACGACTGCCGGGATGCCCAGTTCACGGGCGATGATCGCTGCGTGGCAGGTACGGCCGCCACGGTTGGTGACGATGGCGCTGGCGCGTTTCATCACCGGTTCCCAGTCCGGGTCGGTCATGTCGGAAACCAGCACGTCACCCGGCTGGACTTTGTCCATCTCGGAGACGTCTTTGATGATGCGCACTTTACCGGCGCCGATGCGCTGGCCAATCGCGCGACCTTCAACCAGCACGGTGCCGGTTTCTTTCAACAGGTAACGCTCCATGACGTTGGCCTGGGTGCGGCTTTTCACGGTTTCCGGACGTGCCTGCACGATGTACAGCTTGCCGTCGTCACCGTCCTTGGCCCATTCGATGTCCATCGGGCAGCCGTAATGCTTTTCGATGATCATCGCTTGCTTGGCCAGTTCGCTGACTTCAGCGTCCGTCAGGCAGAAACGTGCGCGCTCAGCCTTGTCGACATCCACGGTCTTGACCGAACGACCAGCCTTGGCCTCGTCACCGTAGATCATCTTGATCGCTTTGCTGCCCAGATTGCGACGCAGGATCGCCGGGCGCCCGGCTTCCAGCGTGCCTTTGTGCACGTAGAACTCATCCGGGTTGACCGCGCCTTGAACGACGGTTTCGCCCAGGCCGTAAGCGCCGGTGATGAACACCACGTCACGGAAGCCGGATTCGGTATCGAGGGTGAACATCACGCCGGCAGTGCCGGTTTCCGAACGCACCATGCGCTGCACGCCAGCCGACAGGGCGACCAGTTTGTGGTCGAAGCCCTGGTGCACGCGGTAGGAAATCGCACGGTCGTTGAACAGCGAAGCGAACACCTCTTTGGCGGCGCGGATGACGTTTTCCACACCACGGATGTTCAGGAAGGTTTCCTGCTGGCCGGCGAAGGATGCGTCCGGCAAGTCTTCGGCGGTGGCGGAAGAACGCACGGCCACGGCCACATCAGGGTTGCCGGCCGACAGCGCGGCAAACGCGGTGCGGATCTCGGCATTCAGTTTTTCCGGAAATTCGGCTTCCATGATCCATTGACGGATCTGCGCGCCGGTCTTGGCCAGGGCGTTGACGTCGTCGACGTCGAGCGCGTCGAGGGCCTTGTGGATCTGGTCGTTGAGGCCGCTCAGCTCGAGGAAATCACGATAGGCCTGAGCCGTCGTGGCGAAGCCGCCGGGGACCGAAACACCGGCGCCAGCCAGGTTACTGATCATCTCGCCCAGGGATGCGTTCTTGCCCCCCACATGCTCAACATCGTGTTTGCCGAGCTTATCGAGGGAAACTACGTACTCTACCAAGGTGATCTCTCCACTAACTGTGTTGGAAAAGCTCAGAAACCGGCAGCTCGGGGGAGCGTTGGCCGGTTGTATGGCCTGGACCTGGAAAATAAGTGAGAATGCGGGCCAATGGCGGCCGGCAAATCGCGCCTATCATATCCAAGAATGCTCACAAGTGTCCTGTGTCGCAGATGCGTGCCTTTTTGGCGAGTGACTGTTGTTGCCAGACAAGGCGCCGCGACAAGTCATAGCTGGCTATGGCGAGGAGCGGCAACGCAGTATGGCGACAACAAGCGCCGCCAAAAAGGTACGCATTTGTGATACAGGACACTCACTTAAGGCCCAAGGTGCAAATGAAACGATCTGCTTTCTTTATCTCCGATGGCACCGGCATCACCGCCGAAACCCTGGGTCAAAGCCTCTTGGCGCAGTTCGAAAACATTACCTTCAGCAAATTCACGCGACCGTACATCGACAGCGTTGAAAAAGCGCGGGCCATGGTACAACAAATCAACAAAGCCGCTGAAACCGACGGCTTTCGTCCGATCATCTTCGATACCATCGTCAATCAGGACATTCGTGAGATTCTCGCAACGTCCAATGGTTTCATGATCGACATTTTCTCGACCTTCCTCGCCCCGCTCGAGCAGGAACTGACCGAGCATTCTTCCTACACCGTCGGCAAGTCCCACTCAATCGGGCACAACTCCAATTACATGGAACGCATCGAGGCGGTAAACTTCGCCCTCGACAACGACGACGGCGCGCGCACGCACTATTACGACAAGGCTGACTTGATACTAGTGGGCGTGTCGCGATGTGGTAAGACGCCGACGTGCCTGTACATGGCCATGCAATTCGGCATCCGCGCGGCCAACTATCCGCTGACCGAAGACGACATGGAACGCCTGACCCTGCCGACGGCGCTGCGCGCCCATCAGCACAAGCTGTTCGGCCTGACCATCGACCCGGACCGCCTCACCGCGATTCGCAACGAACGCAAGCCCAACAGCCGCTATTCGAGCTACGCCCAGTGCGAGTTCGAAGTGCGCGAAGTGGAAAACCTGTTCCGCCGCGAGAACATTCCCAACATCAACTCCACGCATTTTTCGGTGGAAGAGATTTCGGCGAAGATTCTGGTGGAGAAAGGTGTGGAGCGGCGGTTCAAGTAGATTTGCGGTGTCTGGGCTGACGCCTTCGCGAGCAAGCTCGCTCCCGCAGGATTCTCGGGTGTCTGCACATTTTGCATTCACCCCGACTCCTGTGGGAGCGAGCTTGCTCGCGAAGAACGATTACACGGTGTCTGTTAATGCCTTGGCCAGAGCTTCAAACCCCGCCAGCAATAACCGATCATCCCCCACCGCATTGCACACACTCACCCGAATAAACTGCGGCACCGCTGCATGCCCGACCGCAAACGCCTCGGCGGTGGCTACCAGATAGTTGTTCTCCTTCAATTCCGCCGCAATCTGCGACGCCCGCCACAGCTCAGGCACTTCTATCCAGAAATGCGGGCTGTAGGTGTGAGTCTTGTAATTCAGGCCCGCCAGCACCGGAGCGACCAACGCCTTGCGCCGGGCGATCTCGCTGATCTGCTCATCCAGCAAATGCCCGGCCATGCCGTTTTCGATCCACAGGCTCGCCACTTCCATCGATAACGGATTGGCCATCCAGCAGGTGCTGCGGATGGCTGAACTGATCCGCCCGATCAACGCTTGCGGCGCATGCACATAACCCACGCGCAATCCGGCGGAAACCGCCTTGCTCAGGCTGCCGATCAACACCGAGCGCTCCGGCGCGAAATAACTCAGTGGCAGCGGCCGCTGGCGGTCGAGTACAGCGTGGGCTTCGTCTTCAACAATCAACAGATTGTGCTGGCGGCAGACGTCGGCAATCGCCTCACGACGTGGCACCGACATCATCGCCGCCGTGGGATTCTGAATGGTCGGCGTGCAATACAACGCTGAAACCCGATGCTGACGGCAAATGTCTTCCAGCGCTGACGGCAACAGGCCTTCGTCATCCATCGCGGCACCGATGAGTTTTATCCCGAGCTGACGTGCGACGCTGATCAATCCCGGGTAGGACAAATGCTCGGTAACAACGGTGTCGCCGGCCTTGAGCAGCCCCATCAGCGCGCACAGCAAACCATGCTGACCACCGTTGACGCACAGCACCTGATCGGCGTGCGGCACGAAGTCGCCATGGCTGAGCCAGACCGCCCCCGCGACCCGATGCCGCGCCATGCCGCCCTCGGCGGTGTAACCGGTCAATTGCCGCAGCACACCCGGCTCATTGCCGAGGTCCTGCAGGCTTTGGCTCATGAAGGTGGTTTCCTGCCCCGGAATCGGCTGATTCCGACTCATGTCGAAGCAGGTGGGTGGCTCATCGCTGACGTTACGAAAGCCTTTGTCCTGCGGCCGCTCCATCCCGCGCTGTGACACATAAGTGCCGTCGCCGACGCGAGCGACGACCAGGCCGACACGCTCCAGCTCACCGTAAGCACGACTGACGGTGCCAATGGTCACGCCGAGACTGTCGGCCAACAGCCGGTGCGGAGGCAGCTTGCAGCCGACATCGATCACGCCTTCATCAATCGCCTGCGCGACGCCGTCGGCGAGGCGCTTGTACTTCACACCGACGCCGTTGACGAGGCCGTCACGGAGGATTGACACCATGGCAATACTTACTTTGACAGTCATTGTCACCCCGAATAGCGTGTTTAAAACAGGTTCAATCAGCAATAAACCTTTTTATTGATCAGGTCAATTCCACCCGCTCGGAGCATGCAATCATGTCGACCGCCGTCAGCACACCCATCAACATCAGCAAGCCTTGGCTCGCCGGATTGCTCACCAGCGTGCTGTTTCTGATCGTCTGCCTGAGCTGGGGCACGACATGGCTGGGGATCAAGATTGCTGTCGAAAGCGTGCCGCCACTGACCGCCGCCGGCCTGCGCTTTCTGATCGCATTTCCGCTGTTCCTCAGCTTCGCGCTTTTGCGCAAGGAACCGCTGCTGTTTCCGCGCAAAAGCCGCTGGTTTTTTATCTTCGTCACGCTGACCTACTTCAGCCTGCCGTACTACCTGCTCAACTACGGCGAGATGCACGTTTCCTCCGGCCTGACCGCGCTGCTGTTCAGTTGCATGCCGGTGTTTATCCTGCTGTTCTCGGCGTTGTTCCTGCGCGAAAAAATCTACCCGTCGCAAATGCTCGGCATCGCTATCGGTTTCGGCAGTCTGTTCATGATCATCCGCAGCCAGGGCCTGCATCTGGATCAGGCGGAATGGCGGGGGGTGCTGGCGATTATGTGTGCGGCGGTGATGCATGCGCTGTGCTACGTGGTAACAAAAAAACACGGCAGCGCGATCAGCGTGATCACTTACAACACGCTGCCGATCGGCATTGCCGGAGCGATGTTATTTATTGTCGGCTTTAGCGTTGAAGCGCCGGTATTTAGCGATGTGACCACACGCTCGTGGGGCGCCCTGCTCTACCTTGGACTGGTGGCGTCGGTCGGTGGATTCATCGTTTATTTTTTGCTGCTGAAACGTCTGAGCCCGATCATTCTATCGTTCGTGTTTATCATTTTTCCGGTGTTCGCCGTGATCATCGGCGCCTGGTACGAAGGGCAAACCCTGTCCCGGGAGCTGATGATCTATTCGGCGATTTTGTTGAGCGGGTTTGCGATCACCAAATTGCCCATCGAAAAATGGCGCAAATCGTCCGTGTAGGCGCTGCGTTAGTTCACGAATAAGTCGACGAAGCGGTTGACCGGGGTGGACTCCAGCCGGGTTTGATCCTTGCACAACGCGAAGATCTCGCCGCTACGCTGGCCGGTGAAACGTGTGGCCAGATTGGCTTTGAACTTGTCCTCCAGCAATGGAATGCCCTCGGCACGACGCCGGCGATGACCGATCGGGTATTCCACCACGACGTTTTCGGTGCTGCTGCCGTCCTTGAAAAACACCTGCACGGCGTTGGCAATCGAGCGCTTGTCGGGCTCCAGGTATTCGCGGGTGAAACGCGGTTCTTCGACGATGACCATTTTCTCGCGCAGCACATCGATGATCGGGTGCGCCCGGTGGAAATCGTCTTCGTATTGCTCGGCGATCAGATTGCCGAAGGCCAGCGGCACGGCGGTCATGTACTGAATGCAGTGGTCACGGTCAGCGGCGTTGGCCAGCGGCCCGACCTTGGAAATGATGCGGATCGCAGATTCGTGGGTGGTGATGACGATACGGTCGATCTCGTGCAGGCGATTGCGCACTTGCGGGTGCAGTGTCACTGCAGCCTCGCACGCGGTTTGCGCATGGAATTCGGCGGGGAAGCTGATCTTGAACAGCACGTTTTCCATCACGTAACTGCCGAACGGCCGCGAAAAACTGAAAGCACGTTTATCTTCCGGTTTCAGCGCCAGATCGCTATTGGTGTGGCTGAACAGCACGTCATAAAAGCCCCACTGTTTCGCAGTCAGCACTCCGGGAATGCCCATTTCGCCACGCATGGCGATGTCGGCCAGACGTACACCACGACTCGTCGCATCCCCCGCTGCCCAGGATTTTCGCGAGCCGGCATTTGGCGCATGACGATAGGTGCGCAGGGCCTGACCGTCGGCAAACGCATGGGACAACGCCGACAGCAGTTGCTCACGATTGGCGCCCATGAGTTTGGCGGTGACGGCGGTTGAAGCCACTTTCACCAGAATGACGTGATCGAGTCCTACCCGGTTGAAGGAGTTTTCCAGAGCGATCACGCCTTGGATCTCGTGGGCCATGATCATCGCTTCGAGCACATCACGGATCATCAGCGGAGCTTCACCATTGGCCAGACGTTTTTGCGAGAGGTGATCAGCCACCGCGAGAATCCCGCCGAGGTTGTCCGATGGATGGCCCCACTCGGCGGCGAGCCAAGTGTCGTTGTAGTCGAGCCAGCGGACGATACAGCCGATGTCCCACGCGGCTTTCACCGGATCGAGGCGAAATGAGGTGCCCGGGACTCGTGCGCCAAACGGCACGACGGTGCCTTCGACGATCGGGCCAAGGTGTTTGGTGCATTCCGGAAAGCGCAGTGCCAGCAAGCCGCAGCCCAGCGTGTCCATCAGGCAGTTGCGGGCGGTGTCGAGGGCTTCGGCAGAGGTGACTTTGAAGGTGAGGACGTAATCGGCGATGTCCTGCAGGACACGGTCGTAGTCGGGGCGGTTGTTCAGGTCGACGTTGGCGCTCATTGCGGTTCTCCTGTGCGGGAATGATGAGTGGTGTGGTCTTCCTCAGGGGCCGATTGGTTTTTTTAGAGCAGATCGTTGGTGCCTGCTTTGATGTGTTTCTTCAGGGGTAATGCCCTCACCCTAACCCTCTCCCAGAGGGAGAGGGGACTGATTGGGGGATACTCAAGAGTTACGCCGACCTGAACGCTTTTTAGCGAATCCATAATCGACTCGATCGCTCAGGTCGGCGTACAACCCCAGACACCTCGGTCGGCCCCCTCTCCCTCCGGGAGAGGGCTGGGGTGAGGGTAGAAGTTCTCGAATCAGAAAGAATCACCGGGGACGCGCACGTAGCCTTCCATCAACACCCGAGCACTGCGGCTCATGATGGCTTTTTTGACGATCCACTCGCCGTTTTCCAGGCTGGCCTCGGCGCCAACACGCAACGTCCCGGACGGATGCCCGAAGCGCACGGCATTACGTTCAACGCCACCAGCGGCAAGGTTTACCAACGTGCCGGAAATGGCTGCCGCCGTGCCAATCGCCACCGCCGCCGTGCCCATCATCGCGTGGTGCAACTTGCCCATCGACAATGCGCGCACAAGCAAATCCACGTCACCAGCGCCAATCGCTTTACCACTGGACGCGACGTAATCCGCAGGCTTGGCCACAAACGCGACTTTCGGCGTGTGCTGCCGTTTCGCCGCCTCGTCCAGATTGGCAATCAGCCCCATGCGCAATGCGCCGTAAGCACGGATCGTCTCGAACATTTGCAGCGCTTTCGGATCGCTGTTGATCGCGCTCTGCAACTCGGTGCCGGTGTAACCAATGTCTTCGGCGTTGACGAAAATCGTCGGGATCCCGGCATTGATCATGGTCGCCTTGAAAGTGCCGACACCCGGCACTTCCAGCTCATCGATCAGGTTGCCGGTAGGGAACATCGAGCCACCGCCGCCCTCTTCTTCCGCCGCCGGGTCCATGAATTCCACTTGCACTTCGGCGGCTGGAAAGGTCACGCCGTCGAGTTCGAAGTCGCCGGTCTCCTGCACTTCGCCATTGGTGATCGGCACGTGGGCAATAATCGTTTTGCCGATGTTGGCCTGCCACACGCGCACCACCGCGACACCGTTGTGCGGAATGCGGCTGGCGTCGACCAGGCCATTGCTGATGGCGAACGAACCGACCGCTGCCGAGAGGTTGCCGCAGTTGCCGCTCCAATCCACAAAGGGCTTGTCGATGGAGACCTGACCGAACAGGTAATCGACGTCGTGATCCGCCTTGATGCTTTTCGACAGGATCACGGTTTTGCTGGTGCTCGAAGTCGCGCCGCCCATGCCGTCGATTTGCTTGTCATACGGGTCGGGGCTGCCGATCACGCGCAGCAGTAAAGCGTCGCGAACCGGACCTGGAATCTGTGCCGCTTCGGGCAAATCCTTGAGACTGAAGAACACGCCTTTGCTGGTGCCGCCGCGCATGTAGGTCGCGGGGATTTTGATCTGCGGTGCGAAAGTAGCTGCGTGAGCCATGATGCTCCTTACCGAAGGCACGGGACTTAAAATCCCCTGCCCACATCAGTTGATTTAAACGGCAACCGCCGACTCTTCGAGGAAGTCCTGAGCGAAGCGCTGCAACACGCCGCCAGCCTCGTAGATCGACACTTCTTCAGCGGTATCCAGACGGCAAGTCACCGGCACTTCAACGCGCTCGCCATTCTTGCGGTGGATCACCAGCGTCAGGTCCGCACGCGGTTTGCGCTCGCCGATCACGTCGTAGGTTTCGCTGCCGTCGATGGCCAGCGTGTGACGGTCGGTACCTGCTTTGAACTCCAGCGGCAGCACGCCCATGCCCACCAGGTTGGTGCGGTGAATGCGCTCGAAACCTTCAGCGGCAATCGCCTCGACGCCGGCCAGACGCACGCCTTTCGCCGCCCAGTCACGGGACGAACCCTGACCGTAATCGGCGCCGGCAATGATGATCAGCGGCTGCTTGCGCTCCATGTAGGTTTCGATGGCTTCCCACATGCGCATGACCTTGCCTTCCGGCTCGACACGCGCCAGCGAGCCCTGTTTGACCTTGCCGTTTTCCACGACCATTTCATTGAACAGTTTCGGGTTGGCGAAGGTTGCGCGCTGCGCGGTCAAATGGTCGCCACGGTGGGTCGCGTAAGAGTTGAAGTCCTCTTCCGGCAGGCCCATTTTCGCCAGGTATTCGCCAGCGGCGCTGTCGAGCATGATCGCGTTGGATGGCGACAGGTGATCGGTGGTGATGTTGTCCGGCAGCACCGCCAGCGGGCGCATGCCCTTCAGCGGCCGCGCGCCGGCCAGTGCGCCTTCCCAGTACGGCGGACGGCGGATGTAGGTGCTCATCTCGCGCCAGTCGTACAGCGGCGTGACTTTCGGGCCGGTGTCTTCATGGACGGCGAACATCGGAATGTAGACCTGACGGAACTGCTCGGGCTTGACCGAAGACTTCACCACGGCGTCGATTTCTTCGTCGCTCGGCCAGATGTCTTTCAGGCGGATTTCCTTGCCGTCCACAACACCGAGTACGTCTTTTTCGATATCGAAACGGATGGTCCCGGCGATGGCGTAAGCCACCACCAATGGCGGCGAAGCGAGGAACGCTTGCTTGGCATAAGGGTGGATGCGTCCGTCGAAGTTGCGGTTGCCCGAGAGCACGGCGGTGGCATACAGATCGCGGTCGATGATCTCTTGCTGGATCAGCGGATCGAGCGCGCCGGACATGCCGTTGCAGGTGGTGCAGGCGAACGCGACGACACCGAAACCAAGCTGTTCCAGTTCAGTGGTCAGCCCCGCTTCATCGAGGTACAGCGCGACGGTTTTCGAACCCGGTGCCAGCGAGGATTTCACCCACGGCTTGCGGGTCAGGCCGAGCTTGTTGGCATTACGCGCGATCAGGCCGGCGGCGATAACGTTGCGCGGGTTGCTGGTGTTGGTGCAACTGGTGATGGCAGCGATGATCACGGCGCCGTCAGGCATTTGCCCCGGCACATCATCCCACTGGCCGGAGATGCCTTTGGCCGCCAGATCCGCCACTGCAACGCGAGCGTGCGGGTTGCTCGGGCCGGCCATGTTGCGCACCACCGAGGACAGGTCGAAAGTCAGACCACGCTCGTATTGCGCGCCTTTCAGGCTGTCGGCCCACAGGCCGGTGAGCCTGGCGTATTGCTCGACCAACTGCACTTGCTGGTCCTCACGACCGGTCAGTTTCAGGTAATCGATGGTCTGCTGATCGATGTAAAACATCGCTGCAGTAGCGCCGTATTCCGGGGCCATGTTGGAGATGGTCGCGCGGTCGCCGAGGGTCAGCGCCGCGGCGCCTTCGCCGAAGAACTCCAGCCACGCGCCGACGACCTTCTGTTTACGCAGGTATTCAGTCAACGCCAGCACCATGTCGGTGGCCGTGATGCCCGGTTGCAGCTTGCCAGTCAGTTCGACGCCGACGCTTTCCGGCAGACGCATCCACGACGCACGACCGAGCATCACGCTCTCGGCTTCGAGGCCGCCAACGCCGATGGCAATCACGCCCAGCGCATCGACGTGCGGAGTGTGGCTGTCGGTGCCGACGCAGGTATCGGGGAACGCCACGCCCTCGCGCACCTGAATCACCGGAGACATTTTCTCCAGGTTGATCTGGTGCATGATGCCGTTGCCCGGCGGGATCACATCAACGTTCTTGAAGGCCTTTTTGGTCCAGTTGATGAAGTGGAAACGGTCCTCGTTGCGACGGTCTTCGATGGCGCGGTTTTTCTCGAACGCCTGCTTGTCGAAACCGCCCGCCTCCACCGCCAGCGAGTGGTCGACGATCAACTGCGTCGGCACCACCGGGTTGACTTGCGCCGGGTCACCGCCCTGCAAGGCGATGGCGTCGCGCAGGCCGGCGAGGTCGACCAGCGCGGTCTGACCGAGAATGTCGTGGCAGACCACACGCGCCGGGAACCACGGGAAGTCGAGGTCGCGTTTGCGTTCGATCAGTTGCTTGAGGGAATCGGTGAGCGTGGCCGGGTCGCAGCGACGCACGAGGTTTTCCGCCAGCACGCGGGAGGTGTACGGCAAGGTGTCGTAGCTACCGGGCTGAATCGCCTCGACAGCCGCACGGGCGTCGAAATAATCCAGAGGGCTGCCGGGCAGGGTTTTGCGAAATTCTGTGTTCATCGGGTCAGGACTCGGGTCACGGTGGTTGCAAAGGGTGGGGGCCTCCACGCCGATCACCTGTAGGAGCTGCCGAAGGCTCGGGCCGCGATCGGACGATCTTTTGATCTTGATCTTAAAAAACAAAATCAAAAGATCGCAGCCTTCGGCAGCTCCTACAGAGATTGCGCTTTGTGGCTGGCCCCCACCATTCAGCGACGTTCGATTGGCACGAACTTGCGCTGTTCAACGCCGATGTATTCGGCGCTTGGACGGATGATGCGGTTGTTGGCGCGCTGCTCGAACACGTGCGCGGCCCAGCCGGTCAGGCGCGAGCAAACGAAGATCGGTGTGAACAGCTTGGTCGGGATGCCCATGAAGTGGTACGCCGAGGCATGGTAGAAATCGGCGTTGGGAAAGAGTTTTTTCTGTTCCCACATGGTCTTGTCGATGGCTTCCGAGACCGGGAACAACACCTTGTCACCGACTTCGTCAGCAAGCTGTTTCGCCCAGCCCTTGATCACTTCGTTGCGTGGATCGCTGTCCTTATAGATCGCGTGGCCGAAGCCCATGATCTTGTCTTTGCGCTCAAGCATGCCGAGGGTGCCTTTGACCGCTTCTTCCGGCGACGAGAAACGCTCGATCATTTCCATCGCTGCTTCGTTGGCGCCGCCGTGCAACGGGCCACGCAGCGAACCGATCGCGGCAGTGACGCAGGAATACAGATCGGACAGGGTCGAGGCGCAAACGCGGGCGGTGAAGGTCGAGGCGTTGAATTCGTGCTCGGCGTAAAGAATCAGCGACACGTTCATGACTTTGACGTGCAGTTCGCTCGGCTTCTTGTCGTGCAACAGGTGCAGGAAGTGGCCGCCGATGGTCGGTTCGTCGCTCACGCAATTGATGCGTTTGCCATCGTGGCTGAAGCGATACCAGTAGCACATGATCGCCGGGAACGCGGCGAGCAGACGGTCAGTCTTGTCGCGCTGCTCGGAAAAGTCTTTCTCCGGTTCGAGGTTGCCGAGGAACGAGCAACCGGTGCGCATCACGTCCATCGGGTGGGCGTCGGCAGGGATGCGTTCGAGCACTTCTTTCAGTGCTTGCGGCAGGTCGCGCAGCTTGCTCAGTTTGCCTTGGTATTCGTCGAGTTGCGCCTGGGTCGGCAGCTCGCCGTACAGCAGCAGGTACGCGACTTCTTCAAATTGTGCGTCGGCTGCCAATTCGCGCACGTCGTAGCCGCGATAGGTCAGCCCGGCACCGGCCTGGCCCACGGTGGACAGTGCGGTTTGCCCGGCAACCTGGCCACGGAGCCCGGCGCCACTGAGTACTTTTGCTTCGGCCATTGCTGTCTCCAATCTTGAATTTGTTAGGGAATCTGCAATTACGGTGTCGTTCTCAAAAGATCGCAGCCTTCGGCAGCTCCTACATCGACCGCGTTCCTGTAGGAGCTGACGAGTGAAACGAGGCTGCGATCTTTTGATCTTCATTTTTTCGCGGCAAACAACGCGTCGAGCTTCTGCTCGAACGTGTGGTAATCGATGCGATCATAAAGCTCCATGCGCGTCTGCATGGTGTCGATGACATTCTGCTGCGTGCCGTCGCGGCGGATCGCGGTGTAAACGTTTTCGGCAGCCTTGTTCATCGCGCGGAACGCCGACAGTGGATACAGCACCAGCGACACGTCGGCGCCGGCCAGTTGCTCGGTGGTGTACAGCGGTGTCGAACCGAACTCGGTGATGTTGGCCAGGATCGGCGCTTTCACGCGATTGGCGAACAACTTGTACATCTCCAGTTCAGTGATGGCTTCCGGGAAGATCATGTCGGCGCCGGCCTCGATGCACGCGGCGGCGCGATCAAGTGCCGATTCCAGACCTTCCACCGCCAGCGCATCGGTACGCGCCATGATCACAAAGCTGTCATCGGTACGCGCGTCGACGGCGGCTTTGATGCGGTCGACCATTTCCTGCTGACTGACGATCTCTTTGTTCGGACGGTGGCCGCAGCGCTTGGCGCCGACCTGATCCTCGATGTGAATCGCCGCCGCGCCGAACTTGATCATCGACTTGACCGTGCGCGCCACGTTGAACGCCGACGAGCCGAAACCGGTGTCGACGTCGACCAGCAACGGCAGATCGCAAACGTCAGTGATGCGGCGTACGTCGGTCAGCACGTCATCCAGACCGGTGATGCCCAGATCCGGCACGCCGAGAGAACCTGCGGCCACCCCGCCACCGGACAGGTAGATCGCCTTGAAACCGGCGCGCTTGGCCAGCAACGCGTGGTTGGCGTTGATCGCGCCGACCACTTGCAATGGGTGCTCGCTGGCGACCGCATCGCGGAAACGCTGGCCGGGAGTGTTCGGGTTGGAACTCATGACTCACCTCGTTCAGTGGCTGTCTTATTGTGGGCGCCGTCCTGGTAATGACGGGCGATGTTGCGTTTCGAGGCGCCGATGTGACGGCGCATCAACAATTCCGCGAGCTCGCCGTCACGGTCGGCAATGGCATCGAGAATCCGGTGGTGTTCGGCGAAGGCCTGGCGTGGACGGTTCGGCGTTGTGGAGAACTGGATGCGGTACATGCGCACCAATTGATACAGCTCGCCGCAAAGCATCTGCGTCAGCGTGCGGTTGCCGCTGCCCTGGATGATCCGGTAGTGGAAGTCGAAATCACCTTCCTGCTGGTAATAGCCGACACCGGCCTGAAACGCCGCGTCGCGCTCGTGGGTTTCCAGCACCCGGCGCAGTTCGTCGATTTCTTCGACGCTCATCCGTTCGGCCGCCAGACGGCAGGCCATGCCTTCGAGGGATTCGCGGATTTCGTAGAGTTCGAGCAATTCGGCATGGCTGAGCGAGACCACCCGTGCGCCGACGTGCGGCACGCGCACCAGCAGGCGCTGACCTTCCAGCCGATGAATCGCCTCACGCAACGGCCCACGGCTGATGCCGTAGGTGCGCGCCAGTTCCGGCTCGGAGATCTTGCTGCCCGGGGCGATCTCGCCTTTGACGATGGCCGCCTGAATGCGCCGGAAGACGTTTTCCGAGAGTGTCTCGGAATCGTCGCCGCTGATAACCGGGGGATCGAGTTGATCCAGCATGATTGTCGACACCTTTAAATCCAATGCGGCAAAAACTAGCCAATTCGCCCGCATCAGTCAAAGGATAAATGGGTATTGTCGACAATCGTCTAATAACCTTAAAAGATCGCAGCCTTCGGTAGCTCCTACACGGATCAATGCAGAGCTGCCGCAGGCTGCGATCTTTTGATCTTGCCTGGACCGGCCCCGGCGCTGGCGCCATAAAACCACCGTGCTAGAATGCCGCCCGCATTTGCTGGCCATTTGTACGGCTTGTCATAAAAAGCTGATAGGCACACGAAGGGCCTTGCGCAAGTTTTGCCAAGGACCTGAACCGAAAACGGAACGCTGCGCACCAGGATTTATGAGACTCAAGCCTTTTCCCACATTCTTTGCCCTGTTTTGCCTGCCCGGCCTCGCCGCCGCGGGGGAAAAAACCGTGTACGGCCTCAACGAATACGCTTCGCTTGACGGCATCAATCTCGAAGTCGCGGCCAAACTCGATACGGGTGCGAAAACCGCCTCGCTGAGTGCCCGCGACATCAAACGCTTTAAACGCAACGGTGAATCCTGGGTGCGCTTCTACCTGGCCATCGACGCCGCGCACTCGCACCCGATCGAACGGCCGCTGGCCCGGGTCAGCAAGATCAAGCGCCGCGCCGGTGACTACGACCCGGAGGAAGGCAAGAAGTACACCGCCCGTCCGGTGATCGAGCTGGATATCTGCATGGGTACGGCGCTGCGCAGCATCGAAGTGAACCTGACCGACCGAAGTGCGTTCCAATACCCGCTTTTGATTGGCTCCGAGGCGCTGAAACGCTTCGACGCGCTGGTCGACCCCAGTCTTAAATACGCTGCCGGCAAACCCGCCTGCACCATCGCCGCTCATACCGCCGAGTAATTTCCATGCGTTCTCTAACCTTCCACCTGAAAATCCTGATCACCATTCTGGTGCTCCTGGGCGTTTCGGTTACGGCCTATCAGATTTTCGTGCTCGGCATCCCGGTAACCGAAGATGCGACCGACGACTTGTGGAACATCGACGCCAAGGTCGAGTTCGTCGCCAGCACCAAAGACCCGGTGAAGATCCAGATGTTCGTGCCACCGTTGAGCCGCGATTACGTCAGCCTCAACGAAAGCTTTATCTCCAATAACTACGGCGTCGCCGTCAACCGCGTCGACGGCAATCGCAAGGTCACTTGGTCGGCACGCCGGGCCAAGGGCAACCAGACGCTTTATTACCGTTTGGTGCTGACCAAGCGTTACACCGCCGAAAAATCCAAGGTCAAAGGCCCGACCTTCCGCGACAGCATGGCCATCGAAGGCCCGGAGAAAATCGCCGCCGAAGCCCTGCTCGCGCCGATCCGTCAGCATTCGGCCGACGTCGAAACGTTTATTGGCGAGGCGATCAAACGCGTCAACAACGTCAACGATGACAACGTCAAACTGCTACTGGCGGGCGATCCGTCGACGCCGCACAAAGCCAAAATCGTCGAACTGCTGCTGTCCATCGCCCACGTGCCGGTGGAAAAGGTCCACACCATCCGCCTCGTCGCCGACCAGCCGCAAACGCCTGAACTGTGGCTGCGCAGCTTCAACGGCAACGACTGGCTGTACTTCAACCCGGAAACCGGCGAGCAAGGCCTGCCAACCGACCGCCTGCTGTGGTGGACCGGTGACGAAAACCTGATCACCGTCGACGGTGGCAAGAAAGCCAACGTGACCTTCAGCCTCAATAACAGCGAGATGAACGCCATTCGTCTGGCCAAGCTGACCGACGAAAACACCGACGCCAACTTCCTCGAATACTCGCTGTACGGCTTGCCGCTGCAGACCCAGCAGACGTTCATGATCATGGTGATGATCCCGATTGGCGTGCTGGTGATCCTGATCCTGCGCAACCTGATCGGCCTGCAGACCCTCGGCACGTTCACGCCGGTGCTGATCGCCCTCGCCTTCCGTGAAACGCAGCTGGGCTTCGGCATTCTGCTGTTTACCGTGATCACCGCGCTGGGCTTGTCGTTACGTTCGTATCTGGAACACCTGAAGCTGCAAATGCTGCCGCGATTGTCGGTGGTGCTGACCTTTGTCGTGGTGTTGATCGCGGCGATCAGCCTGTTCAGCCATAAGCTCGGCCTGGAGCGCGGCTTGTCTGTTGCGTTGTTCCCGATGGTGATTCTGACCATGACCATCGAACGCCTGTCGATCACCTGGGAAGAACGGGGTGCGAGCCATGCGTTGAAGGTTGCGATTGGCACGCTGTTCGCCGCTTCTCTGGCGCACCTGATCATGACCGTCCCTGAGCTGGTCTACTTCGTGTTCACCTTCCCGGCGATCCTGCTGATTCTGGTCGGCTTCATGCTGGCGATGGGGCGTTATCGCGGTTACCGCCTGACCGAACTGGTGCGTTTCAAGGCGTTCCTGAAGAAGGCAGACGCCTGATGTTCGGTTTCTGGAAGACCTGGAAGGCGCTGGAAGCGCGGGGCATCATGGGCATTAATCGGCGTAACGCCGACTACGTGCTCAAGTACAACAAGCGCAGCCTGTACCCGATCGTCGATGACAAGATCATCACCAAGGAGCGCGCCATCAAGGCCGGCATTCACGTGCCTGAGCTGTATGGCGTGATTTCTACCGAGAAGGAAATCGACAAGCTCGACGAGATCATCGGCGGGCGCAACGACTTCGTGATCAAACCGGCGCAGGGCGCGGGTGGCGACGGCATCATCGTCATTGCCGACCGCTTCGAGGGCCGCTATCGCACGGTATCGGGCAAAATCCTCGCCCACGAAGAGCTTGAGCATCACATTTCGAGCATCCTCACGGGCCTGTATTCGCTGGGTGGCCACCGTGATCGGGCGCTGATCGAATACCGCGTGACCCCGGATCAGATCTTCAAAAGCATCAGCTACGAAGGCGTGCCGGACATCCGCATCATTGTGCTGATGGGTTATCCAGTGATGGCGATGCTGCGCCTGCCAACCCGCCAGTCCGGTGGCAAGGCCAACCTGCACCAGGGCGCCATCGGTGTCGGCGTGGATCTGGCGACCGGTTTGACGTTGCGTGGCACCTGGCTGAACAACATCATCACCAAACACCCCGACACCACCAACGCGGTGGATGGCGTGCAACTGCCCTACTGGGACGGTTTCATGAAACTCGCCGCTGGCTGCTATGAGCTGTGCGGGTTGGGCTATATCGGTGTGGACATGGTGCTCGATCAGGAGAAAGGTCCGCTGATTCTGGAGCTGAATGCGCGGCCGGGGCTGAATATCCAGATCGCCAACGACTGCGGGCTGACGTTGCGTACGCACGCGGTCGAAGCGCGGCTGGAAGAGCTGAAGGCGCGTGGGGTGACGGAGACGGCTGAAGAGCGCGTGGCGTTTACTCAGGAAATGTTTGGGCATATTCCTGCGGTCGAGGGCTGAAAAGCCCCTCACCCTAACCCTCTCCCAGAGGGAGAGGGGACTGACCGAGGTGGATGTTCGAGGTACGCCGACCTGAAAGCCTTGAGTCGAACTCAGGCCTTGAAAAGCATGAAGATCGGCGCCCCTCCCGAAATTTCGAGTCGAACTCAGGCTTTGAAAAGCATGAAAATCTGCTCCCTTTCCCCCTCGCCCCCTTGGGGGCGGTCCGACGTTTCGGGAGGGTTGGGGTGAGGGGGGGGCTTTTGATTTTGATCTGACAGCCGAGAGAGGACTACAATCCCCACCCCGCCTCAACGGCCGATCTGCCCCGCCCATGTTGACCTGTTCCGTACACCCGCTGCCCTACCGCGCCAATTCCGCCGACTACTTCGCGGCCATCCGCAGTGCCCCCGGCGCCGTGCTGCTCGACAGTGGCCGGCCAAGTGCCGACCGTGGCCGTTATGACTTGCTCAGCGCCTGGCCGCTGCAACAACTGGCAGTGTTGCCGAACGAGAGCGGCAGTCATTTCCTGCAACGTCTGCGCGACAATTTGCGCCGTCTGGGCGAAGCTGATTTGCCAGCGGGTTTCGCACTGCCATTCGCCGGCGGCTTGATCGGTTACCTGAGCTACGACTTCGGTAGGCACCTGGAAGACCTGCCGAGCCGGGCCCGCGATGATTTGCAGTTGCCGGATGCACGTTTTGGTCTGTACGACTGGGCGCTGATCAGCGATCACCAAACGGCTACCAGCCAATTGGTGTTCCACCCTTGCGTGAACGACAGCGAGAAGCAACGGCTGATCGCGCTGTTCACTCAGCCACACGCTGACACATTGGTACCGTTCAAACTGAACAACCCGATGACCGCCGACCTCTCGCCCGAGGATTATCGCCAGGCGTTCGAACGCATTCAGCATTACATCCAGGCCGGCGACTGCTATCAGGTCAACTTCGCCCAGCGCTTCCGCGCTGCGTGCCAGGGTGATCCGTGGCTGGCGTACTGCAAATTGCGCGAAGCCTGTCCGACACCGTTTTCCGGATTCCAGAGTCTGCCCGATGGCGGCGCCGTGTTGAGCCTGTCACCCGAGCGCTTCGTCAAAGTCAGCCAGCGTCAGGTTGAAACCCGTCCGATCAAAGGTACTCGCCCGCGTGGCCTGACACCCTCCGAAGATGCCGCCAACGCCACCGAACTGTTGGCCAGCCCCAAGGATCGTGCGGAAAACCTGATGATCGTCGACCTGCTGCGCAACGACCTCGGGCGCACCTGCCGCATCGGTTCGGTGCGGGTGCCGGAGCTGTTCAGTCTGGAAAGCTATCCGAACGTGCATCACTTGGTCAGCAGCGTGACCGGCGAACTGGCCGATGGCCGCGATGCATTGGATTTGATCGCCGGCAGTTTCCCCGGCGGCTCGATCACCGGTGCGCCGAAGATTCGCGCGATGCAGATCATCGATGAGCTGGAGCCAACCCGGCGCGGGTTGTATTGCGGGTCGTTGCTGTACCTGGACGTGCGCGGCGAGATGGACAGTTCCATCGCAATCCGCAGTCTGCTGGTCAAGGATGGACAGGTGTGTTGCTGGGGGGGTGGCGGGATTGTTGCCGATTCGGACTGGCAGGCCGAGTATCAGGAGTCGATTACCAAAGTCAGAATCCTCCTCGAAACCCTGCAGAACCTCTGACATTTCCCTGTAGGAGCTGCCGAAGGCTGCGATCTTTTGATCTTCATCCTGACAAACCAGGTCAAAAGATCGTCCGATCGCGGCCCGAGCCTTCGGCAGCTCCTACAAGGATTGGAATTAGAGGCTGAGGTCGCGATTGGAAGCTTTGAGGAATTCCTGCTTCAACTCGGCAAAGCTGTGCACTGCCGGAAATTGCGGAAACTCGCGAATCACATTCTCCGGCGCATGGAACAGAATCCCCGCGTCCGCCTCGCCCAGCATTGTCGTATCGTTATACGAATCCCCTGCCGCAATCACCCGGTAATACAGGCTCTTGAACGCCAGCACCGACTGGCGCTTGGGATCTTTCTGGCGCAACTGATAGCTGGTCACCCGCCCGGTTTCGTCAGTAATCAGGCGATGACAAAGCAATGTCGGGAAGCCCAACTGGCGCATCAGCGGCTGTGAGAACTCGTAAAACGTATCCGACAGAATCACCACCTGAAAGCGCTCGCGCAGCCAGTTGACGAACTCCACCGCGCCGTCCAGCGGCTTCAGTGTGGCGATCACTTCCTGAATGTCCGACAGCTTCAAGCCGTGCTCATCGAGGATGCGCAGACGCTGTTTCATCAGCACGTCGTAATCGGGAATGTCCCGGGTGGTGGCCTTGAGGGATTCGATTCCGGTTTTTTCGGCGAAGGCGATCCAGATTTCCGGCACCAACACCCCTTCAAGATCCAGGCAAGCAATTTCCACAAGACACTCCCGTTTGTATTGATTATTTGAGTCGAGCGAGGCCGAACTCTAGCGGCTCACCCGCGCCTGCGCAACGCACAGCAAGCCCCGCCAGACGCAGCTTTTTGTTAAGATCGCCGCCATATAGAGCGCCCAGCGCCACCGACCTGTAGGAAGCCGCCCTGATGAGTGCAACGTTCGACGTCGTGGAACTCGCCACGACCTATGCCAATAAATCCGCTCAGGACATTCTCAAACTCGCGTTTGCCGAGTTCGGCGATGACTTGTGGATATCTTTCAGCGGCGCCGAGGATGTGGTGCTGGTGGACATGGCCTGGAAGCTCAACAAGAACGTCAAGGTGTTCAGCCTCGACACCGGCCGCCTGCACCCGGAGACCTACCGATTCATCGATCAGGTGCGCGAGCACTACAAGATCGACATCGAACTGGTGTCGCCGGACTACACGAAGCTGGAACCGTTCGTGAAGGAAAAAGGCCTGTTCAGTTTCTACAAGGACGGCCACGGTGAATGCTGCGGTATCCGCAAGATCGAGCCGCTGCGGCGTAAGCTGTCCGGCGTCAAAGCCTGGGCCACCGGCCAGCGTCGCGACCAGAGCCCGGGCACTCGTAGTGCCGTGGCGGTGATGGAAATCGATACCGCGTTCTCCACAGCCGAGCGAACCCTGTACAAGTTCAACCCGTTGGCGCAGATGACCAGCGAAGAGATCTGGGGTTACATCCGTATGCTCGAGCTGCCGTACAACAGCCTGCATGAGCGCGGTTTCATCAGCATCGGCTGCGAACCGTGCACCCGCCCTGTCCTGCCGAACCAGCACGAGCGCGAAGGCCGCTGGTGGTGGGAGGAGGCGACGCAGAAAGAGTGCGGGTTGCATGCCGGGAACATCATCAGCAAGGCGTAAACCCATGCCACGCTGATCTCCCCTTGTAGGAGTGAGCCTGCTCGCGATAGCGGTGTTTCAGTCGATGAATTTTTTGGCTGATACACCGCTATCGCGAGCAGGCTCACTCCTACAGGGGTTTCTAGCGACTCAAAAAATGTGTACACACAAATGTCACCATCGGTGCCATTTATGTGTGCACTTTTTTGTTTCCACGCCCTGAAAAGTTACATTTCTCCTGAAAATCCTGTCTCGGCGTCTGCCGACAAAATTCCCCGCCTGAAATAAATACCTGTTCAAACGGTCAATTTTTAACCACTTAGTTTCAGACACTTAGCGCACTTCGATAACTATTCGAAATGAATACGGCCGCCTATAGATCTGCAACTGGCACAAATCTGGCTTTAGTGCATACATGTTTTGTATACAAAACTGCAAAACATAAAACCACTTTCGATCCGCAAGCCTGAAGCGCCCTATCCCGTACAGGCTGCAGATGCCCCGTAACCAGTGATGTTTTCACTGCTGCGACGAAGATTTGTCGAGCCTGACGGCTTACGCACAGTCATCGCAGCCTTGAACATCAGGAGCCTGCCGGAATGCGTACAAGTCTCTCCAACAACATCGCGCTGAATCTGCCCGCCTCTGCCCCCGCTCAACCGTTACCTCATGACGGTCTGAGCGAGCCGTTGCAACTCAGTCCGCGCCTGCACAACAGCGATCTCGCGCCGACCAAGGCCGAAGGTCGGCGCTGGGGCAAATACAGCATCTTCGCCCTGTGGACGAATGACGTGCACAACATCGCCAACTACTCATTCGCCATCGGCCTCTACGCCTTGGGTCTGGGCGGCTGGCAGATTCTGCTGTCGCTGGGGATCGGCGCAGCGCTGGTGTATTTCTTCATGAACCTGTCCGGTTACATGGGGCAGAAAACCGGCGTGCCGTTTCCGGTGATCAGCCGGATCAGTTTCGGCATTCACGGCGCGCAAATTCCTGCACTGATCCGGGCAGTTATCGCCATTGCCTGGTTCGGGATTCAGACGTATCTGGCGTCAGTGGTGTTCCGCGTACTGCTGACTGCCGTGCATCCGGGCTTCGCCGAATATGACCACAACTCGATTCTTGGCCTGTCGACGCTGGGTTGGGTGTGCTTCGTGGCGATCTGGTTCGTGCAACTGGCGATTCTGGCCTATGGCATGGAGATGGTTCGCCGTTACGAAGCGTTTGCCGGGCCGGTGATTCTGCTGACCGTGGCCGCCCTCGCCGCGTGGATGTACTTGCAGGCCGACGCGACCATCGCCTGGTCGATCCGCGAACCGCTGAGCGGTGGCGAGATGTGGCGCAACATCTTTGCCGGCGGCGCGCTGTGGCTGGCGATCTACGGCACGCTGATTCTGAATTTCTGCGACTTCGCCCGCTCTTCACCGTGCCGCAAGACCATCAAGGTAGGAAACTTCTGGGGTTTGCCGGTGAATATTCTGGTGTTCGCTGCGATTACTGTTCTGCTGTGTGGTGCGCAATTTCAGATCAATGGCCGGATCATCGAGAGCCCGACCGAGATCATCGCCTCAATTCCCAACACCTTCTTCCTCGTGCTCGGTTGCCTGGCATTCCTGATCGTCACTGTCGCGGTGAACATCATGGCCAACTTCGTCGCCCCGGCCTTCGTGCTCAGCAACCTGGCGCCGAAGTACCTGACCTTCCGCCGCGCCGGGCTGATCAGCGCCACCATCGCCGTGTTGATCCTGCCGTGGAATCTCTACAACAGCCCGTTGGTGATCGTGTACTTCCTGTCTGGCCTCGGCGCCCTGCTCGGCCCGTTGTACGGCGTGATCATGGTCGACTACTGGCTGATCCGCAAAGGCCGGATCAATGTCCCGCAGCTTTATAGCGAAGATCCCAACGGCGCTTATTACTACAGCCGAGGCGTCAATTTCCGCGCGGTGGCGGCTTTTATTCCTGCGGCGTTGATTGCCATCGTCCTGGCGCTGGTCCCGGGCTTCCACAGCGTCTCGCCATTCTCCTGGCTGATCGGCGCCGGGATCGCCGGAATGCTTTATCTGATCATCGCAAAACGCCAACCGCACTACGCCGACATCAGCGGCGAATCGATCGCTGTCGACAACGTCTGCCATTAACTCCCTCGCGGCCCGGACTTCGGGCCGCAGAACTGCCCGCTATAAGGATTTCCCCATGCGCATTCTCGTGGTCAACGTCAACACCACCGAATCCATCACCGAGGCCATCGCCCGTTCGGCGCAGGCTGTTGCCTCACCCGGTACCGAAATCGTCGGTTTGACGCCGTACTTCGGTGCCGACTCGATTGAAGGCAACTTTGAAAGCTATCTGGCGGCCATCGCGGTGATGGACCGGGTGATGTCCTACGATCAACCGTTCGATGCGGTGATCCAGGCCGGTTATGGCGAACACGGCCGTGAAGGTTTGCAGGAATTGCTCAATGTGCCCGTGGTGGATATCACCGATGCGGCAGCGAGTACGGCGATGTTTCTCGGCCATGCCTATTCGGTGGTGACTACTCTGGATCGCACCGTGCCGCTGATCGAGGATCGGCTGAAACTCTCAGGCCTGTGGGATCGTTGTGCCTCGGTACGGGCCAGTGGACTGGCCGTTCTGGAGCTGGAGCACGAACCGCAGCGTGCGCTGGAAGCGATCGTGCATCAGGCTGAACTGGCGGTGACCCAGGACAAAGCCGAGGTGATTTGCCTGGGTTGCGGCGGCATGGCCGGGCTGGATGAGCAGATTCGTCGACGCACTGGCGTGCCAGTGGTGGACGGGGTGACGGCGGCGGTGACCATTGCGGAATCGCTGGTGCGGTTGCGCTTGTCGACGTCGAAGGTGCGGACTTATGCGACGCCACGGCCGAAGAACATCATTGGCTGGCCGGGGCGGTTTGCCCGGTAGACCGCGTTATCGTTCTTCGCGAGCGAGCTTGCTCCCACAGGTACTGAGTTGCCCACAGATTTTGTGCACAACACCAAAACCTGTGGGAGCGAGTTTGCTCGCGAAAGCAGCGACTCGGTCTGGAGCCATGCTCAAATCGCACTAAACCGCCGCGCCAACCCCCGCTCGGCAAACTGCTCAATCACAAAATCGACAAACGCCCGCGTCTTGCCCGGCAACAATTTATGCTCGGCGTAGTAAATCGAAATGTTGCCGTCATCGACGAACCAGTCCGGCAGCACCCGCTGCAACGTCCCCGCCTGCAGATACCCCACCGCAAACGGCATGCTCACCAGCGCGATGCCCAAACCTTGTGCTGCCGTTCTGCAAGCGGCCTCGGAATCACTCATGGTCATCCGTGCCTTCAGCATCAACGGCCGACAGTTTTGCGGATTGCGCCCGACCAGTTGCCAGGAACGCACGCGCCCGGTTTGCGGCGAGCGGATCAGAATACCGTCGTGATGATTAAGGTCGTCCGGCTCGATGATCGGCGAATTGGCCTGTAGATAGTCGGTGGAAGCGACCAATACCCGGTGCGCCGGACTCAGCTTGCGCGCGATCACGCCTGGCGGTAATTCGAAGCCGCCACCAATGGCCGCATCGAAGCCCTGCCCGATCAGGTCGACTTGTCGATTATCGAAATGCCAGTCCGGATTGATCGCGGGATAGCGCCGCAGGAACTCACCCAGCATCGGCACGATATGCAGGCAACCAAACGCGGCGCCCATGCTGACTTTCAGCGTCCCCGCCGGAAGCCCTTCGACACTGGACAAGTTGGCCACGGCATTTTGAATGGTGGTCAGGCTCCCGCTGACTTGATCCAGAAACAGTTGTCCGGCCTCAGTCAGTGTCAGGCTGCGTGTACTACGCTGGAACAGCCGCACGCCGAGCCGCACCTCGAGTTTGGCGACGCTCTTGCCGACGGCCGCCGGGGTCAGACTTAAACGTCGTGCGGCCTCGGCAAAGCTGCCGACTTCGGCACTGCGCACGAAGCATTCAATGCTGCTGAAAGTTTCCATGGTCGCCACTATAAACTTTTGGTTTACACAGACTATAGCAATCATGGTCTACACAGTTGTCGATAGCGCGCCGATACTCGCCACCAACACCAAGGCATTCCCGCCTTGAACACTTTGGAGATCGAACATGACCACTCAACACCTCAGCGGTAAAGTCGCTCTGATTCAAGGCGGTTCCCGTGGTATCGGCGCTGCCATCGTCAAACGCCTGGCCGCTGAAGGCGCCGCTGTAGCCTTCACCTACGTCAGCTCCACCGCCAAAGCCGAAGAATTGCAGAACAGCATTACCGGCAACGGCGGCAAAGCTTTGGCAATCAAGGCCGACAGCGCCGATGCCGGCGCCATCCGCCACGCCGTCAGCGCTACCGTCGAAGCTTTTGGCCGAGTCGACATTCTGGTCAACAACGCTGGTGTACTGGCCGTTGCACCACTGGAAGACTTCAAACTCGAAGACTTCGACCAGACCGTGGCGATCAACATTCGCAGCGTATTCATCGCTTCCCAGGAAGCCGCTAAACACATGGGCGAAGGCGCACGCATCATCAACATCGGCAGCACCAACGCCGACCGCATGCCCTTCGCCGGTGGCGGTGTGTATGCGATGAGCAAATCGGCGCTGGTCGGTTTGACCAAAGGCCTGGCCCGCGACCTCGGCCCACGCGGCATCACCGTCAATAACGTGCAACCAGGTCCGGTTGATACCGACATGAACCCGGCGCACGGTGATTTCGCCGAAAGCCTGATTCCGCTGATGGCCGTCGGTCGTTACGGTAAAGCCGAAGAAATCGCCAGTTTCGTTGCCTATCTGGCAGGTCCGGAAGCCGGTTACATCACCGGTGCCAGCCTGACCATCGACGGTGGTTTCGGCGCCTGATTTATCTGAGTCGACTGAACGAAAAACGCCGCCCCTCTTTTTACACAGGGGCGGCGTTTTTTTGTCTCAGATGCTTACGCCCATTCCAGCGCCGGCAACCCACAGGCACTCGGCGTGAACGCTTTCAGGGAACGAAGAATCCCGTCAGCGTGTGCGTACTTTTCATCGGCCATGGCGGCATCGGGGATGGCGATAGCTGTCATGCCCGCCGCTTTTGCTGCGGTCACGCCAAACGGCGAATCCTCGAACACCAGGCAGTCCTCAGGTGCCACACCCAGACGGCGGGCAGCGGTCAGGAAGATATCCGGCGCCGGTTTCGCCGCGCCGACTTCCGGATCGTCTGCCGTGACGATGAAGTCGAACAGCGCGAACCAGTCGCGGTGCAGTGTGGTTTTTTGCCCGAACGATTGCCGCGACGAACTGGTGCCCACGGCGATGGGAATATTGTGCGCCTTGAGGTGACGGATCAGTTCCTCGGCCCCCGGCATCGCTTGCGCGGTGGGGAAGCGCTCACGCATCAGCGGTTCACGGATGACCAGAAACTCTTCAGCGGTGATCGGCAGATCCAGTGCCTGCACCACGTAGTTCGCCAGATCGTTGGCCCCGCGACCAATGATGTTCTGCTTGATGCTCCAGTCGAAGGTTCGCCCGTAGCGCCCGGCAATCAGCGAGGTGACTTCGGTGTAAATGCCCTCGGTGTCCAGCAGCAAACCGTCCATATCGAAAATCACGGCCTTGATCGGGCCGAACGCCTTTAGCGGTGCATTCATCATCGGATCCGTTAACAAAGACATCCCAGGCGGCAGGTGACGCCGCTGCTCGGATCTGATTAAAGGGTTCAGCAGCATAACGAGCACGACGGACATTGAGCAACGGGCAATGTTTGTTGGGTGATGAACTACTCGCAGACATTTAGCGAAACATCCTACAGATAACGCCTACTCGCCCGACTTCTTTCCTGTTTGATCCCCCGCAAAGTCCGCGCACCTCTTTTTTCCTGTGCGCGAGTGCCTGCCAATGTTTCAACCCGATCGGCTTCTGGCTCTGAACAACAGCATCGGCCTGCTGGTCGTTGCCGCCCTGAATCCCGATGAGCCGGACTTCGAACACCTGATCCGCGAGTTCCGCCTGTGCCTGAACAACTACGAGGTCTGGGCCGAGCAGTTCTGGACAGGAACCGCGCTGGATGTCGAGCAGGTCTTCACCGTCGGCAACGACGTGCGCCTCAGCGCGCCGATCAAGTCGCGCCAACCGCTCAGTTCATCGGTGGTCATGTGCCCGGCCAGCGGGTCGCTGACGCTGGTGCACATGTTCGACGCCGCGCGGTTCGTGCCGATCGGCGACACGCCGGTGACGCTCGAACCGGTGATAACCGATGTCGGCGGTGTGCTGGCCTTTGGCGAAGCGCTGCACCACATCATCGGCCCCAGCGGCATTCTGGAGGTGACTGACTGCGAGCGGGGCCAGCGTTATCGCATCACCTTCTTTCCCGATGTGTCCACCGACCATGTGCGTGCTCTGTATGCCTCTTATGAGGGCGTCATTGCAGGCCTGGAAGGCTGGCTGCGCGCTGAGTGGGCAGGGTTTCAACCACAGTGGACGGAGTTTTCCAGCGCCGGGTTTCTTGAGCGTTACGGTCAGTTGCAACAGGCCGACTGGCGCGGGTTCGAGAAAGCCCTGAACGGCGTCTGGGATGACATCAAGCAGCTCTTTGCCCTCCTCGCCGACTTGCAGGCCAACAGTGAAAAATTGCTGGAGTACCTCAGCGACGCTGAACTGGAAGCGCTACTACAGGCGTCCAGCGACGCCATCGCCAACGGTCTGCTGATCCTCAGTGACGAACCGTTGCTGTTCATTCATCTGGCCGCGTTCAGCAGTTGGCTGAAGATGCTGCCGCCGCAATACCTGGCCGAAGTGGTGGCCGAGGTGCGGGTCGAACTGCTGATCAGCTTTCTGCTGACGGGATTGTCTGGCGGCGTCGGCGTGCCACTGCGCTTGAGCAGCAAGGTGCTGGCGAAGATCAAGTCGCCGCGCGCTCGGCAATGGTTGGCGGCTTCAGCGTTGCGACTCGCGGAACTGACGTCAGCGCCGGAACTGAACAAACACGCGCGCGCGTTGAAGCCGCTGATGTTTCACGCGCGTGACGTTGAGTTGAAACCGACACCGTCGATACCGCTGAACATTCGCCAGGCCGATTCGCGGGTGTTGACGGTGCCGAATCCGGCGCCTGTGGTGCGGGACAAGCCTGGCGGTTCGAGCCGGTTGGAACGGCACGAGCCTCACGACGACTCGCCTGATCAGGCGAAAAACCCCAACGGCGACAGCGCCGATTGCGTGCCGCTGACTTGCACCAACGGCTGTCCGGTGTCGATGGTCACCGGCGAAGAACTGCTGACCCTGACCGATGCGGTGCTCGATGGCGTGTTGCCGTTTGAGTTCAGCCGGTTGTATCGCAGCAGTGCCGCCGAGATCGATGTCGGGTTGGGGTTTGGCTGGAGTCATTCGCTGGCGCATCGGCTGGAATTTTTCGCTGATGAGGTTGTTTGGGTCGACCATGAAAACCGCCGCACCCGTTTTCCGTTGCCGAGTAGCGAGCGACCGGCGATTCACAACAGTTTGTCGCGGGCGGCGATCTTTCTGGGTGATGAACCGGAAGAACTGATCCTCGCGCTGGCTGGGGATACGGCACGGTTTTATCACTTTCGCGCAGGACGGCTGACGGCGATCAGTGATGCCTATGGCAACCGTCTGACGGTGCAGCGCGATCGGTCTGACCGGGTGCAGCGACTGGACAACGGCGCCGGGCGTTCGCTGCTGTTGCGGTATGACCGGGCGCAGTTGGTTGGTGTCGATTACCAGGTTTTTCAGCACGCGGAGTGGGTGACTGAACAAGCGCTGGTCAGTTACCGCTACGACGCTTATCAGCACCTGATCGAAGCGACTAACGCCGTCGGTGACAGCGAGCGCTACGACTACGACGACGCCCACGTGATTCTGCAGCGGCAACTGGCTGGCGGCGCGAGTTTCTTTTGGGAGTGGGAGCGTACCGGCAAGGCTGCGCGTCGCGTGCGCCACTGGGCGTCGTTTTCGCAGATGGACACGCGCTACGTCTGGAACGATGACGGCAGTGTCGTGGTGCATTACGTCGATGGCACCGAAGAAACTTACGTTCACGACGAGCGTGCGCGGCTGGTGCGCAAGGTCGAGGCGGATGGCGGCGAACAGCTCAAGGCCTATGACTCCTCGGGGCGTTTGATCGCCGAGCAGGATGCCTTGGGCGCGGTCACCGAGTACCGCTATGACGAGGTCGGACGGCTGATCGCGCTGATTCCACCGGAGGACGCGCCCACGTCCTACGAGTATCGCAACGGTTTCCTGCATCGGCGTTCGCGTGGCGACGCGGTGTGGATCTACCGGCGCAATGCCGAAGGCGATGTCACCGAAGCGGTCGACCCCGAGGGTCAGGTCACCCATTACTACTACGACACCCGTGGCCAGTTGCTGTCGATCCGCTATCCGGACAGCAGTCGCCATCGGCTGGTCTGGAATGCCCTCGGCCAACTCATTGAAGAGACCTTGCCCGACGGAGGCGTACGGCGTTTTTCCTACGATGCGCTGGGGCGGCGGACCACCACCGCCGATGAACACGGTGCGGTCACCCGTCAGCATTGGGACGCCGTCGGCCGACTGATTCAGACGACATTTCCTACCGGCAGCACCCGCGCCTACAGCTACGGCGCCTACGGTCAGGTCACTGCCGAGCGCGATGAGCTGGGGCGCATTACTCGTTATGAATATGACGATGACCTGCACCTGGTCTCGCGGCGGATCAACCCTGACGGCACGCAAGTGCAGTACCGCTACGACCATGCGCAACTGCTGCTCACCGAGATTGAAAACGAATCGGGGGAAAAGTATCGGCTGGACTACACGCCGACCGGGCTGATTCGTCAGGAAAGCGGTTTTGATGGCCGCCGTACCGCGTATGCCTATGACCTCAACGGCCATCTGCTGGAAAAGACCGAGTTCGGTGATGACGGCTCTTGTTTGGTCACCGCTTATAAGCGCGATGCTGCCGGGCGCCTGCAGGTCAAGACCCTGCCCGACGGCACCAAGGTTTCTTATCAATACGACCGCCTGGGCCGTTTGATCGGCCTCGACGACGGCCAGCAACACCCGTTGGCCTTCGAATACGACCGTCAGGACCGCTTGATCACCGAACATCAGGGCTGGGGCACTCTGCGCTACCGCTACGACGCCTGCGGCCAGCTCAAGCGCATGCGCCTGCCGGACAACAGTCTGCTCGACTACCACCACGCCAAGGGCGGCGCGCTGACCGGCATCGACCTCAACGGCGCACCGCTGACCCGCCACGTCTACCAGTGCGGACGCGAACTGCAACGCCAGCAGGGTTTGCTGCTCAGCGAATATTCGTACGACGAACAGGGACGATTACTCGCCCATGCCGTAGGCCATCAGCGCGCTGCGCTGTACCGCCGCGATTATGCCTACAACGCCAACGGCAATCTCGCGCACATCGCCGACAGCCGCCACGGCCAGCGCACCTACGGCTACGACGCCCTCGACCGCCTCATCCGCGTACGCCACTCGCGCGACGAACTGCCGGAATCCTTCGCCCACGACCCGGCCGGCAACCTGCTGATGCAGGACCGCCCCGGCCCCAGCCAGATCAAAGGCAATCGCCTGCTGATGCAGGGCGACCGCCACTATGACTACGACGCCTTCGGCAACCTGATCCGCGAACGCCGTGGCCGCGCGCAAACCCTCATCACCGAATACCGCTACGACTGCCAGCACCGCCTGATCGGCCTGACCCGCCCCGACGGCCAGACCGCGTCTTACAAGTACGACGCCTTCGGCCGGCGCATCAGCAAAACCGTCGACGGCGAAACCACCGAATTCTTCTGGCAAGGCGACCAGCTCGTCGCCGAAAGCAGCGAACGCGAATACCGCAGCTACGTTTACGAACCCGGCACCTTTCGCCCCCTCGCGCTGCTCGACGGCAAAGGTCCGCAAAAAGCCTGCCCCTTCTACTACCAACTCGACCACCTCGGCACCCCGCAGGAACTCACCGACTACAGCGGCGCCATCGCCTGGTCCGCGCAATACGACGCCTACGGCAAAGTCGCCGCGCTGACCCTGGCCGGCGAGGACTACCTGAACCAGCCGCTGCGCTTTCAGGGGCAGTATTTCGATGGGGAAAGCGGGCTGCATTACAACCGCCATCGGTATTACGACCCGCGGCTGGGGCGGTATCTGACGCCGGATCCGATCAAGTTGGCCGGTGGGCTGAATCAGTACCAGTACGTGCCGAATCCGACGGGGTGGGTGGATCCGTTGGGGTTGACGTCGAACTGTCCGCCGCCGAATAAGCCGGGTTGTGAGGTGCCGGGTGCCGCTAAAGACTCGGTTGTTGATAAAGGAGAGCCCAAGGTCCCGGCGCCAAAAACACTGCCAAAGGATTTTGGTAGTGACGAGAAGCTTGCTGGGCATTTTGAAAAACACGGTGCCGAGTTCAGGGCTGAGCATAAAGAGGAGTATTTACAGATAGCTCGCGACGTTGTCAGTCAGGGGACTCGTGTGGAATATTCTTACAAGGGAGAACGTCGTTCAGGCTTTTTTCTTTTTATGGGAAATAATCGAAAAGGAGATGCAAAATTCGCTTTTGTAGGGACTAACAAGGATAACGAAATTACAACGTTGCACTCCAAGAGCGGTAAAGAATTTTGGCGAACCATAAATGGTCAGGGACAAGATAAAACAGTGAGACCGGCGTATGACTAAGAAATATCTCGTACAAATTATTGAAATTGACCCAATCATCGAAGAGCTGATCGTGCTCAACATTCAAGGCGTCAACATCAAATGTTTCGCAGGTTACTGCCCGCCTGTCATTGAAGTTGGCAAAAACTACGAGGTTGAGTTCGAAATGGTCTTACCTGAAGAATTAGATATCGTAAAAATAGAGAATGAAGAAGCCCGTATCGAAATGCTCGACAAGGGTTTTTCGTGTGACATTTACGGTTACATGGAAGACGACATTTTCCGTTCAATTATTGAATTTTCAGATCAGGATATTCACTTCGATTATCCGCATCTCAATGGGCAGTTCGTGAAGATCACTGCGCAGAGAATTGATGTCTTATTCTGAGCCAGCACTGGTCTAGCGCCGTTCAAAGGGCCTAAAAATTTAGGCCCAGAAAATACTAAATGCGTGTGATAAAAACTGGTGCTGCCCATCGTTCACTGCTCATCCTCATCCTCTTCATACTCCATATCCGCCTCATCCGAATCATTCAACGGCACTGTCGCATCATCCATCAACGACCCCGGATCTTCATTCCCCGGATCATTGATATACGGCAGTCCACTCGGGCCCTTCTCTTCCTTGCCTTCAGTTTCGGGAGTCATGGCAAACCTCGTGATCTCGTGGAGTGTATGACGTTCGAAAAGCCCTACAGCCAATCGTTCCAGAGTCTGACGAGCAAATACAAAAAACCCGGCAAAACGCCGGGTTTCCGTTTAACCCTCCATCAATGATGGCGGTTTTTATGCTTGTTCTTGTGCTTGTGACCACCACCCGAATGAGAGCCACCATCGTCACCCAGGTTATTGCCGACCGCACCACCCGCCGCACCACCCAAGCCTGCGCCTATGGTCGAACCGGTAGAGCCGCCGAGGCTGTTGCCGACGACCGAGCCGCCCGCCGCGCCGAGACCACCGCCAATGGCGGCTTCGGTTCGATTGCGTTTATTCGCCCCGACGGCACTGCCGGCCGCGCCGCCAACACCCGCACCTACCGCCGCGCCAGTACTGCCACCGAGTTGTCCACCGACCACATTGCCGAGCGCGCCGCCCAAGCCGCCACCCACAGCGGCGGTACCATCCCCGGCGGCCATCGCCCCTTGTGCTACCAGCAAACCGAAAAACAGTGCAGATAATGACAAGCGCATATGAACCTCACAGTTCCCAAAGCGGGACAGTCTGCCCTGACAAGGGCCTATGTGAGATTGGAGACGCGAACGGGAAAAACGTTCAGCCATGAAAAAGCCCGACATCAAGCCGGGCTTTTTCTGACAAACGATCAGTCTCAGTGACGCTTGTGACCTTTGGACAAATTGCTGCCCACTGCGCCACCAGCCGCACCGCCCAAGCCTGCACCAATGGTGGCGCCGGTTCTGCCGCCCAGGCTGTTGCCGATCACCGAACCACCGGCTGCACCGACACCGCCGCCAATGGCCGCTTTAGTCCGGCTACCCTTGCGCGCAGCCATTGCGCTGCCCGCCGCGCCTGCTACGCCAGCGCCAATGGCTGCGCCCGTGCTGCCGCCCATTTTCTGGCCGACGACATTCCCCAGCGCGCCACCCAGACCACCGCCCAGCGCAGCGGTGCCATCACCGGCAGCCATTGCACCTTGAGCAACCAGAAGCCCCAGAACCAGAGCGGGCAGTGTTAAACGCATGACGAAAACCTCAACAATTGGGATGACAAAAAGGGCCGGGATTTAATGCCGGCGCCGCGCAAAAGTCCAGCCAAAATCAGAGGCCCTCGCGCACTCGGCGCCGATTGGACAGCGATTCTGGAAAAGGTTTTATGACATGTCTAGTCCTGAAATAGGTTTACACCTGTTTCACCCCAACGCCCGATGCACCGCATCGGGCGTTTTGTATTTTAAGGACAGGTGCGGGCGTTCCTGGTTGTAGATCAGGATCGCTTGTCGCACCATTTGCTCCGCTTGCGCCAAGTCTGTCGGCCGGTGGAGTAATAGTTCTGTTTTCAAGATGCCGTTGACCCGCTCTGCCAAGGCGTTTTGGTAGCAGTCGTAGCCATCCGTCATCGAACACGTGATGCCATGCTTGGCGTGGAGCTTTTGATACAGCGCCGAGCAGTACTGGACTCCTCGATCCGAGTGATGGACCAGTTTCTGACGTGTTCGACGTGCCTTTAACGCCATGCGTAAGGCTTGGGCCACCGAGTCGGCATGCAGGCTGCCATGCACGTGATAACCGACAATTTTTCTTGAGAAGGCATCTGTGACCAGGCTCAGGTAGACCGGATCGTCACGCTGGGTGGACAGGTAAGTAATATCGGCCACCCAGACCTGTTCCGGACCGGTTGCAACGACTTGCTGCGGACCTGGCTTTAGCAGATTGGGATGGCAGCGAAAGTGATGATGGCTGTCGGTCGTCTTGTGATAGGCCCGTTTCCTGCGAACCAACTGCCGGTGCTCGCGCAGCACTTCAAACAAGCGATCCCGGCCAACATGCAACTCAGGTTTCTCACGCTCCGCGTGCATCAATGACTGGAGCTTGCGTGCGCCAATGCAGGGTTGGCGCACTCGGATTGCCTGCACAAACTTGATGAGTTTCTGATCTTGATCGACTCGCGCCCGATAGACGCGATCACGCTTGTAAAAGGCTTGGCGACTGATCCCCATAAACTGGCAAGCCCTGCTGACACTCAGGGTTTGGGTTTGCGCAACGACTTGCCGGGCCGCTTTTTTACAATGGATACGCCGTAGTCATTCTTCAAGACATCAACCACATCTTCAAAGAATTTGGCTTTCTGATTTGCTAGTGCCAGTTGCTCCTCAAGCTCTTTGATTCTCTGCTCGGGGGTCAAAGGCAAAGTTGGCTCGTCCATCGGTCGAGTCCTCTGCGTACGAATGGAGGCGCCTTGGCTCCAATCTTGTCGACCATGCTTGCGTAACCAGACCAACACCGTCGATCGACCCTGAATCCCATAACGCCGTTGAGCCTCTTTATAACTCAACTCGCCTTTTTCTACTTGGTCGACAACCGACAATTTAAAAGTCAGCGTGTAATCGCGCTGACTACGTTTTGCGCCCGTATCCATTGCACCTTCCTGATAAAAAGCCAGAAGGTGTAAACCTTATCCAGGACGAGACAACAGGCAAAAAAAAGCCCGCTGGGGAGACGGGCTGGAGACTTGCTTTCTAACGGATGGCTTCACCCTACTTCGACGGACGTGAAAAGTTTGTGAAAACCAGAGACATCCACACAAGCTTCTGTAGGACATTTCCTTGATCGTTGAGCCATAAAAAACCCCGCTGGATAACGGGGTTTTCAGAGAACGATTATTTTCTGGATCGCGTGGTGACCCTGGGCAAAAATTTTGCCTTTGGTCCTTTAGGTGCCGTGGACTTGATCTTGCCGGTCTGCACCGGATCCTCGCCAAAGCCTGCCTGATACTCGGTCTGGCCGCACCGTACGCAGTTATTGAAGGAAAATTCAGCACCATCATCTTCGATATACGGCTCAGTCATACCCTCGCCCCTTCGCAACAGGTCAACACCGGCAAAACCCTTTTGCCTGAAAAAATATCGACCTCCAAGGCTTTTGAGACTAGCCGGTCATTAGTGGACTTGTGATTCAGATCCGCCAATGCCCGACGAATGGCCGACAAAAATTAAACACCTCGATGAACCGTTAGTCCCCTATCGCTAAAGAATCCTGGAGACAGGCCGTTGCCCTTTCTCATGCAAATGAACCTCATGGAGAGAACATGCAAATCAATGGATTCCCGAATCTACCCGTCGTAAAGCTCACGGACGAACAAATCGCAGCCGGCAAAGCCGGGGCGGAAAAACTTAAGGACAAGATCGCTTCCGGTGAAATCACCATTAAGAATCCGGGCCCGGATACGCCAGTTTTGCAGCCTGGCGTCATTTACCATCCGAGCCAGCCGGTGCAACCGAGTCAACCCTCCGACACGCCGCCGCTTGTCGCCATCGACACGCCGCTGACGTATGACGATAAAGGCCTGGTGATCCTCAAGCCGCAGGGCTAATCGCCGACCAAGAGCCCATTCGACTTTTGAATGGGCTCACAAGCCTATGGACCAAAACTCAACGCAACTTCACCGCCGTACCCGTTGCAAACACAACAACCATCCCGCCCTTCCCGCCGGGCATACTGATCTCAAAGTCCACCCCAACCACCGCATCCGCCTGCAAAGCACGCGCCCTCTCCCTGATTTCTTCGGTCGCTTGAATACGAGCCTCCTTCAAAGCCCGCTCCAGCGTCTGCGAACGCCCACCGAAAAAATCGCGCATACCGGCAAACATGTCACGGATCACATTGACGCCCTGCACTGACTCAGCACTGACGATGTCCAGATACGCCGTGATCTGCCGGCCTTCAATGGCGTGAGTGGTGGAAATGATCATGGATGTCGTCCCTTTACGGATGAATAAATTCGCGATTGTAATGGCTCAAAGCGGACTTCACGCCGCTGCCAATAAAATCCAGACGCCAGAAACCACAAAACCCCTGACTTCTTTCGAAATCAGGGGTTTTGCGTACTGAATATGGCGGTGAAGGAGAGATTCGAACTCTCGATACAGTTTCCTGTATACACACTTTCCAGGCGTGCTCCTTAAGCCACTCGGACACTTCACCGTATCTCTTCAAACATGTTCTGTCTGTCGAGGCGCGCTAATGTAGTCGAAAGCTTTTCCGATGGCAAACTTTTTTTCAGAATTTTCATGCGGTTAAGAGAAAAAGTCATTTCGCCCGCTGACGGCCCATGGCAAACCGGCCAATCTTCGGTGGGCGCGGCCCTTCTATATAGAAGAAGAACGCCTCGCCACGCTGGATGGGGCGTGAAACGGTGACTGGCGGGTCAGTCACGGCGCTTTACCTGGCCTGCGGCGGTGGGTAACGTCTGCCCATCTTTCTTACAAGGAATAGCGTCATGAGTGAGTTGATTTCCTACCACCTCGAAGACGGTATCGCGACCCTGACTTTGAGCAATGGCAAGGTCAATGCCATTTCTCCGGACGTGATTGCGGCATTCAACGCGGCGCTGGATCAGGCGGTGGCTGATCGTGCCATCGTGATTATTACCGGTCAGCCAGGAATTCTGTCCGGCGGCTATGACCTGAAAGTGATGACTGCCGGCCCTAAAGAAGCCGTGGCGCTGGTCACTGCCGGTTCGACGTTGGCGCGTCGCCTGCTCTCTCACCCGTTTCCGGTGATCGTCGCTTGCCCGGGTCATGCCGTGGCGAAGGGTGCTTTCATTCTGTTGTCTGCGGATTACCGTATCGGTGTCGACGGCCCGTTCAGCATCGGTCTGAACGAAGTGCAGATCGGTATGACCATGCACCACGCCGGTATCGAGCTGGCGCGTGATCGTCTGCGTCGTTCGGCGTTCCACCGCTCGGTGATCAATGGCGAGATGTTCGATCCGAAAAGCGCGGTGGACGCCGGTTTCCTCGACAAGGTGGTTGCCGCCGAAGAGCTGCAAGGTGCCGCCCTCGCCGCTGCCCGCCAGTTGAAGAAAATCAATATGCTCGCGCACAAGAACACCAAGTTGAAGGTGCGTAAGGCACTGCTGGAAACCCTTGATAACGCCATCATCCAGGATCAGGAGCATCTGGGTTAAGCCCTGGCCCAGGCCTTAAAGAAAAGCCCGACCGTCGTGTCGGGCTTTTTCTTGCACGTCCGGTTTAAAAAGCTGTAACAGCTCTAGGACAGGTCTGACAATCAATTCGGAAACATGCGCTTAAACATCGGCTATCTCCGGACTCTATAGTGGCAATTGCCGAAAACAGTGCACATCCGTACACTGCGCCACCTTTTGTCCCGGTGGGGCCTGAAAATGCTGTTCGTGTTTCGTATGTTATTGATGGGCCTGCACTTTATTCTGGCCGGCGTGCTCGGCGTGATTCTCGGAATCTGCCGCCCGTTCAATCCGGACAACAGCCGTCTGTGCGCCCGCCTCTACGCGCTACCAGCCATGTGTATTTTACGTTTACGGGTGAAGTCAGACGTCAGTGGTTTGATGAACAAACCCGATAGCTGCGTGATCATCGCCAACCATCAGTCCAACTATGACTTGTTCGTGTTCGGCAACGTAGTACCGCGCCGTACCGTCTGCATCGGCAAGAAAAGTCTTAAATGGGTACCGCTGTTCGGGCAATTGTTCTGGCTGGCGGGCAATGTGCTGATCGACCGTGGCAATGCGCACAAGGCGCGCCAATCGATGCTCACCACCACCAACACCCTGCAAAACGAAGACACCTCGATCTGGGTGTTCCCGGAAGGCACGCGCAACCTGGGCGAAGAATTGCTGCCCTTCAAGAAAGGTGCGTTCCAGATGGCGATTGCCGCCGGCGTGCCGATCGTTCCGGTTTGCGTCAGCAGTTACATCAAGCACATGCGCCTGAATCGCTGGCGCAGCGGGAAAATCCTCATACGCTCGCTGCCGGCGATTCCTACAGTCGGATTGACCATGGATGACATGCCCATGCTGATCAATCAGTGTCGCGAACAGATGCGCGAGTGCATTGAGTCGATGGATCGGCAACTGCAAGCCGCCTGAAAAGACAACCCGCCCTGTGCGGGTTTTCTTTTGCCCGGTGAACTGTACAGATTTCACTGACTCTCAAGCAGCGACACGGCTAAGCTGAAGCCTTGTATTCCCTGCCACCTGCCAAGAAGAAGTGAATCACCACCATGGGTCGAGTTGTTGCTGCTGCGGTGTACAGCGCAGGCAAGAAAGTCACCAATATTACCCTCGACGAAGGCGCCGCCTGGGCCGCGAAAACCGGTCACTTTGTCTGGATCGGCCTTGAAGAGCCGGATGCTCAGGAGCTGTCCAATCTGCAACGCCAGTTCAACCTGCACGAACTGGCCATTGAAGACGCCCTGGAAAAACACAGCCGACCGAAGCTGGAAACCTTTGGCGACGCTTTGTTTATCGTCACCTACTCACCCATCCGTGAAAACGGCGTTCTGCAATTCATCGAAACACACATCTTCGCGGGCAAGGGCTACATCATCACAGCACGTAACGGTCACTCGGCGTCCTACGCCCATGTCCGCCAACGTTGTGAGGCACGCCCGCTCTTGCTGGAACACGGGGAAGATTTCGTACTGTATGCGCTGCTCGATTTCGTCATC
The DNA here is from genome assembly GCF_029543085.1 of Pseudomonas sp. A34-9. Taxonomy (NCBI): domain Bacteria; kingdom Pseudomonadati; phylum Pseudomonadota; class Gammaproteobacteria; order Pseudomonadales; family Pseudomonadaceae; genus Pseudomonas; species Pseudomonas sp. A34-9. The sequence continues at coordinate 2,114,870 of NZ_CP119967.1, read as the reverse complement.
GAGAACTACCAACCGGTGGGCGAAGCCATTCATGCCGAAATCGATGAACTTGAACGCAACGTACTGTGTAGCGCGTTGAATGAACGCGACATTCAGAAGCTGCATGGCTTGCGCCGCGATGTCGTGCGCCTGCGCCGATACGCTGCGCCGATGGTGGAAATTGGCGAGGAACTGCAGAAGCTGAGCTTCCCGTTTATCGACAAGAACATGCGCCCTTACTTCCGCGATGTGCAGATCCACGTCACGCGGCAAATGGAAGACCTGACCACTCTGGCCGATATCGCCAGCCAGACTATCGAGATTGGTGTGTTGCTCGAGGCATCACGGCAAAGCGTGGTGCAACGCAAGTTCGCTGCCTGGGCGGCGATTCTGGCGTTTCCGACGGCGGTGGCGGGGATTTACGGGATGAACTTCCAGAACATGCCGGAGTTGAGTTGGCACTACGGCTATTTCGGTGTGCTGGGGTTTATTACCGTGGGGTGTGTGAGTTTGTGGGCGAGTTTCAAGAAGTCCGGGTGGCTGTAGAAAAACAAAAGATCGCAGCCTCCGGCAGCTCCTACAGGGTTTCAGTGTAGGAGCTGCCGAAGGTTGCGATCTTTTGCTCCGCTGTTAAGCGGCCTCTGGCTTGTGCGCCACAAAGCGCATCATCCATTCGGCAACCGTGGTGCCATGGTGCTCCTGCTCCAGGCTCGCCACGCCTTTGCTGTAAATCTGCGAGCCCAACGCTTCCTGACGCAGATCCAGCAGCGCACGCGAGTAATCGTGGATGAATTCCGGGTGGCCCTGGAAGCACAACACCTGATCGTTGATGTGGTAAGCCGCAAACGGGCAAAAATCGCTGGAAGCAATCACCGTGGCGTTTTCCGGTAGCGCGGTGACCTGATCCTGGTGGCTGATCAGCAGCGTCAGTTCCTCACGCACCGGGCTCATCCAAGGCGCCTTCGCCGCCAATTTGTATTTATGGGTGCCCACACCCCAACCTTGCGTTGCGCGCTCGCTCTTGCCGCCGAGCAGCAGCGCCAGCAGTTGATGGCCGAAGCACACGCCGAGCAGTTTGTCGCCGCGCTCGTAACGAGTCAGCAGGTATTCCTTGAGGGTCTGAATCCACGGATCAGTGCCGAACGAATCGGCCTTGCTGCCGGTGACCAGGTACGCGTCGAACGTCTGGTCGTCGCTCGGGTATTGGCCCTGCATCACGTTGTAGACGGTGAACTCGGCGGCAATCGGTTGCTGCAAGAACAGGCGCTGAAACATCTGCCCGTAACCCTGATATTGATCGACCAGTTCCGGACGCAGGATGTCGGTTTCCAGAATGCAGATGCGTAGCGACATAAAAAATACCTGACACGTGATGGGAATAATGAACACCCCAGAGCCTGCCTTGAAACACCCTGGCAAGGCAAGCCCCGGGATGCTCGTTGCCCTTAGAACATTTCACCTTTTGCCGCTTTATCCAGGAGCATCGCGGGCGGCGCAAAACGCTCGCCATATTGCTCAGCCAGATACTGTGCGCGAGCGACGAAATCTTTCACCCCGTATTGGTTGATGAACTGCAACGCCCCACCCGTCCACGGCGCAAAACCGATACCGAAGATCGAGCCGACATTGGCGTCCGCTGTCGAGGTCAGCACGCCCTCCTCCACACAGCGCACGGTTTCAATGGCTTGTACAAACAGCAGCCGATCACGTACGTCTTTGGACGAAATTTGCCCGTCGACCTTCTCGAATCGCGTCTTCAGTTCGGGCCACAAATGTTTCTGTCCGCCGGCCGGGTAATCGTAAAAACCGCCACCCGCCGCTTTGCCCGGGCGCTTGTATTCGTTGAGCAGCAAGTCAATCACGGCGAAGGCGGGGTGCTCAATCAGCGTTTTCCCTTCTGCCTGTAGGTCCTTGGCGGTTTGCTGGCGGATATGGCTCATCAGGCTGAGGGAAACTTCGTCGGAGATCGCCAGTGGCCCGACCGGCATCCCGGCCTTGCGCGCTTCGGTCTCGATCATCGGCGCACTCACGCCTTCGCCGAGCATGGCGATGCCTTCGTTGGTGAAGGTGCCGAACACGCGTGAGGTGAAGAAGCCGCGACTGTCGTTGACCACGATCGGGGTTTTCTTGATTTGCAGGACGAAATCGAAACCGCGGGCGAGGGTTTCATCGCTGGTTTGTGCGCCTTTGATGATTTCCACCAGCGGCATTTTTTCCACCGGGCTGAAGAAATGCAGGCCGATGAATTTGCTTTGATCAGGCACGGCAGCCGCCAGCCCGGTGATCGGCAACGTCGAAGTATTGGACGCGATGACGGCTTCGGCGCCAACAACCCGCTGGGCTGCAGCAGAGACCCTGGCCTTGAGATCGCGGTCTTCGAACACCGCTTCGATGATCAGATCGCAACCCGCCAGATCTGCATCGTTTTCACTGGTGTGGATCCGCGCCAGCACAGCCTCGCGCTGCGCAGCATCCATCTGGCCACGGGTGACTTTCTTGTCCAGCAACGCCGACGAATGCGCCTTCCCCTTCTCGGCTGCAGCGAGATTGATATCTTTAAGCACCACTTCAATACTCGCCGAAGCACTGACAAACGCAATCCCCGCGCCCATCATCCCCGCGCCGAGCACGCCGACCTTGCGCGTAACATAAGACGCAAAGCCCTGCGGCCGCGAGCCACCCGCATTGATCTCATTGAGTTGAAACCAGAACGTGCCGATCAGGTTTTTCGAAATCTGCCCGGTGGTCAGTTCGGTGAAGTATCGGGTTTCGATCAAGTGCGCGGTATCGAAATCGACTTGAGCGCCCTCCACCGCTGCGCAGAGGATCTTCTCCGGCGCCGGCAGCGTCCCTTGGGTCTTGCTGCGCAGAATCGACGGCGCAATCGCCAGCATCTGCGCGACTTTCGGATTCGACGGCGTACCGCCAGGAATCTGATAGCCCTTCACATCCCAACGCTGCACCGCCGTCGGGTTGGCCACGATCCACGCACGCGCCTTGGCCAGCAACTCCTCACGATCCGCTGCCAGCTCATCAATCAAACCGGCCTGCAACGCCTGTTGCGGACGGACTTTCTTGCCTTCGAGCAGATACGGCAGCGCCTTCTCGATGCCCAGCATGCGCACCATGCGCACCACTCCGCCGCCGCCCGGCAGCAGGCCGAGGGTCACTTCCGGCAGACCGAGTTGCACCGAGGCATCGTCCAGCGCCACGCGGTAATGGCAGGCGAGGCAGATTTCCCAACCGCCGCCCAACGCCGCGCCGTTGATCGCCGCGACCACCGGTTTGCCGAGGGTTTCCAGACTGCGCAGTTGCCCCTTGAGGGTCAGCACCATGTCATAGAAGGCTTTGGCTTCAGGCTTGCCGACCTTGATCAGCTCATTAAGGTCGCCGCCGGCAAAGAAGGTTTTCTTTGCCGACGTAATGATCACCCCGGCAATGTTGTCTTTTTCCGCCACCAGCCGGGCGACGCACGCGGCCATGGCCTCACGGTACACGGCGTTCATGGTGTTGGCGCTCTGGCCCGGCATGTCGATCGTGAGGACGACGATAGCGTCCTGGCCTTTTTCGTAACGAATGGCTTCGCTCATAACAAGGTTCCTTGATTTCGGGGCTCAGAGGCGTTCGATGATGGTGGCAATGCCCATGCCGCCGCCGACACATAGTGTCGCCAGGCCATAACGCAGGCGCCGCACTTCCAGTTCATCGAGCAGGGTGCCGAGGATCGCGCAACCGGTGGCGCCCAGCGGGTGCCCCATGGCGATGGAGCCGCCGTTGACGTTGACCTTGTCCGGGTCGACGGCCATGTCCTTGATGAACTTCAGCACCACCGAAGCAAACGCCTCGTTGACCTCGAACAGGTCGATGTCTTCAACGCGCAACCCGGCCTTGGCCAGTGCCTTGCGCGTCGCCGGTGCCGGGCCGGTGAGCATGATGGTCGGGTCGGTACTGGTGACCGCTGTGGCGACAATGCGCGCCCGCGGTTGCAGGCCCAGCGCGCGACCCTTGGCTTCGGAGCCGATCAGCATCAGCGCCGCACCGTCGACGATCCCGGAACTGTTACCCGGTGTGTGCACGTGATTGATCCGCTCGACATGGCTGTATACCCGCAGCGCCGTTGCGTCGAAGCCCATCTGCCCGATCATTTCGAAACTCGGTTTGAGCTTGCCCAAACCTTCAAGGGTCGATTCGGCACGAATGAATTCATCGTGATCAAGCAGGATGATCCCGTTCTGATCCTGCACCGGCACCAGCGACTTGTTGAACGAGCCGTCAGCTCGCGCCCGTGCGGCTTTCTGCTGCGAGTGCAGCGCGTAGGCATCGACGTCCTGGCGGCTGAAGCCTTCAAGCGTGGCGATCAGGTCGGCACCGACGCCTTGCGGGGTGAAATGGCTGTGCAGGTTGGTCTGCGGGTCTAGCGCCCAGGCACCGCCATCGCTGCCCATCGGCACTCGGGACATCGACTCGACGCCGCCGACCACCACCAGATCTTCAAACCCGGAGCGCACTTTCATCGCGCCGAGATTGACCGCTTCGAGGCCCGACGCGCAGAAACGGTTGATCTGCACACCCGCGACGCTGACGTCCCAATCGGCCACTTGTACGGCGGTTTTGGCGATGTCCGAGCCTTGATCGCCAATCGGCGTCACGCAGCCGAGTACCACGTCATCGACCTGACTGGTGTCCAGCGAGGTGCGCGCTTGCAGCGCGGTCAGCAGACCGGCCACCAGATTCACCGGTTTGACGCTGTGCAGGGCACCGTCAGGCTTGCCTTTGCCGCGTGGCGTGCGTAACGCGTCGAATATCAAAGCTTGGGTCATGGCGTCCTCGAACCTGTGCGGGGAGTGATTTCTTGTGCCTCCACTGTTGGTCCGAGCGCTCATGTATTCAATGACCGCAGCGCTCAATGCGCTTGACCCACACGCTCAGACGGACGGTCACCAGAGGCCAGGTGAACCGGTTCAGGTCAGCGAGTTGTCTAGCCAGCGGGCGGCAAAGAAGCTGGCAAAAAGCCTCATGCCTTTTTAATCGCAATTCGCAGCAATTCCATATGAAATGGATCTAAGCCAAGCGTGACGCGGGCCCTAAGGTAGTACATGTACGTCAGGGTCGTCGGGTTTTGCCGAGGCCGACGTTCTTCAACAGGAAGTGCACCGCTTGCCGTCATGGATATGCAGGCAGGCATCAGGAAATAACAATAAAGGCGGTCAAGCCATGTTCAAACAACCGAAAGTTCGTCAAGCAGGACTCATTCTTTTCGCCACGACGCTGTTGTTGATTTTGCCGAATTTGACCAAGGTCATCGGCTGAATCGAGCGGCAGGTGCTGGCTATCGCCACTGAAAATGTGACTGGCCCGCTACCCGGGCCAGCGTGGCTGTGCCAACCTTTGCGCACTCCCACGACATGGACGGCGATCATTTGAAAGCGCTCATCGTATTCGGGGCCATGCTGCTGAGCATGCCCTTGTCTGCCGCACAGTTGGATCTGCAACTGGGCGCAACCAGTCGCACCTGGCAGACCGAGGAATTACTCAAGCATCCTCAGGTACAAACCCTCACCATCAAAAACGATGTGTCCTACAAGAAGGACATGACCTATCGCGCCGTGCCCGTGGCTGTGCTGCTGACCGGGATCAAACCGCAAGATCACCTGCAAGCGGTGGCACTGGACGGGTTCGCCGCCGAGCTGGCCGCTGCGCCGCTGCTCAATACAAAAGGCGCACGGGCCTGGCTGGCCATTGAGGATCCGGCTCAGCCTTGGCCAGCGCTGTCTGAGGGCAAACACAGTGCCGGGCCGTTCTATCTGGTCTGGACCGATCCGCAGGCCGGCAATATCAGCCCGGAGCAATGGCCATTCGAAGTCGCGAGCATCAAGCGCATGGCACCGGTGGCCGAACGCTTCCCTGCCCTCCTGCCTGACCCTGCCTTGAAGGCGAATGACCCGGTGAATCTGGGGTTTGCGCTGTTTCAGAAAAACTGCCTGGCGTGTCACCGGTTGAACGGCGCGGGGGATGCGCAGTTCGGGCCGGATCTGAATATTCCGTATAACCCGACCGAGTATTTCGGCGCGGATTTCTTGAAGCGTTACATTCGTGATCCGCAGAGCCTGCGGCAGTGGCCGCAGGCGAAGATGCCGGGGTTTTCGGCAGAGGTTTTGCCGGATGGGGATTTGCAGATGTTGGTGGGATATTTGAAACACATGGCCGGTCGCAAGGTTAAGCCCTGAGTTTCGCGCGACACATTATCTTTTCAATCCAAACCCTGTAAGAGCTGTCGAGTGAAACGAGGCTGCGATCTTTTGATTGTGTTTTTAGCAACAAGATCAAAAGATCGCAGCGTGCCGCCGCTCCTACCGGGGATCGCGTTTACTGTTGCTGGACGGAGATGACCGGCGTCGGCGAGACAAATACCTTCGCATGCATCTGCTCGCATCCACCGCCCCGGCGCATGCCGCGTACCGGGCAGGCATCGAGATAATCGAGGCCCACCGCCAGCTTCAAATGCCGCTCCGGCCGCGCCAGCTCATTGGTCACGTCAAAGCTGTACCAGGCGTCATCCAGCCATGCTTCCGCCCAGGCATGGCTGGCCAGATGCTCGCAATCTTCGCTGTACAAATACCCGGATACATAACGCGACGGAATCCCGAGACTACGCGCGCAGGCCAGAAATGCGTGAGCGTGATCCTGGCAAACTCCGGCACGCCCGGCGAAGGCTTCAGCGGCGCTTGTGTCAACTTCGGTGGAGCCCGGCGTGTAGGTCATGTGCTGATTCAAACCGTGCATCAAATCAATCAGCGCTGTGCGATCGCGCCGTTGCTTGCAGGATTTCTCGGCAAACGCGCGCAAGGCCTCGTCCGCCTCGGTCAACCGGGTAAAGCGCAGAAACGGCAGCGCCGACTGGCTCTCATGCTCAGCCTCGCGCAGCTCATCAATATCAACCTGACCTCGCGCACCGATGATGATCGCCTCGTGCGGTTCGTCCATGGTCAGCACATGCAGAATATTACCGAACGGATCGAGCTGCGCGCGCACCGGGCGCGGCAAATCGAGTTGCCAGCTCAACACGTGCTGACGCTCGCTGTCGTGGGGGGTCAGTCGCAGGTACTGGATGCTCGCCCGCACCTGATCTTCGTAGTGATAGGTGGTCTCGTGGCTAATGGAAAGTCTCATGCAGCCTCCAGGTAGGAACTGTGTATGGCGTTACCCAACTGGCGCACCAGCGGGATGAATTCGGTCAGCCAGGCGTGCAGGCCTTCCTCGAGAATTTCGTTGATGCCGGTGTAGCGCAGGCGCGCGTCCATTTCTGCCGCCAGACGTTGAGCCGGGCGGCCGTTGGCGCCGGGCAGTTGCGCGAGGATCTGATCGATCTCTTCGGTGCAGGCACGCAGTGAACGCGGTACGTCGGCACGCAACAGCAGCAACTCGGCGACATGCCGGGCGCCCGGCGCATCACGGTAGATTTCGGTGTAGGCCTCGAACGAAGACAAGGCGCGCAGCAAGGCACTCCACTGGTAATAGGCGTGGGCCGTACCGTCGCTGACCGCTTCAGCTTGATCGCCGGCCATTTCATAGCGGGCATCGAGCAACCGCAGCGTGTTGTCCGCACGTTCGATGAAGGTCCCGAGACGAATAAAACGAAACGCATCGTTACGCATGATCGTGCCGTACGACGCACCACGGAACAGGTGCGAACGTTCCTTGATCCATTCGCAGAAACGGCTCATGCCATAGCGGCTGAGACCCTGTTCGGCGATCCCGCGAATCTCCAGCCACGTCGCGTTGATGTTCTCCCACATGTCCGCCGTGATGCGTCCGCGAACCGCGTGCGCACTGGCCCGCGCGGCACCGAGGCAGCTGTAGATGCTCGCCGGATTGGCAGCATCGAGAGCGAAGAAGTGCAGCAGCCGTTCGGCATGCAACGCGCCGTGACGTTCCAGGTAATCGTCGAGGGTGCCGGTGATCAGCAGCGGCATGGCCAATTCGTGCAGACCGTCGCCGCGACCGTCCTGCGGCATCAGCGACAGCGAATAACTGATGTCGAGCATCCGTGCGAGGTTTTCCGCCCGCTCCAGGTAACGCGACATCCAATACAGATCCGAGGCAGTTCTACTTAACATGGCAAGCTTCCTTCAATCCTCGACCACCCAGGTGTCCTTGGTACCGCCGCCCTGTGATGAATTCACCACCAGGGAGCCTTCACGCAGTGCCACACGGGTCAAACCACCGGGCACCACGCGGGTTTCGCGCCCGGACAAGACAAACGGGCGCAAGTCGATGTGGCGCGGCGCGATGCCGTTTTCGACAAAGGTCGGACAGGTCGACAGCGACAGCGTCGGTTGCGCGATGTACGCGTGGGGCTTGGCCTTGATGCGTTCGCGGAAGGCATCGATTTCCGCCTTCGTCGACGCCGGTCCCACTAACATTCCGTAACCGCCAGAGCCTTGGGTTTCCTTGACCACCAGATCTGGGAGATTGGCCAGTACATGGGAAAGCTCAGACGGGTTGCGGCACTGCCAGGTCGGCACGTTCTTCAGGATCGGCTCTTCATCGAGGTAGAAACGGATCATGTCGGTGACGAACGGGTACACCGATTTGTCGTCCGCCACCCCGGTGCCGATGGCGTTGGCCAGTACCACGTTGCCGGAGCGATAGGACGACAGCAGCCCCGGCACGCCGAGCATTGAGTCCGGGTTGAACGCCAACGGATCAAGGAACGCGTCGTCGAGGCGGCGGTAGATCACGTCCACCGCTTTCGGGCCATCGGTGGTGCGCATGAAGACCTTGTCGTCACGCACAAACAGATCCGCACCCTCGACCAATTCAACGCCCATTTCCCGAGCGAGAAACGCGTGTTCGAAAAACGCACTGTTGAAGCGCCCCGGCGTCAGCACCACGACGCTTGGGTCGTCGATCGGGCTGGAGCTTTTAAGGGTGTCGAGCAACAGATTCGGGTAGTGATCGATCGGTGCGATGCGCTGGGCGGCGAACAGCTCCGGGAACAGCCGCATCATCATCTTGCGGTCTTCAAGCATGTAGCTGACGCCGCTCGGCGTACGCAGATTGTCTTCGAGCACGTAATAGCTTCCGTCGCCGTCGCGCACCAGATCGACGCCGGAGATGTGCGAATAGATATCACGGTGCAGATCGAGGCCTTGCATCGCCAACTGATATTGCTCGTTGGCCAGCACCTGTTCGGCAGGAATGATCCCGGCCTTGATAATGCGCTGCTCGTGATAGAGGTCGGCGAGGAACATGTTCAGCGCCTTGACCCGCTGGATGCAGCCGCGCTCGACGATTCGCCACTCGCTGGCGGGAATGCTGCGCGGGATGGTGTCAAAAGGAATCAGGCGCTCGGTGCCCTGCTCGTCGCCATAGAGCGTGAAAGTGATCCCGGCGCGATGGAACAGCAAGTCAGCCTCGCGTCGCCGTTGCGCCAGCAGTTCGTCAGGCGTGTCGGCCAGCCAGCGGGCAAACTCCCGGTAATGCGGGCGAACCTGGCCGCCGGCGTCGTACATCTCATCAAAATAGGTGCGGATCATGCCGTACTCCTTGTCACCCGGACATACAGGCCTTCGCAAGGCCCGTGCCATCGGCATAAACGCTTTGATTTCAATCGGTTGGAAATACACGCCGCAGGCACCGCACCATTCCTGTGCGGCAATTGCCCCAACCGGATTGCCCCCGCTTCATTGCGACGCACTGCATCGCCTATCACCAGCATAGTCAGAGTTGATTTCACTGCCCGGCGCAGGCTGCGGATAATCCGCGCATTCGCTGCAAAACTTCATCGGCCACTGCGCCACGAAAGACTCGGCTCAACTGCTCTGGACTGCCGTCGCAGCCCGCCCCGCTTAACCCTGACCGGTTTCCTCTGCTTATCGGTCTTCCCTTTTAGCCACCTTCTCCGGTGGCTTTTTTTTGCCTTTTGGAAATGTTTTGAAAGCAAAAGCAAAAGATCGCAGCCTGCGGCAGCTCCTACATGAATCTGTGCAGGAGCTGCCGCAGGCTGCGATCTTTTGATCGTTGAATAAACAACGGCCAACCCGAGGGTCAGCCGTTGCTCAACTCTAAATGTGCATGAGATCAGTTCAAACGGTGGCGGTTGCGCACCTCCTGCTTGACGCCCCAACCCTCGATGATGCCTCCCAGCGGTTCGACCACGGCAGAGAAACCCTGCTCGAAGTCGCCGATATCGTCATACGTCGCGTACATCACCTTGCTCAATTCCAGTGCCCATGCGCCATCATCACGCACGCTGACCTGGGCATTGATGGACTCACCGCGAAATTTGCCTGCCGCCCTGCGCGCCCGCTCCTCGTCCGGGAAAATGGCGTAGAACTCGATGGGATGGAATCGGGAAAAATCGAAACCGCCTTCTTTCATGCGGCGCAGAACATTGCTGCTGATGTCTTCTTGATAGGCTGTGCTCATGAATCGTCCCCCTCGCATAGATGGATAGACTTTCCGTATTCCCGCCCCGGGCCTCAGGCCAAAGTACGACGGCAACGTGGTTGCACGCGGGAACAAGCATGTAGCTGACAAGACCAGACCTTAGCGATCCGTTCGCTGATCTCGCTTGCAGAGTAGCCCCAAGATAGAGCCGCTGCCAAGGCCTGGTGCTTCAAGTGACAGGAAGAATTTCAGATTGGCGTGATGCTGCGGATTTCGATGCTGTTCTGGGTTTTCAGGTTTTTCACGCCGGCATCGGCGGTGCGCCCTTCCAGATCGTTCAGATCCAGTTCGGCGGCAACGGGCAGGAGCCGTTCCTTGATCAGTCGAGCGGCCTCGTCATCGCTGGGGCATTCGGCACGTTCGAACACCTCATCGACAATTTCACCATGATCGTCCACGAAAGTGACTTTCCACTTTTGCATCGGTGCCTCCTCGATCAAACCCGCAAATGGGCTTACCTCTATCTCGACTTTTCGCCGGATTGATCGTTCAAAAGGATTGCAGCGCGCGAACATGAAAAAAACGACATCTACCGTAGGAGCTGCCGAAGGCTGCGATCTTCCGTGACGCAGAGCGTACCTGGCTGCGTTCCCACGCAGAGCGTGGGAACGATGCTGTCAGTGCGCTTTCGGCTCCCATAGGGGTATTGCAGCGTTCTTTTAGTCGTTGCTCGGCTTGTTGATCGCTTGCAACACGTATTGCGGCAAGGCGAACGCGCCGATGTGGATTTCCGGGTTGTAGTAGCGGGTGACGATACCGCTGCCGATGAAGCGCTGTTGCAGGGTTTCACGGCTGAGCTTGCGGTAGGCCGGGTTGGTCGAGCCCCAGGCGAAGGTCATCGAGCCGCCGATGTAGGTCGGTACGGCCGCCTGGTAGAAGTGCCAGTCCGGGAACAGGCTGTTCAGGCGACCGGCGGTGGTTTTCACTTCGTCGATCTGCATGAACGGCGTGCCGTTCTGGGTCACGAGGATACCGCCCTCGTTCAGGCAGCGGTGGCACGCCTGATAGAAGTTTTCCGAGAACAACACTTCACCCGGGCCGATCGGGTCGGTGGAGTCGGAGATGATCACGTCGAATTTTTCCGTGGTGGTGGCGACGAAACGCATGCCGTCGTCGATCACCAGGTTCAGACGCGGGTCGTCGTACGCGCCGCTGGAGTGGTTTGGCAGGAACTCTTTGCACATGTCGACCACGGTGCCGTCGATCTCGACCATGGTGATGTGCTCGACGCCGGCGTGCTTGGTCACTTCGCGTAGCATGCCGCCGTCACCGCCACCGATGATCAGCACGCGCTTGGCGCTGCCGTGGGCGAGGATCGGCACGTGGGTGAGCATTTCGTGGTAGATGAATTCGTCGGCTTCGGTGGTCTGGATCACGCCGTCCAGCGCCATCACCCGGCCCATGCGCGGGTTTTGGAAGATCACCAGATGCTGGTGTTCGGTGCGCACTTCGTGCAGCAGTTTTTCCATGCGAAAACGCTGGCCGTAGCCTTCGTAGAGGGTTTCCAGATACTCGCTGGTTTTGGTGACGGTCATGGTGAAGTGCTCCGATGAATGCGCGGGCGCCTATCGTGGGGACGATTGCCCGGGAAAGGCGCGCATTCTACGTTGCCGAAGATGACAGGTCGAACCTCACAACCACAATCCCTGTAGGAGCTGCCGAAGGCTGCGATCTTTTGATGTTGATTGTAAAAAATACAAGATCAAAAGATCGCAGCCTTCGGCAGCTCCTACAGGGTATTGCAGTGTGATCAGATCCGCACGTTGCCCCGCGGTCCGGCGATTGCCCAGATGATCAGGCCCAGCACAGGCAGGAGGATGATCAGCAACACCCAGACGATTTTCATCCCGGTGGTCGCGCCGCTTTTCAGCACATTGATGATGGCCCAGATGTCGAGGGCAAGGATGATCAGACCGATCAGACCGTTGAACGTGGAACCCATGGTGTCGCTCCAGAATAGTGGCATGCACTTTTAGGATAGACGGTCGCGCGCAGGGTTCCCTTTTATTGCTCTCAGACGTGAACGGCGATCTTCAAGGCTTCGAGCGAGGGCGCGGCGGCGATGCCGACTCCGGCGCACAGTTCCAGCACCCGTGGCACGTCGTTGCCGAAGACCAACACCATTTGCAATTCGTCGTCGAGTAACTGGCTGAAGTTCATCAGTGTGTAACCGCCGTTTTCCTTGTTCATGCTGCTCATTTGCACCTGAATACGATTCAGTGCAGTCAAGGCTTCGGTTTTGGCCAGTTGCTTGGGCTTGAGATTGAACTCCACGCCTGGGCCGAACGAGGCGACGATCTGTGCAAACAGGTCGACGTAGGTGTCAGCCTGGAACAGCACGGTTTCCGGCAGGCTGCCGACGACGACCCACTCGCCCAGCGGAATCGGGAAAGTGTCGTCGTAGTTGATGTCCGGATTGGCGGTCAGAAAAGCATCGGCATCGGCGTAGGCTTGCGCGGCTTCATCGGCCACTTTCAGGATCTCGTCCTCGCCCATGCAGCCAGAGCTGATTTTGCTGATGAGTTCGACGAGTGCGGCTTTCATGAGGGCGGATCCTGTGGAAGGTGAAATTTGAGGGCGCGGAGGATAGCGCACAAAGCAAAAGATCGCAGCCTTCGGCAGCGCCTGAACGTTCAGCGTTCGTCCACGAAATGGACGGCCAACGCGTTCAATGTAGGAGCTGCCGCAGGCTGCGATCTTTTGATCTTATCAACCCAACAGTTTTTCCAGCTGCGCGGTGGTATCAACCGCGCCCATCGTGCGGGCCGCGTCCAGCGCCGTGACGCCATTGGCATCCTTGGCTTGCGGATTTGCGCCTTTGCTGATCAGGTAATCAACGATTTCCACACGGTTGAACATCGCCGCCATCATCAGCGCCGTACGACCATCAAACGACGAGCCTTCAATCTCGGCGCCCGCCTCAACCAACGCCTTGACCACCGCCAGATCGCCTTTGAACGCCGCACCGGCAATCGGACTCTGGCCGTTGCCATTGCGCATTTCCGGATCGGCCTTGTGTTTAAGCAGCACTTGCACTGCATCGACATGGCCGTAATAGCTGGCCAGCATCAACAACGTGTCGCCCTTGCTGTTCTTCAGGTTCACCGGCAAACCGGCCGTGACCAGGCGATCAAGCATCTCGGCATCACCGTCGCGCGCCTTGTTGAAAACCTGCTCGGTGAATTCGGCAGCTTCTTCAGGGGTCATCTGGCGGCTTTGGTCGGACATGGGGCAACTCCATTTTCGATATATCGGAAAGCCGACAGTTTCCCGAGCGCGACCGTGGCTGTCACCCCCTTTTTCTCAAGCCGCCCCATAGCCAGATTCAATAGCGATATTTGCCCTGATGAATTTCTGCCAGCACTTCGTCGGTGACCCGAACGTAAGTCTGCGTGCCGGGCAGCCACGCGTAGATCGGGTCATCGCCCGACTGGCCGGGGTCGAAGCCTTCATTTTTCAGTCGGGTTTTCTGGTATTTGAAGGTGCCGGTGGTTTCCATTTTGACCTTCACTCGCAGGAACAACGGCACGGCATAGGCCGGCATGCGCTCCCGGGCGAAGGTCAACAACTCGGCGAAATCCAGCGTCGCAAGGGATTCTGCTGGCGTGATCGCCGCCATGCCGGCGCGCCCATTGGTGTTGCGGATTTCCACGCCATAGGCCACCGCTTCGGAGATGTGCGGGTGCTGCAGCAAGAGGTTTTCGACTTCAGTGGTCGAGACGTTTTCGCCCTTCCAGCGATAGGTATCACCGAGCCGATCAACAAATTGTGCGTGGCCGAAACCGATGTTGCGCAGCAGATCGCCGGTGTTGAAAAAGCGATCGCCCTTGGTAAACACGTCTTGCAGCACGACCTTGGCGGTCTTTTTTGGATCGGTGTAGCCGTCCAGCGGCGCCTTCTCGTCGATGCGCGCCAGCAGCAAGCCCTGCTCGCCCTTGCCTACCTTGCGCATGAAGCCGTCGCCGCTGCGGATGGGTTCGCCGCTGTCGTGGTCGTAGGCCACCAACTCCCAGGCCATCAGCGAGAAACCAATGGTGTTGTCGAAGTTGAGAATGTTGGTGAAACCGATATTGCCGTCGCTCGCCGCGTACAGCTCACAGATGTGTTCGACGGCGAAACGCGTTTTGAACTCGGCCCAGGCGCCGGGGCGCAAGCCGTTGCCGATCATCTTGCGCACCTCGTGACGGCTGTCATCGGCGCTGGCCGGTTGATCGACCAGATAACGGCACAACTCGCCGACGTAACCGAGGGTGGTTGCCCGATAACGGCGCACGTCGTTCCAGAATTGACTGGCGCTGAACTTGCGGCGAATCGCGAAACCCGAAGCGCCGTTGACCGCCGAGCCCCAGCACACGCAGAGACCCGTGGCGTGGTACAGCGGCAAGGTGCAATAGACGACATCGTCGGGGCCCATGTTGAGGGCGATCATGCCGAAACTGGCGGAGCTGCGCATCCAGCGCCCATGCTTGAACACCCCGGCCTTGGGCAGGCCGGTCGTGCCCGAGGTATAGATGTAGAAACACGGATCGTCGAAGAAGATCTGCTGACTGCTCGGCGGATTCTCACTGCAAGCGTCGGCACTGGCGCTGATCAGATTGACGTAGCCCTCGGGCGCAATGCCCGGATGGCTGTAAGTGTCCTGATCTGCCACGAACCAGGTACGTGGCGCGGCAATCGTCACTTGATCGCGAATGGCCGCATACGCTGGAACCAGTTCTTCGCCCACGACAATCGCCACCGGCGCCACCAGGTTCACACTGTGGATCAATGTGTCGCGGGTTTGTGAGGTATTGAGCAGCGCGCTGACAGCGCCGACCTTGGCCAGCGCCAGAATGGTGACCAGCAGCTCCGGGCGGTTTTCGATGAACACCGCCACCACGTCGCCCTTGCCGATGCCCTGCCCGTTGAGATAGTGAGCGATGCGGTTGGCCCACTGGTTGACTTGGGCATAGGTCAGCCGCACATCGCCCTGTAACAGCGCCGGCCCCTCGGGGTTGCGCAGCGTCGCTTGCTCAAACGTCCAGCCAAGGCCACAGCTTTGGGTCGGATCCGTGACGTTGGCCACCTTCATGCCCTTGACCACCCGTGGGATGGCCTTGGCGATCATCGGCAGTTTGCGGAGCATCATGCCCCAGGTAATCGTGTCGCTTGGCGCGTGACTCATGGAAGCTCCCCGTCCGACCTTGGCGTACAGGTCGATGTTTTTATTTTTCGGGCTTTGGCTTGAAGCAACCGGCACATTCGAGCGCGGGTCGAGATCGAAAATACGTCAGCGCTTCTCGCGCTGTACACGCGGTTTTTGCAATGTTTTGTATCCGCTGATCTTTGGGGATCGGTGCTGATCTGCGGATCGACGATTGGTTCCGTCGAATCGACAACGATCCCGCAAAATGCAGGATGCACGATGGCCATTCATGCAGTTTGCACGACCCGTTCAATTTTCCTTGTTTTTAAGTAGTTGATTTATAACGATTATTTTATTTTCAAATGCTGGCACAATCGCTGCAACCTCCTCTGCATGCTTGCCATTCAAGTGCATACGGAGCTGAAAGACATGAGCCTGATTCAAGAAAAATTTACCTCCCTGTTCTCCAACTTCGACGTCACCACTGCGCCACGTCCCGATGGCGGGATCCTGCTGACACTGCGCAGCAGCGACGGCAAAGTGTTCAAACGCGCACTGACTTATCAACAACTGCATGCCGGCGACCAACTGTCGTGGGCGATCAGTGCCATTCGCCGTGACCTGGCTGAACAAGCCAGTGAGTTGCCGCAAATTGCAATGCTGCAAAGCCAGCAGCGTTTTGCTCTGCCGACGTATCACTCGCTGTAATTTTTAAAGCGCTTTAAACAAAACAGGCCGTGGAGCTTTCGCTACACGGCCTGTTTTTTTGTGCGCGATCTCTATTTCATCGCGGACTCACTGTAGGAGCTGCGGCACGCTGCGATCTTTTGATCTTGTTTTTAAAGATCAGAATCAAAAGATCGCAGCGTGCCGCAGCTCCTACAGGGGTAGGTGTGAATTAGAAAGCTTCAGGTTCGATGGCGGTGAACGTCTCGACGGTGACGTGGCTTCCCAACTCCCCGCCTTCGCGGGCCAAACCACAGGTTTGCAGGCCGGCGGCTTGCGCAGCGTCCAGCTCTTCAACGATGTCCGAGAGGAACAGGATCTCCGCCGGCTCTACGCCGATGGCCTGCTGGATATTGGTGTACGACTGCGCCTCACGCTTGGGCCCCGACGTGGTATCGAAATACCCGCTGAACAGCGGCGTCAGATCGCCCGCCTCCGAGCAGCCAAAAATCAGCTTCTGCGCCTGGATCGAGCCCGACGAGTACACAAACAGTTGATAACCGGCAGCATGCCAGCGCCGCAACGCTTCCACCGCATCCGCGTAAACATGCCCTTTCAATTGCCCGGCGTGATAACCCTGGGCCCAGACCATGCCTTGCAAAGCCTTGAGCGGCGTGGCTTTGCGGTCTTCCTCAATCCAGCTCAAGAGAATCTCGACAACCCGTTCGACATCGGCCTGCGGCGCGTTGCTGTCACGGCGCACGGCATCGAGCTGCTCGGCAACATCGGCGCGTTCGGCGTTCTGACGGACGAAATCCGGCAGGTGTTTGGCCGCATACGGAAACAGCACGTCGAAGACGAAACTCACCGCGCTGGTGGTGCCTTCGATGTCAGTGACAATGGCTTTGATCGACATCGAATCAGTCCTCCAGACGCGGAAAGCGGCCGGCGATGTCTTCGCCGGTGAAGTTGGCAACCCAGCCTTCCGGGTTGTTGAACAGACGAATCGCCACGAAGTGCGGATGCTCGCCCATGTCGAACCAATGCTTGGTGCCGGCGGGTACCGAGATCAGATCATTCTTCTCACAGAGTACGGCGTAGACGTAATCGTCGATGTGCAGGGTAAACAGCCCACGGCCGGCGACGAAAAATCTGACTTCGTCTTCGCCATGGCGATGTTCTTCAAGGAACTTGGCGCGCAATTCGGCTTTTTGCGGGTGATCGCTGTTCAGGCTGATGACGTCGACGGTGATGTAACCGCGCTCGGTCATCAATTTGTCGATCTGCTCTTTATAGCCGCTGATCACTTCTTCCTGGGTTGCGCCGGGCTGGATCTTCGCAGCGGCTTGCCAGCGGTCGAAGCGCACGCCTTGCTCGGCCAGGGTCGAGGCGATGTCTTCAAAGTGGGTCAGCACTTTGTTGGGAATATCGGGGCTGGAAACGTGATAGACGGACAGGCTGCTCATTGGGGCAATTCCTCGGTATCGGCCTTGCCGTCCGGTTCTTGCAGACCGGTCGGGCACAGCATTTCATCAGGCAAACGGGCTACTTCTGGTGAAGTCAGCCTTGGCGGTTCATGACGCTGCGGGTTTTCAACTCGCATTCAAACAAAAATTCAAAGGCCTCGATCTGCCGCAGCGCGTCGCTCATCTGTGCGCCCCAGGTGTAGAGACCGTGGCCGCGAATCAGATAACCGACGCAATCGGGATGGGCGTCGAGCCAAGGCTGCACCTTGGCGGCGAGGCGCGCAATGTCCTGATCGTTGTCGAAAATCGGCACGCGCACCCGCGATTCGTGGGTCGAAATACCGCTGAAGGCTTTTTGCAGTTCGTAGTCTTCGAACTCGATAAAGTCTTGCGGGGTCAGGCGCGACAGCACCGTGGCATTGACCGAATGGGTGTGCAACACCGCGCCGATCTCCGGCCGCCAGCTGTACAGCTGCGTGTGCAGCAAGGTTTCGGCGGACGGCTTCTTGCCCGGTTCCAGGCTGTTGCCGGACAAGTCAGTGGCGAGCACATCGTCCAGGCCCAACTGGCCCTTGTGCTTACCGGACACGGTCAGCAACGCTTCACTCGGCGACAGGCGCGTCGAGTAGTTGCTACTGGTGGCCGGCGACCAGCCGCGGCCATACAAAAAACGCCCGGCGTCGACGATTTGCTGGGCGAGTTGTTCACGCGTAAGGCTCATGGCCTGTCCTCTTGCATACGTGTGGCAATGATAACGGCAGCGGCAAGTGCCGCGAGACTGGCAATACTAAAGGTCAATGTCGCGCCGAGGGCATTCCAGCTGTAACCGGAATACAACGCACCAAGCGCACCGCCGGTGCCGGCCAGTGCGGCGTACAACGCCTGGCCCTGCCCTTGCTGGCGCGCGCCGAAGCTACGTTGCAGGAAAGCGATGGCAGCGGCGTGAAAACTGCCGAAGGTCGCCGCATGCAGAACCTGCGCGAACAACAGCACCCAGAGAAACTCGGCGAACGAACCTAGCAGCAACCACCGCAGCGCCGCCAGCAGAAAACTCGCCATCAACACCCGACGCAGGGAAAACCGCGCCAGAATCCGGCTCATCGCCATAAACATCAGCACTTCGGCAACGACACCCACGGCCCAGAGCATGCCGATGGTGCCGCGCGTGTAGCCGAGTCGTTCAAGGTGCAAGGTCAGAAAGGTGTAATACGGGCCGTGGCTCATCTGCATCAGCGCCACGCAGCCATAAAACGCCAGCACGCCGGGATTACCCAGTTGCTTGAGGAAACCCTCGCCGGTCGGTCGATTGCCTTGTGGCGGTTGCGCGTTCGGCACCCACAGACTGCTGAGGACAATACCGGCCATGATCAACACCAGCGCCGCCGGGTAGATATCGAGGCTCAGCCATTCGAACAGACGACCGAGCACGACCACGGTGATGATGAACCCGATCGAACCCCACAGACGGATCTGGCTGTAACGCGAGGTCTGCCCCTGCAAATGCGCCAGGGTAATCACTTCGAATTGCGGCAGCACCGCGTGCCAGAAGAACGCGTGCAAGGCCATGACCATCGCCAGCCAGGCGTAGGTCTTGCTGACGAAGATCAACGAAAAGGTCAGCAGCGTGCACACCGCGCCGAAACGCACGATGGCCAGGCGTTTGCCGGTGTAATCGCCCAGCCAGCCCCAGATGTTCGGCGCCACGCAGCGCATCAGCATCGGGATCGCGACCAGTTCACCGATCCGCGCCGGACTGAAACCGAGATGATCGAAGTACAGCGCCAGAAACGGCGCTGTCGAACCGAGCAAGGCGAAATAGAACAGATAGAAACTGGACAGCCGCCAGTAAGGGAGCGCCGCCACGCCGGTTATGCCGCGACGGCCTTGAGGCCTGCCATCAAAGCTGACCCAGCACCGGCGTGCTCACGCGTACATCGGCGTTCTGGCCACGGTGACGCAGCAGGTGATCCATCAGCACGATGGCCATCATCGCTTCGGCAATCGGCGTGGCGCGAATGCCGACGCATGGGTCGTGACGGCCCTTGGTGATGACGTCGACCGGGTTGCCGTGGATGTCAATCGAACGGCCCGGGGTGGTGATGCTCGACGTTGGCTTCAACGCCAAATGGGCAACGATCGGCTGACCGGACGAGATACCGCCGAGGATGCCGCCCGCATTGTTGCTGAGGAAACCTTCCGGGGTCAGCTCATCGCGATGCTCGGTGCCGCGTTGGGCGACGCAGGCGAAACCGGCGCCGATTTCCACGCCTTTGACCGCGTTGATGCTCATCAGCGCATGGGCCAGTTCAGCGTCGAGACGGTCGAAAATCGGCTCGCCCAGACCCGGCATCACGCCTTCGGCAACGACAGTGATCTTCGC
The DNA here is from genome assembly GCF_029543085.1 of Pseudomonas sp. A34-9. Taxonomy (NCBI): domain Bacteria; kingdom Pseudomonadati; phylum Pseudomonadota; class Gammaproteobacteria; order Pseudomonadales; family Pseudomonadaceae; genus Pseudomonas; species Pseudomonas sp. A34-9. The sequence continues at coordinate 2,094,802 of NZ_CP119967.1, read as the reverse complement.
CCCGACCGAGTCCTGATCGCGGCGCAACTGATCCATGTAGGCTTCCAGCTCCGGGACTTTGTCCGGATCCGGGCTGAAGAAAGCGTTGTCTTCCACCGAATCCCAGGTCTTGAACGGGATTTCGATCGGGCCGAGCTGGCTCATGTAGCCACGGATGACGATGCCCTGGCTGGCCAGATATTTCTTGGCAATCGCACCGGCCGCCACGCGCATCGCGGTTTCCCGCGCCGAGCTGCGGCCACCGCCACGGTAATCACGCTCACCGTATTTGTGGTGGTAGGTGTAGTCGGCGTGGGCCGGGCGGAACAGATCCTTGATGGCCGAGTAGTCCTTGGACTTCTGGTCGGTGTTGCGGATCAGCAAGCCGATCGAGCAACCAGTGGTGCGCCCTTCGAACACGCCGGAGAGGATTTCGACTTCGTCGGCTTCCTGACGCTGGGTGGTGTGGCGGCTGGTGCCCGGCTTGCGGCGATCGAGGTCGCGCTGCAAGTCTTCGAGGGAGATCTCCAGGCCCGGCGGGCAGCCGTCGACAATGGCGACCAACGCCGGACCATGGCTTTCGCCAGCGGTGGTGACAGTGAACAACTTGCCGTAGGTATTGCCGGACATGCAGGACGCTCCGTGAAATCAAACCCAAATTCGTGATGCGCGCCAGTATACGCAGGCTAACCGAGTAGTTCATCCTCGAACCTTAGTGGTGCTGGCGAGTCCAACCGGCACCTTGGCGAATGATGGCGTGATGATGCTGCGAGTTTTGATCTTGAGTCTTACCCTCTTTACTGGCTTTGCCCAGGCGACGGTCCTACAACGCCCGGTCACTTTGGATACCGGCACTGGCGAACTTTTCGGTTCGCTGCTGCTGCCAAAATCTGACAACCCGGTGCCGGTTGTCTTGATTATTTCTGGCTCGGGTCCTACGGACCGTGACGGAAACAACCCCGACGGCGGGCGTAATGACAGCCTCAAGCGCTTGGCCTGGGTGCTGGCCAAACACAATATCGCCAGCGTGCGCTACGACAAACGCGGTGTTGCGGCGAGCCTGGCGGCGACGCCTGATGAGCGCAATTTGTCGGTCGAGGCCTACGCGGCGGACGCGGTGGCGTGGGGGCGCAAGCTCAAGGCCGATCCACGTTTCGGCAAGCTGATCCTGCTGGGCCACAGTGAAGGCGCGCTGATTGCCAGCCTCGCCGCGCCGAAAGTCGATGCGGCGGCGGTGATTTCCTTGTCCGGCAGCGCCCGCCCGGTCGATCAGGTCATCCGCGAGCAACTGGCTCGCAGCCTGCCGCCACCGCTGATGCTGCGCAGTAACGAGCTGCTCGATAGCCTCAAGGCCGGCCAGACCGACGACAATGTGCCGCAGCCGTTGCAGGTGATTTTCCGCCCAAGCGTGCAGCCATATCTGATTTCACTGTTCCGTCAGGATCCGGCGAAAGCGTTTGCGCAATTGCAGATGCCGGCGCTGATTGTTCAGGGCAGCAACGACATCCAGGTCGGCACCGAGGACGCAAAGCGGCTCAAAGCCGCCAAACCGGACGCCGAATTGGTGGTGATCGAAGGCATGAACCACGTCATGCGCATCGTGCACAACGACATGAAGCGGCAATTGGCCTCATACAAGGATCCGAATTTGCCGCTGGCGGCGGAGCTGGGTAGCAAAATCATCGAGTTTATTGACGGACTTCGCACCCGTTAACCGTTGTTAGCCCTCCAGTCCTGCAAAAAACGGCCGATAAGCCTTTGTCGCCAGCGCAATGGCTGGCGGCAAGCAGGGCTTGGACAGGATCTCGCCGTTATGACTGATACCCCGACTTCACCCGACACCACCGCTGAAAAAGACGCACCGCCAGCGGTCGAGCTGCCGTGGGCGGATGTCCATGTCGAGCACCACAAGATGCTCCGCCTGGCCCCGTTGCAGACCGATCGTCACACCGGTGGCCGGCCGCTACGCTTTGTCGAGTTCGGCTATGCCGAGCGCAACAGCAAAGAACACAGCCTGATGCGCATGGAAATCAAGCTGCCTGGCCAGCGCGTGCGCAAAGAACAGAATCATCTCGATGTGTGGGTCAATCACACGACCAAGCGTGTGCATTTCGGCCCGGACAGTGGCCTGCAGATCGAACCGTTGAACCGTGGCATCGGTCGCTTCATGGCCGCGCAAGGCATCAACTGGGCGAAAAAGCGCTGGCCGACGTACACCGTCGACGGCATGGACTTGAACAACAAGGACGCGCTGAATGAAGACACGCGTCTGCGTCGCGATCATTTCCTGCGGGTCCACGGGTTTGATGTGGTGTACGCCGATGCCCAGCATTTGAAGGGTAGCGTCAAGCAAGTGAAGGTCGGTGACTTGCTCGGCGACTGGAACAGCGAAAAGCTGCAGAACGTCGAGATTCTCGAAGCGGCGCAGATGCTTCAGCAGGCCGAGCAGAATCTGGCCGAGCAGGAAGTGAAGCTGAAGAAGCAGGAAGACAAGGTCAGCAAGTTCAAGCGTGAAGATGCCGGACTGCGCTTTACGATTACCTGTCTGGTGGCGTTTGCGGTGTTTCAGGCGGGGTTGTTGATCTGGATTGCCACACACCGCTAGATCAAAAGATCGCAGCCTTCGGCAGCTCCTACAGGGTGTACACAAATCCCAATGTAGGAGCTGCCGAAGGCTGCGATCTTTTGCCTTTAGCCTTTAGACGCGGGAAGCGAACAGGGCCTGATGATCGCGGCACTGTTCCGCCGTCAGCATGAACACACCATGCCCGCCGCGCTCGAATTCGAGCCAGGCGAAATCGACTTCCGGGTACAACGCGTCAACGTGCACCTGGCTGTTGCCGACCTCGACAATCAACAGGCCCTTCTCGGTCAGATGATCGGCCGCTTCAGCGAGCATGCGTCGAACCAGGTTCAAACCATCGTCGCCACACGCCAGGCCCAGCTCCGGTTCGTGCTGGTATTCGTCCGGCATGTCGGCGAAATCTTCCGCATCCACGTAAGGCGGGTTCGACACGATCAGGTCGAAACGCTGACCCGGCAAACCATCAAAACCATCGCCCTGCACGGTGTACACACGCTCATCAACGCCATGACGCTCGATGTTCTGGTTGGCCACTTCCAGCGCCTCGAACGACAAATCGGCCAGGACCACCTCGGCGTTCTGGAACTCATAGGCGCAGGCAATACCGATGCAACCGGAACCGGTGCACAGGTCGAGAATCCGCGCCGGCTCGGTGCCGATCCACGGCGCAAAGTGATTTTCGATCAGTTCGCCAATCGGTGAACGCGGGATCAACACGCGCTCGTCAACGATGAACGACATACCGCAGAACCACGCCTCGCCCAACAGGTAAGCGGTCGGAATGCGTTCCTCGATACGACGCTTGAGCAGGCGTTGCAGATTCACCAACTCATCGTCTTCCAGCGCGCAATCGAGGTAGCTGTCGGCGATTTCCCACGGCAGGTGCAATGCGCCGAGTACGAGTTGCCGCGCTTCGTCCCATGCATTGTCGGTGCCATGGCCGAAAAACAGATCCTCCCCATGGAAGCGGCTGACGGCCCAACGAATGTGGTCGCGCAGGGTACGAAGTCGGGAAGTGATCACGGGGCAGAACTCCAGAAAAAACGACTGGCAATTCTACCAGCCAAAACGCGCCACGACGACGCAGGAAAATCATCCGGACGACGGTAGGAGTTTTCTGTTTTTTGCATCGGCTATTGAACAGAACGTGTAACTTGACAAGGCTGCAGGCCAATAACGACGGTGCCTACGATGGTAGCGATTCACAGAACCGCTCAGCCAGAGGACAATGTCGCAAAAGCCCCACCCCAAGGAGCCCCAGAATGTCCGTTCCAAAAACGATGTTTCAACTCAGCGGTCGCGGTTACGCAGCGGCCACACTGAGCCATGCCACCGTGGTCATCATCGATGCCCAGAAAGAATATCTCAGTGGCCCGCTGGCCCTGAGCGGCATGGACGCGGCCGTCGCGAACATCAAACAAGTGGTTGCCGCAGCCCGTGCAGCCGGTCGGCCGATCGTGCACGTGCGTCATCTCGGCACCGTCGGCGGCCTGTTCGACCCGCAGGGCGAACGCGGCGAATTCATCCCGGGCCTCGAGCCACAAGGCGATGAAACCATCATCGGCAAACTGCTGCCGAGCGCCTTCCATGGCACCGAACTGCTCGACCGTTTGCAAAACCTCGGCTCGCTGGATTTGATCGTTTGCGGTTTCATGAGCCACTCCAGCGTCAGCACCACCGTACGTGCAGCGAAAAACCTGGGCTTCCGTTGCACCCTGGTGGAAGACGCCTGCGCGACCCGTGACTTGCCGTTCAAGGGCCGCGTGCTCAGCGCCGCCGTGGTGCAGGAAGCTGAGATGGCGATCATGGCGGACAACTTCGCCACCCTCGCGTTGACGCAAGACCTGATCTGATCTGCTTTGATGAGCGGCTCACGGCGCCGCTCATCCGCAAAATCCTCTCATTTGCCGCAAATGCCATAGCCTCAGGAACAACCCGGTCAACTCCCGGTCGAAGGGCCGATACCCATTGAGGAAGGTCGGAATGAAGTTATCCGATGGATTTGACGCACGCCGCTTGCGGCCCAAAGGCCAAAGCAACTGGCGTTTTCGATTTGGCGCGGCGATTGCGGCCATTCTGGCCACGTTCGGTGTGCTGCTGGCGATGGCCGGGGCCGCCAGCCTGCTCGGGCGCCCTCCGGCGCTCGGTGATTTGAACGCTACGCCGATGGGCTCGGCGATCATTCTGGCTGTCGGCTTGCTGTTTCTGTATTTCGGTGTCGCCCTGTGGCGCCGCTGCCGCCGTCGCGCACGGCAATCGCGGGAGCTGAACATGTCCCCACACCTGATGAAAAAACACGACTGACTCACCGGCCTAGCTTTTTGCCGGGCCGTTTTGTTTCGACTTGGGTAAACTGGCCGCCCTTCGCGGAGGCTGACATGCAAGACGACGATTTTTCCCTGTTCAAAAGTGCGATCCAAGGCGTCAAGCCGATCAAGCACGATCGCGCCGACACCGGCAAACCCAAGGCTGACCGCGCACAGATCGCCAAGCTGCGCCAGTCCGCCACCGTGCGTACCGACACCGCTACCGTTGATGGCCTGTCCGATCAGTTCGTGATCGACGTCGGCCCGGAAGACGAGTTGATGTGGTCCCGCGATGGCGTGCAGGAAAGTCAGATGCGCAAGCTCAAGGTCGGCCAGATCCCGTTCGAAGGCAGCCTCGACCTGCATGGCATGAGCGTGGAAAAGGCCCGCGAAACCCTCTGGGCCTTCCTTGCCGAAGCGACCAAATTCGAAATCCGCTGCGTGCGCGTCACCCACGGCAAGGCTGTGCGCCTGGACGGCAAGCGACCGATGATCAAAAGCCACGTCAACACCTGGTTGCGCCAACACGCACAGGTGCTCGGCTTCTGCTCGTGCCAGGCCAAACATGGCGGTGCCGGCGCGGTTTACGTGATGCTTAAACGCACCATGATGGAAGGCCGCGACGAATAATCCCGTTACACCGAACTTGCAGGGTTGTGTCCGCCACCGTACCCTTGCCCTTTGCGAAAATCCCCACAGGTAGTTTCATGTCCCTGGAACAGAATTACACCGCCATGTTTTGAAGTTTTTCTAGGCAGCCAGGATCATTAAAATCAATGACTTAGCTCAAATACCTGCATCGGTATCCGGAAGTGCCTGCACGCCATAACAAGGATTGGCCAGTGCTCGTGTTTGACAGCTGACAGCGTCATGAGATGACCATCTCTCGAAACCTCGGCGTTGAGCATTTTGATCGCCGCCGCGCCGTCCGCAGTTACGGGAATGTCAGTGAGCGCTAGGCCATGCCGTGATATATCTCTATACAACGTCTCCTCACTAGTCTCCCTTGGCAACCAGGCCCGCATGGTGCAATGCTTGAGAGACTTATTAGCGGAACCTACGAATTCTCTGGTTATCTTAGTTTCGTCTTGCGATGTTGCCCAAGCCATCAGGAGCGGAATCAGAGTGCTGCCTTTGGTTTGGCACCCGGCGCCATTGGGCGTCATCGTTAAATGGCGGGGAGGATAAAAGTTTGGATAACCTGAGCCTTCTCAACAGCCGTGCCACTATCAATCAGTGCATACGCCCGCTCAGAGAAGTAAGGCAGATCCGCTTTTAGGCCGTTGTGAATGGCAATGTGCAAGCTGTAGAAGTCGCAGACATCCAGCTCTCCAGAGTCGACGAGAGCAAGTAGCTCCTTCGATCTGTTAGGCGAGGCACTGCACCACAATCGAAAAGTCTCAGTGGCCTCGTGAGGTTCGCCGTCCGTCTGGGCTGCGAGGATCCTGAGTGCTGGTAATAAAGCTGTTGCTGAGGTGTCTAGGCGGTCTATGGCTAAGCTGCAGATCCTTCGGCCTTGATAACTTAAAGCCAGTAAAGGCGGCCAAACCCTCCCTGAAGATGGCGCTAGGGAGGGTTTAAACGCAAATCAGTCGATGTTACACGTCAGAATATAGGCTTCAAGTCGCGTAACGCTTGCGGCCACTCCCCTGCCCACTGGTACTCATCCCTGAGGATCTTGGCGCTGTACTCCAGGCAAATGTGCGTAGCCAGCCCGGGATAGCGCCGCTCCATCGCTGCCATGATCTGAGTACTGTCATCGGACTTTTTTAGTTCTTCGACGAACGCGATCAGATACTCCCGGGTAAACCCGATGGCATCCGGCGAGGTGAAGTCCGCAGACGGTGCATGGCCAGGCACGACTACCAGCGGAGCGAGCGCCTCCAACTGATCAAGGACATCGAACCATTCCTGTCGCATTTCCGGGGTTTTGTCATCGGCAACCCAGACATGAGCGTTGGCGAACACTGTATCCGCGGCCACCAGGGTTCTGATTGAGGGCACCCACACCACCGATTGCAAGTCGGAGTCACCGCGCAGCGGACCGATAACCTCGACCTTCTGTCCGTCGATAAGCATCAGCGGTTCTTGCAATGGATTAACGTGCACAGACTTCTTGGCGCCGTTAACGCCGAGCACTTCATTGCCCCAGTAACGAATCTTGAAGTCGAAGGCGTCATTCACCGACTGGGCGATCTCCGGAAGTGACACGACATTCGCAGTGGGAAATGCATCATGAACCACGCACAGCCCCAGGAAATGGTCTGGATGGAAGTGCGTGATATAGATGTAGGTTAGATCGCAGCCGGTCTCGAGGATGTCGGCTACTAGGCGGTGCGCATTGGACAGAGTGAATTGGGTATCGATGACCAGCGCCTCGCGCTCGCCGTAAATGATCGTCGAATTGACGCCGAAACCCATATGGGCTTCGCCGCCATTGAAGACTTTGAATTTAAGCGGAGCTGGCTTTTCTACGGTAGAAGTTTCAGGCGTGACTGACGTCATGGGCGATGCTCTCCTGCGGGTCGTGATCACACACGTGGTTGCGTGCGATAAAGTAATAAATTGTTCACAATGATGGCCAACGTTTGGTGATCAATGCGCCGTCTGGCCACCATCCACCAGATAGACCTGACCGGTCACGAAGCTGGCGGCGGGCGAACACAGGAGCAGCACCATGCCGCTCATTTCCTCCCGTTGAGCCGGTCGGCCGATTGGCCTGTTGTTCATCAAAGCCTGTTTGAAGACGGGGTCACTGAGCCAGTGCTCGGTCATCGGCGTTGCCACTAGGCCGGGAACCAAGGCTTTGCCCCTAATTCCCGCACGGGAGTAATCCAGTGCAAGCTGCACGACTTAAGCCGACCACGCCATGCTTGGCCGCCACATAGGGCGCCATGCCAGGATCCGCAAGCACACCGGCGACAGAGGCTGACGATGGCGCCGCCGCCCGTTTGCAACATGGCCTGGATGTGAAACTTCCGGCACAGGAACACGCCTTTGAGGTCGACGTTCAAGCCCCTATCAAAGTCAGTTTCACTTTGTTCGGCCAAGGGTGCGGTGGGCGGCAAAACCCCGGTGTTGTTGAACGCCGCATTAATCTTGCGGAAACGCTTTACGTCGGACATCACTAAGGCTTCGACGGAAGCGGCTTTGGAGACGTCGGTTTCAATGAACATAGCGCCCCCTCCTTGTTCTTCAATCAATTTGACAAGTGTCATCGGCGCGTAAATCGACATCGCCTAGGCGCCGTTGCTCGCAAAGGCAAGCACGGTGGCTCGACCGATACCGGTCGCGGCACCTGTGATCAACACAGTTTTGCCGGCATATTCGAAAGGGTTTGTACTCATATCTGTTCCTTGCTCTAAATGTAAGAACGCCAGAAAGTTCCACCGGGATAATGATAAGGTTTGGCGGGCTCACTGGTGGATGCATTCTAGGCATGACTGAGATTAACGGCGTCAGTCGCATGACGCCCCCTAATTTGGCGGCCTTATCCTGCAATATCGGAACTTATAGTAACTCCGCCTCGGGCACGTCGCCCAATACATATGAGGGCTGACAAGATGCTTAAAAAGCATGGATTAGAACCATGGAATTACGACACTTGAAGTACTTCGTTAGTGGTCTAATGAAACCGGACACCCATTTAGGCGAGAATGCTCGCCAGATAGAAGTGTCAGATGACCAAGCAACGTCGTTCCTTTTCCGCTGAATTCAAACGCGAAGCCGCAGCTCTCGTGCTCGATCAAGGCTAAAGCCATATCGAGGCCTGGCGGTCACTCAAGGTGGTCGATTCCGCGTTGCGTCGCAGGGTGAACCAACCCAGCAGGAGCGCAGCGGTGTTACTCCGCAGACAAAAGCGTTGACGCCCGAGCAGCAGAAGATTCAGGAGTTGGAAGCTCGGATTGCTCGCCTTGAGCAGGAGAAATCCATTTTAAAAAAGGCTACCGCGCTCTTGATGTCGGAAGAGCACGAACGCACGCGCTGATTGATCAACTGAAGATTTCTGTCGACCATCGGACAGTCACCCGCTGCAAATGTTGGCGAAACGGCTGACTGCATAACCTGGATCGTACATCCACGCCCTGGCACAAACCTTTCATCCACAGCAACTACCGTCTATCGAACGCCAAAGAGAATAAGACTTTTCTTATTTTCACAGCCAGCGCGGATCTTCAAAATTCACCTTATAGAACCACTCTTTCTCCACAAATGTAGATTACGAAGCACTACAGCGCACTTTCTCATAAGGCATTCAAAACCCAGCACTCTATACGTGTCAGAACTCCAGCGTAAAAATGAAGGTGATAATTGATGAAGGTGAAATACATCGGCCTATTGGTAGTACTGTTAAGTTGGTCAATTAATGCAGCAGCAACATGCACGTTTGACACATACAAGCAACAATCCCCCATGAATTACCAGATCCCTTCGAACCTTACAATACCCAGAGACGCTTTAAATGGAACCGTGATATTTCAGGGTGAATTTACCGTGGGAATAACTGACAGCTGGTTTAGCTGCACAACCTCTTTTTCCGCAGCCATCAAAAATAATGTGGGTACTTCAACACCGGAATCAGAACTGTTTCCGATTGGCGCTACGGGGATTGCCTGGAAACTCTATTATAGCAGCACTGGAAAAAGTCTTCGAGGATACTTAGATCCAAATAACATGTTTTCTCGTGGTAGTTACGGATTTTCCGGAACTCGTTTTCGATTGGAATTAGTCAAAGTCGGTGATGTGAAAGGGGGCACGGTTATTCCATCTGGTGTTCTCGGTTACCTACAAACTGGGGATTTATTTCCATTATCTATTCAGACGAACGGCGCCACCGTCATAACGGCCTCCTGCGAAACGCCGAATATCGATCTCCGAATGGGCACTTACACGCTCAGCGACATTGGGAGTGCACCGGGAAGCACTGCAGCGCCTGTTGCTTTTGGCATAAATTTAAATAACTGCCCGAAAGGTATTAATACCGTTAATTATAGCTTCCAGAGAGTCGGCGAGACTTATGATTACCGAAATGGCGTCATCAGATTGAATTCCAGTTCCACGGCGAAAGGTGTTGGTATTCAGATTAAACATTTCGATAACGCACCGGCTATAATCGACGGCACTTCTAAACGATCCATTGGGTTATTCGGCTCGGGCGGTGCAAGCTATACAATTCCCATGAATGCCGCATACTACCGCATACAAAATGAAGAATTAAAGCCCGGCACGGCTAATGCTGAATTGAACTTTACTATTGAATATTTATGACTGGGAGATTTTACGACTAACAAATAAAAAACAGTGCCGCCTGATTGGTTTTAGCCACAGCGTTACGCCTGACAGCGCCCAGCCCACCACTCGGCGCGCGTAAAGATCCATAACGACAGCCAGGTAATGCCATTTCCCTTGAGCCCAGATGTAGGTGATGTCGCCACACCAGACCTGATTCGGCGCCGGCACATCAAACTCTCGATTCAAGATGTTCGAGATGTCAGGCCGCTCAACCGTCGCTTGTTTGTAGGCATGTGATCCAGGTTGTTTGCTGACTAATACCATTTCCCGCATCAGACCACGCACTTTGAACCGCCCGATTTGCTCGCCGTCTTCCTGCATCATCGACACGATGCTGCGGCTACCGGCAGCGCTTCGACTTTGCGTAAACAGTTCGTTGACCCGACTGCGCAACGAAGCGGCTCAACGCTTGGAGTTCGGCGCCTGAGGCAGTGGGCGTAGTAACACGAACGAGTGGCATCAAAGACTGCGCAAAGCCAATCGACCGGCTCTTGGGCGCTCAGTTGATCAATCAACGCGTGCACTAGTGCTCTTCCGACATCAAGAGCGCGGTAGCCAATACAGAATGGCCGACGCCGGGCGTGAAGCGTGCGGCAATCCAGCGCCGGACCACGGTGTTCGGCACTGCGGTAAAAGATGGTCTGATCAACCGTAACCCGGTGGAGTCCATCGAACTGCCGGTGAAGGCCAAAAAGCCCATCGATCCGTTCACGGTTGGCGAAGCCAACCAAATCATCGACCACCTATATAAGACGCTGACCCATTCGATGCGGATCTACGCCGCGTACTTCGAGTTCGCCTTTTACACTGACATGCGCCCCAGCGAGATCGCGGCGCTGCGCTGGGAAGAGGTCGACAAGGAAAAGCGGCTGGTCAACGTGTGTCGAATCGTCGCGGACTATAAGATCGAGGAGCGTACCAAAACCCGTAACGGGCGCCAGGTCATGCTCAACAGTCGCGCACTGCACGCCATCAAGCAAGCCGAGCTGGTAGCGCAACAACGTGCCTCGCAGAGCCGGCGCAAACGCACCGAATCAGGCTACGTATTCCCACCAACGAAGAACTTCGAGTTCATTCAACAGTCGAGCGCGACCGATAAACACTTCCAGGCCGCACTGACCGAATTGGGATTCGCGCCCGCCGGCAATACAACTGCCGACACACTTACGCTACCATGTGCCTCATGGCGGGTATGAACCCTGCGTTTATTGCCACTCAGCTCGGTCATAGCGTTCAGATGTTGCTATCGACCTAAGCCCGATGGATCAACTCCAGCACTGACTGGGGTGAACTCGGAAAGCTCGAAAACAGCTTGATTGGTACAAAATTGGTACAGACAGAAACAGTACCCCTCTGAAACCCTTATGGAATCAGCCTCTGTGACACTGGAACAGAATTACACCGCGATTCTCGGCCAATTGGGCGAGGACGTGTCCCGCGAGGGCCTGCTCGACACGCCAAAGCGTGCCGCCAAAGCCATGCAGTACCTCTGCCGCGGTTATGAACAGACGCTCGAAGAGGTCACCAACGGTGCCCTGTTCAGCTCCGACAACAGCGAAATGGTGCTGGTCAAGGACATCGAGTTGTACTCGTTGTGCGAACACCACCTGCTGCCGTTCATCGGCAAGGCGCACGTCGCCTACATCCCGAGCGGCAAAGTGCTGGGCCTGTCGAAGGTCGCGCGGATCGTCGACATGTACGCCCGCCGCCTGCAGATTCAGGAAAATCTCAGCCGCCAGATCGCCGATGCGGTGATGCAAGTCACCGGCGCGCTGGGCGTTGCCGTGGTGATCGAGGCCAAGCACATGTGCATGATGATGCGCGGTGTCGAGAAACAGAATTCGTCGATGATCACCTCGGTGATGCTCGGTGAGTTCCGTGAAAACGCGGCGACCCGCAGCGAGTTTCTCAGCCTGATCAAGTAATTTGCAGCACGAAGAAAACCGGCATTCATCGCCGGTTTTTTTTCGTCCGTGAAAAATCGGGTAAGCTGCGCGCCTTTCTCAATGTGCACCGTGAGGCTTCATCGTGTTCGTCAAAGCGCTTCGTGTCGGCCTCGGCCAACTGGTTATCTTCATCGACTTCATCACCCGTCCGGGCAAGAAAAAACGCCCCGCCGCTGCTCAGGCGCAAGTGGATGCCGCCGCGAAGGATCTGACGCTGTATCAGTTCCACGCCTGCCCGTTCTGCGTGAAAACCCGTCGTACACTGCGTCGCCTGAATGTGCCAGTGGCGCTGAAGGATGCGAAGAACAATGAGCAGGATCGTCAGGCCCTGTTGGAACAAGGTGGCCGGATCAAGGTGCCTTGCCTGCGCATTGAAGAGAATGGGCAGACGACGTGGATGTATGAGTCCAAGGTGATTATTGATTATCTGGATAAGCGGTTTGCGGCGGCCTGATGATTTTGCGATAGGGCCATTACAGGCACTCAAAATCTCAGACAAAAATAAACCGGCCATCGAGCCGGTTTATTTGTTTTCAGGCCGCTTTATCCATCTGCGCCTGGCGCACCACCGCCGCCAATCGCTTCAATCCTTCATTCAGCCGCGCCGGGTCGATGTGGCTGAAATTCAAACGCAAATGCCCGTGGTGATTGTCCGGCTCCGGGAAAAACGGCTCCCCTGGCATAAACGCCACATCATTGGCCAACGCTTCATTGAGCAACGTTCGCGTGTCCAGCGGTTGCTTCAGCGTCAGCCAGAAAAACAGCCCGCCCTGTGGCATGTTCCAGTCGGCAAGATCAGCAAAGTGCGTTTCCAGCGCCGTCTGGAAGGCATCGCGCCGCTGCCGGTAGAACCCGCGCAATTGGCTCAGATGCTGCTGATACTTGTCGCTGCCGATCCATTGCAGCGCCTGCCACTGACCGATGCGGTTGGTGTGCAGATCTGCCGATTGCTTGAGTTTGAGCAGGTGCGGAAACAGATCCTTGCTGGCGATCAGATAGCCGACACGCAGACCCGGCAGCAATGTTTTCGAAACCGTACCGGTGTAGATCCAGCTGGATTTTTTCAGACGTCCGGCGATCGGTTTGGCGCTGCCGCCATCGAACGTCAGCTCGCGGTAAGGCTCATCTTCGATCAGCGTGACGCCGAACTCGTCGAGCAAAGCCGCGACCGCTGCACGCTTTTCTTCGCTGTAGCGCACGGCAGACGGGTTCTGGAACGTAGGAATCAGATAGATAAACGCCGGGCGATGTTGTTCCAGGCGCTCGCGCAACTGCGCCAGGTTCGGGCCGTCGGACTCTTGCGCTACGGTCAGGCAATCGGCGCCGAACAGCTGAAAGATTTGCAGCGCGGCGAGATAGGTCGGCGCCTCCAGCAGAATTTCCGTGCCCTGGTCGATGTACAGCTTGGCCGCCAGATCGAGGGTTTGTTGCGAACCGCTGACCACCAATACCTGGCTCGCCTCGCATTCCAGCCCCAGCGCCCTCGCCTGCGCCGCCAACGCTTCGCGCAACGCCGGCTCGCCTTCGCTCATGCCGTATTGGCCGAGTGACAGCGGCATGTCGGCCCATTCGACTTTCGGCAACATGGCTTCGGCCGGCAAGCCGCCGGCGAACGACATCACCTCCGGGCGCTGCGCTGCGGCGAGGATTTCACGGATCAAAGAACTTTTAAGGCGCGAGACACGTTTGGAAAAAGCCATGGCGGTCACCGGTAGCGAGGGATGCGAAAAATGAGTCAAACTTATTGACTGAAATTACGACAGCTTAAGCGAGTACGTCAATATGCTTGACCTTAAAAACCCATCCAGTCAGCAACAGGCGATGGAAGCGTTTTTCTTCGGCTATCAGGCGTTCACTGCGAAAGCTGATGAAATGCTCGAGCGCCGTGGCCTGTCGCGGGTGCACCAGCGCATTGTGTTTTTCATCGCGCGTTATCCGAATTTGAGCGTGAAGGAACTGCTGGGGTTGCTCGGGGTGAGCAAGCAGGCATTGAACATGCCGTTGCGGCAGTTGCAGGAAATGCATCTGGTCGACAGCGTCGCCTCGGAAGCTGACAAGCGTAAACGCCTGCTGGAGTTGACGGCGGAAGGCGCGAAGTTCGAGCAGGCGTTGCGGCGCGAGCAGGTGAAATTGCTGGAGCGGGTGTTTGCCGAGGCTGGGGAAGCGGCAGTGAACGGATGGTTGGCGGTGAATATGGCGCTGGGCAAAAGTCAGACGGCTCTCGATTGAATGGGACTGCCTCTTCGCGAGCAAGCTCGCTCCCACAGGGGAACGCATTTCGAATGTGGCAGCGAGCTTGCTGGCGAAGGGGCCGCCAGAAGCGATATATCGCGATCGACGGAACTTTCGTAAACAAAACCAAAAACAATATTTGCTTTATTTGTACACAAAAGCATAATCCACAGCGTGCGAGTTCCTGACCGCATGGTCAACAAATTCGCGTATGCCTCAAAGGGCCGCTGCCACCCCTCATGGGTCCGGCCCTGGAAATAACAATAAAACTCTTGAGGAGTACTCGCTGTGGAAAGCCGCAAATCCGAAGCATCGACGCTGGACCTCTCGCCGCCATTACGCAGTGGCTTGCTGGAACGTCTGTTTAAACTCAGCTTGCATGGCACCACGGTGAAGACCGAGCTGATTGCCGGTCTGACAACCTTCATTACCATGGCTTACATCATCTTCGTCAATCCGAACATCATGGCCGATGCCGGGATTGATCACGGTGCGGCGTTCGTCGCCACTTGTATCGCCGCTGCGCTGGGCTGCCTGTTGATGGGCCTGTACGCCAACTGGCCGGTCGGTCTGGCACCGGGCATGGGCCTCAACGCCTTCTTCACCTACACCGTGGTCGGCACCATGGGCTACAACTGGGAGACCGCGCTCGGTGCGGTGTTTGTCTCCGGTGTACTGTTCATGATCCTGACCTTTTCGCGGATTCGTGAGTGGTTGCTCAACAGTATTCCGGTCAGTCTGCGCTTTGCCATGGGCGCCGGCGTTGGTCTGTTCCTCGGACTGATCGGCTTGAAAACCGCTGGCATCGTCGTCGATAGCCCGGCCACTCTGATCAAACTCGGCTCCCTGCGCGAACCTGGCCCACTGCTCGCGGCCATCTGCTTTCTGATGATTGCGATCCTCAGCTATCACAAAGTCTTCGGCGCGATCCTCATCAGCATCATCACCGTGACCCTGGCCGGTTGGGGCCTGGGCATCGTGCATTACGAAGGAATCATGTCGACCCCGCCGAGCCTGGCGCCAACGTTCATGGCCATGAACGTCGCCGGCGTGTTCAACGTCAGCATGATCAGCGTGGTGCTGGCCTTCCTCTTTGTGCACATGTTCGACACCGCCGGCACCCTGATGGGCGTTGCCCAGCGGGCCAATCTGGTGAACGCTGACGGGCGCATCGAAAACCTCTCTCGCGCCATGAAAGCCGACAGTGCCTCCAGCGTCTTCGGCGCCGTGGTCGGTGTCCCTCCGGTAACAAGCTATGTAGAAAGTGCTGCCGGCGTGGCCGCTGGTGGTCGGACTGGTCTTACCGCAGTCACCGTAGGTGTGCTATTTATAGCGGCGATGTTCTTCGCACCGCTGGCCGGCATGATTCCCGCTTACGCCACCGCCGGTGCATTGATCTACGTGGCGATGCTGATGATGGGCGGCATGGCCCACATCGAATGGGACGAAGCCACTGACGCCATCCCGGCGATCGTCACCGCGATCATGATGCCGCAGACCTTTTCGGTGGCCGACGGTATCGCGCTGGGCTTCATCACCTACGTGGCACTGAAGGCCGGTACCGGCAAGTACAAGGAAATTTCCGTCAGCCTGTGGGTGCTCTGCGCGATCTTCATCGCCAAGTTCATCTTCTTGTAAGCGCTACGCGGTTCAAGCTTCAACACAGCCTCACCCCTTGCGGGTGGGGCTTTTGCACATTCTCGATACCAATAAAAAAGGAGCAAAGTGATGAGTCTGGAAACCTGGCTGCTGTTCAGCGGCGCGGCATTGGTGGTGATCCTCATTCCGGGACCACTGTCGCTGTTGATGATCAGCAACAGCCTGAATTACGGTTTGCGCCGCTCTTACCCGGCGTTTCTCGGCGGCGTGATTGCCTCGATCTGCTTGCTCAGTGCATCGGCCCTGGGTCTGGGCGCCCTGCTGCTGGCTTCGGAAAAACTCTTCAGTGCCCTGAAGATCGTCGGCGCACTGTACCTGTTCTACCTCGCCTGGCAGAGCTGGCAGCAATCGCGCCAGCCAGCAACCGGCGCCGAAGTACCGCAAGCGGCGCCCGCGCCACGTTTTCGGGCGCTGTTTGGCCGCGCCTTTGTGCTGGGCGCCAGCAATCCGAAAGACATCCTGTTCTTCGCGGCATTTCTGCCGCAGTTTCTCAGCGCGCAACAACCGTTCCTGCCGCAGTTGCTGGTGATGATCGCGACCTGGACGATGCTGGATCTGCTGTGCAAGCTGGCCTATGGACTTGGCGCCCACGGAGCGGCGCGTTATCTGCGCAGCGGTAAAGGCCAGAGCTGGTTCAACCGGATCAGTGCCGGTCTGTTTGGCGGTGCAGGCGCTGCCTCTTTGCTCAGCAGCCACTGATCGCTTGGCCCAAAGAGCGGGACGGGCGACATACACCGCAACAACCCACCGATGTACATCGCCTGGAAGCCAAACCTAAGATAACGACGTTATTCGCCCCATAATCTGGCAGAACAAGGATGTTCAAATGGCCACTTTTGGTCCGGGTTATTTCCCGCGACATGATCCCGTCGTCATCACCGACATAGGCTTGCAGGCCAATGCTTACACGGCCTCGACCCTCGATTTTGCCAACGCCGCTGCCGAGACAGAGCGCAAGAGCCGGCGCAGGACGCGAAGGCTGAAAAACGTCGATGCGCTGTTTGGGCCACTGCAAATTGGCTCCGTTTCGATCACCCGCGTAGCCCTTGACACCTTGGGCGCAAGCATTGCCGGCAAACGCCTGAATCGTCAGAACACCTTCTTTCGAATACCCAGGCGATCCTTCCTCCACTCGTTACAGTTCAGCTCGTTCCCCATCGAAACCTGGATGAAATCGGCAACGGTCACGCAAGGTTATCTGCTGTCGTCGCTGCTGTTCGAAATCGCCAGCCGACGTCCATTGGACGCTCCCCCCGTGCTTGGCAAACATTTCGCAGGCGATGCAGCACAAGGCGTGTATCACGCCAAACTGGCGAAACTTTTGGACTCGGCGCAGAAGCTCGATTTACGTCACGCCTCCCTGCCGAAAAACAACCTGCTCTGGGTGGCCGTCAAGAGCCATTGGATGCTCGGCTCCAGTGTCGGGATTCAGGGTTTCGGAATATTCATGGGCCTGCGCGGAGTGGTCGACGCCGTCAAAAACGACGACACCACCCTAGCCGTATTCAATGGCGCAAGCATCGCTGCAGAATTTGCTTCCATCGCCGTCGACATTGCCGTGACGCGCATCGCTACGCAAATGATCAGGGTCAGCCACCTTGCCTATCAGGATTTCGCCAAGACCCGATTCGCGGTCAGGCTCGGTCGTTCCGGCGGCTTGATCGGGGGCGCACTGACGTTGCCTTTCGATCTATACGCTGCGGTCAAATCGTTGACTGACGCTGAAAATGCAACCGGCAAAGTGGCCATGGATCATTACGTCAGCGCTGGCTTGAGCCTTACAGGTGCCGCCATGACGGTCCTGCTCGGCGCAGCCGCCATGGCTGGCTTCTCCTTCGCCGGACCGGTCGGACTCGCAGCCGGAGCGATGCTGGCCCTCGGGGCGCAAGTTTATGCCGCTGTAAGAATGGTGGACGATATTGACGACTACATCGAACTCACCACTCATGAGCGATGGCGCACAGGCTGGTTTGCGTTCTGTTTCATGGACCCTGACGATGAAGTAATGGATCGCTACACGGTTGCCAAAGCCCGGATCGAATACTCAAGACAATTGAAGGAAAACGCCAAACGCTGGCTGGATGGCGCGTTGAAGGACACCACGCAAGCCATCGTTCATGGATCCTTTGAGGTCCATCTCGAACCGACGCGCAAATGGACACGGAACTGGTGGACCAGACAATACCGATGGGAAAACCTCAAGCTGCCCCGGATTACCGGCGCAGACGACACCATTGACGCCCGCGCCGGGGTGACCGACGCCACGCCAGGCGCGCAATTGGGAACGACGGCAGCGCACAAAGGGGTCTTGTGGTTACTGGGCGACGGTAATGACTCGATCAAAGGGGTCGAGAAACAGCCGAACGCGTTCCTCTACAAGACGGGAAGAAAAGACCTGACAGGGGGGGAAAAGGACGACCGCTTCGTCTTCGAAGGAGCTGCAGACTTGCTCAAGGATCCCTCCCGAGTGGCTGACTATTCAAAGTTGAAGGGCGGTGCGGGCAACGACACGTTGTCCCTGGGTGGACTTTACAACTTGCGCGCCGCCAACCCACCCGGCTACGACATCGACTTGCCGGCGGGCACGCTCCACCTCGTGACTCCCGACTCATCGGCCGAAGATGGAAAAACCTATACGTTCCGCAGCCTGATCGAAGGCATCGAGAATGTTGAAACCGTAGCGCAAGCGGCCAGCACAGTCACCGGCACCGCCCAACGCAACATCATAAAATCCCGCGGCTTCGACACCCTCAAGGCAGGCGCCGGAGACGACCAGCTTCATTTGCTTCACCGCGGTGCGAGCGCATCAGGTGAGGCCGGAGCGGACGAGTATTTCGTGGCCCATGAGGCGGGCCGCATTTCCATTATCGAAGACGGGAAAGAGCCAAGCGTCATCGTCTTGAATTGGCGGATGGATCTGATTGAAAGCTGGATCATCGAGAAGTGCGCGCTGATCATCACGTCGACGTTCGAATTTCACGACAGCCCCAAAAGTGTGGTTGTCATCCAGGACGTCTACCAACAGGTCGGGGATGAATACCGGCTGAAGAACAACAAGCTCGAATTCATGACCAGCGATGGCTTTTACCTGGCGCCCGAGCTTCCTGAATGCCTCAACAGCCCAAGAGCCGTCGATGTCGAGGTGGTCATCACCCGACAAGGCCAAACGCAAAGACCGATCATTCTCTACGCCTCCGATTTCACTATCGCGCACAACCATGACGCCAGTTATTACCTGCCCAGAACACTGCAACACAGCAGAATCCATGCAGCAGAGCACCGCGATGCGGTCACGCGGATTTATCTGGATTACACCAGCGATGAACTGACCCGATCCGAAGCCCGTTTTCTGGCAAGAATATCGGACAAAAACCATGACCTGTTGATCGGATGTGATCTGACCTACCACTTTGGGAAAAAGACGCTGACCTTCAAACTCTTTGCCCAGGCACGGGGCGCAAACGACCCGATGAACAGCGTGAAAATCCTCAGAACCATGGCGGCGTATCCCAAGCACAAGTACGTGCTGATATTCAGCGATGGCGTCGCCTTCAATGCCCGTCTCACATCCGAAATCGACACGCCACCTGTAGCTGCGAGCTATCAGATGTACGCTTTCACAACGTGGAAAACCCGCATGTCCCTTCCATGGGAATACCGCAGCGGGCTTTACCTGTTTGAACTTGCCGAGAACGAAGCCTATCAACTGGGCGCTGCCCCGGCATGCGCTCTGCTGTCCTCCTACCCCGAGCAAACCGCCATGGAAAATCTGCTCGGGCAAGGTGCTACGTACCTGATCCATCTCGCGGCGGACATGACAATCAGGATCGCAACACCGGGCGCCATGGCCGACACCAGCCACGGATTGCGCTATTCATCCACCTGGGAATTCGACGCCAGCGCACTGGGCGATGTCGAAATCGGACTGGAAAAAAATCAACTGCAGATTGGAACGTGCACGATTCATCTGCCGAAATACGACAGTGGCGACCTTATCGACCGGGTGCGCGTCATCACCGCGAAAGGCGTTGTCCAAACTGTCAACCTCTCCGTCGACAGAATCTATTTCGACGGCCTCGATGCGAGGTTTTTCGACCCGCCGGCTCCTCAGGCGCAGGCGTTGCCCGAGGCATTTGCCGAGCTGGCCGACAAAGACGTCAAGGTCAGGAATATCGCCCTGATCGAACACCGTGCCGGAATACTCAGGTATAGCTTCATGACCCGTCGCTGGCTGCTGGACAGCGAAGTTATCGATGTTACCCAACTGAGAGTCTTGAACCGCTGCGCTCATCAAGTACCGCTTGCGTCCACCTCAAGTCAGCTCCATTAGTTCGCGCCGTTACACGCGAATACCGAAGTCCAATCCAACCATTTCTTGCATGCCCGCCAGATTTTTCTGAGCCGCGGTCGAGCACGCCTGAAAAACACCAAAAAACGGCCTGTTCCGTTTTTAAACAAGCTCACCTGAAGGAGTCATCCTGTATGGCCAAACCACCCAAAATAGTTGCTGTAACTCATGCACCCGATACATCGACGACAACCACCAGAACCGGGAGAGCGTTGCTAGGCCACCGCGGTACGGGCCATTTACCTGACCTGCCCGTGCACGGTGTCGACATGCTGTCCGGCTTGCTCGCAACAGATGTCTCGCAAGGCTCTGTCCCACGTGCGCCCAGCGTCACAGTGTCGCGAATGCCGAGCGATGTTTTCGATACTTACACTCCCGCGCGCAGTGAGATTGCGTGGCCTCAGAGCCGCTTCAACGAGTTAATTCCCATCGGAGACAACACGGGACTGTTCACTGGTCCCGATCTGCGCACCTACGCCCAGATCGGCACTGAAGGCCGATTCGTTGTCGAGCAAAATCCGCAGGGGAATTACTTCGTTCCACTGTCCTTTGCGCCCGGTGTTCCCGGCCCGGTTCTGGCGAAAATTCAAGGTCAAGCCAGTTGGCGCATCGAGCGACCTGGCTGGCAATCGACAGAGGCCTCGCTTCCTGTTGATATAGCGCCGCAACCGCCCGCTTACTTGTCGCCAGAACAGGCAGGCTCACTGACCAGAGCCGAACTGTCCGCGGATGGAATCCGTTACGACAAACACAAAAAAACCTACGTCGATATGGCAGAAGGAACTGTCATGATTGGCAAACATAAGGGGGTCTATCGTGAGACGTCGGCCGGCGACAGCTCCCCCAATGGCATGGAGGTCGAAAACATTCCGGGAACCAAGGTCTGGCGCCGCAAAGTGCAGGACACGAGCCTTCAAGAAAGCCCCCCGCCAGAACGTCCTCACCTGCACGCCGCACCCGACGACCCGACACCCGGCCCAAGCAAACGCCCACGGCTTGATGCGCCCGAGGCAAGGTTAACGTTGACACCTGACAGCGCTGCCTCAGTAACGCGGACACCCTATTTCTGGCTGCCCTGGGGGCATCTGAACCCGCCGCCATCGGGAGACTCCGTCCTGCTGGGCTGGCTCCATTATCCAATCGTGCCCATCGGATCGGCACCTCACCGCCTGCCCCAAGTCTATTTCCTGCAGCACCCGGAATTTGTGCCAGCACGCTTCGACGCCTTTGAGCACATGCTGCAAACAACCCCCGAACTTCAGCCCGTGGCAACGTTTCGTATCGGTACCGAGCCGGGGGAAGTACATCCCGGTAAACGGTTCTTTGAAAAGCCCCTCTCGCAGTCTGTCACTGATACCTTCCCTGCCTTCTCTGACCTCACTTCGCGGGCCGTTGCCCGAAAACTGTTCGAACTCGCGGACAACTCGACCACCATCACCGGCACCGGACTGGTAAACATTCAGGCCGTTTTGCATCAGTGGAACCAGAAGCCTTTCCCCACGACACCGGCCTATGCCGACCCGATGAATATGCTTCCGATAACGACACCCATTGATGTCGGAGGAAAAAGACTCTTCCCGTGGAGCGCACAGCTCGACGGAGATTTGCAGCGACTCACCTTCGATCCGAAGCGTTTTCCACTGGAATGGCATCACTATCTGGCTGCGCCGACGGATCTGAATCTCAGACGCCTCGTCGGGGCATTGCTCGTTCGCAGTGGCTACGACGTCTTTCCGCTGACCCACGAACATAACATGCCCACGCTGGTGTTCAGACGCACCCATCACGAAGAAGTGTTTTTCCTCAAACTGGGCGATCCCGGCCTCTCCCACACACCCGGCAATGAACTGGTCGATCCGGCACTGCCGCGCAGGATTGGCGACGACGCCCTCCTCGCCCTGACCACCGCCAAGGCCCGGAACAAAGTGGTCTGGCTGATCGGTGGAGTGGTGAAAGTCAAGTCGAATCCAGAGTTCGTGGTCATCATCAGAGAACGTTGACCGCAGCCTACCCTTGCCGGCCAGCCGGCGAGGGTTTATCCGGTACTCGGCACACGCCTGTCAGCGCCGCAATGCCTTGTATCGTTTGTTTTTGGCTCAAGACATATATACCGCACACGACGCCGCCCTTTTTCCGAATATCACTTCTTTGAAGCGCTGTCAGGCCTTGCGCCTGATCACGTGGCGCCGCCTTTCAGATGACTGAACTGGCAATTCATCGGAGCAATGCAATGGCAAAACCACCCAAGAAAGTTTCTGGCTCAACCTCACCCGAAACGTCCACGTCCACATCCACGTCCAGACTGACACCGGATACGCATGCGAGCTCCCACAGCGACATGGGGCATTCCATCCCGGGCATTACCGGAACAGATCCAGGGGTCTTTACACCGGACGCCTTGCCAGGGCCGTCCCACCAGCGCCCCAGCGTTATCGTCAGCGTTATGCGGGACCCGCAAGGCCCCTCATCCACACGCCACGCTGCTACAGGGCAAGGAACGCAAGACACGCCAGCCCCCCCACAAGCATCGATGCTCCATACGTCAGTCGACGACGCGGTGCAGCATCCGGTATTCATCGATGCCGAGTTGGCCAACCGACTGAAAGTGTACCCGGGCACCTCGGAAGGTATCCGCTACGACAAACACAAAAAGGCTTATGTCGAGATGGAGGGCGGCATGGTCATGGTTCGCAAAGGCCGGGACGGATATCGGCAGACACACGCCCAGGAACCGAGTCCGACGGGAGATCCGGTTGAACAGATTCCCGGCTCACACCTATGGCGACAAATCGTCACTGATGACGCCCCGTCGAAACGCTCGCGAGCGGACGCTGACCTCGCGGCTGAACCAGAATCCGAGGCTACGACAGGGCCGAGCAAGCGCGCGCGCCTGTCGGATGAAAGCCACGTCACGAACGAAGCAAACGCACTGGTGGAAAACCTTTACGCCCAACAATCGAGCGCAATCGATCTGTCCGCAGGGCAGTGGAAAAACTGGGCAAGAACGCAAAAGCCGGAATCGGGCGAGTCAGTAGAGATAGAAGGCAAACACTACCTGATCGTACCCAAGGATTTACGCCCGGAAACCGAACTGGTCTATTTGCAACATCCAGGATTCGTACCTGATCGCTTCGATGCATTCGAACAAATGTTGCGCCAGGAACCCGATCGCCAGCCGAAGTGGGCATTGAAACGGGATGGCCAATGGAAGGTTCTGGAAATCCCGCCGTTTGCAATGCCACCGTCCCAATACGTTTCCACTGCATTCAACTATTTGTCGGATCATTCGACGGCTGCCATCGCCAGGGCAGTATTCGACCGCGTCAGCCTGCCTGACGGGATCAACAGTGATGGACTCTCGACGATGGCCCTGACATTTCGCCACTGGCTTGATCGGGTCAATAACGAGAGCCCCATGCGCGATCTTTCCGACCCGCTGGTGATGCTGCCGAGGCTGCCTGTTCAGCCTGACCCTTTGGTAGCTGGCGGAATACTCACACTCCCCCCTCGTGACTCGGTTCCTCTGCAACGTCTGGACTTCGATCCACAACGCTTTCCTCTGGAATGGGGGGTGTACACAGCGGCGCCAACCGCTGCGAGCCTGCGCACCCTGTTCAGCACTGTCCTGCAACACAACGGTTATAGCGTCAATCCGACCCCGCGCCAGCACAAAGAAGCGGCGTTGATTTTTCATCGCCAGGGCGTTGCCGCGATTTTCGTGCTGAGACTTCCGCGCATCACCGGCGACACCGTCCTTCGCAAATCCATCGTCGGCTCGGAAGTCACCAGTGCCGAGTTCCTGAACCGTTTTAGTGCGGCGGAGAAAGAAAAGCTCAACAGTCATCTGGCACGGGGCGAGGTCATCAACCTGGTCGGGGGCGTTCAACTGGCATCCATCGGCACCCCGACGCTCTTCATGGTGAGGGAAGGATGACCGTTGGCGTACTTCAACTAATCAGTCCAAGGGATTCACGGGAAGACCACTGATGGCTAAACCACCCAAAAAAACGTCTCTCACGACGTCAGCCGATACAGACTCGGCAACGACCAGACGCTCGCCACTGGAGTTTGCCGCTGTTCGTGTGCACACGCAGAGTACCGATCTGGCGCTGCCCGGCCCCTCAGAGGTTCACCCGACGCAGAGGATGCAGGCGGGCAGTGAGCCTCTGCCATCCGTAGAAGTCCGCGCCCTGCCTGCCCTCATCTCCGAGATGCTGGAAACACATCTGAAGGCGATAACCTGGCCCGTCGAAAATAGCCATCTGCTGACTGCGCTCGACACCCAGACCGGACTGTTCATCAGTCCGCAGGGTGATACCTATGCCCACATCGCGAACGAAGGCTATTTTCGGGTCGTTCATCAGCCAGACGGCCGCTATCGGATTTTCTGGCCTGCCGCTCTAGGCGAGTCGGGTCCGTTGCTGACCCGGGTTGAGGGGCAACCCCACTGGCGCTCCCTGGGCCCAACCCGGCCAGAACAACGTGCAGCCGCTGACAGTCAGTCAGCCGCCGACGCGGCAACGATGCCGATTGACTGGCTACGGCCTCTGACTGAACAACAAGCTGGCAGGTTAAAGACAGGGCACGAGACCCGCGACGGGATTCGTTACGACAAACTGGGAGGCCTGTACGTCGACATGGAAGACGGGGGGACGTATCGGGTACGTAAACGCCCGGACGGGAGTTATCAACTGGGTTCCCCGCATCAACTCGACGTGCCGCTCATGCCGGTCGAACAGATTCCCGACCGCCCACTGTGGCGAATCAAACCGACGGCCCCTCCCCACCCGACTGACCCGACCCTACGACTTGACCCGATTGTCGAATCCGATGGACCTGGCCCGAGCAAGCGTGCGCGGCTGGCGCCAGACAGCGAATCCACTGCACCGTATTCACCGGGCGAACAGGCGCCGGGCCAGACCACTGCGGCCGATTCTTCAATCGGGGATTGGAAAAACTGGGGGAAACCTGCACCGCTGCAGTGGAGCGACTCCATAGAAATAGAAGGGCTTCACTACGCGATCGTGCCTCAACGCGTTCAGGCCGATACGCGCGTTGTCTTCCTGGAAAACCCGCAGTTTACCCCTGACCGCTTTGACGCTTTCGAACAAATGCTGAACGACACGCCGGTTTTGCAACCGAAGTGGGCGGTAAAAAGCGCTGACAAATGGACCGTCGTGGACACCCGCCCTTTTGAGGCCCCCCTGTCTCAATACGTCGCCAGATCCGTCAAGTTGCTGTCGGAGCAAACTGCCACCGCCATTGCCAGAGCCGCGTTCAATCGGGCAAACGATTCCAGCGTCATTAACGGTATTGGCCTGCAAGTGTTGTACGACACGCTTTACCACTGGGAAAACCGAAGCACGTCCCGGCCACCGGCACGTGACCTGGCCGATCCGTTGATGCTTTTGCCTGTCCTGCCAGCACAGCTCAACGCGGATCTGCTGGGGCACAGCCTTACCCTTCCATCGCCGTTTGGCCGGGAACTACAGCGCATCGATTTCGACACCCGCCGTTTCAATCAGCTATGGACCGCAGCACTGAACACACCGGGGGTCAGCCTGCGCAAAGTGTTCAGCGACATTCTGGAACACAACGGTTACGTCGTGGATCGCACCAGCCGCATGTTCAGCGACGACACCTTGCTGTTTAAACGGGAAAGTCTGGACGCCGTATTCATGTTGCGATTTCGGCAGACCAATCCAGACGGAACGCTGCATCGCCAATGGGATCCCGACTCCGGATTAACTGTTCCAGCCTTCCGAACCGTGGTCGCGAGGTCAAAATGGAAGCAAATACTCGAGCCCGGCAACGTTGTGTTTTTAGTCGGCGGCCTTCAGCAACTCTCTGCCGAACACAACTTACTGTTCATCGTTAGAGAAGGTTGAACGTGCGCCGAATATTTTGACCGGTTGCTGATCGGCGCTTGCCACAACTCATCACCAGCGCATCGTGCAGTGCATACCCCAATATTTTAAATACGAGGATCTATAAATGGCCAAACCACCGAAGCAAGGATCGGGTATCAACTTACCGGATACGTCAACGACAACCAGACCCCCCTCACAGGTCACACCAACAGGTAACCGCCTGAATATCGATCTCCCAGGGAGGTTCCCGGAGGGTAGTGGACAGCGCCCGGACTCTTCGCAGGATGTGTCGGCGGATGTTTCGCGCCTGCCGTCTGTGCTGGTCAGCGCGATACCGGGTCGGGAGCCTGTTACAGCGCAAGCCGCGATGGACTCAATGACCTGGCCCGCCGATCGCGTGCACATGTTGCATCCTCTCGGATCCGACAGCGGCCTGTTCACCAGTCCCGATGGCGCGCTCTATGCGCACATTGAAAATGCGGGACATCTGCGGGTCGAACGCCAGCGCGATGGCCGTTTTCAGGTGCCTTTTGATGACACCCCGCAATTGCCTGGCCCTTTCCTGAACAAATCAGAGCGCCAGGCAACCTGGACTTTCGAGCGTCCAGACTGGCTGACACAAGAAGCAAAGTCCGACACGCCATCTTCCCGAACCACCGAACCCGCGCCCGTAGAAGCACCGATATATCTTGACCCGGCGGACGCTGCCCAGCTCTCGCCAGCGAAGAATACGCTGGACGGAATCCGCTATGACAAGCACCGCAAAACCTATGTCGATACGGCTTTTGGAACGGTCATGGTGCGCAGAAACGCCGACGGGGAATATCAACAAGCCTTGGCGACGGCGACGGACTCACCCAACGTTTTTTTTGAGCAGATCCCCAGGACAAAACTCTGGCGACGCAAAACCCTGCAAGTCGTTCACATAAAAAACAGGTCGCAACAGGGCAAGCGCCGTCCCCCCCACGACATTGACGAACCAACCCCAGGCCCAAGTAAACGAGGCCATCTGGAAAATGATCCGAACACTGCACAAACGTTGACCGAGAACCTGCTTTCCGCCAACCCGCAAGCGATCAATCTGTCTTATGGGCTGTGGCGAAACTGGGGCAAAACTCTCCAGTCACCACTGGGCCAGCATATTGAAATAGAAGGGCTTCATTACCGCATCGTGCCACAGCTCCTGGATGCCGACTCGCGCCTCGTCTACGTGCAACATCCATTGTTTTCGCCTGCACTGTATGACGCCTTCGAATACATGCTTCGAGACAACCCGTCATTGCAGCCGAAGTGGGCGATTAAAATCGAACATCAGTGGACGGTTCTGGACAGTGGCTTCCCCTTCGAAATGCCCATTACTCAATACGTTTCCAGAACGTTCCGACACTTATCCGACTCATCCGTCAGCTCCTTGGCCAGAGCCTTGTTCAATCAGGCGAACAGGTCCGAGGTCATCACCGGTCATGGATTGTCGGTGATGATTCAGACGTTTCGTTACTGGAAAGCCAGGAACTACCAACAGCCCCCACGTGCAGAACTCGCCGACCCGTTATTAACCTTGCGCAATCTTTCCGGCGAACGGGACACATCAACGATTCCCTTATCAGTGGGAGAAGGCTTGCAGCGCCTGGATCTCGACCCCGGGCGATTCCCCTATCACTGGAATAAATATGCAACGGCTCCAACGCTCCCCAACCTGCGAAAGATGTTCAGCGATGTGCTGGAAGACGATGGCTACGTCATAAGTTCCGCATCGCATACGCTCGGTGAGGACACCCTGCTGTTTCACCGGAAAACCATTGACGCGGTATTCGTCTTGAAACTTCCTCCCCTCATCAACGGCAGGCTACATCGTTCCGAACAGCCGGGTGCGGAACTTACCGGTCCCGTGTTGCAGACTTTGATCGGCCAGCAACAGCAGCCGCTGGTCAGCTACTTGATTGCTGACAAAGTTGTTTATCTGCTGGGGGGCGTGCAAACGGATGCGCTGGGGCAGACCACTCTCTTTGTTTTCAGGGAGAGCTGAACAATATTGAGCAGCAATCGAAATAGTTAACGATCACAGCGCCTGACTTCTGTTACACAGCTCCAGATTACTTAATAAATAAACAGCGTACGCGGCTACGGACGCGCTGCTCTTCGTCTATCCATACGCTTTAACTGCCGTAGTCGCCAGCACCCGTCAAGTTACAACCAAACACTAACAACAAACAAAAACACCCTGACAGTTATTTCAACACCTTAATTATTCTTTTAAACGATACATAACTTGAGACAACTTCAATGGCCAAACCACCAAAAAGGGTAGGTTCCCACTCCACGACGGACACCCCCCACTCCACGTCGGACACCCCCTCCTCGTCTTTGCCGGGTCCGTCGCCGGGCATCCGTTGGAATGTAGGCGGCTCCGACACGATTACACCCGGCATCGATCTACCCGGCCTCTCCACGCTCAGTGTGCCGGGGAATGCCCTTCCTGAGCCGAATGTCACGGTGACGCGCATAACAGATCCTGTGATCACGGAACTCAATTCGCGACTCCGTGAAATTTCCTGGCCGGGCCTGCAGGCTCACTTGCTGCGCCCCCATGAATCTGTTGAAGGCCTGTACCTGAGCCCCAAAAATGAAATCTATGCCCACCTGGAAGAAGGTGGCTATTACCGAGCCGAGCTCAACAGCAACGGTGACTACCAGATTCCCTGGCCCGAGGCTCCGGGCGTGACACCCCCGATATTGAGAAAAGTCGAAGGCCAGGCTCGTTGGCGTCCCGAGGCCGCCTGGTACTCGGCGCAGCCCGCACCTGGCAGTTCGACAACCACCGCAACGCTCACAACAGCGCAAACACTGCCCTTTCTCGATCCGCAACTGGCAGCTGCACTTTCCTGGCCGGTGCATTCGCCGGATGCAATCCGCTATGACAAATTGAAGCATGCTTACGTCGACACGGCCGACGGAACCGTCATGGTGCGTAAGGACGCGGCTGGGTATCACCTTGCGTCCGCAACAGGGCCTGACTCACCACACATCCGCTTTGAGCGGATTCCACGAACCCCACGCTGGCGCCTCAAGTCGCAGGACGGCGCGAACACACAAGAAACCACGCTTTCAGGCAATCGTCGCCCGCCCAGGGATGCCGACGAATCTGCCGCAAATCCGAGTAAGCGTCCACGGCTGGACGCACAAACCGACGCCGATCCCGTCGTTCCCCTTGAACACTTCGGAAACTGGCAATCCTGGGGAACCGCGACAAAACCGCAAGCCGGCGACACGATCGAAATCAACGGCAAGCACTATCCAATCCTCACTCAGCAGAACTACGCGAATGACTCACTGGCCTTCATAAGACATCCCCAGTATTCCGCCGATCGTTTTGAGGCTTTCGAGCAGATGTTGCTCACTACCCCGCAATTGCAACCACGGGGCGCGGTGAAGTTGACGAACCAATGGACAGGCCTTGGCGGTGACAAGTGGCAAATCCTGGGTGAACGGCCATTCAAGAAAACATTGACTCAATACGTCGCCGACACGTTCCCCTACATGGCGGATCACTCAGCGAGCAAGGTTGCACGCGCCATGTTCATCCGGGCCAATCACGCCGAAGAGCTCAATGGTTATGGCTTCAATGATTTATTTGACACTGTTCAATACTGGTCAACGCGGCACAAACATATCGGGGGTGAGAAACCCAGCCGGCAGGATCTGCTAGATCCCTTTTCGTTGCTGAGTCCGCTGGCGAAGGATGCAGACAACTATATGATCCTGCCACCGGCTTTCGCCGAAGGACTACAACGAATAGATTTCGATTCACGACGTTTTCCCGAGCAGTGGAAAGAATCAGTGATCAGTACTTCCTACCAACGTCGCGAATCATTCAGAGATGTTCTGAGTCATGAAGGCTACCAGGTTTCTCACTCTTTTCGTGAAAACCAGAAAGATGCGTTGATGATTCAGCGTCGAGGGCTCAACACCGTATTCATAATGTTTTTTAAAGCTTTCAATTCGGGAAAATCACATAGTATCGACCCGACGACATGGCTCAAGAAAAGGGCTTTTATGAACATAATCGAGCCTCACGACAAGACGTTACTGAAAGAACATCTCGCCCAGAACAGGATCATTTATTTAAATGGTGACGTGGATGCGCATACGCTCAGCGAGGGCAATTTTGTTATCAGCAGAATACAGTGAGCCGTTTAAAAAGCAGCACCCTTCCAAAAGTCTGACAAAACATACACAACCTGATTTTAATAAACCTTCTGCGCTCTAGCGCTCCGACACCAAACAAGGAAGTTTAGATGTCTACACCCTCAGTTGTTGAATCCAGCCATATACAGGCTGACACCCTCGTAGTCTCTGACATCGGGTTTCATTCCAACGAACGTACTTCCGAGACCATCGACTTCGAAACAGAATCCGTCGATGACTCAGTAAAAACTGAAACTGCACAAAGCAGCCAACGCAAACCCGGCCAGCTCAAGATACTCGACGACCTGTATGGCCCGCTGAAAATCGGCCCCTATACCATCACTCGCCGAGGCCTGGATGCATTGGGGGCAACCATTGATGGTCAACCGTTGACCGGCCATAACACTAATTTTCGGACACCCAGCCGATCGTTCATCAATGCCCTGCAGTTGAGCTACCCCGAAATTGAAAAGCGCATGAAGGTGTCGACTTTCGGCGATGACTATCGTCTGCCTTCCCTGCTGTTCGAGATGTCGAGCATACGTCCGCCTGCCGCCCCTCCGGTGATAAGAGAAGAAAGCACAGTGCAGGTGGATGAAGGCGGGTACTACAAGAAGATGACGCGTCTGTTGAATTCGGCACAACAGCTTGATTTACGTACCAGTTATTCGAAAAAGAAGCCTCCTCTCTGGATTTCACCCAATGTCATGACCGGTGCAGGTTTGGGTATGCAGGGTTTCGGAATATTCATGGGTTTGAGGGGCATTTTGGATGCGGTGAAAAACAATGACGCGGTTGAAGTCATTTACAACGGCGTAGGTGTCGGTACGGAACTCGGTTCGATTGCCATCGACGTCGCCGTCACCAAAGCCGGCCAGCACATGATCAGTGCCGCCAATGGCGCGATGAGAGATTTCGCCAGGACCCGAGTCGGCATCAGGCTGGGTCGTTCAGGCGGACTTGTCGGCGGAATTCTGACAATTCCCTTCGATGTCTACAGCGCTCACCGAGAGTTCACTGCCGCCAGCAATACAACCGGCAAAGAAGCCATGGATCATTACGTCGCCGGTAGCTTGAACGTCGCCAGTGCCGCCATGACCGTATTACTCGGGGCTGCCGCCATGGCAGGGGTCGCCCAGGCAGGCCCGGTCGGTCTGATCATCGGTCTGGTGATGATTGTGGGGTCACAGATCTACGGCGCAGTACGTATGGTCGATGAAATCGACGACTACATTGAACTCACCATTTGGGAACGTATACGCACTGGTTTGGAAGCGTTCAGCTTTTTTTTCGACATCGATAAAGACATCAAGGATCGCTATGAAGCCGCCAAGACGAAAGCCGAAATCGAAAAGGCCAGAGTCGAAACCGTAAACTGGCTGGCAAAGATGTCCAACACAATACTCAACGAAACGCACAAGGACACTATAGAAGCCGTTGTACACGGTCGCTTCAAGAACAGACTGAAAAAAAGAAGAGTACCCGTAGAACGTTTTGGCGTTATGACCATGCCAATCGTGCACATCCCTGAAGTTGTGGGACTGGACGATACGATTGATGCGCGCGATGGTGTCACGGCGGACACACCCGGTGCAGTGCTTGGCACCCCCGGTAAAGACAAGGGTGTCATGTGGATGATTGGCGAAGGCAAGGACACGATCATTGGTGACGCGAAAAAACCCAACACGTTCTATTACGGGGAAGGCGTAAAAGATCTGACCGGGGGGGAAAAAAATGACAAGTTCGTTGCCCAGAACGCGGCAACTGACATCGATAACAATTACGGGATCACCGAACTCTCAAAATTGAAGGGTGGCGCCGGCAGCGATACGCTGGTATTGGCGGGCAAACAAACCTTTCTCGCCAGGGACCGAAGTTATGCTATCGATCTGGAGGCGGGCACTTTGCAAGTCTACTCACCTCGCCCGGATCCGTGGATTGACGACGGACAACAGTATTCCACCAAGGCAGTGCTCGACAGTATTGAAAACGTCGAGACGCATACTGACGGAAACAGTATTGTCACCGGCACCGCTGAAGCCAATGTGATCACATCAAGAGGCAGGGACAAGATCGACGCCGGCGCGGGCAACGACACGATTAATCTGCTTCACCAAGGGGCCCAGGCTTCAGGCGGACCTGGAATGGATTGGTACTATGTCGCAATACCACAGGGGTGGGTCACCATTACGGAAGATGGCGTTGACGAAAGTTACATCTCGCTGAACTGGCGAATGGACCACATCGAAAAAATCGAGTTACATAGGCATCAACTCCATATTTGTTTGAATTTTGATTTTCATTATGGACGTCGAAGCACCATATGTATTGAGGACGTCTACAAGAAATCTGACAATCAACGTGTCTGCGTCAATAACAAAATCATCATCGTGACCAGGGATCGCTATCGTTTAAGACTCGACCTTCCTGAAAAAATAGAACATGACGGAGTCGTCAGGATAAAGGCCGATATCATTGGCGACGGTCATCCAGAACACACAACCATGGTTTACGACATGGTATGCCAAGTACCCACCAACCAGAACACTCACTATTATGTGCCGCGAGTCAATAAGCACGTCCAATTCTTGACCGGGAGCAACCCCGACTCATTTTACGGCACTCGAATATTTCTGGACTATGATTCCTCCGAGTTGACCCTGGCGCATGCAGCGTTTCGCACGGTCCCCTCCATTAAATTGAACAACGCGGCAGACAAAGACAAGGTTGATGTCTCCTGCAAATTTGTATTTCACTTTGGCGCTGACAGATGGATTGAAATCGAAGGCGTTGGGGAATACAAAGAAACGACGCTAGAGTCTGCACTGAAAAATATCGCAGCCAATGTTTCCACTCATGGCTACATGTTGGTATTCCGGGACGGCAAAGCCCACACACTTATCCTTGAAGAGCAGTATTCCACGCCTCCGCAAGGCTACAAACATAACGTAACTAAAAGCATGACCTGCAGACATTTTTTCCCCATTCCATACCTGCGAATGGATCACAATGCCGTTTTTGAACTGCCCCATACTGCAGCGGTCAAGCTGGATCAAGTTCCGACGTGCATCCTCCCGACGCTGCTCCCCGCGCAAACCGCTATTGATACCCTGCACGGCGGTGGAGGAGTCTGTCTTGTTCATTTGCGCGAAAAAAGGATCTTGCGAATTGTCACACCGCGCGGCATGGCGACCTCCGCGGACAGGCTGAACCGCGCCTCCACCTGGCAGCTCGACGCTTCGCACCTGGCAGATTCCAGCATCACACTGGCGAACAATACGTTGTACGTGGGAACAGCGATGATCTTTGTTCCTGAGTACGGGCCGGACGATATTGTCGATGACGTTTTCGTGATTGGGCCCAAGGGTGTGGTTAAACGTGTGAATCTTTCCGTTGATACGGTTGATATTTCCTATCTGGATGCCCGGTATTTTGAGCCGCCCGCCAATGCCAAAGATAGTGCACTGGGCGAATTCTCCGCCATTGCCGATATGACGCTCGAAGTCAGAAATATCGTAATGATCGA
Organism: Pseudomonas sp. A34-9; assembly: GCF_029543085.1. Classification (NCBI taxonomy): domain Bacteria; kingdom Pseudomonadati; phylum Pseudomonadota; class Gammaproteobacteria; order Pseudomonadales; family Pseudomonadaceae; genus Pseudomonas; species Pseudomonas sp. A34-9. Next base: position 2,060,875 of record NZ_CP119967.1, on the reverse strand, counting down.
CGGCACCCGAGGGGTGGTGAAGTACAACATGCCAGCCCGCAAGTGGACGGTGCAAAGTACCACGCCGCAAGGTACAACGACCTCCAGGGACATCACCTACCAACAATTGCATATCGTTGGGCGCTGTGACCACATGACAGCGGGCTTATTCAAGCCGACACTGACTGAAAACACCAGTAAAGTTGAACCAGAAGAAACAAACTGATCCAGAGCTTGTTCTCCCTGAATGCTCAGGGAGAACATTCAGTTGCTTTTCAACCAAAGTTGAAATTAATGAAAAATCGCCCTGCGAAAACATTTTGAGGCAAACAAGGTCATTCGTTTTTTCTGGAATTGGCTTTGCCCGAAGAGTTTTCCGACATCAAGCACCGAGAACTCGATGTCAAAAATATTGTGATGCGCGATGGCACTCGAGGGCGGCTTAAGTTCAGCATGCCGAACCGCAAGTGGATGCTGGACAGCAACAAATACCGGGATATTACCTATGACCAACTGAAAGTTGTGGGCCGTTGCAACCACCAGGCGCCGGACATGTTCAAGCTGTCATTGCCTGATAACTGATATTGATGTTCTCCCCCGAACCCACTGTTTTTTACTTAATGGATGAAGAAAAAATGGCCAAACCACCGAAAGTATCTTCGGGCACAACCGTTGTCGATACGTCTGCAACAATAAGAAGCACCCCGGAGTTACCAGGCTCGAACAGGATAAGACCGGGCACCTCCGGCGTCTTTCTACCGGATACAAACGCACCTGTCGGTATACCTCCGACCACTGTTTTACACAATGAAAGCGCTGTCCAGCCCACTATGGAAGTCAGAGTTATCAGTGATTCTGTTGCATCGTTGGCAGCAAAAAACCTGCAGGAAATTTCCTGGCCGGTTGAGCAGGCGCACCTGCTAAAGCCACACGCGTCCATTGAGGGGTTTCATGTAGATGCCAAGGGGCGGATTTATGCCTTTCTGGAGGAAGGCAGGTATGTAAGGGCCGAACTCGACAGCCATGGCGATTATCAGATTCCCTGGCCTGCCGTCCCGGGCGTGACGGCGCCGTTGTTGAAAAAAGTCGCAGGCCAGCCACATTGGCAGGTCGAGGCAGACTGGTATTCGACGCAGCCCGCCCCCCTGCAAACACCCACCTTTCTCGAACCGCAGCTGGCCGCCAGACTTTCCAGACCGGAGCTTTCGCCGGATGCCATTCGCTACAACAAACTGAAACATTCCTTTGTCGACACGGCAGACGGAACCGTGATGGTGCGTAAAGACCCGGAAGGGTATCACCAGGCCTCTGCGAACGGGCTTGACTCACCCCACATACGCTTCGAGCGGATTGCGCAAACCTCGCTCTGGCGAATCAAGCCTCAGGAGCCTGCGTCGCAGAACACTCGGCGCCCCGCTCCCGAGCCTCAGGAGCCAATAGCGGGTCCGAGTAAACGGCCCCGTCTGCAAGCAGAAAATGATCCTGCGCCACACCTCGATACCCGGCAATGGCGAGCGTGGGGAAAAGACAGCAAGCCATGGGGAGAGTCGATCGAAATAGACGGCAAGCATTACCAGATCGTCCGCCAGTGGATGGAATCGGATCATCACCTCGCCTTTATTGAGCATCCAGACTACAGCCCGACGAGTTACAACGACTTCGAACAGATGCTGCAAACCACACCACAACGGCAGCCAATGGGGGTGGTCAAAAACAACGGCAACTGGACGGTGCTGGACAATCGCCTGCCGTTTGAAAAATCGTTTACCCGCTACGTCGCCGACACGTACCCGTCCTTATCGGCCGACTCCGTCGATACCGTCGCCAGGCGCATGTTCCGTGAGGCGAATTCGGGGGATCTGGTGCACAGCATGGGGCTGCATACGTTGTTTGAAGTTTTCCATCACTGGACCTACAAGAACAGCCAACTCTCGCCGCGCCCGGACTTGCTGGACCCCATGTTGCTGATCCTGGAAAAACCCCACCGGCTGGAGAAGGTGACCCGCACGTCATCCCGCAGCAGCCGCCTAAGCTATGACCCGCAGCACTTTCCTCTGGAGTGGGCGCAGCATTCTGCTTCGCCTGCAACATTCAACCTGTGGGATGTGTTCAACGGCACCTTGAGGCGTGACGGCTACAAGGTTTCAGAGACATTCCGCACCTCAGAGAAAGACTGGCTGCTGTTTTCTCGAGAAGGCTCCGAATCGATTTACCTCATGCGATTCGCGGATATTCAAAATGATGCCATTGCCCGAGGACCTTTCGGGCCTCCCAGTCAGAGTGTTCGCCGGGAAGCCTTCTTGCGGCAGTTGGGCTCTGCCGACAAACAGTTGCTCCTCAAGCATATCGACCAGAAAAGCGTCATTTACCTGATCGGCGCCAAGGAACAACCACCGGGCTCGGCACCTGGGGTGATTGTAGTGCGGGAATTCTAAAGAATTGCCGGACGAAAAAAAGCCCGCAGTGTGAGCGGGCGAAAGACCAAAGAAGCTATATGCGCAGTCGCTTCCCGGTGGGGGCAGCTGCTTGGGGGTCAGCTGCCCCGGTACGTGGAATAGCTGTAAGGCGAGATCAGCAACGGTACGTGGTAGTGATCCTGTTCGGCAGAGATGCCGAAACGCAGCACGACCACGTCCAGAAACGCCGGTTCCGGCAACTGAACGCCACGGGCGCGGTAGTAGTCGCCCGCATGGAACTGAACCTGATAAACGCCGGTACGGTAGTCATCGCCTTGCAGCAGCGGTGCATCGACCCGGCCATCGCTGTTGGTGACCGCACTGGCGACCAATTCCAGGTGCGAACCTTCAACGCGGTACAGCTCGACCTTGATCGAACTGCCCGGGCAACCGTGTGCAGCGTCCAAAACGTGTGTTGTCAAACGTCCCATTGATTCTGCGCGCCTGCCTGCGTGGAAGCAGTCAGACTTCGCGCCTCCCGAAGTCAGTTGAAAAGGAGACCGCACCGATTCGGAGCACGAAAAGCTGCGGCGAGCGATTGATTAAGACACTTTTCAAAAAAATTGTACACAATAAAAACGACATTTTTCACCTTACCCCCGCCATTCGGGGGTTTCCTCGTGTTCTGCCAGCAACACGCCTATTCATTGAACCTCCTATCCATTAGCTGACTGGTCAGGCAGGTTTCTTGCAGGCTGACGCCAATAGCAGCAAAAGATGACAGTCGGTGAAAAATGCGAAAATTCAGGCTTACAAATTGCGAATAAAGTTGTATACAATCAGTCCATCGCTGTGACGCCAGCCTGCCAGGCCGCCACACAAATCTGTCAACGAATAAGAAGGAAGACTGCAGTGAGCGCTGACTACCCACGCGACCTGATCGGTTACGGCAGTAACCCTCCTCACCCACACTGGCCGGGTAATGCCCGCATCGCCCTGTCGTTCGTACTCAATTACGAAGAAGGCGGCGAGCGCAATATCCTGCACGGCGACAAAGAATCCGAAGCCTTCCTGTCCGAGATGGTTGCCGCTCAGCCGCTGCAAGGCGCGCGCAACATGAGCATGGAATCGCTTTACGAGTATGGCAGCCGTGCCGGTGTCTGGCGGATCCTGAAACTGTTCAAGGAATTCGACATTCCGTTGACCATCTTCGCCGTCGCCATGGCCGCCCAGCGTCACCCTGACGTGATCCGCGCGATGGTCGATGCCGGCCACGAGATCTGCAGCCACGGCTACCGCTGGATCGACTACCAGTACATGGATGAAGCGCAGGAGCGCGAGCACATGCTCGAAGCGATCCGCGTTCTCACCGAAATCACCGGCGAGCGCCCACTGGGCTGGTACACCGGTCGCACCGGCCCGAACACCCGTCGCCTGGTCATGGAAGAAGGTGGTTTTCTTTACGACTGCGATACCTACGACGATGACCTGCCCTACTGGGAACCGAACAACCCGACCGGCAAGCCGCATCTGGTGATCCCGTACACCCTCGACACCAATGACATGCGCTTCACCCAAGTGCAGGGTTTCAACAAGGGTGACGACTTCTTCGAGTACCTAAAAGACGCGTTCGACGTGCTCTACGCCGAAGGTGCCGAAGCGCCGAAAATGCTCTCGATCGGTCTGCACTGCCGCCTGATCGGCCGTCCGGGTCGCCTCGCTTCGCTCAAGCGCTTTATCGAATACGCCAAAAGTCATGAACAGGTGTGGTTCAGCCGTCGCGTCGACATCGCGCGTCACTGGCACGAAACCCACCCGTACCAAGAGGCCGCCAAATGAGCCGCTTTCAAACTCTGCAACCGTCGACCCTGAGCCGCGACGCTTTCGTCAAAGCCTTCGCCGACATCTACGAACATTCGCCATGGGTGGCCGAGAAGGCCTACGACCTGGGTGTGGACGCTTCGATCGACGAGATCGAAACCCTGCACCAGCGCATGAGCGACATCCTGTTGAGCGCCGATCATGCAAGCCAGCTTGCCCTGATCAACGCTCACCCGGACCTGGCCGGCAAAGCTGCCGTCCAGGGCCAGTTGACCGAAGCCAGCACCAATGAACAGGCTGGCGCCGGTATTCACCAATGCACGGCCGAAGAGTTTTCGCGCTTCACCGAGCTGAACGACGCCTATAAAGCCAAGTTCAAGTTTCCCTTCATCATGGCGGTAAAAGGCAGCAACCGGCATCAGATCCTCGCGGCGTTCGAAACGCGCATTCACAATTCGGTCGACACCGAATTCAAATGCGCGCTGGCGGAGATCAACAAGATCGCCCTGTTCCGTTTACTGACTCTTTAGCAAGCCTGGCCCGAGCATGTCAGACGCGGAGAATGCCCAGGGCCTAGCAAGCATCCCCAGCCAACTTATTAAAGGCAGACAAGAAGAATGAAAGCTTACGCCGTACCTTTCGAGAAGTTCGTCAACCTGGCCGATGCCCGTCTGGGCACCAAAATCATCTCGGTCACCGATGACTGGTTCGCAGACGCCAATCGTCTGTTTCAGCCGACCCCGGCCGTGTGGAAGGAGGGCGTGTTCGATGACAACGGCAAGTGGATGGACGGCTGGGAGTCGCGCCGCAAGCGCTTCGAAGGCTTCGACAGCGCCGTAATCCGTCTGGGTGTACCGGGCTCGATCAAAGGCGTGGACATCGACACTTCATTCTTCACCGGCAACTTCCCGCCATCGGCCTCTCTGGAAGCGTGCTTCCTGGCCTCGGGCGAGCCTGATGAAAACACCCAGTGGACTGAAGTGCTGTCGGCCGTCGAGCTGCAGGGCAACAGCCACCACTACCATGAAATCAGCAACGACCAAGCGTTCAGCCACCTGCGCTTCAACATCTACCCGGACGGCGGTGTCGCCCGTCTGCGCGTGTACGGCATTCCGTTCCGCGACTGGTCGGCGGTTGGCGACAACGAGCAAGTCGATCTGGCAGCAGCCCTCAATGGTGGCCGCGCCCTCGCCTGCTCCGACGAACACTTCGGCCGCATGAGCAACATCCTCAACCCGGGCCGTGGCATCAACATGGGCGACGGCTGGGAAACTGCACGTCGTCGCACGCCGGGCAATGACTGGGTCATCGTCGCGCTGGGCCACCCGGGCGAGATCGAGAAGATCGTCGTCGACACCCTGCACTTCAAAGGCAACTACCCGGACACCTGCTCGATCCAGGGCGCGTTCGTCAAGGGCGGTACTGACAGCCAGATCGAAACCCAGTCGCTGTTCTGGCGTGAACTGCTGCCGAGCCAGAAGCTGGAAATGCACGCTGAACACACCTTCGTCGAGCAGATCAAGGCATTGGGCCCGATCACCCACATCCGCCTGAACGTGTTCCCGGATGGTGGTGTGAGTCGCCTGCGCGTATTGGGCAAGGTCGCGAAGTAATGCTGAGTCTGTAGGAGCTGCCGCAGGCTGCGATCTTTTGATTTTGATTTTAAAAGCAAGGTCAAAAGATCGCAGGCTTCGCCAGCTCCTACAGAGAAATGCAGTGAACAGACAACGAATTCGGATAAGAAGAACAGCATGCGCACACTACAGATTGAACCGCTGACCAAAGAAGCCTTCGCCCCTTTCGGTGACGTGATCGAAACCGACGGCAGCGATCACTTCATGATCAACAACGGTTCGACCATGCGCTTCCATAAACTGGCGACGGTCGAAACCGCTCAGCCTGAGGACAACGCGATCATCAGCATCTTCCGCGCCGACGCGCAGGACATGCCGCTGACCGTTTGCATGCTGGAACGCCATCCGCTGGGCAGCCAGGCTTTCATACCGCTGCTCGGCAACCCCTTTCTGATCGTGGTCGCGCCACTTGGCGATGAACCTGTATCAGGCTTGGTCCGCGCCTTCGTCACCAACGGCAGGCAGGGCATTAATTACCATCGCGGCGTCTGGCACCACCCGGTGCTGACGATCGAAAAGCGGGATGACTTCCTGGTGGTTGATCGCAGTGGCACAGGCAATAACTGCGATGAGCATTTTTTCAAAGAGGATGAGCGTTTGATCCTCGCCCCCCACCAATAAGAGAAGGTCTGATCACTCGACAACAAGAGTGACAGGCGAGAGGTAAAGACTGTGGAAGCACATCTGTTGGAATGGCTGAACCTGAGCGTGCGCTGGGTTCACATGATTACTGGCGTGGCCTGGATCGGCGCGTCGTTCTACTTCGTCTGGCTGGAGAACAACCTCAACCGCGTCAATCCGAAAACCGGTCTGGCCGGTGATCTGTGGGCGATCCACGGCGGCGGTATCTATCACCTGGAAAAATACAAACTGGCCCCGCCGTCGATGCCGGAGAACCTGCACTGGTTCAAATGGGAAGCCTACTTCACCTGGATGTCGGGTATCGCGCTGCTGTGCGTAGTGTTCTACTCCAATCCAACGCTCTACCTGCTGGCTCCGGGCAGCACACTGAGCGGCCCTGAAGGCGTGGCCATCGGTATCGGCTCGCTGTTCCTCGGCTGGTTCATCTACTCCTTCCTCTGCGACTCGGCCTTGGGCAAACGCCCTGCTTTGCTCGGCTTCATCCTGTTCGTGCTGATCATCGGCGCAGCGTATGGCTTCAGCAAAGTGTTCAGCGGTCGTGGTGCGTACCTGCATGTCGGCGCGATCATCGGCACCATCATGGTCGGTAACGTGTTCCGCATCATCATGCCGGCGCAGCGTGCACTGGTCGCGGCGATTGCCGAAAACCGTACGCCGGACCCGGCGCTGCCCGCCAAAGGCTTGCTGCGTTCGCGTCACAACAACTATTTCACCCTGCCGGTGCTGTTCATCATGATCAGCAACCACTTCCCGAGCACCTATGGCAGCCAGTACAACTGGTTGATCCTGGCCGGGATCGCAGTGTTGGCAGTGTTGGTGCGTCACTACTTCAACACCCGTCACGACAGCCACAAGTTTGCCTGGACGTTGCCGGTGGCAGCGGTGGGCATGATCACTCTGGCGTACGTCACCGGTCCTGCACCGATGTCGACCGCTCCGGAAGTGGCCAAGGCGCCAGCGAAAATCGAGTACCAACCGCTGCCGGAAACGGCACTGGGTGGTGGCGCGAAACCGGCTGAAGCGGCGGCACCTGCTGCACCCGCAGCGCCTGCCGCAGCACCGGCGCAAGCCTCCAATGCAGGTCCGGCCTTCGACAAAGTGCACAACGTGATTCAAGAGCGTTGCGCGGTTTGCCACTCGGCCAAACCGACCAGCCCGTTGTTCAGCGCTGCACCCGCGGGTGTGATGTTCGACACCCCCGAGCAGATCCGCCAGAACGCGGCGCGCATCCAGGCGCAAGCCATCACCACGCAGATCATGCCACTGGGCAACATCACGCAGATGACCCAGCAGGAACGTGACCTGATCGGTGCATGGATCGCCCAGGGAGCACAGACCAACTAAGCAACAAAGCTTCGCGAGCAGGCTCGCTCCCACAGAGATCGCGCATTTCCTGTGGGAGCGAGCCTGCTCGCGAATCGCCTTGACGCGGTTTTACCTGATGCACAGAAACAGCTGTGAGCAACCCGGCAGCTGTTCAATCACAAGAATAAAAAGATCCGAGGTGTTGCATGTCCGAGCTGTCCAAAGCGCGCATCCCCGACGCACCCGCCATTCAGCGATTGCCCCTTTTGCAACTGATTCTGGTCGGTTTGCAACATGTTCTGCTGATGTACGGTGGTGCCATCGCGGTGCCGCTGATCATTGGACAGGCCGCTGGCCTGAGTCGTGAAGAAATTGCCTTCCTGATCAACGCCGACCTGCTGGTCGCGGGTGTCGCCACCATCGTGCAATCGATGGGCATCGGCCCGATGGGCATTCGCATGCCGGTGATGATGGGCGCCAGTTTTGCCGCGGTCGGCAGCATGGTCGCCATGGCTGGCATGCCCGGTATCGGCCTGCAAGGCATCTTCGGCGCGACGATCGCCGCCGGGTTCTTCGGCATGCTCATCGCGCCGTTCATGTCCAAGGTCGTGCGCTTCTTTCCGCCGCTGGTAACTGGCACGGTTATCACCTCGATCGGTTTGTCGCTGTTCCCCGTGGCCGTGAACTGGGCCGGTGGCGGTGCCGCCGCGGCGCAATTCGGTTCACCGGTTTATCTGGCCATCGCCGCCCTGGTGTTGGGCACCATTTTGCTGATTCACCGCTTCATGCGCGGTTTTTGGGTGAATATTTCCGTGTTGATCGGCATGTGCATCGGCTACGTTCTGTGCGGTGCGATCGGCATGGTCGACCTGAGCGGCATGGCCAACGCGCCATGGATTCAGTTCGTCACCCCGCTGCATTTCGGCATGCCGAAATTCGAACTGGCACCGATCCTGTCGATGTGTCTGGTGGTGGTAATCATCTTCGTCGAATCCACCGGCATGTTCCTCGCGCTGGGCAAGATCACCGGTCAGGAAGTCTGCCCGCGCATGCTGCGTCGCGGCTTGCTGTGTGATGCCGGCGCCTCGTTTGTCGCGGGTTTCTTCAACACTTTCACCCACTCCTCGTTCGCCCAGAACATCGGTCTGGTGCAGATGACCGGCGTGCGCTGCCGCTCGGTGACCATCGTCGCCGGTGGCCTGCTGATCGTTCTGAGCCTGTTGCCTAAAGCGGCATTTCTGGTGGCGTCGATTCCACCGGCGGTACTCGGCGGCGCGGCGATTGCGATGTTCGGCATGGTTGCCGCGACCGGGATCAAGATTCTCCAGGAAGCCGACATCGGTGACCGGCGCAACCAGTTGCTGGTGGCGGTGAGCATCGGCATGGGCCTGATCCCCGTGGTACGTCCGGAGTTCTTCGCGCATCTGCCGTTGTGGATGAGCCCGATTACTCACAGCGGCATCGCGATGGCCACGCTCAGTGCGCTGACGCTGAACCTGCTGTTCAACATTCTCGGCGGCAAAGAGCGCGCAGCGATCAACGACTGTCACGCGCACCAGCACTAACGAAGTCACCACAAAACCTTGTGGGAGCGAGCCTGCTCGCGAAAGCGGTGTGTCATTCAACAGTGATGGCGACTGACACACCCTCTTCGCGAGCAGGCTCGCTCCCACAAGAGCACGCAACAGTTCTGCGCCTCAAACAATAAAAACAAGAGGGAGCAACAGATGATTCGCACGCAAACCAATGTTCTGTTGAGTGGCGGCCTGCTGGCCGCGAGTCAGGCCATGGCCGGCGATTTACTGCTGTGGCAGACCAACAGCCTCAGCTACCTGTACGGCAAGAATTTCGCGATCAACCCGTCGATCCAGCAGACGCTGACCTTCGAGCACGCCGACAAGTGGAAGTACGGCGACAACTTCCTGTTCGTCGACAAGATCTTCTACAACGGCAAAGAAGACACGAACAAAGGCCCCCACGCCTTCTACGGCGAATTCACCCCGCGCTTCTCGTTCGGCAAGATCTTCGACCAGAAGCTCGAGTTCGGCCCGATCAAGGACGTGCTGCTGGCGATGACTTACGAGTACGGCGAAGGCGACAGCGAGGCCTACCTGATCGGCCCCGGCTTCGACCTCAAGGTGCCCGGCTTCAACTACGTCACCCTGAATATCTTCCGCCGCCAGACCGAAGGCCCGCGCCCCGGCGATGGCGTCTGGCAAATCACCCCCGGCTGGTCCTACAGCTTTCCCCTGGGCAATTCCGATGTGCTGATCGACGGCTACCTCGACTGGGTCGTCGACAACGATGAGAACGCGCGCGGCACCTACCACGCCAACCTGCACATCAACCCGCAGATCAAATATGACCTGGGCAAAGCCTTGGGCTGGAGCCAGAAGCAGCTGTATGTGGGCACCGAATACAGTTATTGGAAAAACAAATACGGCGTCGAAAGCACCCACAACTTCGACACCAACCAGAACACCGCCAGCCTGCTGGTCAAGGTGCATTTCTAAGATGGCCCGCAACCGTGCCCCATGCCTGTCGTCGGTGCTCTGTTGCGGGGCACTTGAGACCTGGCCGTTGAGTCAGTATTCTCCGCGGCCACCTGAATTCGGTCTAAAAAAAAGCCCGGATTTAATTCCTGACCGACGGGCCAACTTATCCCGGCCCCGGTCAGTACCGAGGCATCCCGAAAACACGCTCAATCGACTGTTTTTCAGCAGCCGAGAGGGCGTTTTTTTGCTTTTCGAAAGCCTTGGCTCAGCTCTTGCTAACAGCAACGAAGCTGACCGATCGGATGACTTTTTGCAGCAACGAAAAAAGGCGCCACACCAGAGCGCCGATCTTAAAAAAAATAAACGTGGAACACCTACTTTGGGAGCAACCGAATGAAACGTATGTGCACCAGCCTGATGCTCGCGGGATCGATGTTGGCCGGCGGCCAGGCCATGGCCGATGGTCTGCTGCAGTGGCAGAACAACAGCCTGACCTATCTCTACGGTAAAGACTTCAAGGTCAACCCTGCGATCCAGCAGACCGTCACCTTCGAGCACGCCGATGCCTGGAAGTACGGGGATAACTTCCTGTTCGTCGACAAGATCTTCTACAACGGTGAAAAGGACTTCAACAATGGTCCGAACACCTACTACGGCGAGTTCCAGCCACGCATCTCGCTGGGCAAGGTGCTCGATCAAAAGATCGAGTTCGGCCCGATCAAAGACGTCCTGCTGGCAATGACCTACGAGTTCGGCGAGGGTGACACCGAGTCCTACCTGATCGGTCCAGGCTTCGACCTGGCCATCCCGGGTTTCGACTACTTCCAGCTGAACTTCTACCAGCGCCACACCGAAGGCTCGCGCCCGGGTGACAACGTCTGGCAGATCACCCCGGTCTGGTCCTACACCATCCCGGTTGGCGACTCGAACGTGCTGATCGATGGTTACATGGACTGGGTCGTCGACAACGACGTCAACAACCGTGGCGAATACCACGCCAACCTGCACTTCAACCCACAGGTCAAATACGACTTGGGCAAGGCGCTGAATTTCGGCGAGAAGCAGCTGTACGTCGGTGTTGAGTACGACTACTGGAAAGACAAATACGGGATCGACGACACCCGTGCGTTCACCACCAATCAGAACGTGACCAGCTTCCTGGTGAAGTTCCACTTCTGATAAAGATCAAAAGATCGCAGGCTTCGCCAGCTCCTACAGGGATAGCGCATTCCAATGTTGGAGCTGCCGCAGGCTGCGATCTTTCGCCTTTAGGAAGTTAAGCCCAAAAACCGGCGCAACTCCTCACGCTTGGCCAACGCATCGCGCCGTCCCAGATCAATCAACTCGCTGCAATACCCCGCCTCGAACAACAGATAACTCAACACCCCTGCCCCGCTCGTCTTGGTCGCCCCTGGCCCACGCAGAAACAAACGCAACGCCGCCGGCAACTCCTGGCGATGCCGCGCCGCAATCTCATCGATCGGCTGACTCGGCGAGATCACCAAGACCTCCACCGGCGCCACACCCAACTCGCGCGTTGGCGTGCCGGCGGGCATCAGATGGCTGAACTGGTTGAGACGCTGCAGCAACTCGATATCGCTTTCGAGACTGTCAATGAACGTACTGTTGAGCATGTGTCCGCCAATCTGCGCCAACGTCGGCTGTTGCCCCGTGTAGGCACGCTCCAGCGGCTGCTGCGGATCAAACCCGCGCGGGTTGCCGCTGACGCCCACCACCAGCACCCGGCTCGCGCCCAAGTGCAATGCGGGACTGATCGGCGCCGATTGCCGCACCGCGCCATCGCCAAAATATTCATCACCGATTTTCACCGGCGCGAACAACAACGGAATCGCCGAACTGGCCAACAGATGCTCAACCGATAACTGCGTCGGCACACCAATACGTCGATGTCGCAGCCATGAATCGATCTTGCCGCCGCCCTGATAGAACGTCACCGCTTGCCCCGACTCGTAGCCGAACGCGGTCACTGCCACCGCGTGCAATTGCTTGCGCGCAATCGATTCGGCGATGCCGGGCATGTGCAGTTTTTCATTGAGCAGATCGCGCAGCGGCGAACTGTTGAGCAGCGCCACCGGCAACTGTCGACCGAGGCCGAGCAGGCTGTGGCTGACAAAGCGGCTGGCCTGACGGATAACGCCGGGCCAGTCACTGCGCAGCACGCGATGGCTGCGAAAGCCCTGCCAGAACAAGGTCAGACGTTCGATGGCGGCGCGAAAATCGCTGGCGCCACTGGCGAGGCTGACGGCGTTGATCGCCCCGGCCGAGGTGCCGACGATTACCGGAAACGGGTTGTCGGCGCCCAACGGCAGCAACTCGGCAATTGCCGCCAGCACCCCCACCTGATATGCCGCTCGAGCCCCGCCGCCGGAAAGAATCAAACCTGTGACCGGTTCAGCTGGGCTCATCGCAACACTCCATGGTGCTCAAAAGGATGGGGGAATCAACCGCGTTTTGCGTACAGCTTCGGCTCGCCCGGTGGCCGGCTCTTGAAGCGGCGATGCGCCCACAGGTATTGCTCGGGGCAGGCACGCAAGGCGCTTTCGACCCACTGATTGATGCGGATGCAATCGGCTTCTTCGGTTTCGCCGGGGAAGTCTTCCAGCGGCGGGTGAATCACCAAGCGATAACCGCTGCCGTCGGCCAGACGTTCTTGAGTGAACGGCACCACCAGCGCCTTGCCGAGCCGGGCGAATTTGGTCGTCGCCGTCACGGTCGCCGCCTGAATGCCAAACAGCGGCACGAAAATACTCTGCTTGGCGCCATAGTCCTGATCCGGTGCGTACCAGATCGCGCGACCGGAGCGCAGCAATTTGAGCATGCCACGCACGTCGTCGCGCTCCACCGCCAGCGAATCGAGGTTGTGCCGCTCGCGGCCCTGACGCTGGACGAAGTCGAACAGCGGATTTTTGTGTTCGCGGTACATGCCGTCGATGGTGTGCTGCTGACCGAGCAACGCCGCGCCGATTTCCAGCGTGGTGAAATGCGCCGCCATCAGGATCACGCCTTTGCCTTCACGCTGGGCTTTTTGCAAATGCTCCAGACCTTCGACGTGGGCCAGTTTGGCCAGGCGCTCGCGCGACCACCACCAGCTCATGGCCATTTCAAAAAAGGCGATGCCCGTGGAGGCGAAGTTTTCCTTGAGCAGGCGTTTGCGCTCGGCGGCCGACTTTTCCGGGAAGCACAGCTCAAGATTGCGCTTGGCAATGCGCCGCCGGTCGCCGGCCACGCGATACATCAAAGCGCCTAAAACTCGACCGATGGTCAGCAAGGCCGGATACGGCAACTGCACGATCAGCCACAAAAGCCCCAGACCGCACCAGAGCGGCCAGAAGCGTGGCGATAAAAATGCTTTTCGAAAACGCGGGCGATCCATTAAAGCTTCCGTAAATACAGTGGCCGCGCATTCTACATCGTTCGACCCGGCTTGCGGCTCGCGGGCGTTCTCGTTATAAGTCTCGGCACTTTTAGTGACAAGCCGTTGTATGCCGACATGAGCCAAACCGAACCGTTAGACCAAGATCCCGTATTCCAGCTCAAGGGCAGCATGCTGGCCATTACTGTGCTGGAACTGGCCCGTAACGACCTCGAAAGCCTCGATCGGCAATTGGCCGCCAAAGTCGCCCAGGCGCCGAACTTCTTCAGCAACGCGCCACTGGTTCTGGCGCTGGACAAACTGCCGCCGAGCGAAGGCGCCGTCGATCTGCCGGGCCTGATGCGCGTCTGCCGTCAACATGGCCTGCGCACCCTGGCGATACGCGCCAGCCGCATCGAAGATATCGCCGCCGCCATTGCCATCGACATTCCGGTGTTGCCGCCGTCAGGTGCCCGTGAGCGACCGCTGGAAACACCGGAAGCCGAAGTTAAAAAGAAGCCGGAAAAACCGCCTGAACCGACCATCAAACCGACCCGTGTCATCACTACGCCAGTGCGTGGTGGCCAACAGATATATGCCCAGGGTGGCGATTTGGTCGTGGTGTCTTCGGTCAGCCCGGGGGCGGAACTTCTCGCCGATGGCAACATCCATGTATACGGCCCGATGCGTGGCCGTGCGCTGGCCGGCGTGAAGGGTGATACCAAGGCACGGATTTTCTGTCAGCAATTGAGCGCTGAACTGATCTCCATCGCCGGCCATTACAAGGTTTCCGAAGATTTGCGCCGCGACCCGATGTGGGGCTCGGGCGTACAGGTCAGCCTGTCGGGCGACGTGTTGAACATCATTCGGCTTTAACGGATACTGCCGCATTTTCCAAGCATCTCTAAAACGTAGCGAAAACGGCTCAAACGAAGTAGGAAAAAGGCTCAACGCCGAATTCCAGCCAAGGCTGTCCGACTGCAGTAGTTTTCAAGAGATGTTTTTCAGGGGCTAAAAAGTCCTTCTTCCTTAGGGGTGAAACACCTTGGCCAAGATTCTCGTGGTTACATCCGGCAAGGGTGGTGTGGGTAAGACCACCACCAGCGCCGCTATCGGTACCGGCCTCGCTCTGCGCGGCCACAAAACAGTGATCGTCGACTTCGACGTGGGCTTGCGTAACCTTGACCTGATCATGGGTTGCGAGCGCCGCGTGGTGTATGACTTCGTCAACGTGGTCAACGGCGAAGCCAACCTGCAACAGGCGCTGATCAAAGACAAGCGCCTGGAAAACCTCTACGTACTGGCCGCCAGTCAGACCCGCGACAAAGACGCGCTGACTGTCGAAGGCGTGGAAAAAGTCCTGATGGAGCTCAAGGAACAATTCGAGTTCGTCGTCTGCGACTCCCCGGCCGGCATCGAGAAAGGCGCCCACCTGGCCATGTACTTCGCTGATGAAGCGATCGTCGTGACCAACCCGGAAGTGTCCTCGGTACGTGACTCGGACCGCATGCTCGGCCTGCTGGCGAGCAAATCGCGTCGTGCCGAACGTGGCGAAGACCCGATCAAGGAACACCTGCTGATCACCCGCTACCATCCAGAGCGTGTGGAAAAGGGCGAGATGCTTGGCGTTGAAGACGTCAAGGAAATCCTCTCGGTAACCCTGCTCGGCGTGATCCCGGAATCCCAGGCGGTGCTCAAGGCATCCAACCAGGGCGTGCCGGTGATTCTCGACGACCAGAGCGATGCCGGTCAGGCTTACAGCGATACCGTCGACCGCCTGTTGGGCAAAGAAAAAGCCCACCGTTTCCTCGATGTCGAGAAGAAGGGATTCTTCGAGCGCCTGTTTGGAGGTAGGTAATGAACCTTTTTGACTTCTTTCGTGCCAACAAAAAGCCAAGTACCGCCTCGGTAGCGAAAGAGCGTCTACAGATCATCGTGGCGCATGAGCGCGGCCAGCGCAGCACGCCGGATTACTTGCCAGCCTTGCAGAAGGAACTGGTCGACGTGATCCGCAAGTACGTCAACATCGGCAACGACGACGTACATGTTGCACTGGAAAGCCAGGGCAGTTGCTCGATTCTGGAACTCAACATCACCCTGCCTGATCGCTGAGTCGATCCGGTAGTCGCTACGGCGGCTCGGGCTGTTGATGCTCGTGCAGGAGCTGCCGAAGGCTGCGATCTTTTGATCTCGCAGCCTTCGGCAGCTCCTGCAGGGTTATCAACAGTCCCGAGCCGCCGTTGGCATTTGTTACGAGGCTGTTTTAATGCCGTTGTCCAACATCCGCATCATCCATCAGGACGCCGCCGTACTGGTGGTCGACAAACCGACGTTGCTGCTCTCGGTGCCCGGTCGGGCCGACGACAACAAGGACTGCCTGATCACCCGCCTGCAGGAAAACGGCTACCCGGAAGCGCGCATCGTTCATCGCCTGGACTGGGAAACCTCCGGCATCATTCTGCTCGCCCGTGACGCCGACACACATCGCGAACTGTCGCGCCAGTTTCACGACCGCGAAACCGAAAAGGCCTACACCGCGCTGGCCTGGGGTCAGCCGGAACTCGACAGTGGCAGCATCGACTTGCCGCTGCGTTACGACCCGCCGACCAAACCGCGCCATGTGGTCGATCACGAATTCGGCAAACATGCGCTGACCTTCTGGCGCGTGCTGGAGCGTTGCGGCGACTGGTGTCGCGTTGAGTTGACGCCGATCACCGGCCGTTCGCACCAGTTGCGCGTGCACATGCTGTCGATCGGGCATCCGCTGCTCGGTGACGGGCTCTACGCCCATGAGCAGGCGCTGGCGGCATGGCCACGCCTGTGCCTGCACGCGAGCATGCTCAGCTTCACCCATCCGCAAACCGGCGAACGCCTGCGCTTCGAGTGCCCGGCACCGTTCTGACATTGCCTCTGTAGGAGCTGCCGAAGGCTGCGATCTTTTGATCTTGTTTTTGATGTAAAGAAACACAGGGTCAAAAGATCGCAGCCTTCGGCAGCTCCTACAGGAACCCGGTTCAGATCCAATTCCCTGTTCAATGCGTTAAACTCCCGCCCATTGCTGTCTGGAGTTTCTTATGCGCGAAGAGTTGAACCAAGGCCTGATCGACTTCCTCAAGGCCTCCCCTACCCCGTTCCACGCTACTGCCAGTCTGGTTCAGCGTCTGGAGGCCGCCGGTTACGTGCGCCTCGACGAGCGCGAGCCATGGACCACCGAGCCGAACGGCCGCTATTACGTCACCCGTAACGACTCCTCGATCGTCGCGATCAAAATGGGCCGCACTTCGCCACTGCACGGCGGTATCCGTCTGGTCGGCGCGCACACCGACAGCCCGTGCCTGCGGGTCAAGCCGCAACCGGAGCTGCAGCGTCAGGGCTTCTGGCAGCTGGGCGTTGAAGTCTACGGCGGCGCGCTGCTGGCACCGTGGTTCGACCGCGACCTGTCGCTGGCCGGCCGCGTCACTTTCCGTCGCGACGGCAAAGTCGAAAGCCAGTTGATCGACTTCAAGGCACCGATCGCCATCATTCCCAACCTGGCCATTCACCTCAACCGTGAAGCCAATCAAGGCTGGGCGATCAACGCGCAGACCGAGCTGCCGCCGATCCTCGCGCAATTTGCCGGTGACGAGCGCGTCGATTTCCGCGCCGTGCTGACCGATCAACTGGCCCGCGAACATGGGCTGAACGCCGACGTCGTGCTGGATTACGAGCTGAGTTTCTACGACACGCAAAGTGCTGCAGTGATTGGCCTCAATGGCAACTTCATTGCCGGTGCGCGCCTCGACAACCTGTTGTCGTGCTACGCCGGCCTGCAAGCCTTGCTCACCGCCGAAACCGAAGAAACCTGCGTGCTGGTGTGCAACGACCACGAAGAAGTCGGTTCCTGCTCGGCCTGCGGTGCCGACGGCCCGATGCTCGAACAGACCCTGCGTCGCCTGCTGCCGGAAGGTGACGAGTTCGTCCGCACCATCCAGAAATCCCTGTTGGTCTCGGCCGACAACGCCCACGGCGTACACCCCAACTACGCGGAAAAGCACGACGCCAACCACGGCCCGAAACTCAACGCCGGCCCGGTGATCAAGGTCAACAGCAACCAGCGCTACGCCACCAACAGCGAAACCGCAGGCTTCTTCCGCCATCTGTGCATGGCCGAAGAAGTGCCGGTGCAAAGCTTCGTGGTGCGCAGCGACATGGGCTGCGGCTCGACCATCGGCCCGATCACCGCCAGCCACCTGGGCGTGCGCACCGTCGACATCGGCCTGCCGACCTTCGCCATGCACTCGATCCGCGAACTGTGCGGCAGCCACGACCTGGCGCATCTGGTGAAAGTGCTGAGCGCGTTCTACGCAAGCCGCGAACTGCCGTAACGCCCCTGTAGGAGCTGCCGCAGGCTGCGATCTTTTGATCTTTGTTTTTTGTAAATCAAAAGCCAGATCAAAAGATCGCAGCCTGCGGCAGCTCCTACTCAGATCAATACCGGTCAGCCCAAACCGGCCTAGACTTACATCAATCATTTCGACAAGGCAGTCTCCATGATCTCGATGTCTTCGTTCCACGCCATGCTCGTCCCGATCCTGAGCGGGATGATCCTGCTGGCCATCGGCTTCAACTTCCGCGACAAGAACGCTGGCGTCTTGGCCATGTGGATCGGCATGCTGATGATCCTCGCCACCGTGGTCTACAAGATCCTCGCCAAACTCAACGAATAAATCCGCGCCCGGCTCGCATTGCGTTAGTGGGCCTCGTACACTCCAGCGAATCCGCCCCTTGCGAGGTTGACCGCCTAGTGTTTGCTCGTCTTTTTGCTTTGCCCAGTCTGTTCCTCGTCTGCCTGATGACGCTGCTGCCGCTGGCGCCCGCCCACGCGGTCGGCTTGCCCGGTCTGCTTAATACCAACAAGGCGCAACCCGAAGCCCAGGAACCGCTCGGCCAGTCCCTCGACGAAGTCATCAAGTCGCTGGAAAACGACAAGCAACGCGCACAGTTGCTGACCGATCTGAAGAAGCTGCGCGATGCCACCAAAAAAGCCCAAGCCAGTCCCGAAGAAGGCGTACTGGGCTTGATCGGCGGCACCCTTGCCAACTTCGAAAAACAATTCACCGGCGCCGACAGCCCGCTCAACCGCTGGGGCGACGAGTTCGAACTGGCCAAGGACGAACTGAGCGGCATGATGCTGCCGGCCAACGAGTGGCTGCCGATCATTTTCGGTTTCGCCATGATCCTGATGGTCTGGAGCCTGCTCGCCGCCGCGCTGATCTGGCTCGGCCATCGGGTGCGCATGCGCTTCGGTCTCACCGAAGAACTGCCGCAACACCCCAAGGCCCTCGACATGTTGCGCTTTGCGTTGCGCAAGCTCGGGCCGTGGCTGATCGCCTTGGTGATGACCGTCTACATGAGCTACGCGCTGCCGTCGTCACTGGGTAAAAGCCTGGCGATGGTGCTGGCTTATGCGCTGGTGGTCGGCACCTGTTTCTCGGCAATCTGCGTGATCGCGTTTTCCCTGCTCGATGGCCCGCACCGCCATCGTGCGCTGTACATCCTGCGGCATCAGGCTTTCCGGCCGTTGTGGCTGATCGGCAGCTTCGCCGCGTTCGGTGAAGCGCTGAATGATCCGCGCCTGAGCGAAAGCCTCGGCGTGCATCTGGCCCACACCGCTGCAACCATCGCCAATGTCCTCGCCGCATTGTCGACCGGCCTGTTTATCCTGCGCTTCCGCCGACCGATTGCGCATCTGATTCGCAACCAGCCGCTGTCGCGACGCCTGACCCGCCGCGCCCTCAGCGACACCATCGAAATCCTCGGCACCTTCTGGTACGTGCCGGCGCTGGTACTGGTCGGCATCTCGCTGTTCGCCACGTTCGTTTCCGCCGGCGACACCAGCACAGCATTGCGCCAATCGCTGATCTGCACCGTGCTGCTGGTGATGTGCATGGTGATCAACGGCCTCGTCCGCCGGCACTCCTTGAAGCCGCAACGCGGGCCAAAACGCCACGCGCTCTACTCCGAACGCCTGAAAAGCTTTTTCTACACCCTCGCACACCTGGTGGTCTGGCTGGTCTTTATCGAACTCGGCCTGCGCGTGTGGGGCGAGTCGCTGATCGGTTTTGCCGAGGGCGAAGGGCATGATGTCAGCGTCAAACTGTTCAGCCTGATCGGCACGCTGATTTTCTCCTGGCTGATCTGGATCCTCGCCGACACCGCCGTGCACCACGCCCTCACCCGCTCACGCAAAGGCCTGGCAAATGCCCGTGCGCAAACGATGATGCCGCTGATCCGCAACGTGCTGTTCGTGGCGATCTTCATCATCGCGCTGATCGTCGCCCTGGCGAACATGGGCATGAACGTCACGCCACTGCTGGCCGGTGCCGGTGTGATCGGTCTGGCCATCGGTTTCGGTGCTCAGTCGCTGGTCGCAGACTTGATCACCGGCCTGTTCATCATCATCGAAGACTCACTGGCCATCGACGACTACGTCGACGTCGGCGGCCACCTCGGCACCGTCGAAGGCCTGACCATCCGCACCGTGCGCCTGCGCGACATCGACGGCATCGTGCACACCATCCCATTCAGCGAAATCAAAAGCATCAAGAACTACTCACGGGAATTCGGCTACGCGATCTTCCGCGTCGCGGTGCCGTACAACATGGAAATCGACGACGCGATCAAACTGATGCGCGAAGTCGGGCAGAAGATGCGCACCGATCCGTTGCAGCGGCGCAACATCTGGTCGCCGCTGGAGATTCAGGGCGTGGAAAGTTTCGAATCCGGCAGCGCGATCCTGCGCGCGCGCTTCAAGACCGCGCCGATCAAACAGTGGGAAGTTTCGCGGGCCTTCAACCTGTCGCTCAAACGTCACCTGGACGAAGCCGGGCTGGATCTGGCAACGCCGCGCATGAGCGTGCAAGTGATCACTGCCGGTGGCGGACAACCGAAGGAATAGCACTCACGCGCGCGGTTGCAGTCACAGGCAAGGAAGCCCGAACAACAATAATCAAGGAGAACCCGATGCAACTGACGCGCATTGCCCAAGCCGTTCTGCTCAGCTGCTTCGCCAGCCACGCCGGCGCCGCAACGCTGGAAAGCACCCGTACCACGATCGCCGAACAGGCCCAAAAGCTGGAACCGCAACTGCTGGAAACCCGCCGCGACATCCACGCCCACCCGGAACTTGGCAACACCGAAAAACGCACCGCCGAACTGGTCGCCAAGCAGTTGCAGGCCATGGGCCTTGAAGTGAAAACCGGCGTCGCCCGCACCGGCGTCGTCGCCGTTCTCAAAGGCGCCCTGCCCGGCCCGACCGTGGCCTTGCGCGCCGACATGGATGCGCTGCCGGTCAAGGAAGTCTCGGACCTGCCATTTGCCTCGAAAGCCAAAGGCCGCTACCTCGACAAAGAAGTCGACGTCATGCACGCCTGCGGCCACGATGCGCACACCGCGATCCTGCTCAGCACGGCGAAAATTCTCACAGGCATGCGCGACACCTTGCCCGGCACCGTGGTGTTCTACTTCCAGCCCGCCGAAGAAGGCCCAAGCGACTTCATCCCCGACGGCAAAAACACCTGGGGCGCGAAAATGATGGTCGAGGAAGGCGTGATGAAATCACCGAAACCCGACGCCGTCTTCGGCCTGCACGTCTGGGCCGGCGTCCCCGCCGGCCAGATCGCCTACCGCCCCGGCGCCACCCTCGCCAGCTCCGACGACCTGCGCATCAAAATCCTCGGCAAACAGACCCACGCCGGCCGCCCCTGGGACGGCATCGACCCGATCACCGTCGGCGCACAAACCATCGTTGGCCTGCAAACCGTGGTCAGCCGCCGCACGGATATTTCGTCTTATCCGTCAGTCGTCAGCATCGGCACCATCAACGGCGGCACGCGCTACAACATCATTCCCGAATCCGTCGACATGACCGGGACGATCCGCTCCTACGACTATGGCATTCGCCAGAAACTGCATGCCGACGTACGCCAGACCGTGGAAAAAATCGCCGAAAGTGGTGGCGCGAAAGCGGATGTGACCATCATCGAAAAATACGACCCGACAATTAACAACCCGGCGCTCACCGAAAAAATGCTGCCGACATTGAAGTGGGCAGCCAAGGACGACGTGGTCAATGCCCCGCTGGTGGGGGGCGCGGAAGACTTTTCGTTCTATGCCAAGGAAGTGCCGGGACTGTTTGTATTTCTGGGCGTAACGCCGCGGGATCAAGACATGAGCAAGGCCGCGCCGAATCACAATCCGGGGTTCTTTGTGGATGAATCGGCGCTGGTGGTAGGCGTGAGGACATTGGCTGCGTTGGCGACGGATTATCTGTATGCCAATGCGGGGACAGGCAAATAAACTTGAAGTGACTGTGGGGGCGCCTTCGCGAGCAGGCTCGCTCCCACGTTTGGACCGTGAGCAGCCTGTCAGAAACAGGTCGGCTGTCAGGCCGCCATCGCTGGCAAGCCCACAGAAAAGCAAAAGCAAAGCAGCGTCCACCCCGCACCGCTTCTGCCCCTCACCACTCAACAGGATGAGCGTTAGCTCGGCTGCAGCTCTTGATCTTGCCGTGCCGGCCCCATCGGCAGGCTTCGTTCCGGGATTGATCCGGGGGTGGGAGCGTAGCGACCGTTTGGCGCAGCCAAACACAGCGAGAGGAGGTGCAGCGAAGCAAACCGTAGGCGCTGCCCCCGGATCAATCCCGTAACGAAGGAACCCCGAGCCCCAGCGAGCGGGCCGAACGCCGGGGCCCAGCCTTTTGCTTACTTTTCGGCGTCTGGAAAAGTGAGTCGCTGTAAGAGCGAAACCGTCAGCGGCAGCACCCGAAACAACGGATATACACCCAAAACCCCAAGAACCTAGTCGGCCCACAGGCCGCCAAGGTCAAAGCCCAAAGCCCAAAGCTCAAAGCTCAAACAACATCAACCCCGACATGAATCGCATCATGCCGCCAAAACTCCAGATCACAATCGATCAACCGCTCATGCTGATCATAATTAACCCGAGCAATCCTCAACCCCGGACTCCCCACCGACACCCGCAAAGCCGCCGCCGCATCCACAGACAGTGACGTAGGCACAATCTCAAAGCGCACCCGCCCATAGTGCAAATCGTAATGCCGCGCATACAACTCGGTGATCGACTGATTCAAATCAAACTCAAGAATCCCCGGAAAAAACTGCGGATTCAAATAGTGCTCCACGTACAACACCAACCGCCCATCAATGCGCCGCGACCGGCAAATCTGAATCACACTCGACAACGCCGGCAACTGCAACCAGGCACAGACCGCAGCCGAAGCCGGCTGCAACCGCGCAGAAATCACTTCGGTCGACGGCACCCGCCCCTGCGCACTGACCATCGCGTGAAAGTGACTGCGCTGCATCAGGTTGTAGGCCAGACGCGGTGGCGACACGAACCAGCCCCGCCGTTCCTCACGATAAATCTGCCCCTGCGCCTCCAATTGCAACAACGCCTCCCGCACGGTAATCCGTGTGGTGCCGAACAACTCACTGAGCTTGCGCTCGGCCGGCAACTTGCTGCCCGCTGCCAACAACCCGTGATCGAGTTGTTCCTGCAACACCTGGCCAATCGCTGTCACCGCTTTTGTTGCCTCATCGCGCATCAACGTTACCTATCTGGACTAGACCAGCACTGTTTCGGGGCAAAACCGCACGGCAATCGCGCCGCTTCCTGATGTTGCAAGCCTAGGCAGTGCAGATGACCGAGAGATGACAAAACTCCCCAACGGTCGTCTTCACGACTTGCAATACATCGGCCAAGTCCCTTGCGCTCCGGGCCTTTGAGCATGGTCTACGCTTATCTGGCAGCCGCTAATACCGGGCAAATAAAAGGCCCGCCGCAAGGCCGCCGACATCAAAGTGTCATCCACCCCCCTTAAATTGGCTCAGGTATTGCTGACCTAGACCAACACACACCGCAATCGCAGCGTTGAACACGACCAAGGAGCTTCGGAATGAAACAGCTTTTCCTGGCAACACTGTTAGGCTCGACCATTGCAATGTGCACCTCCGCCATGGCGGCCGGCACCGATCTGAAAACCCTCGAAGCCGCTGCGAAAGCGGAAGGCGCCGTCAACAGCGTCGGCATGCCCGATGACTGGGCCAACTGGAAAGGCACCTGGGAAGACCTGGCCAAGACCTACGGCCTGAAGCACATCGACACCGACATGAGCTCGGCTCAGGAAATCGCCAAGTTCGCCGCCGAGAAAGACAATGCCACCGCCGACATCGGCGACGTCGGTGCCGCCTTCGGCCCGATCGCGGTCAAGCAAGGCGTGGTGCAACCGTACAAACCAAGCACCTGGGATCAGGTTCCGGACTGGGCCAAGGACAAGGACGGCAACTGGGCACTGGCCTACACCGGCACCATCGCGTTCATCGTCAACAAAAAGCTGCTGCACGGTTCCGAAGTACCGACCAAATGGGCTGACCTCAAGGGCGGCAAATACAAGGTCTCGATCGGTGACGTGAGCACCGCCGCTCAAGCGGCCAACGGCGTTCTCGCGGCGGCACTGGCCAACGGTGGCGACGAGAAAAACATCAAACCCGCCCTGCTGCTGTTTGCAGACATTGCCAAGCAAGGTCGCCTGTCGATGGCCAACCCGACCATCGCCACCATGGAAAAAGGCGAGATCGAAGTCGGCGTGGTCTGGGACTTCAACGGCCTGAGCTACAAAGCCAAGATGGCCAACCCGGATGACTACGTCGTGCTGATCCCATCCGACGGTTCGGTGATTTCCGGCTACACCACGATCATCAACAAGTACGCAAAAAACCCTAACGCCGCCAAGCTGACCCGCGAATACATTTTCAGCGACGCCGGCCAGACCAACCTGGCGCGTGGCAACGCCCGTCCGATCCGCGCCGAGCACCTGCAACTGCCGGAAGACGTGAAGGCCAAACTGCTGCCGAACGAGCAGTACAAAAAGGTCACCCCGATCAAGGATGCCGATGCCTGGGAAAAGACTTCCAAAGCCCTGCCACAGCAGTGGAACGAAGAAGTCATCGTAGAGATGAAGTAATCCTTCATCTGTAGGAGCTGCCGCAGGCTGCGATCTTTTGATCTTGCCCTTTAAAGCAACATCAAAAGATCGCAGCCTGCGGCAGCTCCTACAGGGGTTGGTTCCAGTTTTGTTTTCGGAGTTTTTGCCCCTATGAAGCACAACGTCATCCTTGTCGTGCTCGACGGCCTCAATTACGAGGTCGCGCGTCACGCCATGGGGCATCTGCAGGCTTATGTTGGCGCAGGACGCGCCGCGCTCTACCAGTTGGAGTGCGAGCTGCCGGCCCTGTCCCGACCGCTTTATGAATGCATCCTCACCGGCGTGCCGCCGATCGACAGCGGCATCGTTCACAACAATGTCTCGCGCCTGTCCAACCAGCGCAGCATTTATCACTACGCCCGCGATGCCGGTTTGAAAACCGCTGCTGCGGCGTATCACTGGGTCAGCGAGTTGTACAACCGCTCTCCGTTCGTAGCCGCACGCGACCGTCACACCGACAATCTGTCACTGCCGATCCAGCACGGGCATTTCTACTGGAGCGATCACTACCCGGATTCGCACCTGTTCGCCGACGCGGAAAACCTGCGCCTGCGCCACGATCCGAACTTCCTGTTGATTCACCCGATGAACATCGACGACGCCGGGCACAAGCACGGCCTCGACTCCTCGCAATATCGCAACAGCGCGCGCTTCGCCGACATCATCCTTGCCGACTATCTGCAAAACTGGCTCGACGCTGGCTATCAGGTATTGGTGACTGCCGACCACGGCATGAACAACGATCGCTCGCATAACGGCCTGTTGCCGGAAGAACGTCAGGTGCCGCTGTTCGTCCTCGGTGACGCCTTCAGCCTCGACGCCGATGCCGCGCCGAAACAGACGGAAATCTGCGGCATCGTCTGCGAACTGCTCGGCGCGCCCCACGACAAACCTGTATGCCGGGGGTTACTCAAGTGAACTCGATGACTCGCGGCAAATGGCTGGCGGCGCTGTGCCTGGTGCCCTTTGCGCTGTTCTTTATCGTCTTTGAAATTGCCCCGCTGGTCTGGGTGATGATCAACAGCCTGCAATCGGAAGAGTTCGGCTGGGGCTTCGCCAACTTCAGCAAGATCTTCAGCTCGAAATTCTATTTGCAGGCGATCCAGTACAGCCTCGAGATCAGCTTCTGGTCGAGCGTGTTCGGTATCATCATCGCCGTACTCGGTGCGTATTCCCTGCGTCGGGTCGACTCGAAACTGCGCAACTTTGTGAACGCCTTCGCCAACATGACCAGCAACTTTGCCGGCGTGCCACTGGCGTTCGCATTCATCATCCTGCTCGGTTTCAACGGCAGCATCACCATCATGTTGAAGCAATCGGGGATCATTCAGGACTTCAACCTGTACTCGAAAACCGGGTTGATCATCCTCTACACCTACTTCCAGATTCCCCTCGGCGTGTTGCTGCTCTACCCCGCCTTCGACGCTTTGCGTGAAGACTGGCGCGAGTCCGCCGCATTGCTCGGCGCCAATGGCTGGCAGTTCTGGCGGCATATTGGTTTGCCAGTGCTGACGCCTGCGTTGCTCGGGACGTTCGTGATTCTGCTGGCCAACGCCCTCGGCGCTTACGCCACGGTCTATGCGCTGACCACCGGCAATTTCAACGTGCTGCCGATCCGTATTGCGGCAATGGTCTCCGGCGACATTTCCCTTGATCCGAATCTGGCCAGCGCGTTGGCCGTGGTGCTGGTGGCACTGATGACCATCGTCACCGTCGTGCATCAACTGCTGTTGAAGAGGAGTTACCATGTCTCGCGCTGACTCCGGCCCGGCCGGCCTCTACCACCGCGTCGTGGTTTATCTGCTGTTCGCCATCCTCTTGCTGCCGCTGGCAGGCACGCTGGTCTACTCGATCGCCAGCAGTTGGTCGGCGACCGTCCTGCCCAGCGGTTTCACCTTCAAGTGGTACATCCAGTTGTGGAGCGACCCGCGCTTCCTTCACGCCTTCGGCCAGTCATTGCTGGTCTGCGTCGGTGCGCTGGTGCTGTCTGTGGTGCTGATTTTGCCGCTGCTGTTCGTGGTGCATTACCACTTCCCGAAGCTCGATGCGCTGATGAACATCCTGATCCTGCTGCCCTTCGCAGTGCCGCCGGTGGTGTCCTCGGTGGGTCTGTTGCAGCTCTACGGTTCCGGGCCGATGGCGATGGTCGGCACGCCGTGGATCCTGATCGGTTGCTACTTCACCGTGGCGCTGCCGTTCATGTACCGGGCGATCACCAACAATTTGCAGGCAATCAACCTGCGCGACCTGATGGACGCCGCGCAATTGCTCGGCGCCAGCACCTTTCAGGCGGCGTTTCTGGTGGTGCTGCCCAACCTGCGCAAAGGCCTCATGGTCGCGTTGCTGCTGTCGTTCTCGTTCCTGTTCGGGGAGTTCGTCTTTGCCAACATCCTCGTCGGCACGCGTTACGAAACCCTGCAGGTTTACCTGAACAACATGCGCAACAGCAGCGGTCACTTCACCAGCGCGCTGGTCATCTCGTATTTCTTTTTCGTGCTGGTCCTGACCTGGATCGCCAACATCTTGAACAAGGACAAAAGCGAATGAGCTATGTCAGCGTCCAACATCTGCAGAAAAACTACGCTGGCACCACGGTGTTCAGCGATATCAATTGTGAAATCAATAAAGGCGAGTTCGTCACCCTGCTCGGCCCGTCCGGTTGCGGCAAATCCACCCTGTTGCGCTGCATTGCCGGTCTGACGCCAGTCGATGGCGGCAAAATCCTGCTCGACGGCGTCGACATCGTGCCGTTGAGTCCGCAAAAGCGCGGGATCGGCATGGTGTTCCAGAGTTATGCGCTGTTTCCTAACATGACTGTGGAGCAGAACGTCGCATTCGGTTTGCGCATGCAGAAAGTCAATGCCGACGACAGCCATAAACGCGTTTCGGAGGTGTTGAAACTCGTTGAACTGAACGACTTCGCCAACCGCTATCCGCATCAGTTATCCGGTGGTCAATGCCAGCGGGTTGCCCTCGCCCGCTCGTTGGTGACCCGCCCGCGTCTATTGCTGCTGGACGAGCCGCTGTCGGCGCTCGACGCACGGATTCGTAAACACCTGCGCGAACAGATCCGTCAGATTCAACGCGAACTCGGCCTGACGACGATCTTCGTCACCCACGATCAGGAAGAAGCGCTGACCATGTCTGATCGCATTTTCCTGATGAATCAGGGAAAAATCGTACAAAGCGGCGACGCCGAAACCCTCTACACCGCACCCGTCGATGTGTTCGCCGCCGGCTTCATCGGCAACTACAACCTGCTCGATGCCGAAGACGCATCGAAGCTGTTGCAGCGCCCGATCAACCACCGCATCGCCATTCGCCCGGAAGCCATCGAATTGAGCCTTGACGGCGAACTCGACGCGCAGATCCGCAGCCACAGCCTGCTCGGCAACGTCATCCGTTACCGGATCGAAGCCCGTGGCGTGGAACTGGTGGTGGATGTGCTCAACCGCTCGGCAGCCGATCTGCATCCCGACGGTCAGCGTCTGGCGCTTTCCATCGATCCGACGGCCCTGTGTGAAGTCGCTTAAAAGCAGCTGCAAGCTTCGAGCTACAAGCTTCAAGTTGTAGACTGCGGCGCAGCTGATTCCAATTCTTGCAGCTCGAAGCTTGTAGCTCGCAGCTGTTCTCGGAGAGAACTGATGGCCCTGGCAATTTTTGATCTGGACGAAACGTTGATCCAC